>CAWENY010000039.1:0-149693 GCA_963810475.1 uncultured beta proteobacterium | reverse complement strand
AACCAAGGGATTATGAGGCCGAACGGTTAAATCCTCGGCAGCGAACGGCAGCAGTCAGCAGCAACGTTTCATAGGGGAATAGCAAGGGCGGGTTACTGCCTCACGCCGTGGATTGCGGCGGTTTGTCCTCGGGAAGTGTGCCGCAGTTGTGCCAAAGCCCATCACGCGCACGCCATACGCGCGAGGGTAAGCAACGGTGAGGTGATGAGAATCTTCGCCCACGCGGGTTCCCAGGCCCCGGTGACAGTTCGTTTGCCACCTCCCACCATTAAGCAACGCCGGCTGAAGCCGTAGGCAATCCGTTTCTACGCTATGCGCCACCTTATTCCATAAAGCCGCATTGCCTGCGCTAGCACTCAAAACACGCACCTTCGACGCCGGGAAGAATCTCAAACGGCAGGTCGGCCGAGCTGCGCGCCTCGTCCACCAGGCGATCCAGTGCTGCGTCGTCGTGCCGCGGATCGTGGTGGAAGGTAACTAGGCGCTTCACCCCGGTGCGCGCCGCGAACTCGACCACATGCGGGATCGTGCTGTGCCCCCAGCCGACGTGCTTCGGATACTGCGTCGTGCTGTATTGGGAGTCGTGAATCAGCAGGTCGGCGTGCGCGGCGAGGTCGAAACCCGAGATCCAGTCCGAGGACGGCAAGCGCGCGGCCCCTAGCATCGGCTCGTGGTCGGGGATGTAAGCGACCGTGGCGCCGTCTTCGCTGATCCTGTAGCCGACGGTCGGGCCGGGGTGGCAAACGAGCGCCGCGGAGATGCGCAACCCGCCGATCCGAATCTCCTCGGGCGCGAGCGGCACGTCGTGCAGCGTCAGGCGGCAAGGGAGTTCCCGCAGCCGGACTGGGAACAGCGGCGGCGACAGGTAGCGGCTGACGCGCGCGCGCAGATCAAGGGTGGTGGACGGCGGCCCCCAGATGTGCACTTCCTGGCCGCTCTGGTCCAGCGGTCGGAAGAAGCCTAGCCCCTGGATGTGATCCATGTGCAGGTGCGTCAACAGCACGTCCACGCGGCCCGCGTCCGGCCCGAGCCTTCCGCCCAGGCGCCGGATGCCGGTCCCCGCGTCGAGCACAACGACCGTGTTGTCCGCGCCGCGCACTTCGACGCAGGAGGTGTTGCCGCCGTAACGGACGGTTTCCGGACCGGGCGTAGCCAGCGAGCCGCGCGTTCCCCAAAGGGTGACTTTCATGCCTGTGCCTCCCATAGGATGACGACCGCTCCCAGATGCCGGCCGCCCTGCCCCTCTAGCGGGAACCCGGTCGCTTCCAGCTTTCTGCGAACGCCGTCGGCGCCCACCATCCAAAACACACGATGCGAGGCCCGCTTCTGCTGCAGGGCGACCACCGAGGGGCGCGCCTCCAATGGCAGCGGCGACCCGTCCTCGGCGGTCAGACGCAACATCGAGGACCACTCCTCGAGCTTGAGCTCGCCGGTTTCGTCAAAGCGCATGCCGGAGATCGCTTCCACCGGCTCGTTGTAGAACAGGAGGGTGCCGGCCGGATCGAACAACAGTATCGGCATCGCGAGGTAGCTCGCGAGCTGGCGCATCAGGATGACTTCGACGGCTTTCTGGGACATATCGCCGCTCCGCTCGCCCGAGCCTTCGCCCCGGCCGACCGCTAGGGCATGCGGATCATGATAAGCCAGCGGGGGGTATTCGGGTAATTGCGGACCCCAAAAGGACCGCGCAAAAAAAATGCCTAATAGCGGATTTCATGGGTGCGTACAAGATCTCGAACGTCCTTCGCCGTAGCTTCTATCGTGTCGAGGCCCAGATCAGCCAATTTGGCCTCGCTGACTCCCCAGATAAGCATCTTCTTCCTAAGTCGATCGTATTCGCTGAACCGTTTGTTTGGTGGGCCGGGTTGGAATCGAACCAACGACCAAGGGATTATGAGTCCCCTGCTCTGACCAACTGAGCTACCGGCCCTTGTTGGGGGCTTATAAACGAAAAAGGCCGCTTTCGCGGCCTTTTCCTTTTCCGGATCTTTCTACCCTTCTTGATCCAGGAAGCTCTTGAGCCTCTCGGAGCGCGAGGGATGCCGCAGCTTCCTCAGCGCCTTGGCCTCGATCTGGCGTATGCGCTCGCGCGTGACGTCGAACTGCTTGCCGACCTCTTCCAGCGTGTGGTCGGTCGACATCTCGATGCCGAAGCGCATGCGCAGCACCTTGGCCTCGCGCGGCGTAAGGGTGTCGAGCACTTCCTTGGTCACGTCGCGCAGGCTGGCGTAGGTCGCCGCGTCCGACGGCGCCATGGTCGACTGGTCCTCGATGAAATCGCCGAGGTGCGAGTCGTCGTCGTCGCCGATCGGGGTCTCCATCGAGATCGGCTCCTTGGAGATCTTGAGGATCTTGCGGATCTTCTCCTCGGGCATCTCCATGCGCTGCGCGAGCGTCGCGGGATCGGGCTCCTGGCCGGTCTCCTGCAGGATCTGGCGGCTGATGCGGTTCATCTTGTTGATGGTTTCGATCATGTGCACCGGGATGCGGATGGTGCGCGCCTGGTCGGCGATCGAGCGCGTGATGGCCTGGCGGATCCACCACGTGGCGTAGGTCGAGAATTTGTAGCCGCGGCGGTATTCGAACTTGTCCACCGCCTTCATCAGGCCGATGTTGCCTTCCTGGATCAGGTCGAGGAACTGCAGGCCGCGGTTGGTGTACTTCTTCGCGATCGAGATCACCAGGCGCAGGTTGGCCTCGGTCATCTCGCGCTTGGCGCGGCGAGCCTTGGCTTCGCCGGTCGACATCTGCTTGTTGATGTCCTTCAGATCGCGCACCGGGATGCCGATCTTCTGCTGCACCGCCTGGATCTTGGAGAGCAGCTCGAGCACCGACGGCTCGACGCGGCGCAGCGACTCGGTCCAGGGATGCTCGGTGTTGAGCTCGGTGGCGAGCCAGCGCTTGGAGCCTTCGCTGCCCGAGAACACCTTGATGAAGTGCTGGCGCGGCATCTGCGCCTTCTCCACCGAGATGTCGTGGATCTCGCGCTCGTGGCGGCGGATTTCGTCCACCAGGCTGCGCACGCTGTCCGACAGCCGCTCGACGGTGCGCGCGGTGAAGCGGATGGTCATCAGCTCGGTCGAGATCTGCTCGCGGGCGCGCAGGTAGTCCTTGTCCTTGGAGCCCTTGGCCTCGAGCGCCTTGCCGAGCTTGTCGAACAGGCGGCGGATGCGCGCGAATTTCTCCAGCGCCTCGCCCTTCAGCTTGAGCAGGCTCGCGGACTGGGCGGCCTCGGCGGCCTCCTCGTCCTCGTCCTCGCCCTCTTCCTCTTCGATCTGCGCCTCTTCGTCTTCCGGCGTGGCGGCGACGCGCTTCGGATCGAAGTCGTCCTTGGCGTTCGGGTCGATCAGGCCGTCGACCACTTCGTCGATGCGCAGCTCGTCCTTTTCCACCTTGTCGGCGAGGTCGAGGATCTCCTTCACCGTGGTCGGGCAGGCGCTGATCGCCAGGATCATGTGGCGCAGGCCTTCCTCGATGCGCTTGGCGATCTCGATCTCGCCCTCGCGCGTGAGCAGCTCGACCGAGCCCATCTCGCGCATGTACATGCGCACCGGGTCGGTGGTGCGGCCGAATTCGGAATCCACCGTCGACAGCGCCGCCTCGGCCTGCTCCTCGACGTCCTCGTCGGGCTGGGCCACCGGCTGGGCGTCGGAGGCGATGAGCAGCGTCTCCTGGTCGGGCGCCTGGTCGTAGACCTGGATGCCCATGTCGCCGAAGGTGGAGATGATGGCTTCGATCTGCTCGGCATCGACCAGATCGTCGGGCAGGTGGTCGTTGATCTCGGCGTAGGTGAGGAAGCCGCGCTCCTTGCCGAGCTTGATCAGGTTCTTGAGACGCGTGCGGCGCGTCTCGGCGTCTTCCTTCGGCAGCTCCGCCGGGATCAGCCACGCGTCCTTGCCGCCGCGGCGCCCGCCGCGCCCACGCTTGCCCTTGGTCTTGACCTCGGCGACTTTCGCTTCGAGGAGCTCGAGCGCGGCCTTGGCGCTGGTCTTGATGGGCGCTTTGGCCTTGCCGGCGGGGGCCGGCACGGCACCCTTGGCTGCAGCCTTCGGCGCCACCACCTTGCGCGCCTTCGCGAGCAGCGAGCGGGCGACCGCGCGCGTTTCGGCGCGGGTGCTGGTGCGGGTATCCCTGTGGCGCGCGACTTTCTTCGCGGCCGGCCGCGCGGCGCGCCCTTTCAGCTTGAGGCGCTTGACTGCCCCGGCCTTCTTTTTCGCCGCCTGCACCTTCTTGACTTTATTGCGCCTCTTGACCATCAAGCCCCCGTTAACTCGCTGAATGCCCGCCGAAAATCGAACCGCGCATTATATGTGACCGCTCAATGGCTTGGAAGTGCCCCCTGCAGTCTTTTGTACTCCATGACTTTCTCATTGAAAGCCACGAGGTCTTCCTTGGACTTGAGGCGTGCGCGAAGTTCATCGAGCTCGCTTTTTCGCCGCGCCAGCTCGAGCTTGCCGAGAGCTTCGGTGAACTCGGTACGTGCCTCCTCGACATCGAAGCGGATGTCCTCTCCATACCTATGGGCGCGCAGCACGATCTCAAGGCAGGGATGGCCCTGGATGCGATCGAGGAGCAGGCCAAGCGAGGGCTCGTCCTCGAGCTCCCGGCAGGCGTCGCGCAAGGTCAGCAGGGCACTTGATTCTGGCCGGTCAGGGGTCAAGGCGCCCGGGTCGATGTGCTCGACCAGCGACAAGTCCTGCAGCAGGCAGAAGAGCAGCGTCCATTCCGGGTAATCCGGCGTGGCGTAGCTGCGGCGCGCGGGCGCCGGCCGGCTGAAGCGCGGCCGTTGCGGCTGGCCCAGCATGCGCTCCATGTCGCCCTCCGACATGCGCGCGAGCTGGGCAACCTCGTTGATGATCTGCAACCGCAGCGCCGGCGCGGTGATCTTCTCGATGTGCGCCTTGGCGATCGAAACCAGCCGCGCGCGCCCCTCGGCGCTGCCGAGGTCGGTTTCGGTCCGCAGCTGGGCGAGCAGGAACTGCGACAGGGTCTCCGCCCCGCGCACCCGAAGCTCGAAGGCCTCCCTGCCGTGCTTGCGGACGAAGGTGTCCGGATCCTCGCCGTCGGGCAGGAAGAGGAAGCGGATCGGCTTGTGGTCCGGCGCGAGCGGCAGGCTCACTTCCAGCGCCCGCCAGGCGGCCTTGCGGCCGGCGGCGTCGCCGTCGAAGCAGAACACCAGCTCGTCGGTAAGGCGCAAGAGCTTGGAAACGTGCACCGGCGTAGTCGCGGTGCCCAGCGTCGCCACGGCGTAGCCCACGTCGAACTGCGCGAGGGCCACCACGTCCATGTATCCCTCGACGACCAGCACCCGGCCGGCGTGCCGGATGGCATCGCGCGCCTGCGGCAGGCCGTACAGCTCCCGGCCCTTCTCGAACAGCGGCGTCTCCGGCGAGTTGAGGTACTTGGGCTCGCCCTGGTCGAGGATGCGGCCGCCGAAGCCGATCACCGCGCCGCGCGCGTTGAGGATCGGGAACATCACGCGGTCGCGGAAGCGGTCGTAGCGCTTGCCTTCGTCGCCGGAAATCACCAGGCCGCATTCCACAAGAGAAGAATCTGAATATTCAAAAACCCCCTTGAGGCTCTGCCAGTCGTCCGGGGCGTAGCCAATCCGGTAGCGGGCCGCGATCTCGCCGGAGAGCCCGCGCCCCTTGAGGTAGTCGATGGCGCGCGGCGATTTCTTCAGCTCGGTGCGATAGAAGGCCATCGCCTTCTCCATCACCGCGGTGAGGTCGGGCTCGCGCTCCTTGCGCGCGGCCTCTTCAGGGCTGCGCGGCTGGGCTTCCGGCACCTGCATGCCGGCCTGCGAGGCAAGATCCTTGACGGCATCGACGTAGCCCAGCGATGCGTACGCCATCAGGAAGCCGATCGCGTTGCCGTGCACGCCGCAGCCGAAGCAGTGATAGAACTGCTTGGCCGGACTGACCGAGAACGACGGCGTCTTTTCGTTGTGGAACGGGCACAGACCAACGTAATTCGCGCCCGCCTTGCGCAGCTGGACGTAGCGTTGCACCACGTCCACGATGTCGACCCGATTGAGCAGGTCCTGCTTAAACGAATCGGGGATCACCCCCCGATTGTCATCCGGAAAGCTTGCTTTTGACTAGGTTGGAAACCTTGCCCATGTCCGCCTTGCCGGCGAGGCGCGGCTTGAGAATTGCCATCACCTTGCCCATGTCCTTAATACCAACGGGTTTTGCCTCGGCGATCGCTGCGTCCACGGCTTGGGAAATCTCGGCGTCGCTCATCTGCTGCGGCAGATAACTGCTCAGGAGCTGCAGCTCGAATTTCTCCACGTCCGCCAGGTCCTTGCGCGACGCCTGCTCGTACTGGGCGATCGATTCGCGGCGCTGCTTGATCATCTTCTCGATCACCGCCACCACGTCGGCATCGGTGAGCTCTTTGCGCTCGTCGACTTCCCGTTGCTTTATTCGCAGATAGCAGTAAACGGACGGTCGACAGGCGCAGCGCAGTCCTTCGCCCGCATGGCGGTCTTCATGTCTTCGGTGATTTGGCTTTTAAGACTCAGTACAGCTAGTACATCTTCGCCGGCAGCATCTGGCTGCGCAGGCGCTTGTGATGGCGCTTCACGGCGGCGGCAAGCTTGCGCTTGCGCTCCGCGGTCGGCTTCTCGTAGTACTCGCGGGAGCGAAGCTCGGTCAGGAGACCGGTCTTTTCCACGGTGCGCTTGAAGCGGCGCATCGCCACTTCGAACGGCTCGTTTTCCTTGACACGAACGGTTGGCATCAAACTTGTCGGATCCGAAAAGGGGCTGAATTGTATCAGAATGATCCGGTGCTGATCCTCGGCATCGAGACCTCCTGCGACGACACCGGCGTCGCTTTATACGATCGCGGCCGCGGTGAGCTCGTGGCGCACGCGGTGCATACGCAGGCCGCGATGCACCAGGCCTACGGCGGGGTGGTGCCGGAGCTCGCTTCGCGCGACCACGTGCGGCGGCTGGTGCCGCTGACGAAAAAGGTACTCGGCGATCGGGACCTGAACGCCTTGGACGGCATCGGCTACACGGAAGGGCCGGGACTCGCCGGCGCGCTGTTAGTGGGCGCTTCTTTCGCTCACGGCCTCGCGCTTTCGTTGGGTATCCCGGCGATCGGCGTTCACCATCTCGAAGGTCACCTGCTTTCTCCCCTGCTCTCGGTCCGCCGGCCGGAGTTTCCGTTTCTTGCCCTGCTGGTCTCCGGCGGCCACACGCAGCTGATGCGCGTGGGCGGGGTCGGAAACTACGAGCTGCTTGGCGACACCCAGGACGACGCTGCGGGCGAAGCCTTCGACAAGACGGCGCAGCTCCTGGGACTGGGCTACCCGGGGGGCCCGGCGCTTTCCAGGCTCGCGGACGAGGGCAAACCGGGACGCTATCGGCTGCCGCGGCCGATGATCGGCAGCGGCCTCGACTTCAGCTTTTCCGGCCTCAAGACCGCGGTGCTGACCCTGGTGAAGAACCAGCAGACCGATCCGGCCGACGTGGCGCGCGCGTTCGTCGATGCCATCGTCGAAGTGCTGGTGGCGAAGTGCGTGCGCGCGCTCGAAACAGCGGGCCTTACCCGGCTGGTGGTCGCGGGTGGCGTCGGCGCGAACCGCCAGCTGCGCGCCGCGCTCGACGCGGAGTCCGGCCGACGCGGCTTCGATGTGTTCTATCCCGAGCCCGAGCTGTGTACCGACAACGGGGCGATGATCGCCTTTGCCGCCGCACAGCGCCTCGGCAACTCATCCGGTTCGCATTCCTTTACTGTGAAGCCGCGCTGGGATCTGACGGGCTAGCCTTCTTCGCGCCGAGGCGCGGCTCGGTACCGGCAAGCAGCCGCGAGATGTTGCCCTTGTGCCGCCACACCAGGAAGGCCGATATCACGGCGACCAGCATTGCGCTTTGCCAGCCGAGCAGGAAAGCGGTGGCGAGCGGCGCGAACACTGCAGCGACTAGCGCCGCGAGCGAGGAGTAGCGCAAGAAGAGCGCGATGATCAGCCAGGTGGCGATGGTGCCGACGCCGATGCGCCAGTCGAGCGCGAGCAGCACGCCGGCGGCGGTGGCCACGCCCTTGCCGCCCTGGAAGCGGTGGAACACCGGATAAAGGTGCCCGAGGAACGCGGCCAGGCCGACGGCCGCAAGCTGGTCGGTGAAGTAAGACGCCAGCCACACGGCGACGCCACCCTTAGCAGCATCCCCAACCAGCGTGAGAATGGCGGCCGCCTTGCTCCCGGTGCGCAGTACATTGGTGGCGCCGGGATTCTTCGAGCCGTAGCTGCGCGGATCCGGCAGGCGCATGAGCTTGCTGACCAGAACCGCGAACGAGATCGACCCCAGTAAGTAGGCCGCGAGGATGGCGATCACGGTTTGCATCGCGGCGATTCTATAGAATCAAACGCACACCATGGACGCGATCCTGATCCGCGACTTGCGCGTCGAGGCACGCATCGGCATCCACCGGCGCGAGCACTACGTCACCCAGACGGTGCAGGTCGATCTGGAGATCGGCGTGCCGGGCACCGCCGTGTTCGCGAGCGACAAAGTGGCCGACACCATCGACTACGAGCAGGTGGCGCTGCGTATCCGCGCGCTCGCCTCCAGCGGTCACTTCCGCCTGGTCGAAACCTTCGCCGACCGCATCGCCGCGATGGTGATCAACGACCTGGGCGCGCCGTGGGTCAAGGTGAGCGCCGCCAAGCTCGGCATCCTTGCCAACGCCAAGTTCGTCGGCGTCACGATAGAGCGACGTCGACCGGGGTAACGCCAAGCACGCGGCTCAATTCCGCGGTCTGCATGCAGACCAGCAGCCCGCGGCGGCCGCCGTTGATATAGATCTCCGGCAGCTCGAGGATCGAGCGCTCGACGAACACCGGCAGCGGTTTCTTCATCCCGAACGGCGACGTGCCGCCGACCTGGTAGCCGGTATGGCGCTGCGCCACCTCCGGCTTGCAGGGCTCGACGGATTTGCGCCCGGCCTGGCGCGCCAGGTTCTTGGTGGACACCTTGCGATCCCCGTGCATGAGGACCACCAGCGGCTTGCGCGCGTCATCTTCCATCACCAGCGTCTTCACGATGTGGTGTTCCGCGATACCCAGCGCTTTCGCCGGCACTTCGGTGCCGCCGTGCTCCACATATTCATAGGTGTGTTCACTGAATAAGACTTTTTTCGATTTCAGAAAGGCGGTTGCAGGCGTCATCCGCGGGGATGGTGCTTGGCGTGCAGTGCCTTCAGGCGCTCGCGCGCCACGTGCGTATAGATCTGCGTGGTCGAGATGTCGGCGTGGCCGAGGAGAAGCTGCACCACGCGCAGGTCGGCGCCGTGGTTGATGAGGTGCGTGGCGAACGCGTGGCGCAGCACGTGCGGTGAGAGCTTCTTTCCCGGGATCGCCCGCGCGCCGTAGCGCCGGATCAGGTGCCAGAACGCCTGGCGCGTCATGCCCGCGCCGCGGCTGGTGAGGAACAAGGCGTCGCTTTTGCCGTTGCGGGCCTTCGCGTAGCTGGAGATCCATTCCACTGCCTCTTCGCCGAGCGGCACCAGGCGCTCCTTGGAGCCCTTGCCCATCACGCGCACCACGCCCGCATCCAGGTTCACCTCGAAGGTCTTCACCGCGACCAGCTCCGATACCCGCAGCCCGGTGGCATACAGCAGCTCGAGCATCGCGCGATCGCGCAATCCGAGCAGGGTGGTCGTGTCGGGCGCCGCCAGCAGCGCCTCCACATCCGCCTCCGAAAGCGTTTTCGGGAAGCGCGGCGTGCGCTTCGGCGGATCGAGCTTGAGCGTGGGGTCCGCCGCGATGCGCCGCTCGCGCAGGCAATACTGGTAGAACCGCTTCAGCGTCGAGACGCGCCGCGCGGCACTCGAGGCACGGCCTTTTCGTGAGCCGAGAAATGCGAACAGATGCGATTCACCGGCCTTTTCGAGCGGAGTGGTTTTGAGAAAAGCGGCAAGCTGCTGCAGGTCGGCCCGATACGAGGCGATGGTATTGCGCGCCAAGCCGTCCTCGAGCCAGAGCGCGTCGCAAAACGCGTCGAGCAACCCGTCTACGGCCTGAGCTCGAATGCCGGCGCCTCGTGCATCAGCAGCCAACGCTTGGCCTCCAGGAGATAGCCGCCGGTCGAGTGGGCGAAGCCGCCAATGCCGTCGGCCGCGACCACGCGATGGCAGGGAATGACGATCGGCAATTTGTTGTCGCCGCACGCCTGGCCGATGGCGCGTGCGTCCGCACCGAGCTCGCGCGCAAGATCACCGTAGGTCCGCGTGCGTCCGCGTGGAATCGCGCGCATCGCATCCCAGACGCCGCGCTGCAGCTCGGAGCCTTCGATCAGCAATGGGAGATCGAAGGTCGGTGTCGGGGTTTTCGCGGTACCGATCCAGCTGCCTGGCGGCTCGCTCCGCCAGGGAATTTTTTGCAGGAAATGCTTCAATGGACGGCGGCAGGTAGCAAATCTCCACCACGCGTTCATCGCGCGTCTTGACCCCGACCTTGAACTTCGGGAAGTCGATGACTACGTCGTACACAGCTTCTCGATCTGCTCGATGAGTTCGTCGGGGACTTCGATGCCCTTTTTCGCGGCGGCCGCCGAGGCGAAGCGGCGCGCGCCGGGGAGACGGACTTCGGGGTCCGCGAGCATCGTGCTGACGACCGTTTCCACCCGCTCTGAAAATTTCTCCATGCCAGCCAGCGCCGACGGATCGATGGCGATGAATGCCTGGCCGATGCGTGGGCGGTTGCCTTCCTCGGCGAAGAAGGAGTCCGCTTCGGTGCCGATCGCCGCGCCGGTGAGCGCGGCGCAGATCAGCTCGACCATGAGCGCGAGCATCGCGCCCTTGGCGCCGCCGATGGGAAAGAGGCTGCCGCGCTCGATCGCCTCCTTCGGGTCGGTGGTCGGCTTGCCGTCGGCGCCGAGTGCCCAGCCTTCCGGTATGCGCTCACCTTTGCGCATCGCCATCATGATGCGGCCGCGCACCACGGTGGTCATGGCGAGGTCGATCACCAGCGGGTCCTTGCCCTTGCGCGGGAAGGCGGCAGCCACCGGATTGGTGCCGAACAGCGCCTTCTTCCCGCCCCAGGCGGGGATGGCGGCCGGCGAATTGGTGAACGCGAAGCCCACCAGACCGGCCTGGGCGACCGGCAGCAGGTGAATTCCCATGACGCCCGCGTGCGCGCTGTTGCGGATGCCCGCAAAGGCGATGCCGTTGCGCCGGGCGCGCTGGATCACCTCGTCGATGGCCCACTGCGCCGCCACATAGGGCAGGGCGTCGCAGTTGTCGATCAGGCACACGCCCGCGCGCTCGGCGACCATCGCCGGCTGCGCCGCGCCGTCGGACCGGCCCTTGCGCAGCATCCCGCAGTAGAACGGCACGCGCGACATGCCGTGCGTGGGCAGGCCGTGCTCCTCGGCGTGAACCAGGTGGCGCGCGGCCGCTTCGGCCATGCGATCATTTGCCCCGGCCCGCTTGAGCGCGGTGCTCGCGAGGCGAACCAGCGTCTGCGCGTCTTTTTTCACAACGAGGATTCTAACCATGGGCAAGATGATCGAGCTCACTGCATCCGATGGCCACAAGCTCGGCGCCTACCGCGCTGATCCCGCGGGCAAGCCGCGCGGCGCCATCGTCGTCATCCAGGAAATTTTCGGCGTCAACAGCCATATCAAGTCGCGTGGCCGATGGCTTTGCCGCCGACGGCTATGTCGCCATCGCACCGGCGATGTTCGACCGCGCGCAGAAGAACTTCGACGTCGGCTACACGCCGCCGGATATCGAAAAGGGCCGCGCGCTGCGCGCCAAGATCACGGTCGACATGGCGATGAAGGACGCACAGGCGGCGATCGATGCCGTCAAGGGCGTGGGCAAGGTCGGCATCGTCGGCTATTGCTGGGGCGGCTTCGTCGCCTGGATGGCTTCGGCCAAGCTGAGCGGCCTGTCCGCGGCCGTGCCGTATTACGGCGGCGGCATCCTCGACAACGCCGACATCCAGCCCAAGGTGCCGGTGATGGCGCACTTCGGCGAGAAGGACTCCATGATCCCGGTCGACGGCGTCAAGAAGCTGGCCGAGAAGCACAAGAAGCACCAGGTCTTCATCTACGCGGCCGACCACGGCTTCAACTGCGACCAGCGCGGCTCCTACAACGCGCCCTCAGCCAAGCAGGCGCGCGAGCGCACGCTCGAGTTCTTTCGGAAACACGTGGGCTGAAGAAAATCAGGGACAGACCACGTTTTCCAGGCTGAAAAACGTGGTCTGTCCCTGATTCTTATTCGGCGTCCGCCTGCTCGCCGAGCAAGGCGCGCCGGAAGCGCGCCTTCAGCAGCGCGCCCTCGCGCGGCGGCAGAACGAGTGGAATCTTTTCCGCGTCTACCTTGATGGCGGCGAAGTGCGGCCCAGGCTGCTTGTGGATCGCGCTGGCGAGGTCTTTGAATTCCACCACCTTGAGGCCGCAAGACCGCGCCACGCCGGCGAGGTCCACGCCGTGCGCCGTATGCGTCTGCTGCATGCCCGTCTCGCCGTAGCGCTCGTTGTCGATGACCACGACGGTCAGGTTGGTCGGCTGCTGCACGCCGATGGTGGCGAGCGATCCCAGGCCCATCAGCATCTCGCCATCGCCGGTGATCACCAGCACGCGGCGCTTCGGCTGCGCGAGCGCGAGGCCGAGGCCGATCATCGCCGCCTGGCCCATCGCCCCCCACATCGGGAAGCTGAGCGGCGAATCGCCGGCGGCGGTGATGTCCCAGGCCGTGGACCCCAAGCCTGCAACCACGAGCAGATCTTTCCTGTCGGAAAGAAGCTCTCTAACGACGTCGCGCCGCTTCATCGGGACGTCTGATCCTGGAAGCTCTTGATGCCGATCACGCGCTGTGGGATGAGCACCGCCACCGACGCATAGCTGTTATAGGCGAGGCGCAGCGCGGCGTTCACGGTCGGCACGATTTCGGCCTCCGCAGCGGGAGCGTGCACTACCGTGCCCATCGCCTCGAGCACCGGGCGTACCGCCTGCCCCATCGGCACCTGCCACGGGTTGAACTCGCCCTGCTCACCGCGCATGGTGACCAAGGTGACCAGCGGAAAACGGCACTCGCGCACCATGCCCAGGACGTTGACCACGTTGCCGACGCCGCTCGATTGCATCAGGAGCACGCTTTTCTGGCCGCCGAGCCAGGCGCCCGCGGCGAGGCCGATGCCCTCCTCCTCCGTGGTGAGCACCACCGCGCGCATCGTCTTATCGGCCTGGCAGAGCTCGATCAGGCGCTTGTGGCCGGCATCGGGCACGTAGCCGACGATACGCACGCCGGCGCTGGAGAGCTCGCGGTGGATTTCGTCAGGCCACATGGCGCAGAAGGCTCTGGCCGGGGGAGACTCGGCTGAACGTCACGGGTTTCATGGAAACGATGGAGTCCTTGATGCTGGTGAACGCCGACTGCTCGAGGGGTCCGGATTCCGGGAAGTCGCTGCGAAAATGCGCGCCGCGCGATTCGCGCCGCGCAGCCGCCGCCAGCGTGATGGCGCGGCTGACGGCGACCAGGCTCTTCAGGTTGAGCCAGTCGTGCCAGGTGAAATTGAACTCGCGCGTGGCATTCGGTAACGCACTAGCCGTCCAATGCCATATCAATCTCTTTCAATTCGGCTTTGCGCCTGTTGCAGCGACGCGGCGTCGCGCAGGATGCCGACCTTGTCCCACATCACGCCGTAAAGTCGTTCGCGCAACGGCTCCAGGCTGACCGCAGGGCCGCCACGGAATGGCCGCTCGCAAAACGCGATCGCAGCATCGATCGCGGCCCGATCCGGCTCGCGCAGCGAGGCGGTCTTGACCCATGCCGCCATCTCGTCGCCCGCGACCGCGCCGAACACGGTGGAGTTGGCCACGCCGTTGCCGCCGAGGCGGTTGGCGCCGTGCACGCCGCCCGAGTCCTCGCCGGCCACGTAGAGACCGGGCAGCGCGGTGGTGCAGTCCGCCGCGAACTCGACGCCGCCCATCATGTAGTGCGCGGTCGGAACAACCTCCACCATGCCGCCGGCGAGGTCGAATCCGCAGTCGGCGCAACGCTCGACCATGCCTTTGAACTGCCGCCTTACTTCGTGCGCGCCCAGGTGGCTCATCGCGAGATAGAGGCCGCCATGCGGGCTTACGCTGCCCTTTCTCATTTCCGTGAACATGGCCCGGGACACCAGGTCGCGCGTCGCGCGCTCGGCCTTGGGGTCATAGCGCGGCATGAAGCGCTCTTTCGCTCCGTTGAGCAAATAACCGCCGGCGCCCCTTAGCCCTTCCTCGAGCACCGTGCCCGTCATGCGCGTATGCGTGCCGGCCAGAAGTCCGGTCGGATGGAACTGCACCATCTCCATGTCGCGCAGCGGCAGCCCGGCGCGCATGGCCATCGCCAGGCCGTCGCAGCTCTTGTCGCCGGAAGGCGTGTGGTAGCGGTACATCGTCGGTCCGCCGCCGGTCGCGAGCAGCACGGCCTTCGCGCGCACGAAAACGTACTCGCCGGTACGCATGTCGATGAAGAGCACGCCAGCGATGGATTTTCCGGAGGCGTCTTTGATGAGCTCGACTGCCCGATGCTCCTCGAGGCGGCCGATGTCGCGCGCCCACACCTGCTCGGCCAGGCGGTTGATGATTTCGATACCGGTGAGGTCGCCCTTGTGCACGGTGCGGTCGAACGTCTGGCCGGCGAACGCCTTCTGGTGGACGGTGCCGTCGGGATTGCGGTCGAAGAAGCAGCCGAGCTCGTTTTCCAGCTCGCGGATCCTCTCCACCGCGAGGGTGACGAGTTTCCACGCGAGCTCCTGATCCGACAGCCAGGCGCCGCCCTGGATCGTGTCCATGAAATGGCGCTCGACCGAATCCTCGCGCGCGAGCGCGACGTTGTAGCCGCCCTGCACCATGCGCGTGCAACCGCATTTGCCGAGCAGCCCCTTGACCGCCACGGTCACGGAGAGCTCCGGCGCCGCCTTGTTCGCATGCAGCGCGGCAAACAGGCCGGCGCCGCCGCTGCCGAGGATCAGGATGTCGGTGTCGAGGGTTTTCGGAACCATTGGCTGACGAGCACCATCACCACCAGCACGAAGCCGATGGCATCGAACAACGTCTTCGGATAGACGAGCAGCACGCCGGCCACGAGCAGCATCAGCCGCTCGTAGCGAGGCGTCTTCTTGAACAGCCAGCCCTGGAAGGCGCCGCACAGGGCCAAGATACCCACCGCGGCGGTGAACGTGACCAGCGCGATCGAGCCCCAATTGGCGTCGGCAAGCGTCTTGAACGAGCCCGTCAGCAAAAGCCCGGTGCCGCTCGGGTCGAGCACGAACATGAACGGCACGAGAAACGCCGGCGTGGTGTACTTCCAGCACTGCAACGTGGTCTTGTACGGGTCGCCGCCGGTAATGGCGGCGGCGGCGAAGGGCGACAGCGCCGTCGGCGGCGAGACTTCCGACAGCACCGCGTAATAGAAGATGAACATGTGCGCCGCGAACTCCGGCACTTTGAGCGCGATCAGCGCCGGGGCTGCGATCACCGCGCAAATGATGTAGGACGCGGTGACGGGCACGGCGAGTCCGACGATCCACACGATGAGCGCGGTGTAGATCGCCGTGAGCAGAAGCGAGCCGCCGGCATAGGCGAGCACGATCGAGCTGAACTTGAGCCCCAGGCCGGTAAGCGTGACGACGCCGACGATGAGCCCGGCGCCGGCGCAGGTCGCGGCGACGTTCAGCACCGACATCGAGCCGCCTTTCAGCGCCTGGATCAGACCCGAATCGGTCAGATTTTTCCAGAAAGGTTTCTTTTCAAAAGTCAGCAGCGCGGTATCGCGGCGCAGGAAGCTCGTCGCCAACGCGACCACGGTGGCCCAGAACACCGACAGCTCGGGCGAGAAGCCCATCAGCATGAAGGCGACGATCGACACCAGGGACAGGAAATGGAACCAGTAGCGCCTGGCCAGGCTCCAGGCGCTCTCGACGCTGTCGAAGGTCACGTTCTTCATGCCGAACTTGCGCACGTCGATCTCGACCATCAGGAACAGCGTCAGGTAGAAAAGGCCCGTGGGGATGACCGCCATCAGCACCACGTCGAGGTACGAGATCCTGAGGAACTCGGCGATGATGAACGCTGCCGCGCCGAGCACCGGCGGCGAGATGATCGCGCCCAGGCCGCCGGCGGCGAGCAGCCCGCCCGCCTCCTCGCGGCTGTAGCCCACCTTGGCGAGCATCGGCGCGGCCACCGCGCCGAGCGTCACCGTGGTCGCCACGCCCGAGCCCGAGGGCCCGCCGAGCAGGAACGAGGCGAGCGTCACGGTGCGCCCGGCGCCGGTGGGCTTGCCGCCCATCGCCGAGAACGAGAAGTCGATGAAGAACTTGCCCGCGCCCGAGTACTGCAGGAACGCGCCGTAGATGGTGAAAAGAATGATCAGCGTGGACGACACGTTGATCGCCGTGCCGTAGATGCCCTCGAGCGTCATGTACATGTGGCCGACCAGGCGCGGCACCTCGTAGCCCTTGTGCGTCCACGGCGCGGGCAGGTAGGGGCCGAAGAACGCGTAGGCCAGGAAGCACGCCGTGACCACGGGCAGGATCCACCCCGTGGTGCGGCGCATCGCTTCCAGCACCAGGACGACCAGCACGATGCCGAAGAAGATGTCCCAGTCGTTCGGCAGGATCGAGCGATCGAAGAAATCGTCGCCGCCGGCGATTAGATAGACCGCGGTCGCCACGCCGAGCGCCGCCAGCGCCCAGTCCCACGCCATGACGCGGTGCCGGAAGCGCCGCGACACCGGGAAGATGAGGAAGGTCAGGAACAGGACGAACGCCACGTGCGTCGCGCGCAGGTGCTCGGGCCGCACGATGTAGTACGCGGTGTAGAGGTGGAACAGCGACATCACCACCGCGGTGGCGGCGACCAGCGCCGCGAGCCAGCCGACGTGCCGATTGTGCACGCCCTCCTCGCGCTCGATCATCTCCTCGGCGCGCGCGAGCGCCTCCTGGCTCACCTCGGCGGCGGGCTGGTGAATGCGAACGGCCTCGTGGCTCATCGCTCTCCCCCTAGCAACGAAAAAGCCCCGGCGCGCGGGGCTTTCTCGGGCATGCCTCTACTTCTAATCGAGCTTGACGCCCTTCTCTTTGAAGTACCGGATCGCGCCCGGGTGCCACGGAATGCCGCCCGCGGCCGCGGTCTTCTGGTTCTCGAGCTTGAAGTTCTCGGCTTCCTTGTGCACGCGGATCAGCTCGTCGCGATGCTCGAACACCGCCTTGAGAATGTTGTACGCGGTCTTCTCATCCATGTTCTGGTGCGCCACGAGCAGGTTCATCACCGTCGCCTGCCGGTTGTCGGCCTCCATCCCCTTGTAGGTCTCTTTCGGGATGCGGTCCTCGACGTAGAGGTTGCCGTACTTCTGGTTCATCTTGCCGACCAGGTCGGCGTGGTCGATCATCTTGATCTTCGTCCCCGGCGAGTGGGCGAGGTCGCTCACCGCCGCGGTCGGCAGGCCGCCGACCCAGAAGAAGGCGTCGATCTTGCCGTCCTTCAGCGCGTTGGCCGACTCGGCGACGCCGAGGCGCTCGCGCTTCATGTCCTTGTCCTTGTCGAGGCCCGCTGCCTCGATCACGCGGAACGCCATCACCTCGGTGGCGCTGCCACCCGAGCCGGTGGAGACGCGCTTGCCCTTGAGGTCGGCCATCTTGGCGACGCCGCGGCCCTCGATCGACACCACGTGCATGCGGTTCGGGTACATCACCATCAGCGTGCGCACCGGGACCGGCTTGCCGGTGAACTTGTCCTGGCCCTTGTACGCGTCGAGGCCGGCGTCGACCATGGTCATGGCGAGGTAGGGCTTGCCGGTGCCGATGAGCTGCAGGTTGGCCACCGAGCCGCCGGTGACTTCCGCGGTTGCCTGCATGCCCTGCACGTACTTGGAGAGCACCGCGGCCATGCCGCCGCCGAGTGGGTAGTAGACGCCCCCGGTGCCGCCAGTGGCAATGGACAGGTTTTGCGCCTGCGCCGCAAAGGGCAGCAGGCAAAGCGCGATCGCTCTGATGATGAGCTTCATTGACTCCTCCTAATGGTTTGGGAAATTCTACCGCACGCCCAGTCGCTTCAACGCCTCGGCCCGCCGTTGCTGCGCTGCGGTCCTGATCCGGGAATAGAGGCTCGCGCCATGGCTGTCCATAGCAACGAGCAGGGGGCCGAATCCGTTGACGCGGAACTTCCACAGCGACTCGGGATTGAGGTCATCGAGATCGACGTCCTCGATCGCCTCGATCCAGGTGGTCTCCAGCGCCGCCGTGCCGCCGATGATGGCTAGGTACGCGCCCCCCATTTCGGCGAAACTTTTCAGGGAATCCTCGCGCAGACCGCCCTTGCCGATGATCAGCCGCACCGCGTACTGCTGCATCAGCGGCCGCGTGAACCGCTCCATCCGGTCGCTGGTGGTGGTGCCGACGCAAACCGCCTCATAGCCGGTTTGCGTCTTCCGCACGTTGGGCGCGGTGTGGATCACCGCATGCCCGGCCATGTCGAAGCGCGTGCGCCGTCCCCGATCGAACATGTGGATCTGGGTCGCGTCGCGGATGCCGAAGAGCGTGCCGTGCAGCGTCACGGTGTCGTCGACGCGCAGCGCTCTTGCCTGCGCCTCCGAGATCGGGGTTGCTAAATCGTGATGTGCCATTTGCCGTCCCGCATCATCCACCCAATAGCGACTTCTTCAGGTCGTCCTGCACCGGCTTGTCGCCGAGCCAGACGCGCAGCAGCGCGCGGTAGAAGTCCTGCCCGGCGATCGGCTTGCCGGTGGGCTTGCCCTGGACCAGCACCTGCGTCTCGCTGCCGGTCCAGTCGAGGTGGATCGCCATGCCTTTCTTGGCTTCTCCCACCTGCGAGATGATGGCGCCCAGCTCCTTGATTCGCGGCTCGAGCGCTTTCACATCGGCGTCGGAATGGTTGGCGCGAATACCGTCGGCGAGCGCCTCGTTGAAGGCATCGGCACTGACGTCGCGCAGCATGTGGATGGCGACGCGCTTCGGCCCCGGCTGTTCGAGGAGCGCGGCCGCGTTCGAGCTCTTCTGCGGCACGTACAGGCCCATGGCGTAGACCTTGAAAAACGCGCGCTTGCGAAGGCCGGCACCGTTGAGCGCGAGGTCGGCATTCGCGACGCGGATCTTGTCGTCGATCCTGACGCCTTCGACCTCCGCGGCCAGCGCGGCGCCGCCGGTTACGAGTGCGGCAAAGAAAAGCAGACCAGACATGAGCTTCATCGTCGAGCTCCTTTCCGTTAGAGCTGCTGGCCGAGCAGGCCCCGCTTGAGCTCCTCCTGCGCCGGGTTGTCCCCGAACCAGATGCGCAGCAGCATCCGGTAGTACTCCTCCCCGGGCATCGGCTGCCCCTGCGCCACGCCGTCCACGAACAGGGTGGTGGCGCGTGCCGAGGGGGCATAGTCGAGAACGATCCTCATGCCTTTCTTCGCCTGCCCGATGTTGCGGATCATGCCGAACAGCGCGTCGATCTGGCGCTGCACGCGCGCCAGCTCTTCCGGGGTGTTGTTCGCGCGCAAGCCATCGTCGATCGACTCGACGAACTGCTCCGCATCGGCCGCGCGCATCATCACGAAAATTACGCGCTTTGCGCCCGGCGCGTCTATCGCCGCCTGCGCGGTGGAGACCTTGTCCTCGAGGTAGAAGCCGCCGACGTACACGTTGACGAAGAAACGCGTGCGCATGCCGATGCCATTCAGCTCGAGCTCGCGGCCGTCGACTCGCACACGGTCCTCGACCGTTACCCCCTGGAGCTCGGCCGCGTGGATCGGAAGCGCGAACAGCAGGAAGATCCATCTAAAAACCGTATTCGACTCCAGAGGGGCCAAAGGTGGCGCGCGCGCGCCGCGCCGAGTGGCACTGCATGTTGACCGCCACCGGGTTCATGGTGATGTGCGTGGCGGCCGTCTCGACATGGACGGCGAACGCGGTGGAATCGCCGCCGAGACCCTGCGGCCCGACGCCGAGCATGTTCACCGCCTCGGTGAGCGCCGACTCGAGCTTCGCGCCCTCCGGGTCTTCGCAGCGCGAGCCGAGCGGACGGGTGGCGGCGACCTTGGCGAGGTGCACGCACAAGTCGGCGGTGCCGCCGACGCCAACGCCGACGATGGTGGGCGGGCAGGTCTTGCCGCCGGCGTCCAGCACGCAGTCGACGACAAACGTCTTGATGGCGTCGACACCTTCGGCGGGAATCGCCATGCGCAGCCACGAGTTGTTCTCCGAGCCCGAGCCTTTCGGGATCATTTCGATCACCAGCGATTCTTCTTTCGAAAAATCGATGTTGATCACCGGCACGCCGCGCCCGGTCGAGTCCTGCTCGTTCACCCGCGTGGTCGGATGCACGATCGAGGAGCGGAACGAGTATTCCTTTGTCGAGCGCGCGCACCCGCGCCGGATGGCATCCTTCAGCCCCGCGCCGTCCACCTCCACGCCGCGCCCGATCCAGACGTTGTAGACCGGGATGCCGGTGTCCTGGCACAGCAGGTTGTTGGTGTCCTCGGCGACGGTGATGTTGCGCATCATGGTGCCGAGCATGCGCTTGGCGCCGGCGTCGGTTTCCGCGGCGACGAGCCGGTCGAACCCGTGCTTGATATCCGGCGGGAGCTCCTTCAGAGCGCGGATGTACAGCTCCTTCGCCGCCTCCTCGACCTGGGCGAGATCGACTTTCACTTAACCTGGATCTTGCGCTCCCTCACGACCCGCGCCCAGAGCGCGCTTTCCTCTTTCATCTCGCGCGCCATCTCCTCCGGCGTATTGCCCACCGGCGCAAGTCCCTGCACGTAGAGCCGTCCGCGCAGGTCGCTCGCCTCGAGCGCCTTCTTGGTGTCGACGTACACCTTCTGCAGGATGTCCTTGGGCGTTCCGGTGGGGGCGACGAGGCCGAACCAGCCGGTGTTCTCGAAGCCCGGGATGGTTTTGCCGATCGGCGGCACGCCGGGGAGCTGCGCCGCCTCGCCCTTGCTGGTGACGCCGAGCGCGCGCAGCCGCCCGCCCTGGATGTGGCCGATGGCGGCGGCGACGTTGCCGAGGAAGAACGTGGTTTCGCCGGAGAGCGACGCGGCAAGCCCGGGGCCCTCGCCCTTGTAGGGAACGGCCAGGGCGTCGATCTTCGCCTGCCAGACGAAGTTTTCCGCCGCGAGGTGGGTCTGCGAGCCGATGCCGGCGTGGCCGAACGTGACCTTGCCCGGGTTGGCGCGCGCATAGTCGATCAGCTCCTTCACGGTCTTGAACGGCGAGCTCGCCGCCACCGTGAGCACCTGCGGCCCCGCCACCACCTTGGTGATCGGCACGAAGTCCTTGTCCGGGTCGTAGGCCATCTTCGCGTAGATGTGCTGGTTCGCGGTCACCACCGAGCCGGAGGGGAAGAACAGCGTGTAGCCGTCGGGCGCCGCGCGCGCCGCCTCGGCCGCGCCGAGGCCGCCGCCCGCGCCGCCGCGGTTCTCGATCACCACCGACTGGCCCCAGATCTGCGAAAGCTTCTCGCCGACCAGGCGCGCCGAAATGTCGGTGGCGCCGCCGGGCGGAAATGGCACGATGAAGCGCACCGGCTTTTGCGGCCAGGACTGTGCCGTTGCCGTCGATGCTAGCAATGCGAGCGCGAGAGCGAATATGCGGAACATGTGTAATCTCCTTGTCCGATTCTACAGCGCTAAAGCGAACGCCAACCCGACGCCGAGGGTCAGCGCCGCCGCCACCGCCGCCAGGCTCTTCTGCCAGCCGCGCCAGGGCAGGAACTCGAGCGCGAGCACCCGCAGTCCGCCGCCGAGATGCGCGGCGAGCGCGACCACGATCAGCCATTCGCCCAGCTTCACCAGCGGCTGCTGGGTCCAGGCGAGAAAGCTTTCCAGTTGCAGCGCGTTACCCAGAGCCCAGAAATGGAACGGCAGGAATGCGGCCAGGCAAACGCCCGACACGCGGTGCACCACGAACGCCCAGTACGACGGGTGCTGCCTCACGCGAAGACGCCGAGCACGGCGCGCATGCCGATCCAGGCGAGAAAAGCCGCGAATAGCAGCAAGGCGAAATCACGCGAGCGGCCGCGCCAGCCGGCCCATTCGCCCAGCACGCTCCTCAAACCGATCGGGGCATGCACCGTCACCGCGAGGACGAACAGCGAATAGAACGCGAACCAGCCCACGCTGCCGCGCGTGCGCGCAAGGATCTCGGCGGCACTGAGGCCGCTGCGCACCGCGTAGACGATGGTCACCAGATGGACGGCGACGCATAACGCGAGCACCACGGCGCTCGCGCGCTGCGCGATCCACAGCCGCGCCTCGCCTCGAAAAGTCAAAGGTCCCCGTGCAGCACGGCCTTGGTCACCTCTCGCTTCAGCCCGGCGATCGCCGCGGTGGGCGAAATGTGCTTCGGGCAGCGCTCGGTGCAGCTCACGTGCGAGTGACAGGCGTGGCAGCCGGCATCGCCGGCCACGGCGCGCAGGCGCTCGAGATTCTCTTTTCCCCTGACATCATTGATCAGGGTCCAGGCGCGATTCAAAGCTGCCGGTCCCAGGTAGTCGGGGTTCCACTTCACCACGTCGCAGGCCGCGTAGCACACGCCGCAGCCGATGCACTCGATGCCCGCATCGGCCTGCAGGCGCGGCGCCGAATCGGGCCGCACCTTCGCAAAGTCATCTTCGCGCGTGCTGCGGCCGCGGAACTCGCCCTTGGCGCGCGCCCATTTGTCGAAGAATTCGCGCATGTCGGCTACGAGGTCGCGGATAACAGGAAGGTTTCTTAACGGAGCGAGCTCCAGCATTCCGCTGCCGGCGACCTTGTCGACATGCGTCCTGCAGGTCCAGCGCGGCACGCCGTTCACCATCATCGCGCACGAGCCGCACATGCCGACGCGGCAGGCGAAGCGATAGGCGAGCGTCGGATCGAGCGCGCGCTGGATGTAGGTCACGACGTCCAGCACCGTCTGGCTCGCCTCGCGCGGCACCTCGAACTCCTGAAAGGAGCCTTGCTGCGCTCCTCGCCAGACCGAGACCCTCAAGCGCTCTCGTACAGCCGCGTGAGCACGAACTCGCGATGACCGAGCGCCTCGGCCGCGGTCAGCCGGCCGTTGGCGGTGCGGAACATGCAGTCGAGCAGCTTGTCGCCGGCCTCATCCGGAGTTAATTCTTTTCTCAATAGACCGGAAACATCCACGTCGATGTGCTCCGACATGGTGCGCACGGTGCGCGGGTTCGCGCACAGCTTGATCACCGGAAGGATCGGGTTGCCGATGACGTTGCCCTGTCCGGTGGGGAAGAAATGCACCGTGTAGCCCGCCGCCGCGCAGAGCGTGACCATTTCGGCCGCCGCGGAGGACGAATCCATGAACCACAGCCCCGGGCTGGTGGGCATCTCCGCCTTGTCGAGCACGCCGTCGACCTTGCACTGGCGGCCGATCTTCTGGATGTTGCCGAGCGCCTTTTCCTCGATGGTGGTCAGGCCGCCCGCGATATTGCCCTTGGTCGGCTGCGAGTCGGAGAGGTCGCTGGTCTTGTGGCGGTTGATGATTTCCTGGTAGCGGTCGAACATGAACTGGAATTTCTTGCGCACTTCGTCGTTGCGGCAGCGCGCCGCGACCAGGTGCTCGCCGCCGGTCAGCTCCGTGGTCTCGCCGAACACCAGCGTCACGCCGTGCGGGTAAAGCTTGTCGAACGCGTTGCCCACCGTCGGATTGGCGCCGCAGCCGGAGGTGGTGTCGGACTCGCCGCACTTCGTCGACACCCACAGCTCCTTCAGCGGCCGCTCCTCGCGGCGCAGCTCGCTCGCCCACTGCAGGTATTCGCGCGCCTTGAGCGAGGCGCGCCGGATCGTGTCGTGGTCGCCGTGCCCCTCGATGCCGAAGAAGGAGACCGGCTTGCCGGTGGTGGCGATGCCGTCGGCCACCTTCTTCGCCCAGCCGTCCTCGATCCCGATCACGACGACGGCCGCGACGTTCGGGTTGGAGCCGGTGCCGATCAGGGTGCGGAAGTGCAGATCGAGGTCGGCGCCGAACTGCAGCCGGCCATAGGGATGCGGCAGCGCCAGCGTCCCCTTGATGTTGTTCTCGACCGCCTGAGCGGCGGCATTGGACAGATCGTCGACCGGCAGGATGATGACGTGGTTGCGCACGCCGACGCGGCCGTTCTCGCGTTTGTAGCCCCAGAAAGTGGATTTGCCGAGATTCATGTCTACCAACGTTTGGTTTTGACGTTATGTACGTGCAGATGCTCGCCCTTGCTGATCGGCTGCACCACCTTGCCGATGTCGACGCCGTACTTGATCACGGTATCGCCCGGCTTGTAGTCCTTGAGCGCGACCTTGTGGCCGATCGGGATATCGCTCTTCGCCGTGACCTGCAGGTCCTTGTCGTCTTCCATGATCCAGCCGCTGAGCGGCTGGCCGGACTTCACGCCTTCCACCACGACGACGCCGACGCCGTCGCCTTCTTCATGCACCACGAAATGGATCATAGGGGCGCTATTCTATTCGCATGTACACCCGCCGCAGCTTCCTGAAAACCCTCGGCGCGCTCGGCGCGGCGCGTGCATTGCCGGCGTTTGCCGCCGATCCGTTTTACTTGGGGGTGGCGTCGGGATACCCGTCGCCGGACGGCGTGGTGCTGTGGACGCGCCTCGGGGCAGTCCTCGACCCCGTGCCAGTTCCGGTGCGGTGGGAAATCGCGGCCGACGAGGCGATGAAGTCGATTATTTTTTCCGGAGAAACCACTGCAGACGCGGCGTGGGCCCATTCCGTCCACGTCGAGGTCAAAGGCCTTTCCCCGGAACGCTGGTACTGGTACCGCTTCATGACGGCGGGCGCGCAGAGCGCGGTCGGCCGCACGCGGACCGCACCGGCCGCCGATGCCGCCGGCGCCCGTCTGCGATTCGCCTTTGCCTCGTGCCAGCAATACGAGCAGGGTTACTTCGGCGCCTACCGCCATATCGCCGCCGATGCGCCGGACTTGGTGGCGTTCCTCGGCGACTACATCTACGAATCGACCTGGGGCCGCGACCACGTACGCAAGCACGACGCGGCAGAACCTTACACGCTCGGCGACTACCGCGCGCGCTACGCCCTCTACCGTTCGGACCCGGATCTGCAGGCGGCGCATGCGGCCTGCCCGTGGATCCTCACCTGGGACGACCACGAAGTCGACAACGATTACGCCGACGACCGGCCCGAGGACGGCATGGAGCGCTCGCCGTTTCTAGAGCGCCGCGCCGCCGCGTACCGCGCGTATTACGAGCACATGCCATTGCCGGATCGCATGCGCCCGAAAGGGCCGGACATGCGCATCCACACCCACCTCGACTGGGGCCAGCTCGCCCGCTTTCACATCCTCGACACGCGCCAGTACCGCTCGTGGCAAGCCTGTCCGCGCAAAGGCCGGCGCGGCGGCTCCAACACCATCGACATCGAGCAATGCGAGCGCCTGCCGCGTCCCGGGCGCTCGATGCTCGGCCGCGCGCAGGAGCGCTGGCTCGAGCAGAACCTCGGCGAATCAAGCGCGGCGTGGAACGTGCTCGCCCAGACCACGCCCATGGCGCAGTTCGACACCAAGCCCGGCCCCGGTCGGCGCGCGTGGACCGACGGCTGGGACGGTTATCCCGCGGCACGCCAAAGGCTCCTGGAGACGATGGTCGCGAAAAAAACCCGTAATCCGGTGGTGCTCGGCGGCGACGTCCATTCCTTCAACGTGAACCAGCTCAAGCTCGACTTCGACGACCCCGCGTCACCCGTGGTGGCGAGCGAATTCGTCGGCACCTCGGTCACGTCGCAGGCGTGGTCGCAAGACCGCCTCGACCGCTACCGGCCGGACAATCCGCACATGCTTCTCGTCGACAGCCGCTACCGCGGTTACGTGCGCGCCGACATCACGCCGCAGCGTATGGCGGTCGACCTGCGGGCGATGGACAGCGTAGCGACGCGCGACGCGGCATGCACGACGCTGGGGTCCTACGTCGTCGAGAACGGTAGACCGGGCCCGCAACGCGCCAGCTAACTATTTGCAGCGAATATTGCCGAGCGAGTAGTCGAGCGGCTTGCTGCAATCCTGCTCGCTTATCTTCCGGTTCGGGTCCATCTCCGGCGGGCGCGAGGTGTCGTTCGCAAAGAAGAGTCCACCTCTGGAGGCTTCGTAGGCACCGGCGGCAAGAATGCCCAACCCGAGCGCTGCCGCAAGGCCGCTGCCGGCGTGCACCTGAACGTTCGAGTGCACATGCGGAGTTCCCGCGCTGAGCTGCCAGGCGGTGTTGGAGCAGCCGGCGAGCAGCGCCAGCAGAGCGATCAGGCCTTTCACGGCCGCAATCCTACGCCTGCTCGCAGGCTCGCTTCAGGCGGTCGCGCACCGCGTCCCATTCATCGCCCCCGGGCGGCGCCTCCACCAGGATTTGCTCGCACTCGGCGCTATCGAGCTCGCGTAGCGCCGCATAGAGCCGCCGCGCATAGGCCTGCGGCTCGCGCGGCATGCGCAGCCAGAAGTCGACGCGCTCATCGGGCCGCGAAAAGGCGAGCACCGCAACGCTCTTGCCTTTGGAGATTTCCTTGTCGAGAGCGTGGGCCGGCACCATGCGCGCCGGCGTGCGCGGCGCGTAGTGGCGCTCAAGGCCACCGGAGTGACGTGGAGACGTTGCGGCCTTTTCTGCAAGCGAACCGATCACGGCTTCCAACGCTTCCTTCGAAATGGATCCAGGCCTGAGCAGCACGGCGGCCGCGCCTGAGAGATCGACGATCGTCGATTCAATGCCGACCTCGCTCGGCCCGCCTTCGAGCACCAGCTCGACGTCCTTGCCCAAATCCTCGCGTACGTGCGCGGCGGTGGTTGGCGAGACGCTTGCCGAAGCGGTTGGCCGACGGCGCCGCAATTGCGCCGGCGAACTCCTGCAGCAGTTGCGCGCGCGACTGGATGCGAAGGCACGCGCAGCCCAACCGTGTCCTGGCCGCCGGTGACGAAATCCTTTGCCAGCGCCGAACGCTTCAAGATCAGGTGAGCGGCCCGGGCCAGAATCGTTGCGCGAGCTCCCGCGCGCCGTGCGGAATCTCGCGTGCCCAGGCGAAAGCCTGTTCGGCTGAAGCGAAGTGGATGATCACCGGATGGTCGGCGGGGCGGCCCTTTGACGGCGTACAAGCGGGCAACGGCTTTCTCGCTCGACGCATCGGCGCCGAGGCCGTAAACCGTTTCGGTGGGAAAGCCGACCAGTCCACCGGCGCGCAGGATTTGCGCGGCGCGGCGGACTTCGGAACTCACAGCTTCAGCGGCGCGGCCTTGAGCACCGCTTCCGTTTGCTTCGCGCGGAAGTCCGAAAGCTTCTTCTGCATGGCCGGATCCGACAGCGCGAGCAGGGCGACGGCGAAGAGCGCGGCGTTGGCCGCGCCGGCCTCGCCGATCGCAAAGGTAGCGACCGGAATACCCTTCGGCATCTGCACCGTCGAGAGGAGGGAATCCAAGCCCTGCAGGTGCTTGGAAGGCATCGGAACGCCAAGCACCGGTAACGTAGTGTGAGCGGCCACTACGCCTGCAAGGTGCGCGGCGCCGCCAGCCGCGGCGATGATGGCTTTCTTGCCGTTCTTTTGCGCACCGGCCGCCCATTCGGCCACCGCGTGCGGCGTGCGGTGCGCGGACATGGCCTTCGCCTCGTACGGCACGCCGAATTCCTCCAGCACTTTCGCCGCCGCCTTCATGGTTTCCCAGTCGGACGTCGACCCCATGACGATGCCGATCACAGCTTTTTCCCCGTCAGGCGTTCGAGGGCATCGCGGTACTTCTGCGAGGTGCGGGCGATGACGTCTTCGGGCAGCTTGGGCGCCGGCGGCGCCTTGTCCCAGGTGAGGGACTCGAGATAGTCGCGCACGTATTGCTTGTCGAACGACGGCGGCGACATGCCGACCTGATACGAGTCGGCGGGCCAGAAGCGCGAGGAATCGGCGGTCAGGACCTCGTCGATCAGCACCAGGTTTTTGTTCTCGTCCAGTCCGAATTCGAACTTGGTGTCGGCGATGATGATGCCGCGCGTGGCGGCGTAGTCGGCGGCTTCCTTGTACAGGCGAATGCTGACGTCGCGCACCTTGGCGGCCACATCCTTGCCGACCAGCTTCTCCGCCATGGAGTAAGGGATGTTCTCGTCGTGCCCGGACTCGGCCTTGGTCGCCGGCGTGAAGATCGGCTGCGGCAGCTTCTCGGCCTGGCGCAGCCCCTTGGGCAGCTCGATGCCGCACACCTGCCCGGTCTTCTGATAGTCCTTCCAGCCGGAGCCGATGATGTAGCCGCGCACCACCGCCTCGATCGGCAGCGGCTTGAGCTTCTTCACCACGACCGAGCGCCCGCGTACCTGCGCCTTTTCGTTTTCAGCGACCACTGATTCAGGGTCGATTCCGGTCAGCTGGTTCGGGATCACGTGGCCGAGTCGCTTGAACCAGAAGTTCGCCATCTCGTTCAGCACGCGGCCCTTGTCCGGAATCGGATCGGGCAGCACCACGTCGAACGCCGACAGGCGATCGCTCGCCACGATCAGCATCTTGTCGTTGCCCACGCCGTAGATGTCCCGCACCTTGCCTTTGCCGAGGCGCGGCAGGCTCTTGATGCTGGACTCGAACAGCGCCGCCACCTAGGCGGCCTGCTTTTCGAGGTCGGGCCGCCACTTGCCCTGCGCAGCGAGGCTGTTCATGTGCGCGCGGTGATGGAACGCCTTCTGCGCCGCACCGACATTGCCGGCCTGGCCTTTCCACGTCTTCAGCGCCGGGTTCTGCAGCGCACGCGAGTACGAGAAGGTGAGCGGCCAGGGGAGGTTTTTCATCGCCGCCATGGCGCTCAGGTGCGCGGTGGCCGCTTCGTCGGACTGCCCGCCGGAAAGGAACACGATCCCGGGTTGCGCGGCGGGCACGGTGCGCTTGAGCACGCGCACGGTGCGCTCGGCCACCTCCTCGACGCCGGCCTGGCGCGAATTGTTCTTGCCGGAGACCACCATGCTGGTCTTCAGGATGAGGTGCTCCACCGATACGTTGTAGGCGGCGCAGGCTGCATACGTGGCGCGCAGCGTCGCCTCGTGAACTTCCTCGGAGCGCTCGGCAGTATGGTCGCCGTCGAGCAGGACTTCGGGCTCGATCATCGGCACGATGGAAGCTTCCTGGCATGCAGCGGCGTAGCGCGCCAGCGCATGCGCGTTGGCATAGATGCAGGTGTGCGTCGGGATGTTCTTGCCGATGGTGATCACGGCGCGCCACTTGGCGAAGCGCGCGCCGAGCTTGAAGTATTCCGCGAGGCGCTTGGGCAGCCCGTCGAGGCCTTCAGTCACCTTCTCGCCCGGCGCGAGCGGCAGTTCCTTCGCGCCCGCGTCGACCTTGATGCCCGGAATGATGCCTTTCTTCGCCAGGTAGTCGCCGAAAGGCACGCCATCGTTGGTCTTCTGGCGCAGCGTCTCGTCGAACAGGATCACGCCCGAGAGGTATTGCTCGATGCCCGGCGTGGTGAAGAGCAGGCCGCGGTACGCCCGGCGGTTCTCCTCGGTGCATTCCACATTGATCGACTTGAAGCGCGTCTCGCAGGTGCCGGCGGACTCGTCGGCGGCGAGGATGCCTTTGCCCTTCGCGACCATGGCGGCCGCGGTCTTGGATAGAAGTGCGGTGTCCATCAGGTGTCTCGTGTGGGGTTTACGGGAACGGGGAGTGCAAATTTTACCTAACAAATAAGGATTTGAACTCGGTTTGATGCTCAGTTCGCGCTGAGTTCACGTACAATGCGCGGCCCTATGAACCGCACCCGGCGCAACATCGCGATCATCGCCCACGTCGACCACGGCAAAACCACGCTGGTCGACAAGCTGCTCGGGCAATCCGGCACCTTTGCCGCGCACGAGCACGTGCAGGAGCGGGTCATGGACTCCAACGACCTCGAGCGCGAGCGCGGCATCACGATCCTCGCCAAGAATTGCGCGATCCGCTACCGCGGCACGCACATCAACATTGTCGACACCCCCGGCCATGCCGACTTCGGCGGCGAAGTGGAGCGCGTGCTGTCGATGGTCGACGGCGTGCTGCTGCTGGTCGACGCGGTCGAAGGACCGATGCCGCAGACGCGCTTCGTCACGCGCAAGGCCCTGGCGCTGGGACTGAAGCCGATCGTGGTGGTGAACAAGGTGGACCGGCCGGGCGCGCGCCCGGAGTGGGTGGTGAACCAGACCTTCGACCTCTTCGACAAGCTGGGCGCGAGCGAAGACCAGCTCGATTTCCCGGTGATCTACGCCTCCGCCCTGCTCGGTTACGCCAAGAAGGAGCTCGATCACGAGAGCACCGACATGGCGCCGCTGTTCGAGGCGATCCTGAAGTACGTGCCGGTGCGCGACGAAGACCCCGACGCGCCGCTCCAGCTGCAGATCTGCTCGCTCGATTATTCGAGCTACGTCGGCAAGATCGGCATCGGCCGCATCCGCCGCGGCCGCCTGCGCCCCGCACAGGAGGTCCTGCTCCTGCCCGATAACATCAAGGCCAAAGTCAATCAGGTGCTGATGTTCGAGGGCCTGGAGCGCAAGCCGGTCGACCAGGCCGAGGCGGGCGACATCGTCCTCATCAACGGCATCGATGAAATCGGCATCGGCGCGACCCTGTGCGATCTGGAGCATGCCGAGGCGCTGCCGGAGCTCAAGGTCGACGAGCCGACGCTGACCATGAACTTCCTGGTCAACGCCTCGCCGCTCGCCGGGCGCGAGGGCAAGTACGTCACCAGCCGCCAGATCCGCGAGCGCCTGGAGCGCGAGACCAAGAGCAACGTGGCGCTGCGCGTCGAGTACCCGAGCGACACCGACACCTTCATCGTGCACGGCCGCGGCGAGCTGCACCTGACCATCCTGCTCGAGAACATGCGGCGCGAAGGCTACGAGATCGCGGTGTCGCGCCCGCGCGTGATCTTCAAGGAGATCAACGGCGTCAAGTGCGAGCCGTACGAGCTACTGACGGTCGACGTCGAGGACACCAACCAGGGCGGCGTGATGGAAGAGCTCGGCCGCCGCCGCGGCGAGCTGCAGGACATGCAGCCGGACGGCAAGGGGCGTGTGCGCCTGGATTACCGCATCACCGCGCGCGGCCTGATCGGCTTCCAGGGCGAGTTCATGACCCTTACCCGCGGCACCGGCATCATGAGCCACGTGTTCGACGAATACGGTCCGCTGAAGGCCGAGATCGACGAGCACCGCAACGGCGTGCTGGTCTCGCAGGACGACGGCGAGGCGGTGGCCTACGCGCTGTGGAAGCTGCAGGAGCGCGGCCGCATGTTCGTCAGCCCCGGCGAGCCGGTCTACGAGGGCATGATCATCGGCATCCACAGCCGCGACAACGACCTCGTGGTCAACCCGATCAAGACCAAGCAGCTCACCAACATCCGCGCCTCGGGCAAGGACGAAGCCATCCTGCTGACGCCGCCGATCGCGCTCACCCTCGAGTACGCCGTGGAGTTCATCGGCGAAGACGAGCTCGCCGAAATCACCCCGAAGTCCATCCGCCTGCGCAAACGCTTCCTGAAAGAGAACGAGCGCAAGCGCGCCGAGCGCGCAGCCGCTTAGTCTTTCAGGGGATCGAAGCCCGGCTCCATACGAGCCCGCTCGCGCTGCATGCGCTCGAAGATGCGCCGGCTGAAGCCGTCATCCGGCGTCGGGTTGCCGCGCAGCACATCTCCCACCAGCCCGTAGACCGTGTAGCGGTCACGCGCGTGCGGATCCGCGCCAAGCTCCTCCAGCGCGCGCTCCACCTCCTCCCGGTCCAGCTGTCCATCGAGCAATTGCGACGCTTTGAAGGACATGTCACCACCTCCTGTCGCGGGCCGGGCCGAGCACCGGCTCAAGCCTGCGAGCGATAAATTCGCGCGCGCGAAAGATGCGCGTGCGCACGGTGCCGATGGGCGTGCCGAGCATCTGCGCGATCTCCTGGTACGACTTGCCCTCGACCTCGAACAGCACCAGCGCTTCCGCAAGCTCGGGCTGCAGTCGGGCCATGGCGCGCTCCACCGCGTCGCCGATCTGCCGGGCGAACAGGATGCGCTCGGGAGACTGCTCGTCCGTTACCCCGGGCTCGAAGCCCTGATCGCTGCGCTCGTCGGCCTCGACTTCAGTCGAGCTTTTCTTCAGGAAGCTGAACGCGGCGTTGGTCGCAATTCGGTAAAGCCAGCTGTAGAAGCTGGCGTCGCCGCGGAATGAGGCAAGCCCGCGGTAGGCGCGAATGAAGGCGTCCTGTACGACCTCTTCCACGTCGCCGGCGCGCCGCACATAACGCGCGACATGGCGCGCGATGCGGCGCTGGTACTTGACCACGAGCGCCTGGAAGGCGCGCTCGTTTCCGCCTTGCGCGAGGCCCACCAGCTCGGCATCCGCCTGTTTCTCGGCCAGGCGTGATGCCACGGGCCGATCAGTGGATTGCACGCGCCAACTCCTGAAACCGCGCGCCGCCAACAGCGTCTGACGCGGCATGGAACGCTACGAGGAGCACGATGGCTGCTACGTCCTTTACATCGGCAAAGTAAAGGCCGCGACGAGCGAGCGCATCGCCGTGCTGCTCGATGCCGAGCGCGGCTGCCTGATCACGCACGGCGACCCGCAGGAAGTGCGGCGCGAGCTGGACGCCCTGCGTGCCGTAGAGCCGCAACGCACCGCTGCCTGGCTGCTGCTCGAGGGGCGGCCGGCTCTCGCCGCCCTCAATCGGGCGCTCCTCGGGGACGTCGACATCCATGACTTGCACCTCGCGTTTACGCAGGCCAGCGCCCTGCGTGTGCTGGGCGAGCTGATGGCGCGGCTGCGTCGTGGAAAGACCTAGGAACAGCCGGCGGGTTTCATGTTTTTTTCATGAAACCGGGAACGGCCCTACGCAGTCCGACGCCGCGTTGTTCACTCAATTTCAACGATCCCAAAGGAAAGCCATGAAAAAGCTGTTCGCCGCTGCGGCGCTCGCCGCCGCCTCCTCCCTCGCCAGCGCCGCTGACATCGTCGACACGGCCGTATCCGCCGGTCAGTTCAACACGCTCGTCAAGGCCGTCCAGGCCGCCGGCCTCGTGGACACGCTCAAGGGGAAGGGTCCATTCACCGTGTTTGCGCCGACCGACGAAGCCTTCGCCAAGCTTCCGGCCGGGACCGTGGAAGCGCTGTTGCAGGACAAGCAAAAGCTCGCCCAGGTGCTCACCTACCACGTGGTCCCCGGAAAAGTGACCGCCTCCCAGGTGAAGCCGGGCAACGTCAAGACGGTGCAGGGTCAGTCGCTCAAGGTGCGTAGCGAAGGCGGCGCGGTAATGGTTGACAACGCCCGCGTCATCAAGACCGACGTCATGGCATCGAACGGCGTGATCCACGTCATCGATACCGTGGTGCTTCCGCAGTAACACTCAGTATTTCCCGGGCGGCGCGCTGGCCACTGGCCAGTGCGCCGCCGACGGTTCCCGACTGCTCCGTGTCGGTCGCTTCGCCTGCGAAATACAGCGTCTCCTCCACCGGCGCCGCGAGCGCTTCACGTGCGCCGGTTCCGCCAACACGCACATAGCTGTAGCCACCGCGTGCATAGGGGTCGGCCTGCCAGTCGTGAATCGCAAAACCTGAAGGCTCTTCGACGCTCCCTATTACGCTCCGCACGCTCGCCAGCGCCTGCGTCAAAAGTTTCTTCTCCGATGAACCGGTGAGGCGAGCGGCTTTCGGACCGCCCGCCCACGCAGTAAGCAAGGGCGCATGCATCGGCAGCGGCGTCCAGAAAGTCGGGAACGGCGCGTCGGGCGAATGAAAGAAAGCGATGCCCGGATGTTGCTTCTCCCAGAAGGGATTGCGAAACGCCATGGCCACTCGCACCACCGGGCCGGACTCCAGCTTGTCGAGCGGCTTGCGAACCTTTGGCGTGAAGCGCACCAGCCGCGACTGCAGGACGCCGAGCGGCAAAGTGATGATCGCGCGGGGCGCCCATGCCGACCAGGGCTCTCCGCGAAATGTGCCGCGCAATTCCACGGACGAGCGCTTCCAGCGCACTTCGCGCACCACGGTCTGCAGCTGGACCTGCGTTTGTCTCGCCAGGAACTCGAGCAGCGGCCCGTAGCCCCCGAGCGGACGTGGTTGCGCTGCGCTCACTTCGGTCCACTCGGCGACGATCTCGCGGGCGCTGGCGAGCCGTGGGTCGGCGGCGTCGAAGCCCTGCACCATCATTGTCCCGAGGATGCGCGTGAGCTTCGGCACCCTCTGCCGCGCGAGGAAGGCGCGAAAGGAAAGGTCCCTGCCCTTCGGCGGCCGGCGCGCAAGGCGCTGGGCGTGCGCGAACATGTTGACGCTTTGCAGCTTGCCGTCGAGCGCGATGAGCTGGGTCCGGGTGGAATCCACCGCGGCAATGCCGGCCTGCTGCAGAAGAGAAAGCGTCGCTTCAGGACGGCCGTGGATGAACTCGGCGCCGAGCTCGACCGGCACCGCAACGCCGGGGAGCCGGCGTGTGCAGCAGCGCCCGCCAATCCGGTCTCTTGCTTCCACGATCAACACGGATCGCCCGGCGCGCGTGAGCTCCGCCGCGGCGGCGAGCCCGGCGGCGCCGGCGCCGACTACGAGGACGTCGACCGGAACCGGCGAACGAGCCAAGGGACGATGATGAGGAGCGCGGTCAGCGCGAGGAGGGAAGCGGAAATCGGGTGCGTGAAGAACACCGAAGCGTCGCCCTGGCTGATGGAGAGCGCACGGCGGAACTGGGTCTCGGCGAGCGGGCCGAGGATCAGGCCGATCACCGCCGGGCCGACCGGGATGTCCCAGCGGCGCATGGCGAAGCCGAGCACGCCGAAGACGTAGAGCGTGAGCAGGTCGACCCACGACTGGTGCAGGCTGTACGCGCCGAGCGTGGCGAACACCAGGATGCCGGCGTAGAGCAGGTCCTTCGGGATCTGCAGCACCTTCACCCAGACGCCGATCAGCGGCAGGTTGAGGATCAGCAGGATGACGTTGCCGACGTAGAGGCTGGCGATCAGGCCCCACACCAGGTCCTTCTGCGCCTCGAACAGCAGCGGGCCGGGCTGCAAGCCGTAATTCTGGAACGCGCCGAGAAGAATCGCCGCGGTTGCCGAGGTGGGTATTCCGAGCGTCAGCAATGGAACGAGAACGCCGGTTGCAGCGGCGTTGTTGGCGGCCTCGGGTCCGGCGACGCCCTCGATCGCGCCGTGGCCGAACTCCTCCGGATGCTTGGTCAGCTTCTTCTCCGTGGCGTAGGAGAGGAAGGTGGGAATCTCCGAGCCGCCCGCCGGAATGGTGCCGAAAGGAAAGCCGATCGCGGTGGCGCGCAGCCACGCCGGCCACGAGCGCTTCCAGTCGGCGGCGGACATCAGCAGCGAGCCCTTCAATTTCTCCACCGTGCCGGTGATGCGGCTTTGATACGCGGCGACATACAGCGCCTCGCCCACGGCGAAGAGCCCGACCGCGAGCACCACCACGTCGACGCCGTCGAGGAGCTCGGGTACGCCGAAGGCGAAGCGTTGCTGGCCGGTCTGGCTGTCGATGCCGACCAGCCCGAAGAGCAGGCCGAGGAACAGGCTGGTCAGCCCGCGCACCGTCGAGCTGCCGAGCACCGCGGCGACGGTGATGAAGGCGAACACCATCAGCGCGAAATACTCGGCGGGCCCGAACTTGAGCGCGAGGTCGACCACGATCGGCGCGAGCAGCGTGAGCAGGACCGTGGCGATGGTGCCGGCGACGAACGAGCCGATGGCGCTGGTCGCCAGCGCGGGCCCGGCGCGGCCGGCCTTGGCCATCTTGTTGCCTTCCAGCGCGGTCGCGATGGAGGCCGATTCGCCCGGCGTATTGAGCAGGATGGTGGTGGTCGAGCCGCCGAACATCGCGCCGTAGTAAATGCCGGCGAACATGATGAGCGCGCCGGTCGGGTCGAGCTTGACCGTGAGCGGCAGCAGCATCGCCACGGTGAGCGCCGGGCCAACGCCGGGCAGCACGCCGACAAAGGTTCCCAGCGTGACGCCGATCAGGCCCCACAGCAGGTTCATCGGCTGCAGCGCCACGCCGAATCCCGCGATCAATGCGTTAAAGGCATCCATTAGATGCCGGCACCGCCGAGCACGGGGCGCGAGCCAGCCTGCGGGCAGGCCGACGTTGAGCAGCTTGACGAAGAAGAGATAGATGCCGAGCGTGATCACCAGCGCGATGGCGAGATCGCGGGCGACGCGGCGGCTGCCGAAGCCGCGCGCCACGCAGGCGAACAGCACCGTGCCGGCGACGATGAAGCCGGCCCAGGCAATGAGCGCCATGTGCGCGAACAGCCCGGCGCTCACCCAGAGGAACGGCGCGGGGGCAAACGTATCGGTGTGCTCAGGCGCCTTGCGCCAGCCGCCGGTAAATGCCTCGATCGCCAGCCACACGCCGACCGCGATGATCCCGGCGGCGACGACCGCCGGGATGAAATTCGGCCCGATGCCGGCGTAGCCGCCCTCGGACGGAAGGGTGGCGGTCACGCCGGCCACGCCGAGACCGAGGGCGACCACGCCCAGCGAGAGCGCGATCTCGGCCGGCGAACGCACTACCTTACTGCCTCATCACTTCTTCAAGCCGAGCGACTCGATGATCGCGCCGACGCGCTTCTCGTCCTCGCGCAGGAACTTGGCGTAATCCTCGCCGCCGAGATACCACCCTTCCCAGCCGAGCTTCTCCAGCGTCTGCTTCCACGCCGGGGTTTCGGTCGCGGAGCGCACCAGCTTGACGAGCGCGTCACGCTGCGGCGCGGTGAGACCCGGACCGGCGAAGATGCCGCGCCAGTTGCCGAGCTCGACGTTGATCTTCTGCTCCTTGAGCGAAGGAATGCCGTCGATCTTTTTCGGCGCCGACTGCGCGAGCGCCCGCATCTTGCCGGCCTTGATCTGCTCGGCGAATTCGCCCAGCCCCGAGACCCCGGCGGTGACGTGCCCGCCGAGGATCGCGGCGATCGCCTCGCCGCCGCCCTTGAACGGCACGTAGTTGATTTTCGCCGGGTCGACCCCGACTTCCTTCGCGATCAGCCCGATGAGGATGTGGTCGGTGCCGCCGGCGGAGCCGCCACCCCAGGAGACCTTGCCCGGATCCTTCTTGAACGCGTTGACCAGGTCAGCCATTGTCTTGTGCGGCGAGCTCGCCGGCACCACGATCACTTCCCACTCGCTGGTGAGGCGCGCGATCGGCGTCACCTGCGAAAGATTGACCGGCGACTTGTTGAGGATGATGCCGCCGACCATCACCATGCCGCCGATCATCACCGCGTTCGGATCGCCCTTCGCCGAGTTCACGAACTGCGCGAGGCCGATGGTGCCCGCGGCGCCGCCCTTGTTGTCGAACTGCACCCCCGAGACCAGCTTCGCGCTCTGCATCGCCGCGGCCAGGTTGCGCCCGGTCTGGTCCCAGCCCCCGCCCGGGTTGGCCGGGATCATCATCTTCAGGCTGGGTTGTGCAACAGCGGCACCGGCGAGCAGCGCCAACGCACTCGTGAGCAAAAATCTGGCTAAACGCATGGAATTCCTCCTCGGGGAAATGGGCTTCGCCCCGCAATTTAAGCGATAATCCGCCCCCTTGAAAGCTCCCGCTCCGGTAATTGCATGATCCGCATCGAGAATCTCGTCAAGACGTTCGGCGTCAAGCGGGCCGTCGACGGCGTTTCCTTCAGCGTGGAGCGCGGCGAAGTGCTCGGCTTCCTCGGCCCGAACGGCGCCGGGAAGTCCACCACCATGCGCATGGTCACCGGCTTCATGCCGCCGACGGCGGGGCGAGTGACCATCGGCGGGCACGACGTGGCCGAGTCGCCGATTGCGGCCAAGCGCCTAGTCGGCTACCTGCCGGAGAACGCGGCCTCCTACCCGGATATGACGGTGCGGGGTTTCCTGGAGTTCGCGGCTGAGCTCCGTGGTTTGAACGGAAGTCAGAAGAAAAAGGCCGTCGCGCGCGTGGTCGAGCGCTGCTTTCTCGAAAGCGTGCTGCGCCAGTCGATCGATACGTTGTCCAAGGGCTACAAGCATCGCACCTGCCTCGCGCAGGCGCTGATCCACGATCCCGAGGTGCTGATCATGGATGAGCCGACCGACGGCCTCGATCCGAACCAGAAGCACGAGGTGCGCAACCTGATCCGCGAGCTCGGCCGCAACAAGGCGATCGTGTTCTCGACCCACATCCTCGAGGAAGTCGACGCCGCCTGCACGCGCGCGATCATCATCGACCGCGGCCGCATCGTCGCCAACGGCACGCCCGAAGAGCTACGCAACATGTCCGACCTCGCCGGCGCGGTGACGCTGTCGGCGCACGGCGCTTCGCTGGAGAAGCTGTCGGCGCTCGGCAGGGTGCAAGACCTCGACGGCGGTTTCCGCATCTTCCCGAGGGACAAGTCGAAGGCCGGCGAGCTCGCGCAGGAAGTGGTGGAGCTGGTGAACCGCGAGGGCTGGAAGGTGGAAGGCATGTACAGCGAGCGCGGCGAGCTCGACGAGGTGTTCCGCCGCATCACCCTGCCCGACACGGTGAAGCGATGAGAGCCATCTACACCATCGCCAAACGCGAGCTCGTCGCCTATTTCACTTCGCCGGTGGCGTACGTGTTCCTGGTCATTTTCCTGCTGCTCACCGGCTTCTTCACGTTCACCGCGGGCAACTTTTTCGAGCGCGGCGAAGCGAGCCTCGCCGCCTTCTTCGGCTGGCATCCGTGGGTCTACCTGATGCTCGTGCCGGCGGTCGGCATGCGCGTCTGGGCCGAGGAGCGCCGCTCCGGGACGATGGAGCTGCTCCTCACCATGCCGGTGGCGCCCTGGCAGGCGATCGTTGCCAAGTTCCTGGCGAGCTGGCTGTTCCTCGCCCTGGCGCTCGCCCTCACCTTCCCGACCATCGTCACCGTGAACGTGCTCGGCGACCCCGACAACGGCGTCATCGCCGCCGGCTACGTCGGCAGCTTCCTCCTCGCCGGCGCCTACCTCGCGGTGAGCTGCATGACCTCGGCGATGACGCGCAACCAGGTGGTGGCGTTCATCCTTTCGGTGGTGGTGTGCCTGTTCCTGGTGCTCGCCGGCTTCAACCCGGTGACCGACCTGATGGTGCGCTGGGCGAGCCCGGCGGTGGTCGATACGGTGGCGGCGTTCTCGGTGGTGACGCACTTCGACGGCTTCCAGCGCGGCGTGATCGACGGCAAGGACCTGGTGTATTTCCTGTCGGTAATCGGCTTCGCGCTCTTCGCCACGGGCGTCATTATCCGCAGCCACCGCTCGGGATAGTTACACGATGAAAAAACACGAGAACCTGATCTATTCGGCGATCGGCCTGGTCGCCCTGTTCCTCATCCTCATCGCGGTGAATTTCCTCGTCGCGCGCGTGCCGACGCGGGTCGACCTCACCGAGGGCAACCTCTACACGCTGTCCGACGGCACGCGCCGCATCCTGCGCAGCCTCGAGTCGCCGGTGAAGGTGAAGCTGTACATGTCGCAGGGCGAGGCCGTGCCGGTGCCGCTGCGCGGCTTCGCGCAGCGCGTCGAGGACCTGGTGCGCGAGTTCAAGAGCGCCGCGGGCGACAGGATCATCGTGGAACGGCTGAACCCGAGACCCGACTCCGAGGAGGAGGACGCGGCGCAGCTCGACGGCGTCGAGCCGCAGCAGCTGATGTCCGGCGAGCAGTTCTACCTCGGCATCGCCGTGAGCCAGCTCGATCGCAAGCAGGCGATCCCGGCGATCTCGCCGCAGCGCGAGCGCCTGCTCGAATACGACCTGGTGCGCGCCATCGCGCGCGTCGGCTCCAGCGAGCGGCCGAAGGTCGGCTTGATGGCCGGCCTGCCGGTGCTCGGCGAAAAGTTCAATCCCTTCACGCGGCAGTCCTCCGAGCCCTGGGTGCTGGCCAACGAGCTCAAGCGCGACTTCGATGTGAAGGAAGTGCCGCTGATGGCGAAGGAGATCGACAAGGACCTGAATGTCCTGCTGGTCATCCATCCGCGCGAAGTGCCGCCGCAGACCGAGTACGCGCTCGACCAGTTCGTGATGCGCGGCGGCAAGCTCATCGCCTTCGTCGACCCCTACGCGTACTTCGACCAGGGGCCGCAGATGCCCGGCGTGCCGCCGCAGCCCTCGAGCTCGACGCTGCCGACCCTGTTCAAGGCCTGGGGCGTCACCATGGACCCGGGCAAGGTGGTGTCCGACGTGGTGTTCGGCTCGGGCGGCGGCGCGCGCTATACGCCCACCGTGCTCTCGCTCAACCGCACCGCCTTCAGCCGCGACGACATCGTCACCAGCCAGATCGAGACGCTGCTCTATGCTTTTGGCGGCGCTTTCGAGCTCAAGCTTCCGGATCACTTGAAAGCGAGCGAGCTGGTGCAGAGCTCGCCGAACTCGATGCTGGTGGACAACATGAACGCCACCAAGTCGGGTGATGAAGCCACGCGCGGCTTCAAGCCCTCCGGCAAACCCATGCCGCTTGCCCTGCGCCTGTCGGGCAAGTTCAAGACCGCCTTCCCCGACGGATTGAAGGAAGCCGACAAGCCGGCTGAAAAGCACGAAAAAGACAAACCCGTCGCCGGGACGCCGGCGCTGCGCGAATCGGCGGAGAACTCGGTGATCATCGTCGCGGACGTGGACCTGCTGGCCGACGGCGCAGCGGTCGACGTGCAGGAAGTGTTCGGCCGCCGCATCGTGGTGCCGTCGAACGGCAACCTCGCGTTTGCGATGGGCATGGTCGAGCAGTTCGCCGCCGGCAACGACCTCATTTCCCTGCGCAGCCGCGCCGCCGCGTTCCGGCCGCTCACCGTGGTGCGCGAGCTCGAGGCCGAGGCGCAGAAGGAATACTTCGGCCGCATCCAGGCGCTGGAAGACGAGAAGCAGAAGACCCAGGCACGCCTGCAGGAGCTGCAGAAGGCCCAGGGCGGCGCCGCCAAGGGCGCGCAGATCCTCAGCTCCGAGCAGCAGGCCGAGCTCGAGCGCTTCAAGAAGACCTACAGCGAAACCAACCTCGCGCTCAAGGAGCTGCGCAAGAATCTGCGCCAGGACGCCGAGGCGCTGGTGTTCTGGACCAAGGTGGCCAACATCGCGGTCATGCCGCTGCTGGTGGCGCTCGCCGGATTGCTGGTGGCGTTCTTCCGGAGAAGGCTGGCTTGAACGCGCGGGTCGCCGCCATCCTGGTGGTGCTGCTCGCGGTGCTCGGCGGCGCGGCGCTCCTCTACCAGCGCGAGCAAGGCGCCCGCCGCCCGGACAACGCGGCGACGCTCGGACGCACGCTCCTCAAGGACCTGCAGGCCGCCGACATCGCCACCATTCGCATCGTCGAGCCGAAAGCCACCCTCACCATCCAGCGCAAGGACGATCGCTGGGTGATCGCGGAGCGCGCCGACTTTCCCGCCGATACCGGCAAGGTGCGCGAGTTCGTGCTCAAGGTCATTGGACTGAAAATCGGACAGAGCGAGCCACTGGGGGAGAAGGATCGCGGCCGGCTGAACCTGGATGCCTCGGGCACCAGGGTTGAGCTCAAGGCCGCCGACGGCAAAGACCTCGGGGTATTCACCGTCGGCCGCAAGTACTTCAAGCGCGAGGTCGACAATCCCGCGAAAGCGATCCCCGACGGGCGCTTTATAGCCCTGCCGAGCGAAGTGGGTACTGCCTACCTGGTGGGCGATCCGCTCACCCAGGCGGCGGCGAATAGCGCCGAATGGATCGACCGCACCTCGTTCCAGGTGGAAAAGGTGAAGACCCTCGACGTGCGCTTCCCGGCAGGGGGCGCATGGCGCATCGAGCGCTCCGGCGACAATGCCGAGTGGAAGCTGGCCGGCGCCAAGCCGGGCGAAAAGCTCGACGTATCGAGGGCCAATGCGGCGTCCTATTCGCTGCAACTGCTCGAACTGGCCGACGTCGCGCCGAAGGATGTTGCTGATACAGGGTTGGACAAGCCGATCGCCGTCGACGCCACGCACGCTCGAAGGGCTTTCCTACGCGATCAAGGTCGGCAAGCTCGCCGGCGAGAACTACTACGTCAGCTTTACGTCCTCCGGCAACCACAAGGCGGAAGAGAAGGCCGCGCGCGAGAAGATGCTCTCCCAGCACGTGCTGCTCATCCCCAAGTCCAAGCTGGAAGACACGCTCAAGCCGCGCGCCGAGCTGCTCGAGAAGGGGCCCCAGAAGAAGTAAGCCTAGCGGACCACTCCCGGCGGGCTGTCGCCGATGGTCCTGTAGCACGTCTCCTCCTAGTCTGTCGGCACCTTAGAGGAGGAGCAAGAACATGGTCTGGAAGCACATCGCGGCGCTCGCTGCGCTGATCCCGATTTCCTTTCCCGCCGCCGCATTCAACGATGGCCCAACCCAACAGACGCAGGGCATCACGTTCTTCGTCGCCATTCCGCTCGACGCGCGCCACGTCAAGGAGGAATCGCTCTACTCCGGCCTGGCGATCCAAGGCAAGCGCGCGCACGAGAACGTCAGGATCGACTCGCGCATGTTCAATGACACGCGCACCGTCAACTTCTTCGGTACCGGCATCGAGGTGAAATGGATCATCGCCGGCGTGGTGGCGGCGGGCGCCGTTGCCGCGGTCGCGACCAAGGAGAAGGCCACCACCACGGCCAACGAGCAGCAGCAGCAACAACAGGTGGCCCAGCAGCAGCAACAACAGCAACAGCAGCAGCAGCAGAACGGTGGCGGCGGCAGCGTGCCCTGCCCGGCGACTTGCTGATTTGACTTATATTGGGGGCGTGGCGTTCGATCCGCACGTCCCCGAAATCGCGGGTGTAATCCAGCTCGCGATCGCTCCGGTGTTCATGCTGACCGCGGTCGGGACGGTGATCGGCGCGCTCAACATCCGCCTCGGCCGGGCGGTAGACCGGCGGCGCGAGCTCGAGGAGCGGGTCCCCTCCATGGCGCAGGCCGAGCTGCCCTCGGCACAGGAGGAACTGGCCACGATTGCGCGGCGCATCCGCTTCGTCTACCTTTCCATCGTTTTCGCCGTAGTTTCAGCGCTGTTCATCGCGCTGCTGATCGCCGGCGCCTTCGTCGGCGCCTTCGTGCGCACCGACCTGTCGCTCACCATTGCGGCCATGTTCATCAGCGCCATGCTGGCGCTGATCGTCTGCCTGCTCCTGTTCCTGAAAGAGATCTTTCTGGCGGTATCGACCCCGCGGCACGTGCCGCGGTAATATATTTTCGGAGGCAGTAAGCAGCGAGGAGGAGACCCGTGCCACATTCGATCAAACGAATCCGGACGATCGCGCTCGTCGGACAGTCGGGGTCGGGCAAGACCTCGCTGGCCGAGGCGCTGCTCGCCAAGGCGGGGGCGGTTCCCGCTGCGGGCAGCGTCGAGCGCGGCACTACCGTCGGCGATTACACCGCGCTCGAGAAGCAACTGCAGCACTCGTTGAAGCTGGCCGTGTGCAGCTTCGACTGCCAGGACACGAAAATCCATCTGCTGGACACTCCGGGGTACCCCGACTTCCTGGGTCACGCCCTGCCCGCGCTGGCCGCGGTCGAGACCGCCGCCGTGGTGGTCAACGCGCAAAACGGCATCGAGATGATGACCGGGCGCTTCCTGCAGGCGGCGGCGAAGCGCGGCCTCGACCGGCTGATCGTGGTTAACAAGATCGACGCCGACAACGTGGACCTCGAGGACCTGCTCGGGCGCATCCAGGAAGCGTTCGGCAAGGAATGCCTGCCGCTCAACCTGCCCGCGGGCGGGCGCTCCAGGGTCTCGGACTGCTTCTTCGCGCCTTCGGGCGAGGCCGATTTCAGCTCGGTGGACGAAGCGCACCGCAAGCTCGTCGACCAGGTCGTCGAGGTCGACGAGAAGCTGATGGAGAAGTACCTGGAAAAGGGCGAGGTCACCCCCGACGAGCTGCACGAGCCGCTCGAGCGCGCGCTACGCGAAGGCCACCTGATCCCGGTGGTGTTCGTCTCGGCGAAGACCGGTGCCGGCATCGGCGAGCTGCTCGACGTCATCGTCAACCTGCTGCCCAACCCGACCGAAGGCAACCCGCCTTCCTATACAGTCACCAAGGCTGGCAACGGCAGCGACACCGAGCTGCAGCCGGTGCCCGACCCAGGCAAGCACGTGCTGGCGCACGTGTTCAAGATCGAGATCGATCCCTATATCGGCCGCCTCGCCGTGTTCCGCGTGCACCAGGGGCGCATGACCGCGGGCATGCAGCTCTACGTCGGCGAGGGCCGCAAGCCGATCAAGCCGGGCCACCTTTACCTGTTGCGCGGCAAGACCCAGACCGAAGTGCACGAGGCGATCCCCGGCGACATCTGCGCCATCGCCAAGGTGGACGAGATCCAGTTCGACCACATCCTGCACGACTCGGCCGAAGACGCGCACGTGCACGCGAGGGCGCTCGAGCTGCCGATGCCGGTGTTCGGCCTCGCGGTGCAGCCGAGGAAGCGCGGCGACGAGCAGAAAGTATCCGACGTCCTGCACAAGATCCTCGCCGAGGATCCGTGCTTCAAGATCGAGCACAACTCGCAGGCCAACGAGACCGTGATGCGCGGCCTGGGCGAGATGCACCTGCGCACCATCCTCGAGAAGATGGCGAGCCAGTACAAGCTCGAGCTCGACACGCGGCCGCCGTCGATCCCTTACCGGGAGACGATCGCGGCGCGCGCCGAGGGCCACAGCCGCCACAAGAAGCAGACCGGCGGCGCCGGCCAGTTCGGCGAGGTGTTCCTCAAGATCGAGCCGCTGCCGCGCGGCAAGGGCTTCGAGTTCGTCGACAGCGTGAAGGGCGGCGCGATCCCCAACCAGTTCATCCCCTCGGTGGAAAAAGGCGTACGCGGGGTGCTGGACCACGGCTTCCTCGCCGGCTACCCGCTGCAGGACGTGCGCGTCACCGTCTACGACGGCAAGAGCCACCCGGTCGACTCCAAGGACGTCGCGTTCGTCTCCGCCGGGCGCAAGGCGTTCCTCGACGCGCTCGCCAAGGCGCGTCCCATCCTGCTCGAGCCGATCGTCAACGTCGAAATCACCGCGCCCGAAGAGCGCATGGGCGACATCGCCGGCGAGCTCTCCGGGCACCGCGCGCACATCAAGGGCTCGGACGCGCCGCGCCCGGGCCTGGTGCAGATCACCGCGCAGGCGCCGCTCTCCGAGCTCGAGCATTTCCCGGCGCGGCTCAAGTCGCTCACCGCCGGCCACGGCACCTACAACCTGGAATTCAGCCACTACGAGGCGGCGCCGCCGCAGCTCCAGCAGAGGCTCGTCGCCGCCCACAAGCCGGCCGCCGCCGAGGAATAGCGCCTGCATTTCGTGCACGAGGGGCGCGGCGCCCCGCCGCTGGTGTTCGTGCATGGCTTCGCGTGTGCGCACACCGATTGGAAGTTTCAGCTCGAGCAATTCAAGAAGACCCATGAAGTGGTGGCGTGCGACCTGCGCGGCCACGGCGCCACGCCGGGCCGGCCGCACGAATGCTCGATCGAGCACTATGGCGGCGATGTTGCCGCGCTGGTCAACAACCTGGAGCTTAGAAACGCGTTTCTCATCGGCCACAGCATGGGGTGCCGCGTCGTCCTTGAAGCGGCGCGACTAGTCCCTAAGCGGGTAGCCGGCGTAGTGCTGATCGACGGCAGCCGTGCAGGAAGCGGCGACCCGGATACGGCCGAGAGCGCCGCCCGCGCTGCGATCGGCGGGAACTATCCGGCGTTCGCAGAAAATCTGTTTCGGCAGATGTTCTTTAAGCAAACCGCAGAATCGGAGGCCATCGTCGCCCGCGCCGTACGCTCGAGCGCGGCGTTCGGCGCCGAGCTCTGGCCGCGCATGGCGCGGTGGGACGCGGCGATGGTGGAAAGCGCGCTGGCCACGGTGCGCGGGCGCATCCTCGCCATCCAGAGCACCACGCGCGGTGCGGACCTCAAGCGCTCGCCGCTGAAGCCGGGCGAGACCAGCCCGTGGCTCGAGCTGCTCAAGTCCTACGGCGCCAGGATCGAGATCGTCCCCGACACCGGCCACTTCACCCAGCTGGAGGCGCCGCAGCGCGTCAACCCGCTGATTGCAGAATTCTGTCGATGAAGCGGTGAACCTTCAGTCCCTCGGCGCCGCTGATGCGCGGCTCGCGGTTTTTCTCGATCGCATCCAGGAAGTCCTCGAGCAGGCTGCGGTGCCAGTCGTGCGGAAACGCCATCGGATCGGCGCCGGTGCCGCCGCCGCCGGACTCGGTTTTCATCTCGAAGGACTTTCCGTCCTGGAATTTCATCTGCAGCGAAGTTCCCTCCAGCAGCGCAGTCCCTTCGGTTCCGATCAGCTCGATGCGCTCCGGGAAGCCGGGGAATGCGGTTGTCGTAGCGTGCACCACGCCGAGCGCGCCGCTCTTGAAGCGAACCGCGGCGACCGCGAGGTCCTCGGTTTCCATGCGGTGAACCGGCGTCGTGGTGAAGAAGCTTTTCACTTCGGCGGCCTCGCCGGTGTAGGACAGGAATAGATCGAGGGTATGGATTCCCTGGGTCAGCAGCACGCCGCCGCCGTCGCGCGCCCGGGTGCCGCGCCCCGGCTCGTCGTAGTAGCTCTGCGGCCGCCAGTTCGGAATGGCGGCCGAAGCCGACACCAGCTTTCCTAATTCCGGCAGCTTCTCGCGCAACGTCTGAGCGGCCGGGCGGAAGCGGTGCTGCAGAACCACGCCAAGCTTGACGTTCGTGCACGCCTGCACCAGCTGCTCCGCCCTCGAGGTCGAGATCTCCAGCGGCTTCTCCAGCAGCACGTGCTTCCCGGCCGCGGCACAGCGCGCGGCAAGCTCCAGGTGCGTGTTGGGCGGCGCGAGGACCAGCACTGCGTCGACCGTGCGGTCCTCGAGGATGGTCTCGAGCTGGCTGCATTGCGGGAACGCGAAGCGCTCGGCGAATCGCTTGCGGCGTTCATCGGAGGGGCTATAGGCATACGCGACCTGCACGCGGTGCTTGAGATCGAGCAGGCTTTTGGCGTGCGGAGTGACCGCCATGCCGAGGCCCACCAGCGCCACGCGCTTCACTGGAAGCCGTACAGCTGTGCCGGGTTGTCGACCAGCATCCTGCGCCGCGCCGATTCGTCGGGTGCCCAGTCGAGCAGCAGATCGAGCAGGTCCTCGTCGGAGGGCCGCTGCTCCTTCGGCACCGAAGGATGCGGCCAGTTGGATGCCCACAGCATGCGTTCCGGCGCCTTCTTCACCAGCGCCCGGGCAAGGCGGCTGACATCTTCGTACTTTGGCGCGCCGGTCTTGGAGGTTTCGTAGGGGGCGGAGAGCTTGACCCAGCAGCGCCCGGTATCCAGCAGATTCAGCAACGAGGCACTTCGAATGCGACTCGGAAGAGTCTCGACGGGTTCCAGGAATTTCCCCGTATGGTCGATCACGAACTTCCCCGGCAGACGCTTGATCTGCGCCTCGAACCTGGGCAATTCGCGCCCGTCGAGCTGGATGTTGGCGTGCCAGCCGAAGGGATGCACCTGCGCCATGATCTCGTCCATGACGTCGAAGCCGAGCATGCCGCCGTGCAGGGTCATGATGCGCACCGCGCAGATGCCGGACTTCGTTAGGCGCTCGAGCTCGGCCTCGGGCGTGCCCGGCTTCACCACGGCGACGCCTTTGGCGTTGTTGCCGAGCGCTTTCATGGACTTCAACGTGACGGTGTTGTCGTCGCGATAGGCGTTGGGCTGCACGACCACCACGCGGCTCATGCCGAGCCGGCGCTGCAGCTCCTGGTACATCGGCACGGTGAAATGCCCGGGGTTGGGCGTGCCCGGCGCGGCGCTCGCGGCGCCGTCGTAGAAATGCATATGCGTATCGGTGGTTCCCGCGGGCGCCTTCAGTCTCATTTTTTCCTGATCTTCTTTTTTGGCGCGGCCGGATTTGGCACGTCCTCGGCGGTGCAGAAGATCCCTCCCTGGTGGACCTCGGCGATGGCGTTGTCGCTCGGCTTTTCCTTCGCCACGATCTCCTGCGCGTACGGTTCGGAGTCGTCCTGCGGCCGGTAGCCCAGGCGCGCGGCATTCGAATTGTCGTACCAGCTGCGCTTGTTTCCCGACACGCCGTAGACGATCTCGAACTTGATGCCGGGGTGGTCGATGCCGATGGACACGAGCTGCGCGATGTCGCGCGGGCTGATCCAGATCGACAGGCGACGCTTGTCGAGCGGCGCCGGGTTCACGTTGCCGATGCGCACCATGTACATCTCCATGCCGTACTTGTCGGCGTAGAGGCTGCCGAGCGCCTCGCCGAACACCTTCGACACGCCGTAGCGGCTGTCGGGCTTCGGGTAGACGCGGTGGTCGATGGTCTGGTCGCGCCGGTAGAAGCCGGTGGCGTGGTTGCTGGTGGGAAACACGATGCGCTTCACGCCGTTGCGCCGCGCGGCCTCGAACACGTTGTAGCAGCCGATGATGTTCGCCTGCAGGATCGACTCCCACGGGCCTTCGACCGAGTAGCCGCCGAGGTGCACGATGGCGTCCATGCCTTTGGTGATGCGCAGGCAGTCGGCCATTTTCGTGATGTCCGCTTTCATGAAGTTGGCAGCTTTGATCGGCCGCTTGTCGGAAAGCCGAAGCTTGTATTTCTGCGCCAATTCGCGGCTGAGATGGGTGCCGACGTCGCCGGTGGCACCGGTGATGAGAACCTTCTTCACAATACCCTCCCGATGATTTCGTTGAACTTGGCGGCGCGCTCGAAGTACACCGAGTGCCCGGCGGCCGGGACGCGCACCGCGCTGCCCTTCGGCGCAAGGGGCGCCAGCGCGGGGCCGGCCGCGGGTGGAAATACCCAGTCCTCGTCGCCGGTCACGAACAGCACCGGCATCGGCAATTGCCCGAGCAGATTCGGCGATTTCGTGCGCAGCTCGCGGATGCGCTTGCGGACTTCTTCGCGGAACGAGGCCGGGGCGAGCTCGGAGATCTGACCGTAGAGCTGCGCGAGCGCCGGCTGCTCCCGCGCCATGCGCTCACCGCCTGCCGGATGGATGCCGCGCGCCTGCAGATTGGCGAGCTCGCCGGCCGCGCGTCGCGACCACTCGTCGACCTCGGCATTCTTCAGCTGCGAAAAATCCAGCACCCCCGAGGTCGAGGCCATGACCAGCGAGCGCACGCGCTTCGGCTCGCGCAGCGTGTAATCGAGGCACGTCCATCCGCCCATGGATTGGGCAACCAGGCTCACCTGGTCCAGCTTGAGTTCATCGATTAACGCGGCGAGGTCGTCGGTATAGGCATCGGGCGCCGAGCGCCCCGATAGCAGACTGGAAGGCGGAAAGCCGCGGTGCGCGAACACGACGCACGTATGCGTGGGCTTGAAGTGCGCGACCTGCTGCCACCAGGAAAGATGATTGCCGCCCAGGCCATGGGCGAATACGATCGCCGGTCCCTTGCCGAACACTTCGTAGTGAATTTCCGCGCCGTTGCGACGCAGCTTCATTTCCGAAGCAGCGCCTGGCGCGTCCAATGCTGGGCGTTGACGGCGCCTTTGGGCGCGCGTCCCTGCACGATTTCGGCGGCCTGCGCGGCGGTTTCCATCGACTGGTGCTCGATCGCCTGCGGCGTCAGGCCGGCGGTGTGCGGCGTGGCGATGACGTCATCGCGCGCGGCAAGCCGCGGCGTTGGCATCTGGTCCGGTGCGCGGCCGACGTCCATGGCGCAGCCGGCGAGGCGGCCGGAATCGAGCGCCGCCTCCAGCGCCGCTTCATCGACCAGGTTGCCGCGCGAGACATTGATGAGGTACGCGCCGTCTTTCATCTTCGCGAACGCGTCCTTGCCGATGAGGTTTTCGGTCTCCGCGGTGGCGACGGCGAGCGGCACGACGTAATCGGATTCGCGCAGCAGCTGGTCGAGGCTCACTTGTTCCACCTGCTGGTACGGGTCATTGATCAGCACCCGCATGCCCAGAGCCCTGCAGACCCGCACCAGTTCGCTTGCCGATGGCGCCGTAGCCGATCACGCCGATGGTGCTGCCCTTGAGCTCCCGCCCCATCGACGCCTTGGGCACCCTGCCGTGGTGGTACAAGTGCGCCGATCGCGTGATGCCGCGCGACAGGTCGACGAGAAAGCCGACGACCAGCTCGCTGACCGAAGTGATGAAGCCCGCGCTCGCCTGCGTCACCAGCACGCCCGCCTTGCTCGCGGCGGCGACGTCGACGTTGCGGATGTCGATGGCGCAGCGCAGGAACGCAACCAGCTTGGGCAGGCGCTCGAAAACTTCCGCCGGCCCGGGCGACTGTCGGTAGGAGACGATGAGGTCGCAGTCCTTGGCGGCGTTGATGAGCTCTTCGCCCTCCAAAGAATGCGGCTTGTTGTTTCGCACGACTTCGCCCGCCTGCCTCAGGGCCGCCAGCGCGCGCTCGCCGTAATAGTTCGCCATCGCCTCCGGCGAATGGGTGAGGAGGATCTTCAAGCGGCTTCTTGTGAATCCGCCGCCAGCTTGCGGTAGCGCTCGAGCGAGCGCGTCAGGTGCCGGCGCATCGCTTCGCGCGCGGCCTTGGGATCGCGGCTCTCGATCGCCTGCGAGATGCGGCGATGCTCTTCCTGGATCAGCGCGAGGTAGGCGCGCTCGCCGCCCATGCGCTCGGTGAGCCCGCTCACGGTGCGGCGCGGAATCAGGTGGCCGCCGATGAACTGGAGAAAGCGCGCGAATTCGGGATTGCCGGTGCCTTCGGCGATCGCGCGATGGAACGCCAGGTCCTCGTCGACTGCGGCACGGCCCGATTCGGCGGCGCGCTCAATCTGCTCTAGGGCGACGCCGATTGCCTTCAACTGGGCGCGCGAGGCACGCTCGGCCGCCAGCCCGGCGGATTCGATCTCCACGCCCAGGCGCAGCTCCATGACCGCGAGGACGTCGCCCAGCGACTGCATGCGCTCGGGCTCGATGCGAAACGGGGCGCGCGTCGGCTCGGCGGAGACGAAGGCGCCGACCCCTTGGCGCGTAATCACCAGGCCTTCGGCGCGCAACGCGGCGACCGCTTCGCGCACCACGGTGCGGCTGACCCGCGCCGCGCGCGTCAGGGCGTGCTCGGTCGGCAGTCGCGCACCCGGCGCGAGCCGCCCGCTCTTGATCTCGTCCGCGAGCTGCTCGAACAGGCGGCGCGAAAGCTTGCGCTCAGCGGCGACAGGGCGGATGCGCATATGCTACGGGGAAGCCTTGACGAGGGATCGAACGGTTGTATGATGACTGAGAATCTTATCAGAGGAGGATTCATGTTCCGCCGTAATTTCATTGGCGCGGCCGTAGCCGCCGCGTGCTTTAGCGCCCTGCCTGTGCAGGCGCAGCAGATCATCAAGGCCACCGACGTCCACCCGCTCGGCTACCCGACGGTCGAGGCGCTGGTGCGCATGGGCAACAAGCTGGAGAAGGCGACCAACGGCAAATACAAGATGCAGATGTTCCCGTCGATGCAGCTCGGCGGCGAGAAGGAGATGATCGAGCAGGCGCAGGTCGGCGCGCTGCAGATCGCGCGCATCTCGGTCGGCCCGATGGGCCCGATCGTCGACGAGCTCAACGTCTTCAACATGCCGTTCGTGTTCAAGGACGAAGCGCAGATGCGCAAGGTGATCGACGGCCCGATCGGCGAGGAGATGCTCGACCAAGCTCTCCAACAGCTCGGCGAGGCTGATCGCGCTCGGCTGGATGGACGCCGGCACGCGCAACGTCTACTCCGACAAGCCGGTGACCAAGCCCGCCGACCTGAAAGGGCATGAAGATCCGCATGATGGGCAACCCGCTGTTCGTCGAGACCATGAACGCGATGGGCGGCAACGGCATCGCCATGGGCTTCAACGAGCTGCACCAGGCGCTGCAGAGCGGCGTGGTGGACGGCGCGGAGAACAACGAGCCGACGCTGTTCGCACAGAACCATTACCAGACGCCCAAAGGCAAGGTCTACAGCCTCACCGGCCACCTGATCATCCCCGAGATCTTCGTCTACTCGAAGGCGAGCTGGGACAAGCTGCCCAAGGGCGACCAGGACCTGATCAAGAAGCTGTCGCGCGAGGCGCAGCTCGAGCAGCGCAAGCTTTGGGACGCGTACGTCGCCGAGGCCACCGGGAAGCTCAAGGCGGCCGGCATCAAGTTCGTGCCGGCGGACAAGGAAGCCTTCTTCAAGGCGACCCAGCCGGTGCGCGACAAGTACGGCGCCAAGTACTCCAGCCTGATCCAGCGCATCCGGGACACGAAGTAGCCCTAGACCCGCAAGACGAGCCGCCAAAGTGAAAACTGCGGCGGCTCTTTTTTTGCCATGAGAGATACCTACCGGCGCCTGATGCAGCGGCTGTACCTCGGCTGCATCGTGCTTTCCGGCGTCGGGATGGTGGCGATCACGATCATTATTCCCTCGGGCGTGTTCATGCGCTACGTGATGAACGACCCGCTGCAATGGCCCGAGCCCGCCTCGGTGATCATGATGGTGTTCTTCTCTTTCATTGGCGGCGCCGCGGTGTTCCGCGCCAACCAGCAGATCGCAGTCGAGGCGCTGATGCGCGCGGTCAATGCGCCCAGCCGCGCCGCGATGCAGTGGGGCGTGCATGCGTGCATGCTCTCCATAGCCGCGTTCATGCTCGTCTACGGCGTGCACCTCTGCTGGCTAACCAAGGGCAACAGCATCGCCGAGTTCCCGTGGCTGTCGGTCGGCATCGTCTACCTGCCGATCCCGATCGCCGGCGTGCTCACGCTGCTCTTCATCATCGAGAAGATCTGGCTGGGCGAGCCGCCCAGGGACGACGTCATGTACAGCGACGCGCCAGCGGATCTGGAATAAGCACGCGCTATGGATCATCCTCGTCCTGCTCGGCGGCTTCACGGTGCTGTGCGCGCTCGGCGTGCCGGTGGCCTACGCGCTCGGCCTCGCCGCCCTGATCGCGGCGTTCTGGATCGACATCCCGCTCGAGGCGGTGATGATCAAGATCTCCGACGGCACCGACGACTTCGTGCTGCTCGCGATCCCGTTCTTCGTGCTGGCGGGCGGCATCATGGCCGAGGGCGGCATGGCGGCGCGCCTGGTGATGCTGGCGAAGGTGTTCGTCGGCTTCATCCGCGGCGGCATGGCGGTGGTCAACGTGCTGGCGAGCACGCTGTTCGGCTGCATCTCGGGCTCGTCGGTCGCCGATACCTCGGCGATCGGCTCGGTGATGATTCCGCAGATGGTGAAGCAGGGCTATTCGCGCGTGTTCGCGACCAATGTGACCATTTGCGGCTCGGTGCAGGCGCTGCTGATCCCGCCGTCGCACAACGCGGTGATCTACTCGGTCGCCGCCGGCGGCACGATCTCGGTGGCGCACCTTTTCCTCGCCGGCGTGTTTCCGGGCATCCTGTTCGGCGTGTGCCTGATCGGCCTGGTGCTGTGGACCGCGCACAAGCGCCAGATGCCGAAGTCGGAGCCGATCCCGCTGAAGGACGTGCCGCGCATCGTGCTCGAGGCGCTGTGGGGCCTGGTGACGGTGGTGATCATCATCGGCGGCATCCTGTCGGGCGTGTTCACGCCCACCGAGTCGGCCGCCGTGGCGTGCGTCTATGCGTTCCTCGTCACCTTCTTCGTCTACCGCGACTACAAGTGGCGCGACCTGCCGCACCTCGTGCACCGCGTGGTGAAGACGGTGGCGATGGTGATGATGCTGATCGGCTTCTCGGTCGCCTTCGGCTACATGATGGCCATGATGCAGATCCCGGCCAAGATCACCGCCTTTTTCCTCTCGATCTCGGAGAACAAGTACGTCTTCCTGATCCTGGTGAACATCCTGCTGCTGCTGCTCGGCACCTTCATGGACCTCGCGCCGATGCTGCTGATCTGCACGCCGATCTTCCTGCCGGTCATCGCCAAGCTCGGCATCGACCCGGTGCACTTCGGCATGATCATGATCCTCAACCTCGGCATCGGCCTGATCACGCCGCCGGTGGGGCCGACGCTGTTTGTGGGCTGCGCCATCGGCAAGGTCACCATAGAGCAGGTCACGAAGGAGCTATGGCCGTTCTACGGCGCGATGTGCATCGCGCTGCTGCTGGTCACCTACATCCCGGCGATCTCGCTGTGGCTGCCCGGCCTGATGAAATGAATTCCGTCAAGCGCAACCTCGCCGCGGGGAGCCGGCGTTGGGCTCGATGGTGTTCGAGTTCTTCACGCCGGGCATTGCGCGCATCTGCGCCAACGCGGGCGCCGAGTTCGTCATGTACTGCATGGAGCACACCGGCGCCGGCTTCGAAACGCTCAAGCCGCAGTTCGCCCTGTGCCGCGCGCTCGGCATAGTGCCGCTGGTGCGCGTGCCGGCGACCGAGTATCACTTCGTTGCGCGCGCGCTCGATGTCGGCGCGCTGGGCGTGATGGTGCCGCTGGTCGACACCGCCGAGCAGGCGGCGCGCATCGTTTCGTTCACGCGCTATCCGCCCAAGGGCCGCCGCGGCGCCGCGTTCGGCTTTGCGCACGACGACTACCAGGGCGGCGACGTGGTCGAAAAGATGCGCGCGATCCATGAGCGCACGCTGGTGATCTGCATGATCGAAACGCGCGCCGGTCTGGACAACGTGGAGGCCATCGCCGCCGTCGACGGCGTGGACGTGATCTGGCTCGGCCACTTCGACCTCACCAACTTCCTCGGCATCCCGGGCGCAGTTCTCGCACCCGCAATACCGCGATGCGGTGAAGCGCATCGCCGCGGCGGCGAAGAAGCACGGCAAGAGCGCCGGCTACATGGCGGCAAGCGCCGAGCTCGGTCGCGAGTACCTCGGCCACGGCTACCGCATGATCGCCACCGGCACCGACCAGGGGTTGTTGCAGAACGCGACCGCACAGCTCATTTCCTCATGGAAAAAGTTCAAAGTAGGCGTCACCAGCGACATCATCGACTCGCGCGGCGAGCCGGCGTTCGGCCGCGAGCCGCTGAAGGCGCTCGAGGGTGTTCAGTGGGAATGGCTGCCGCGCGGGCTGCGCGAGATCACCGCCGATCACGCCGCGCAGTTTGACGCGCTGTATGTCAATTCACCGCGTGTTCCGGCCGCTGCGGTCGCGCGTTCCGACTTGCGCTTGAAGCTGATCTCGCGCCACGGCGTGGGCTACGACAGTGTCGATGTGCCGGCGATGACGAAAGCCGGCGTGCTGGTGGCCAACACGCCGAACGCGGTGCCGCGCCCGGTGGCGACCATCGCGCTCACCTTGGTGCTCGCGCTCGCGCACCGGCTGATGGCGAAGGATCGCATCACGCGCGAGGGCAACTGGCCGGCGCGGCTCGACCTCATGGGCACCGGGCTGACGGGGCGCACGCTGGGCGTGGTCGGTGCCGGCCGCATCGGCAAGGAATTGCTGCGCATGGCGAAGACCTTCGACCTGAAGCTGCTGGCCGCCGACCCGTACGCCGAGCGCCTGGAGCTCGAATACATCGGCGCGCGTCCGGTCCCGCTCGCCGAGCTGATGGCGCAATCCGACTTCGTGGTCATCACCTGCCTGCTGAACGAGGAGACTCGCGGCCTGGTCGGGGCGCGCGAGCTCGCGCTGATGAAGCCCACGGCGTACCTCATCAACGTGGCGCGGGGACCGATCGTGGACGAAAAGGCGCTGTACGAGACGCTCGCCGCCCGGCGCATCGCCGGGGCCGGCCTGGATGTGTTCGAGCAGGAGCCGACCCCGGCGGACAACCCGATCCTCAAGCTGGACAACGTGATCGTCAGTCCGCACGCGCTGTGCTGGACCGACGAGCTGTTCGGCAACATCGCGCGCACCGCGATCGGCGCCATCCTGGCCGTGCACGGCGGCCGCCGCCCGGAATTCGTGGTCAACCCCGCCGCGCTCGCCCATCCCGCGCGCCAAAGCGTGGCTGAAGTAGTACAGTGGACGTGCCTAACCCTCAAGGAGGAGGAGAAAATGGCCCGTATTACCCGACGTCAATTTCTGCAGTATTCCGGGCGCGGTTGGCGACAACATGGGATGGCGGGAATTCTCGCCTCCCACCGCGCTCCGGTGTTCGCGCAAGCCAACACCGTTCACATCCTGCGCTGGAACGATTTCGTTCCGGCCGCGGACAAGGTGCTGCGCGAGGTGTTCGCACCCGAGGTGCAGAAGGCGCTCGGCCTCAAGCTCAACGTCGAGACCGTCAATGCCAACGACATCCCGGCGCGCGCCACCTCGTCGATCCAGTCGGGCAACGGCCCCGACATCATGATGCTGCTCAACAACTACCCGCACCTTTATGCCTCGGCGCGGCGGTCGATGTCAGCGCCGTGGCCGAGGAGGTGGCCAAGGCGCAGGGCGGGATCTACGACGCCGCGACGCAGCTCAACCGCGTCGGCGGCAAATGGGTGTCGATGCCGTGGTCCATGGTGCCGGCGCTGATCGCCTACCGCAAGTCGTGGTTCGAGGAGGTCGGCGCCAAGGAGTTTCCCGAGACCTGGCAGCAGTACCACGAGGTCGGCAAGAAGCTGAAGGCGGCCAAGCGCCCGATCGGCCAGACGCTGGGCAACACCTTCGGCGACGCGCCGACCTTCACCTATCCGCTGCTGTGGTCCTTCGGCGGCCAGGAAGTCGACGCCAAGGGCAAGGTGGTGCTCGACTCGAAGGAGACGCTGGAGTCGGTGCGCTTCATGACGCAGTTCTGGAAGGACGCGCACGACGAAGGCGGCCTCGCCTGGGACGACTCGAACAACAACCGCGCGTTCCTGTCCGGCGACATCAGCGCCTCGCTGAACGGCGCCTCGATCTACGTCGCCGCGCTGAACGGCAAGGACAAGTTCAAGACCGAGAAGGGCGCGCCGCTGCACACCGACATCCTGCACGCGCCGCTGCCGGCGGGCCCGAAAGGCCAGCACGGCTACCACACCGCGTTCAACCACATGGTGATGAAGTATTCGAAGAACGCGAAGGGCGCCATCGAGTTCCTGAGGTGGGCGCACAAGAAGGAGAACTACGAGAAGTGGTTCATCGTGCAGAAGGGCTTCGCCGTCGGCCCGACGCGCGACGTGGGAGAAGCACCCGATGTGGGACAAGGACCCGGTGATGAAGCCGTTCCAGACCGCGCCGACGCTGCAGAAGCGGCTGATGGGCTACCAGGGCCAGCCGGACCAGAAAGCCGCCGAGGCCTGGAACAAGTACATCGTCACCGTCATGTACGCGCAGGCGTGCAGCGGCAAGGTGAAGCCCGAGGAGTCGGTGAAGTGGGCGGCCGGCGAGCTCGGCAAGATCTACACCGCTACCTGATCCGCGCTTAAGCGAAGCAGTCGGGTAAACGGGAGACGCCATCGCGTCTCCCGCCTCACGCGCCTGCTGGAAAGCGAGAAGCGCTCGCGACGGCGCTGCTCGCGCCGGGCGTGATCATCCTCGCGCTGTTCATCGCCTATCCGTTCGTGATGGCGCTGTGGTTCTCGCTCACCTCGATCCGCGTCGGCGACCCGGGCCAGTTCGTCGGCCTGGCCAACTTCACCAAGGCGATCGAACGACACCATCTTCCAGCAGGCCTTCAAGAACACGGTGTTCTATACGTTCTGGGCGACCGTCTTCAAGCTCGCGCTCGGCATGTGGCTCGCGCTGCTGCTCAACCGGCACTTCCGCTTCAAGCGCATGGTGCGCGCCTCGATGCTGCTGCCGTTCATCATCCCGACGGTGCTGTCGGCGTTCGCCTGGCGCTGGATGTTCGACCCGACGTTCAGCGTGATGAACTGGGCGCTGCTACCACGCCGGCATCATCACCGACCGGCTGCCGTTCCTGTCGGACGGCGACTGGGCGATGTGGTGCGCGGTCGCGGTCAACACCTGGCGCGGCATGCCGTTCTTCGCCATCACCCTGCTCGCCGGCCTGCAGACCATCAGCCCCGACCTGCACGAGGCGGCCGCGCTCGACGGCGCCAACGCCTGGCATCGCTTCTGGCACGTCACCTGGCCGCTGCTCCTGCCGGTCACGCTGGTGGTGGTGGTGTTCTCGGTGATCCAGACCTTCTCCGACTTCCAGCTGATCTACGTGCTCACCGGCGGCGGGCCGGCGAACTCGACCCACCTGATCGCCACCTACGCCTACCAGATCGGCATCGGCTCGGGCCTGCTCGGCGAGGGCGCCGCGCTGTCGCTTGTTCATGTTCCCAGTGCTGTTCGCGGTGGTCTGGGTGCAGCTGCGCTCGCTGCAGCGAATGGAGAACGCCTAGATGCGAGGCGTCTGTGCTAATCGAGCGCAAGTGGAAGAAGTGGGTCTACTTCTACCTGCCGATGGCGCTGTTCATCCTGTTCACCCTGTTCCCGTTCTACTGGATGGCGATCACCGCCTTCCGCCCCGACGAGGAGCTCTACGCCACCTGGCGCCAGCCCAACGCGGCGCCGCTGTGGACGCTCGCGCCGACGCTCGAGCACATGAAGGGCCTGCTGCAGACCACGGCCTTTCCGACCTGGCTGTGGAACACCATGCTGATCGCGATCGTCTCGACGATGATCTCGCTGATCTGCGGCATGTTCGCCGGCTACGCGCTGGCGCGCCTGCGCTTCCGCGGCTCGGAGTTCCTCGGCACCGCGATCTTCATCACCTACCTGGTGCCGCAGACGCTGCTCTTCATCCCGCTCGCCGACATCATCCGCGACATGCAGCTCGGCAACACGCCGTGGGCGCTGATGCTCACCTACCCGACGATCCTGATCCCGTTCTGCACCTGGCTGCTGATGGGCTACTTCAAGACCATCCCGCGGGAGCTGGAGGAGTGCGCGCGCATCGACGGCGCGACGCGCTTCGGCGCGATGGTGCGCATCATCTTCCCGGTCGCGGTGCCCGGGCATCCTGTCGGCCGGCATCTTCGCCTTCACGCTGTCGTGGAACGAGTTCATCTACGCGCTGGTGTTCATGGCCTCGGCCGACCAGAAGACCGTGCCGGTCGGCGTGGTCTCCGAGCTGATCCGCGGCGACATCTTCTTCTGGGGCCAGCTGATGGCCGGCGCGCTGCTCGGCTCGGTGCCGGTGGCGATCGTCTATTCGTTCTTCGTCGAGTACTACGTCACCGGCCTGACCGGCTCCGTGAAAGGCTGAAGAATGGCTGACGTCTCCATCCGCCGCTGAACAAGAACTACGAAAACGGCTTTCACGCCGTGAAGGACGTCGAACCTGGAGATGCAAGCGACAAGGAATTCCTGGTGCTGGTCGGCCCGTCGGGCTGCGGCAAGACGACCACCTTGCGGATGGTGGCGGGGCTGGAGGAGATCACCTCGGGCGAGATCCGCATCGGCGACGCAGGTGGTGAACGACCTGCCGCCGATGGACCGCGACATCGCCATGGTGTTCCAGAACTACGCGCTCTACCCGCACAAGACCGTGTTCGACAACATGGCGTTCGGTCTGCAGATGCGCGGCTATGCCAAGGACGAGGTCCAGAAGCGGGTGCGACGAAGCTGCCGAGATCCTCGGCATCGAGCACGCTGCTCGAGCGCAAGCCGCGCCAGCTCTCCGGCGGCCAGCGCCAGCGCGTCGCCGTCGGCCGCGCGATCGTGCGCCATCCGCAAGTGTTCCTGTTCGACGAGCCGCTCTCCAACCTCGACGCCAAGCTGCGCGTGCAGATGCGCGTGGAGCTCAAGCGCCTGCACGAGCGCCTCGAGACCACCGCGATCTACGTCACGCACGACCAGGTCGAGGCCATGACGCTCGGCGACCGGCGTGGTGGTGATGAAGGACGGCCGCGTGCAGCAGGTGGGCGAGCCGCTCGAGCTCTACGGCGCAGCCGGCCAACCGCTTCGTCGCCGGCTTCATCGGCTCGCCGGCGATGAACTTCGTCGACGTCGCGATCAGCGGCAGCGGCGACGCGCTCTGGGCGGAGGCTGAGGGCTTGCGCATGCAGGGTTCCCAGGCAATTCTCTTCAAGGATGCCGAACGGCGGGCGCCTCACCCTCGGGGTCCGCCCTGAAGCCGTGCACCCTCGCCAATGGCGCCGACGACTACAGCTTCATTACCGCGATCGACGTGGTCGAGCCGCTCGGCAACGAGATCCTGCTCAACTTCCGCGCCGGCGGCGTGCCGATGGTGGCGCGCGTCGACCCCGGCGTGCGCGTGAAGGCGCACGAGAACATCCGCTTCGCCCTCGACCCCGAGCGCCTGCACTTCTTCGACGCGAAGACCGAAGCCGCGCTCTGAGCCTCGACATTCCGATCGCGGACGCGCACTTCCACGTCTGGGATCCGCAGGCGCATTACTACCCGTGGCTGTGCGATCCGCAGCCGATCGCGTTCCGCTACGGCGACTACAGCTCGCTAAGAAAGCCTTATCTGGTCGCCGACTACCGCGCCGACTCGGCGGGCTGGCGCGTCGAGCAAGCGGCGTGTATGTAGAAGCGGAATGGGATCCGCGCGACCCGCTGGGCGAAATGAACTTCATCGCCGAGCTTCGAAGTCCAGGACGGATTTCCCACGGTCGCGATGGCCCAGGCCTGGCTGATCATGACGACTGCGCTCGCGGTGCTCGAAGCGCAGGCGCGCCACGCGTTCGTGCGCGCGCATCCGCCACAAGCCCAAGCCCGGGATGATGAGCGACGCAAAATGGCGGCAGGGCTATGCGCGCCTCGCGCCGCTCGGGCTGCACTTCGAGCTGCAGGCGCCGTGGAGCCAGCTCGAGGAGGCGGCGCGCCTCGCCGCGGATTTTCCGGAAACCACCATCGTGCTGAATCACACCGGCCTGCCCTATGTCGACCAGCTCGGCGGCTGGCGCAGCGCCATGGCGAGCCTTGCGCGCAACGCCCGAACGTGGCGGTGAAAATCTCCGGGCTGGGCAACGTGCAGCGACAAGCGCGAGGTGGTGCTCGACGCGATCGAGCTCTTCGGCACCGGCCGCGCCATGTTCGCCAGCAACTTTCCGGTCGACGGCCTGCGCGCCACTTTCGATCAGGTGTATTCTCGACCTTCAATCAACTGACGCCTTTCGTTCGCGGAAAGCGAAAGGCGCGCGCTTTTCCACGACAACGCGGTGCGCATCTATCGAATGGAGCGGCAATGAAAATTCTCGATCGGCTACGTCGGCGCCGGCCTGATGGGCGGCCCGATGGTGAAGCGCCTCACCTCGCTCGGCTGGAAGGTGCGCGCCTACGACATCGTCCCGGCGCGCTCGATGCTCGCGTCAGCCGCGGAGGCAGCGCAAGGCGCTGACGTGGTGCTTCTCAACCTGCCCACGAACGAGGCGGTTGAGGATGTCGTTTCCAAGCTGATCCCGGCCCTGCGCGCAGGGCAGCTGGTGGTGGATTTCTCGACCATCCCGGTAGACGCATGCCGCGCGCATGCCGCCCGCGTGTTGAAGGCCACCGGCTGCCGCTGGGTGGACGCGCCGGTGTCCGGCGGGCCGCCGGCGGTGGAAGCGGGAACGCTCACCGTCATGGCAGGGGGTCAAGAGCGAAGATCTACAGAAGCTCGCGCCGCTGATGCACGACATCGCCGGCCGCTGCACGCACATGGGGCCGGTGGGCGCCGGGCTGGCGGCGAAGATGATCAACCAGCTCATCGTCGGCGTCGGCACCGCCATGCTGGGCGAGGCGGAGGCGCTGTGCGAGAAAGCGGGCATCGACGCGGCGCGCATTCCGGAATGCCTCGGCGGAGGCTATGCCGACAGCAACGTGCTCAAGGCCTACTGGCCGCGCATGGTGCAGCGCGACTTCGCGCCGCGCGGCTACGTGCGACAGCTGCTGAAGGACCTCGAGATGGTCAGCGCGTGGGCGGCCAAGCTGCAATCCAGGACACCGGTCCTGGAAAGCGCGCTCGAAGCCTACCGCGAGCTGAAAAAGCAGGGACACAGCGAACTCGACACCGCGGCGGTGGTAAAGCTATATCTGAAGGAGTGACGCCGCCCCGGCTTTCGGCATTTATTCTCCTCGCGCTCGCCAACCTGCTCTGGTCCGGAAACTGGATCGCCGGCCGGGCGCTGCGCGACGCCTTCGACCCGCTCACGCTCAATTTCTGGCGCTGGGCGATCGCCACGCTGGTGCTCGCGCCGTTCGCGCTGCCCGCCCTGCGCGGCCAGGGCGCTCTCCTCCGCCGGCACGCCGGCATCCTCTTCATCCTTTCGCTGACCGGCATCGCGGTGTTCCAGAGCCTGGTCTACCTCGGCTTGCGCAGCACCACGGCGGTCAATGCGGTGCTCATCAACTCCTCCATACCGGCGTTCTTTCTGCTGTGCTCCTGGCTGATCGACCGCGAGCGCGCCTCCTGGCGGCAGATCGCCGGCATGCTCGTGTCCCTCGTAGGCATCCTCATCATCCTCGCGCGCGGCCGTCCGGCTGCGCTGCTCGAGCTCGAGCTGCATGCCGGCGACGGCTGGATCCTCCTCGCGATGCCGGTGTGGGGCATCTACTCCGTGCTTCTCAAGCGCCGGCCGCCGCAGCTCGGCGGCCTGCCCTTCCTCTTCGTCATCTCGCTGGCCGGCGTGCTGATGCTCGCGCCTGCCGTCGCGCTTGTGGCGTTTCAGGCCCCGGCGCGATGGCCGGCACCGGAGGAAGCGCTCGGTGTGCTGTACATGGGGCTGATGGCCTCGGTGGTGGCGTTCATCTTCTGGAACCGCGGCGTGGCGGTGGTCGGCGCCAACGCAGCGGGGTTCACCATCCATCTGCTACCCGCGTTCGGTACCGTGCTCGCCATCCTGTTCCTCGGCGAGACGTTCGCCGCCTTTCACGCCGCCGGAATCGCTACGATCCTCGCCGGCGTACTGCTGGCCACCGTCAGGAAGTGACGGTGGTCCTTCGGTGAGCCATCCGCGCCGCCAGCAGCAGCGCGGCGCGTGCGGCGCCGACGTTGGCGATGCCCTTGCCGGCGATGTCGTAGGCGGTGCCGTGCGCCGGTGTGCAGATCGGGAATGGGTAGCCACCGAGCAGCGTGACGCCACGATCGAAGCCGAGCAGCTTCATCGCGATCTGCCCCTGGTCGTGGAACATGGTCAGAACCGCGTCGAACTGCCCGGCCTTGGCCCGCACGAACACCGTGTCAGCCGGATAAGGCCCATCGGCCGGCAGGCCCTTCGCCTTCGCCTTCTTTACCGCCGGCTCGATGATGTCGATCTCCTCGCGGCCGAAGTTGCCGCCGTCGCCGGCGTGCGGGTTGAGCGCCGCGACGCCGATGCGCGGCGGCTGGAAGCCCGCGGCGCGCAGCGCCGTCGCGGTCAGCTCCAGCGCTCCCACGATGGAATCGATGGAAAGGGCTGAAGAAACTTTGGCCAGCGGAATATGCGAGGTGACGCGCGCATTCCACAGACCTTCGAGAATGTTGAACTCGGTCGCGGCGCCCTTGAAGCCGAGCACGCCGGAGGTGAAGCCGATCTCGTCCTCGTAGGGCGGGTGCGCGAGACGCATCGCCTGCTTGTTGAACGGCGTGAAGCACACCGCATCCGCCTTGCCGTCGGCCGCCATGCGCAGCGCGTGGCGGTAGTTGGCCAGCGCCGAGGCGCCGCCCGCCTTGCTTGCGACGCCTCGCTGAACCGTGGATGGATCGAGATGCTTCAGGTCCACGAATTCCACGGTCGGGAGTGTTACTCCGGCGATCCTTCGCGCCTTCGTCAAATACGCGCCGATCGCCAATGACAACGACGCGCGCGGCTTTGCGCACTTCGTCGAGCGCGACGACCTTCGCGGTGAGCTCGGGACTGATGCCGCAGGGATCGCCCATGGCAAGTGCGATTACGGGTTTTTCCAAGTCAATCTCCTCAGGGAAGCGCCCAGCGCGGAATCGCAGGTGGTGATCGCCGGGAAGTAGGTAATGAGCAGCAGCGTGATCACCGAGCGGGACGTAGTACGGCAGCATCTCCCGCAGCACTTCCTTCATCTTGACCTTGGCGATCTCGGCCACCAGGAACAGCGCCAGCCCCATCGGCGGGGTGAGCAGGCCGATCATCAGGTTGAACACCACCACCATGCCGAGGTGCACCGGGTCGACCCCGGCGGCGACCAGCGGCTTGGCGATGATCGGCGCGATCACCAGGATGGCGGTGGTGCTGTCGAGGAACATGCCCACCAGCAGCAGCAGGATGTTGACGATGAACAGCAGCACGTACGGGTTGGTGGAGATCTGCAGCATCAGCGCCGTGAGCTTCTGCGGCACGCCCTCCACCGAGAGAATCCAGCCGAACAGCGCCGCCACCGCGACGATGAGCAGGATGCCGGACGAGGAGCGGATGGTTTCGTAGCTCGCGTCGAGGATGCCCTGCCAGGTGAGCTCGCGGTAGAACAGGCTGGAGATCAGCAGCGCATAGAGCACCGTGACGGAAGCGATTTCCGTGGGGGTGAAGAATCCCATCAGCATCCCGGCGATGAGGATCACCGGCGCCATGATCGCGGGCAGCGCCGGCTTGAAGTCGCGCCAAACCTCGGCGCCGGTCGGCCAGCGCGCGGTGCGCGGGTAGTTGCGGCGCAGCGCGAGCCATCCGGTCATCGTCATCAGCATGATCACGCACAGGATGCCCGGCAGGATGCCGCCGAGCAGAAGCTGGATCACGGACACGCCGGTGACCGTGCCGTAGATGATGAGCGGGATCGACGGCGGAAAGATCGGCCCGACGATCGCCGAAGAGCTGGTCACCGCGGCGGCGAACGGCGCCGTGAAGCCCTTGTTGCGCATCGCGTCGATCTCGATGCGCCCCAGGCCACCGATATCGGCCAGCGCCGAGCCGGACATGCCGGCGAAGATCAGGCTGCCGAAGATGTTCACCTGCGCGACGCCGCCGGGCAGCCGGCCGACCGCGGTATCGGCAAAGCGGTAGATATAGCGCGAGATCCCTGCGCGGTTCATCACGCTGCCGACAAACAGGAACACCGGCACCGCCACCAGCGGGAACGAATCGAGCGAATACAGCGTGCGCTGCGCCACCAGGTCGATCGGCAGGTCTTTTACGAAAATGTAGGCCAGGCACGGCAGCGCGATCGCCAGCACCACCGGAAAGCCGAGTATGAACAGCACGAGGAAAGCCAGGACGACGAGAAGCCCTTCCATGGCTCAGGAGAGCACGGTGCGTTTCGCCTCGGGACGCCGCGTGCGCCAGGTGTGCACCAGCATGGCGAGCGTTTCCACCACCAGCAGCAGCGAGCCGACCGCCAGCGGCGCGAAGAACAGCAGGAACGGGATCTCCAGCACCGGCGTCACGCTGTTCAGGTTGCGCGTGATGGTGATCACTGCGGCGACGAACAGAACGCCGAAGAGCGCGATGCCGGAAATCTCGATCACCAGTTGCAGGATCCAGCGCGGCTTCGGCGGCAGGAGGAACTGGAACTCCTCCATGCGGATCTGGCCGCCTTCGCGCGTCACGTACGCCGCCGAGAGAAACGTGAGGCAGATCAGAAAATACTTGGCCAGTTCTTCGGCGCCGGCAAGCGGCACGTTGAATACGCCGCGCATCGTGATCTGCGCGAGCGGCGTCACCACCAGCGCAGCCAGGAGGACGAAGCTCGCCCACCTGACCGCTTTTCTGACCAGCTCCAATCTATTTTACGGCGCGAATTTGCTCGATGTACTTGCCCCACTCCGGGAAGTCCTTGTTCACCTGCGCGAGCACCGACTTGCGGAAGCCCTCGACGTCGAGACCGTCCTTCTGCTCGACGAACACCATGCCCTTCGCCTCGAGGTCCTTGCGGTACTTGGCGGCGGTCTCGCGGTCCCAGTCCACGGTCTTCTTGCCGACCTCGATCATGGTGGCTTCCACGATCTTGCGGTCGGCAGCCGGGATCTGCTGCCAGGCGCGCTCATTGACGAACACCGACAGGATCGACTGCATGTGGCCGGTCAGCATCACGTACTTCTGCACTTCGTAGAGCTTCAGGTTGTAGATGTTGGGCAACGGGTTCTCCTGGCCAACCACCAGGCCGGTGGCGAGCGCGGTGGCGAGCTCGGATACCTCGACCGGCGTGGCGACGGCGCCCATCCCGGTCAGCATCGACGACCATAGCTTGATCGGGACCCCGCGGTACTTCTTGCCCTGCATGTCCTTTACCGACAGCACCTTCTCCTTGGACGTCAGCTGGCGCGTGCCCTGGAACAGCGCGGCGACGATGCGCATGTTGCCCTTCTGCACCAGCTCCTGGTTGATCTCTCGCAGCGCCGGCGACAGCGCCGGGTCGGTGGCGCGCATCGCATGGTCCACGTCGCGGTACATGAACGGGGTGTTGAACACCGCGGTGTTCGAGACGATGCGCCCGAGCGAGCCGAAGTCGTGGTGGGCGATTTGAATCGCCCCGGAGCGCACGCCGTCCACCATTTCGTTCACGCCACCGAGCTGGGAGTTGGCGAACACCTGGATCTCGACGCGTCCATTGGTGCGTTCCTTGACCAGCTTCGCCACTTCGTCGGCATAGAGCGTCTGCGGCGCGTTGGCGACGCCGACATGCGCGTAGCGCAGCTTGGTTTGCGCATTCACGGAAAACACCGCCAATGCGAGCGCGATACCTACGAATAGTTTCATTGCCTCTCCTTGTTAGAAAACGATGACGCCTTTGCCAGTCGATTGCCTGTCGAACACCCGGTAGGCCTCGTCAGCCTGCTCGAGGTTCCAGCGGTGGGAAAACAGCTCATCGACGTCGATGCCGTTATCCACGGCGAAGCGCGCGCACTCGAGCTGACCCATGGCGCTGAAGGTCCACGAGCCGATGATGGTCAATTGCTTGCGCAGCAGGTCGCGGCTGACGTCGAGGGTGACCTCGCCGCCCTCGCCGACGAAGCACACGGTGCCCCAGGTCTTGGCGCAGCGCACTGCGGCAAGCCGCGCGGCCGGAACGCCGGTGGTGTCCAGCGCGAGATCCACGCCTTCGCCTTTGGTCAGCTCCTTGATGTGCTCCGCGGAGTCGATGGCCACGTTGGCGCCGAACTTCATCGCCAAGGCGCGTCGCTCGGCATTCGTCTCCACCGCGATCACGCGCGCGCCCATCTTCGCGCCGAGCAGCGTGGCACTTACCCCGACCGGCCCCTGCCCGAACACCGCGAGCGTCGAGCCGCCGGCGAGGTGCATGCGGCGCAACGCGCCGTAGGCGGTGCCGGTGCCGCACGAGACCGCGGCACCCGCGACGAAGGAAAGCTCCTCGGGCAGCGGCACCAGCGTGCGCGCGGGCACCTTGAGGTACTGCGCATGACCGCCGTGCGCGGTGACGCCGTACACCGTGATGCCGGCCTTGCACAGCTGCGACCAGCCGACGCGGCAGTGCTTGCACACGCCGCATCCCGAATAGTGGTGGTCCATGACGCGCTGGCCGATTGGCGCTTCCTTCTCCGAGACGCCGGGGCCGCGCGCCGCGACCACGCCGCAGGGCTCGTGCCCGCCGATGAACGGCTCCGCGTCGGCGCTGAAGCCGAGCGACTTCTGCGCCTCGCCGGGCGCCGAGCGGTAGAACTTCAGGTCCGAGCCGCACATGCCCGAGGCCTTCATCTCGATCACCACCTCGCCCGGGCCGGGCGTGGGATCGGGAAAGTTGCGGAGTTCGACTTTGCGATTACCGAGGAAAACAGCGCCGCGCATGGGTCCCTTTCACGAAGTCTATAGTTGAGGCAGCACTTTTTCGGCCATCAGCTCCATCGAGCGGCGCATCGCGGCCGGCTCGGCCCAGTCGTGCCCGCAATAGAGCAGGCGCCCGAACGGACCGACCTGCGCGCGGAACGCCGCCAGGCGGTCGGCGACCTGGTTGACGGTGCCGGCGATCAGGAGCTGCGAGACCAGGTAGTCGCCGGTGACCTGCGAATCCGGAACCGACGGGTCGTGCTTGAATAAGGCGTTACCACGCGATGCCTGCCCCTTGCGCTGCAGGTTGCGGAAGTAGTGGCTGAACGGGTTATTCGCGCCACCCGTCAGGCGGCGGACTGTGGCGTCGTCCTCGGCGACGAAGATGCTGCGTGCCACCCGCCAGTCCTCACCCTTCGCCTCGCGTCCCGCAGCCGCGCAGCCCTCGACGTACTTCGGCCAGTGTGTCTTCACCACCCAGGGGTGCACGAAGTTGGCCGAAATCGGCGTCCAGCCGCGCGCCGCGGCGGCGGCGATGCCGTTCGAGTGCGGCGCGATCGCGGTGACCACGATCGGCGGGTGCGGCCGCTGGAAGGGCTTTAGCATCTCGCCCTGCCCGATCTCCGCAATCCAGGTGCGCTCGGTGGTGAGCCGCCAGCGTTTCCCCTGGCGCCGGTAAGGCGGCGCCTCAGTCCAAAGCGCGATCATGTGCTCGACCGACTCGACGAAGAGCGCGTTGCGGTCTTCGTCCATCGTCCCCATCATCTCCGCGTCGGAGGGCAGGCCGCCCGGCGCCACGCCGAGGATGAAGCGGCCCTCGAGCAGGGTGTCGACCATCGCGATCTCCGCCGCGGTGACCGCCGGATGGCGATTCGCCAGGTTCACGGTGCCGCTGCCCAGGCGGATGCGCCGGGTATCGCGGGCCAGCGTGGCGATGAAGATCAGGCACGAGGTAATGGTTTCGGCCAGGTCGGTGACATGCTCGCCGATGAACGCTTCCTCGAACCCGAGCTGCTCGGCGAGCAGGATCGCCTCGCGGTCCTCGGCGAGCGTCTGGCGCCAGTCTCTGCCGACCGGATGCAGCGGCATGGTGAAGTAGCCAAGCTTCACGCGCTGCGCTGCTTGCAGATCTCGAGGACCTGGTCAGGATCGCGCTTCCACCAGTCGAGCTCGGAGAAAATCTCCACCTCCTGAAAGCCGCGGTAGCCGGCGGCTTGCACCCACGAGCGGATGCGCCGCAGGTCGATGACTCCGTCGCCCATCATGCCGCGATCGTTGAACAGGTCGCGCGTCGGCGAAAGCCAGTCGCAGACGTGGTACGCGAGCAGGCGCTGCTTGCCCGCGCGCTCGATCTGGCTTTGCAGCTTGGGGTCCCACCACACGTGATAGACGTCGACCGCAACGCCCAGCCCCTCGCCGAGGATGTCGCAAAGGTTGAGGGCCTGCTCGAGGGTGTTGATGCACGCGCGCTCGGCCACCTGCATCGGGTGCAGCGGTTCGATGGCGAGCGGCACGCCCGCCGCGCGCGCCTCCGGCAGGATGGCGGCAATCCCGTCCCTCACCTGGTTGCGGGCGCCGATCAGGTCCTTGGAGCCGGCCGGCAGTCCGCCCACCACCAGCACCAGGCATTGCGCGCCCAGCTCGTGAGCTTCCTCGATCGCGCGCCGGTTGTCGTCGCGCCAGTCCTTGGCGGTGAAGAATCCGCCGCGGCAAAGGCCGGTGACGACCAGGTCTTTCTCGCGGATGGACTTTTTCGCCTGTTGCAAGCCCATCTGCTCCACCTGGTCGCGCCACGGCGAGATGCCGCGGATGCCGTGGCGCGCGCAGCCGTCGATCATCTGCGCGAGGTTCCACTGCTTGCGCACCGTCGCGGTATTGAGCGAGAGCTCCATCACAGCGTGCCCGGCGGGAACAACTTCGGCAGGAAGAGCGGAATCTGCGGAAAGATGATGATCAGCGCCAGCACGACGAACATCGGGATCAGCATGATCACCACGTCCTTGAGCGCGTCCACCATGCGGATCTTGGCCACCGCGCAAGAGATCATGAGGCACAGCCCGTAGGGCGGCGTCACCAGGCCGAAGGCGAGCGAGACGATGCCGACCATGGCGAAGTGGATCGGGTCCATGCCGACGCTGCGGGCGAGCGGCTCGAGCACCGTGCCGACGATGACGATCGCCGGGATCGCGTCCAGGAAACAGCCGACCACCAGGAACACGCCGGCGATGAAGAAGCCGGTGGTAATCGGCCCCATGCCCCAGGCGGCGACGTTGGCGAGCAGCGCCTTGGGGATCTGGTAGTAGGCGAGCAGCCAGCCGAAGGCGGACGCGGTGCCGACGCAGAACAGCGCCACGCCCGTGAGCCGCCCGGTCTCGAGCAGCGCATGGTGCAGGCCTTTCACGTCCATTTCGCGGTAGACGAACATGGTGAGGGCCGCGGCATAGAGCACCGCGATGCACGCCGACTCGGTGGCGGTGAACCAGCCGAAGATCTTGCCGCCGATGATGATCACCGGCGTCATCAGCGCGGGCACCGCGATGCCAATGGCCTTCAGGGTCTCGACCAGCGTGGCGCGCGCATAGGTCGGGTAGCCGCGCTTGACGGCATACACATGCACCGTGGCCATCTGCGCCAGCGCGATCATCACCCCGGGAATGATCCCGGCGAGGAACAGCCCGCCGATCGACACCGTGAGCAGCCCGCCCCACACGATCATCAGGATCGACGGCGGGATGATCACCGCCAGGACCGCCGAAACCGCGGTGATCGCCACCGAAAAGCTGTCGTCGTAGCCTTCTTTCCTCTGCGCTTCGATGAAGATCTTCGACTGGCTCGCCGCGTCGGCGGTGGAGGAGCCCGAGATGCCGGCGAAAAAAAGCGACAGCACCACGTTCACCTGCGCGAGCCCCCCGGGGAAATGCCCGACCAGGTCGCGCGACAGGCGAACCAGGCGCGTGGTGATGCCGCCCACGTTCATCAGGTTGGCGGTGAGCAGGAAGAACGGCACCGCCAGCAGGATGAAGGAGTTGTAGGCGTTGAAAGTCTCCTGCACCAGGTTCTGCGGCGTGAGGCGATCCTCGATCAGGAACACCGGCAGGCAGGCGAGGCCGAGCGCGAACGCCACCGGCACGCGCAGCACGAGCAGCGCGAAGAAAACGCCGAACATGATGATGCTGGCGGTGCCCGGGTCGAGGATCGTGGCGCCGCTCATGTGATGCTGGCTTGAATTTTTCGTCAGAAGCAGGCGGTGGCGCCTTACCCGACAGCACGCGCAAGTCGTCCCACATCTGCTCTCCCAGGAACAGCAGCCACGTCGCGCCGGCCAGGGGCCAGGGCAGGTGGATATACCAGAGCGGCAGCTCGGCGAGCTCCGAGATGCGGTTGAGCGCGAAGCGGGTGAAATCGATGCCCCACCACAGGAACACCAGCGCGAAGATCAGCACGAACACGCTCGCCACCACGCGGATCGCCGCCTGCGCGCGCGGGTTCAGCGGCGGAAAAAGGTCGACCACGAAGTGCGTGCCCTCGCGGATGCCGACCATGGCCCCCAGCATGATCGACCAGATGAAGCAGAAGCGCGCCAGCTCCTCGGTCCAGATGTAGCTCGGGATGAGCGCGGTGTAGCGCGAGAAGATCTGCAGCGACACCGGAATGATCAGCACCGCGACCGAGGCGACGAGCAGCCACGACAGCAGCCGGCTATACCAGAAGGTTATTTTTCTATACACAAGAAAACGGCGGCACCAGTTGGGGCGCCGCCGCTATTTTCTTCCCAGAAAAGCTATTTGATGCCGTTGATCTTGGCCAGGATCTGCTCGGCGCCGATTTCCTTGGCGTAGTCCGCCATCACCGGGTCGACCAGCTTCTTCATTTGCGCGCGGTCGGAGAAGGGCACGCGCTTGAGCTTGCCCTCCTTCTCCAGCTTCACCAGCTTCTGCTCGTCCTCGCTCGACTCGATCTGCCGGCCGTACGCGCCCGCCTCCTTGCCGGCCTTGAGCACCGCCGCCTGCAGGTTCTTGTCGAGCTTCTTGAAGGTCTTGCCCGAGAAGCACAGCGGCCGGATGGTGATCGCGTGCTGCGTCATCGCCAGATGCGGCGCGACCTCGTAGAACTTCATCTGCTCGACGCCCGCGGCCTCGTTCTCGCCCGCGGCGATGACGCCGTTCTGGATCGCGTTGTAGACCTCGTTGTAAGCAATGACGGTCGGCGCCATGCCCGTCGCCTGGAACGTCTTGCTCCAGATCGGCGCACCCTGCACCCGTACCTTGAGGCCCTTGATCTCGGCGAGGTTCTTGACCGGCTTGTTGACGAAGATATTGCGCGTGCCGCCGCCGGCGTAGCCGATCAGCATCACGTCGGCCTTCTGCGCGATCTCGTCGGCCACCGGCTTCAGGATGTCGGCGTCGAGCACCTTGTTCCAGTGCGCGAGATCCCGGAACAGGAACGGCGCGTCGATGAACGGCGCGGCCTTCGAGAAAGTCGACATGTGCGCCGGCGAGACGATGGCGTAGTCCACCGCCTTGCCCTGCGCCATGTACTCGAAGTACTGCTTCTCCAGGCCGAGCTCGCTGTTCTTGTGCAGCACGAAGTTGACCGATTTGCCGCCCGAGTACTTCTTCATCAGCTCCTCGAACTTGACCATCGCCTTGGTGAACGCATGGTCGTCGTTGAATTGCGAGGCGCCGTGAAGGGTTTGCGCTTGAACCGAAGCCCCCATGGATGTGACCAGGGCGGCAAAAATAATTTTCCTCATGATGGTCTCCTCTCCTCCTTGATGGTGATACGCCAGAGTGTACGCGGGTCCGCCGGGTCGGTGAGCGTCGCCGAGTGAAGCAGCGAGGCGTTGTCCCAGACCACGACGTCGCCCACGCCGTACTTGAGCCGCAGCTGGTACTTCTCCTGAGTCGCGTGCCGCTTCAGCTCGTCGAGCAGCTCGACCGCCTCATCGTCGGGCATGCCCTCGATGCGGAACGAGCTGCCGGATACCGAATACAGCGCGGTCCTGCCCGGTGATCGGGTGGCGGCGCGCCACCTTGTGCCTCACCCACGCCATCTTGCCTTCCTGCTCCTCGTTCAGCACGGAAGCCACGGTGCGCGAGCGTTTGTCCTGGTCATCGCGATTGCCGTAGTGATGCAGTGCAACAAGCCCGTCGATGCGCTTCTTCATCGATTCACTTAGATCGTCATAGGCGGCGTACTGGTCCGCGAACAGCGTATCGCCGCCCTTGCTCGGCACCTGGATCGAGTACAGCGTTGTGCAGCGCGCCGGAATCTCGAGGTACGAATAGTCGGTGTGGAAATAGGTGCCGGCGTCCGCGAGTCCGATCGGCTTCCCGTCCTTCTGCACGTTGGAGAGGATCAGGATGTCCGCGTGCTCGGGGTGGTGGAACTGGTCGATGACGTGGGGCTCGGGCTTGCCGAAGTTCTTGGCAAACGCCACGAATCCGGAAGGGGTGAACTTCTGGCCCCGGAATACCAGAACCTGGGAAGCGAAAAACGCATCCCAGACCTGCCGGAAGTCGGCGCTGATCTCGTCGGCTTCCGCGCCAAAACTGCCGAGCTTCCTCAATTGCATCCGTTGGTGGCCAGCAATTGCTTCATGCGCGCGCAGGCCAGCGGCGGATCGGCGAGCAGGCCGGCGGCGTCGGCGAGGCGGAAGAGCTCGCTGAAATGCAGCACGTTGCGCGCCGACTGCTGGCCGCCGACCATCACGAAGTGGTCCTGGTGGCCGTTCAGCCATGCCATGAACACCACGCCGGTCTTATAGAAGCGCGTCGGCGCCTTGAAGATGTGGCGCGACAAGGGGACCGTGGGCGCGAGCACCTCATGGTATTCCGCGGTCTGGTTGTTAGAAAGAAAAGATAGGGCTTGAGAGGCCGCGGGCGCGATCGAGTCGAAGATGCCCAGCAAAGCATCCGAGTAGCCCTGCGCGTCGCCCTCGATCAGCTCGGCGAAGTTGAAGTCGTCGCCGGTATACATGCGCACGCCTTTCGGCAGCTTGCGGCGCATGACGATCTCCTTGTCCTTGTCGAGCAGCGAGATCTTGATGCCGTCCACCTTGGAGGCGTTCTTCTGCAAAACGGAAAGGCAAACCTCCATGGCGGCGAGGTGATCCTGCTTCCCCCAGTACCCTTCCAGCGCCGGGTCGAACATCTCGCCCAGCCAGTGGATGATCACCGGCTCCTTCACCTGCCCGAGGATGCGGTCGTATACGCGTGCGTAATCGTCCGGTGACTTGGCCGACGCGGCGAGCGCGCGGCTCGCCATCAGGATGATGCGGCCGCCGAGCTTCTCGATCGCCGCACATTGCTCCTCGTAGGCGGCGATGATTTCCGGAATCGAGAACGTCTTCCCCGCGGGAAGGTGGTCGGTGCCGGCGCCGCTCGCGACCACATCGCCTTTGCCGGCGGCCTGGATCGAGCGGCGCACCAGCTCCAGCGAATTGCTCCAGTCGAGCCCCATGCCGCGTTGCGCCGTGTCCATGGCCTCGGCCACGCCGAAGCCCCACGACCAGAGATGGCGGCGGTAGGCCAGCGTCGCATCCCAGTCGATGGCGGCATCGAGCCAGGGATCGCTTGCCGAGAACGGATCGGCCACTACGTGCGCCGCGGCGAGGGCTTTGCGGGTGAACGGCTTCTTCGGCCTGTGGAATTGCCGCGGCTCGTGGATGGCGAACTCTTCGAGCGCGCCGGGCGCGGGCAGCTTGATGGTCAGGATGCGGTCGCGTTTCATGGGTTGAGCCTCGGCACGTCCAGCCACTTTCTCTGTTTCCAGCTCTTCATTCCGAGCTCGGCGAGCTGCACGCCTTTTGCGCCCTCGAGCAGGTTCCAGCGGAATTTTCCCTCGCCGGCGACGTGCTTGAGGAAAAGCTCCCACTGCACCTTGAACGCATTGTCGGTGTTTTCGTCCGGCACTGGCTCCCAGCCCTGGAAGAAATCGATCGGCTGAGGGATGTCCGGGTTCCAGACCGGCTTGGGCGTATTTTCATAGCTTTGCACCAGACATTTGCGCAGGCCGGCCACCGCGCTGCCTTTGGTGCCATCGACCTGCAGCGTGAGCAGATCGTCGCGGCGCACGCGCACGTCCCATGAGGAATTGAAGTGCGCCACGATGCCGCCGGCAAGCTGGAAGGTGGCGTAGGCGGCGTCGTCCGCGGTGGCCTTGTACTTCTTACCGCTCTCGTCCCAACGGTGCGAGATGTGCGTGGCGCCGAGGCAGCTCACTGCCTTCACTTCGCCGAACAGGTTGTCCAGCACGTAGCGCCAGTGGCAAAGCATGTCGAGGATGATGCCGCCGCCGTCCTGCTTGCGGTAATTCCACGAGGGGCGCTGCGCCGGGGGTTGTCCATGCTCCTGGTCGCCTTCAAAAACCCAGTAACCGAACTCGCCCCGGACGGAAAGGATCCGGCCGAAGAAGCCCTCCTGCCGCAGCTTCTGGAGCTTGAGCAGGCCGGGCAGCCAGAGCTTGTCCTGCACCACGCCGTGCTTGACCCGCGCCTTCTTCGCCGCCGCATAGAGGTCCCTGGCCTCCGCGAGTGTCATCGACACCGGCTTCTCGCAATAGACATGCTTGCCGGCGGCGATAGCCTGCTTCAGCAGCTTCGGGCGCAGCTGCGTGGAGGCAGCATCGAAAAAGATTTCATCCTTGGACTGCAACGCCTGGTCGAGGTCGGTGGTCCATCGCTCCACGCCATGCCTCTTCGCCAGCTCCTCGATCTTCGCCGCGTTACGCCCGACGAGGATCGGATCTGGCATCACGCGCGTTCCATCCTTGAGCGCGACGCCGCCCTGCTTGCGGATTTCCAGGATCGAGCGGATCAGGTGCTGGTTCATGCCCATCCGCCCGGTCACCCCGTGCATGATGATGCCGATGCGCTTTTCGCTCACTGCATCCTCCTCATGGCGTGCCAATCGGGCATCGCGCGGCTGGCGAACCCGGGACAATCGAGTGACTTCATCTGCATCATTCCTCCCTTGATGCGCACGCGCACCGCGCCGTAGGTTTGTTCGTACAAATCGTCATGATTCACCAGGAACTGCTCTTGTTCATGAGCGGGTAAGGCCGCCATGCCATTCACGTAATGGTGGCCATTGCGCTCGACATGCGTGAGCCCCAGCAGTGAAACCAGCGCAAGATCCTGCTGCAACGCTATCCCCGCCTGGATGGTCAGGTCCTCGCCGGTCATGAAGTAGCCGTCACCCCAAGCCTTGCAGCGCGCGGCGTTGATTAGCGACTTGTACAGGCCCTTGCACGTCTTGGAGGACACCCCTCGATAACCGAGCGCCTTCGCTCGCGGGAAAGCATCCAGCGAATCGTCCGACTCGTCGATGATCACCGGCTTGAGTTTGGCCAAGCGCGAGATGTCGGCGGCAAGGGCGTTCTGGCGCTTGATCGGCTGCTCGATGAAGACAATGCTCGAGGCCAGGCGCTGGTTCTCGATTCTGCTCAAGAGATCGATCACGGCGTCCGCCTCGGCGTACTGCTCGTTGCCGTCGAGCGATACGTGGTAAGGCTCAGCGATGCGGTCCAGTACCGCGGCAATGGCGCCTAAGCGTTCGACGTCCGCCTTGGCGTCGCCGCCGACCTTGAGCTTGAACCAGCGATGGCCATAGCGCGCGATCACTTCCTCGAGCGTTTCGGGCAAGCCATCTTTCACCGGCGTCCTGTTATCGAGCGCGGTAATCGGGTCGACCATCCCCACGGTGTGGCGCGCGGCGATCTGCGAAGCCGGTTTCAGGGTTTCGAGAAACTGCGAAGGAAGGTCCAGCCCGACGACGTTCCTGCGGATGGCGTCGTAGAAGGAAATCCCCAGGGCACGGCACAGCGCATCGAGCACCGCACGATCCAGCAGCGCCGGGCCGAAGTTTTCGACCAGGCCGACGGTCGGGCGTGAGTGGCCGTAGGCGGTGTTTTCGCCGCCGGCGAGGTACGCGGCACGGGCCTGGCGCATGGAATCGCGCAGCTGCTCGAAATTGTCCTCGTTGGTGAGCGCCGGGTTCTTGTCGAACCACTTCGGTGCCAGCACTTCGGCGGCCGCACCTTCGGCAGCCCTGCCCTGAAGCGAAATTTTCACTCGGGCGAAGGCTTGCGGAGCCTCGGTGAGCGTCACCACGCCGAAGCGGAAAGGCATGCGCAGATGCACCTGCCTTTCGAAAAAATTCGACCTGTTGGATCGGAAAATCGCATCAGTCCATCGCCAGCACGCCCTTGGCCTTGAAGATGTCGCGGATGCGGCCGGCGTAGTCGTTGAAAAGCGGCGGCAGCTTGTCCAGCCGCCGCGGGCGCGGCAGGTCGATGTCGATGATCTCGACGATGCGGCCCGGACGCGGGCCCATCACGACCACGCGGTCGGCGAGCAGCACCGCTTCCGGGATGCTGTGCGTGATGTGCAGCGCGGTCTTGCGCTTGTCCATCCACAGCCGCTGGATGTCCATCGAGATCTGCTCGCGCGTCAGGGCGTCGAGCGCGCCAAACGGCTCGTCCATGAGGAGCAGCGTCGGGTCGTGCACCAGCGCGCGGCAGATCGATACGCGCTGGCGCATGCCGCCGGACAGCTCGTAGGGCTTGCGCTCCTCGAACCCCTGCAGGCCGGTGGCTTCGATCAGGCCGCGCGCGATCGGCTCGTACTTCGCGCGCTCCAGGCGCCGGATATCGGCCTGCAGCATCACGTTGGCGAGCACGCTGCGCCAGTCCAGCAGGATCGATTCCTGGAACACGATGCCCACGTCGGTCAGCGGGCGGTCGACGCGGCGCCCGCCGACGGTGATGCTGCCCGAGGAATACGGCTGCAGCCCGGCCACCATTTTCATGATGGTGGTCTTGCCGCAGCCGCTCGGGCCGACGATCGCGACGAACTCCGACTCGCGGATGTCCAGGTTGACGTCGGCGCAGGCTTCCACCGGGCCGGCTTCCGGTTCGTAGGTCTTGCCGACGCCTTGGAGCCGAATGTACGGCTGCGTTCATTACTTCTTTGGCATGTACGGGGCTTGCGACAGGTAGTCATTCGTGAAGTACACGTTCACGTCCGACTGCGCATTGAGCTTCGCGAATTTCGACAGCAGGTCCTGCGAGTCCTTCCAGTCGCCCGCATCGGACCAGGCGATCGGCTTGCCCTTGGTGCGGTCGGTGCGGATGATGCTCATAGTGCCGTCGACCTCCAGCAGCGCGATCTCCTGCGTGAACACCGGCGCGGCCTTGCGGAAGATTTCGGCGGCCTCGGCGCGGTTGTCGAACGAGTACTGCCAGCCGCGTTGCGAGGCGCGCAGGAAGCGGCGCAGCGAGTCCTGGTTCTTCGCTTCCTTCATCCAGTTGTTGTTGGCGATGATCGCGCTGGAAAGCGTGGTGACGCCGGCCATGTCGTAGAGGCGAGTCCAGCCCATCTTCACGCCGGTCTGCAGCTGCATGCGCGGCCCCTGGTCCATGAAGTAGCCGAGCAGCGCATCGGCCTGCTTGGCGAGCACCGCCTGCTCCTTCGCCGCCGGGTTGGCGACGGTGATCATCTGCACGTCCTCCAGCTTCATGCCGAGCTTGCCCATGAAGGCGGTAAAGATCGCCAGGCTTGCGTCGCCGGCAGTGATGGCGATGCGGCTGCCCTTGATCTCGGAGATCTTGGTCGGCCGCGCCGCGTCGGCGCGATAGATAAAGGCCATCGGGCTTTGCTGGAGCGTCACGCCGACTGCCTTCACCGGCATGCCGTTGCTGACACCGCGCATCATGGTGGCGGCATCGACGTAGGCCACCGGGCTGGTGGCGTTGGCGACGAGCTGCGCGACCGTGGTGGAGCCGCTGCCTTCCTGAATCTCGACTTCCAGCCCCTCGGCTGCGTAGAAGCCCTTGTCGCGCGCGACGAAGAACGGCGCGTGCTCGCCGTAGAGCGTCCAGTTCAGGCGGAACGGAAACTTCTCCAGCTTCGGCTGCGCGAGCAGCGGCGCCGCGACGAGAAGCGCTAGCAAACCCAGAATCAATCTCATGACTTCCTCCTCCTCAGTGGAAACGATTTACATGGTTCCTGCATCCTCGCGCACGCGGTGCGTCACGTGCCACGGGATGAGGAGCTTTTCCAGAAACTCTACGGCGTAGAAGAACACCAGGCCGATGATGGTGAGCGCCACGATGGTGGCGAACATCAGCGCGGTTTCCATGTTCGAGTTGGTGACCAGCAGCAGGTAGCCCAGCCCCTTGTCGGCGCCGACGAATTCGCCGACCACCGCGCCGGCGACCGCGAGCGTCGCGGCGACCTTCAGCCCGCTGAAAAGATACGGCAGGCTGGTGGGCAGGCGAAACTGGGCGAACACCTGCCAGCGCGAAGCACCCATGGAGCGCGCAAGGTCGCGCATCTCGGCCGACATCGAGCGCAGGCCGACGGCGGCGTCGATCACGATCGGGAAGAAGGAGATGAGGAACGCCACCAGGATCTTCGGGGTGGCGCCGACGCCGAACCACACCAGGAAGAGCGGCGCGATGGCGACCTTGGGCACCACCTGGAAGAACAGCATCTGCGGCGTGATGAAGCGGTCGAAGCGCTCCGAGGAGGTGATCGCAATGGCGAGCGGCACGGCGACCGCGACGGCGAGCGCGTAGCCGGCCAGCATCTCGTAGGTCGTCACCCAGCCGTGGTAGAGCAGCCGCTGGAACTCACTGACGAAGACCCAGAACACCGCTGATGGCGGCGGCATCAGGTAAGGCGGCACCTTGAGAATGCGCACGCCAGCCTCCCACACCGCCAGGAACACCAGGATGCCGGCGAGCGGAGCGAGCCGCTTCACGACAGCACCGCCTCGGCGCGCGCGTTCATCTTCACGCCGAGGCCTGGCCCCTGGGGCACGCGCATGCGATCGCGCGCCGCGCGAAACCCTGCCAGGTATTGCGGTCCGTTGAGCGCCGCGGGGAACTTGAGGCCCGCCCAGGCAAAAAGGTGCAGCGATGCCGCAAGCGACAGCTCCGGATCCGTGAGGCCGGAGCCAAACATGTACAAATCGTTTCTCTTCAGCAGATCGACGATCTTCGCCGCGGGCCACAGCCCGCCGCAGCGCGCCACTTTCATCGCGATGCCATCGAGCATTCCCAGCGCCATGAATTCTTCCGCCTCGACCGGCGAGACGATGCCTTCGTCCATCAGGATCGGCAGCGCGCCGAGGCGACGCAGCTCCTGGTAGTCGCGCAGCCGGTTGGGCGGCAACGGTGATTCGAGTGCCTTGAAGCCCGCGTCGGCGAGCACGCCTGCCATGCGCTTGGCGGTCGCGAGGTCGAAGCTCGTGTTGGCATCCGCCCAGTGGAAGCCCTGCGGCGCGAAGTCGCGCACCGCGCGCACCAGGTCGCGGTCGTAATCCGGCGTCTGCGGCGCGCCGATCTTCACGTTGTAACTGGTGTAGCCCGCGGCGCGGCCCTGCTCGAGCTGCTCTTCGGCCTTCTCCATGCTGGTCGCGTTGACGGTCCAGCTCAGCTGAATTTCCGTTTTGTCCGTTGCTCCAAGCAATGAAGAAACCGGCTTGCCGACCTGCTTTCCCCAGAGGTCGTAGCAGGCGAGGTCGATCGCCGCCTTGGCGAGCGGCTGGCCGACGGAAAACGAAGGCCGGATCGCGCGCTCCATGCGGGCGTGCACATCCCCGAGATCGGCCGGATCGGCGCCGCGCACCGCTTCGGCGAGGTAATGGCGCAGGGTGCTTTCCACGCTTTCCGGGGTCTCGTAGGTCCAAGTTTCCACCGGCACCGACTGGCCCCAGCCCTGCTTACCGTCTTCGTCGGTCAGGCGCACCAGCACCGAAGGGCGCGCGCCCGTCTTGAAGAACTTGAACTCGCCCACCATCGGGTAATCAAGTTGACCGACCTCCACGCGAGTGATCCGTGCCATCGATTTTAACTATACGGTTAAGGCGTGGAGGATCATGTCGCTGTTGTGGCGCGCGCGCTCGGCCAGCGCCCGCTTGCTCATCAGGTCGCGCTTGAAGATCTGCGCCAGGGTGTAGCGGTTGCTGAGGTAGAAGTAGCCTTCGCCGGCAATCGAGATGTAGAGCTGCACCGGGTCGACGCCGGTGCGGAACACGCCCGCGCGCTCGCCACGCTTGAGCACCCCGCGCAGCGTCTCGACCAGCGTCGAGTGCATCTGCGGCACCCGGCGCGAGCGGCGCACATGGCGTCCCTTGTGCAGGTTCTCGCTATTGAGCAGCGTGAGGAACTCCGGGTGATCGAGGAAATAGCCCCAGGTGAACTCGACCAGGCGGCGCAGCGCCGCGCGCGGCTCGAGGTGCTCGAGGTCGAGCGCGCGCTCCGCGGCGCGAATGTGCGCGTAGCGCGCCTCGAGCGCGGCGAGGAACAGGTTGTCCTTGTCGCGGAAGTAGTAGTACAGCATGCGCTTGTTGGCGCCGGCGCGCGCCGCAATCCGGTCGACGCGTGCGCCGCCGAGGCCGTAGCGCGCGAACTCCGCGGTGGCGGCGGCGAGAATCCGGGCCTTGGTGCGCTCCGGGTCGCGCGAGTTAACCATTCAGTGAATTATAATTCGCCGCCATGGCAAAGATCCTTACCACCGTCGTCGGCTCGTACCCGCTGCCCGACTGGCTCGCGGCCGCGCCCTCGGAGCAGGCGCTCGCCGACGCCATGCGCGTCGTCATCCATACCCAGGAGCAGGCCGGCCTCGACCTGGTCTGCGACGGCGAGCTCTACCGCTTCGACGTCAACCATCCGCAGACCAACGGCATGATCGAGTATTTCGTGCGGCCGCTGGCCGGGGTGCGGCCCGACATCGGCTTCTCCGAGTGGGTGGATTACGCCAAGGGCGCCGCGACCCGTTTCCGCGCGAAGCCGCCGGGCGTGGTGGAAGGCCCGATTGGCGCCGGTTCTCTCAACCTGCCGATCGCCTGCGCGCGCGGCCGCGCGCTCGCCACCAAGCCGTTCAAGTTCACGCTCACCGGCCCGCACATGCTGGCAAAAATGCTGCACGACCGGCATTACCGCGACCCTGAGAAGCTGGCGCACGCCATCGCCGACGTGCTCGCCGAGCAGGTGCAGCGCGTCGACGCCGACGTGGTTCAGGTCGACGAAGCGAATCTTCCCGGGGCACCCGGACGAGTGGAAGTGGGCCGCGGCGGCCATCAACAAAGTGCTGCGTGCGGTTCCCAAGAAATCCAAGGCCGCGGTGCACCTGTGCTTCGGCAACTACGGCGGGCAGTCGATCCAGAAGGGCACCTGGGGCAAGCTGATGGACTACCTCAACGCCCTCAAGGTCGATCACATCGTCATGGAAACGGCGCACCGGCCGCCGGAGGAGCTGGCGGTGTTCAAGGAGCTGCGCCGGGAGATCGGCTTCGGCCTGGGCGTGGTGGACATCAAGCAGACCGAGATCGAAAGCGCGGAGGGGATCGCCCGGGCGATCGAGCGCGCCGACAAAGTCCTCGGCCAGGGAAAAATCCGCTACATCCACCCCGACTGCGGCTTCTGGATGCTCAAGCGCAACATGGCCGACGGCAAGATGCGCGCGCTGGTCGCGGGGCGCGACCTTTACGAGGGGCGCTCCTCCAAGGCTTCCAGAATCCCGCGCAAGTAGCCGATCGCGCGTGCCGCGGCGCCGGGGCCATCCGGCACGTAGTCGAAGGGTTCAACGGCGATGTCCCCGGCGTAACCATGGCGCAGCAGTGCTTTGAAGAGCGGGGCAAAGCGCTGCTCACCCTGCCCCGGCCCGCGCCGGTTGCGATCGTTCACCTGCACATGGGCGATCAGGCCTTTCGGCACCCAGCGCTCGATCAGCGCCGCGAGCGGCTCCTTTTCCATGCGACCGGCGGCGCTGCAGTCCAGCATGGACCGAACCGCCGGACTGCCGATGCGCTGCACCATGCCGCTTGCTTCGTCGAGCGTGTTGATCAGCGGAGTGCTTTCAGCGGCAAGCGCCTCGATGCAGTAGACCACTCCCGCTTTCTGCGCACGCTCGGCAACCGCCGCGAAAGTCGCCTGCGCCCTCTCCATGGCCGCAGCGCGCGTCTCGCCCGGCTCCACGCGGCGCTGTTGCGGCGAGCCATGCACCAGGTATTTGCCGCCAAGCTCGGCGCAGGTGTCGATGAGGGCGAGCATCACGTCCACGGTCTTCTTCCGCTCGGTTTCGTCTTTGGTGCTGATCGACAGCCCTGCGGGCTTCACCAGCAGCCAATGCAGCCCGGTCACCGCGATCCCGGCATCTTCCGCGGCCGCGCGCGCCGCCGCGATGCGCGCCGCGCCCATGCGGTGCGGCTCTTCAGACAAGGTGTACGGCGCGATCTCGAGGCCGTCGTAGCCGAGCTTGGCGGCGTACTCGCACTGCGCCGGAAACGGCATCGGCGCGATAACCTCGTTACACAGCGAAATTCTCACTTACTTGCCGAGCGCGTGGCTCCAGCTCTTCGCCCAGTCGTTGCCGAGAAAATCCGTCTCGCGTCCGTCTCGCCCGAAGAACTTGTTCGGGATCTGGAACATGGCGAGGAACGTGCCGCCCTGTGGCCCCGCCCACGCCTCGTGGCGGCTGCCCGCCGGGCGCCAGACGAACTGCCCGGCTTTGCAGATTCCTTCTCCGCAATGCAATTCGCCTTCCAGCACGTAGGTCTGCTCGACCTTCACGTGCTCATGCTCGGGAAGGCGCGTTCCCGGCGCCATGCGCATCAGCGCCGTGATCAGGCCGGTCGCCTTGTCGAAGAGCAGCGTTTTCTGCTCGATGCCGGCGTAGGCGGTCTTCTCCCACGGCAATTGCTCCACATCGAGGAATCTGGACGCGAGCTCCGGAGCGGGTCTGAAAGGCTTGTTCATGGTTTGCGATGCTCCCCGACCTTGACGATCTTCATGGTGTTGGTGCCGCCGGACTTGCCGATCGGCTCACCGATGGTGAGCACGATCAGGTCGCCGTCTTTCACCACCTTGTTCGCGACCAGCGCCCGCTCGGCTTCCTGCAGCAGCTCCTCGCGGTCGTGGCCGACGTACTTCACCATCAGCGGAAACACGTCGCGGAACAGGGCGCAGCGGTAGCGGGTCTGCGTCTGCGAAGTAAGCGCGTAGATCGGCACGCCGCAGTTCAGGCGGCTCATCCACAGCGCGGTGGAGCCCGACTCGGTGAGCGAGGCGATGCATTTCACCTTCAGGTGATAGGCGGTGAAGAGGGCCGCCATCGCGATCGACTGGTCGACGCGCGTGAATACGCGGTTCAAAAAGTCCTGCTCGAGGTTGAGCGGCTGCGTCTGCTCGACCTCGACGCAGATGCGATCCATCGCCTCGATCACTTCCACCGGATAGCGACCGCTCGCGGTTTCGGCCGAGAGCATCACCGCGTCGGTGCCGTCCAGCACCGCGTTGGCCACGTCGGACACCTCGGCGCGCGTCGGCACCGGGCTCGAGATCATCGACTCCATCATCTGCGTGGCGGTGATGGTGAGCTTGTTCTCCTGGCGCGCCAGGCGAATCATCTTCTTCTGCAGCGCCGGCACCGACGCGTCGCCGACCTCGACCGCGAGGTCGCCGCGCGCCACCATGATGCCGTCCGAGCCGCGCATGATGTCGAGCAGCGCGACCTCGCCGACCGCCTCGGCGCGCTCGATCTTGGCGATCAGGAACGCCTTGCCGCCGGCCGCGCGCATCAGCTCGCGCGCCATGTACATGTCGGCGCCGCTTTTCGGGAACGACACCGCCAGGTAGTCGGCCTGCAGCTTGGTGGCGGTGCGGATGTCCTCCATGTCCTTGGCGGTCAGCGCCGGCGCGGTCAGCCCGCCGCCCTGGCGGTTGATGCCTTTGTTGTTCGACAGCACACCGCCGTGGCGCACCATGGTGTGCACTTCGTTGCCGCGCACGCTGGTGACCTCGAGCACGATTTTGCCGTCGTCGAGCAACAGCAGCGCGCCCGCCTCGACGTCGCGCGGCAGTTCCTTGTAATCGAGGCCGGAGCGCTCGCCGTCTCCCATCTCGATGCCGGCGTCCAGGATGAAGCGTGCGCCCTTCTCGAGGGTGACCTTGCCTTCCTTGAACTTGCCGACGCGAATCTTCGGCCCCTGCAGGTCGCACATGATGGCGACCGTGCGGCCGACCTTGGAGGCGATTTCCTTGACCAGCGCCGCGCGGTTCAGGTGGTCGTCGGCGGTGCCGTGGGAGAAATTGAGGCGCACCACGTCGACCCCGGCGCGAATCATGCGTTCGAGCACCGCCGGCTCGCTGGAAGCCGGTCCGAGGGTGGCGACGATTTTTGTACTGCGCAACATGAAGGACGTCCTTATGAGTTTAACCGATCCAGCCTCGTTCGATGACCGTCTCTCCGCGCGCGTTGCGCGTCTCGAAAGCCACGCTGTCGTTTTCGCGGGACGCGTGCACCGTGAGCACGCTCGGCATCGTCACCATGCCGGCGAAGCGGCAGCGAATGCGCTGCACCTTTCTTATTCCGAGCGATTTCAGAACCTTTGAAACCGAAAGCGCCAGGGTCGCGGTGCCGTGCAGGATGATGTCGGGCAGGCCCGCCGCGCGCGCATACGCGACGTCGGTATGGATCGGATTCCAGATGCGAGCGCACTCCGTATAAACATGGGCGGCTGTCGCCGCCACGGAAATCTCGCCAATGGCGTTCAGTGCCTGCGAATGCTTCGGCGGGTCGTCCACCTTGTCGCTCACCCGGTCGCCACCCTCGAGCTTTGCATCCCGGTAGAGCGCGCTGAAGTCCGTCGTGCTCACCGGCGCGTTCTTTTCGTCCTTCGTGATGAAGCGGTAGACGACGAGCGTGCCCGGCTTGCGCTGCAGCGCGGCAACGATTTTCCCGCTGATGAAAAGCCTTTCCTCCTTCGGGGGGCGGTGAATGATCAAGTCATGCTGGGCGTGCACCAGACGCGCATCGATCGGCACCAGCCCTGCGCGTTCGCGCAGCTGGCGCGTCGCCGGCCATTCGTAGCACACCGGGAAAAGCGGATGCGGAAAATCGCGTTCCCCAAGCCCGGCGCTGTAGGCCATCAGCCAACGGGCATCGACGTTCTGCGGGTCGGGAGCGGTCTCGCGGCCGACGATGTCAGACGAAACCCTCAAGCGCCGATGTGCACCACGAGGTCGCGCGTGGATCCGCGCCGCCGGTGTTCCCAAAGGTAGATGCCCTGCCAGGTCCCCAGTGCAAGCTTCCCCTGCGCAATCGGAATGGACAGCGACGTGGCCGTCAATGCCGCCTTGAGGTGCGACGGCATGTCGTCCGGCCCTTCGGCATCGTGGCTGTAGAAGGGATCGCCTTCGGGCACCAGCCGGTTCAGCCAGCGCTCAAGATCGCGTTTTGCCGTGGGGTCGGCGTTCTCCTGGACGACCAGGCTCGCCGAGGTGTGCCGTAGAAATACCGTGCACAGCCCCTCGTGGATTCGGGCTTTCTTCACAAGGGAAACCACCTGTGAGGTGATCTCATGCAATCCCTGGCCCGGGGTGTCGACGCTGAACTTCTCAACCATCCGCGCGGGCTTCGAGCGCAGCCACGGCGGGCAGCTTCTTTCCTTCGAGAAACTCCAGGAATGCGCCGCCCGCGGTGGAGATGTAGCCGATGCGCTTGTCGATCTTGAATTTGTGGATCGCGGCCACGGTGTCGCCGCCGCCGGCGATGGAGAACGCCTTGGAGCCGGCGATGGCTTTGGCCAGCGTTTCGGTGCCGTTGGCGAACGGCTCCTTCTCGAACACCCCCACCGGCCCGTTCCAGACGATGGTGCCGGCTTTCTTCAGCGCGGCCGCCAGCGCCTTGGCGCTCTCGGGGCCGATGTCGAGGATCATCTCGTCGGCGGCCACCTCGGCGACCGCCTTCACCTTGCCCTTGGCGTCGTCCAGCGACTTGGCGACTACCACGTCGGTCGGCAGCGGCACCTCGGTCTTCTTCATGATGCGCTTCGCCTCGCCGGCGAGGTCGCGCTCGGCGAGCGATTTGCCGATCGGCTTGCCGGCGGCGAGCAGGAAGGTGTTGGCGATGCCCCCGCCGACGATCAGGCTGTCCACTTTCTTCGCAAGCTCGCCCGAGGATGGTGAGCTTGGTCGAAACCTTGGAGCCGGCGACGATCGCCACTAGCGGCCGCGCGGGATCGGCCAGCGCCTTGCCGAGCGCGTCGAGCTCCGCCGCCATCAGTGGGCCGGCGCAAGCCACCTTGGCGAAGCGGGCGACGCCGTGCGTGGTGGCCTCGGCGCGGTGCGCAGTGCCGAAGGCGTCGTTCACATAGACGTCGCACAGCGCGGCGATCTTGCGCGCCAGTGCCTCATCGTCCTTCTTCTCGCCCTTGTTGACCCGGCAGTTCTCGAGCATCACCACCTGCCCGGGCTTCACGTCGACGCCGTCCACCCAGTCCTTGATGAGGGGAACTTTCGCTTTCAGGAGCTGGGCCAAGCGTTCCGCGACCGGCGCGAGGGAGTCCTCGGGCCTCAGCTCGCCCTCGGTGGGCCGGCCGAGGTGCGAGGTGACCATGACGGCGGCGCCCTGCTCGAGCGCGGCCTTGATGCCCGGGACCGAAGCGCGGATGCGCGTGTCGTCGCTGATGCGCCCGTCCTCGATCGGGACGTTGAGGTCGCAGCGGATGAAGACCCGCTTGCCGCGCAGGTCGAGCTCCGACATGCGCTTGAACTTCATTTACTTGGCTGCTACGGCCCCGACCTCGGCGAACACGGCGGCGACGTCCAGCATGCGGTTCGAGAAGCCCCACTCGTTGTCGTACCAGGCGGTCACCTTGACCAGCGTGCCGTCCGACACCCGGGTCAGGCTCGAATCGAAGATCGAGCTCGCCGGGTTGTGGTTGAAGTCCGAGGAGACCAGCGGCTCGGTGATGTACTCGAGGATCCCTTTCAGATCGCCGTCGCACGCCTGCTTGACCGCGCGGTTCACTTCCTCGACGGTCGTGGGCTTCTTCGCGACGAAGGTCAGGTCGACGATCGAGACGTTGATGGTCGGCACCCGGATGGAAAAGCCATCGAGCTTGCCGTTGAGGTGCGGCAAAACCAGGCCCACCGCGGCGGCGGCGCCGGTCTTGGTCGGGATCATGTTGTGGCCGGCGGCGCGCGCCCGGCGCAGGTCCTTGTGGAACACGTCGGTCAGGACCTGGTCGTTGGTGAACGAATGGATGGTGTTCATCAGGCCGCAGACCACGCCGATGCGGTCGTCGATGGCCTTGACCAGCGGCGCCAGGCAGTTGGTGGTGCACGAGGCGTTGGAGATCACCGTATCGGCGTCCTTGAGCGCCGCATGGTTGACGCCGAAGACTACGGTGCGGTCGACGTCCTTCTCGCCGGGGGCCGAGATGATCACCTTGCGCGCGCCGGCCTGCAGGTGCGCGCCGGCTTTCGCCTTGCTGGTGAAGAGGCCGGTGCACTCAAGGACCACGTCGACGCCGAGCTGGCGCCAGGGCAGCTTGGCCGGGTCGCGCTCGGCCACGACCTTGATGCGGTCGTTGTTGACGACGATGCTGTCGCCGTCGACGCGCACGTTCGCCGGGAACTTGCCGTGGGCGGTGTCGTACTTGAGCAGGTGCGCGTTGGTTTGCGCGTCGCCGAGGTCGTTGACCGCGACGAACTGAAGCTGGTGTTTCTTGCCACCCTCGTAGTGGGCGCGAAGAACCATGCGGCCGATGCGGCCGAATCCATTGATGGCAACTTTGATCATTGAACGATGCTCCTAACGGCCTTGATGATGTTGTCGGGGGTGAAGCCGAAGTGCTTGAAGAGGTCTCCGGCGGGGGCCGATTCGCCGTAGCGGTCGATTCCGACCACGGCGCCCTCGGTCCCGACGTACTTGCGCCAATAATCGCTGACGCCCGCCTCCACCGCTACCTTTGGGAGTCCGGCAGGCAGGACAGAGTTCCGGTATTCCGCGTCTTGCCGGTCGAAAACGCTGGTCGAGGGCATGGAAACCAGCCGCACCGGCATCCCGGCCGCCGCCAGCTGCTTCTGGGCCTCGACGGCGATGCCGACTTCGGAGCCGGTGGCGATGATGACTGCGCGGGCGCCGGAGGCCTCGGCGAGCACGTAGCCGCCCTTTGCGATTCCCTCTGAAGACGATCTTTGCTGGAACGGCACGTTTTGCCGCGTCAGCAGCAATGCCGTCGGGCCGTTCTTGCGCCGCAACGCCGCCGCCCAGGCCACGGCGGTCTCGACGGTATCGCACGGGCGCCAGACATCCATATTGGGTATCAGCCGCAGGCTGGCTGCGTGCTCGATGGGCTGGTGCGTCGGGCCGTCCTCGCCCAGGCCGATCGAGTCGTGAGAGAACACGTAGATCGTGCGCAGGCCCATCAACGCGGCCAGGCGCAGCGCGTTGCGCGCATAGTCGGAGAACACCAGGAAGGTGCCGCCATAGGGGATCAGCCCGCCGTGCAGCGCGAGGCCGTTCATCACCGCGCACATGCCGAACTCGCGCACGCCATAGAAGATGTGGCTGCCGGAAAGCGTGCCCGGCGACACCGTCTTCGAGGCCTTCACCATGGTGAGGTTGGAGCCGGTCAGGTCGGCCGAGCCGCCGACCAGCTCCGGCAGCGCCGGAACCAGGGCTTCCAGAACGTTCTGCGAAGCCTTGCGCGTGGCGATCGTCTCCGCCTTTGGCCGTGGAAGTCCGACCAGGAGCGTTTCGGCTGTGCCTTGGAAATCAGTCGGCAACTCGCCCTTCATGCGGCGCTCGAACTCGGCGGCATCCCCCGGGAAGCTCGTCTGGTAGCTCTTCAGCAGCTTCTGCCAGCGCCGCTCCAGGCGCTTGCCTGACTCCCTGGCGTCCCAGCCGTCGTAGACCGGCTTGGGGATCTCGAACGCCGCGTGCGGCCAGCCGATGGCGGCGCGGGTGGCGGCGATCTCCTCGGCGCCGAGCGGCGCGCCGTGCGCCGCGCCGGTGTTGGCTTTCTTGGGCGCGCCTTTGGCGATGACCGTCTTGCAGCAGATCAGCGTGGGGCGGGAGCGTTCGCCGGCTTTTGCTCCCCTCTTCGCCTTCCGGATCGCCTTGTCGACCGCCTCGACGTCATGGCCGTCGACGTTGGGGATCACCTGCCAGCCATAGGACTCGAAGCGCTTGCGTACGTCGTCGGTGTACCACTGCTTGATCTGACCCTTGTCGGAGTCGATGGAGATGCCGTTGTCGTCGTACAGGGCGATCAGCTTGCCCAGCCCGAGGGTTCCGGCCAGGGCGCAGGCCTCGTGCGAGATGCCTTCCATCATGCAGCCGTCGCCAAGGAAGACATAAGTGAAGTGCTCGACCAGCTCGTGGTCCGGCTTGTTGAAGCGCGCGGCGAGCAGGCGCTCGGCAAGCGCCATGCCTACGGCGTTGGCGAGGCCCTGGCCGAGCGGGCCGGTGGTGGTCTCCACGCCGGGCGCGCAGCCGCGCTCCGGGTGGCCGGGCGTCTTGGAGCCGAGCTGGCGGAAACGCTTCAGCTCCTCGATCGGCAGAGCGTAGCCGGTGAGGTGCAGCAGGCTGTAGAGCAGCATCGAGCCATGGCCGTTCGAGAGCACGAAGCGGTCGCGGTTCGGCCAATCCGGGTTGGCCGGATTGTGGCGCAGGTGGCGCTTCCAGAGCGCCACCGCGATCTCGGCCATCCCCATCGGCATGCCCGGGTGGCCGGACTTGGCGGCTTCCACCGCGTCCATGGCGAGCGCGCGAATGGAATTCGCGAGCTCGGCCTCGGTTGCTTTGGCCGTGACGGAGGTGTCCATCGGAAGCGGCAAATTATACTCAGCGCCAAGGTGACGAAAATGAGCGAACTTCCGTTCCGCGCGCCGCTGCAGTTCGAAGCGGCCTGCTTTGCCGAAAAGATCGGCGAAGGCCACTGGTTCGTGTTCTGCGGCGACAAGCTGCTGGTCGAGCTCGGACCGCCCGAGCGCCCGAGCGACGACCCGCGCTTCCGCGCGCGGCCGGCCTTCGCTCGTCTGCCGTTGTATAAAAACCACAACGTATGGGGCTCGGAAGCCGGGCCGTACGCTGTATCTAGGGCGTCTCGGGGGCGTCGATTGCTGGACCGCGGAGCTGCCGGCGAACGCCGCGCCGCCGGCCGGGCTGGCGTGGGAAGGCCTGCGCCCGCTGTTCTCGGTGCTCGACGACGACCACTTCGCGCTCGCCGGAAGGGCGCTGCAGCTCCTGCAGTGGGACCGCGACCACCAGTTTTGCGGCCGCTGCGGCACGCCCACCACGGCGAAGCGCGACGAGCGCGTGCGCGTCTGCCCGGCGTGCAAGCTCTCCGCCTACCCGCGCGTGGCGCCCGCCGTGATGGCGCTCGTTCATAGGGAAAAACGGCTTCTTCTGGCGCGCAGCCCGCACTTTCCGGCGGGCATGTACAGCGCGCTCGCCGGCTTCGTCGAGCCCGGCGAGTCGCTCGAGCAGTGCGTCGCGCGCGAAGTCGCGGAGGAAGTCGGCGTGAGTGTGCGCAGCTGCCGCTACTTCGCCAGCCAGTCGTGGCCGTTCCCGCATTCGCTGATGATCGCGTTCATCTGCGAGTGGTCGAGCGGCGAGATTCGTCCGCAAGCCGGAGAAATCGAAGAAGCAAATTGGTTTGATCTATTGCATTTGCCGAAACTTCCGAGCAAAATCTCGATCGCTCGGAGATTGATCGACGCGGTTTGTCAAGAGATCCGAGAGCAAACGTGAAACTTAGGAGGTTTTGAACGAGTTGAGCGCGATCGAAGAGCGCTGTGCGCCGAAAGGCGCGGATGGGAGGCGTGGCCTGTACTCCACAGGCTGCGCCTTCGCATTTTGGAGGGTACGGAAATGAATGGTCTGCATCTCATCGGTGACCTCACCGGCTGCCGCTGCGATCCGCAGCTACTCCTCGACGGCGAGCGTTTTCGCGCCAAGTGCATCGAGATGGTCGCGGCCGCCGGCCTCACGACCATGGATGCCAGCTTCCACACGTTCGAGGGTGGCGGCTTCACCGGCACGGTCGTGCTGGCCGAGTCGCACCTTGCCATCCATACCTGGCCCGAGCGCCAGGGGCTGACGCTCGACGTCTACGTCTGTAACTACAGCGCCGACAACTCCGCCAAGGCGCGGAAGCTGTTCGAGCAGATGATCGAGTACTTCCAGCCCACGGAGGCCGCGCGCCACGAGGTCGACCGCGGCGAGCACCTGCTGATGGAGCCGCTCAACGACTCGACCGGCTTCTACATCAAGGCCACCAAGCAGGTGGGCGAGTGGCAGACGCGCTTCCAGAAGATGGCGATCTACGACACGCCCCACTATGGAAAGCTGTTCCGTCTCGACGGGTTCAACATGACCTCCGAGAAGGAGGAGTTCGTCTATCACGAGAACCTGATTCACCCCGCGTTGACGGCCCATGCCGCACCCAAGAAGGTGCTGATCATCGGCGGCGGCGACGGCGGCTCCTCCGAGGAGGCGCTCAAGCACCCCTCGGTCGAGCAGGTGACGATGGTCGAGATCGACGGCGACGTCATCCAGGTGGCGAAGGAGCACTTCCACGCCGTCCACCAGGGCGCGTTCGACAACCCGAAGCTGCGGGTGCTGGTCGACGACGGGATGAAGTTCGTGCGCGAGACCCAGGAGAAGTTCGACCTGATCGCGCTCGACCTGAACGACCCGATGGGGCCGGCGGAAGCGCTGTACTCGACCGAGTTCTTCCAGCAGCTGCGCGCCGCGCTGGCGCCGGGCGGAGCGCTCACCCTGCACATCGGCTCGCCGGTGGCGCGGCCGGAGCGCGTCGCCCAGCTCGCCCAGCGGTTGAACACGGTGTTCCGCATCGTGCGGCCGTACACCATGTACATCCCGCTCTACGGCTCGCTGTGGGCGATGGCGGTGTGCTCGGACAAGCTCGACCCGAAGGCCTTCACGGCCGACGAGATCGACCGGCGCATCGAGGCGCGCAAGCTGCCGGACCTGCGCTACTACAACGGCGAGACCCACGAGGGTGTGTTCGCCCTGCCGAACTTCGTCCGGGACCTGGTGGTCCCGGCGAGGTTGAAGCAGCCGGCGCGCGGCCGCCGGCTGGGCGTGGTGAGAGCGGCGGCGAAGTAGCCCGCGAACGCGGGCTATTCCTTCCTAGCTAGCGTTTCCGCTGTAGCAGGCCGAGCAGCGCGGCGTCCTTGCGCTCGCGCGCGATGGAGATCGCCGTTACGCCCCCCGGGCCGACGCGCTGCGGGTCGGCACCGGCCTTGAGCAGGGCTTGGGCGATTTCCGCCTGGCCGAGCGAGACCGCGATCATGAGCGGCGTCATGCCGGTGCTGTCCGCCTTGTCGGGCCACTTGCCGAAGGCGAGCAGGTCGTTCACCGTGCCCGCGTCCTGGTAGAGCACGGCGGTGACGAGGTCGTTGAAGCGGATCTTGCTTTCGTAGACCGGGCCCGCCGCCATCTGCACAGGGACGAGCGACGCCTGCTTGGCGGGCGCGGGCTCCGACGCCTCCTTGACCGGCTCGGGCACGGGTTGCGTCTTGGCGACCGGTTCCGGCTTGGGCAATTCCTTGGCGGCGACTGGGCGCCGGGGCGGGCGCTGACTTTGGGGTCTCCGGAGCTTTGGCGGCCGGCTGGACCGGCATTGCAACCGGAACAGCTTGCGCCGGGGCGGCCGGAGCAGCGGCGACCACTTGCTTCGGTGCTTCGGCCGCCGGCTTGGGCGCCTCGGCGACGACCTTGGGTGTCGGAGCCGGAGCCGGCGCAGCTGGCTTGGGCGCCGCCTGGGCCTGCTTGGGCGCGGGCTGCTCGCCGAGCACGCTGGCCGTGACGCTCGCCGTGAAGCCGTCGATGAAGGCGGTCCCCATGTACATGCCGGCGAGCACCGGCGCGCAAAGCGCGAGCAACGCCAGGCCGAGCGCAGCAACCACCTTGCCCTCGCTCGCCCGCACCACGTAGGTCGAGGCGACGAAGTCGTGCAGCGCCTGCTTGTTCCGGGTGAAGGCCGCGATGATGAAACCGATGAGCAGGGTGAGCGACGAGATGATCTTCGCGGCTTCGCGCCCGAGCGCGCGTGGCAGCGACATGCGCTCGCCGTTCGGCCCGCCAACCTTGAGACCGCACAGCTCCTTGCCGAGGGTCGCCTGGCGCGGCGACGACTGCATCAGCGCCCAGTACAGGATGCTGAGCACCAGGAAGATGATCTCGGCGCCGGCCAGCTCGAGGCCCATCGCGCCGAGGAGCAGCATGATGCCGACGAAGCCCACCGTGACGATCAGGCTGTCGACGAGGTAGGCGAGAAACCGGATCCAGAAGCCACCGTAGTTCATTTTTATCTCCCTTTATCCCCCTGCTGCCGGTTCTAAGTGACCGAGCGCAGCATCTTTCCCACGCAATCGAAAATCTGGTCGATGTGCGAAGTCTCCGCGATCAGCGGCGGCGACAGCGCGATGGTGTCGCCGGTCACGCGGATCAGCACGCCGGCTTCGAATGCCTTGGTGAACACCTCGTAAGCGCGCTTGCCGGGCTGGCCGGCACGCGGCTCGAGCTCGATCGCGGCCATCAGGCCGCAATTGCGCACATCGACGACGTGCGGCGCACCCTTCAGCGCATGCGCCCCGTCTTCCCAGTGCTTCTCGATGGTGGCGGCGCGGGTGAGCAGCCCTTCCTCTTCGAACACGTCGAGCGTGGCGAGGCCGGCGGCGCAAGCGAGCGGATGGCCCGAATAGGTATAGCCGTGGAAGATCTCGATCCCTTGCGGGGCCTTCATGAATTCCTGGTAAATCGAATCCTGAACGAAGACCGCACCCATCGGCACCGTCGCGTTGGTCAGGCCCTTGGCGGTGGTAAAAATGTCCGGCATCACGCCGAAGCGCTGCGAGCCGAACGGTTTGCCGAGGCGGCCGAAACCGGTGATCACTTCGTCGAAGATGAGCAGGATGCCGTGGCGCGTGCAGATCTCGCGCAGGCGCTCCAGGTATCCGACCGGCGGCACCAGCACGCCGGCCGAGCCGGCCACCGGCTCGACGATCACCGCGGCGATGGTCGACGGGTCGTGCAGCACGCAAAGCCGCTCGAGCTCGTCGGCGAACTCGACGCCATGCTTCGGCTGGCCTTTGGAAAAGGCGTTGCGCGCCGGGTCATGCGTGTGCCGGATATGGTCGACGCCCGCCACGCCGGGGCCGAACACCTTCTTGTTGGTGGTGATGCCGCCGACCGCCATGCCGCCGAAGTTGACCCCGTGGTAGCCGCGTTCGCGGCCGATCAGGCGGTAGCGACCAGCCTCGCCGCGCGCGCGGTGGTAGGCAAGCGCGATCTTGAGCGCGGTGTCGGCGGATTCCGAGCCCGAGTTGGTGAAGAAAACGCGCGAGAACCCGGGGGGCGCCACCTGCGCCAGGCGCTCGGCAAACTCGAACGCCAGCGGGTGGCCCATCTGGAAGGTGGGCGCGAAGTCCATCTGCGCGACCTGGCGCTGCACCGCCTGCACGATCTTCGGCCGGCAGTGACCAGCGTTCACGCACCACAGCCCGGAGGTGCCGTCGAGGATCTTGCGGTCTTCGGGCGTCCAGTAGTACATGCCTTCCGCGCGAGCCAGAAGGCGCGGGGTTTTCTTGAATTGCCGGTTCGCCGTGAACGGCATCCAGAAGGCGGATTGCTCGAGTCCCGCCTGGAAGTCTGCTCGCTTGTTCATGCGACAGACATTACACCGTTCCGCGCGCGCCGTTCATGCGGCGGCGCGGCAAACGCGTGATGTAATTACTACCAGCTACCCGGCGTACCCAACCACGCGTTGGCGCTGCTCGCCGAGCCCCTGGATACCGAGGGTCATCAGGTCGCCGGGCTTGAGGAATACCGGGTTGGGCTTGATGCCCAGTCCCACGCCGGGAGGCGTGCCGGTGGCGATGATGTCGCCCGGCATGAGCGTCATGTAATGGCTGACGTGCGAGATGATCTTCGCCACGCTGAACACCATGGTCTGCGTGTTGCCGGTCTGCATGCGCTTGCCATTCACATCGAGCCACATATCCAGAGTCTGCGGATCGGCGATCTCGTCGGTGGTGACCAGCCACGGCCCGATCGGGCCGGAGGTATCGAAGCCCTTGCCCTTGTCCCACTGTGTGGTCGCCATCTGGAACGCGCGCTCGGAAACGTCGTTCACCACGCAATAGCCGGCGACGTGGCTCAGCGCCTCCGCCTCGCCGACGTACTTCGCCTGGGAGCCGATGACCACGCCGAGCTCCACTTCCCAGTCGAGCTTGGTCGAGTTCTTCGGCTGGATGATGTCGTCGCTCGGGCCGTTGATGCAGGTGGTGGCTTTCATGAACACGATCGGCTCGGACGGAATCGGCAGGCCGGCTTCCTTGGCGTGGTCGGAATAGTTGAGGCCGATGGCGATGAACTTGCCGATGCCGACATAGGGCACGCCAAGGCGCGGGTTGCCGCTCACCGGCGGCAGCGTCTCCGCTTTCACGCGCGTAAGCATCTTCAGGCCGCGCGGCGAGAGCTCGTTCGGGCCGATGTTGTCGACCACCTTGGAAAGATCGCGCAGGCGGCCTTCACCGTCGATCACGCCGGGCTTCTCGAAGCCCGCTTTGCCGTAACGGCACAGCTTCATATCGTCATTCCCCCATCGATCGAATAAGCGTTGCCGGTCGCGAACAGCGACTCGTCCGAGGCGAGAAACACGAGGATCCCCATGATGTCGTCCACGGTCCCCAGCCGTCCCATGGGCTGGCGCGCGACGAAATCCTTGCGCGCCTGCACCGGGTCGGCGAAGGCATTGATTCTTCCCTGCAGCGACGGCGTGTCCACGGTGCCGGGGCAGATGGCGTTGCAGCGGATTCCCTTGCCCACGTAGTCGGCGGCGATCGACTTGGTGAGGCCGATTACCGCGGCCTTGCTCGCGCCGTAGACGAAGCGATTCGGCAGCCCGCGGATGGAGGAGGCAACCGACGCCATGTTGATGATCGAGCCGCGGCCCTTCTTCAGCATGCCGGGGAGGAAAGCGCGCGATACCAGGTACATCGACTTCACGTTCACCGCGAACGCCTGGTCCCAGTCGCCGGGCTTGGCGTCGAGGATCGAGCCGTGATGCACGATCCCCGCGCAGTTAAATAGCACGTCAATGTCGCCAACTTGCTGGCTTGCTTTTGAAATCGCCGCCTCATCGGTGACGTCGAGAGCGAGGGTGCGGATGCCCTCCTTGCCCTCGATTTCGCCCACGGTCTTGGCGTTCATGTCGCTCGCCCACACCTTGGCGCCCTCGCGCGCGAAGGCGAGCGCGGCGGCGCGGCCCATGCCCTGGCCGGCGGCGGTGATGAAAGCGGTTTTTCCTGCGAGTCGAGCGGACATCGGAAGGCGGCGATTATACTTCGCGTTCGCATGAATAACCTCGATTTCGCGGGACGAAACGCCATCGTCACCGGCGGTGTGCAAGGCATCGGCGCGGCGATCGTGAAACGGCTGCAAGCCTCCGGCGCCAAGGTCGCCATCTGGGATCTCGATGGCACACCCAAGGTCGACGTTTCCGACCCGGCCTCGATCGAGAAGGCACTGAAATCGGCCGGCAAAGTCGACGTCCTGGTCAACAACGCGGGCGTCGCCGGCATGAACAAGCCGACGGTGGACTACCCGATCGAGGAATGGGAGCGCGTGCTGCGCATCAACCTCACCAGCCAGTTCCTGTGCTGCCGCGCGGTCGCGCCGCTGATGGTCAAGGCCGGTTACGGACGCATCGTGAACATCGCGTCGATCGCCGGCAAGGAAGGCAATCCGAACGCGGTGGCCTACTCCGCTTCCAAGGCCGGTGTGATCTCGCTCACCAAGAGCCTCGGCAAGGAGCTCGCGCAGACCGGCGTGCTGGTCAACTGCGTGACCCCCGCCGCGGCGAAGACCGCGATCTTCGATCAGATGACGCGCGAGCACATCGACTACATGCTGTCCAAGATCCCGATGAATCGCTTCGTCAATGTCGACGAAGTCGCGGCGCTGGTGTGCTGGCTGGCGAGCGAGGACTGTTCATTCTCCACCGGCGGGGTGTTCGACATTTCTGGCGGAAGGGCGACCTACTAGTGAAAAAGAAAAACGGCGGGCAAAGATCCATCCAGTGGTTCGGGCGCCAGGACATCTATGGCTTCATCTACCGCAGCTGGATGAAGAACCGCGGCGTGCCGCAGGACCAGTTCGACGGCCGCCCGGTGATCGGCATCTGCAACACCTATAGCGAGCTGGTGCCGTGCAATTCGCACTTCCGCGTGCTGGCGGAGCAGGTGAAGGCCGGCGTGCTCGAGGCCGGCGGCTTTCCGCTCGAGTTCCCGGTGATGTCGCTCGGCGAGACGCTGCTGCGGCCGACCGCGATGCTCTACCGCAACCTCGCCAGCATGGATGTGGAGGAGTCGCTGCGCGGCAACCCGCTCGACGGCGTGGTGCTGCTGTTCGGCTGCGACAAGACCACGCCCGCGCTGCTGATGGGCGCGGCCAGCGTCGACCTGCCGACCATCGGCGTGTCGGGCGGGCCGATGCTCTCGGGCAAATATCGAGGCACGGACATCGGCTCGGGCACCAACGTCTGGTCGATGTCGGAGGACCTGCGCGCCGGCAACATCAGCCTCGACGAATTCCACGAAGCGGAGTCGTGCATGCACCGCTCGCATGGCCACTGCATGACCATGGGCACCGCATCGACCATGGCGTCGATGGTCGAGTCGCTCGGCGTCGGCATGCCGGGTAACGCGGCGATTCCGGCGGTCGATGCGCGCCGCAACCTGGTGGCGCGCGCCGCCGGCCGGCGCATCGTCGACATGGTGAAGGAGAAGCTCACCTTATCGAAGATCCTCACCAAGGAAGCGTTCGAGAACGCGATCCGCGCCTGCGCCGCGATCGGCGGCTCGACCAACGCCGTGATCCACCTCATCGCCATCGCGCGGCGCATGGGCGTGGACCTGTCGCTCGAGGATTGGGACCGCGTGGGCCGCGGCGTGCACTGCCTGGTGAACCTCATGCCGTCGGGCAAGTACCTGATGGAAGACTTCTACTATGCGGGCGGTTTGCCGGCCGTTCTTCGGGAGCTGGGCGAAAACGATCAGTTGCACAAGAACGCGCTTACGGTAAACGGCAACACCATCTGGGAGAACAACAAGGACGCGCCCTGCTGGAACCGGGACGTCATTACGCCGATGAAAAAACCGTTCAAAAAGGACACCGGCATCGCGGTGCTGCGCGGCAACCTTTGTCCGGACGGCGCCATCGTCAAGCCCTCGGCCGCGACGCCGAAGCTCCTGCGCCACAAGGGCCGCGCGGTGGTGTTCGAGAACATCGAGGATTTCCACACGCGCATCGACGATCCCAAGCTCGACATCGATGAAAGCTGCGTCATGGTGCTGAAGAACTGCGGCCCCAAGGGCTACCCGGGCATGGCCGAGGTCGGCAACATGCCGCTACCGCCCAAGCTGCTGAAGAAGGGCGTGACCGACATGGTGCGTATCTCCGATGCGCGCATGAGCGGCACGGCCTACGGCACCGTCATCCTGCACATTTGTCCGGAAGCTGCCGCCGGCGGCCCGCTTGCCCTGGTTCAGAATGGCGACCAGGTCGAGCTCGATGTCGCCAAGCGCACGTTGAACTTGCTGGTTTCCGAGGACGAATTGGCCAAGCGCAAGAAAGCCTGGAAAGCACCCAAGGAGCCGCTCGAGCGCGGCTACTGGAAGCTGTACACCGACCACGTGCTCCAGGCGAGCGACGGCGCCGACCTCGACTTCCTGGTCGGCAAGAGCGGCGCCTTCGTGCCGCGCGACAACCACTAGCTTCAAGGAGGAGGGACCATGGCAAACGTAGCAATCCACCCCGCGGTAGACAACGGCATGAAACCCGCCAAGGCGGGCTTCGCAGGCGGCACGCTCGCGTGCCTTTGCAGCAAGGACCCGGTGACGGTCGCGATCAAGGGCCAGAGCAACTACAACCATGTTTGCGGCTGCACCAAGTGCTGGAAGCCCAAGGGCGCGCTCTTCTCGCAGGTGGCCGCGGTGTCGCGCGACAACGTGCGCGTCACGGCCAACGAGGGCAAGCTGAAGATCGTCGATCCGAAGGCCACCATCCAGCGCCATGCCTGCAAGGACTGCGGCGTCCACATGTATGGCCGCATCGAGAATTCGAAGCATCCTCTCTTCGGCTTCGACTTCATCCATACCGAGCTGTCGCGAGACGAGGGCTGGGCGCCGGCCGGATTTGCCGCGTTCGTGTCCTCGATCATCGAGTCCGGCGCCGATCCGAAGCAGATGGGCGCGGTGCGCGCGCGGCTGAAGCAGCTCGGCCTCGAGCCCTACGATTGCCTGTCGCCGCCGCTGATGGACGCGATCGCCACCCACACTGCCAAGGCAAGCGGCGTACTGAAGAGCTAGGCGCTTGACGCCCGAGTTTCGCCTTTATTGCTTTGCGCAGTCGGGCAACGCGTTCAAGGTCGCGCTGATGCTGAACCTGTGCGGCGCGAAGTGGGAGCCGCGCTTGGTCGACTTCTTCAACGGCGAGACCCGCACGCCCGAGTATCGGGAGAAGGTCAACGAGATGGGCGAAGTGCCGGTGCTCGAGCACGGCGGCAAGCGTCTCAGCCAGTCCGGTGTGATCCTGCATTACCTCGCCGATCATTTCGGCAAGTTCCAGGGTCAGGACAAGTTGGAGGTGCTGCGTTGGATGCTGTGGGACAACCACAAGCTGACGAGCTACGTGGCCACCCTGCGGTTCCTCGTGCAGTTCCAGAAAACCGGCGAAACGCCGGTGACCGAGTTCCTGCGCGGGCGTATCAAGGGATCACTCGGCATCCTGGACAAGCACCTTGCGCAGAACGCATTCGCCGTCGGCAATGCGCCGAGCATCGCCGACTTCTCGATGTGCGGCTATCTGTACTGGCCGGAAGAATTCGGCGTATCGTGGTCAGACTATCCGCGCATCGGCGAGTGGCTGGAGCGCATCCGCAAATTGCCCGGCTGGGTGCATCCCTACGAGCTGATGCCGGGCCATCCGCTAAAAAGGTAAGCCATGCTGCAAGCCGTCCAGCTGACCATCCGCCTGCATCCCGACGACGACGTCGTCATTGCCCGCCTCGAGGTCCCGACCGGCACGCTGGTCTCGAAAGAGAACGTGCGCGCGCTCGTCACCATCCCGGCGGGCCACAAGCTCGCGGTGCGCGATGTGGCGCAGGGCAAGCCGGTGCGGCGCTACAACCAGATCATCGGCTTCGCCACGCGCGACATCAAAGCCGGCGAGCACGTCCACGTGCATAACCTGGCGATGGGGGACTTTCAGCGCGACTACGCTTTTTGCGCGCTGAAGAAGGAAACCGATTTCATTCAGCCCGCCGCCACGTTCCAGGGAATCGTGCGCGCCGACGGCCGTGTGGCGACGCGCAATTACATCGGCATCCTCACCAGCGTGAACTGCTCGGCGACCGTTGCCCGCATGGTCGCGGACCACTTCAAAAATAATCTATCCAGATACCCAAACGTGGACGGCGTCGTAGCGCTCACGCACAAGACCGGCTGCGGCATGGCGTCGGAGGGCGAAGGCATGGACGTCCTGCGGCGCACGATGGCGGGCTATGCGCGGCACCCGAACTTCTTCGCCACGCAGGTGATCGGCCTGGGCTGCGAGGCGAACCAGATCAACAACCTGCTCTCCACGCAGTCCCTCAAGCGCCATGACCGCATGCACGCGTTCACCATCCAGGAGAAGGGCGGAACGATGAAAGCGGTGCGCGAAGGCATCGCGCGCATCGAGGCGATCCTGCCGGAAGCGAACAAGGCGAAGCGCGAGACCGTGCCGGCTTCACACCTCGTTCTCGGGCTGCAATGCGGCGGCTCGGACGGCTATTCCGGCATCAGCGCGAATCCGGCGCTGGGCGCGGCGGTGGATCTCCTGGTGAGGAACGGCGGAACGGCCATCCTGTCGGAAACGCCGGAGATCTACGGCGCCGAGCACCTGCTCACGCGCCGGGCGGTGTCGAAGGAAGTCGGCGAAAAGCTGGTCGAGCGCATCCGCTGGTGGGAGGAGTACACCGCGCGCAACAACATGGAGATGAACAACAACCCGTCGCCGGGCAACAAGGCCGGCGGGCTGACCACCATCCTGGAGAAATCCCTGGGCGCGGTCGCCAAGGGCGGCACCACCAACCTGGTGGATGTCTACGAGTACGCGGCGCCGGTCACCGCGAAAGGCTTCGTCTATATGGATACGCCGGGCTACGACCCGGTATCGGCCACCGGCCAGGTCGCCGGCGGCGCCAACATGATCTGCTTCACAACCGGGCGCGGCTCAGCCTATGGCTGCAAGCCGGCGCCTTCGCTCAAGCTCGCGACCAATACGCCGCTCTTCGTTCACCAGGAAGAGGACATGGACTTCAACTGCGGCACGGTGATCGATGGCAGCGAGTCGGTGGCGCAGTCGGGAGCACGATTTTTCGAGCTGATCCTCAAGACCGCGTCGGGCGAAAGGTCGAAATCCGAAGCCTTCGGCTACGGCGACGACGAGTTCGCGCCCTGGACCATCGGCGCGACGATGTAGTTGTAGGGCGCTTCCCGTCGTAGCGCGGTCGCGGCATCGCGCTTGCTTCGCCACCCCCATCCGCAATCCGGAGGGATCCAGTGGCCAGCGACGACAAGCACTCGGTTGTCATTCCCGTCGCGCGTGAAGAAGCTGACGTCACGCGTAACGTCGTAGAAACCGGCGCCGTGAACGTGCGCAAGGTGGTACGCGAGCGCGTGGAACTCATCGACGAGCCGATGCTGCACGACGAGGTCGACATCGAGCACGTGGTCGTCAATCGCGCGGTCGATGCCCCCGAGCCGCCGCGCGAGGAAGGCGACGTGCTGATCATCCCGGTCTACGAGGAAGTCGTCACCGTCCAGCGGCAATGGATCCTGAAGGAAGAAGTGCGGTTGCGGCGGCGCGAAGTTCAATCGCGCCACCGCGAAGAGGTCGTGCTGCGCGAAGAGCAGGCGGTGGTCGAACGCCGCCCGCCGAGCGCACGCGGTTCAACGTAGTTTCAACCGCAAGGAGATGCACAGATGTCGAAGACAGTGATCGGGCTTTTCAACAACCTGGGCGAAGCGCAGAACGTGGTCAAGGACCTCGTCGCAAGGGGCATCGAGCGCGACGATATCGGCTTCATGGCGAACGAGAAGCAGGTCACGCCGGGCCGTACTGACATGGAGCGCGAAGGCGGTGACGTGGCCTCGGGCGCGCTTGCCGGAGCCGGCACCGGCGCGGCGATCGGCGGCGTCGCGGGCCTTGCGCTTGCGCTCGCGCCACTCGCGATCCCTGGCATCGGCCCGATCGTCGCCGCCGGCCCCATCGCCGCAGCGCTTACCGGGGCGGGCCTGGGCGCGGTTGCGGGCGGCTTGATTGGCGGCCTGACCCGCCTTGGCGTACCCGACGAGGATGCGCATTACTACGCCGAGGGCGTACGCCGCGGCGGAATCCTGGTCACCGTTGCCGCGGATGAGGAGCGCGAAGCACAGATGGCGGCGGACATCTTGCGGCGCCACGGCGCGGTGGATATCGACCAGCGCGCGAGCGAGTGGAAGCGGCAGGGATGGAAGGGCCGGTTCGAGGCCGACACCACCGCCACGCCATCCGCAGAGAACGAGCGCACGGTGCCGGTGACCGAGGAAGAGCTGGTCGTGGGCAGGCGCAATGTCGAGCGGGGCGGAGTGCGCGTCTACAGCCGCGTCGTCGAGCAGCCGGTGCGCGAGACAGTGCAGCTGGAAGAGGAGCGGGTCGAGGTCGAGCGCCGCCCCGCGAGCCGCCCGGCTGGCGGCGACGCGTTCCGCGAGCAATCGTTCGAAGTGCGTGAGCACGCCGAGGAGCCGGTGGTCGAAAAGCGCGCGCGCGTGGTGGAAGAGGTCAAGGTCGGCAAGAAGCGCAGCAAGACGGCGCGCACCGTCCAGGACACCGTGCGCAAGACCGATGTAGAGGTGGAACGCGTCGGCGCCTCCAACCAGGCCGCGTATCACGGCCCGGAGCGGCGCCGCAACACGGCCCGTATACGGGTCAGGACCGGCGTAAGGCGGCGTGATGGCCGAGGTGCGCAAGACCGTCGGCGTGTACGACCGTCCGCAAAAGCGCGTCGGCGTGCGCATGGCATTGCTTGGCGCCGCCGTCGCCGTGGCGGCGCTCGGCACCGCCGCGGCGTTGTATTTCTGAACGCGGGGGCCATGCCAGAATCCCGGCATGGTCCCCCGCTTCCACTTGGACGCGCCGCTGCGCGCGGGCGGCGTCTGCACGCTATCGGAGGACGCGGCGCACCACGCGGTGCACGTGCTGCGGCTGCGCGAGGGTGACGACGTAACGCTGTTCAACGGCCGCGGCGGCGAGTTCGCCGCGCGCATCGCCTCGATGCAGCGCCTGCGCATCTCGATCGACCTGTTGCAGCACCGCGCCATCGAGCGCGAGTCGCCGCTGCGCATCACGCTGGTCCAAGGCGTGTCCGCGGGCGAGCGCATGGACAGCACGGTACGCAAGGCGGTCGAGCTCGGCGTGGCGGAAGTGCAGCCGGTGCTCGCGGCGCGCTCCGTGGCGCGGCCTAAGGGCGACCGTGCTGAGAACCGGCGCTCGCATTGGCAGAAAATCGTAATCTCGGCGTGCGAGCAGTGCGGCCGCAATCGCGTGCCGGAGGTCCAGGCTTTGGTTTCGCTGGACGATTACCGGCCGGGAAGCGGTACGACGAAGATCCTTCTATCCCCCGCGTCTCAGCGGCCGCTGTCCAAGCTTTCGGCTGCGGAGAGCCGGATTATCCTTGCCGCGGGTCCGGAAGCGGGCTTCACCGAGGAGGAGGAGGCTCGGCTGGTCGAGGCGGGTTCGTGCCCGCCTCGCTTGGACCCCGGATCCTGCGCACCGAGACCGCGGCCGTCGCCGCGCTGGCGGCGCTCAACGCGTTGCGGGGCGACTCCTGAGGATGAGCTGAGCGAGCGGCTCGTTGTGATTGCGGCGCGCGAAATCCACCGCGTCGCGGCCCCAGAAATCCGTCGCCGATAGGTCGACGCCCCGGCCGGCGATGAAAAGCTCCGCGGCGAGCGTGTCGTTGCGCTTCACGGCGTCGAGGAACTGCTTGGAGTCGTGGTAGGTGAGACCCAGGGCGTTGAGCTCCTTGCGCGCCTGGAGCGAGCGGTCGGGATAAAGGGTCTCGCCCGGCTTGAGCCCCAGCAGGTTCTTGCGGGCCACGCCGACCAGGTCGCGGCCGATGGCGGCGATGGTGGCGCGATTCTCGGGCGAGACATCCGCCAGCGCTTCCCTCATCAGCCCGGCAATCGCCTCGTTCGCCGCGGCGTTGCGCCCGGCGAGGACGTCGTCGATCGCCCGCAGGCTGACCGCCGACGAGTCCGACTCGGCGGCCATGCGGACAAACGTGTGCACCAGGGTGAGCACGTGGCCGAGCGAAGAGTCCGACGGCTCCTCGGCGGCGTAAACAGGCAGGGCGGGGACCAGCAGTGCGGCGGCGAGCAGGGTGCGAATAGCTTTCATGGACCTTCCTCCAAGGATCCAAGCATAACGCTTCATATGGCAAAAAGTTGAGCGCGTGCTTTCACCGTAGAATTTGAAAAAATTACATGCAGAACGCCGATAGCTTCGTCCGCTGGTTCCGCCAGGTCGCGCCCTACGTGCACGACTTCGGCGGGCGCACGTTCGTCGTCGCCTTCGGCGGCGAGATGGTGGCCGAGCGAAGCCGGTTTGCCAGCTTCATCCATGACCTCAACCTGCTCGCGGCGCTCGAGATCCGGCTGGTGCTGGTCTACGGCGCGCGGCCGCAGATCGAGGCCGAGCTCAAGGCCAAGGGCCTGAAGTCCCAGTACGCGCAAGGCCTGCGCGTCACCGACGAGCAGGCCCTGACGGTAGTCAAGCATGTCGGCGGCATGCTGCGCGTGGAGATCGAGGCGCTGCTTTCGCAAGGGTTGCCGAACTCGCCGATGGCGCGCGCACAGATCCGCGCCGTCTCGGGCAACTACATCACCGCGCGGCCGATCGGGGTGCGCAAAGGCGTGGATTTCCAGTTCACCGGCGCGGTGCGCAAGGTGGACGCCGCCGCGCTGTCGGCGCACCTGGACGTGGCCGACATCGTGCTCGTGCCGTTCGTCGGCTACTCGCCGACCGGCGAAGTGTTCAACCTGGCGTGGGAGGACGTGGCGGAGAACGTGGCCGTTGCCCTGCACGCCGACAAGCTCCTCATGTACACCGACAAGCTGCCCACCAACCGCAAAGGGGAAGTGGTCTCCGAGCTCACCGCCGACGAGGCCATGGCGCTCTGCGCAAAGAAGGGCGACCTCACCCCCGGCACAATGCGCGCCATGGAGCACCTGGCGCGCGCGGTGGACAACGGCGTGGCGCGCGGGCACCTGGTCACGCGCCGCTCGCCCGGCTCGATGCTGCTCGAGCTCTTCACCCACGCCGGGGTCGGCACCATGATCACCGACGACTCGGTGGAAAAGCTTCGCCCGGCGCGCATCGAGGACGTGCGCGGCATGCTGGAGCTGATCGAGCCGCTCGAGGCCGACGGCACGCTGGTGAAGCGCAGCCGCGAGCTGCTCGAGGCCGAGATCGGCAACTTCCTGGTGATCGAGCACGACGCGCGCATCGTCGGCTGCGCCGCGCTGTATCCGTTCCCCGACGACAAGAGCGCTGAATTCGCCTGCCTGGCAGTGGCGCCCGGCGTACGCGAGGCCGGCCACGGCGAAAGGCTGCTCAAAGCGTGCGAGCAGCGCGCCAAGGGCCTCAAGCTGCGGCGCCTGTTCGCCCTCACCACGCACGCGGCGCACTGGTTCATCGAGCAGGGCTTCCGCGCCGCCGATGTCACCGCGCTGCCGGAGCGCCGCCAGGCGCTCTACAACTGGCGCCGCGGCTCGAAGGTCTTCCTCAAGCGAATATAATTTCGCATGGCGAGAACCGTGAAGTGCATCAAGCTCGGCCGCGAAGCCGATGGCCTCGATTTCCCCCCGTACCCGGGCGAGCTCGGCAAGCGCATCTGGGAGAACGTCTCCAAGGAAGCCTGGGCGCAGTGGCTCAAGCAGCAAACCATGCTGGTGAACGAGAACCGCCTCAACCTCGCCGACCAGCGCGCGCGCAAATACCTCATGGAGCAGACCGAGCGGCACTTCTTCGGCGGCGGCGCCGACACCGCGTCGGGCTACGTCCCGCCCGCGCCCGACAGGAAGTAGCGGAACGCCGCGGCCAGCGCGGCGAGGCCGAGCGCGGCGCACAGGAAGACCGGAGCCGCACCCGCGGCATCCACGATGCGCGCGGCAAGCCATACACCGCTCGCCTGTCCAAGGAAGAGGAAAGTCGCGAACAGCGCCACCGCGGAGCCGCGCTCCTCGGGCCGGACCTGCGTGACGTGGATCTGCACCGTGGTGTGCAGCATGTAGAAGCCGGCGCCGACCAGCGCGATGGCAATCGTGCCGGTCGAAGGCGAGCCGGCGCTCGCCAACCCGCAGTAGCCTATGAAGAGCGCGACGCCGCCGGCGGAGACCAGACCCCGCTCGCCCAGCCGCCGCACCGCGCGGCGCGCGAGCAGCGCGTAGCAGATTCCGCCGAGCGCATAGGCCGCCACCAGGGTCCCCGCGAGCCCCGGGCCGATCGCGAAGCGCGACTGGAAGTACGCCGCGACGAACGCCAGCGCGCCAAATATCAGCAGTCCCTCGAAGTAGGCGGTGGCGAAGAGCTTGCGCAGACGCGAATCGCCGAGCATGCCCGGCATGCGCCTGAAGCTCTCGCGCATCACGCCAGGCTTGCCGACGCCGCCGCGGGTTAGCGGGTTTTGCTTCAACTCGATTGCCAGTAACGCCGCGATCAATAACAACAACACCGCCAGCGCCATGAAAATGGCGCGCCAGCCGAAATGCTCGCCGAGCCAGCCGGCCGCGGCGTTGCCGAAAGCCACGCCCGCCATCTGGCCGACCAGGAAGCGCGCAAGCAGCGGCTGGCGCTGCTCATAGACCACGGTGTCGCCGATCCAGGCCAGGGCGAGTGGGATGAAGGCGCCGATGGTCGCGCCCGACACGAATCTCGCCGCCACCAGCGACTCGAGCGTCGGCGCGAGCGCGCACGCGGCGGAGCCGAAAGCCGAGACCAGCGCCGCCGCGGCGATGGTGCGATAACGGCCGAAGCGGTCGCCGAGCGGGCCGCAGACCACCTGCAGCAACCCGTAGGAAAGCGCGAAAGCGGTGATCGCGGCTGAAGCGGCGCCGGTGGTCACACCGTAGTGCTCGGCGATCTGCGGCAGCAACGGATCGGTGGCGCGCAGGCTCGCGGCGCTGGCGAACGCGGCCAGCGACAGCAAAAAGACTGCCCGGCCCAATCAGCTTCTTTTGACGGTGATGGTTCTTACGCCCGAACCCTCGGCAAGCAACAGCACGTCGGCCGGCCGGCGCGCGAAGATGCCGTTGGTCACCACGCCGGCGATCTGATTCAAATCGCCTTCCACCCGCACCGGATTTAGCAATTCGAGGTTGTGGCAATCCAGGATCACGTTGCCGTTGTCGGTGGTGAAGTTTTCGCGCAGCTGCGGCTGCCCACCCATCTTCACGATTTCGCGCCCCACATAGCTGCGTGCCATCGGGATTACCTCCACCGGCAGCGGAAACCGCCCGAGCACCGGCACCAGCTTGGAGGCGTCGCAGATGCAGACGAACTTGCGCGCCACCGCGGCGGTGATTTTCTCGCGCGTCAGCGCGCCGCCGCCGCCCTTGATCATGTGCAGATGCTCGGTGATCTCGTCAGCGCCGTCGATGTACACCGGCAGCTCGTTGACGCTGTTGAGGTCGAACACGCGGATGCCGTGCTTCTTCAGCCGCTCCGCGCTCGCTTCGGAAGCGGCGACCGCGCCGTCGATCTTGTGCTTGATCGTCGCCAAGGCGTCGATGAACTTGAACACCGTCGAGCCGGAGCCCACGCCGACGATCGCGTCCTGCACATGCTTCAGCGCCTCCCGCGCCACCAATTCCTTTAACTGGTCTTGATTCATGCCGTCATTTCTACTTTTTGCGCTGGGGCGGGAGATCCGTGCACACCCCCTCGAACAGCTCGGCAGCCATGCCGACCGATTCGCTGGTGGTCGGATGCGGATGGATGGTCTTGCCGATATCGGTGGCGTCGGCGCCCATCTCGACCGCCAGCGCCAGCTCGGCAATCAGGTCCCCGGCGCCGGTGCCGACGATGCCGCCGCCGACCACGCGGTGCGTATCGGCCTCGAAGATGAGCTTGGTGAAGCCCTCGTCGCGGCCGTTGGCGATCGCGCGGCCGGACGCCGCCCACGGAAACTTGGCCACCGCGATCGCCGCCCCGCTTTTCTTCGCCTCGTCCTCGGTAAGCCCGACCCAGGCGATCTCCGGATCGGTGTACGCCACCGAAGGAATCACGCGCGCGTCGAAGTGCGACTTCATCCCGCTGGCCGCCTCGGCGGCGACATGCCCCTCGTGCACGGCCTTGTGCGCCAGCATCGGGTTGCCGGCGACGTCGCCGATGGCAAAGATGTTCGCGACATTGGACCGCATTTGCGAATCGGTTTTGATGAACCCGCGTTCATCGACGGCTACGCCTGCCTTGTCGGCGCCGATCTTGCGGCCGTTCGGCACCCGGCCGACCGAGACTAGGATCATGTCGTAGGTCTTTGCTTCGGCGCCCTCGAAAGAAACCCGCAGGCCGTCCTTGGCGGCTTCGACCTTCGTGGTCTTGGTCCTGAGCATCACCTTGTCGAAGCGCGCGGCGTTGAACTTCTGCCACACCGCAACCAGGTCGCGATCGGCGCCGAGCATCAGCCCGTCCATCATTTCCACCACGTCGAGCCGCGTGCCGAGCGTCGAGTACACCGTGCCCATCTCCAGGCCGATGATGCCGCCGCCGATGACCAGCATCTTCTTCGGGATGCTCTTCAACTCGAGCGCGCCGGTGGAGTCGACGATGCGCGGGTCTTCCGGGAGAAACGGCAGCTTCGCCGCCTGCGAGCCCGCGGCGATGATCGCGGAGGTGAAGCGGATGGTCTTGGCGCCGACCTCGATGCGGTTCCTATCGAGGAAGGTGCCAACGCCGTGGACCACGGTGACCTTGCGCATCTTCGCCATGCCGGCGAGGCCGCCGGTCAGCTTGCCGACGACCTTGTCCTTGAAGGCACGCAGCTTCGCCAAGTCGACCTTCGGCTCGCCGAAGGAAATTCCGTGCGAGGCAAGCGCCCGTGCCCCGTCCATGATCGCCGCGGTATGCAGCAGCGCCTTGGACGGGATGCAGCCGACGTTCAGGCACACGCCGCCCAGGCTCGGATAGCGCTCCACCAGCACCGTCTTCATGCCGAGGTCCGCGGCGCGGAACGCCGCGGAGTAGCCGCCGGGCCCGGCGCCGAGCACGACGACATCGCATTCGATGTCCGCGCCGGTCGAGGGTGCGGCCGATGACGGTTTCGATGCCTCGGGACTCTTGGGCGCCTGCACCGGCGCTTCCGCCCGCGCCGGCACCTCACCTTCCAGGAGGAGGATGAGCGAATCCTTCGAGACCTTGTCGCCGACCTTGACCTTCAGCTGGCTCACCTTGCCCGCCGCCGGCGATGGAATCTCCATCGTCGCCTTGTCCGACTCGAGCGTGATGAGAGATTGCTCCTTGGCGATCGTGTCGCCCGGCTTGACGAGGACCTCGATGACTTCGATTTCTTTGAAGTCCCCGATGTCCGGGACCTTGACCTCCGTCATGAGGTTAAACGGCAGCCATCTAAAGGACGATCTTGCGAATGTCCGACAGTACCGAAGCGAGATAGGCGGAGAAGCGCGCCGCGGTCGCGCCGTCAATCACGCGATGGTCGTACGACAGTGATAGCGGCAATATCAGTCTCGGCGCGAATTCCTTGCCGTTCCACACCGGGCGCGTCGCACTGCGCGAAACGCCCAGAATCGCCACCTCGGGCGCGTTGATGATCGGGGTGAAGGCGGTGCCGCCGATGCCGCCGAGGCTGGAGATGGAGAACGTGCCGCCCTGCATGTCGCCCGGCTTGAGCTTGCCGTCGCGCGCCAGCTTGCTGATGTCGGAGAGCTCGCGCGCGATGTCGAACACGCCCTTGCGGTCGGCGTCGCGCACCACCGGCACGACCAGACCGCCCGGCGTGTCGACCGCCACACCGATGTGAAAGTACTTCTTGATGATGATGTTCTCGCCCGACTTGTCGAGCGAGGAATTGAACTGGGGGTACTGGCGCAGCGCGGTGACGCAGGCCTTCATCATGAAGGCGAGCATCGTCAGCTTGAAGCCCTTCTTCTCGGTCTCGACGGTCTGTGCCTTGCGGAAAGCCTCGAGGTCGGTGATATCCGCCTCGTCGAACTGCGTGACGTGCGGGATCGAGATCCAGTTGCGGTGCAGGTAGGGGCCGGAGAGCTTCTGGATGCGCGCGAGGGGCTTGGACTCGATCGGGCCGAACTTGGCGTAGTCCACCTCCGGCCAGGCCGGCAGGTTGAACGGCAGCGCGCCGCCCGTCTTCGCACTGATTTGCGTTGGGGCCTTGGAGAGTGCCCCTTTTACGTAAGCCTGCACGTCCGTATGCAGGATGCGCCCCTTCGGCCCGCTGCCTTGCACGCGCGCGAGGTCGACGCCGAGCTCGCGCCCGAACTTGCGCACCGAGGGGCTGGCGTGGGGCTTCACGACCGTCTCGTCGCGCGGCTCGCGCGGCACGGGGCGCGTGCTCGGCTCGCGCGTGGGCGCTGGAGTCCCTGCTGGGGCGGGTGCGGGTTTGGGTGCTTCGGCTTTCGCGGCCTGACCTGAAGCTTCCAGCACGAGGATCGGCATGCCCTTGGAAACCTTGTCACCCACTTTCATTTCTATTTTCTTGACCACCCCTGCGCTGGGCGACGGGATCTCCATCGTCGCCTTGTCGGACTCCAGGGTGATGAGCGATTGCTCCTTGGACACCGTGTCGCCCGGCTTCACCAGCACTTCGATCACTTCCACTTCCTTGAAGTCGCCGATGTCGGGAACCGGAACCGTCATGGCTTGCGCCGCCGCAGATGGAGCTGGTGCGGTTGCCTGCTGCGGCTTTTGAGCCGCTTGCGGTTTCAGCTTCTCGTCCGGCGGGGCTTCGCCGTTGCTCTTGTCATCGAGCACGAGGATCGGTGAGCCCTTCGATATCTTGTCCCCGACCTTGACCTTAAGCTCCTTCACCACCCCCGCGCCGGGCGACGGAATCTCCATCGTCGCCTTGTCCGATTCGAGGGTAATGAGCGATTGCTCCTTGGTGACGCTGTCGCCCGGCTTCACCAGGACTTCAATGACTTCGACTTCCTTGAAGTCGCCGATATCGGGAACGACAACTTGGCTCATACGGTCGTTGGGTCGGCTTTCTCGGGGTCGATGCCGTATTTCTTGATCGCGTCCGCGACTGTTTTTGCTTTGCCCTCACCCTGGTCGGCGAGCGCCTTGAGCGCAGCGATGGCGACGAAGTAGCGGTTCACCTCGAAGAAGTGGCGCAGCTTGGCGCGCGAGTCCGAGCGGCCGAAGCCGTCGGTGCCGAGCACACGGTAAACGCGGTCCTTCGGGACGAACGGCCGGATCTGCTCGGCGAAGGTCTTGACGTAGTCGCTGGCCGCGATCACCGGTCCTGCTTTGTCGTTAAGAATCTTCGTTACATAGGGAACGCGAAGCTTCGCCTCAGGGTGCAGCATGTTCCAGCGGTCGGCGGCGAGGCCGTCGCGACGCAATTCGGTGAAGCTGGTCGCGCTCCATACGTCGGCGGCCACGCCCCAATCCTTTTCCAGCAGTTCGGCGGCCGCCTCGACCTCGCGCAGGATGGTGCCGGAGCCGAGCAATTGAACACGGGATTTTGCTTTCGATTTCGACTCACGAAGCAAATACATCCCTTTCAAGATCCCTTGCTCAGCGCCCTGCGGCAGCGCGGGATGTTCGTAGTTCTCGTTCATCAGGGTGATGTAGTAGTACACATCCTCCTGGTTGGTGACCATGCGCCGCAGGCCGTCCTGGATGATCACCGCCACCTCGTAGCCATAGGTCGGGTCGTAAGAGACGCAATTCGGAATCACCGCGGAAAAAATGTGCGAGTGGCCGTCCTCGTGCTGCAGGCCCTCGCCGTTCAGCGTGGTGCGCCCCGCGGTGGCGCCAAGCAGGAAGCCGCGCGCGCGCTGGTCGGCCGCGGCCCAGGCGAGATCGCCGACGCGCTGGAAGCCGAACATCGAGTAGAAGATGAAAAACGGCACCGTCACTTCGTTCGAATGGCTGTACGAGGTGGCGGCCGCGATCCACGAAGAGAACGCGCCCGCCTCGTTGATGCCCTCCTCGAGGATCTGGCCCTGCTTGTCCTCGCGGTAGAACATCACCTGGTCCTTGTCGACCGGCTCGTACTTCTGCCCCTCGGCGGCGAAGATGCCGAGCTGGCGGAACATGCCTTCCATGCCGAAGGTGCGCGCCTCGTCCGGCACGATCGGCACCACGCGCTTGCCGATCTCCTTGTCGCGCACCAGCGCGGTCAGCACGCGCACGAACGCCATGGTGGTCGAGATCTCGCGGCCTTCGCCAGAACCTTTGAGCAGCGCTTCGAATGCGGAAAGCGGCGGCACCGCCGGCACCTTGTCCGCCTTGGCGCGCCGCTGCGGCAGGTAGCCGCCGAGCTCCTTGCGCCGCTCGTGCAGGTACTTCATCTCCGGCGCGTCATCCGGCGGAATGTAGAACGGCAGCTGGTCGAGCTTCTCGTCCGGGATCGGGATGGCGAACTGATCGCGCATCTCCTTGATGGTCGCGGTGTCGATCTTCTTCAGCTGGTGCGTCGGGTTCTTCGCCTGTCCCTGCTTGCCGAGCCCGAAACCCTTGATGGTCTTGGCCAGGATCACCGTGGGCTGGCCCTTGTGCTTCACTGCCGCGCAGTACGCCGCGTACACCTTGTGCGGGTCGTGGCCGCCGCGGTTCAGCCGCCAGATGTCCTCGTCGCTCATGCGCGCCACCAGCTCGGCCGCCTTCGGGTGCTTGCCGAAGAAATGCTTGCGCACGAAGGCGCCGTCGTTCGCCTTGTAGTTCTGGTACTCGCCGTCGACCGTTTCCTCCATGATGCGCAGGAGGTGGCCTTCCTTGTCGCGCGCGAGCAGCGGGTCCCAGTACGAGCCCCAGATCACCTTGATCACGTTCCAGCCCGCGCCGCGGAAATCGCCCTCCAGCTCCTGGATGATCTTGCCGTTGCCGCGCACTGGACCGTCGAGCCGCTGCAGGTTGCAGTTGACGACGAACACCAGGTTGTCGAGCTTCTCGCGCGAGGCAAGGCCGATCGCGCCCAGCGACTCGGGCTCGTCCATCTCGCCGTCGCCGCAGAACACCCAGACTTTGCGATTGGCGGTCTGCGCGATGCCGCGCGCCTGGAGGTACTTGAGGTAGCGCGCCATGTAGATGGCCTGGATCGGCCCCAGGCCCATCGATACGGTGGGGAATTGCCAGTAATCCGGCATCAGCCACGGGTGCGGATACGAGGAGACGCCTTCCCCATCGACCTCGCGGCGGAAATTCAGCAACTTCTTTTCCGAAAGCCTGCCCTCCATGAGCGAGCGCGCATAAACGCCCGGCGAGGAATGGCCCTGGAAATAGATCAGGTCACCGCCGTGCCCGTCGTGCGGCGCGTGCCAGAAGTGCTGCTGGCCGGTGCCGAACAGCGTGCCGACCGAGGCGAAGCTCGCGATGTGGCCGCCGAGCTCGTCGTCGCTCTTGTTCGCCTTCGCCACCAGCACCATCGCGTTCCAGCGGCAGATGGAGCGGATGCGCTCTTCGAGCGCCACGTTGCCGGGCGAGCGCTCCTCCATGTGCGGCGGGATGGTGTTGATGTAAGCGGTGTTCGGCGAGAACGGGATATGCGCGCCGGAGCGGCGTGCCTTGTCGACGAGGCGCTCGAGCAGGTAGTGCGCGCGCTCCGGACCTTCGCGCTCGAGCACCGCCTCGAGCGCGTCGAGCCACTCTTGGGTTTCGAGCGCGTCGGGATCGTTGGCAGCCGGGAATTGTGGGACGGCAGACATGTCGATGAATTCCGTTTTTTGCTGCAGGAGGGCGAGGCAAGCTTAACCACAAAATGGGCCCAATGCTAGACTGCGCGGCCTCCATGCCCGCCCAAATCCTCGACGGAAAATCCCTCGCCGCGGCGACGCGCGCGGCGCTCAAGCACAAGGTAGAGGCGCTTGTGCAGCGCGGCGTGCGTCCCGGCCTCACCGTGATCATCGCGGGCGACGACCCGGCCTCCAAGGTCTACGTGCGCAACAAGACGCTCGCCGCGAAAGAGATCGGCATGCGATCGGAGCTCTTTGAATACAACAAGGATGTTTCAGAAGCGCAAATACTGCAGCGCGTCGCGGCGCTGAACGACAACCGGGAAGTGCACGGCATCCTGGTGCAGTTGCCCCTTCCCCGCCACATCGATTCGGCGCGCGTCCTGGAAGCCATCGCGCCGGCGAAGGACGTCGACGGCTTCCACGAGGCCAACCTTGGCGCCCTGATGGCCGGGCGCCCCGGCGTGGTGCCGTGCACGCCGCTGGGCTGCATGCGGCTGATCGAGCACGCCGGGATGCAAATCGCGGGCCGCCACGCGGTAGTCATCGGCCGCTCGAACATCGTCGGCAAGCCGGTCGCCATGCTGCTCTTGCAAAAGGACGCCACGGTCACCATCTGCCACTCGAAGACGCCCAGCATCGAAGCCATTACGAAGCAAGCGGACATTCTGGTCGCCGCGGTCGGGCGCGCGAAACTCGTCACCGCGCGGATGGTCAAACCGGGAGCCTGCGTGATCGACGTCGGCATCAACCGACTGCCCGATGGAAAGCTCGCTGGCGACGTCGACTACGACTCCGTCAAAGAGGTCGCGGGCTGGATTACCCCCGTGCCCGGCGGCGTCGGCCCCATGACCATCGCAATGCTTCTGGAGAACTGCATCAATGCTGCCGCAGGACAATCCCCTTCTTGATTTTTCCGGTCTTCCGCAATTCGAGAAGATCCAGCCGGAGCACGTAGCGCCCGCGATCGAGCAGCTGCTCGCCGATGGCCGCGCCACGACCGCCGCGGCGCTGAGCGCGAAACCGACCTGGGACGATTTTGTCGGGCCGCTCGAGGACGCGAACGAGCGCATCGCGCGCGCCTGGGGCCAGGTCGCGCACCTGCACGCGGTGATGGACAACCCGCCGCTGCGCGAGGCCTACAACGCCAACCTGCCGAAGGTCACGCAGTACTGGACCGAGCTTGGCCAGAACCAGGCGCTGTTCGAGAAATACAAGGCGCTGCACGAGTCGAGCGAGTTTTCCGCGCTGAGCGCGGCGCGCAAGAAGATCATCGAGAACGCCCTGCGCGATTTTCGCCTGGGCGGTGCCGAGCTGCCCGCCGACAAGAAGCGGCGCTATGCAGCGATACAGGAAGAGCTCTCCGCGCTTTCGGCGAAGTTTTCCGAAAACCTGCTGGATGCCACCAATGCGTATTCGATCGTATGTAAGCAAGGACCAGACCGCCGGGATACCGGATGACGTGTTGCAAGCCGCGCGCGAGGCCGCAGAGAAGGATGAAAAGCGGACAGACGGCAAACCGCGCTGGAAGTTCACCCTGCACGCCCCGTCCTACCTGCCGGTGATGCAATACGCCGACGACCGCAAGCTGCGCGAGACGCTCTACCACGCAAGCGCGACGCGCGCTTCCGAGTTCGGCAAGCCAGAATGGGACAACGCGCCGCTCATCGCCAAGATCGTGCCGCTGCGCCGCGAGATGGCACAGCTCCTCGGCTACCAGGATTTCGCCGCGGTGTCGCTGGTGCCGAAGATGGCCGAGTCACCGAACCAGGTGCTCGCCTTCCTCGAGGACCTGGCGAAGCGCGCGCGGCCGTTCGCCGAGGCCGATGTCGAGGAATTGAAAACCTTTGCGCGCAGCGAGCTGGGGATTGAAAACTCTCGAATCGTGGGACGTCGCCTATGCGTCGGAAAAGCTGCGCGCCAAGCGCTATTCATTCTCCGACCAGGAGGTGAAGCAATATTTCCCGGAGGAAGCCGCCATCGGCGGCCTGTTCCAGGTCGCGGAGCGGCTCTACGGGGTGAAGATCGTTTCGGCCAAGGCGCCGCTGTGGCATCCCGACGTGCGCTTCTTCGAGGTGCGCGATGCGAGCGGCTACTGCCATTGGTCAGTTCTACCTGGACCTTTACGCGCGTGAAACCAAGCGCGGCGGCGCGTGGATGGATGACGCCATCACGCGTCGGCGCAAGCGCGACCGGCTGCAGATCCCGGTCGCTTATCTAAACTGCAACTTCTCGCGGCCGGTCGGCAACAAGCCGGCGCTCTTCACGCACGACGAAGTGCTCACCCTGTTCCATGAATTCGGCCACGGCTTGCACCATCTGCTCACGCGCATCGAGGATCTCGGCGTCTCCGGCATCAACGGCGTCGAGTGGGACGCGGTCGAGCTGCCCAGCCAGTTCATGGAAAACTTCTGCTGGGAATGGGACGTGCTGCGTGAAATGACGCGCCACGTGGATACCGGTGCACCCATTCCCAAGGCAGCTATTCGATCGCATGCTGGCCGCGAAGAACTTCCAGAGCGGCCTCGCCATGCTGCGCCAGATCGAGTTCGCGGTGTTCGACATGCGGCTGCACTCCGACTTCGATCCGGCGATCCGCAGCGCGCTCGAACTGCTGGAGGAAGTGCGCGCGCAGGTGGCGGTGCTCAAGCCGCCGGCCTACAACCGCTTCCCGAACAGCTTCTCGCATATCTTTGCCGGCGGATACGCAGCGGGCTACTACAGCTATAAGTGGGCTGAAGTGCTTTCGGCGGATGCGTACAGCTTCTTCGAAGAGAACGGCATCCTCGATGCGAAGGTCGGGCGCCCGATTCCGCGACGAGATTCTCAGCGTGGGCGGCAGCCGGCCGGCGGCGGAATCGTTCAAGGCCTTCCGCGGCCGCGAGCCGAATGTCGAGGCTTTACTGCGGCACAGCGGGATGATCGCGGCCTGAAGGAACATGGTTCCCGCCTTCGCGGGAACGACGCATGCGCTACTCCACGCGCGCGCCGACGTCCTTCGCCACTTTCGACCATTTGACGATTTCGGCGCGGATGAACTCGCCGAACTCCTGACGCGTTCCAGCGATCGGGTCCAGGCCGCCTTCCAGCAAGCGCTGGTGGACATCGGGCATCGCCATGACTCGACCGAATGCCGAGTTCAGCAGGTTGGCGATGTCGGCCTGCATACCCGCCGGCCCGACTACGCCCTGCCACGCGCGCGCCTCGAAGCCGGGCAAGCCTGATTCCGCAATCGTGGGAAGCTCCGGGTGCGCCGGCGAACGCGCGAGCGTGCCCACTCCCAGGGCGCGCAGCCTGCCTGCTTTCACATGCGGCATGAGGTTGGCCTGGTCGGCAATCACCATGTGCACCTGCCCGCCGAGCAGGTCGGTGACCATCGGCCCGCCGCCCTTGAACGGCACGTGCAGCACGTCGATGCCGGTACGCTGCTTGAAAAGCTCGGTCGCCAGGTGGGGCGCGCTGCCGCTGCCGGCCGATCCGTAGCTGAGCTTGCCGGGGTTGGCCTTGGCGTAAGCGATGAACTCCGCGACGCTGCGCGCCGGAACCGACGAATGCACCGCCATCACGTAGTTCACCGCGACCGTGCGGATGATCGGCGTGAAGTCCTTCACCGGGTCATAGGTCATCTTCGGATAGACGCCGACGTTCATCGCGAGCGAGGCGATGTTGCCGATGAGCAGCGTATAGCCATCGGGCGGCGCCTTCGCCACCAGATCGGCGCCGACCATGCCGCCGGCGCCGACGCGGTTCTCGATCACGATCGGCTGGCCCAGCGTTTCCGCGAGCCGGCTTTGCACCGCGCGCGCGTAGTAGTCGACCGCGCCGCCCGGCGGAAAGGGCACGATCAGGCGGACCGGCTTTGACGGATAAGTCTGCGCGAACGCGCTGAGCGCCGTGCACAGGATGAGCGCGAGGACCGTTTTCATCGGCGGCAGGCTAGCATGGCGGCGATGCGCCCGACCATTACGAAGCTCGAGCACTGGGTGCTGCGCGCGCCGATCGCCGCACCGCTCGCGAACGCGTTCGGCGCCATGAGCAACCGGCCGGCGCTGTGGTTGCGCTTGTCGGCGAGCGACGGCGCCTACGGCTGGGGCGAGGTGTTCAGCAACTTTCCCACCGTTGGCGCCGAGCATCGCGCCCGCCTGGTCGAGAGCATCTTCGTGCCGCTGCTCGAGAAAACGCCGTGCGACAGCGCCGAGGCGACGCGCGCCATGCTCGAAGCACGCACGCGGCGCATGGCCATCCAGTGCGGCGAGCCCGGGCCGTTCGCCCAGATCATCGGCGGCATCGATCAGGCGCTGTGGGACATGAGCGCGCGGCGCGCCGGCGAGCCGTTGTGGAAGCATCTGGGCGGCGCGGCGTGCGAAGGTGCGGGTTTACGCGAGCGGCCTCGGCCCCGACGGCGTCGGCGACATGGCGCTCGCCAAGCAGGCCCAAGGTTTCCGCGCGTTCAAGCTCAAGGTGGGCTTTTCACGCGAGCGCGACGCTCGGAATATCGCGGAACTGCGCAATGCAGTCGGCGCCGCCGCGACGCTCATGGTCGACGCCAACCAGGCGTGGACTCCGGAGCAGGCGGCTGTCGAAATCGACGCGCTGATGCCCTTCAAGCTGCATTGGGTGGAAGAGCCGATCGCCGCGGACGAGAGCGTTCAAGCTTGGCAGCAGTTGGCCGCGCGCACCGGCGCGCCGTTCGCCGCCGGCGAGAACCTGCGCGGGCAGGCGGCGTTCGCCGAAGCAATCGACGCCGGCTACCTGCGCTTCATCCAGCCGGATGTCGGCAAATGGGGCGGCATCAGCGGCTGCCGTGCAGTCGCCCAACACGCGGCGCGCAAAGGAATCGTGTTCTGCCCGCATTGGCTCGCCGGCGGGGTCGGGCTCGCCGCGTCCATGCATCTTCTCGCCGCGCTCGGCGGCGATGGCTATGCCGAGGTCGATGCCAATCCCAATCCGTTGCGCGAAGAAGTGTTCCCGCTGCGCGTGGACGAAGGCATGGCAACATTGCCCGACGCGCCCGGGATCGGCGTCGAGCCCGACCTGGCGCGCCTGAAACGCTACCTGGTGCACCCGTGAAGATTGCCACCTGGAACGTCAACTCGCTGAGGGTGCGCCTGCCGCACCTCCTCGACTGGCTCGCGGCGGCGCAGCCCGACGTAGCGTGTCTGCAGGAAACCAAGACCGAGGACGCGAATTTCCCGGTCGCCGAGATCCAGGCGGCGGGCTACCAGGCGGTGTATTGCGGACAGAAGTCCTACAACGGCGTGGCGATCCTCGCGCGCTCGCCGCTGACCGATGTACAGCATGGCATCCCGGACTTTCCCGACGATCCCAAGCGCGTCATCGCCGCGACGGTCGAGGGCGTGCGCATCCTCAATCTTTACGCGCCGAACGGCCAGGAGCCGGGCTCGGACAAGTACGCCTACAAGCTGCGGTGGTACGCCGCCCTCACCCAATGGTTCAAAGGTGAAGTTGGTAAAAAGCTGGCGGTGCTGGGCGATCTCAACATCGCCCCGGAGCCCCGCGATGTGCACAACCCGAAGCGCTGGGAAGGCAAGATCCATTTCTCCGAGCCCGAGCGCGCCGCGTTCCGCGAAGTGCTGAACGTGGGCGTCAAGGATGCCTTCCGGCTTTTCGATCAGCCCGAGAAGCAATTCACCTGGTGGGACTACCGCCTCAAGGCATTCGAGCGCGGCTGGGGCCTGCGCATCGACCACATCCTGCTGTCGCCGGCGCTCGTCCCTAAGTGCACGGCTTGCACCATCGACCTGGAGCCGCGCAAGCGCGAGCGCCCTTCCGACCACGCTCCGGTTGTTGCCAGGCTGAATTAAAACGTGTGCTCGGGCGCGGGGAAAGCGCCCGCTTTCACGGCTTCGACGTAACGGCGGATTGCCTCGGCGATGCTCGGCGCGCCGGCCATGAAGTTGCGCACGAAGCGCGCCTTGCGGCCGGGATAGATGTCCAGCATGTCATGGAGCACGAGCACCTGCCCGGAGCAGTCCTTGCCGGCGCCGATGCCGATGGTCGGGATGGAGAGCGCCTCGGTGACTTCCTTGCCGATGGCGGCCGGGATCGCTTCGAGCACCAGCATCGCGGCGCCGGCCTGCTCGATGGCGCGAGCATCCTGCAGCAAGCGATCGGCATCGCGCTGCACACGGTAGCCGCCGAGCTGGTGCACCGATTGCGGGATGAGGCCGATGTGGCCGCAGACCGGAATGCCGCGCTCGACCAGGAAGCGCACGGTGTCCGCCATCACGCGCCCGCCTTCCAGCTTGACCATCTGCGCGCCCGCGACCATGAGCCGCGCCGCATTCGAAAAAGCGATTTCTGCGGAAACCTGGTAGCTGGCGAACGGCAGGTCGGCCACGATCAGCGCTTTTTGAGAGCCGCGCGCCACCATGCGCACGTGGTACTCCATGTCTTCCATGGTGACGGGCAGCGTGCTGTCGTGTCCCTGCACCACCATGCCGAGGGAATCGCCGACGAGAAGCGTGTCGACGCCGGCCTGGTCGCAAAGCGCCGCGAAGCTTGCGTCGTAGCACGTGAGCATGGCGATCTTCTCGCCGCTTTCGCGCAGCTTCCGGAAATGCGCCAGCGTATGCCGCACGGCGGGCCGCCTGCGGCTAGTCGATCAGCTGATACGCGGGCAGGGTAATGAACTCGACGTACTGGTCGTCGGTCGTGAGGCGCTCGAAAAGCTGCGCGCCCTCGTCGAGCTTGCCCTCGGCGCCGGCGTCTTTGACCTTCTGCAGCTCCTCGTCGAGCAATTCCTTGAATAAGGAGCGGGTGACCTTGCGGCCATCGTCCAGCACGCCCTTCGGCGAGCGCATCCATTGCCAGATCTGCGAGCGCGAGATCTCGGCGGTGGCCGCGTCTTCCATCAGGTTGAATACCGGCACGCAGCCGTTGCCGGCCAGCCAGGCGCCGAGGTACTGGATGCCGACCGAGATGTTGTTGCGCAGGCCGGCTTCGGTGATCGGCCGCTCAGGCTGGAAGTCGAGCAGCTGCTTCGCCGTGACGTTCACGTCCGCGCGCTGGCGCGAGTACTGATTCGGCGCCGGCATGTGCAGGTCGAATACCGCCTTCGCCACCGGCACCAGGCCCGGGTGCGCGACCCACGTGCCGTCGCAGCCATCGGTGACCTCGCGCAGCTTGTCCTGGCGCACCTTCTCGAGCGCGGCTTCATTCGCCGCCGGATCATTCTTGATCGGAATCTGCGCCGCCATGCCGCCCATCGCCGGCGCGCCGCGCCGGTGGCAGGTCTTGACCAGCAGCAGGGCGTAGGCGCGCATGAACGGCGCGGTCATCGTCACCTGCGCGCGGTCGGCGAGGCAGAAGCTCTGGTTGGCGCGAAATTTCTTGATGCAGGAAAAGATGTAGTCCCAGCGCCCGATGTTGAGCCCCGACGAGTGCTTGCGCAGCTCGTACAGGATCTCGTCCATCTCGAAGGCGGCGACGACGGTTTCGATCAGCGCGGTGGCCTTGATGCTGCCCTCTGGAATTCCCAATTCCTTTTGCGCGGCGACGAAGATGTCGTTCCACAGGCGGGCCTCGAGATGCGACTCCATCTTCGGCAGGTAGAAGTACGGCCCCGAGCCGCGCGACAGCAGCTCCTTCGCGTTATGGAAGAAGTACAGCGCGAAGTCGAAAATTCCGCCGGAGACCGGCTTGCCGTCGACGGTGACGTGCTTCTCGTCCAGGTGCCAGCCGCGCGGCCGCGGGATCAGCACTGCGGTCTTGTCGTTGAGGCGGTATTTCTTGCCGTTCTGCTCGAGCGCGATGCTGCGGCGTACCGCGTCGCGCAGGTTGACCTGCCCGTCGATCATGTTGTGCCACGTCGGGCAATTGGCGTCCTCGAAGTCCGCCATGAAAGTGGCCGCGCCGCAGTTGAGCGCGTTGATCACCATCTTGCGGTCGGTCGGGCCGGTGATCTCGACGCGGCGGTCGAGCATGTCCTTCGGCTGCGGCGCCACGACCCAGTCGCTTTCGCGGACCGATTTTGTCTGCGGCAGAAAGTCGGGCAGCTTGCCCTGATCAAACTCCTTTTGGCGCGCGGCGCGCGCGGCGAGGAGCTCCTGGCGCCGGGACTCGAACTTGCGGTGAAGCTTGGCGACGAAGCTCAGTGCTTCCGGGCTGAGGATTTCGGCAAATGCCGCGGTGACCGCGGCCGAAATGGCGACGCCTTGGGGAAGCGGGGCAGACATGTGCATTGCAGCATTCTATTACGCGAATGTGGCAGTGCAACATGAAATGCTGGCCCGATCGGAGTAGCCTCGGGTTTCAAGTCACGCTCTCGGATTTCACATTATGAAACCTCTCAACATCCTGATTCTGGGCGCCTCTTATGGCTCCCTGCTCGGCACCAAGCTCGCGCTGGGTGGCCACAACGTCAAGCTCGTCTGCCTGCCGGCGGAAGCCGACGCCATCAACAGCGGCGGCGTGCGCGTGCGGATGCCGATCAAAGGCCGCGAAGGCCTGACCGAAGTGCATTCCTGGAAACTGCCCGGAAAAATCACCGCGGACGGCCCGGCCGCGGTCAATCCAAAGGATTACGACCTCGTGGCGCTGGCCATGCAGGAGCCGCAATACCGCTCGGCCGGCGTGCGCGAGTTGCTCGACGCCGTCGCCAAGTCCCGCGTGCCCTGCATGTCGATCATGAACATGCCGCCGCTGCCCTACCTCGCCCGCATTCCCGGCGTTTCCACCAAGGAGCTCCGGTCCTGCTATACGGATCCGAGCGTGTGGGACGCGTTCGACCCGAACTTCATGACGCTGTGCAGCCCGGACCCGCAGGCATTCCGCCCGCCGGAAGAGAAGGTGAACGTGCTGCAGGTGAGGCTGCCGACCAATTTCAAGTCGGCGCGTTTTCCGTCCGACGAGCACACGGCGATGCTCAAGCAGCTCGAGACTGATATTGAGGCCGCCCGCTTTGATACCGGGTCCGGCAAGATCGAATTGCCGGTGAAGCTCAAGGTGCACGACTCGGTGTTCGTGCCGCTCGCCAAGTGGGCGATGCTGATCGCGGGCAACTATCGCTGCGTCACCAAGGAAGGACCCCGCGCCATCAAGGACGCGGTGCATTCCAACCTCGAAGCCTCGCGTGTCGTGTACCAGTGGGTGGTAAACCTTTGCACCCTGCTCGGCGCGAAGGAGAAGGACCTGGTGCCGTTCGAGAAGTACGCGGCGGCCGCGCAGAGCCTTGGCAGCCCGTCTTCCGCCGCGCGCGCGCTCTTCGCCGGGGCGCCGAACATCGAGCGCGTCGACCGGCTGGTCCAGGCGATCGCCAAGCAGAAGGGCATGCAGCTGCCGATCCTCGACGAGGTGGTAAAGCTCGTGGACGCCCGGCTGGAGCTCAACCGCAAGAAAGCTGCTTAGAAAAGGGTCAGGACCCTTTTTCTGAAAAAGGGTCCTGACCCCCTTCGTTGTCCTCGATGCCGAGCTCCTGGATCTTGCGGGTGATGGTGTTGCGCCCCATGCCGAGCAGGTTGGCGGCGTCGATGCGGCGCCCGCCGGTTTTCGCGAGCGCTTTGCTGATGAGCGCGCGCTCGAACTGGCGGCCGAGCGCATCCAGGATCCCGGTATCGCCGCGCGCCAGGCGCCGTTCGGCTTCCTGCTCCAGCGCGGCCAGCCAGTCGGAGCCTGCGGCCGCCGCGTCCGAAGACTGAGCGCGGAATTCCGGCGGCAGGTTGCCGAGGTCGATCACCTGCCCCGGCGCCATCACCGTCAGCCAGTGGCAGAGGTTCTCGAGCTGGCGCACGTTGCCCGGAAAATCCAGGCGGGCAAGATGCGCAAGCGCGTCATCGCCGATGCGCTTGGGCTCGACCCCTAGCTGCTTGGCGCTCATGGCGAGGAAATGCTTGGCGAGGAGCGGGATGTCTTCGGAGCGCTCGCGCAGGCTGGGCAGGCGCAGGCGGATGACGTTCAGGCGGTGGTAGAGGTCTTCGCGGAATGTGCCCTCGCGCACGCGCTGCTCCAGGTTCTGGTGCGTGGCGGCAATGACGCGCACGTTGCCCTTGATCTGCTGGTGGCCGCCGACGCGGTAGAAGCTGCCGTCCGATAGCACGCGCAACAGGCGGGTCTGCAGCTCGGCGGGCATGTCGCCGATCTCATCGAGGAAGAGGGTCCCGCCCTCGGCCTGCTCGAACCTTCCGCGGCGTTGCTGCTGCGCGCCGGTGAACGAGCCGCGCTCGTGGCCGAAGAGCTCGCTTTCCAGCAGGTCCTTGGGCATCGCCGCGGTATTGATGGCGACGAAAGGCTGCGACGCGCGTGCACTGTGGCGGTGCAGGGCGCGCGCGACAAGCTCCTTTCCGGTTCCTGATTCGCCGGTGATCAGCACCGTGGCGCTCGACTGCGAAAGGCGGCCGATGGCGCGGAACACCTCCTGCATCGCCGGCGCGTGGCCGAGGATGTCCTTGTCGTCGACGATCGTTTCGGTCGCTTGCGTCTCGCGGCGGCTTTCGTCCAGCGCGCGGCGGATCAGCCCGACGGCCTGGTCGATATCGAAGGGCTTGGGAAGATATTCGTAGGCGCCGCCCTGGAATGCGGCGACGGCGCTATCGAGGTCGGAGTAGGCCGTCATGACGATGACCGGCACCGCGGGATGGCGCTGCTTCACCGCCTGCAACAGCTCCAGCCCCGAGCGCCCCGGCATGCGGATGTCGGAGACCAGCACTTCGGGCGAGCTCGCGCCGAGCGCGTCCAGCGCGTCCTGCGCCGAAGAGAATGAACTGAAGGCGATGCCCTCCCGGCTGAGCGCTTTCTCGATCACCCAGCGGATGGAGCGGTCGTCATCGACGATCCAGACCGGTTTCATCTCAGCGGCAGCAGAATCCTGAATGTTGTTCGGCCCGGCCGCGACTCGAACTCGATGACGCCCTGATGATAGTGGACGAACGTCTGCGCAAGTGAGAGCCCCAAACCGGTGCCGCCTTCCCTGCCCGAAACCAGCGGATTGAAGATCTTGTCCTGAATCTCCGCCGGCACGCCCGGGCCGTCGTCGATGACTTGCAATTCTAATGCCAGCTTGTGACGCTGCCTGAGGATGGTGGTGTTGCGCAGCGCCCGCGTGCGGAAAGTGACGGTGCGCGCGCCGGCTTGCGCCGCGTTGCGCGCGATGTTGAGCACCGCCTGGATCAGCTGCTCGCGATCCGCCATCAGCTCGGGCAGGCTCGGATCATAGTCGCGCTCGATGTCGATGCCGAATTCCGCGCGCCCGAGGCTGCGCACGCGCTCGAGCACCTCGTGCACGCTCACCGGCTCGACGCGCGGCGCGCGATGCGGCGTGAGCATGCGGTCCATCAGCGACTGGAGCCGGTCCGCCTCCTTGATGATGACCTGGGTGTACTCCCGCAATTCGGCGCGATCCAGTTCGCGCTCCAAAAGCTGTGCAGATCCCCGCAGCCCGCCGAGCGGGTTCTTGATCTCGTGCGCCAGGTTACGGATGAGCTCGCGGTTCGCGCTCTGCTCCGATTCGAGGCGCTCCTCGCGCGCGAGGCGCAGCTCGTGCTCGATGGGCCGCAGCTCGGCGAGCAGGCCGAGGCCGAAAGCGTCGATGCGCGTCACGGTGCATGAAAACGGCACCGGCTCGCGGCCGGTGCGCACGTAGGTGACGTTGCGCGCCGAGTAATCCCAGTGGATGACGCGCGCCTCGTCGAGCGAGCGCTCGAGCTCCGCGCGCTCGGCGAAGAAGCCGAGAAAGGGCTGGCCGATCAGGCTGCGCGCGCCGGCAGTGAGCAGGTTCTCGGCGGCTGGGTTGGCATAGCGCACCACGAACTCGTCATCCAGGATGACCACGGCGGTGGCGAGCAGGTCGAGGCCGGCAAAAGTCGCCGCGGCCACCTAGCAGAACTCCCCCCGCCACCTCAGCGATTCTGGTTGGCGATCTCGCGCCGCAGCGCTTCGATGTTCTTCTGGTGGCTCTCGACGCTTTCCTTGTACGGCTTGAGGCGCTCTTCGACGCGCGCATAGTTGCGCTCGTTGCCGCTGCGCACGGACTCCTGCTCGGCAAGCGCCTGCTGCGCCTTGGTGAGCGCCGCCTCCTCGCTCGCGAGCTCCTGCTGCAGGATCTCGCGCTGGCGTCCCTTGCCGGCGGCGCGCTCGGCGCTCGATTCGCGTGGGAAGCTGGACGGCGATGCCGGCCGCGCGGCCTTCTGCGCCGGGCTGACGTTGATCTGGCTCGCCACCAGCTCGCACTTCTCCTTCTCGGCCTGGCGCCGGTCGTTCGTATACGTCCAATGCCCCTGCGCGTCGCGGCACTTGAAGATCTCCGTGAGCTGGGCAGACGCCGGCATGGCTAACGAGCCAAGGGCCAGCGCCACCAGCAGCTTCCGGGCATCCATCCCCGGAAGCTTAGCAAAATCAACAACAAGGCGTAAGAAGCGCGCCTACGAGGCGTAGTACATGTCGAACTCCACCGGGTGCGTGGTCATGCGGAACCGGGTGAGCTCGTCGTTCTTCAGCGCGATGTAGGACTCGAGGAAATCCTCCGAGAACACGCCGCCGCGCGTGAGGAACGCGTGATCGTCGCGCAGGCAGTCGAGCGCCTGCTCGAGCGACGCGCACACGTTCGGCACCTTCTTCGCTTCTTCCGGCGGCAGGTGGTAGAGGTCCTTGTCGATCGGCTCCCCCGGATGGATCTTGTTCTGCACGCCGTCGAGGCCCGGCCATCAACATCGCGGAGAACGCCAGGTACGCGTTCGCCGTCGGATCCGGGAAGCGCACCTCGACGCGCCGGCCGTTGGGGCTGGAGACGAATGGAATGCGGCAAGCCGCCGAGCGGTTGCGCGCCGAGTAGGCGAGATTGATGGGCGCTTCAAAGCCCGGCACCAGGCGCTTGTAGGAATTGGTGCCCGGGTTGGTGATCGCGTTGAGCGCCTTGGCGTGCTTGATGATGCCGCCGATGTAGAACAGCGCAAAATCCGACAGGCCGGCGTAGCCGTTGCCCGCGAACAGGTTCTTGCCGCCCTTCCAGATCGACTGGTGCACGTGCATGCCCGAGCCGTTGTCGCCGACGACCGGCTTCGCCATGAACGTCGCGGTCTTGCCGTAGGAAGCGGCGGTGTTCCACACCGTGTACTTGAGGATCTGCATCCAGTCGGCGCGCTGCACGAGCGGCGCGAAACGCGTGCCGATCTCGCACTGGCCCGCCGCCGCCACTTCGTGGTGGTGCACTTCGACTTCCACGCCCTGCGCCTCGAGCGCGAGCACCATGGCGTTGCGGATATCGCCGAGGGTGTCGATCGGCGCCACCGGGAAGTAGCCGCCCTTGACCGGCGCGCGATGGCCCATGTTGCCCGACTCGTACTCGACGCCCGTCGACCAGGGCGCTTCTTCCGACTTGATCTTCACCGAGCAGCCCGACATGTCGACGTTCCAGGTCACGCCGTCGAAGATGAAGAACTCGGGCTCCGGCCCGAAGTAGGCGACGTCGCCCAGTCCGGTCTGCTTCAGGTAGGCCTCGGCCTTCTTCGCGATCGAGCGCGGATCGCGGTCGTAGGGCTTGCCGTCCTGCGGCTCGTAGACGTCGCAGCTGATGTTGAGCACCGGCTCGTCGGTGAACGGGTCCATGCGCGCGGAGGACGCGTCCGGCATGAGCAGCATGTCCGAAGCCTGGATGCCCTTCCAGCCGGCGATGGAGGAGCCGTCGAAGGCGTGACCCTCTTCGAATTTCTCCTTGGTGAAGTACTTCACCGGCACCGTGACGTGCTGCTCCTTGCCCCGCGTGTCGGTAAAGCGGAAGTCGACGAACTTCACCTCTTTGTCCTTGACGAGTTTCAATACGTCATCGGGCGTCATCGCCATCTGAAAGGTCTCCTGAGCCGGTTTGGTGGTTTAGGTGTAGGTGTAGGCTGAGCGTTTCAGCACATTCCATGCCAAAACGCCGGTGCTGATTTCTGGGGCATTTTAATCAAGGATGCGCACCGCTGCGGGGCACAGCCAAGTTTATTGCACAATTGGAGGGCAGATGGAAGACGTCAAGAAAACGGCGCGCGAACGCGGCAAAAAGATGGGCCTGAGCTACGCCGGCGCCCTCCTCCCGGCCGAGGCCCACAAGCTGATGCAGGCCGGGGCCAAGCTGGTCGACGTGCGGACCAAGCCCGAGCTGCTCTACGTCGGCAAGGTCCCGGGCAGCGTGGCGGTGGAATGGCAGACCTATCCCGGCAATCGCGAAAACCCCGAGTTCCTTGCGGACCTTGCGGCGGCAGTGCCGAAGGACACGCCGGTCATGTTCCTATGCCGCTCGGGCGCGCGCTCCAACGCCGCCGCCGAGGCCGCCACCCGCGCCGGCTGGAAAGAGGCCTACAACATCCTCGAGGGCTTCGAAGGCGACAAGGACTCGGACCAGCACCGCAATTCAGTGGGGGGATGGCGCAAAGCAGGGCTGCCCTGGACCCAAAGCTGAATTCGGGGTCAGGTGCGCAATTCTGTTCGCGCGTTTTAGCGCGATACGAATTGCGCACCTGACCCCGAATTCAGGGCGTCCAGCTCACCCAGCCGAAGTAAGCCGTCGCTAGCACGACAATGCCGAAGGCGATGCGGTACCACGCGAACCAGCGGAAGTCGTGCGTGGCGACGTAGCGGATCAGCCAGCGGATCACCAGGAACGCGGAGACGAAGGACGCGACCAGGCCGACGGTCCACATGCCCAGATCGTTGACCGAAAAGAGCTCGCGGTGCTTGAGCGAGTCGTACGCGCCCGCCGCGATTAGCGTCGGCACGGCAAGGAAGAACGAAAACTCGGTTGCCGCCTGGCGGGACAACCCGAACAGCATGCCGCCGATGATCGTCGCGCCGGAACGCGAGGTGCCGGGGATCAGCGCGAAGCACTGCGCGAAGCCCACTTTCAGCGCATCGAGCCACGTCATGGCACGGGTGCTCTCAACCCTTACGGCCCGCGTCCCGCGGTCCACCCAGAGGATGATGATGCCGCCGATGATGAAGGCGAGCGCCACCGGCACCGGCTTGAACAGGTAAGTCTTGATCAAATTGCCGAATGCGAGGCCCATGACCGCGGCGGGGATGAACGCGACGATCAGGTTGCGCCAGAGCTGCAGGTCGACGCGAAAGAAACGCGCACGGTATTCCCACAGCACCGCGAGCATCGCACCGGTCTGGATCGCGATGTAGAACACGTCGCGGCTGGGATGATCGAAATCGAGGAGATCGCCGGCGAGAATCAGGTGGCCGGTGCTCGACACGGGGAGAAACTCGGTGAGTCCCTCGACGATGCCGAGGACTAATGCATCAAGGAGATTTTTCAGTCAGGAATCTCGCGATACTGGGCCAATAGTTCGCCGCGTTGTCGGTGCTGTTGTGGCCCGCGCCTTCGAGGCCGACCCATTGCTTCGGTCCGCCCCACACATCGTAGAGGCGCCTAGCGTGCTCGGCCGGGATGATCTCATCTTGGGTGGCGACGATACACAGAAGCCGGGTTTTCATCTTGGGCGCGTGAGCGGCCGAATCGAAACGGTGCTTCAGCAGCCAGTTCACCGGCAGGAAGGGGTAATGCCGCTTGCCGACCTCGACCAGGCTGTCGAACGGCGCGACCAGGATCACGCCGATGACCGGGCGCTCGGCGGCGAGCTGCACGGCAACGCCGCTGCCGAGGCTGCGGCCGAACACATGGATTCTTTCCGCGCCCTTGAAATGGTCGTACCACTGCAGCGCGTCCGAAACGAGAGCTTTCTCCGATGGAGAACCACCGCTCGAGCCGTAGCCGCGGTAGTCGGTGAGGAGCCAGCCGACGCCGGGCGCGCGGCGCGCTGCATCGTCGAGCATCCACGAGACCTCCTCCGCGTTGCCGCCGAAATAAATGACCAGCGGGTCGCCCTTGACATGCCAGGCATGCAGCCGTACGCCGTCGGCGGCGTGGATGAAAACGCTTTCCACCCCGGGCCGGCTCGCGAGGGCGGCGCGGCGCGATTCCTCCAACCGCTGCGGATGGAAGATGAGGCTGTCCTGCGCGACGTACATGAAGAGCGGAAAGGCGATGACGATCACCAGCGCGATCTTGCCGAGCGCGAGCAGCCCCTCCCCCAAGCGCATCAGCTCTTCTGGTAGATCTCGCTGCCCTTCTTCACGAACTCGACCGCCTTCTCCTGCATGCCCTTCTCGACGTAGTCGCGCACGTCCTGCGTGATCTTCATCGAGCAGAAGTGCGGGCCGCACATCGAGCAGAAGTGCGCCACCTTCATCGAATCCTTCGGCAGGGTCTCGTCGTGGAAATCCTTCGCCGTGTCGGGATCGAGGCCGAGGTTGAACTGGTCTTCCCAGCGGAACTCGAAGCGCGCCTTGGAGATGGCGTTGTCGCGGATTTGCGCCCCGGGATGGCCTTTGGCGAGGTCGGCGGCGTGCGCGGCGATCTTGTAGGCCATGATGCCGTCCTTCACGTCCTTCTTGTTCGGCAGGCCGAGGTGCTCCTTCGGCGTCACATAGCAGAGCATCGCCGTGCCGTACCAGCCGATCTGCGCGGCGCCGATCGCCGACGTGATGTGGTCGTAGCCTGGTGCGATGTCGGTGGTGAGCGGCCCGAGCGTGTAGAACGGCGCCTCGTGGCACTCCTTGAGCTGGATGTCCATGTTCTCCTTGATGAGCTGCATCGGAACATGGCCCGGCCCTTCGATCATCACCTGGACATCGTGCTTCCAGGCAATGGTGGTGAGCTCTCCCAGCGTCCTCAGCTCGGCGAGCTGAGCTTCATCGTTGGCGTCGTAGCCGGAGCCCGGCCGCAATCCGTCGCCGAGCGAGAAGCTGACGTCGTACGCCTTCATGATCTCGCAGATGTCTTCGAAGTGCGTGTAGAGGAAGCTTTCCTGGTGATGCGCGAGGCACCACTTGGCCATGATCGAGCCGCCGCGCGAGACGATGCCGGTCATGCGCTTCGCGGTCAGCGGCACGTAGCGCAGCCGCACGCCGGCGTGAATGGTGAAGTAATCGACGCCCTGCTCGGCCTGCTCGATCAGCGTGTCGCGGAAGATTTCCCAGGTGAGGTCTTCCGCTTTCCCGCCGGTTTTTTCCAGGGCCTGATAGATCGGCACGGTACCGATGGGCACCGGGCTGTTGCGGATGATCCATTCCCGCGTCTCGTGGATGTGCTTGCCGGTGGAAAGGTCCATCACGGTGTCGGCGCCCCAGCGGATCGCCCACGTCATCTTCTCCACCTCCTCGCCGATGCCCGACGAGACCGCGGAGTTGCCGATGTTGGCGTTGACCTTCACCAGGAAGTTGCGGCCGATGATCATCGGCTCGCTCTCGGGATGATTGACGTTCGCCGGGATGATGGCGCGGCCGCGCGCCACCTCGCTTCTGACGAATTCGGGGGTGATCCGCTCGGGAATAGCTGCTCCGAAGGATTCACCCTTGTGTTGAGTCAAAAGCAATTCCAGCATCTTCGCGCCCGTCTTGCCGGTCGCCTTCAGGCTCTCGATGTACGCCTCGCGCTGCAGGTTCTCGCGCGTGGCGATGAACTCCATCTCCGGCGTGATGATCCCCTGGCGGGCGTAGTGCATCTGCGAAACGTTGCGGCCCTTCAGCGCGCGGCGCGGATTTCGCTTCAGGTTGAAGCGCATCTCGGCCAGCTTGGGATCAAGGAGTCGTTCCTTTCCATAGCCCGAGCTCGGGCCCTGCAGAAGTTCCACATCCCGTCTCTGGAGAATCCACGGATCCCGCAACGCCGGCAGCCCGGAGCGGATGTCGATCTTCGCCGCCGGGTCGGAGTACGGGTCCGGAGCAGTCGTAGACGAAGATCGGCGGGTTCTTCTCGCCGCCGAACATGCTCGGGGTGTCGGCCTGGCCGACCGCGCGCATCGGCACGCGCAGCGGGCCGACGTAAACCTTGCGCGAATTGGGCAGCGGTTGCACCGCCGCGTCGTCGACGTGCGCGGTGGCGGCCAGGAATTTCGGATTGGCGTTCATTTGCGTCTCCCTACGGCGGCATTACCCGCATCAGGTTCGAAGGGTGTCTCTCACCTGTGCGCCCGCACAGGACCCCCAACGCTAAGACGACGATTATAATCCGCTGGCCCATGAATCTAGAGCAGGCGCGCACGAATATGGTGGAGCAGCAGATCCGTACCTGGGAGGTGCTCGACCAGGACGTGCTCGATCTGCTTTACGTCGTGCCGCGCGAAGCCTTCGTGCCGGAGAAGCACCGTGCGCTCGCTTTCTCCGACCTCGAGATCCCGATCGGGCATGGCCAGCGCATGTGGCAGCCCAAGCTGGAAGCACGCGTGCTGCAGGAATTGAACGTGCGCAAGGCCGATCGCGTGCTCGAAGTGGGCACCGGCAGCGGCTACTTCACCGCGCTGCTCTCGCATCGCGCCGCGCATGTGGTTTCCGTCGAAATCAATCCGGCGCTCGCCGCCTTCGGCCGCGCCAACCTCGAGCGCCATGGCGCCGACAACGTCACGCTGGAAATCGGCGACGCGGCGCGCGGCTGGGCGGCGCACGCACCCTACGACGTCATCGCGCTCACCGGCTCCACGCCGCTTCTGCCGCCGAGCTTCGTCGAGCAGCTCGCGCCGGGCGGCCGGCTGTTCGCGGTGGTGGGCGAGGCGCCCGCGATGACCGCCCGCCTCGTAGTCTCCAGCGGGACCGGCTGGCGCTCGAACAATCTGTTCGAGACCGTGATCCTGCCGCTGGTCAACGCCGAGCAGCCGTCGCGTTTTAGGTTTTAGATTCAGGTTCTGACTTGATCCAGCAAATCACTCCGGCGCAGCTCGCCGCCTGGCTGGCCGATGGCGGCCGCGAGAAGCCGCTGCTGCTCGACGTGCGCGAGCCCTGGGAATGGCAGACGGCGCGTATCGAAGGCGCCACCCATATCCCGATGCGCGAAGTACCGGCGCGAATCGCCGAGCTGGAACCTGCGCGCGAAGTGGTGGCAATCTGCCATCATGGCGGGCGCAGCCAGCAGGTAGCGATGTTTCTCGAGAAGAATGGCTTTGCCAAAATCCATAATTTGCAGGGGGGATTGGATGCCTGGTCGCGCACGGTCGATCCGGCGGTTCCGGTTTATTAACGGGTTCACTGCGGGGATCACTTCGCGGCTCACCGCGGCGCTGGCTCTGCTCGCGCTGCCGTGGTGCGCGGCGGCGCAGGACCTTTTCCAGGTTTACCGCGACGCGCAGAGCTACGACGCGGTGTTTGCGGCGGCGCGGCACTCGCTCGAAGCGGGCCGTGAGCGCCTGCCGCAGGGACGCGCGCTATTGCTGCCCACCCTCAACCTGTCCAGCCAGGCGTCGCGCACGCGCAATGAACTCGATTCGCGCGACCCGTTGATCCTTCCCAGCGTCACACGCTATCCGGAAACGGCGAGCTACACCCTCACCTTCACCCAGCCGCTGTTCCGCTATCAGAACTGGATCCAGTACGAGCAGGCCGGCCACCAGGTGCGCCAGGCGGAGGCGGTCTTCGGACAGGCCTACCAGGACCTCATCGTGCGCGTCGCGCAGGCCTACTTCGACGTACTGGCCGCGCAGGACACGCTCGGGCTGGTGCGCGCGCAGCGCGAGGCGATCTCCGAGCAGCTGGCGCAGGCGAAGCGCAACTTCGAGGTGGGGACGGCGACCATCACCGACACCCACGAAGCGCAGGCGCGCTACGACCTGAGCGGCGCGCAGGAGATCGCGGCGCAGAACGACCTGGAGAGCAAGCGGCGCGCGCTGCAGCTCCTCACCGGCAAGGAGACCGGCGAGGTCAAGCCGCTGCGCGCCGACATCCGCCTCACCCCACCCAACCCGAACGACATGCAGACCTGGGTGGACATCGCCGAAAAGCAGAGCTATCAGGTGCAAATCGCCGAATCGGCCGCCGAAGTCGCCTCGCTCGAAGCCAAGCGCAATACCGCCGCGCACCTGCCGACGCTCGATTTCTTCGCCACCCACGGCCAGACCGGGGCGAGCGCGACCACCGACAGCGTGGCCGGGCGCGACACCACGCAGACCGTGATCGGCCTGCAGCTCGCCATGCCGCTGTTCCAGGGCGGCGCGCTTACCTCGCGCGACCGCGAGAGCGCGGCGCTGGCCCTGAGGTCGAGGGAAGACCTCGAGAACGCACGGCGCAACGCCGCCCTTTCCGCGCGGCAGAACTACCTCGCGGTGATCAACGGCATCGCCCAGGTGAGCGCGCTGGAGCAGGCGCTGGTGTCGTCGCAAAGCGCGCTCGACTCGAACAAGCTAGGCTACGAAGTCGGGGTACGGATCAACATCGACGTGCTGAACGCCCAGCAGCAGCTCTTCCTCACCCGGCGCGACCTGGCGGTCGCGCGCTACAACACCATCACCAACACCCTGCGGCTCAAGGCCGCGGCCGGCAGCCTGCGCGAGGAAGACCTGGTCGAGGTCAATCGCGCTTTGCAGTAAGAGCTGCGGCTTTAAGAACCTTCAGATGTTTCAGCGTGGCGCCGCGATGCGCCGCGCAGAGTTTCGTCCCGGCCCGCCCCATCTCTTCACGCTTGCCCTTATCCCCTAATAATTCAACTGCGATCCGCAACGCGGCCTGAGCATCCGCCACCTGCACCGCGGCGCCCGCCTCGAGGGCGAGCCGCGTGGCTTCCGCGAAATTGAACATGCTCGGACCGACGATCACCGGGACGCCGGCGGCCAGCGCCTCGATCAGGTTCTGTCCGCCCAGCGGCAGGAAGCTGCCGCCGATCACCGCCACGTCCGCGGCTCCGTAATAGAACGCCATCTCGCCCATCGTGTCGCCGAGATAGATGCTTTTGGGCGTCTCGTTCCGGCTGCGCCGGGCGTCCGCCAGCTGCGCGACTTCGTCGAAGCGCTGGGGGTGGCGCGGGACGACCACCGTTAGAAACGAATGACCCATAGGGAGCTCAGAAAGCAGAAGTTTTTCTTCCCCTTCACGAGTGCTCGCCAATAGCAGCACCGGCCGCCCGACCTTCGCCTTCCACTCGCGCCCGGCGGCGAGCTGCGCGGCATCCAGCGTGACGTCGAACTTCAGGTTGCCGGTCACCTCGACGCGCGGCGCACCGAGCGTCGCGCAGGCGGGCGGCGTCGGCTTCGCTCTGCGCGCACACGGCGGCGAGGCTGCGGATCGCCGGCGCCATCACCGAGCGCCAGCGTCGATAGCCGCGCGCCGATTTCTCGGACATGCGCGCATTGGCGAGCACCACCGGGACGCCGTAGGTGGTGCAGGCGGCAAGCAGGTTCGGCCAGATCTCGGTTTCCATGAGGATGCCCAGCGTCGGCCGGAAGCGCTCGAGGAACGCTCGCACGGATTCCGGATAGTCGTAGGGCAGGAAGGTCGGGATCACCGACTCGCCGTACACCTGCTTGATGGTCTCGCGGCCTGCCGCGGTGGTGCCCGTCATCACCACCGCATGGTCGGGAAGCGCTTCCTTGAGCGCCCGCACCAGCGGCGCGGCGGCGCGCGCTTCGCCCACCGACACGGCGTGGACCCAGACGACCTTCTCCGGCCGCGAGCCGCTGTAAAAGCCGAAACGCTCCTCGATGCCTTCCAGGTAGCCGGGCTCGCGGCGGCTGCGCCACCAAAGGCGCAGCAGGATGAGCGGCAGCGCAAGGCGCAACGCGATCGTGTACAGCGTTCTCATGCAATGGCTTTGAGCACTTCGGCGACGTCAGGAGCACGGCCAGGCGCGCCGACGTTGCTCGCCCGCGGCGCGCCGTAGATTCCCGTGAGCGCCGGGTCCGAGCCGCAGTAGATGCCCACGGTCGGCACGCCAAGCGCGGCGGCGAAATGGGTGAGGCCGGTGTCGAGCCCAACGACGGCGGCGGCGCCGACGAAGAGGTTGGCCAGCTCATCGACGCTCAGGCGCCGCGGAATCGCCGTGCCGCCGGCCTTTTCGGCGATGCGCTGCGCGCGCTCGCGCTCCGCATCGCTCCCCCAGGGCAGCATCGTCGGCATGCGCATGCCGCGCGCGAGCTCGACCCAGCGCTCGTCGGGCCAGAGCTTGTCGGCGCGGCTGGTCATCGTCAGCAGCACGGCATAGGACGATTTCGCCGCGGCCGGGACGCGCAGCCCATAGCTCGGCGGATCGGAGAGTGAAAACCCCAGGGCCTGGGCCGCCAACCGCCGGTTCCGCTCCACCGCATGCAGGCCACGCGGAACACGAATGGCGCACGTCGTAGAACATCGGCGCCAGCAGCTCACGCGCACTGGCGCGATCCAGCCCGTGGCGCCGGCCGAGCGCCGATGCGCTGATCAGCGCGCTCTTGAGAAGCGACTGCGTGTCGATCACGGCGTCGTAGCGTTCCTCACGCAGCGTGCGCCGCCATTGCGCCATCTCCGACCAGACCGCCGGCTTCCACAGCGCCGAGCGCCAGCGGCGCACCGCCACCGGGATCACGCGCCGCACCGCCGGATGCATCGCCGCGATGCCGGCGAACGGCGCCTCGACCACCCAGTCGATCGCCGCGCCCGGCAGCGCGCGCGCGACATCGGAGACCGCCGGACAGTTGTGGACTACATCGCCAAGGGAGGAAGTCTTGACGAATAGTATTGTTGTCATTCGCTAGAATTGAATCATATTGAACCCCCTGACGGTGAACCCCCTCTCCGCGGTTCTCATCACGCGCAACGCCGCCGCCATCCTCGAGCCGTGCCTCGACAGCCTCGCGTTTGCGGACGAAATCGTGGTGGTGGACTCGGCCTCGACCGACGCCACCGCCGAGCTCGCGGCGCGCAAGGGCGCGCGCGTGGTGCAGAAGGAGTGGCTCGGCTTCGGCCGCCAGAGGCAGTTCGCGGTCGAGCAGGCGCGCCACGACTGGGTGCTGTGCGTCGACGCCGACGAGCGCGTTTCCCCGCAGCTCGCGGCTTCGATCAAGGCGGCGCTCGCCGCGCCGACCTCGCCGGTCTACCGCATGGCGCGCCGCAACCGCTTCCTCGGCCGCTGGCTCGCGCACGGCGAGGGCTACCCCGACTGGAGCCCGCGCCTCTTCAACCGCATGAACGCGCGCTGGAGCGACGACCTGGTGCACGAGAAAGTGCTGTTCGCGGTGACGCCGGGCACGCTCGACGGCGACCTGATGCACGACTCCGCGGACGACCTGAGCACGTATATCGAGCGCCAGAACCGCTACACCACGCTCGCCGCGCGCCAGGCCTTCGAGCAGGGGCGCGGCGCGGGCATCTTCCACCTGCTGTTATCGCCGGTGGTGCGCTTCATCAAGTTCTACCTCATGCGCCTGGGCTTCCTCGACGGCCTGCCCGGCCTGCTGCACATCTCCATCGGCTGCATCAACAGCTACGTGAAGTACGCCAAGCTGATCGAGCTGCGGCGCGCCGAAAGCCGCTGAAATGAAGGTCCTGGTCACGGGCGTCGCCGGCTTCATCGGCATGCATTGCGCGCAGCGCCTGCTCGAGCGCGGCGACCAGGTGGTCGGCATCGACAACTTCTCCACCTACTACTCGGTGGAGCTGAAAAAGGACCGCCTCGCGCGGTTGAAGCACGCGCGCTTCGAGTTCCAGCAGGTGGACATCGCCGACGCTGCCGCCCTGGAGGCCGTTTTCCAGAAGGCAAAGCCGGATGCGGTCCTTCACCTCGCCGCGCAGGCGGGCGTGCGCTACTCGATCGACAATCCGCAGGTCTACGTGCAGACCAACGTGGTCGGCTTCGCCAACCTGCTGGAATGCTGCCGTCGCCATCCGCCGCGCCACCTGGTGTTCGCCTCGAGCTCGAGCGTCTACGGCTCCAATCCGCAGCTGCCCTGGTCCGAATCGCACAGCGTCGACCACCCGGTCAGCCTGTACGCGGCGACCAAGAAGTCGAACGAGCTCATGGCGCACGTCTACCACCATGTGCACGGCCTGAACGCCACCGGTCTGCGCTTCTTCACGGTCTACGGCCCGTGGGGACGGCCGGACATGTCGCCGATGCTCTTCGCCCACGCCATCACCCAGGGCAAGCCGATCCAGGTGTTCAACCACGGCGACATGCAGCGCGACTTCACCTACATCGACGACATCGTCGAGGGCACGCTGCGCGTGCTCGACCGGCCGGCGCCCTACGCCATCTTCAACATCGGCAACCACCAGCCGGTCGCCCTCCTCGACTACATCGCGGCCATGGAGCGCGCGTTCGGCAAGGAAGCCAGGCTCGAGATGAAGCCGATGCAGCCCGGCGACGTGAAGGCCACTTACGCCGACACCTCGGCGCTGCGCGCCGCCGTCGGCTTCGCGCCGTCGACGCCGCTCGATACCGGCCTCGCGCGCTTCGCCGCGTGGTTCAAGCAGTACTACTAGCGCAACTTTCAGGCGCCGGCGGCCAGGCGGTAGTGCGATCTGCGGCTGAGGAACGGCTTTTCCACGGCATGCCAGCATAGAAACGCCAGCGCGATTGTCGCGCCTGTTGACAGCGCGAAGGCGAGCCACGGATCGCGGGCGTACAGGCCCGCCGCCACCGCCGCCTGTATGACTGGAAAGTGAATGATGTAGATCCCGTAGGACAAGTCCCCGAAGCGCGCAAAATTCCCGAGGTACGGCAAGCCGCAAGCGACGAACACCACTGCAATCCCGAGCGCGATGGGCTCGAGCAGCGCCCGTACCAACAATCCCGGTATCAGCAACTGCGCGACATACGCCGCCGCAGCGATGGCGAGCAGGACCGCCCATCGACGTTCGGCGCGGTCGCGGAAGAGATAGAGCGCGGCGCCTACGAGGAAATAGGTGAGCTGACCGGGCAGCTGACGCTGCAGCTGGAACCAGATCTGCCTGCCGGTCGATACGGCCACCGCCTCGAGGGCGAGGGTGTACACGATGGACAGCACGTAGAGCACGCCTAGCACCGGCGCGGCGCCGAACCGCCTCGCGGCGAGCAAGATGAGCGGCACGAGTGCGTAGAACATGACTTCGATCTTCAGCGTCCACAGCGCGCCGTTTACCTCGGTCCAGGGATTGGAAGCAAAAATTCCAGGCAGCGTCGGCGCAAGGAAATTGAGGAACGCCAGGTTGGCAAGAAGGTAGCGCGCTCCCTCCCTGAAAGTAGTCCGCGCTAGCCGCCGAAGTCGCCGCCCAGCCGACGGCAAAGGCGAGGACGACGACGGCGAAATACGCCGGATAGATCCTGCGCACACGCTTCGCCGCGTAATCCCGCAGCGATGCGGAGCGCTCGCAGCTCATGACCACCAGATAGCCGCTGACGATGAAAAAGCTCTTCACGCCGACATCGGCGGAGGCCAGCCGGCCGAGGATCTCGAGCGCGGGCGCCTTCGACAGCAAGAATTGATGCCACAGCAGCACCGCGCTCGCGAAGACCAGCCGCAGCAGGTCGAAATTGTTGTGGCGCAGGCTCCGGCCGCTAAGTACGCGCCTCTTCGACTTTTACGCCGTCAACCGCAAACTCGGCTGATGCACCGGTGTATTCCGGCACCCAGCGTCGGAGCTGCGCGCGGACGGCCGGGCCGCTCGTGTCTCCAGGATTGGCCAGCCAGTCGAATAGCTCTTCGAGCAAACGCGCACTCTCAGGTGCACGCGCCCGCGCCACGCGCAGCTTCGGGTGGGGTGTGGCCAACGTCGTTTCCGTGTCGGCGAGCGGCTCCTCATAGAGCTTCTCGCCCGGCCGCAATCCGCTGTACTCGATCTTGATGTCCTCCTCAGAGAACCCGGACAGCCGGATCATCTGCCGCGCCAGATCGACGATCTTGACGGGCTCGCCCATGTCCAGGACGAAGATCTCGCCACCCTTGCCCATCATGCCCGCCTGCAGCACGAGCTGCGACGCCTCCGGGATGGACATGAAATAGCGCTGGATTTCCGGGTGCGTGACAGTGATCGGCCCCCCTGCCGCGATCTGGGCGCGGAAGCGCGGCACGACGCTGCCGGTCGAGCCGAGGACGTTGCCGAATCGCACGACGACGAATTGCGTGGCGCTCGCCGGCTTGCATCGCCTGGCAGGCCAGCTCGGCAAGGCGCTTGGACGCTCCCATCACATTCGCCGGGTTGACCGCCTTGTCGGTGGAAATCAGGACGACTTTCTCGCTTCCCGCCTTGCGCGCCGCGCGTCCCAGCGTGAGCGTGGAAAGGACGTTGTTCGCGACCGCCTGGAACGCGTTTTCCTCCTCCATGAGCGGCACATGCTTGTAGGCCGCGGCATGGAACACGACCTTCGGATTGAAGCGGGCGAATACTTCCTGGACGCGCCGCGCGTCCTTTGCGTCGCCGATGACGGCGGCTTGTCGGCACGCCCGGCATCAGGTCGCGAAATTCCTGCTCGATGGCGTAAAGGGCAAATTCGGAGCTATCCAGCAATACGATGCGGCCAGGCGCAAAACGCGCCAACTGGCGGCAAAGCTCCGAGCCGATCGAGCCACCAGCACCGCTCACCAGTATTACCTTCCCATCGACGAAGGCGTGCAACCCGGCTTCATCCAGCTGCACGGCGTCGCGGCCGAGGAGGTCATCCAGCTCGACCGGCCGCAGTGACGAGATGCTGACCTTTCCCGCGACGATGTCGGAAAGCGCGGGTACGGTCATCACCGAGATTCCCGCCTGGGTGCAGCAATCCAGTGCACGCTTGCGTTCCTGGTGGGTGGCGCTCGGCATGGCGATCACCGCCTGCGACACGCCGAGCTTTTCCGCTATATCGCCCACACGCTCGATCCGCCCGAGCACCTTCACGCCGGAGACCTCGCCCCCCTGCTTGCCCGCGTCGTCGTCCAGCAACCCCACGACGCGCCACTGCGGGCTGGCGGCCAAGTCCCGCAACAGCGCCGCGGCCGTCGCGCCGGCGCCAAGCACCAGGACCGGAGTGGCCTGCGGCTTGGCGATTAGCGACAGCAGCCGGCCCTCGCGCCATGCGCGGTACCCCAGGCGGCTTCCGCCCATGAACATCATCAGGAGCAAGGGCGTGAGGACGTAGGCGGTACGCGGTACGGACGTGCTCAATTGCGTCAGGAGCAGCAGGGAGGGTACCGCGAGCCCTCCGATGCCGACGGCGATGACGATGCGCTGGAGGTCCGGCAGGCTGGCGTATCGCCAAAGCCCGCGGTAGAGACCGAGCCACCAGAATACGGCAGCGTAGATGCCGGCAACACCAGGCAGCAGGTTGAGCATCACTGCCTCGAAGTCCGCCGGAAGATCGAAGTTGAAACGCAGCCAGAAGGCCGCCATCCAGGCCAGGGCCGCAGCGATGACGTCGTGCAGGAAGACGATGATCCGCCGCGTTCTCATGCCGGCCTTTCCGTGCGGCGGATGAACCGCGCCCAGTAGAGGTCCACCGCCACGGCCAGTACGGCGAGCAAGAGTGCTGCCGCCGATGAACGCGACCGCCTGCATCTCCGGCGCCGCTGTACGGCCAAGAAGGGCAGCTGTGGCGCAGCCGATCATCGCGCCGTACGCGATCCACGCCGTATTTCGATGGCCAAAGCCCCATGCGCACCATTCGCTGGTAGTAGTGCTCGCGGTGCGCGTGCCATACGCGCTCGCCGCGGATCAACCGCTTGACCAGCGTGGCCGTCGCGTCGCCGATGAACGGGCCGAACACCAGCACGGGAAACCATAACGGCCATATGTCCTCGCGCCAGCCGAGAATGCCGACGGCACCTGCAAGGAAGCCCAGGGGGATCGATCCGACGTCGCCGAGAAAGATGCGCGCAGGGTGAAAGTTGTGGGTGAGAAATGCAGCCGAAGCAGCCGCGAGCGCGATGCCCAGCGCCGCGAGCGCGGCGTGGCCGGCAAGATACGCCGCCGCGCCGCACGCGCCGAACCCGATGAGCGACATGCCGCCGGCCAGGCCGTCCGAGCCGTCCATGAAGTTATAGAGGTTCGTCAGCCAGGCGACGGCGAGCACGATCAGCGTCAGCTCGAGCGCAGCCATCGGGCTCAGCACATACCAGGCGAACAGCGCCGACGCTGACAGGTGGGCGAGCAACCTCACCGCGGTCGGCATGCCGCGCAAGTCGTCGATGAACGAGACGGCGGCGAGGCCGAACGCAAGCGTGAGCGGCAGCCAGATTTCGGCGGCGCCGAAGGCCAACACCACCGCGCAGCCGACAAGCACCGCTATACCGCCGGTGCGCGGCACCGGATTCTGGTGCAGGGAGCGCGCGTTCGGACGGTCGAGCGCGACGCGGCCGAAACGCGATAGCAAAACGCGCAGAACGATCACCGAAACCAGGAAGGAAAGCACCGCTAGCACCGCCAGCATGGGCGGCATTCTAGCGGTGTTCGCGCGCCGGCCTTAAGATAGTGCGCCGTCTTCGACGTCGCCGCAGAAGAAATCCTTTCGCTGCGAGATCGGAGTGCGAGCGCACCCACATGCTGACCATATCGGTCGTCTCTCATCGGCAAGCCGACCTCGTCTCGCAACTCCTGGCGGACATCACCGCCCATGTCCGCATTCCGCTCAAGGTCGTGCTGACCGTCAACGTGCCGGAGTCCGCGGTGCGCATTCCATCCGGCGCGCCGTTCGCCCTGGAGGTCATCGACAATTCTTCGCCAAAGGGCTTCGGCGCCAACCATAACGCAGCCTTCCGTCATTGCCACACCGCGTTTTTCTGCATCCTCAATCCGGACGTGCGCTTGCAGGATGATCCATTCCCGCGGCTCGTCGCCACGCTGCAGGCCAGTCCGGATATCGGCTTGGTTGCGCCGCTGATTCGCGACGCCGCGGGTCGAATCGAGGCGACCTCGCGCCGCTTCCCCACTCCGTCCATCATCCTTCGAAAGGCGCTGCTTGGCCCTCCGGCCAAAGCCGACTACGCCATAGGCAATGAGCTGGTATCGCCCGATTGGGTCGGCGGCATGTTCATGCTCGTCCCTTCCACCGCATTCAGTACCGTCGGCGGATTTGACCAGCGCTACTTCATGTACTACGAGGACGTGGATCTCTGCGCGCGCCTGCGCCGTGCCGGCTACCGCATCGCCCTAGATCCAGGGAGTCCAGGCCGTTCACGAGGCCCGTCACGACAGCCATCGGCGGCCGCGCTATCTGGCCTGGCATCTTCGAAGCATGCTTCGCTTCTGGCTTTCTCCCGCCTACCGTCGCAGGCGCGAAAGCCTCGAGAGCAACAATCCCCAAAGGAAGAATGTAAACACGCCGGGATAGGGCTGCCGCAGCGTCACCTTGAAGTTACTGTCCACGAGGACGAGGAACAGCACTACTACGGCGAGCCCTAGTAGCCCCGAGATCCGCCGAGACTGCCGACCTATTACGCAGCACTAGGACCACGGTGTAGCAAATTAAGGCGAATAGTGGCAGGAAGGCCACAGCGCCGAAGTTGTATATGAAATCGAGGTAGTAGTTGTGGGCGCTGGTCGTTACAGCGCGGTCAAGCGCCTCGCTATGACCGAAAAAAAACGTCTGGGGAGTCTCGACGATTCCACGTCCATGGATCGTCCAGTCGGCTATTCGGCGGCTGACGCTCTCCGGTACTTCGGGGCCACGCTCGCCCGAGGCCAGCGTGGTGGCACTCGGGCGGTACTTCTCAAGAAATTCCCCGGTATTCCGCAGCCCCCATAGCGTCACGGCGATCCCCGCCGCGACGGCAACAAAAATGGCGGCCGCGTGTGTGGGCTTCAGCCTTTTCGCCATCAATAGGGCAGCGCCAAGCACGAATAGCCCAAGGGCCAGCGCCGAAAAGGACATTGCGGTGTAAACGGCCATAAGCGCGCCCAGCCCCACCAACACCAGGCGTTGCGCTGGGTCGGTCCATAAGTAAAACAGAGCCAGCAGATAGGCGCTGATGAAGACGACCGGGACAAATTGACGATGCTGGTAAATACTGAAGAGAAGCATGTCGTGCGTCAGGACATGTTGACCTTGGGCCCAAGTAAGCCCGAGCTGCACGGGTACGAAGATCAATAGGAAGTACAGAAAAACCCTCGGCAGGCTCGAGTAATGGCGGCTCTCATGTCCGATCATTTCGCCCATGGCCAGAGCGAATACCGGCAGCAGAAACTGCAGGAGGAGCAGGAGTTTTCGTGAGCCGTAGTCAATCTCTCCTCCGGTGCTGATCACCGACGTGAGCGCCATGCCGAAGAACAGAAAGAACACCAAGACCATCGAACGACGCGCGTGCTCGAAGCGCGCAAGCAGGACCGTGCCAGCAAAGCACGCCGCCAGCGAAACGGGCAGCGGCAGGTTGAGAATTCTCCCACCGGAGTCAATCATTGGCAGCGAGGGGCTGTGGTAGACCTCACCTTTCAGCTGGATAAACAGCGGCAACAAGAGCGTTGCACCAACAATCGTTGGTAGCCAATTTTCCGCCCGTTCTGGCAGCCAGCCAGACGCCATCGCGTGTCGATACGCTCCGGCGTAGACCACCCAAGTCAGTATGGCGTCGAGAAGGTAGACGCCAGCGAGCATCTCCCAACTAATGACTACCGCTAATGCCGGCACAGCGATCATGAGGGTCAGCGTCCGAATTACGTCCGGACCGAACAGCGCTTCTCCGCGGGCTGACTGGAACAACAGCAGGCGGAAGCGCTGCGCATGAACCATCACCGCGCTACCCAACAGCGATAGCCCCGTCGCGGTCCAGAAGAAGGCGGATTGGCCGAGGGGCGAGGCCGCCAGGAAGCTGCCAGCGAGCGCTAACAGGACGCCCGACACAGCAAGCCCTCCGATCGCAAAGCGCAAACTCGTAGGGCGACTGCCGGCCTTGAGCGCAAGACTGGGACCGAGGACGTTGGCGAAAATGGATCCGGAAAAACTCCCGATCGCCACCGCGGTGAAAAGAACGCCGGCAAAGTGGCGGTCGGTGACCAGCACGATAATCAGCCGAAGCAGGTAAATCGATACGCCAGCGATTGCTGTCGATCCTATGTGCGGCGTCAGCAACCAAAAGCCGGATCGCAGGCGGGCAAGCGATGCCTGCCGCAGCGCAACCAGAAGCCGCATCGAGCCTGCCAGTGGTGTGAGCGCCCAGATCCACAGCACTGGCAGAAATGCTCCTGGCGTTGCCATCAAGGCGCCGAATACGATCAGCAATGCGCCGCCCTGCACGGCAAGACTCGCCGATGCTCCGCGGCGGTCTTCATCGCGCTCCATCTGGCTGAGGTGCAACTCGCTGAGCCATTCGCTCGCGCGGCGCAAGATGACCGCGCCGGCGATGCTGGGGGACACATCCGCTGCCCCGACGCTGAGGAACCACGCCAGCAGGGCCAAGGGCACCATCAGGAGAAGCCGGGCGAGAACCAGCTCATCGATGGCAGGCGGCTTCTCCCGCTGGAGAAGCAGGTTTCGCGCATTTGCCGAAAACGCGAAGAAGGTCGCGATGACCGCGCCTTGCGCGATAGCGAGATCGGCGGCGAGTGCCGTCTCGCCCAGCAGGCCCACGCCAATCAGCAATAACGTAATTGCCGACGTCGTTGCCATGTATGCGAGCGGGTAAAGCACTAGCCCTCCCTCCCCGGCGTCTGCCCCCGGAAGGGGATCAGAAGAAATTCGTTATGCGACTCCGGATGCAGTTCACCACCACCGTCGAAGGCGCGAAGTCGCTTTCGATCTCATAGCGTGCTTTCCAGGGCTGCGACACGATGGTGGTCACGGCTTGGACGATATTCTCCATGTCCAGACCGGCGACGATGTGCGCGCCGCCCTCCACTGTTTCCTGGCGCTCGGTGGTCATGCGCAGGCTGACGCAGGGCACCTTGTAGAAGAACGCCTCCTCCGGCGCCGTGCCGGAATCCGACAGCACGCAATAGGCGTCCATGAACAGCCGGTTGAAGTCGTAGAAGCCGAATGGCGCCATGATGCGCACGCCCGCCGGAAGCTCCCGGTTGCCGAGCTTGCTGCGCGTGCGCGGGTGCATCGGATAGATCACCTCGCGCTTGAAGCGGCGGTGCAGCTCGCCGAGCGCCTTGAGGATCGCGTCAAGGTGCACCGGGTTATCGACGTTCTCGCTGCGGTGCGCGGTGATCAGCAGGTATTGTCGCGGCTCGAGCTGCAGCCGCTTCAGGATGTCGCTCTCGCGGATCTTCGGCAGGAACGCCCACATCGCCTCGTAGGTCGGATTGCCGGTGACGAAGATCTTCGACGGATGGATGTTCTCGCGGATCAGGTTCTCGCGGTGATAGCGATGGAAAGGCAGCAGGACATCGCTCATGTGGTCGATGAGGATGCGGTTGCGCTGCTCGGGCATGCGCTTGTCCCATGCGCGCAGGCCGGCTTCCATGTGGAAGATGCGCACGCCGCGGTGCGACGCCGGCATGACCGACAGGCCGCTGTAGGTGTCGCCGAGGATCAGCAGCGCATCTGGCTTTACCTTGACCAGCAGCTCGTCGGATTTCTTGACCACGTCCGCCACCTCGGCGCCATAGCTCGAGGTATCGATCTTCAGGTCGTAGTCGGGCTTGCGCAGCTCGAGGTCGCGGAAGAAGAAGTCCTTCAGTTCCGGCGTGAAGTTCTGCCCGGTATGCACCATCACGTGCTCGAAATTCAGCTCGTCGAGCTTCTTCAGCGTCGACCACAGCTTGATCATCTCGGGACGCGTACCGAAGATCGACATCACTTTCATGTTGTTGTGCTCTCGTTGACGTGGCTCATCAGGCGGACTTCCGGCAGCGGCGTGAGCAGGCGCCCGCCGCGGTCCAGGTACGGCTTGCACTTCTCGGCGATCTCGTTGAGATAGCCCCAGGCGAAGATCAGCAGGACAGTCGGGCGGGTCGCGCTGCAGCGCCTCGGTGGAGCGGATCTCGAAATGCGAGCCCGGCGTGTAATAGCCCCACTTGGCCGGCGCGTCGTCGATCATGTACTCCATGTGCTCGCGGCCGATGCCGCAGTACTGGATGATCGTGTTGGCGCGTCCTGAGGCGCCGTAGCCGGCGACGCGCCTGCCCGCTTTGCGCAGCCGCTCGAGGTATCCGCACCAAGATGTCCTTGCGCTGCGCGATCTCGGCGGCGAAGTGCTGGAACGTCTCGACGCGGTCGAGGCCCTGCGCGAGCTCGTCCTGCCGCAGGAGCGCGACGCGGTTGGTCACGCTCTTTGCCCAGCGGCTGCCCTGCGCGGCAGACGTAGTAGCGCATCGAGCCGGCGTGGATCGGAATGCGCTTGACGTCGAACACCTTCAGGCCATGCCGACGCAGATGATTCTCCAGCGCCAGCAGCGAGTAGTAATAGAGGTGCTCGTGGTAGATCATGTCGTACTGCAGGCCCCGCAGCACGCTGCCGAGGTGGTGCACCTCGAATACGAACACGCCGTTGGGAGCGAGCAGCTCGGCCACGCCCTTGGTTACGTCGTTGATGTCGGGGATATGCGCGTAGACGTTGTTGGCGACGATGAGGTCGGCGGCGCCGTGCTTATCGCGGATGCGCGCCGCGACTGCGCTGCCGAAGAAATCGTTGACGATCGTGATGCGCGGATCGCCGATCGATTGCACGATGTTGGTCGCCGGATCGACGCCGATCGGCGTGCGCACGCCCTGATCGGCGAGGGGCTTGAGCAGGATGCCGTCGTTGCAGCCGATCTCGACCACGGTCGCATGCTCGGGCCGCAGAAAGCGCGCGACCACCTCGCTCGCGTAGTCGAGGAAGTGCTCGCGCAGCGAGCGGATCGCCGAAGAGAAGTAAAAGTAGTTCGCGAACAGCGGCGCAGGATCGACCACGTCCGGCAGCTGGAGCGCCAGGCAATCGGTGCAGAACACCACACGCAGTCGGTAGCGCGGCTCGGTCTCGAACTGTGCCGGCTTGAGAAAGCCGCCGGCGAGCGCGACGTCGCCGAAGTCGATGATCGGCTCGAGGGACCGGCTGCCGCAGAAGGCGCAGGCGTCGCGGAACGAAGAGCCCGTCACGCGCTCAGGCGGCGGAGCGCGCCCGCACGAACCAGTCCGCGGTCTCCCGCAGGCCCTGCTCGACGGTGTAAGGAATTTCCCATTGGAGTTCGCGCCTGGCTGCCGAACAATCGACGCGCAGCGATTCTATCATCCGACTTACTTCCTCTCCCTTGCCGAGCGCGCGTCCGAGCGCGTGAAGCAGCGCGGGCGGCAGAGTGAAGAGGCGCGCGCGCCTGCCCATCGCATCGCCAAGCCTGCGCACCAGCTGCGCGGTCGAAAGATCCTCGCCGTCGCTGACCAGGAACGGCCCCTGCACTGATCGCTCGGCGCGCACGGCGCGCTCGATGGCGCTCGCCAGGTTGCCGACGTAGATCAGGCTGCGGCAGTTCGCCACGCCGGCGAGTGGCAGCGGCACGCCGCGCGCCACGAGCTTCATCAGGCGCAGGAAGTTGCCCTTTACGGCCGGCCCGTAGACCAGCGGCGGCCGCAGCACGACCAGATCCAGCCCGAGCTGCGCCAGACCCCGCTCCGCTTCCCATTTTGAAACGGCGTAGGCATCGACCGGCGCCGGCGCATCCCGCTCGGTGAACGGCCCGCCCTCGGTTCGCTCGCCGTTCACCTTGATGCTGCTGAGGAAGACAAAGCGGCGCACGCCCTCGCGCAAGGCGGCGCGCGCGAGCGCGAGAGTCGCCTCCGTGTTCACGCGGCGGAACTCGGCGAGTGGATCTGCCGCCCTGTCCCGCATCACATGCACGCGCGCCGCCAGGTGAACCACGGCGTCGGCCCCCGACAGCGCATTTTCGACCGAGTCCGGCACGCGCGTATCCGCCGGCCGCGCCTCGTGGCCGGCGGCGGCCAGCGCGGGACAGAGATGGCGCCCGACGAAGCCAGTGGCCCCGGTGACGACAACTTTGCTCAGCGCAGCAGCTCGGACAAGTTCGCCGGGTTGACGTCCTCGATCATCAGGCGGTGCTGGCGCAGCAGCGCCTCGGTGCCCTTGAAGTCGAGCACGTTGTCGGCGGAGCTGAATTCGGCCGACAGCGCGCCGCGCTTCTCGCGCGTGCGCTCGGCGAGCTCGGGGAGCATCGGCAGGATCGAGTAGTACTCGCCGCGCCGCACGCAATGATGCGCCTCTTCCTCCGAGATCATGATCTCGTGCATCTTTTCGCCTGGGCGGATGCCGACGATCTTGGTCTCGACCGGCCGCTTGCCGATCAGCGCCTTTGCCAGGTTCTCCACCGTGGCCGAAGGCGCGTTAGGAACGTAGGTTTCGCCGGCGCCCGCTTCCGTGAGCGCGGTGAATACCGTGTCGACCGCCTGGTCGAGGCTCAGCAGGAACCGCGTCATGTTCGGCACGGTGATCGTTACCGGCCCGCCGTTGCGGATCTGGTCGTGGAACAGCGGAATCACCGAGCCGCGCGAGGCGAGCACGTTGCCATAGCGCACGCAGATGAAGCGGGTCTTGCGGTTGAGCACGTTGGCGGCGATGACGATGCGCTCCTGCAGCGACTTCGACATGCCCATGACGTTCACCGGCTTGCAGGCCTTGTCGGTGCTGATCGCCACCACGCTCTGCACCGGGTAGCTGTTTTCGTGGATGGCGCGCACGATATTGGCCGCGCCGAGGCAATTGGTCGCGATCGCCTGCCACGGAAAGTACTCGCAGGTCGGCACCTGCTTCAGCGCCGCCGCGTTGACCACGATGTCGACTTCCTTCACCGCGGAGCACACGTCGGCGTAATCGCGCACGTCGCCGATGCGGAACTCGAGCACGTTCTTGAAATTGTTGAAAATCACCTCGTCGGTGGTCACCGCGCGGTGCAGGTACTCCATGCGCATGTCGTGCTGCTTCGCCTCGTCACGCGAGAACACGATGACTTTTTGCGGCGTGCCGACCTCACCGCCGAGCACGCGGCGCACGAACGTCTTGCCCATCGAGCC
>CAWENY010000038.1:0-23928 GCA_963810475.1 uncultured beta proteobacterium | reverse complement strand
CAGGACAACCAGAACGCCGGCTCGGTGAACTAACCGCTGAACTAGCCCGCGGCTTCCTGCCGCAGGTTCTGCACGTTGTGCTCCTCGTTGGCGATCGCGGCCTCGCGTATCGGGCGGGAGCGCTCGTGCGCCTCGCGCGCCTCGTCGAAGCACTTCTCCGCGGCGGCGGTGTTGCCGCTTTTCGCGAATTCCTCGCCCAGGCGGTTGAGCAGGATGACGCTCTCGTCCGAGGCGCGCACCGCGTCCCACAGCCGCGCCTCGAGCTCCTCGCCGTTCGAGGCAAGCAGGGCATCGGAGGAGAACGCGTGTCCGGTGTGGCAGCGAAAGCGCACGATTTTCCCTTCGCGCATCATCGACAGCACGCCGTGGCATTCCGGGCAGGTGAACGGCGACAGCTCGCCGAAATTCATCAGCCCTTCCTCGAGCGCGTCGTGCTCCTTGGCGACGCGCAGCTCGCGCTCGGTCTTCTCATTCTCGATCTCCGGCACGCGCGGCGCGGCCGGCGCCGGCTCGCGCACCAGGCGGCCGATCAGCGCGCCGATCTCCGCCGCCGGCAGCTTGTGGTCCACCGCGACGTTGTCGAGCGCGTTGAGCGGCATCGAGCGGATCAGCGCCTCGGCGGGCTCCTGCACGATCGCCGTGCCGCCGCGCAGCTTGATGGTCCATAGCCCGGCGGTGCCGTCGTCGAGCGCGCCGGTCAGCACCACGCCGATGGTGCGCGGCCCGTAGACGTACGCCGCGGAGCGGAACAGCGGATCCACCGCCGGGCGAAAGCGGTTTTCCTTCGGCCCGCGCGCGACGCGGATGTAGTCCTTCTCGAGCAGCATGTGGTGATCGTTCGGCGCCACGTAGATGCGACCCGGCTCGATCGGGTCGCCGTCCTGCGGGTGCACCGCCTTGAGCGGCCCGGACTTGGAAAGGATCTGCGGCAGGATGCTCTTCGCGCCGGGCGAGAGGTGCCAGACGATGAACAGCGCCGCCGGCAGGTCCGGCGGCAGGTGCGACACCAGCTTCTGCAGCGCCTCCATGCCCCCCGCGGAGGCGCCGACCACCACGATGTCCTTGTTGGCCATGCTGACTACCTAGCAATTCCCAGACCCAACTCGGGGCTAGGCTTCTTCCATCATCAGGATGACGCCCTCGCGCTTCTTGCTGCCGGCGACGAGCGGGGTGCAGGTGACGCGGCATTTGATTTTCTTGCCACGGCGGTTGACCGCGTCGAGCAGCACTTCCTGGCGGTCGATTTCGCCGGCCAGGCAGGGGCGGATCACGGTGCGCAGCTCCGCCACCGGCAGGCCGATGTCGAGGTTGAGCAGGCCTTTGCCCTGCACCTCGTCGGCGCGCAGGCCCCACATATCCTCGGCGCGGTGGTTCCACATCAGGACGTCGAGGTTGCTGTTCACCACCACGGCGCCGGCGCTGAGGCTCCCCAGCACGGAGCTGAAGAACGCGTTGAGGTGGTTCAGCTCCTCGCTGCGCGTGCGCAGCTCCTCGTTGACGGTCTGCAGCTCCTCGTTGGTCGACTGCAGCTCCTCGTTCATGGTCTCGAGCTCTTCGTTGGTCGACTGCAGCTCCTCGTTGGTGGTCTCGAGCTCCTCGTTCGACGACTGCAGCTCCTCGTTGGTGGTCTGCAGCTCCTCGTTGGAGGACTGCAGCTCCTCGTTGGCGGTCTGCACTTCCTCCTGCGAGCGCCGCACCTCGTCCTGCAGCCGCATGGCGCGCGTGACGTCGATGAAGCTCACCGCGGCGCCGAGCGGCTTTTGCCCGTCGTCGAGCAGCGGCGCCACCACCACGTCGAGAAACTGCACCTCGCCGTCGGGGAAGCGGCGCTCCACGCCGGTCAGCGTCACGGTGCGGCGCTCGGCGTGCGCCTGCTCGATGAGCGCGCGCAGCTCGGATGGACGGTAGGAGATCTCGAGGTCCTTCAGCGGCCGGCCGACGTCCTTGGCGTTGATGCTGAACAGCACGCGGGCGCGCGCATTGGCGATCGCCAGCACGCCGTTCGGCGTCGACCACGATGCGCGGCACCGGGGAGTCCTCGAGCGCCAGGTCGCGCAGTCGCGGGTTTTCGCTCATCTCGCCATTATCCGCTGCCAGCTGGGAGCAGCGCGCGTCGCGAGGGCGGCACCACCTTGGCGAACACGCGGTACTTGAGCTCCAGCGGCACGAACAGCGGGCGTGGGTGAGCAGCATCTCGGCACGGCCGAGGAACAGCGTGCCGTTGCCCTTGCCGTCGCCGTTCAGGGCGAAGTGGAAGCGGCCGAGGATCCGGGCCTGCGCCTCGGCGTTGAAGTACATCAGCGTATTGCGGCACACCAGCAGGTCCAGGCGCGAGATCGGCGCGTCTTCCATCAGGTCGTTGCGGCCGAAGATCACCGCGCGCCGCAGGTCGCTGCGGAACACGTAGCGGCCGTTGACCAGGTCGAAGTAGCGCTCCAGCCGCTCGGCGTTGAGCATCTCGACCTCCTTCGCCGAGTAGCTCGCCTGGCGCGCCTGCGCGAGCGCCTCCTCGTCGACGTCGGTGGCGTAGATCTTGACGCGCTCGCGGAACGCTTCCCAGCCCATGATCTCGGCGAGCACCATGGCGATGGTGTAGGCCTCCTGGCCGGCGGCGCAGCCCGCTGACCAGACGCGCACCGGCGCTGCCGGCCGGCTTGCGCTCGAGCATTCCGGGCACCACCTCGCCCGCGAGGTAATCCCACGCCTCGGGATCGCGGAAGAACGACGTGACGTTGATCAGGATGGTGTTGAAGAGAAGCGCGAACTCCGCCTGGTGGACTTCGAGGTAGTCCTTGTATTCCTCGAAGCTGCCGATGCCGAGCATCTGCAGGCGGCGGCCGACGCGGCGCATCAGGCTCGCGCGCTTGTAGCCGCTGAAGTCGAAGCCGCGGCTCTGCTGCAGGAAGGCGAGCAGGTCCTCGAACCCGGCGTCGGCTTCGCCGGTCATCACGCCTCGCCGCTCACCAGCGTGCGCAGCGCCGGCGCGATCTCGGGCAAGGGCAGGATGAAGTCCACCATGCCGGTTTGCTGCGCGGCGTCCGGCATGCCCGAGAACTGCGAAGTCTTCTCGTCCTGCACGATCACGGTGCCGCCCATTTTCTTGATCGCTTTCACGCCCATTGCGCCGTCACGCCCCGTGCCGGAAAGTACCACGGCGATGGCGCGCTCCTTGTAGGCAGTGGCGGTCGATTCGAACAGCAGGTCGGCCGACGGCCGCACGAAGTGCACCAGCTCCGACTGCGACAGCGACACGCTGCGGTCCGGGTTCACCAGCAGGTGGCGGTTCGGCGGCGCGATCAAGGCGAGGCCGCGCTCGAGCGCATCGCCTTCGCGCGCCTCCCTGACGACAAGCGAGGTGCGCTTGCCGAGGATCTCGGCCATCAGGCTGCGGTGGCGCGGGTCGAGGTGCTGCACCACCACCAGCGCCACCGGAAGATCGCGCGGCAACGCGGACAGCACGTCGGTGAGCGCTTTCAGGCCGCCGGCCGAGGCGGCGAGGGCGATGATGTCGAAGCCAGGCATTGCGGCTAACCATACTCCTAAACCGGCATGAGCCGATCGGCGCGTCGGGCTGTTACGTCACTACCGGACAGCCTACGCACCGGCGACGCCGGCGGGCGACCGCTTCAAGAGAAATCGCGCATCCTCGCGAGATGAAAATTTGCGTGCTGGGGCTTGGATACGTCGGCGCCGTATCCGCGGGATGCCTTGCGAAAGACGGTCATGAAGTGATCGGCGTCGATCCGGAGCGCACCAAGGTCGAGCTCATCAATGCCGGCAAGTCGCCGATCATCGAGAAGGACATCGGCGACATCATCCACGAGCAGGTCGCGGCGGGCCGGCTGCGCGCCAGCACCGAGGTGGGCGACGCGGTACGCCATACCGACCTCGCGCTGGTGTGCGTCGGCACCCCGAGCCTGCCGAACGGCGGCATCGACCTCACCTACATCAAGCGCGTGTGCCAGCAGATCGGCGAAACCATCGCCACCCATCCGGGTGCGCCGGTGATCGTCATGCGCAGCACCATGCTGCCCGGCACCATGCGCGAGGTGGTGATCCCGATTCTGGAAAAGTATTCCGGCAGGAAAGCCGGCGAGGAATTCGGCCTGTGCATCAACCCCGAATTCCTGCGCGAAGGCACCGCGGTGCATGACTACTACCACCCGCCGAAGACGGTGATCGGCGAGCTCAGCCGCTCGAGCGGCGAGCTGCTCGCCAACCTCTATGCCAAGACGCCGGGGCCGATGATCCGCACCGACGTCGACACCGCCGAGATGGTGAAGTACGCCGACAACTGCTGGCACGGCCTCAAGGTGGGCTTCGCCAACGAAGTCGGCGCGCTGTGCAAGGCGCTCGGCGTCGACGCGCACCGCGTGATGGAGATCTTCTGCAAGGACCAGAAGCTCAACCTCTCGCCCTATTACCTCAAGCCGGGCTTCGCCTTCGGCGGCTCGTGCCTGCCGAAGGACCTGCGCGCGCTGCTCTATAAGGCGAAGAGCCTGGATGTGGTTTTACCCATTCTTTCTTCAGTCCTTCCCTCCAATGAACTGCAAATCGCGCGCGGTGTCCAGGCGGTGATCGACAAGGGCAACCGCCGCATCGGCATCCTCGGCATCAGCTTCAAGGCCGGCACCGACGACCTGCGCGAGAGCCCGATGGTCGAGCTCACCGAGCGGCTGATCGGCAAGGGCTACGACGTCAAGGTCTACGACCGCAACGTGAGCCTCGCCTGCATCCACGGCGCCAACCGCGACTACATCCTCAACAAGATCCCGCATCTGTCGCGCCTGATGGTGCCGACCATCGACGAGGTGCTCGGTCACGCGCAGACCATCGTCATCGGCAACGGCGCTGCGGAGTTCACCGACGTGCCGCGCCGCATCAGCGAGGGCCAGACCGTGATCGATTTCGTGCGCGTGTCCGACTCGCGCACCGTGGCCGGCGTTTACGAGGGGCTATGCTGGTAGACAGTATTGCCCTCCGGGCGCCTCTGCGGCTCAGCTCTCGGAAAAAAACAGACGACCCGTACGCGATGCTCGAGGCGCGCTTCACGCCGCGCACCGTATTCATGGAGGTCGGCAGTCCCGACGCTTCATTGGCGCTGCGGGCGGCCGGTTATGTGGAGCGCGTGTATGCGATCGACGTCTCCGGGCACCTGGTACAGAACGTGCGCGCGCCCAGCAACCTCAGGATCGTGCTGTGCGACGGCATCCACATCCCGCTGCCGCGGGCGGCGATCGACATCGCGTGGAGCGGCGACTTCATGGACCACCTTCACCCCGCCGACTCGCTGTTGCACATGGAAAGCGTGCGCCACGGCCTGGTGGACGCGGGCGAGTACCACTTCACCACGCAGCAGCCCGCCATGGAAGTGCGCAGGCGGCTGTTTGCCGCGGGCTTTTCCGCGGTGCGCGTCTCGCTGCTTTCGCTCCTGCTCAAGCCGGTTCGCATCGCCGCCATCAAATAATGGGACGTCGAGTTCTCATCCTGGTGGAGAACTTGCCGAGCCCGTTCGACCGGCGGGTGTGGCAGGAAGCGACCACGCTGCGCGACGCCGGCTATACGGTGTCGATCATCTGCCCCACCGGCAAGGGGTACGAAAAGAAGCACGAGGCGATCGACGGCATCGACATCTGGCGCTACCCGCTGCCGGCCGAAGCCGAAGGCGCGCTCGGCTATGCGGTCGAATACTTCGCGGCGCTTTCTTGGACCTTTGTTCTCAGCCTGAAGGTCTTTTTTGCCAAAGGCTTCGACGCCATCCACGCGTGCAATCCGCCGGATCTCTTCTTCCTCATCGGCAACTTCTTCAAGCTGTTCGGCAGGAAGTTCGTATTCGACCACCACGACGCCAACCCGGAGCTCTACGAAGCCAAGTTCGGCCGGCGCGACTTGCTCTGGAAGGCGATGTGCCTGCTCGAGCGTCTGACCTTTCGCTTCGCCGACGTCTCGATCGCCACCAACAACTCCTACCGCCGTATCGCCATCGAGCGCGGCGGCATGCCGCCCGAGCGCGTGTTCGTGGTGCGCAGCGGGCCGAGCCTGGATCGCCTCAAGCAGGTTCCCGCGGTTCCATCCTTGAAATGCGGAAGGCAATACCTGGTGGGCTACGTCGGCGTCATGGGCCGGCAGGAGGGCATCGACCTGCTGCTGCAGGCGGTCCGCCACCTGGTGCACAAGCTTAAAAGAACCGACATCCACTTCGGCCTGGTCGGCGGCGGCACCTCGCTGCAGGAAATGCGCAACCTGGCGCGCGAGCTGGGCGTGGCGGACTACGTCACCTTCACCGGCCGGGTGCCCGACGCCGAGCTGCTGGCGATGCTCAACACCGCCGACGTCTGCGTGAACCCGGACGTGGCCAACGAGATGAACGACATCTCGACCATGAACAAGATCATGGAGTACATGGCCCTCGGCAAGCCGATCGTGCAGTTCGACCTGACCGAGGGCCGCTTCTCGGCGCAGCAAGCGTCGCTCTACGCGAAGAAGAACGACCCGGTGCATTTCGCGGTGAAGATCGCCGAGCTGCTCGACAACCCGGAGCAGCGCGCGCGCATGGGCGTCTTCGGCCGCCGGCGGGTGCAGAACGAGCTCGAGTGGCGCTACGAGGCGCCGAAGCTTCTCGCCGCCTACGACGCGCTGTGGGCCAAGCCCGCCCCGCGCCATCAGCAGCCTGCCACCTGAGGTGTCTCGGTTGCTCCACTCAGCCCACGCAGCGTCGACGAGATGGCGCAGCGCGCGCGCTAAGGCTCATCCATGAAACGCTTCCTTGGAGGCACGGCGCTGGTCGCCACGAGCTCATTGCTCGCGCTCGCCGCGGGCGAAGTGGTGGTGCGCGCCGGAGCCGGCTGGCCTAGTCCTGGTGGAGGGATTCGCCTCGAACGCGCAGCGCAATCCCAAGCGTAAATTCCAGCGCATGAACCACGCACTGCCTCCGCATCTGCTGGACTGAGATGAAACGGCTTCTCGTGCCGGCCGCGGTGATCGCCGCGAGCACGCTGTTCGCGCTGATCCTCGCCGAGATCGCGCTGCGCGTGATCGGCTTCAGCTCCCCGGTCTGGTACCGCCCCGATCCCGAGCTCGGCTGGACGCTGCGGCCGGGCCTGGAGGCCTGGTACACGAACGAGGGAAAGGCGCTCGTGCGCGTGAACGCCGCCGGCATGCGCGACCGCGACCACCCCGTGGAGAAGGCGGCGAACGTCTATCGCATCGCCGTGCTCGGCGACTCCTACGCCGAGGCGCTCCAGGTGGACGCCGAGGAGGCGTTCTGGGCCGTGCTGCCCAGGGAACTGGAGCGCTGCGGCTTCGCCGGCGGCAGGAAGATCGAGGTGCTGAACTTCGGCACCTCGGGCTACGGCACGGCGCAGGAGCTCGCGCTGCTCGAGTCGCGCGCGCTGCGCTACCGGCCGGACCTCGTGCTGCTGCAGTTCACCAACGGCAACGACGTGAGCAACAACCACTACGCGCTCGAAGCGAAGACGACGCGGCCGTTCTATCGCCTCAACCCGGACGGGAGCCTTTGGCGCGACGACTCTTTCACCAGCAGCGCGCTCTTCGCCGCGCACAGCTCCCGCAGAAACGAGCTTCTGCGCCGGGCGGCGGACTATTCCCGCGTGCTGCAGCTCGTGCGCAGAGTGCAGATGGGATCGCTGTTTCGCCAGGCGCACGCCGATGGCGCCGGCGTGGAGCAGGGCCTGGAGGCGGTCGTGCTGGCCGCGCCCCGGGAGCCGAACTGGGAAGAGGCTTGGACGATCACCGAGCGCCTGATCGCCAAGGCCGCCGATACCGCGAAGCGCGGCGGGGCGCAGTTCCTGGTCGTCACCGTCCCCTATGCCATCCAGGTGCACCCGGATGCCGCGGTGCGCAAGGCTTTGGAGGCGAAGCTCGGCGTCGCCGACCTCTTCTACCCGGACAACCGCGTCGCCGGGTTCGCCAAGCGCCACGGCATCCAGGCCGTGCCGCTCGCGCTCGAGATGCAGCGCCTCGCCGAGGAGCGCAAGGCGTATTTCCACGGTTTCGACAACATCGGCATGGGGCGGGGGCACTGGAACGCAGAGGGCCACCGCACCGCCGCAGAGCTCATCGCCAGGCATCTATGCGCACGGCAATCCTGACACTCGAAGACGGAGCCACCTTTCCGGGCCGCGTCTACGGCCGGCCGCGCTCGGTCGCCGGCGAGGTCGTGTTCAACACCGGCATGGTCGGCTACACCGAGGCCCTTACCGACCCGTCCTACCGCGGGCAGATCATGGTGCTCACCTATCCGCTGGTCGGCAACTATGGCGTTCCCCCCGCGTTCGAATCCAGCCGCATCCAGGCGAGCGCCCTGGTCGTTTCCGAGATGGCCGAGAAATACAGCCACGCCGAGGCGCAGAAGAGCCTGCCGCAGTGGCTCGACGAGGAGGGCATTCCCTGCATCGCCGGCGTCGATACGCGCGCGCTCACCAAGCGGCTGCGCACGCGTGGCTGCATGCTCGGCAAGATCGTCGTGGGCGGCGAAGACATCGAGCTCAGCGATCCCAACAAGGAAAACCTCGTCGCCCAGGTTGGCAATGGCACCCGCGAGGTCTATCCGGGCAAGGGCAAGACGGTCCTTCTTGTCGATTGCGGCGCGAAGGGAAGCATCATCGAGGAGCTGCGTTCTCGCGGCCTCACGGTGATCCGCGTGCCCTGGGACCATGACTTCCTGGCCGAGGATTTCGACGGCCTCTTCATCTCCAACGGCCCGGGCGACCCGACCGCCTGCACGACCACCATCGCCAACCTCCGCAAAGCGATGGATCTCGGCAAGCCGATCATGGGAATCTGCCTGGGCAACCAGCTCCTCGCCCTCGCCGCCGGCGCGAACACCTACAAGCTCAAGTTCGGCCACCGCGGCCACAACCAGCCCTGCATCGAAGTAGGAGACCCTCGCCTGCCGGGCACCGGCCGCTGCTACATCACCTCGCAGAACCACGGCTTCGCGGTGGACGAGGCGACCCTGCCGGCGGGCTGGCACCCGTGGTTCAGGAACGCGAACGATGGCTCGAACGAGGGCCTGCGCCACAGCACGAAGCCGTTCCTGAGCGTGCAGTTCCACCCCGAGGCCGCGCCCGGCCCGCTCGACTGCGGCTACCTGTTCGACCACTTCGCGGACATGATTCCATGAAGCGGTTTGCCGCGCCCCTCGCGCTGCTGCTGGGCAGCGTCCTCGTGTCCCTCGTCATCGGCGAGAGTGTGCTGCGTGCCATCGGGTTTTCGTTTCCGAGCTTCTGGCTGCCGGACCCGTTGACCGGCTCGCGCCTGCGGCCGGGCGTGGAAGGCTGGAACCGCATCGAGGGCGAGGCGTACGTGAAGGTCAACAGCCGCGGGCTGCGCGACCGCGAGCACGCGCTGCCGAAGCCGGGCGGCACGTACCGCATTGCGGTGCTCGGCGACTCCTATGCCGAGGCATTGCAGGTGCGGCTGGAAGAGACCTTCTGGTGGCTGCTGGCGCGGCGGCTCGAGGCCTGCGGCTTCCAGCCCGGCAAGCGCATCGAGGCGGTGAACTTCGGCGTTTCCGGCTACGGCACCGCGCAGCAGCTTCTCACGCTGCGCCACCGCGCCGCGGATTATTCGCCGGATCTCGTGCTGCTCGCCTTCTTTCCCGGCAACGACGTGCGCAACAACTCGAAGACGCTCGAGCGGGAGAACAAGCGGCCGTTCTTCGTGCTGCGCGACGGCAAGCTCGCGCTCGACGACTCCTTCGCCACGGAGCCGTTGTTCCTCGAGGCCATGCAAGCGGGCGCGCAGCGCGCCGCGCTCCATGATCTGCGCCTCTACCAGCTGCTTCGCAAGGCGCGTGGCCGGACGCCTGGAACTACGCCACAATGCGCCGATCGCGGTGGCGCTGGCCGACGGCAGCAAGCGCCTGCCGCCGCTCGCCGAGCCCGGGCTCGATGAGAACGTGCTGCGCGAGCCGGTCGATGCCGCCTGGCGCGACGCCTGGGGGGTGACCGAGGGGCTGCTGCTCGCGATGCAGCAGGAGACCGGCAGGAGCGGTGCGCGCTTCGTCGTCGCAGTGCTCTCCAGCGCCGGTGCCGTCTATCCCGACCCGTCCCTGCGCCGGCGCTACGCCGAGTTCCTGGGCGTCGGCGACCTGTTCTATCCGGACCGGCGCCTGCGCGGGTTCGGCGAGCGCCACCGCATCGAGGTGGTGGCGCTCACCGAGACCATGCAGCGCCACGCCGACGCCACCGGCGCCTACCTGCACGGCTTCGCCAACGCCCGGCTCGGCTTCGGCCACTGGAACCAGGCCGGGCACGCGCTCGGCGCGGAACTCATCGCGGGCCAATTGTGCGCACAGCCGCGCGACCCGCAATGAAAGTCCTCATCCTCGGCAGCGGCGCGCTCAAGATCGGCGAGGCCGGCGAGTTCGACTATTCCGGCAGCCAGGCGATCAAGGCCTTCAAGGAAGAGGGCGTGAGCACGGTGCTGGTCAACCCGAACATCGCCACCATCCAGACCTCGGAAGCGCTCGCCGACCAGATCTATTTCCTGCCGGTGACGCCGCAGTTCGTCGAGCAGGTGATCGAGCGCGAGCGGCCCGATGCGATCGCGCTCGGCTTCGGCGGGCAGACCGCGTTGAATTGTGGTTTGCAACTGGACCGGGACGGGACGCTGGCGAAATACAACGTCAAAGTCCTGGGTACCCCGATCGCGACCATCGAGGCGACCGAAGATCGCAAGATTTTCTGCGACAAGCTCGCCGAGATCGGTGTGGATTTTCCACGCAGTGGCGCTGCGACCACGATGGACGAAGCCATTTCCCTCGCCAACGACATTGGCTACCCGGTCATGGCGCGCGTCGCCTACGCGCTCGGCGGCCTGGGCTCAGGCCTGTGCGCGAACGAAGCGCAGCTGCGCGAGCGGGTAGTCAAGGGGCTCGCCCACAGCCCGCAGGTGCTGGTCGAGGAATACCTCGTCGGCTGGAAGGAGCTCGAATACGAAGTGGTGCGCGACCGCTTCGACAACTGCATCGTGGTCTGCAACATGGAGAACCTCGACCCGATGGGCATCCATACGGGCGAGAGCATCGTGGTGGCGCCGAGCCAGACGCTCACCAACCGCGAATACCACCTGCTGCGCGAGATCGCGATCCGCACCGTGCGCCATCTCGGCGTGGTCGGCGAGTGCAACATCCAGTACGCGCTCGACCCGAAGTCGGGCGCCTACCGCGTGATCGAGGTCAATGCGCGCCTCTCGCGCAGCTCGGCGCTCGCCTCGAAGGCCACCGGCTATCCGCTCGCCTTCGTCGCCGCCAAGCTCGGCCTGGGCCACGCGCTCACCGAGCTGCCGAACGCCATTACCGGCGCGACCAAGGCGTGCTTCGAGCCCGCCCTCGACTATGTGGTGGTGAAGGCGCCGCGCTGGGACCTGCAGAAATTCCGCGGCGCGCTGCCCGGCATCGGCTCGTCCATGAAGTCGGTCGGCGAGGTGATGGCGATCGGCCGCAGCTTCGAGGAGGCGCTGCAGAAGGCGCTGCGCATGCTCGGCACCACCGCGCCGCCGTTCGGCGATATCGAGAAAGCGCTGCGCGAGCCCACCCCCGAGCGCATCCACGGCATCCTGGAGGCGCTGCGCCGCGGCATGGGCGTCGACGAGATCCATCGGCTGTCGCACATCGACCGCTGGTTCCTGCAGCGATTGGCGAACCTCGTGCGCATCGAACGCAATCTGGACCTGGCCGAAGCGAAACGCGCCGGATTCTCGGATGCGCAGATCGCCAGATTGTCGGGAAAAACTCCCGAACAGGTGCGCGCCGAGCGCGAAGCCGCCGGCATCGTGCCGTGCGTGAAGCAGATCGACACGCTCGCCGGCGAATATCCGGCGCAGACCAACTACCTCTACCTCACCTACAACGGCATCGAGGACGACGTCGAGGCCGGCAGCCTGGAGAACGCGGTGCTGGTGCTGGGCTCGGGCGCCTACCGCATCGGCAGCTCGGTCGAGTTCGACTGGTGCGCGGTGAACACCGTGCAATCGCTGCGGCGCATGGGCTACCGCACGATCATGCTCAACCACAACCCCGAAACGGTGAGCACCGACTACAACGAGTGCGACCGGCTCTACTTCGACGAGATCAGCCTCGAGACGGTGCTCGAGCTGTGCCGGCGCGAGCGCCCGCTCGGGGTGGTGGTCTCGGTCGGCGGCCAGCTGCCGAACAACCTCGCGCTCGAGCTCGCCGCGGCGGGGGTGCCGCTGCTCGGCACCTCGGCCGAGAGCATCGACACCGCCGAGGACCGGCACAAGTTTTCCCGCCTCCTGGACAAGCTCGGCATCGCGCAGCCGGCATGGCGCGAGTTGAGCTCCTCGGAGGATGCGCTCGAGTTTGCACGGCGCGTCGGCTACCCGGTCCTGGTGCGACCCTCCTATGTGTTGTCGGGTGCTGCGATGGGCGTCGCCTCGAACGACGCCGAGCTGATCCGGTTCCTGAACAAGGCGACCATCCTGTCGCCGCGCCACCCGGTGGTGGTCAGCAAGTTCCTCGAGAACGCCCGCGAGCTGGAGATGGATGCGGTGGCGCGCGACGGGGTGCTGGTGGCGAGCGCGGTGTCCGAGCACGTCGAGAACGCCGGCGTGCATTCGGGCGACGCGACGCTGGTACTGCCGCCGCAGCGCACCTACCTGGAAACCGTGCGGCGCATCCGCCGCATCTCGGCGCGCATCGCCGCGGCGCTGCGGATCAACGGCCCGTTCAACATCCAGTTCCTGGCGAAGAACAACGAAGTCTCGGTGATCGAGTGCAACCTGCGCGCCTCGCGCAGCTTCCCGTTCGTCTCCAAGGTGCTGCGCACCAACTTCATCGACATCGCGGCCGGCGTGATGATGGGCCGCCCGGTCCCGGTGCAGAACGGCTCGGCCACCGACCTCGACTACGTCGGCGTCAAGGCGCCGCAGTTTTCCTTCACGCGCCTGGAAGGCGCCGACCCGGTGCTTGGCGTGGAGATGGCCTCGACCGGCGAGGTCGGCTGCCTCGGCGACGACTTCGAGGAGGCGTTCCTCAAGGCGCTGCTGTCGGTCGGCTTCAAGCTGCCGGTGCGCAACGTGCTCCTGTCCACCGGGCCGATCGAGGGCAAGGCCGCGTTCCTCGAGAGCGCCCGCGCGCTGCGCGAAATGGGCGTGGGCCTGTACGCCACCCATGGCACCGCCGCCTTCCTGAAGGCCAACGGCATCGATTCGCACGAGCTTTACTGGCCGAACGAGCCGCAGGCGCCGAACACGCTCGAAGTGCTGGGCAGCCGGGGCGTCGACCTGGTCATCAACATCCCGAAGAGCAGCGGCGAGGAAGAGCTGGAGAACGACTACCGCATCCGCCGCAAGGCCGCCGACCTGGGCATCCCGCTGATTACCGACATCCAGCTCGCGCAGCGCCTGGTCGAGGCGCTGTCGAAGAAGGGCCTGGCCGAGCTGCAGATCAAGAGCTGGCAGGAGTACGCGCCGGCGCCCGGCGTAGTCCCTTCGGACCCCCGGCTGTCGACGGCACCGCTTACGACACGCGCTAAGGTGGCCTAGCCATGAAACCCCAAATGCCTTCAGACCAGTCGTTCGGCTGGACCTTCACCGGCGTCTTCGCGCTGGTCTCTTTCTTCCAGCCCTGGCTGCTCGCGCTCGCCGCGATTACCGCGCTGGTGACGCTGGTGCGCTCGCATTGGCTGGCGCCGCTCAAGCACGCCTGGATGAAGTTCGGCGCGCTCATGCACCACGTGGTTAGCCCGGTGGTGATGGGCGTGATCTTCTTCGGCGTCTTCACCCCCGTCGGTGTCGCCATGCGCGCCTTCGGCCGCGACGCCATGAAGCGGCGCTTCGAGCCCAAGGCGCCGAGCTACTGGGAGCGCCGCGACCCGCCCGGGCCGGCCGACAACAGTTTCCGCGACATGTTCTAGGAGGAGCAGCGATGGAATTCGTGGTCCATATGTGGCGTTTCCTCGGCGCACGCCGGAAATTCTGGCTGCTGCCGATCATCGTGGTCACCGTCCTGCTCGGCGGGCTGCTGGTGCTCGCGCAGGGTTCAGTCGTCGCCCCGTTCATCTACACGCTGTTCTAGGCCGATGAGAATCCTCGGGATCTCCGCGTACTACCACGACAGCGCGGCCGCGCTGCTGCGCGACGGCGTGGTGGTGGCGGCGGCGCAGGAAGAGCGCTTCACGCGCAAGAAGCACGACGCTGGCTTTCCGCACGAGGCGATCCGCTCGTGCCTGCAGAGCACCGGCACGCGCGCGGCCGACATCGACCTGGTCGCCTTCTACGACAAGCCGTTCCTCAAGTTCGAGCGGCTGCTCGAGACCTATCTCGCGTTCGCACCGCGCGGCTTCGCCTCGTTCCGCCAGGCGCTGCCGGTGTGGGTCAAGGACAAGCTGTTCCAGCGCCGCAACATCCTCCAGGAGCTCCAGCTGGTCGACGGCGCGCAGGACTGGGAGAAGAAGCTGCTGTTCTCCGAGCACCACCTGAGCCATGCGGCGAGCGCGTTCTACCCCTCGCCGTTCGAGCGCGCGGCGGTGCTGACGCTGGACGGGGTGGGCGAGTGGACCACCAGCTCGCTCGCCCTGGGCAACGGCCGCGACTTGAAAGTGATGCGCGAAATCCAGTTCCCGCATTCGCTCGGCCTGCTGTATTCCGCCTTCACCTACTACACCGGGTTCAAGGTGAACTCGGGGGAGTACAAGGTGATGGGGCTGGCCCCCTATGGAGAACCACGGTTTGTCGATGTCATCAAGCAAAATCTTATCGACATCAAGGACGACGGCAGCTTCCGGCTCAACCTGGACTATTTCGAGTACTGCACCGGCCTCACCATGACCAACGGCAGGTTCGCCGATCTGTTCGGCGGGCCGGCGCGCACGCCCGAGCAGCGCCTGACGCAGCGCGAGATGGACCTCGCGGCCTCCGTCCAGGCGATCACCGAGGAGGTGATGCTCAAGCTCGCGCACGGCGTGGCGCAGGAGACCGGCGAGAAGAACCTGTGCCTGGCCGGCGGTGTGGCGCTCAACTGCGTGGCCAACGGCAAGCTGCTGCGCAAGAAATACTTTGACCGGCTGTGGATGCAGCCGGCGGCGGGCGACGCGGGCGGGGCGCTGGGCGCGGCCTATGTCGCATTTCATAAATTTCAGAAACAGGAAAGAACCATCGCGCCCGGCATGGACGCGATGCGCGGCGGCTACCTCGGGCCGCAGTTCACCCAGTCCGACATCGAGAAGCGCCTGCGCGGTGCCGGAGCCGTGTTCGAAGTTCTGGAAGACGGAACACTCATCGAGGAGTGCGCCAAGTCCCTCGCCGACGGCAAGGCGCTCGGCTGGTTCCAGGGCCGCATGGAGTTCGGCCCGCGCGCGCTCGGCGCACGCTCGATCCTGGGCGATGCGCGCTCGCCGGCGATGCAGAAGACGCTCAACCTCAAGGTCAAGTACCGCGAGTCGTTCCGCCCGTTCGCGCCCTCGGTGCTCGCCGAGGACGCGCCGAAGTACTTCAACATCGACGGCGAGAGCCCATACATGCTGCTGGTCGCCGACGTGGCGGAGCAGCACCGCATCGCCATGACCGAGGAGGAGAAGAAGCTCTTCGGCATCGACAAGCTCAACGTGCCGCGCTCGTCGATCCCGGCGGTGACGCACGTCGACTACTCGGCGCGCATCCAGACGGTGCATAAGGAAACCAACCCGCGCTACTACGCGCTCATCGAGCGCTTCAAGTCCGAGACCGGCTGCCCGGTGATCGTCAACACCAGCTTCAACGTGCGCGGCGAGCCGATCGTCGGCTCGCCCGAGGACGCATTCCGCTGCTTCATGGGCACCGAAATCGAGAGCCTGGCGATCGGCAACTGCTTCCTGCGCAAGGAAAAGCAGGACCCGTCGCTCAAGCAGAACTACGAGCACAAGTTCGAGCTGGACTGAAAAGCATTATGGGCAAGTGGCTGATCAACATCACCGTGATGCTGGTGGCGGCGGCGATTCCCTGTGCGCTCGCCGAGGCGTGGCTGCGCATTACCGCGCCGCCCGCCGATACCGCCGAGCTGTTCCGCAAGCTTTCCTCGCCGGTGGAGTGGTCGGGGCGGCCGCACGCGCGCGGCCTGCATACCGGCGTGCCGGTCGCCTTCAACTCGCTCGGCCTGCGCGACGCCGAGCGCACGCCGCAGCCGGCGCCCGGCGCGCTGCGCATCCTCGCCATCGGCGACTCGGTGACCTTCGGCATGGGCGTGGCGCAGGAGCAGACCTACCCGCGCCAGCTGGAAAGTCTCCTCAGCCGGGAGCGCGGCGCGCCGGTCGAGGTGCTCAACATGGGCATGCCCGGCTACAACACCCGGCACCAGCTCGCCCAGCTGCGCGAGCTCGGCCTCGCCCTGCAGCCCAAGGTCGTGGTGCTTGGTTTTCTCTACAACGACGTTGAGCCCTCCAGCGCGCAGCGCAGCGCCAGGCCGCCGCAGGAAGAAAAATCCCTCTTGCGAAAGGCCCGCTCGACGATCAACGCCGGCACGCTGTGGCTGAAGAAGAACTCGCTGTTCTTCGCCTGGGTCACGCCGCGCCTGGGGTTGGTGCTGCGCCCGCTCGGATTCAAGGGCTTCGGCCAGGTCGGCGAGGTGAAGGACAAGTACGTCGATACCAACCCGCAATGGCGCGGCGTGCAACAGGCCCTGCTCGAGATGCAGCGCCTCACCGCCGAGCGCGGCATCGAGCTGGTGGTGATGATCATCCCGGCAATGGCGAAGTTCGACGACGCCACCTACCCGATCAAGGAGTACCACCAGGCGGTGGCCGCGTTCTGCCGCGACAGCGGCATCCGCCACGTCGACCTGCTGCCGGCCTTCTGGGGGCTCGACGGCACGCGCTTCTGGATCCACGCCACCGACGGACATCCCAACGCCGAGGGCCAGCGCATCATGGCCGAGGCGCTCGCCAAATACCTCGCGCCGCTGCTGCCGCCGGCCGGGATGGTGGCCGCCGGGGCGAAACCGTGAGCTTTACCGGACCGCTGTTCATCGTCGGCATGCCGCGCTCGGGCACCAAGCTGCTGCGCGGCTTGCTCAACCGCCATCCGCGCATCGGCGTGCCGCGCAACGAGAGCGAGTTCCTGCCGTGGCTGGCGCACCGCTTCGAGCGCTTCGGCGATCTGCGCCAGCGCGCGCGCTTCGACGCTTTCCATGCCGAGATGCTGCGCCACAGCTATTTCCGCTTTCAGCGCGAGCAGGGCAGGCTGATCGACGCCGGCCGCTGGCACGCGGCGTGCGCCGAGTTCTCCGCGGCCGGCGTGTTCGAGGCGCTGATGCGCACCGAAGTCGACGCACCGCGCGGCAGCGGGCGCATCTGGGGCGACAAGTCGCCCTCGTACATCGACGATCTGCCGCTGCTCAAGCAGCTGTATCCGGCGGCCCGGGTGCTGCATATCGTTCGCGACGTGCGCGACTATTGCCTGTCGATGCACAAGGCCTGGGGCAAGGACATGCTGCGCGCCGCGCAGCGCTGGGCGGACGGCGTGCGCAAGGCGCGCAAGGACGGCGCGGCCCTCGGCGCCGATTATCTCGAGCTGCGCTACGAGGATCTGCTCGCGCGCACCGAGCCCGAGCTGCGGCGCGTGTGCGCGTTTTTGGGCGTGGAGTTCGAGCCGCGCATGCTGGTGCTCGAGAAGTCCAGCGAAAACCTGGGCGACGCTCGCGGCGCGAGCCGGGTGGTCGCCGACAACCGCGGCAAGTTCCACCGCGCGATGGCGCCGAAAACGCTCGCGCGCGTCGAGGAGCTTGCCGGGCCGGTGCTGCTCGAGTGCGGCTACGAGCTCGCCCTGCCGCTGCGCCCGGGGCGGCGCCTGTCGGCCGTCGAGCTGCGCCTGGCGCAGCTCAGGGACGGCGTGCGCCTGGTGCGCGCCGACCGCAACGGCTGGGGATTCTGGCGCACGGCGCTTTTCCATTTGCGTTACTTCGCCACCACGCGCGGCTGACGCCAACCACAGGAGCGAGCCATGAGATATGTGTACTCAGCAGAAGCGGACGTGGCGGGCAGAAGCAAGACCCCTCGCTCGAGCAGAACCAAGTTCGAGCTACTGAAGCCATGATCAAGAACTTGCTGGTCCTCGCGGTGAGCACGGTGGTCGCGCTTGCCGCCGGTGAAGTCGCCGTCCGCGCGCTGCTCAAGGACCAGACCGTGATGTTCCCGCGCTACCACACCGACTACCGCTACGGCCAGTACGCGCTGCGCGGCATCCGCGCCAACGCTGAATTCCGGCATTCCAGCGTCGACGGCAGCTGGACCTTTGTTACCAACAGCCGCGGCTTCCGCGACCGGCGCGATTTCGACTACGCGAAGCCGGCCGGCACGCTGCGCGTGCTCAGCCTCGGCGACTCGCACACCCAAGGCTACGAAGTGCGTCAGGAGGCGACCTTCTCCGCGGTGCTCGAGCGCGCGCTCGCGCGCGGCGGGCTGCGCGCCGAGGTGCTAAATACCGGCGTTTCCGGCTACAGCACTGCCGAGTCGCTCGCGTTCCTCGAGAACGAAGGGCATAAATTCCGGCCCGACGTGGCGGTCCTGGGCTTCTACGCCAACGATTTCGAGGACAATCTCAAGGCGGGCCTGTTCGCCCTGGACCAAGGCAGGCTGGTCGAGCGCAAGTTCGAGTACCTGCCGGGGGTGAAGTTGCAGAAAGCGATCTACGCCATTCCCGGGGTGAAGTGGCTAGGCGAGAACTCCTACCTGTATTCGGTGGCCTTCAACAGCGTATGGGTCTACTTCAAAACCGCGCTCGCCTCGCGGGCGGGTGGCGCGGTCGAGTACGCCGTGGCGGAGAACTGCTGCGCCAGCGAGGGGCAGGTGGCGCTCGCCCTGGCCCTGATCGAGCGCATGCGCCTCTTCTGCGAGAGCCGCGGCATCCACCTCATCGTGGTCGACATCCCGCGCCCCGACAAGGACGGCCGCATGAGCGCATCGCTGCCCGCCGGCGCGCCGCCGGGCGTCGAGACCGTCAGCAGCGTGGAGCTGCTCGCCGACTACGACGGCGTCGCCGAGCTGCACGTCGCGCACGGCCACCGCCACATCTCCGAATTCACGCACGCGTTGATCGGCGCCGAGCTCGGGCGTCGCATCGCGAGCCGCCAAAGCAACCCGACCGCGGCGACGAGCACGGTTCGCACGGGCGCGAATAGTCGCGCCGAGTAAAGGTTGGCACGTTGATTTCCCGCGGCGGGGCGCGGGAGTGACTTCTTTGGATGGTCCGCCCGGACCGGTCCCGGCCGGAATGAAGGTCAACCGACTGCGCGTAGATTAGGTCCACCCCTATGAACCATCTTGATCAGCTGGAAAGCGAAAGCGTCTACATCCTGCGCGAGGCCTTCAGTCGCATCGACAAGCTGGCGATGCTCTGGTCGCTCGGCAAGGACTCGAACACCATGGTGTGGCTGGCGAAGAAGGCGTTCTTCGGCCAGGTGCCGTTCCCGGTGCTGCACGTCGACACCGGCAGGAAGTTTCCCGAGATGTACGCGTTCCGCGAGCGCTACGCGAGGGAGTGGAACCTGAACCTGATCGTGCGCCCTTGCCCGCCGGTGGAGGAGGTCGACCAGACCCTGCCGCCGGCGGCGCGCTCGGCGGCGCGCAAGACCCTGGGCCTGAGGAACGTGCTGCAGGAGTTCGGCTTTCAGGGCGTGATCGCCGGCATCCGGCGCGACGAGGAGTCGATCCGCGCGAAGGAGCGCGTGTTCAGCCCGCGCGGCGCGGACGGCGCGTGGAACCTGAAGGACCAGCCGCCGGAGTTCTGGAACCAGTTCAATTCCGACGTGCCGCCGGGCACGCACCTGCGCATCCACCCGCTGCTGCACTGGACCGAGCTCGACATCTGGCACTACTGCCAGCGCGAGAAGATCCCGTGCGTCGACCTGTATTTCGCCAGGGAAGGAAAGCGCTATCGCTCCTTGGGCGACCAGGACATCACTTCTCCGGTCGCCAGCAATGCCTCGACCATCGACGAGATCATCGCCGAGCTCGAGACCACGAAAGTGTCCGAGCGCTCGGGACGCAAGATGGACCATGAATCCGAAGACGCCTTCGAGCGCTTGCGCGCCGATGGCTACATGTAGGAGATATTTTTGAATCAATTGAAACTGGTGATCGTTGGCCACGTGGACCACGGCAAGTCGACCCTGGTGGGCCGCCTGCTGCATGAAACCGGCGCGCTGCCGGAAGGAAAAGTCCAGGCGGTGAAGGCGATGTCCGAGAAGCGCGGCATGCCCTTCGAGTGGGCGTTCGTGATCGACGCGATGCAGGCCGAGCGCGACCAGGGCATCACCATCGACACCACCCAGATCCGCTTCAAGACCGCGGCGCGCGACTACCTGCTGATCGACGCCCCGGGGCACAAGCAGTTCCTGAAGAACATGGTGAGCGGCGCCGCGGGCGCTGATGCGGTGGTGCTGGTGGTGGACGCGGCTGACGGCGTGCAGGACCAGACGCGCCGCCACGCCTACCTGCTGCGCCTGCTCGGGATCCGGCGCATCATCGTCGCGGTCAACAAGATGGACCTCGTCGGCTACGCCGAGGAGCGCTACCAGGAAGTGCGGCGCGACGTCGCCGCTTACCTGCGCTCGATCGGCGTCAACGCCGTCGACCTCACCTTCCTGCCGCTCGCCGCGCGCGACGGCGAGAACATGCGCAGCCGCAACGCCATGCCGTGGTACGAGGGGCCGACGCTGCTGGAAGCGCTCGACGCCGTGCCGCAGCCCGTGGCGGCCACCGACCTGCCGCTGCGCCTCACGGTGCAGGACGTCTACAAGTTCGACCAGCGCAGGATTATCGCCGGACGCATCGAGGGCGGCAGCCTGCACGTCGGCGATACGCTGCTGTTCTCGCCGATCAACGCCAGCGCGCGCGTCGCCTCGATCGAGAGCTGGAACGCGCCCGCGCCCGCGAACGCGGGGGTCGGCCAGTCGGTCGGCATCACGCTCGACGAGGACATCTTCATCGAGCGCGGCCACGTCGCGAGCCACGTCCACAGCGCGCCGGTCGTGACCAACGTGTTCCGCGCCAACCTGTTCTGGCTCGGGCGCGAGGCGCTGGTGGCGGGCGCGCAATATCGCCTGCGCCGCGGCGCCGCCGAGACGCTCGCCACGGTCGAGCGCATCGACCGCACCATCGACACCAACACCCTCGCCTCCGGGCCGGGCGACAAGGTCGAGTGGAACGGCGTTGCCGAGGTCACCATCCGCACGCGCGGGCTGCTCGCGCTCGACCACCATGCCGATAACGCGCTCACCGGGCGCTTCGTCCTCGTCGACGGCCACCAGATCGTCGGCGGCGGCACCGCGAGCACCGACGACTATCCGGACCAGCGGCGCGAGACCGCACCGAAGGCGGCGAACCTGTTCTCGGTGCGCCACCGCGTCGCGGCCGAGGACCGGGCGAAGCTCAACGGCCACCGCGGTGCCATCCTGTGGTTCACCGGGCTGTCCGGCGCCGGCAAGACCACGCTCGCGGTCGAGCTCGAGCGGCGGCTGTTTGCCAAGGGCTACCAGACCTTCCTGCTGGACGGCGATAACGTGCGCCAGGGCCTGTGCGCCGACCTCGGCTTCTCGCCGCAGGAGCGCGCGGAGAACATCCGCCGCGTCGGCGAGGTGTCGGCCCTGTTCGCCGAGGCCGGGATGATCGTGGTCTCGGCTTTCATCTCGCCCTACCGCGTCGACCGCGACCGCATCCGCGCCGTGCACGGCCAGTACTTCAACGAGATTTACATCAACGCGCCGCTGCACGTCTGCGAGTCGCGCGACGTGAAGGGGCTCTACAAGAAGGCGCGCGCCGGCCAGGTCAAGGAATTCACCGGCATCTCCGCGCCCTACGAGGAGCCGGTGGCAGCCGAGCTGGAGCTGCCGACTGGCGAGTGGACGACCGAGCGCTGCCTCGCCGCGCTTCTGGAGTACGTCGAGCAGCGCCTGGCGTACCGCCCGGCGAAGATCCGCGCCGTGAAGTAGTCGGAGTCGATGCGGCGGTTCTTCGTTTTCAACGGCGACGCGGACGGGCTGTGCGCGCTGCAGCAGCTGCACCTCGCGGAAGGCGCCGGCGCCGCCGCGCTGGTCAGCGGCCCCAAGCGGCGCACCGCGCTGCTCGCCGGAGTGGCGGCCGCAGCCGGCGACGAAGTGACGGTGCTCGATGTCTCGTTCCATGCGAACCGCGACGCGGTGCTGCGCTTGCTCGCCGGCGGCGCGCGCGTGCGCTATTTCGATCACCACCACGCCGGCAGCCTGCCGGCGCACGAGCGGCTCGAGACGCACATCGACCTCGCGCCCACCACCTGCACCAGCGCCATCGTCGATCGCTATCTCGCCGGCCGGCACCGCGCATGGGCGGCGGTCGGCGCGTTCGGCGACAACCTTGTGGCGACGGGCAAGGCGCTAGCCGCGGGTCTGGAATTCAGTGATCAGTTGGAGCGCCTTGGCGTCCTGCTCAACTACAACTCGTACGGCGAAACCGAGGCCGACCTGTTCTTTGCGCCGGCTGAGCTCCACCAGCGCCTCGCGCCTTATGCCGACCCGCTCGAGTTCGTGCGCAACGACCCCGCCTACCAGACCCTGGACCGCGGCTACGCGGCGGACATGCAGCAGGCGCGGGACCTACGCCCGCTGGCCGCGCGCGAGCACGCCGCGGTCTACGTGCTGCCCGACGCGAGCTGGGCCCGCCGGGTGAGCGGCGCGCTCGCCAACGGGCTGGCGCGCGCCGCGCCGGCGCGTGCGCACGCCATGCTGAGCCCGAACAACGCCGGCGGCATGCAGGTGAGCGTGCGGGCGCCGCTCGAGCGCCCTGCCGGCGCGGCGGCGTTGTGCCTGGAGTATGAAACCGGCGGCGGGCGGGAGGCCGCGGCCGGAATCAATCATCTGCCCGTGGACAGCGTCGGCGGTTTCACCGAGCGCTTCCTCAGGCACTTCGACAAGAGCTAGGCCAGCGCCTTGTAGAGGTTCCACGCGCTGAGCAGCGTGATCAGCGTGCCGACCGAAATCAGCAGGGCGCGGGTGCTCAGCGTCTTGCAGAGCAAGGCGGCAAAAGGCGCCGCGAACAGGCCGCCGACGACGAGGCCGGCGACGACCGGCCAGGTGCCTTCGACGGCGAGCAGCGTAAACGCGGCCGCCGTGGCGAGCGTGAGAAAGAATTCGGCGAAGTTGACCGAGCCGATGGTGGTGCGCGGATCGGTGCCGGAGCCGACCAGCGTGCTGGTGACGACCGGGCCCCAGCCGCCGCCGCCGACCGAGTCGACGAAGCCGCCGAACAACGCGAGCTTCGCCACGTGGCGCGGCTCGCGCTGCCGGGCGCGCAGGTGGCGGAACGCCTTGCTCAGGATGTAGACGCCGACGATCAGCAGGTACGCTGCGATGTAAGGCTTGAGCGCGCGCCCATCGATCTGCGTAACCACCAGCACGCCGAGCACCGCGCCCAGCGTTCCCGGCACCAGCAGCCGCACGAAGAGCTTGCGGTCGACGTTGCCGTATTTCACGTGCGCGATGCCGGAGACGCCGGTGGTGAAGATCTCGGCGATGTGCACGCTCGCGCTGGCGACCGCCGGGCTGGCGCCCATGCCCAGGAGGAAGGTGCTGGCGGTCACACCGTAGGCCATGCCGAGCGCGCCGTCGACCGCCTGGGCGAGGACCCCCACGGCCACGGCAGTCCAGAACGCCTGGCCTTGCAGCACGCCGGCGATGGTCTGCAGTCCCGCGTGCCAGTTGTTGGGAAGGAAGAGGCGCGCCGTCAGATAAAGCGTGAGCGCGCTGATGGCAATCGCGGTAAACCAGGTGGCCGCGCGCAGCACGAGGTGCGTAGGCGCGGCCGCCGTCGCGGCGCTCGCGGCGACCTGCTCTACGGGCGGTACGCCGTATTCTGCGTGTTCCTGATTGCGGGGGCTGCGGCTGAGATCGTGCTTGCGGATTTTCATGAGCCCGCCATCTTCGCCGGGCTCCTGTTAGTA
>CAWENY010000037.1:0-22291 GCA_963810475.1 uncultured beta proteobacterium | reverse complement strand
AGCGAGCACGCCGGCACGCTGAACTAGCCGGCGGCTTCTTCCATCATCAGGATCACGCCTTCGCGCTGCTTGCTGCCGGCGACGAGGGGGCTGCAGGTGACGCGGCATTTGATGTTCTTGCCGCGGCGGTTGACCGCGTCGAGCATCACTTCCTGGCGGACGGCGTCACCGGCCAGGCAGGAGTGGTTTACCGTGCGCAGCTCGGCGACTGGCAGGCCGATGTCGAGGTTGAGAAGGCCTTTCCCCCGCACCTCGTCGGCGCGTAAGCCCCACAAGTCCTCGGCGCCGTGGTTCCACATCAGGACGGCAAGGTTGCTGTCCACGACCACAGCGCCGGCGCTGAGGCTTGCCAGGACCGAGCGCAACAACGCGTTCCGGTGGTTCAGCTCGTCGCTGTGTATGCGCAGCTCTTCGTTCACCGTCTGCAGCCCCGCGTTGGTGGACTGCAGCGCCTCGTTCATGGTTTCGAGCTCCTCGTTGGACGACTTCAGCTCGTCGTTGGTGGTCTGCAGCACTTCGTTGGCGGCTTGAACTTCCTCGTGAGCGCGTTGCAACTCTTCCTCAACCCGCGTTGCCCGCGTGACGTCGATGAAGCTCACCGCGGCGCCGAGCGGCTTTTGCCCGTTCTCGAACAGCGGCGTTACGACCACGTCGAGAAACAGGATCTCGCCGTGGGCGATGCGGCGCTCGACGCTGGTCAGCATTACGGAGCGACGCTCGGCATGCGCTTGCTCGATCAACGCGCGCAGCTCCGCCGGGCGGTAGCAGATTTCCAGGTCCTTCAGCGGCCGGCCGAGGTCCTTGATGTTGATGCTGAACAGCTCGCGGGCGCGCGCGTTAGCGCCGGCCAAGATGCCGCCCGCAGTGGCCACGATGTGTGGGATCGGGGATTCCTCGAGCGCCTGGTCGCGCAACCGCGGATCGTTGTTCATCTCGCTCGAATCACCATACGCGCTAGCGTGAGCGCGCACAAGATGCGAGGCTCGATGGTCCGTTCGGCGCTGCGCCGGATGGCGCGTCGGGCGGGCGCGCCAGACCTGACGGACTACGCGCGGGCGACGCCGCCGGGCGACCGCTTCAAGAGAAATCGCGCATCCTCGCGAGATGAAAATTTGCGTGCTGGGGCTTGGATACGTCGGCGCCGTATCCGCGGGATGCCTTGCGAAGGACGGCCATGAAGTCATCGGCGTCGATCCGGAGCGCACCAAGGTCGATCTCATCAATGCCGGCAAGTCGCCGATCATCGAGAAGGACATCGGCGACATCATCCATGAGCAGGTCGCGGCGGGCAGCCTGCGCGCCAGCACCGAGGTGGGCGACGCGGTGCGCCATACCGACCTGGCGCTGGTCTGCGTCGGCACGCCGAGCCTGCCGAACGGCGGCATCGACCTCAACTACGTCAGGCGCGTGTGCGAGCAGATCGGCGAGACGCTCGCAACCCACCGGGCGCCCCGGTGATCGTCATGCGCAGCACCATGCTGCCCGGCACCATGCGCGATGTGGTCATCCCCACGCTGGAGCAGCACTCGGCAAGAGCGCGGGTGACGAATTTGGCGTGTGCATCAATCCCGAATTCCTGCGCGAAAGCACGGCGGTGTATGACTATTTCAACCCGCCGAAGACGGTGATCGGCGAGCTCAGCCGCTCGAGCGGCGAGCTGCTCGCCAACCTCTATGCCAAGACGCCGGGGCCGATGATCCGCACCGACGTCGACACCGCCGAGATGGTGAAGTACGCCGACAACTGCTGGCATGGGCTCAAGGTGGGCTTCGCCAACGAAGTCGGCGCCCTGTGCAAGGCGCTCGACGTCGACGCGCACCGCGTGATGGAGATCTTCTGCCAGGACACGAAGCTCAACCTGTCGCCCTATTACCTCAAGCCCGGCTTCGCCTTCGGCGGCTCCTGCCTGCCGAAGGACGTGCGCGCGCTGCTCTATAAGGCGAAGACCCTGGATGTGGTTTTGCCCATTCTTTCGCCGTCCTTCCCTCCAACGAACTGCAAATCGAGCGCGGTTCCAGGCGGTGATCGACAAGGGCAACCGCCGCATCGGCATCCTCGGCATCAGCTTCAAGGCCGGCACCGACGACCTGCGCGAAAGCCCGATGGTCGAGCTGACCGAGCGGCTGATCGGCAAGGGCTACGACCTCAAGATCTACGACAGGAACGTCAGCCTCGCCTGCATCCACGGCGCCAACCGCGACTACATCCTCAACCAGATCCCGCATCTGTCGCGGCTGATGGTGCCGACCATCGACGAGGTGCTCGGTCACGCGCACACCATCGTCATCGGCAACGGCGCTGCGGAGTTCCCCGACGTGCCGCGCCGCATCAGCGAGGGCCAGACCGTGATCGATTTCGTGCGCATCTCCGACTCGCGCACCGTGGCCGGCGTTTACGAGGGGCTATGCTGGTAGACAGTATTGCCCTCCGGGCGCCTCTGCGGCTCAGCTCTCGGAAAAAAACAGACGACCCGTACGCGATGCTCGAGGCGCGCTTCACGCCGCGCACCGTATTCATGGAGGTCGGCAGTCCCGACGCTTCATTGGCGCTGCGGGCGGCCGGTTATGTGGAGCGCGTGTATGCGATCGACGTCTCCGGGCACCTGGTACAGAACGTGCGCGCGCCCAGCAACCTCAGGATCGTGCTGTGCGACGGCATCCAGATCCCGCTGCCGCGGGCGGCGATCGACATCGCGTGGAGCGGCGACTTCATGGACCACCTTCACCCCGCCGACTCGCTGTTGCACATGGAAAGCGTGCGCCACGGCCTGGTGGACGCGGGCGAGTACCACTTCACCACGCAGCAGCCCGCCATGGAAGTGCGCAGGCGGCTGTTTGCCGCGGGCTTTTCCGCGGTGCGCGTCGCTGCTTTCGCTCCTGCTCAAGCCGGTTCGCATCGCCGCCATCAAATAATGGGACGTCGAGTTCTCATCCTGGTGGAGAACTTGCCGAGCCCGTTCGACCGGCGGGTGTGGCAGGAAGCGACCACGCTGCGCGACGCCGGCTATACGGTGTCGATCATCTGCCCCACCGGCAAGGGCTACGAAAAAAAGCACGAGGCGATCGACGGCATCGACATCTGGCGCTACCCGCTGCCGGCCGAAGCCGAAGGCGCGCTCGGCTATGCGGTCGAATACTTCGCGGCGCTTTTCTGGACCTTTGTTCTCAGCCTGAAGGTCTTTTTGCCAGGGCTTCGACGTCATCCACGCGTGCAATCCGCGGGATCTGTTCTTCCTCATCGGCAACTTCTTCAAGCTGTTCGGCAAGAAGTTCGTGTTCGACCACCACGACGCCAACCCGGAGCTCTACGAGGCCAAGTTCGGCCGGCGCGACTTGCTCTGGAAGGCGATGTGCCTGCTCGAGCGCCTGACCTTTCGCTTCGCCGACGTGTCGATCGCCACCAACAACTCCTACCGCCGCATCGCCATCGAGCGTGGCGGCATGCCCCCCGAGCGCGTGTTCGTGGTGCGCAGCGGGCCCAGCCTGGATCGCCTCAAGCAGGTTCCCGCGGTTCCATCCTTGAAATGCGGAAGGCAATACCTGGTGGGCTACGTCGGCGTCATGGGCCGGCAGGAGGGCATCGACCTGCTGCTGCAGGCGGTCCGCCACCTGGTGCACAAGCTGAAAAGAACCGACATCCACTTCGGCCTGGTCGGCGGCGGCACCTCGCTGCAGGAAATGCAGAACCTGGCGCGCGAGCTGGGCGTGGCGGACTACGTCACTTTCACTGGCCGGGTGCCCGATGCCGAGCTGCTGGCGATGCTCAACACTGCCGACGTCTGCGTGAACCCGGACGTGGCCAACGAGATGAACGACATCTCGACCATGAACAAGATCATGGAATACATGGCGCTCGGCAAACCGATGGTGCAGTTCGACCTGACCGAGGGCCGCTTCTCGGCGCAGGACGCCTCGCTCTACGCGAAGAAGAACGACCCGGTCGATTTCGCGGCCAAGATCGTCGAGCTGCTCGACAACCCGGAGCAGCGCGCGCGCATGGGCGCCTTCGGCCGCCGGCGGGTGCAGAACGAGCTCGAATGGCGCTACGAGGCGCCGAAGCTTCTCGCCGCCTACGACGCGCTGTGGGCCAAGCCCGCCCCGCGCCATCAGCAGCCTGCCACCTGAGGTGCATCCTCGCTCGGGCCGGCTGGCCTAGTCCTGGTGGAGCGATTCGCCTCGAACGCGCAGCGCAATCCCAAGCGTAAGTTCCAGCGCATGAACCACGCACTGCCTCCCATCTGCTGGACTGAGATGAAACGGCTTCTCGTGCCGGCCGCGGTGATCGCCGCGAGCACGCTGTTCGCGCTGATCCTCGCCGAGATCGCGCTGCGCGTGATCGGCTTCAGCTCCCCGGTCTGGTACCGCCCCGATCCCGAGCTCGGCTGGACGCTGCGGCCGGGCCTGGAGGCCTGGTACACGAACGAGGGAAAGGCGCTCGTGCGCGTGAACGCCACCGGCATGCGCGACCGCGACCACCCCGTGGAGAAGGCGGCGAACGTCTATCGCATCGCCGTGCTCGGCGACTCCTACGCCGAGGCGCTCCAGGTGGACGCCGAGGAGGCGTTCTGGGCCGTGCTGCCCAGGGAACTGGAGCGCTGCGGCTTCGCCGGCGGCCGGAAGATCGAGGTGCTGAACTTCGGCATCTCGGGCTACGGCACGGCGCAGGAGCTCGCGCTGCTCGAGTCGCGCGCGCTGCGCTACCGGCCGGACCTCGTGCTGCTGCAGTTCACCAACGGCAACGACGTCACCAACAACCACTACGCGCTCGAAGCGAAGAAGACGCGGCCGTTCTATCGCCTCAACCCGGACGGCAGCCTTTGGCGCGACGACTCTTTCACCAGCAGCGCGCCCTTCGCCGAGCACAGCTCCCGCAGGAACGAGCTTCTGCGCCAGGCGGCGGACTATTCCCGCGTGCTGCAGCTCGTGCGCAAAGTGCAGTCGGGATCGCTGTTTCGCCAGGCGCACGCCGATGGCGCCGGCGTGGAGCAGGGCCTGGAGGCGGTCGTGCTGGCCGCGCCCCGGGAGCCGAACTGGGAAGAGGCCTGGACGATCACCGAGCGCCTGATCGCCAAGGCCGCCGATACCGCGAAGCGCGGCGGGGCGCAGTTCCTGGTCGTCACCGTCCCCTACGCCATCCAGGTGCACCCGGATGCCGCGGTGCGCAAGGCTTTGGAGGCGAAGCTCGGCGTCGCCGACCTCTTCTACCCGGACAACCGCGTCGCCGGGTTCGCCAAGCGCCACGGCATCCAGGCCGTGCCGCTCGCGCTCGAGATGCAGGGCCTCGCCGAGGAGCGCAAGGCGTATTTCCACGGTTTCGACAACATCGGCATGGGGCGGGGGCACTGGAACGCAGAGGGCCACCGCACCGCCGCAGAGCTCATCGCCAGGCATCTATGCGCACGGCAATCCTGACACTCGAAGACGGAGCCACCTTTCCGGGCCGCGTCTACGGCCGGCCGCGCTCGGTCGCCGGCGAGGTCGTGTTCAACACCGGCATGGTCGGCTACACCGAGGCCCTTACCGACCCGTCCTACCGCGGGCAGATCATGGTGCTCACCTATCCGCTGGTCGGCAACTATGGCGTTCCGCCCGCGTTCGAATCCAGCCGCATCCAGGCGAGCGCCCTGGTCGTTTCCGAGATGGCCGAGAAATACAGCCACGCCGAGGCGCAGAAGAGCCTGCCGCAGTGGCTCGACGAGGAGGGCATTCCCTGCATCGCCGGCGTCGATACGCGCGCGCTCACCAAGCGGCTGCGCACGCGTGGCTGCATGCTCGGCAAGATCGTCGTGGGCGGCGAAGACATCGAGCTCAGCGATCCCAACAAGGAAAACCTCGTCGCCCAGGTTGGCAATGGCACCCGCGAGGTCTATCCGGGCAAGGGCAAGACGGTCCTTCTTGTCGATTGCGGCGCGAAGGGAAGCATCATCGAGGAGCTCCGTTCTCGCGGCCTCACGGTGATCCGCGTGCCCTGGGACCATGACTTCCTGGCCGAGGATTTCGACGGCCTGTTCATCTCCAACGGCCCGGGCGACCCGACCGCCTGCACGACCACCATCGCCAACCTCCGCAAAGCGATGGATCTCGGCAAGCCGATCATGGGAATCTGCCTGGGCAACCAGCTCCTCGCCCTCGCCGCCGGCGCGAACACCTACAAGCTCAAGTTCGGCCACCGCGGCCACAACCAGCCCTGCATCGAAGTCGGAGACCCTCGCCTGCCGGGCACCGGCCGCTGCTACATCACCTCGCAGAACCACGGCTTCGCGGTGGACGAGGCGACCCTGCCGGCGGGCTGGCACCCGTGGTTCAGGAACGCGAACGATGGCTCGAACGAGGGCCTGCGCCACAGCACGAAGCCGTTCCTGAGCGTGCAGTTCCACCCCGAGGCCGCGCCCGGCCCGCTCGACTGCGGCTACCTGTTCGACCACTTCGCGGACATGATTCCATGAAGCAGCCGCGCGACCCGCAATGAAAGTCCTCATCCTCGGCAGCGGCGCGCTCAAGATCGGCGAGGCCGGCGAGTTCGACTACTCCGGCAGCCAGGCGATCAAGGCCTTCAAGGAAGAGGGCGTGACCACGGTGCTGGTCAACCCGAACATCGCCACCATCCAGACCTCGGAAGCGCTCGCCGACCAGATCTATTTCCTGCCGGTGACGCCGCAGTTCGTCGAGCAGGTGATCGAGCGCGAGCGGCCCGACGCGATCGCGCTCGGCTTCGGCGGGCAGACCGCGCTGAATTGCGGTTTGGCGCTTTCCAGATCGGGTCGCTGGAGAAATACAGCGTCAAAGTCCTCGGCACCCCGATCGCGACCATCGTCGCGACCGAGGACCGCAAGATCTTCTGCGACAAGCTGGCCGAGATCGGCGTCGATTTTCCGCGCAGCGGCGCGGCGACCACGCTGGACGAGGCCACTTCGCTCGCCAAAAACATCGGCTACCCGGTCATGGCGCGCGTCGCTTATGCGCTCGGCGGCCTGGGCTCGGGCCTGTGCGCCGACGAAGCGCAGCTGCGCGAGCGGGTGGTCAAGGGGCTCGCCCACAGCCCGCAGGTGCTGATCGAGGAATACCTCGTCGGCTGGAAGGAGCTCGAGTACGAGGTGGTGCGCGACCGCTTCGACAACTGCATCGTGGTCTGCAACATGGAGAACCTCGACCCGATGGGCATCCATACGGGCGAGAGCATCGTGGTGGCGCCGAGCCAGACGCTCACCAACCGCGAATACCACCTGCTGCGCGAGATCGCGATCCGCACCGTGCGCCACCTCGGCGTGGTCGGCGAATGCAACATCCAGTACGCGCTCGACCCGAAGTCGGGCGCCTACCGCGTGATCGAGGTCAATGCGCGCCTCTCGCGCAGCTCGGCGCTCGCCTCGAAGGCGACCGGCTATCCGCTCGCCTTCGTCGCCGCCAAGCTGGGCCTGGGCCATGCGCTCACCGAGCTGCCGAACGCCATTACCGGCGCGACCAAGGCGTGCTTCGAGCCCGCCCTCGACTACGTCGTGGTCAAGGCGCCGCGCTGGGACCTGCAGAAATTCCGCGGCGCGCTGCCCGGCATCGGCTCGTCGATGAAGTCGGTCGGCGAGGTGATGGCGATCGGCCGCAGCTTCGAGGAAGCGCTGCAGAAGGCGCTGCGCATGCTCGGCACCACGGCGCCGGCGTTCGGCGACATCGAGACCGCGCTGCGCGAGCCCACCCCCGAGCGCATCCACGGCGTCCTGGAAGCGCTGCGCCGCGGCATGAGCATCGACCAGATCCATCGCGCTTTCCCACATCGACCGCTGGTTCCTGCAGCGGTTGGCGAACATCGTGCGCATCGAACGCAATCTGGACCTGGCCGAAGCGAAACGCGCCGGATTCTCGGATGCGCAGATCGCCAGGTTGTCGGGAAAAACCGCCGAACAGGTGCGCGCCGAGCGCGAAGCGGCCGGCATCGTGCCGTGCGTGAAGCAGATCGACACGCTCGCCGGCGAATATCCGGCGCAGACCAATTACCTCTACCTCACCTACAACGGCACCGAGGACGACGTCGAGGCCGGCAGCCTGGAGAACGCGGTGCTGGTGCTGGGCTCGGGCGCCTACCGCATCGGCAGCTCGGTCGAGTTCGACTGGTGCGCGGTGAACACCGTGCAGTCGCTGCGGCGCATGGGCTACCGCACGATCATGCTCAACCACAACCCCGAGACGGTGAGCACCGACTACAACGAGTGCGACCGGCTCTACTTCGACGAGATCAGCCTCGAGACGGTGCTCGACCTCTGCCGGCGCGAGCGCCCGCTCGGGGTGGTGGTCTCGGTCGGCGGCCAGCTGCCGAACAACCTCGCGCTCGAGCTCGCCGCGGCGGGGGTGCCGCTGCTCGGCACCTCGGCCGAGAGCATCGACACCGCCGAGGACCGGCACAAGTTTTCCCGCCTCCTGGACAAGCTCGGCATCGCGCAGCCGGCATGGCGCGAGTTGAGCTCCTCAGAGGATGCGCTCGAGTTTGCACGGCGCGTCGGCTACCCGGTCCTGGTGCGGCCCTCCTATGTGTTGTCGGGTGCTGCGATGGGCGTCGCATCGAACGACGCCGAGCTGATCCGGTTCCTGAACAAGGCGACCATCCTGTCGCCGCGCCACCCGGTGGTGGTCAGCAAGTTCCTCGAGAACGCCCGCGAGCTGGAGATGGATGCGGTGGCGCGCGACGGGGTGCTGGTGGCGAGCGCGGTGTCCGAGCACGTCGAGAACGCCGGCGTGCATTCGGGCGATGCCACGCTGGTGCTCCCGCCGCAGCGCACTTACCTGGAAACGGTGCGCCGCATCCGCCGCATCTCGGCGCGCATCGCCGCGGCGCTGAGGATCAACGGCCCGTTCAACATCCAGTTCCTGGCGAAGAACAACGAAGTCTCGGTGATCGAGTGCAACCTGCGCGCCTCGCGCAGCTTCCCGTTCGTCTCCAAGGTGCTGCGCACCAACTTCATCGACATCGCGGCCGGCGTGATGATGGGCCGCCCGGTCCCGGTGCAGAACGGCTCGGCCACCGACCTCGACTACGTCGGCGTCAAGGCGCCGCAGTTTTCCTTCACGCGCCTGGAAGGCGCCGACCCGGTGCTGGGCGTGGAGATGGCCTCGACGGGCGAGGTCGGCTGCCTCGGCGACGATTTCGAGGAGGCGTTTCTCAAGGCGCTGCTGTCGGTCGGCTTCAAGCTGCCGGTGCGCAACGTGCTCCTGTCCACCGGCCCGATCGAGGGCAAGGCCGCGTTCCTCGAGAGCGCGCGCGCGCTGCGCGAAATGGGCGTGGGCCTGTACGCGACCCATGGCACCGCCGCCTTCCTGAAGGCCAACGGCATCGATTCGCACGAGCTTTACTGGCCGAACGAGCCGCAGGCGCCGAACACGCTCGAAGTGCTGGGCAGCCGGGCGGTCGACCTGGTCATCAACATCCCGAAGAGCAGCGGCGAGGAAGAGCTGGAGAACGACTACCGCATCCGCCGCAAGGCCGCCGACCTGGGTATCCCGTTGATTACCAACATCCAGCTCGCCCAGCGCCTGGTCGAGGCGCTGTCGAAGAAGGGCCTGGCCGAGCTGCAGATCAAGAGCTGGCAGGAGTACGCGCCGGCGCCCGGCATAGTCCCTTCGGACCCGCGCCGTTCGACGGCGCCCAGCACGATACGCGCTAAGGTGGCCTAGCTATGAAACCCCAAATGCCTTCGGACCAGTCCTTCGGCTGGACCTTTACCGGCGTCTTCGCGCTGGTCTCTTTCTTCCAACCGTGGCTGCTCGCGCTCGCCGCGATTACCGCGCTGGTGACGCTGGTGCGTTCGCATTGGCTGACGCCGCTCAAGCACGCCTGGATGAAGTTCGGCGCGCTGATGCACCACATCGTCAGCCCGGTCATCATGGGCGTGATCTTCTTCGGCGTGTTCACGCCGTTCGGTCTGGCGATGCGCGCGTTCGGGCGCGACGCGATGAAGCGGCGCTTCGAGCCGAAGGCGCCGAGCTACTGGGAGCGCCGCGACCCGCCCGGGCCGGCCGACGACAGCTTCAGAGACATGTTTTAGGAGGCAAGACAATGGAATTCGTGGTCCACATGTGGCGCTTCCTCGGCGCCCGCCGGAAATTCTGGCTGCTGCCGATCATCGTGGTCACCGTCCTGCTCGGCGGGCTGCTGGTGCTCGCGCAGGGCTCGGTCGTCGCGCCGTTCATCTACACGCTGTTCTAGGCCAATGCGCATCCTAGGGATCTCCGCGTACTACCACGACAGCGCGGCCGCCCTGCTGCGCGACGGCGTGGTGGTCGCCGCGGCGCAGGAAGAGCGCTTCACGCGCAAGAAGCACGACGCCGGCTTCCCGCACGAGGCCATCCGCTCGTGCCTGGAGAGCACCGGCACGCGCGCGGCCGACATCGACCTGGTGGCGTTCTACGACAAGCCGTTCCTCAAGTTCGAGCGGCTTCTCGAGACCTACCTCGCCTTCGCGCCGCGCGGCTTCGCCTCGTTCCGCCAGGCGCTGCCGGTGTGGGTGAAGGACAAGCTGTTCCAGCGCCGCAACATCCTGAAGGAGCTCGAGCTGGTCGACGGCGCGCAGGACTGGGAAAAGAAGCTGCTGTTCTCCGAGCACCACCTGAGCCACGCGGCGAGCGCGTTCTACCCCTCGCCGTTCGAGCGCGCGGCGGTGCTGACGCTGGACGGCGTAGGTGAGTGGACCACCAGCTCGCTCGCCCTGGGCAACGGCCGCGACCTGAAAGTGATGCGCGAAATCCAGTTCCCGCATTCGCTCGGCCTGCTGTATTCCGCCTTCACCTACTACACCGGGTTCAAGGTGAACTCGGGGGAGTACAAGGTGATGGGGCTGGCCCCCTATGGAGAACCACGGTTTGTCGATGTCATTAAGCAAAATCTTATCGACATCAAGGACGACGGCAGCTTCCGGCTTAACCTGGACTATTTCGAGTACTGCACCGGCCTCACCATGACCAACGGCAGGTTCGCCGATCTGTTCGGCGGGCCGGCGCGCACGCCCGAGCAACGCCTGACGCAGCGCGAGATGGACCTCGCGGCATCGGTCCAGGCGATCACCGAGGAGGTGATGCTCAAGCTCGCGCACGGCGTGGCGAAGGAGACCGGCGAGAAGAACCTGTGCCTGGCCGGCGGCGTGGCGCTCAACTGCGTGGCCAACGGCAAGCTGCTGCGCAAGAAATACTTCGACCGGCTGTGGATGCAGCCGGCGGCGGGCGACGCGGGCGGGGCGCTGGGCGCGGCCTATGTCGCATTTCATAAATTTCAGAAACAGGAAAGAACCATCGCGCCCGGCATGGACGCGATGCGCGGCGGCTACCTCGGGCCGCAGTTCACCCAGTCCGACATCGAGAAGCGCCTGCGCGGTGCCGGAGCCGTGTTCGAAGTTCTGGAAGACGGAACACTCATCGAGGAGTGCGCCAAATCCCTCGCCGACGGCAAGGCGCTCGGCTGGTTCCAGGGCCGCATGGAGTTCGGCCCGCGCGCGCTCGGCGCACGCTCGATCCTGGGCGATGCGCGCTCGCCGGCGATGCAGAAGACGCTCAACCTCAAGGTCAAGTACCGCGAGTCGTTCCGCCCGTTCGCGCCCTCGGTGCTCGCCGAGGACGCGCCGAAGTACTTCCAGATCGAAGCCGAGAGCCCGTACATGCTGCTGGTCGCCGACGTGGCGGAGCAGCACCGCATTGCCATGACCGAGGAGGAGAAGAAGCTGTTCGGCATCGACAAGCTCAACGTGCCGCGCTCGTCGATCCCGGCGGTGACCCACGTGGACTACTCGGCGCGCATCCAGACGGTGCACAAGGAAACCAACCCGCGCTACTACGCGCTCATCGAGCGCTTCAAGTCCGAGACCGGCTGCCCGGTGATCGTCAACACCAGCTTCAACGTGCGCGGCGAGCCGATCGTCGGCTCGCCAGAGGACGCGTTCCGCTGCTTCATGGGCACCGAGATCGAGAGCCTGGCGATCGGCAACTGCTTCCTGCGCAAGGAACAGCAGGACCCGTCGCTCAAGCAGAACTACGAGCACAAGTTCGAGCTCGACTAAGGAGCGGCCATGGGCAAGTGGCTGGTCAACAGCAAATACCTCGCGCCGCTGCTGCCGCCGGCCGGGATGGTGGCCGCCGGGGCGAAACCGTGAGCTTTACCGGACCACTGTTCATCGTCGGCATGCCGCGCTCGGGCACCAAGCTGCTGCGCGGCTTGCTCAACCGCCATCCGCGCATCGGCGTGCCGCGCAACGAGAGCGAGTTCCTGCCCTGGCTGGCGCACCGCTTCGAGCGCTTCGGCGATCTGCGCCGGCGCGAGCGCTTCGACGCCTTCTACGCCGAGATGCTGCGCCACAGCTATTTCCGCTTTCAGCGCGAGCAGGGCAGGCTGATCGACGCCGGCCGCTGGCACGCGGCGTGCGCCGAATTCTCCGCGGCCGGCGTGTTCGAGGCGCTGATGCGCACCGAAGTCGACGCACCGCGCGGCAGCGGGCGCATCTGGGGCGACAAGTCGCCCTCGTACATCGACGATCTGCCGCTGCTCAAGCAGCTGTATCCGGCGGCCCGGGTGCTGCATATCGTTCGCGACGTGCGCGACTATTGCCTGTCGATGCACAAGGCCTGGGGCAAGGACATGCTGCGCGCCGCGCAGCGCTGGGCAGACGGCGTGCGCAAGGCGCGCGAGGACGGCGCCGCCCTCGGCGCGGATTATCTCGAGCTGCGCTACGAGGACCTGCTCGCGCGCACCGAGCCCGAGCTGCGGCGCGTGTGCGCGTTTTTGGGCATGGAGTTCGAGCCGCGCATGCTGGTGCTCGAGAAGTCCAGCGAAAACCTGGGCGACGCTCGCGGCGCGAGCCGGGTGGTCGGCGAGAACCGCGGCAAGTTCCACCGCGCGATGGCGCCGAAAACGCTCGCGCGCGTCGAGGAGATCGCCGCGCCGGTGCTGCTCGAGTGCGGCTACGGGCTCACCCTGCCGCTGCGACCGGGGCGGCGCCTGTCGGCCGTCGAGCTGCGCTTCGCGCAGCTCAGGGACGGCGTGCGCCTGGTGCGCGCCGACCGCAACGGCTGGGGATTCTGGCGCACGGCGCTTTTCCATTTGCGTTACTTCGCCACCACGCGCGGCTGACGCTCACCGTCGTTTTTCAGATGGTCCGCCCGGACCGCTAGCGATCCCTGCCGGACGGCGCACAGCGCCGGGTGTGCGTTTTGCTCCTCCTGCGTTACAGGAGCGAGCCATGTCTACTGGAGCCGTGATCAAGAACCTGCTGGTCGTCGCGGTGAGCACGGTCGTCGCGCTTGCCGCCGGTGAAGTCGTGGTCCGCGCGCTGCTCAAGGACCAGACCGTGATGTTCCCGCGCCACCACACCGACTACCGCTACGGCCAGTACACGCTGCGCGGAATCCGCGCCAACGCCGAGTTCCGGCATTCCAGCGTCGACGGCAGCTGGACCTTTGTGACCAACAGCCGCGGCTTCCGCGACCGGCGCGATTTCGACTACGCCAAGCCGGCCGGCACGCTGCGCGTGCTCAGCCTCGGCGACTCGCACACCCAAGGCTACGAAGTGCGTCAGGAGGCGACCTTCTCCGCGGTGCTCGAGCGCGCGCTCGCGCGCGGCGGGCTGCGCGCCGAGGTGCTGAATGCCGGCGTTTCCGGCTACAGCACTGCCGAGGAGCTCGCGTTCCTCGAGAACGAGGGGCATAAATTCCGGCCCGACGTGGTGGTCCTGGGCTTCTACGCCAACGATTTCGAGGACAACCTCAAGGCGGGCCTGTTCGCCCTGGACCAGGGCAGGCTGGTCGAGCGCAAGTTCGAGCACCTGCCGGGGGTGAAGTTGCAGAAAGCGATCTACGCCATTCCCGGGGTGGAGTGGCTGGGCGAGAACTCCTACCTGTATTCGGTGGCCTTCAATAGCGTATGGGTCTACTTCAAGAGCAAGCTCGCCTCGCGGGCGGGTGGCGCGGTCGAATACGCCGTGGCGAAAAACAGCCGCCACAGCGAGGCGCAGGTGGCGCTCGCCGTGGCCCTGATCGAGCGCATGCGCGTTTTCTGCGAGAGCCGCGGCATCCACCTCATCGTGGTCGACATCCCGCGCCCCGACAAGGACCGCCGCATGGACGCATCGCTGCCCCTCGGCGCGCTGCCGGGCGTCGAGACCGTCCGCAGCGTCGATCTGCTCGCCGACTACGACGGCGTCGCCGAGCTGCACGTCGCGCACGGCCACCGCCACATCTCCGAGTTCACGCACGCGTTGATCGGCGCCGAGCTCGGGCGTCGCATCGCGAGCCGCCAAAGCAACCCTGGCGCGGCGACGAGCACGGTTCGAACTAGCGTGACTGGTCGCGCCGAGTAAGGATGCGCTGGCCGGCAGCGGCCTGCGCGCGGGTGACTTCCTTGGATGGTCCGCCCGGACCGGTGCGGGCCGGCATGGTGTCAAGCGTCCGCGCGTAGATTCGACCGATCATGAATTACCTCGATCAGCTGGAAAGCGAAAGCGTCTACATCCTGCGCGAGGCCTTCAGTCGCATCGACAAGCTGGCGATGCTCTGGTCGCTCGGCAAGGATTCGAACACCATGGTGTGGCTGGCGAAGAAGGCGTTCTTCGGCCACGTGCCGTTTCCGGTGCTGCACGTCGACACCGGCAGGAAGTTCCCGGAGATGTACGCCTTCCGGGAGCGCTATGCGAAGGAATGGAACCTCAACCTGATCGTGCGGCCGTGCCCGCCGGTGGAGGAGGTCGACCAGACGCTGCCGCCCGCGGCGCGCTCGGCGGCGCGCAAGACCCTGGGCCTGAGGAACGTGCTGCAGGAGTTCGGCTTCCAGGGCGTGATCGCCGGCATCCGGCGCGACGAGGAGTCGATCCGCGCGAAGGAGCGCGTGTTCAGCCCGCGCGGCGCGGACGGCGCGTGGAACCTGAAGGACCAGCCGCCGGAGTTCTGGAACCAGTTCAATTCCGACGTGCCGCCGGGCACGCACCTGCGCATCCACCCGCTGCTGCACTGGACCGAGCTCGACATCTGGCACTACTGCCAGCGCGAGAAGATCCCGTGCGTCGACCTGTATTTCGCCAGGGAAGGAAAGCGCTATCGCTCCTTGGGCGACCAGGACATCACATCTCCGGTCGCCAGCAATGCCTCGACCATCGACGAGATCATCGCCGAGCTCGAGACCACGAAAGTGTCCGAGCGCTCGGGACGCAAGATGGACCATGAATCCGAAGACGCCTTCGAGCGCCTGCGCGCCGATGGCTACATGTAGGAGATATTTTTGAATCAATTGAAACTGGTGATCGTTGGCCACGTGGACCACGGCAAGTCGACCCTGGTGGGCCGCCTGCTGCATGAAACCGGCGCGCTGCCGGAAGGAAAAGTCCAGGCGGTGAAGGCGATGTCCGAGAAGCGCGGCATGCCCTTCGAGTGGGCGTTCGTGATCGACGCGATGCAGGCCGAGCGCGACCAGGGCATCACCATCGACACCACCCAGATCCGCTTCAAGACCGCGGCGCGCGACTACCTGCTGATCGACGCCCCGGGGCACAAGCAGTTCCTGAAGAACATGGTGAGCGGCGCCGCGGGCGCCGATGCGGTGGTGCTGGTGGTGGACGCGGCCGACGGCGTGCAGGACCAGACGCGCCGCCACGCCTACCTGCTGCGCCTGCTCGGCATCCGGCGCATCATCGTCGCCGTCAACAAGATGGACCTCGTCGGCTACGCCGAGGAGCGCTACCAGGAAGTGCGGCGCGACGTCGCCGCTTACCTGCGCTCGATCGGCGTCAACGCCCTCGACCTCACCTTCCTGCCGCTCGCCGCGCGCGACGGCGAGAACATGCGCAGCCGCAACGCCATGCCGTGGTACCAGGGGCCGACGCTGCTGGCAGCGCTCGACGCCGTGCCGCAGCCGGTGGCGGCGACCGACCTGCCGCTGCGCCTCACGGTGCAGGACGTCTACAAGTTCGACCAGCGCAGGATTATCGCCGGACGCATCGAGGGCGGCAGCCTGCACGTCGGCGATACGCTGCTGTTCTCGCCGATCAACGCCAGCGCGCGCGTCGCCTCGATCGAGAGCTGGAACGCGCCCGCCCCCGCGAACGCGGGGGTCGGCCAGTCGGTCGGCATCACGCTCGACGAGGACATCTTCATCGAGCGCGGCCACGTCGCGAGCCACGTCCACAGCGCGCCGGTCGTGACCAACGTGTTCCGCGCCAACCTGTTCTGGCTCGGGCGCGAGGCGCTGGTGGCGGGCGCCCAATATCGCCTGCGCCGCGGGGCCGCCGAGACCCTCGCCACGGTCGAGCGCATCGACCGCACCATCGACACCAACACCCTCGCCTCCGGGCCGGGCGACAAGGTCGAGTGGAACGGCGTCGCCGAGGTCACCATCCGCACGCGCGGGCTGCTCGCGCTCGACCACCATGCCGATAACGCGCTCACCGGGCGCTTCGTCCTCGTCGACGGCCACCAGATCGTCGGCGGCGGCACCGCGAGCACCGAGGACTATCCTGACCAGCGGCGCGAGACCGCACCGAAGGCGGCGAACCTGTTCTCGGTGCGCCACCGCGTCGCGGCCGAGGACCGGGCGAAGCTCAACGGCCACCGCGGTGCCATCCTGTGGTTCACCGGGCTGTCCGGCGCCGGCAAGACCACGCTCGCGGTCGAGCTCGAGCGGCGGCTGTTTGCCAAGGGCTACCAGACCTTCCTGCTGGACGGCGATAACGTGCGCCAGGGCCTGTGCGCCGACCTCGGCTTCTCGCCGCAGGAGCGCGCGGAGAACATCCGCCGCGTCGGCGAGGTGTCGGCCCTGTTCGCCGAGGCCGGGATGATCGTGGTCTCGGCTTTCATCTCGCCCTACCGCGTCGACCGCGACCGCATCCGCGCCGCGCACGGCCAGTACTTCAACGAGATTTACATCAACGCGCCGCTGCACGTCTGCGAGTCGCGCGACGTGAAGGGGCTCTACAAGAAGGCGCGCGCCGGCCAGGTGAAGGAATTCACCGGCATCTCCGCGCCCTATGAGCCGCCGGCTGCGCCCGAGCTGGAGGTGCCGACCGGCGCGTGGAGCCAGGAGCGTTGCCTCGCCGCGCTCATGGATTACGTCGAGCAGCGCTTCGCGCGGCGCGCGGCGCCGAAACTGCAGGCCGTGGCGGGGGCATAAACGGAACGGCTGATCTTCATGCTGGCGCTGTGCGCGCTTTCCTTCGGCTACGGCGTGGCCACGATGCAGTTCGAAGTCTTCCCTTACCCGCTGCTGAAGGAAGCGAAGCTCGGCTGGGAGGCGTGGGCGAGCATGGAGACCGACCGCCGCAACTTCCCGCAGGCCTTCGAGCGCTTCGAGCCGCAGGCCCCGGCCACCCCGCAGGCCAGAAGTCTTGCCGAAGCGGCGGGCACGGAGCACGTGCTGATCACCGGCGGCCCCTACCAGCTGCTCGAGCGCTGCCCGAAGTGGGGCTGCATCGCGTGGATCACCGACCGTGCTGGCGGTATCGTGCACACCTGGGAAGTCGACCTCGACGAGCTGTGGAGCGGGCTCGACGGCTTCTCCGGCGACGTCACGCGCCTTTCCCTCTACCCGGTCGGCATGACGCTCGGCGACGACCGCTCGCTGGTCGTCACTTTCCAGGGCCGCGACACCTACCCGGTGCACATCGGCATCGTCAAGCTCGACGCCGGCGGCGACATCCTGTGGAAGCGCTTCGACAACAGTCACCACTGGCCGGCGATGGACGCCGAGGGCCAGATCTACACCCCGGCGAGCCGTCCGCTGGCCGGCGCGAGCCGTATCGGCACGACGGGCGTCTCCCTCGTGTGCCGCACCGGTGAGGTGCGCCCGGACCTGATTCGCGTGCTCAGCCCGGAGGGCGAGCCGCTGCGCGAGCTCGCGCTGTTCGACGCCTTCGTGAACAGCGGCTATGCGGGCCTGTTCTACTCGGTGCGCGACGGCTGCAATCCGACGCACCTCAACTCCGTTGCGCTCGCCTCCCCGGAGGTGGCCAAGGCGCTGCCGGGCGCGGCGGCGGGCGATCTCCTCGTGTCGCTGCGCGAGACCAGCGCCGTGGCGCTGCTCGACGGCAAGACCGCGGCGGTGAAGTATCTGGTTTCGGGCCGCAGCGCTGCGCAGCACGCCGCGCACTTCCTGCCCGACGGCAGCGTGCTGGCGCTCGACAACCTCGGCGGCGAGCGCAGCCTGGGCGGCACGCGCGTGGTGCGCATCGACCTCGTGACGCGCGCTTCGCGCACCGTGTTTCCGAAAGGCGGCGAAGAGGGCCTGCTGCCCATGACCACCGATACCGCCGGCCAGATTGACGTGAGCGCCGACGGCCGCCGCGCGCTGGTCGCGGTGACGCACCAAGGGCGCGTGATCGAGATCGACGTCGAGAGCGGGCGGCCGCTGTGGGTGTACGAAAACACCCACGACATCGGCCCGTTCCTCGAGGAGGCGGGGCTGGACGCGGAGACGACGCGCGCGCGCTTCGCCAACTATGGTGCTTACTACGTGAAAGGAAAGCTTCCATGACCAAGATCCTGATCGCGCTCGCCGTGGCCGCCGTTCCGGGCACCGCGGCGGCCTACATGGGGCCCGGCGCCGGGCTCGGCATGCTCGGCAGCCTGGTGGCGGTGATCGCCGCCGTGGCGCTCGCCGCGCTCGGCCTGGTGCTGCTGCCGGTGCGCATGATCCTCAAGCGCCGGCGCAAGGCGCAAGCCACCACGCCTTGATCGCCTTTTACGCAGCGGCGTGCGCGCTCGGCGCGCTGGCCGGGCTCGCCTTCGCCTGGCTGTGGTTGCGGGTGGTGCCGCCCGGAACCAATCGGGCCTTCTGGTCGTCGATGTCGCAGCTCACGCGACGCCTGCTCGAGGTCGAGCAGACCGGCGAGTTCCTGCGCCTGTACCGCCAGCTCGGCGGGCTGCTCGCGCGCTATGTGGGGCGCAACTTGGCCGGCACCCTCGTCGCCTGCCTGCCGGCGATCGCGATCCTGCTCACCGTGGGGCCGCTGCTGTTCGAGGCCTGGGACCGCACCGCCGAGCGCCTCGCGCTCGTGCCGGCGAGCGCTGCCGTGCCTCCTGCCGCCGGCACCGAGCGGACCGGCTACTGCGGGACGGACGGCTACTGCGCTCTCTTTACCGCGCTTGACTTCAAGGTGGTACGGCTTGAAGGCCTGGATTACGCGGTCGCGCGCGCCGACCACGGCGACGTCAATCCGTTGTGGCCGTTCCTGAGCGATATCGAGGCTGCGTTCTTTCTCGTCATGATGCTCGCCACCCTCGGGGGGCTGGTATGGCCGCACAAGCGGCGATCCTGAAGAGCCGCGATTACGCGCTGGTCCAGCTCAGCCGCAAGCTGACGGGGCTGCTGCGCGTGCTGGGCGAGGTCGAGCACGACGTGCTCGCCCGGCGGCTGGACGCGCTGCGGCTCGACGCGCCGGTGTTCGTCGCGGGCCTCGCCCGCTCGGGCACCACCATGGTGCTCTCCCTGCTCGAGCGGGCCGACGCCGTGGCGACCCACCGCTACCGCGATTTCCCGTTCCTTTGCGTGCCGCTCGTCTGGAGCTGGCTGCAGGACCGGCTTGGCGCCGGCGCGCACGAGGCGGTCGAGCGCCCGCACCGCGACCGCATCCGCATCACCAAGGAGAGCGCCGAGGCCTTCGAGGAGCCGATCTGGCAGGAGTTCTTCCCCTGGGTGCACGACGCCGCGCGCTGCCACGTGATCGACGGCCGCGAGAGCAACGCCGACTTCGAGGCCTTCTTTACCTCGCACCTGCGCAAGATCCTGTGGCTGCGCGGCGGCAAGCGCTACGTCTCGAAGGGCAATTACAACCTCGCGCGCATCGAATACCTCGCCCGGGTCTTTCCCACGGCGCGCTTCGTCGTGCCGGTGCGCGCGCCGCTCGCGCATGTGCAGTCCCTTGTCGAGCAGCACGCGCTTTTCTGCCGCTATGCCCAGGCCGACGCGCGCGTTCCCAAGTACCTCGCCGCGGCCGGGCATTACGAATTCGGACCGCAGCGCCAGCCGGCCAATTTCGATCCGCAGCGCCTGGGCGAGATCGAGGCGGCGTGGCGCGAGGGTGACGACTACCGCGGCTATGCGCGGCAATGGGCCCAGGCCTACGCGCACGTCGAGCGCCTGCGCGCGGGGCCGCTCGCCGGGCGCATGATGGTGCTGCGTTACGAGGACTTCTGCACGCAGCCGCTCGAGAGCGCGCGCGCGCTGCTCGCCTTCTGCGGCCTCACCGATACGGCCGGCCGCGTCGCAGCGCAGGCCGCCACCGTGTGCGCGCCGTCCCAGCGCTCGCTGCCGCCGCGCGCGGCCGCCACCGTGTGGCGCGAAGTCCGCGAGGTGGCGGCGCGCTTCGGCTACGAATGAAGCGCGTCTTCGTCTTCAACGGCGACGCGGACGGCCTCTGCGCCCTGCAGCAGCTGCACCTGGCCGAGGGCGTCGAGGACGCCGCGCTGGTCACCGGCCCCAAGCGCCGTACGGCGCTGCTGGCCGACGTGGAGGCCGGCGCAGGCGACGAGGTCACCGTCCTGGACGTCTCGTTCCACTCGAACCGTGCGGGCGTCGAGCGCCTGCTCGCCGCCGGCGCGCGCATCCGTTACTTCGATCATCACCATGCGGGCGAGCTGCCGGCCGACGAGCGCCTGGAGGCGCACATCGACGTGTCGGCGTCGGTCTGCACCAGCGTCATCGTCGATCGCCATCTCGGCGGCGCGCAGCGCGCCTGGGCGGTGGTGGGCGCGTTCGGCGACAACCTGGCCGAGACCGGAATCTCCCTGGCGCGCGGACTGAAGGACATCCGGGCGCTGGAAAGGCTCGGCGTGCTGCTCAACTACAACTCCTATGGCGAGAGCGAGGACGACCTGTTCTTCGCGCCGGCCGAGCTGCACCGGCGTCTCGCGAGCTACGCGGATCCGCTGGCTTTCATCCGCGAGGATGCGGCGTACCAGGCCCTGGACAAGGGCTACGCCGAGGACATGCAGCGCGCCGCAGATCTGAGGCCGGTGGCCGCGCGCGAGCAGGCGGCGGTCTACGTGCTGCCCGACGCGCCCTGGGCGCGGCGGGTGAGCGGGGCGCTCGCCAATCGCCTGGCGCGCTCGGCGCCATCGCGCGCGCACGCCATGCTGAGCCCGAACTCGGCCGGCGGCATGCAGGTCAGCGTACGCGCCCCGCTCGAGCGCCCGGCGGGCGCAGCCGCGCTATGCCTGGGATTTCCGACCGGGGGCGGGCGGGAAGCCGCGGCGGGAATCAATCATCTGCCGATGGACGGGGTGGACGCCTTCACCGAGCGCTTCATGACGCACTTCCGCGCCGGTGAATAATGTCGTCCCCGCGAAGGCGGGGACCCCGTTTTGGAAATTGGATCCGCCGAGTTCGCGGGGACGACAGCCCTAGGCGAGGCTCCGATACAGCGTCACGGCGCTGAGCGCGGTGATCAGCACGCCGACCGAGACGAACAGGACGCGGGTGCTGACCGCCTTGCACAGCAAAGCGGCAAACGGCGCCGCGAACAGCCCGCCGATCACCAGCCCGGCCACGACCGGCCAGGTGCCCTCGACCGCGAGCAGGGTGAACGAGGCCGCGGTCGCGAGCGTCATGAAGAACTCCGCGAAGTTGACCGAGCCGATGGTGGTGCGCGGGTCATTGCCCGAGCCGACCAGGGTGCTGGTGACCACCGGGCCCCAGCCGCCGCCGCCGACCGCGTCGACGAAGCCGCCGAACAGCCCGAGCTTCGCCGCATGGCGCGGCTCGCCCTGCCGCGGGCGCAGGCGGCGATAGGCCTTGGCCAGGATATGCAGGCCGATCACCAGCAGGTACGCGGACACGAAAGGCTTGAGCAGGGCGCCGTCGATCGAGGTCACCAGCAGCACGCCGAGCATGCCGCCGCCCATTCCCGGCAGCAGCAGGCGGATGAAGAGCTTGCGGTCCACGTTGCCGTACTTGGCGTGCGCGATTCCGGACACGCCGGTGGTGAAGAGCTTGGCGATGTGGGTGCTCGCGCTCGCGACCGCCGGGCTTGCCCCGGTGCCGAGCAGGAAGCTGCTCGCCGTCACTCCGTAGCCCATGCCGAGGGCACCGTCGACCGCCTGCGCGGCCAGCCCGATGGCGAGCGCGATCCAGAACGCGTTGCCCTCCAGCGTACTGGCGATGACCTGCAGCCCGCCGCCGCTGCCGGAGAGGAACAGGCGCCCCATCAGGTACAGGCCCAGCCCGGTGATGGTAATGGCGGTGAACCAGGTCGCGGTGCGCAGCAGGTCGAGCTTCGGTAGATTCATCGGCGATGGTGCGGGGGAAGTACGTGATGTTCGCTGCCGCGTGTTAGCCCCGGGCGGGA
>CAWENY010000036.1:0-17403 GCA_963810475.1 uncultured beta proteobacterium | reverse complement strand
TACCGGTACGAGGAGGTGGCGGTAGGTCATGGTCATAGTGCCGGAGAGAGATCCTGGTCAAAGCGGTACTCGAGCGGCCAGCGCTTGGCGACGTGCCGCAGCACCCCGCGCTCGAAATGCGGCGAGTAGTAGGTCCAGTTCGGCTGCAACGTCGACAGTCGGGCGATGCGCTCGAAGCGCAGGTTGACTTCGCCGGTCGCCAGCTCCGCCTTGGCATAGCTAGCGAGCTCGGTCGCGGCACGCGCGTCCTCGCGATAGAAGAGCCACTCGGCGGCAAACGCCGCCTGCATCTGCGCCAGCTCGTGGCGGCGCGCTTCGTCGAGTGCCCAGCGCGAATGCAGCGCCGCAATCTCGACCGACGAATAGCGCACCGGGCGGTTGGTGTAGAACTCCTCGATCAGGAAGAATTCGGCGGCAATGCTGGCGTCGGCGCGCGGGCCGGTAAACCAGCCGTAGACGTCGCGCCCTGCGCTCACATACGCGAGCGCGCAGCGCAGTCCCGCGCCGCGCGGCGCGTAAGCAATGAATACGTTGGGCGTTCGCATGTGCCCATTCCACTCCAACGGCGCGCACACCCTTTGACGCGGATCAACTCCCGCGTATTCGGCTTTTTCCTACGCCGGAATCAGAGCGCGCCGATAGCCGCCGCGCGGCGCAGCTCGAGCACGAGCTGCGCCGCGCGGACGTCGAGACCGACCCGTGGCCGGCGCATTCGAAAGAGCTGTTCGGCGAGATCGCGGTCGCGCTGCTCGACGTGATGGACCGAGAGCCTGCGGCGCGCGTACTGATGCGCGGCCGTACGTTCGCGCGCAGGATGCATTGACCTGGAACGCGCCGGTTCTCAATCCGTGCGCACTCGCGCTGAGCGCAATCGTGGCCGCTTGCGCAGTTCTGCCCGGATGCTCGCTGGAATCTCGCGGCATGCACAAGCCCTTGCGTGCGCAACATGCCATCGCAGCCGTTGCTGAAGGGACGGCCGCGGAGGCATCGGATGCAGGCGATGCCATTCGGCGTTCACTGCCGAATCATCGGTGGATTATCGAGTAGACGGCGTTGCGTAGTGCGACGTCGCGAGGGTCGCCGCTGAGGCTGGTGCCCCCTTGGCTCGTGACGTACCCGTAACCGATGCCGGTCTTCGGGTCGGCGAAACCCATGGCGCCGCCGGCGCCGGGGGCGCCGAAGGCGAGGTCGCTGCCGAAATGGATCTGCGGCGTGGACTTCATGAAGCCGAGGGAGAACTGGATGCCGTCGCTCAGCATGCATTCGTCATAGAAGCCGCGCGACGGAGGAATGGCCGGGGCGGACACGGCCTGGAGCGTCTCGGGGCGAAGCTGCAGCTCGCGGCCGCCGGTGGCGAACACGCTATAGGCGCGCGCGATGGCGCGGGCGGTGCCGACGCCCCCGCCCGAGGCGACTTCGAGGTTGCGGGCGTAGATATGGGACGGGTCGTGGGGGAGCTCGGAACCGCGCAGCGCGAGGCGGATCTTTCCTCGCGGGTTGAGACTGGCGAGCATGATGCGCGGCGGGAAGCCACGGAGCCGCGCCAGGAAGCTCGCATGGGCGATCGTAGCTAGGCGCGCGTTCGGAATCGACTCGGGCAGGCGGATGTAGAAATCCAGCCCGAGCGGCGTGGCGACCTCGTCCTGGAAGAACTGTCCCAGGCTGCGATGCTTCGGATCGATGCGGCGCAGGATCTCGTTCTGGTAGAAGCCGAGCGTGACCGCGTGGTAGGCCTGGCGCTCACCCGGCGGCCAGGCCGGTTTCTGCCGTGCGAGCACGGCGGCGAGCCGATCGAAGTCGGCGAGCAGCTCGCGGTCGAGCGGCACGTCGAGGGCGAAGAGGCCGGCCTGGTGCGCGAGGAGCTGGCGCACGGTGAGCGCTTCTTTGCCCTGCTGCGCGAACTCGGGCCAATAGCGCGCGACCGGCGCATCGTAGTCGAGCCAGCCGCGCGAGTGCGCAAGCGCGAGCGTCATCGCCGCGAGCCCTTTGGTGGCCGAGTACACGATGACCATGGTGTCCTCCTGCCAGGGTTCTGCGGTGGCCTTGTTGCGCACGCCGCCCCAGAGGTCCACTACTTTCTCGCCCTTGTAGTAGACGCAGCAGGCGCTGCCGCGCTCGCCGCGGCGGAGAAAATTTTCGACGAAGGCGTCGCGTACGGCTTCGAAACCCGGGCTTACGTGGCCTTCAGTGCGCAGCACGGCCGGCAGATCATCGGCCTTCATTGCGCGATCTTGGTCCATTCGCCGCGCCGGGGGTTGATCAGGATCAAGAACCCGCGCGGCGCTCATGGCGTAATGGATGCCCACTCCCGGAGCACTCGAATAAACAATGGAAATCCCCCTGCAGGTCTCGTTTCACGGCATTGACCACTCCGCCGCGCTGTCGAGCGCCATTCGCGCGAAGGCGAAAAAGCTCGAGCGCTACTATGCCCACATCATGAGCTGCCGCGTGGTGCTCGAGCTGGCGGCGGGGCATAAGCGCAACGGCAAGCAGTACAGCGCGCGCATCGACCTCAAGGTTCCGGGCGGCGAGATCGCGGTGACGCACATGCACGATGAGGACCTGCACATCGCGCTGCATGACGCGTTCGACGCCGCACGGCGCCGGCTCGAGGACTACGCGCGGGTGCAGCGCGGCGACTAGGGCCGCCGGCTCACTGGACCTTCATCGCGCGGCTCTGCTCTCGAGGTCCAGTATCAGCGCCTTCATTTCGTCGATTTCCTCCATGACACGTCTTCGACGGTGCGCTGGCTGCGCACGAGCCACAGCGCCGCCGAGAACACGATGACACTCGCAGCAACGACGCCGAGGTTTATCCAGCGGCGCTTGTACATGTGCCGCATGAAGGCGAGCATGACGATCGCCATGGCGGCGCCCATGACGAGCGCCATGTAGACCCGCGTCTCGCTGAAGAAGACATGGTCGAGCTGGAAAGTCAGGTACATGAGCCCGAACATCGCCACGGTCGACGTCGCCACCATGGCGGCAAACCTTGCATAACTGTGCATGTCAGTTCCTCCTCAGGTTGGGTATGCAAATTGCATTGCCATGGGATGTCCGGAACGCAATGGAGTTCGCGATGAGCCTGAAGACCGATCTTGACCGCCGGTATACCGCCGCGTCGGTTCTGCAGCGCATCGACGACGACACCGAGGCGCGCCTGCAGACCTATGCGGCCGCTCCCGAGGCCATCGCCGGCCGTGTTGCAGAGCTGGACCGGGAATGGGATATCGACCGCGCCGTCGAGCTCGAGGCCGCGCTCATGGGCCTGATGGGACTGGGCCTGGGTGCATTTGTGCGGCGCGGATTCCTTGCGGCCCCGGCCCTGGTGGGCGCCGCGGTTTTCCTTCATGCCGTCGCAGGCGGCTATCCGCTGCTGCCGCTCTTCAGGCGGCTGGGCTTACGCACCTCGCGCGAGATCGCGCGCGAGCGGTACGCGCTCAAATCCTTGAGGGGTGATTTTCAAGACATGCAGACCCGCAACGAGAGGCTCGCATGATGCCGAATGCCCTGCCGGCGACCAGTACGCGCGTCGAGCGCGCAACCTCCCCCGCCCTCAACCAGCGTATCCGCATGCATACCGACGTTCGCATCGCCCAGCTCGAGAGCGCGAAGCCGGTCGAACTCGAGGCGCGGCTCGACGAGCTCGACCGCGAATGGGACATCGAGCGGCTGCTTCAGGCCAACGCATCGACACTCGTCATGCTCGGCGTGGCGCTCGGCTACGCATGGGACCGCCGATTTCTGCTCCTGCCCGCCGCAGTGCTCACCTTCTTCGCCCAGCACGCGCTCCAGGGGTGGTGTCCGCCGATCCCGCTGTTCCGGCGGCGCGGTGTTCGCACGCGCCGTGAGATGGAGCGCGAGCGCTACGCCATCAAGGCGCTGCGCGGGGACTTCGACGGCGTTCCGCCCGCGGGCAGCGCCGATCCCGCGACGCGGGCACGAGCAGCACTCGCTGCAGTCGATCGCTGAAGAGGCAAGAGGCGCGCTCAAAAAAAAGCGCAGCTCAGTGCCGCGCTTCGAAGCGGTTCGCATTAGGGAGGAGGAGGGAGCGAACCGCAATACAGGTTGGCACAAGGCCGCGCGGGCGTATTGATCCTGGTCAAACCCGGTGGCTGGCGAGGTCCAGAGCGTCGAGCTGTCGGTTCGCCGCCTGGAACGCTTCGCGCAGCGCCACGCCGGGATCTTCGTCATGCTCCCGGTTGACCACGAAGGAGCGGCTGTGGCGCGAAACATCCAGACGCACGTTGAAGCGCCGGCGCTCATACGCATGCGGCGGGCGGTCCTCCACCGTGACTCGGCAGTCGGTGCCGGGATGGCGCTGCTTGAGATCGCGTCTCGAGCGTGCGTAGCGGTAGGTGGCGATAGAACCAGCGGCAGGCGTGCTGCGCGACGGCCTCGATCGTACCCGGCTCGCGGAACGAATCGCCGGCGCCCGGGATAATGATCAGCTCCTTCAACGCGCCGGTGGCGCGGTGTGCGGCCTCGACCCACGACCGATCGCTGCCGGTGGCCGAGGCGATGAACAGCGTCGGCGCCTGCACCCGCCCGAGCAGGTGAAGTGCGGTATCCGGACGGCCGCCTCGCGCAACCAGCGCGCCCACGCCCTGCGGCGAATCCGCCGCCGCCATCGCCGCGATGCCGGCGCCCACCCCGGTGCCGAAGTAGCCGATGGCGAGCGCGCGCGTCGCGGGCTGTGAACGTAGCCAGTCCTTCACCGCAATGAGGCGCCGCGCCTGCGCTTCGACGTCGAATACGTTGTGGCGCTCGTGCGCCTCGCAGTCCTGCAGCAGATCGACAAGCAGGGCGCCGAAGCCCGCGCGCACCAGGCGCGCTGCCACCAACCGGTTCAGCGCATCGTGCCGCGCGACGCCGCTGCCGTGGACCAGTACGACGAGGCCCGCCGGGCGCTCGGCCATGCGCAGCTCGGCGCAAAGCAGGCACTCGGCGACGGGGATTTGAGTTCGTGTTTCATGCTTAGGCGCGGACCAGCAGCACCGGCACGGAAGCCATCCTCACCACCTGCTCGGCGTCGCTGCCGAGCACGAGACGGCGCAGGCCGCGCCGGCCGTGCGTGCCGAGCACGATCAGGTCGGCGCCCAGCTTGCGCGCTTCGCGCACGATCGGGGCGGCCGCAGGGCCGCTCAGCATCTCGCGCAGCACGCCTTTGGCCTTGACGTTCTGCTTCTGCGCAAGCGCCACGGCTTTCGCCAGCACGCGCTTGCCGCCTTCGCGCAGCGCGGGAACCAGGTCCGTGCCGGGCGCGCCGGCCATCATGCCGTCGAGCGCGGCGAAGCCGGGATATTCGTCCACCACGTGCACGATGAAGAGCCGGGCGCCTTCGGCGCGCGCCAGGCGGATCGCCTCGCGCAGGCCCTTGCTGGAAGCCGGGCTGCCATCCACTGCCACCAGGATCCTGCGGTAGGCGCTCATGCCGCAGCTCCGTTGGCGCGCACCAGCAGCACCGGCACCGGCGCGCTCCTCACTACCTGCTCCGCGTCGCTGCCGAGCATCAGCCGGCCCACGCCGCGCCGCCCGTGCGTACCGAGCACGATCAGGTCGGCGCGCTGCTTCTTCGCCTCGCGCACGATGGATTCGGCCGCGGGGCCGCTCAGCACCTCGCGCAGCACGACGACCGGCTTGACGCGCTGCTTCGCCGCGAGCGCCTTCGCCCGCGCCAGGATGCGCTCGCCGCTCTCGCGCAGCAGCGGCCCGAGATCCCGCGGCGGGGCCACGCCGCCCATGGATGCGATCACGACATAGTCGTTCACCACATGCACGATAGAGAGCTTGGCGCCCTCGGCTTTCGCCAGACGGATGGCTTCGCGCAAGCCGTTGTTCGACGCGGCGCTGCCGTCGACCGCCACCAGGATTCTCTTGTACGCGCTCATTCGGGCATTTCCTCTTTGGTCTTGTCGGGCGCTTGGGCGATCATGCAATCGGTCGTCAGGATGAGGCTCGCGATCGACGCCGCGTTCTGCAGCGCGGTGCGCGTGACCTTGCGTGGATCCAGCACGCCCATCGCCACCAGGTCGCCGTATTCGCCGGTGGCGGCGTTGTAGCCAAAGCTGCCTTCGCCGTCGACCACGCGCTGCACCACCACCGCCGGCTCGGCGCCGGCGTTGCGCACGATCTGGCGCAGCGGCTCTTCGACCGCGCGCTCGACGATGCGGATGCCGGCGTCCTGATCCGGGTTTTCCCCTTGCAAACCGCTCAAGCAGTTGTCTCGCGCGCAGGAGCGCCACGCCGCCGCCAGGGAGTACGCCCTCCTCCACCGCGGCGCGCGTCGCATGCAGCGCGTCCTCGGTGCGGCTCTTGCGCTCCTTCATCTCGGTCTCGGTCGCCGCGCCGACGCGGATCAGCGCCACGCCGCCGGCGAGCTTCGCCGCGCGCTCCTGCAGCTTCTCCTTGTCGTAGTCGCTGGTGGCGTCCTCGATCTCGCGCTTGAGCTGCGCGACGCGCGCGTCGATCTTCGCCTTCTCGCCCGCGCCGCCGATGATCAGGGTATCGTCCTTGTCGATCTCGACGCGGCGCGCGCGGCCGAGTACCGCGGGCTCGGCCTTCTCCAGAGTGAGCCCGGCCTCCTCGGCGACCACCGTGCCGCCGGTCAGGATGGCGAGGTCTTCGAGCAGCGCCTTGCGGCGGTCGCCGAACCCGGGCGCCTTCACCGCGCACGAGGCGAGCACGCTGCGCAGCTTGTTCACCACCAGGGTGGCGAGCGCTTCGCCCTCGACCTCCTCGGCGACCACCAGCAGTGGCTTGCCCATCTTCGCCGCGTGCTCGAGCAGCGGCAGCAGGTCGCGGATCGCCGAGATCTTCTTGTCGTAGAGCAGGATTAGGGCGTCCTCGAGCACCGCGCTCTGCTTCTCGGCGTTGGTGATGAAGTACGGCGACAGGTAGCCGCGGTCGAACTGCGTGCCTTCCACCACCTCGAGCTCGTTGGCGAGGCCCTTGCCGTCCTCGACGGTGATCACGCCCTCGCGCCCGACTTTCTCCATCGCCTCGGCGATCATCTCGCCGATCGAGCGGTCGTTGTTGGCCGAAATCGACCCGACCTGGGCGATTTCCTTGCGCGTCGAGCACGGCTTCGCCATGCGCGCGAGCTCGGCGATCAGCGCCTCCACCGCGCTGTCGATGCCGCGCTTCAGGTCCATCGGGTTCATGCCGGCGGCGACGTACTTCATGCCCTCGTTCACGATCGACGCGGCGAGCAGCGTAGCGGTGGTGGTGCCGTCACCGGCTACTTCCGAGGTCTTGGCCGCCACCTCGCGCACCATCTGCGCGCCCATGTTCTCGAAGCGGTCCTCGAGCTCGATTTCCTTCGCCACCACGACCCCGGAATTGATCACCGTGGGCGCGCCCCACGACTTCTCCAGCACCACGGTGCGCGCCTTGGGACCCAGCGTCACGCGCACGGCGTCGGCGAGGGTGTTCATGCCGCGCAGCAGCCGGGCGTGGGCTGAATCGCCGAACAGAACCTGCTTCGCGGTCATAGTGTTCTCGCTTAATGGCGCTCGTCGCAACACGGATGGCGCAGCACGAATTCGCGCAGCAGCAGCCTGAGCGCGAGCTCGCGCCCGCGGTCGCCGCGCGCGCAGGCCTCCGCGATGTCGTCGCGGATGATGGACTTGATGCGCATCTCGCCGGAAGGCGTGCGCACCAGATAGCTGCCGAGCTCGACAGCGGCGATCTCCGGCAGGCGCTCGTGGTGCGCGATCTCCAGCACCTCGGCCTCGTTCAGCTCGCTGAGCGCGAGGCAGTCCTCCAGGCTAAGCATGGCTGCCTCCGAGCTCGGCGCGCGCCTTGTCGAAGCCGGCCTGCAGCGCCTGCTCGATGCTGCCGCAGGCCGGGCCGCTGACGATGCTCTGGTGCTCGGGCCAGCGGATGTCGAGCCACAGCGAGTGGCGCGGCGCGCCGTCTTCGAACCAGGTTCTCAGGGCGCTGTGGCAGCTCGTGATGCGCGGGTAGGCGCCGCGCAGCTCGGCGATCTCGTGCTCGATGCGCGCGTGGGTGTCGCTCTTCATCACGCCACGCTCACCCGGCGTCGTCGGACAGCCACCACGGGGCCTGCTGGCGCAGCAGCTTGCGCTGCTCCGGCGTCAGTACCGCCGCCATCTGGTTGTGCGCCTCGACCCGGGACTTGAGCATCTGCCGGCGCAGCTCGTCCACCTTCTTCTGCTGCTCGGCGACCTTGTCGGCGTCGACCTTGTCGGCGCCGTACAGGCTGCGCAGCTTGTACTGCTCGGCCCGGACTTCACCCATCGCCGCCCAGTTCTTGTTGCGGTGCTCTTCCTGGATCGCGAGCACTTTCTGGTGCTGCTCTTCGCTCAGGCCGAGCGCGGCGAATACCCCGCCCTGCTGGCCGTAGCCCATCATGCCGCGGCCCATCATTCCGCCGCCCATCGTGCCCTCGCCCATCATGCCGCGGCCCTGGCCGTAGCCGGGCCGTACCCGGGCCGTAGCCCTGGGCGGTCGCGAGCGAGCTGGCGAGCGCGAGCGCCGCGCCGAAGATCAGTGCTGTTCTCATGGCTTTCTCCTTGCAACGTCGTTTGACTTGAGTCGAGCCTACGCCCGCACCGGCGGGCCGCTTTGATCCCGGTCAAAGGAGCCTGCGTCCGACTGCCTAGGATGCTGTGCAAAGGAGGTACCACCATGCTTGCGGCGCTCGCCGGCACCGCGCGCGACCTGGGCCGGCTGCAGGAGATCGGCGCCGTCCTGCTGCGCTACGGCTTCGGCGACTTCGCCCGTCGCCTCGGCATCCGGCTACCCTGGCGGCCGGCCGAAACCGCGCCCGCGATGGCGGCGCCCGCGCGCGTGCGCCACGCGCTGCAGGACCTGGGACCGACCTTCGTCAAGCTCGGCCAGATCCTCGCCACGCGCGTCGACCTGTTCGCGCCCGAATGGATCGCCGAGTTCGAAAAGCTGCAGGACCAGGCGCCGCCCGCGCCATGGCCTGAGGTCCGCGCGCAGCTGGTCGAGGACCTGGGTGCCCCTCCGGAAGAAGTGTTCGCGGTTTTCAACCCGGTGCCGATCGCCGCCGGCTCGGTCGCGCAGGTACACCGCGCTCAGCTCGCGGATGGCAGCGCGGTGGCGGTCAAGGTGCGCCGCCCGGGGATCCGCGCCGTAGTCGAGGCCGACCTGCGGCTGCTCGCGCGGCTCACCGGCGCGCTCGAAGGCCATGTCGACGAGCTTCGCGCGCTTCCATGCGCGCGAGGTGGTGCGCCAGTTCACCCGCACGATGCGCGCCGAGCTCGATCTCGCCGCCGAATGCCGCAACGCCGAACGCGTGGCGCAGAGCTTCCGCGACGATCCGGCGATCGTCGTGCCCAGGGTCTACTGGGAATGGAGCGGCGAGCGCGTCAACGTGCAGCAATTCATCGACGGCACGCCGAGCCGCGACCCCGCGGCGCTCGCCGCCGCCGGCTTCGACCGGCGCGTGCTCGCGCACCGCGGCGCGCAGGCAATGCTCAGGATGGTGCTCGAGGACGGCTTCTTCCACGCCGACCCGCACCCCGGCAACGTGTTCTACCTGCCCGGCAACCGCGTCGCCTTCATCGACTTCGGCATGGCCGGCCATCTCTCCGAGCGGCGGCGCGACGAGCTGGTGCGCCTGCTCGCCGGCCTGGTCGGGCGCGACGCCGACAGCGTGGTCGACGTGCTGCTCGACTGGGCGGACGCCGGGCGCATCGACGCTGCGAAGCTGGCGGTCGACATCGACGCCTTCATCGACCGCTACCACGGCGTGGCGCTGCAGGACCTGCGCATGGGGGCGATGCTCGCCGACATGACCGCGCTGCTGCGCGAGCACAGCCTGGCGTTGCCCGCCGATCTCGCGCTGGTGCTCAAGGCCTGCGTGACCCTCGAGACTTACGGGCGCGAGCTCGACCCCGATTTCGACATGGTGGGCGAAGCCGCGCCCTTTCTGCGCGCCGCGACGCTCGCGCGCAGCGGCCCGGCGGCGCTGGCGAAGCGCGGCTGGCGCGCGGCAGCCGCGCTCGCCGGCATCGCCGGCGACCTGCCGCAGGACCTGCGCGAGCTGATCCGCTCGGCGCGCACCGGCCGCCTGCAGCTGCACGTCGACCTCACCAGCCTGCAGAGCTTCGGCCGCCAGGTCGACACCTCGGCCAACCGCCTGGCGATCGGCATCGTCACCGCGGCGCTGATCGTCGGCTCGGCGATCGTGATGACCATCGAAGGCGGTCCGATGCTGCTCGGCCTGCCGCTGTTCGGCCTGCTCGGCTTCGCCGGCGCGCTGGTCGGCGGCGCCTGGCTGTTCGTCTCCATCCTGCGCAGCGGCGGCGGCCGCTAGGCTACGATCGCACGATGAGCAACCTCGACGACCCGCGCGTACTGTTCGCCGCCGAGCGCACGCTGATGGCCTGGAGCCGCACCGCGGCGGGCCTGATGGCGTTCGGCTTCGTCATCGACCGCACCGCCGTGCTCATGCCGCGCGCCGCGGCGAGCGCGGCGTTCGCCTTATGGATCGGCCTCGCGTTCGTGCTGCTCGGCGTAGCGCTGAGCATGCTGTCGATCGTGCAGTACCGGCGTTCGGTGGCCACGCTGCGCCCGGTGGAGATCCCGCCCGGCTACTGGGTCAACCTGTCGGTCTACGTGAGCGCGCTCATCGGCCTGCTCGGCCTCGCGCTCGCGGCCTACCTCACGTTCGGGTAAAGACCAGGAAGTACTGGCGCGGCAGGAAGCCGTGCTCTTCGGAGAGCGCGTAGCCGGCCGCTGCCAGCTCGGCTTTCACGCGTTCCGGAGCAACGCGCGCCGACTTCGGCGGCCCGGAGGGCGAGTCCATGCGGAAATCGATCACCGCGATGCGGCCGCCCGGCTTGAGCGAGGCGGCGAGCGCGCGGAAATAGCGCTCGCGCTGCTCGATGTGGTGGTAGACGTCGACCAGCACGACGAGATCGGCTTTCTCCGGCAGGCGGGGATCGCCCGCGGCGCCCTTGACCGCGACCAGGTTCGGGCGCTTCTCCTTCTTCGCGCGCTCGGCGAGGTACCGAACCATGTCCGCCTCGACGTCGACCGCGTACACCTTTCCCGCCGGCACCATGTTGGCGAAGCGCACCGCGAAGTAGCCGGTGCCGGCGCCGATATCGGCGATCACCGCGTCGGGCCGCAGGCCGAGCGCCTCGATCACCTGGTGCGGCTTCTGCCAGGCGTCGCGCTCCGGGTCATCGAAGACGTGCGCCCATTTCTCCGCGTCGCCGAAGCTGTGGCGGTGTGTATGTGGCGCCTGCGCTGCGGCGGTAACGGCAGCGAGCAGCGACAAGGCCAGCAAAAGGCGCGTCATGACTGCGCCCACCGTACCAGGCTGTCCGCGTCGAGCGCGCCGGAAACGCGCTTCACCTCGGCGCCGTTGCGGAACAGCGCGATGGTGGGGATGGCGCGGATCCCCATGCGCGACGCGAGCCCGGGCGCTTCCTCGGTGTTGACCTTGACCAGGCGCGCGCGGCCCTTCAGCTCGCGCGCCGCGCGCTCGAACTGCGGCGCCATCGCGCGGCACGGGCCGCACCACGGCGCCCAGAAGTCGGCGATCACCGGCAGCTCGGTGCGGCGCACGAAGTCGTCGAAGGCGCTTTCCGCCAGCTCGAGCGGCGCGTCCGGCAGCAGCGCGGCGCCGCACTTGCCGCACTTGGGGTCTTCGCCGAGCCGCGCCGCCGGCACGCGGTTCGCGATCAGGCACGCCGGACAGGCAAGCTGAATCGTTTCAGAGTGCATTGAGCGGAATCTTGAGGTAGGAGCGGCCGTTCGCCTCCGGCAGCGGCAGCTCGCCGGCGCGGATATTGACCTGGATCGAGGGCAGGATGAGGGTCGGCATCTCGAGCGTGCGGTCGCGCGCGGTGCGCATCGCGACGAACTCACCCTCGCTCACGCCGTCGCGCACGTGGATGTTGGCGGCGCGCTGCTGAGCCACCGTGGTCTCCCATCGCGGCTCACGCCCCTGCGGCGGGTAGTCGTGGCACACGAAAATCCGCGTCTCGGGCGGCAGCGCGAGCAGGCGACGGATCGAGCGGTACAGGGTGCGCGCGTCACCGCCGGGAAAGTCGGCGCGCGCCGTGCCGACGTCGGGCATGAACAGCGTGTCGCCGACGAACACCGCGTCGCCGATGCGGTACGCCATGTCGGCCGGCGTGTGGCCGGGCACGTGCAGCGCCTCGGCCTGGAGCGCGCCGATCGCGAAACGCTCGCCGTCGGCGAGCAGGCGGTCGAACGCGGGCAGCTCCTTCTCGAGGTTGAACACCTCGCGGAAGATCGCCTGCACCTCGCGGATGCGCTCGCCGATGGCAATGCGCCCGCCCAGGTGCGCGCGCAGGTAAGGCGCCGCGGACAGATGGTCGGCGTGCGCGTGGGTCTCGAGGATCCATTCGACGCGCAGCCGGTGCGCGCGCACGAACTCGATCACGCGCTCGGCCGAGCGCGTGTCGGTGCGCGCGGCCTTCGGCTCGTAGTCGAGCACCGAGTCGATGATCGCGGCGGCCGCGCCGTCGTGCACCACGTAGGTGACGGTCCCGGTGGCCGGATCGAAGAACGGCTGGATATTCGGTTTCATGGCAAACAATATATTGACTGATATATAGTATGTCAATAGAATGTGGCGCCATGAGCACCCTGACCATTTCGATCGACGAGATGCAAGCCGCGGCCGCCGACGCCTGCCGCCTGATGAAGGCGCTCGCCAACCCGGACCGGCTGCTGCTGCTCTGCCAGCTCGCGCAGGGCGAGATGCAGCGTCGGCGAGCTCGAGGCCGCGCTCGGCATCCTGCAGCCCACCCTGTCCCAGCAGCTCACCGTGCTGCGCAACGAGGCGCTGGTGGAGACGCGGCGCGACGGCAAGCACGTGTTCTACCGCGTCGCCAGCGGGCCGGCGCTCGCGGTGCTCAAGGTCTTGCACCAGCAATTCTGCAAGCCGAAAGGAAAGCGATGAGCATCGACTGGACGCACTTCACCCCCTGGGCATCGCTGTTCGGCGGCGCCCTCATCGGCGTCGCCGCGGCGATGCTGGTGCTGCTCTCCGGCCGCATCGCCGGCATCAGCGGCATCCTGGGCGGGCTGATCGCGATGCGGCGCGGCGACATTGCGTGGCGGCTGGCCTTCGTGGCGGGGCTGCTGGCCGCGCCCACCGCGATGGTCCTCCTGGGTAAGCCGAACTCGCGCCGACGGATCGATGCAGGCCTCGGCATGCTGCTGGTCGCCGGCCTGCTGGTCGGCCTGGGCACCCGCTACGGCGCGGGCTGCACCAGCGGCCACGGGGTGTGCGGGCTGTCGCGCCTGTCGCCGCGCTCGCTGGTCGCCACCGGCGCGTTCATGGCCGCCGGCATCGCCACCGTCTTCGTCACCAGGCACCTTATATGAACGCGCTCGCCGCTTTCGCCGCCGGCCTGGTGTTCGGCATCGGGCTCATCGTCTCCGGCATGACCGACCCGGGCAAGGTGATCGGCTTCCTCGACGTCGCGGGCCGCTGGGACCCTTCGCTCGCCTTCGTCATGGGCGGCGCGATCCTGGTGGGCTACTTCTCCTTCGCGGCTGCCGGCAAGCGCGGACGCACCTTCCTCGGCGGCGCGATGCAGCTGCCGACGCGCCGCGACATCGATGCGCGCCTGGTGGCAGGTAGCGCGGTGTTCGGCATCGGCTGGGGACTGGCCGGTTTCTGCCCCGGCCCCGCGCTGGTCGCGCTCAGGCGCCGGCATCGACCAGGCCGCGCTGTTCGTCGCCGCGATGCTCGCCGGCATGGTGATCTACGACGCCGCCGAGCGGCTGATCCACGCGCCGCGCCGGCGCGCCAAAGCCTAGGAGGGCTTCTTCTCCAGCGGGCAGCTGCTGAAACCGAACGGCACGTAAGCCGGGCAGTAGCCGAAGATGCCGGTGAGCAGCGGCACGATGCCGATCAGTCCGAACCAGCGGGCGTTGCCTTCGAGCAGGACCACGGCCGCGAGCAGCACGAGCCCCACGACGATGCGCAGAATGCGGTCGATGCCGCCGACGTTTGCTTTCATGATGGACGCTCCTTGAGTGATGGATCGTGCTTTCAACGCAGCTGGTGCACCGGCTGGCCGAGCATCTCGGGGGTGATCAGCGTCAGCCCCTTGTCCGTGACGCGGAACCGGCGCGGATCGCCGAGCGACCCGCGCTCGAGCCGGCAGTGGCGGTCGACGACCGTGCGGCTCAGCTTGACGCCGGGACCGACCTCCACGTCGGGCAGGACCACGCAGTCCTCGAGCAGCGCCCCTTCGGCAACCTGCACGTTCGAGAACAGCACCGAGCGGCGCACCGTCGCGCCGCTCACGATGCAGCCGCCCGAGACCATCGAGTCGACCGCCATGCCACGGCGGCCGTCGTCGTCGAACACGAATTTCGCCGGTGGCAGCTGCTCCTGGAAGGTCCACACCGGCCAGTCGCGGTCGTACAGGTTTAGCTCCGGCGTCACCGTCGCAAGCTCGAGGTTCGCCTCCCAGTACGCATCGAGCGTGCCGACGTCGCGCCAGTAGGGCTGGCCGTTGGGCATCTCGACGCAGCTGTCGGCGAAGCGGTGCGCATGCACCCGGTAGCGGCCGATGATGTGCGGCAGAAGGTCCTTGCCGAAATCGTGGCTCGAGCGCGGGTCGTCGGCATCGCGGATCAGCTGCTCGTAAAGGAATGCGGCGTTGAACGCGTAGATTCCCATGCTCGCGAGCGCGCGCTCCGGGACGCCGGGCATGCGGCCGCGGCCGAGGCGGCTTCTCCTCGAAGCCGGTGATGCGCCCCGCCGCGTCCGCCTCGAGCACGCCGAAGCCGCGCGCGTCGGCGAGCGGCACGTCCACGCACACCACAGTGGCGTCGGCCCCGCGCGCGGCGTGGTCCTCGAGCAGCCGCGCGTAGTCCATCTTGTAGACGTGGTCGCCCGATAGCACCAGCACGTACTGGCAGCCGTCGCGGCGCAGGACGCCGAGATTCTGGAACACGGCGTCCGCGGTGCCGCGGTACCAGTGCTCCTCGCCGAGCTGCTGCTGCGCCGGCAGGATGTCGACGTGCTCGCCGATGCGGCCGTCGAGGAAGCTCCAGCCGCGCTGCAGGTGGCGGATCAGGCTGTGCGATTTGTACTGCGTGGCGACGCCGATGCGGCGCACGCCGGAGTTCACGCAATTGGAGAGCGTGAAGTCGATGATGCGGTACTTGCCGCCGAACGGCACCGCCGGCTTGCAGCGCCAGTCGGTGAGCTCTTTCAGGCGGCTGCCGCGCCCGCCGGCGAGCACGATGGCGTAGGTGCTGCGCGCGAGCCCTCCGCCCGATCGGCGGCGGAGCTGCGGCTGCAGCGCGCTGGACACTTCGTCGCGGCTCATGGGGCGAGCTTAGGTGCCCCGCCGAAACGGCCTTTGATCTTGCGCAAGAAGCGGCGACCTTCGTCGCCGCGATGCTCTCAAACCGCCTGCCTAGGAATGATCGTGCTTCTCCTGCTTGCCGTGCCTTTCGTGCTGGCCGTGCCGCTCGTGATTCTCATGCTTCTGATGCCGCGCACGGTGCGATGCGCCGTGGCAGCCGGCGGATTCGGCCTTCACTTCCGGCTTCGCTTCGGGCTTCTGAGCGTCCTGCGCCAGCGCGGCGGATGCGAGCGCGAGCGCGCCGGCTGCCGCCAGCGCAAAATTGCGTACCGTTCTCATTCGAGATTCCTTTATAGGTGTTGGAAATGCCGGGATTGAAATCCCTGGCACTCGATAGACACGCCTTCGCCAGCCAGGTGCGAGAAAAGATTGTTACCGGGTGTTACGCCGACGGCTCCACATGCCGCACTCGACCAGAAAGGTCAGGCGCAAGTCACGGCTTTCGCTTCGGCGGAAGTCCGATGCGGTAATGCGATTCGTTGAGGTACTGCGTGATGTCCTCGCGCTCGTCCAGCGTAAAGCTGCGCTTGGTCTGCGGCGCCCAGCGCGCCACCATGTCGCGCAAGTCGGAGAGGTCCTTGACCTCGCTGCGCAAGCGGTCGTGCACGCGCTCGTAGTGGCAGCCGCCGCAATAAGTCTGGTAGAGCAGGCGGCCGCGCTCGGCGTCCTGCGCCGCAGCCGCGGCGGGCAGCAGCAGGAACAGCAGGCTAATTGCGCGCATGCTCGAGCCCCAGGAGCCAGGTGAGCCAGCTCGAGCCGGCCGCGACCGCCCAGAAGAGGAAAAAGCCGACGGTATAGCCGGCCTTGCGCCCGAACTCGAGCGGGCCGACGAAGCTCAGGTCCACCGGATCGTGCAGCGTGAAGAACAGCACCGCGCCGATCCCGCCGAAGATGAACGACGGCCACAGAATCGCGATCGCTTGCCTCATGACACCTCCTTGACGATGCGCCACGTCGCGCGCGGGTCCTCGATTACCGCATGCCAGCGCCCGGCCGGCAATGCGGGCAATTGCGTGCCGTAGGCGCCGTCCGGCAAGGGCGCCAGCCGCAGCCGCACATCGTGGCCAGCGCGAGTGGCGTGGGCGAGATGCAGGAACAGCGCCTCCGGCGCGGAACCGTGCAGCTCGACGCGAACGAAGGATGGCTGCATGCGAATCGCGGCCGAGATGCCGAGCTTGCGCGCGGCGTCCTCGCGGGCGAGGCGGCGATTGATGCCGAGCCCCTGCTTGTAATAGTCCTCGGCCACCAAACCGTCTGCCGAGGCGAAGGCAATCCAGGTGGTCACCGCGCCCGCCACCAGCACCGCCGCGGGTCCGGAGATGATCAGCCAGGGCCAGAACTCGCGGTACCAGGGCTTCATGCCGGCCTCGGCTCGCGCGGCCGGTCGAATGCGAGCCATAGGCCAGCCAGGCCGGCGAGCAGCAGACCGAGGTCCTCCGGCACGCCGAGGAGAAACGCGGCCTGGCCGCCGATCAATGCCCAGGTGATCGGCACGACGAGGACATAGCGCGGGAACGGCCGGGAAAGAAACGCGAGCATGCCGATGGTGAAGATGGTCGTCGGGCACGGCACGCCGAAGGTCGGCACGTCAGGATATTGGCGGCCCACCAGCAGCGAGACGATGGGGTACCCGACCAAGGCATAGGCGATGAGCGCGTGGCCGGCGATGCGGCGCGCACGGCTCTCGCCGTCGAACACCAGGCGGCCGCGCACCACGCCCGCCCACGCGAACAGCGCCGCGGCCGCGAGGAACATCGCGGCGAACACCGGCGCGGCAGCGTTCACCGGCGCGAAGTAGATGAAGTGGTAGACGATGCCCATCCACGCCCAAAGGCCGGCGAGGATGGCGCTCACGACGCGGTCCGACCCGCGCCGCCGGATCACCATGGCGCCGAAGGCCGACAGCGCGAGCAGCAATAGCGCGAGCTGCAGCGGCATCACGCCTTCGTTGTAGCGGGCGAATACTTCGAAGAATTGATCGCGCGTGAAAGGCAGGTTCATGGCGCGTTCACCCCGGAGAGCTCGCGATTACCGCCCA
>CAWENY010000035.1:0-342067 GCA_963810475.1 uncultured beta proteobacterium | reverse complement strand
AATCCTGATCTTCACCTTAGCGCTGCTTTCGACGGCGCTGGCGCACGCCCAGGACAAGGTGACGAGGGGCGAGCACCTCGTCACTACCTCGGGCTGCCACGAATGCCACACGCCCTGGGTGATGGGGCCGAAGGTCCGGCACCCGGACATGACGCGGGCGCTGTCCGGACACCCGGCGGACTTTCCGCTTCCGCCGGCGCCTCAGGCCAGCGGCCCGTGGATCGTGTCGGCGTCCGCGACCAACACCGCGTGGTCGGGGCCCTGGGGCGTGAGCTTCACCGCCAACCTCACGCCGGATCCCGAGACCGGGCTCGGCAAGTGGACGCTGAAGAATTTCAAGGACACGATCCGCACCGGACGCCACATGGGACGCGGCCGCGAGATCCTGCCGCCGATGCCGATCCCGATGTACAAGAACTTCAATGACGCGGATCTCGAGGCGATCTTCGCGTACCTGCAGTCGATTCCGCCGCTCAAGAATCGCGTGCCGGAGCCGCTGCCGCCGTCGTCGACTTCGGCGGCAAAGTGAGGCGGCGAGCCGTGAGCGCCAAGCGGGTGATTGCGGTGGTCGGCGCGACCGGCGCTCAGGGCGGAGGGCTTGCGCGCGCTATCCTGAACGACCCGTCGAGCGCCTACGCGGTGCGCGCATTGGTGCGCGACCCCTCATCCGACAAGGCCCGGGCGCTCACAGCCGCGGGCGCGGATGTGGTGCGGGCCGATATCGACGACCCGCTCAGCCTGACGCGTGCCTTGGACGGCGCGTATGGCGCGTTCTTCGTCACGTTCTACTGGGCGCATCTCTCGCCGGAGCGAGAGAAGGTCGAGGCGGCGAATATGGCACGCGCCGCGCGTGCCACGCGTCTGGAGCACGTGATCTGGTCGACGCTCGAGGACACGCGCGAGTTCATCGCGCTCGACGATGCGCGCATGCCGACGCTGCGCGAGCGCTACAAGGTCCCGCATTACGACGCCAAGGGCGAATCGAACCGGGTGTTCGCCGAGCAGGGCGTGCCGACCACGTACCTGCTCACCTCCGCGTACTGGGAGAACCTGATCTACTTCGGCATGGGACCGAAGCCCGCCGCTCACGGACGTCTGGCGCTTGCGTTTCCGACCGGCGATCGAAAAATTCCGTGGATCGGCGCCGAGGACATCGGGCGCTGCGCGTACGGCATCTTCAAGGCGGGCACGGCGATGATCGGCAAGACGATCGGCATCTCCGGCGAGCACCTGAGCGGAACCGAGCTGGCGGCGAGCCTCTCGCGCTCGCTGGGCGTCGCGGTCGACTACCTCGCGGTGAAACCCGACGAGTACCGCGCGCTCGGATTTCCGGGCGCCGACGACCTGGGCAACATGTGGCAGTTCAAGCGCGACTTCAACGATTCGTACCGCGCCGCCCGTGACATCAACCTGGCGCGGCAGTTGAATCCGCAATTGCAGCGTTTCGACGATTGGCTGCGGGAAAACGCGCGGCGGATTCCGCGCGGGTAAGTTAGCCGGCGGTTGAGCGCAGGCCGGCAAGCAGCCGGTCCATCGTGCGTTCCACCTCCGCGCGGGCCTTGTCCGGATCTGCGGAGGTCGCAATCACGCGCGCGCCGGTGGTCAGCGCACCGAGGACGACCTGCGCCAGCGTTTCCGCCGGTTCGCTCAAGACACCGACCTCGCCAAGGCAGCGCGCAAAGGCCGCGACTTCGTATTTCTGCTCGAGGTTGCACCAGGTCTTCCAGCCGAGCACGACCGGCGCTTCGAGCACGAGCATACGGGCGAGCGCGGGGTCGCGACATGCATCGAGATAAGCGCGGCACATCGCCAGCAGTCGGTCCCAGGGCTTGCGGCCGGCGCCGGCGGCCTCGAGCTTCTCGACCAGCTCCTGTTCCACGTCCTCCACCACGGCTTCATAGAGCTCTTTCTTATTGGCGAAGTGGTGGTAGAGGGCCCCCTTGGTGACGCGCGCGCTTTCCACCAACGCCTCGGTGTTGACGCCAGAATAGCCCTTTTTCGTGAACAGCTTGCGTGCCTGGCGGCGCAGGGTTTTGGCGGTCGCGGCGCCTTGGGCGGCACGCGCGTCCTTGGTTTCTTCGCTGGCTTGGTCGTTGACTTCCATACCGCCGGTATGCTATTTACATACCCGCGGTATGTCAAAACGGAGAAGAGAGAGGCCATGCCGAAATACGTGATCGAGCGCGAGCTGCCGGGCGCGGGCAACATGAGCCGGGAGCAGTTGCAGCAGGTGGCGCAGAAGTCGAACGGCGTGATTCAAACGCTTGGCGGGCACAAGATCCAGTGGGTGGAGAGCTTCGTGACGGACGACAAGCTGTACTGCGTCTACAACGCCGCCTCGCCCAAGATCATCGAGGAGCACGCGAAGTGCGGCGGCTTCCCCGCCAATCGCATCACGCAGGTGCGCAACATGATGGACCCCACCACGGCCGAAGCGTAGTCAGGGGTGTACCAGTAGCACGAGGAAGAACGCGGCCAGCCCGGCGGCTGGCCGCACCCAGCCGATCTCGCGCCAGACGATGCGATTGCGGCCCTGGGCGACGGCGAGGAATGGCACGTTCGAGCTCACGGCCGCGAAGCGCGCCCAGTCGGGATTGGCTTTCTTCCTCGCATCCATCAGCAAGGTGCCGATCGCCGCGAGCGCGAGCAGGCTGCCGAAGAACACCAGCGACTTGAGATCGCCGCGGGCCACGATGTGCGCCGCGGCCCATAGCATGATTCCCCACATGATCGGATGGCGCGTGATGCGGATCATGCCGCGCGCCGGATCCTCGCTCTTCAGCAGCCGTTCGGCGCCCACCATCGTGGGATTCCGGAAGTAGCCGCAGGCGATGAGCACGAACGCCAGGGGCACCACCAGGTAAGGTATTTCCCTGATTCCAACCCAAAGCTGTTCGCGCGGCGCATTCGCGTACGCCCAGCCCATCCACACGAGCGTGATCAGCGCAATGAGCGAATAGGCACCGCGGTAGGGCCATTCGCCGATGCGGCTGACGATGACCGGGCGCAGCGGCGTGCTGGTAATGAAGTGCGTCGCCAGGAAGACGATCGTTGCAGCCACGAGCGTGGTCATGCTTTGCCCCCTAATCAGGGACAGACCACGTTTAATTCCCTAACTAGTTAGGGCTCCGTCCCCGAATCAAGCGTCATGCTAGCGCTTTGGTGACGATTTCCGCCACGTCTTTGGAAAGACCCTTCGAATCCCGGATGCGCTCGAGCGCGGCTTTCGCTTTCGCCTGCCGGCCGGCGTCGAACTTGCGCCAGCGGTCGAAGGCGCGCGCCATGCGCGCCGCGACCTGCGGGTTGAGGGCGTTGAGCGCGATCACCTGGTCGGCGAGGAACTCGTAGCCGGCGCCGTCCGCGGCATGGAAGCGCACATGGTTGGCCGCGAAGGTGCGGATCAGCGCGTACACCTTGTTCGGCACCTTGATGTCGAATGAAGGGTGGCGTAGCAGCTCCTTCACGCGCGCAAGCGTGGTCGGCAGGCGCGAGCCGGCCTGGACCGCGAGCCACTTGTCGACCACCAGCGGCTCGTCCTTCCAGCGCTCATAGAAGGCGTCGAGCGAGCGCTGGCGCTCCGGGGTGTCGAAGTTCGCCAGCGTGGAGAGCGCGGCCATCGAGTCGGTCATGTTGTCCGCGTTGCGAAATTGCTCGTACGCGAGGCTGGTCATGCCGAGCTCGGCGAGGTAGCCGAGGCTCAGGTTGCGCAGGGCGCGCTTGCCCATCGAGCGGGCATCCGGGGAATAGGGACCGGGGGTGAGGTTTGCCTCGTACGTGGAAACGAATTCCTCCTTCAGACCCGCCGCCAACGCGCGCCGCAGCGTGTTGCGCGATTCGTGCAGCCGGTCCGGATCCACCACTTCCATCTGCTCGGCGAGGAAGGTTTCCGCGGGCAGGGCGAGCGCCTCGGCGACGAACGCCGGATCCGCATCGCCCATCACGTTCTTCGCGGCGTCGAGGAAGGCCTGCGACGCGATGCCGCCCTTCTCGAGGATGATCGCGCACGCGAGCCGCTGTCCCGCTTCCCAGCGGTTGAACGGGTCGTCGTCGCTCGCCATCAGGCCGAGCAGCTCGGCCTCCTCGTAGGGGTAGTTCAGGATCACCGGCGCCGAGAAGCCGCGCAGCAGCGAAGGCGCTGGGTTCGAGACGTTCTCGAAGGTGAAGGTCTGCTCGCGCTCCTTCAGCGACAGCACCTCTTCCTGGTGTCCGATCTTGACCGCGAACGGGATGTGGAACGGCGGGTTCATCGACTGCTTCACGTGCAGGAAGAAGTTGCCGTTCTTCTGCTTGCCGACGCAGTCGAGAACCGGCGTGCCGGCCATGTCGTACCAGCGCTTGAACTGCGTAAGGTCGATGCCCGAGGCGTCTTGCATCGCCTGCACGAAATCATCGCAGGTGACGGCCTGGCCATCGTGGCGCTGGAAGTAGAGCCGCATGCCGGCCTGGAATTTCTCCTCGCCGAGCAGCGTGTGCTGCATGCGCACCACCTCGGCGCCTTTCTCGTACACCGTCATGGTGTAGAAGTTGCGGATCTCCTGGTACGACTGCGGCCGCACCGGATGCTTCATCGGCCCGGCGTCCTCCGGGAACTGATTGGCGCGCAGTGAGCGAACTTCCTGGATGCGCGTCACGGCGCGTGAATAGGTGTCGGCGCCGTATTCCTGGTCGCGGAACACCGTCAGCCCTTCCTTCAGGGAAAGCTGGAACCAGTCGCGGCACGTGACGCGGTTACCGGTCCAGTTGTGGAAATACTCGTGGGCGACCACGCGGTCGATGTTCAGGTAGTCGACGTCGGTGGCCGTGTCCGCGCGCGCCAGCACGTAGCGCGTGTTGAAGATGTTGAGGCCCTTGTTCTCCATCGCGCCGGAGTTGAAGTCGCCGACCGCGACGATCTTGTATTCGTCGAGATCGAGCTTGAGGCCGAAGCGCTTCTCGTCCCACGCGATCGCGCGCTTGAGGCAATCCATCGCCCAGCCCGCCTGGTCGAGCTTGCCGGGCTCGACATAGATGTAGAGGTTGTCGTCCCGCAGGACCTCCAGGTTGGCCGCCACGAGCGCGAACAGGTACGAAGGCTTCGGGAACGGGTCTTCGAAGCGCGCCCATCCCGGGCCCGAGGCCACCAGGTTGCCGTTCGATAGCAAAACCGGATAGTTGGCGCGCACCGTGGTCGTGTAGCGCGCCATCACGTCCGGGCGGTCGAGGAACCAGGTGATGCGCCGGAAACCTTGCGCTTCACACTGGGTGACGAAGCCGTGCCGGGTCGCGTACAGGCCTTCGAGCTTGGTGTTCTTCTGCGGAAAGATCCGGCTGACGGTTTCGAGCGTGAACGCGTCCGGGACTTCGGGGAGGGTTAGCGCTCTCTTCCGTTACCGTGTAGGGAACGGGCTTGCCATTCAAGGTAAGGGAAACGAGTTCGAGCTCGTCGCCGTCGAGGACCAAGGGCGCGGAAGCGGGTGCGGCGGCGTTGCGCCGGATTTCCAGCTTCGCGCGAACCAGCGCGTGGTCGTCGCGGATGTCGACGTCCAGGTCGACCGTATCGACCTGGAACGCCGGCGGGGTGTAATCCTTGAGGTGGACTGCTTTTGCTTGGGGTTCTCTCACTCCCCAATTTTACTGGGCTGCTGCGCGAGCCCGTGTGGTCTTGGCGCGTTTACGGCCCGTTCCGGCGCGGACCCGGCGAGTCCGGCGGGGCTCATTGCTCTCGTTGCCAAAGATGTACCAAAGCACGCCGCCGACGATCGCCGCGGCGAGGATGATTCCCGCCGCCGCCGAGGTGCGCGGATGCTCGAGCGCCATGTGGTAGGCCTGTTGCGCGCCGCGGCGCGCGGTTTCGCTCGCCATGCGCGCGGTTTCGCGGGCGGTTTCGCCGGCGTAGCGCAGGCGCTGGGGCACTTGGTAGCGCTCTGACGCCTCGTTCAATTGGTCGGCTACATCTCTGGTCACTTGCGCGAATCTCATGGTGGTTGCCTCCTGGGATAAAACTCCAGCAGCAATGCGCGTGCCAACGCCGTGGCTGCGATGGTGCAGCGCTGCGGCTGCGTGCCCCACGACGGTGCCGATTGCCCTGCTGCTCTCTTGATTCCTAAGGGAAAATCCTATGGCATAGGCCTTGCGAACCAGGTCGGCGATGCGTGTGCTCGTGGTCGATGAATCGGCAAAGCGGGCCGAGGTGCTGCGTGCAGCTTTGCTGCTCGCCGGCTACGAAGTCACTGCATCGCTTACATCGGCGGTCACACTTTTGAAGACCATCGAGCGGCTCGAGCCGGCGGTAATCCTCATCGATACCGACTCGCCGAGCCGCGACGTGCTCGAGCACCTGGTCATGGTCAGCCGCCACACGCCCCGGCCAGTGGTGATGTTCGCCAGCGACGGCACGCCGGAGACGATCCGCGCGGCGACCCGCGCCGGCGTGTCGGCCTACGTGGTGGACGGCCTGGATGAAAAGCGGATCAAGGCCATCGTCGACGTCGCGGTCGCCCGCTTCGATGAGCTGCAGGACCTGCGCGGCCAGCTCGCGCAAGCGAACTCGAAACTCGCCGAGCGCAAGCTCATCGAGCGCGCCAAGGGGCTGCTGATGAAAAGCCGCGGGCTCGACGAGGAGGCGGCCTACGCCGCTTTGCGCAAAGCCGCGATGGACCGCAACCTCAAGCTGGGCGAAGTCGCCCAGCGCATCGTCGACGCGGCGGACCTTCTGAATTCGGGGTCAGGTGCGTAATTGATTGCGCACCTGACCCCGAATTCGGTGCGCCCATTGGCGCGGCGCACGACGACGGTGCACGCGGTTTTCGAAAATCCCTTGAAAATCAAAGCGAGCTGCTTGGCATAGAGGTTGCGATGTAGGACCCAAGCGGGCGCAACGACGCGTCCACCATGAACAAAGGCGTTCGGTCCTCCGAGAGGAGAAGACCCAACGCCTTTTTTGTTTCCAAAAAAAGGAAAGCGATGAAGAAGCGCGATTTTCTGAAAGCAGCGGGGGCGACGAGCCTGATGAGCATGGTGCCGGATGCGGTGCGCAGCGGTGCCTGGGCGCAGGGTTCCGATGCGCCGGAAAAGAAGGAAGTGAAGATCGGCTTCATTCCGCTTACCGACTGCTCGTCGGTGGTGATGGCGTCGGTGATGGAGTTCGACAAGAAATACGGCATCAAGATCGTGCCCTCGAAGGAAGCGTCCTGGGCCGCGGTACGCGACAAGCTGGTGAACGGCGAACTCGACGCCGCCCATGTGCTCTACGGCCTGATCTACGGCGTGCAAATGGGGATCGGCGGGCCGAAGAAGGACATGAACATCCTCATGAACCTGAACCACAACGGCCAGGCGTTCACGCTTTCGCGCAAGTTATATGAGAAGGGAGTGCGCGACGGCGAGACGTTGTCTGCACTGATCAGGAAGGAAAAAGGCGATTACACGTTCGCGCAGACCTTTCCCACCGGCACGCACGCCATGTGGATCTACTACTGGCTCGCGGCGCACGGCATCCACCCGTTCCAGGACGTGAAGGCGATCGTGGTGCCGCCGCCGCAGATGGTCGCCAACATGCGCGTCGGCAACATGGATGGCTTCTGCGTCGGCGAGCCGTGGAACTACCGCGCCATCATGGACAAGATCGGCTTCACCGCGAACACCACGCAGGACCTGTGGAAGGACCACCCGGAGAAGACGCTCGGCTGCACGGCGGAGTTCACGCAGAAGTATCCGAACACCGCGCGCGCGATGACTGCGGCGGTGATCGACGCCGGGCGCTGGATCGACTCGTCGATCAGCAACAAGCAGAAGACTTCCGAAGTCGTCGCCGACAAGTCGTACGTGAACGCGGACAAGGACGTGATCACCGCGCGCATGCTCGGGCGCTACGACAACGGCATCGGCAAGGTCTGGGACGACCCGAACTCGATGAAGTTCTACAACGATGGCTACGTCACCTTCCCCTTTCTTAGCGACGGGATGTGGTTCATGAGCCAGCACCGGCGCTGGGGCCTGCTGAAGGAGGACCCGGATTATCTGGCGGTGGCGCAGAAGGTGAACCGCATCGACATCTACAAGCAGGCGGCGGCGCTCACCAAGACGCCGGTGCCGAAGGATTCGTTCCGCACCGCGAAGCTGATGGACGGGGTGGTGTGGGACGGCAAGGACGCGAAGAAGTACGCCGGCACCTTCAAGATCCGGGTGGCTTGAGATGCCGGCGATCGCCCTGAGGAAGGAGATTGCGCCGCCGAAAACCAGCCCGCCGCTTCCTTCCGTTACGCCGGAGAAGTTCGACACCGGCTACAAGCGCGCGGTGGCCCCGGCATGGACCATCGAGGCGGTGGCGTGCATCGCGGGGCTGCTGGTGTTCATCGCCGCCTGGGCGGCGATCGCCAAGTTCGGCGGTCGTATCCCCGATCCGGTCACCGTCGGCGCCGCGGCGGCGAAGATCTTCGCCGATCCGTTCTACAGCAAGGGACCGAACGACCAGGGCATCGGCTGGAACGTGCTCTCGTCGCTGAAGCGCGTCGGCATCGGCTTCGGCCTCGCGGCGCTGGTCGGCATCCCGCTCGGCTTCATGATCGGGCGCTTCCGTTTCCTCTCGGGCATGGCGGCGCCGATCATCGCGCTGCTCAAGCCGGTGTCGCCGCTCGCCTGGCTGCCGATCGGCCTGCTGGTGTTCAAGGCGGCCAATCCGGCGGCGATCTGGGTGATCTTCATCTGCAGCCTGTGGCCGATGATCGTCAACACCGCGGTCGGCGTGCGGCAGATCCCGCAGGACTACCTCAACGTCGCGCGCGTCCTGAACCTTTCCGAGTGGAAGGTGTTCACCAAGATCCTGTTCCCGGCGGTGCTGCCCTACATGATCACCGGCGTGCGCCTCTCCATCGGCGTCGCCTGGCTGGTGATCGTCGCTGCGGAGATGCTGACCGGGGGTGTGGGCATCGGCTTCTGGGTGTGGGACGAGTGGAACAACCTCAAGGTCGAGCACATCATGATCGCGATCTTCACCATCGGCATCGTCGGCCTGCTGCTGGAGCAGGGGCTGGTGCTGGTGGCAAGGCGCTTCAGCTATGGATAAGTATCTCAGTGTCGAAGCGGTCGGCATGTCGTTCGCCGCCTCGGAGATCCTCACCGGCATCGACCTCACCATCCGCAAGGGCGAGTTCGTCACGCTCATCGGCCATTCCGGCTGCGGCAAGAGCACGCTCCTCAACCTGGTCGCCGGCCTGATCAAGCCGACGCGCGGCGCCATCCTGCTCGCGGGCAAGCACGTCGACGGCCCGGGCCCGGACCGCGGCGTGGTGTTCCAGAACCACTCGCTCCTGCCGTGGCTCACGTGCTTCCAGAATGTGCATCTCGCCGTCGAGAGGGTGTTCAAAGACCGGCTGCGGGAGAGGACCCATGCCGCGCTGGCGTTGGTCGGGCTCACCCACGCAGAGCATAAGTATCCCCACCAGATTTCCGGCGGCATGAAGCAGCGCGTCGGCATTGCACGCGCGCTGGCGATCGAGCCCAAGGTGCTGCTGCTCGATGAGCCGTTCGGCGCGCTCGACGCATTGACGCGCGCCACGCTGCAGGACGAGCTGATGCGCATCGTCGGCCAGACCGGGGCCACGGTGCTGATGGTCACGCACGACGTGGACGAGGCGGTGCTGCTCTCCGACCGCGTAGTGATGATGAGCAATGGCCCTTCGGCGCGCATCGGCGAGGTCCTCGAGGTGCCCTTGCCGCGTCCGCGCGAGCGCCTCCGGCTTGCTCATGACCCGCGCTTCATGGATCTGCGCGCGGCCGTGCTCGAATTCCTGTATGCCAAGCAGGCAAAGCTGAGAGCGGCTTAGTGAGCGAAATGAGGAGGAAAGGTCTACCTGATCGGCGCCGGACCGGGAGACCCGCAGCTGATGACGCTCAAGGCGGCGCGCGCGCTCGGCCTCGCCGACGTGGTGCTGGTCGACGCGCTGGTGAACGGGGGATGCCTGGCGCACGCGCGCTCGGACGCGCGCATCATCGAAGTCGGCAAGCGCGCGGGCAGCGGCACCTCGCAGGCCTTCATCGAGAAGCTGTGCATCCAGCACGCGAAGGCCGGGCAGACGGTGGCGCGCCTCAAAGGCGGCGATCCGTTCGTCTTCGGGCGCGGCGGCGAAGAGCTGCGCGCGCTGGTCGAGGCGGGCATCGAGGTCGAGGTTATTCCCGGCATCACCGCCGGCACCGCGGTGCCGGCGATGCTCGGCATCCCGGTCACGCACCGCGACCTCGCGCACGGCGTCACCTTCATCACCGGTCACGGCGCGCAAGTCGACTGGCAAGCGGTGGTGCGCTCGCGCACGACCCTGGTGATCTACATGGGGCTGAGGAACCTGGCAAACATCGCCAGCGCGCTGAAGGCCGCAGGCATGGAGCCGGCCACGCCGGCCTGCATCATTGAGAACGGCACCCTCGGCAACCAGCGACAGGTCATCAGCACGCTAGCCCAGCTCTCCGGTGCGGGATTCGAAGGCCCGGCGGTGATCGTCATCGGCGCGGTGGTGGCCCTGGCGCGCGCCGTATCCGAACACAAGGCAAAAGCCGCATGACCCGCGTCGTCGTCATCGGCAACGGCATGGTCGGCCAGCGCTTTCTCGAGAAGCTAGTGGCGCGCGGCGAAGCGCACGAGATCACGGTGTTCTGCGAGGAGCCGCGTCCGGCCTACGACCGCGTGCAGCTGACGAGCTTTTTCTCCGGCAAGACCGCCGCCGATCTGAATCTCGCGGACAAGAGCCTGCTCGAAAAAGCCGGCGTGACGCTCCGCCTCAACGATCCAGTACTTGCCATCGACCCGATCGAGAAAGTGTTGCGTTCGGCGCGCTACCGCGCGGTGCCCTACGACAAGCTGGTTTTCGCGACTGGCTCCACGCCCTTCGTGCCGCAGGTGGCGGGACGCGAGAGGCGCGACTGCTTCGTCTACCGCACGATCGAGGACCTCGAGGTGATCAGCGCGACCGCTGCACGCTCGAAGGTCGGCACGGTGATCGGCGGCGGGCTGCTCGGCCTCGAAGCGGCCAAGGCGCTGAAGGACCTCGGGCTCGAGACGCATGTGGTCGAGTTCGCCTCGCGCCTGATGACGCTGCAGCTGGACGATTCCGCCGGCCGGCTGTTACGGAAAAAGATCGAAGCTCTGGGCGCCACGGTCCACCTGCAAAAAAATACCAAGGAAATCACGGAGGGAACCGTCCGCAGGCAGAAGCTAGTGTTTGCCGACGGAACAGCCCTGGAAACCGACATCGTCGTGTTCTCGGCCGGCATCCGCCCGCGCGACGAGCTGGCCCGCGCTGCCGGCCTCGCGGTGGGCGAGCGCGGCGGCATCCGCATCAACTCGCATTGCCAGACCAGCAACCCGGACATCTATGCCGTCGGCGAGTGCGCGCTGTGGGAGGGGCGCATCTTCGGCCTGGTGGCGCCCGGCTACCAGATGGCCGAGGTCGCGGCGCGGCACATGGCGGGCGAGGCGCAGGTCCACTTCCTCGGCGCGGATCTCAGCACCAAGCTAAAGCTGATGGGGGTCGATGTGGCCTCGATCGGCGACGCCCACGCGGTGACACCGGAGTCGGTGAGCTACGTCTACACCGACGAGGTGGTCTACAAGAAGCTCGTGGTCTCCGGCGACCGCAAGCAGCTCCTCGGCGCGATCCTGCTCGGCGACGCCTCGGATTACGGCACGTTGCAGCAAGCGGTGCTCAACGCCATGCCGCTTCCCGAGCACCCGGAGGAGCTGATCCTCCCCATGCGGACGTCCAAAGGCGCGCTGGGCGCGGATCAGCTGCCGGACGCCGCGCTCGTCTGCTCCTGCAACAGCGTCTCCAAGGGCGCCATTTGCGCGGCGATCGCGGACGGCGCCACTTCCCTGGGCGCGCTGAAGAAGAAGACCAAGGCGGCGACCAGCTGCGGCGGCTGCGCGCCGCTTGCCAAGCAGATCCTCGATGCCGAGATGAAGAAGCGCGGGTACAGCGTGAACAACCATCTGTGCGAGCATTTCCCGCATTCGCGCCAGGAGTTGTTCCACGTGGTTCGAATCGGGAATCTCGATAAAGCTTTCGAAGAAATCATCGTCAAAAGCACGGCAGCGGACGCGGCTGCGATATCTGCAAGCCCGCCATCGCATCGATCCTGGCGTCGTGCTGGAACGAGATGGTTCTTGCGCCCAAGCACGCGCCGCTGCAGGACACCAACGACTACTTCCTCGCGAACCTGCAGAAGGACGGCACCTATTCCATCGTGCCGCGCGTGCCTGGCGGGGAGATCACGCCCGATAAGCTGATGGTCCTTGGCCGCGTGGCGAAGAAGTTCGGCCTGTACACCAAGATCACCGGTGCGCAGCGCATCGATCTCTTCGGCGCGCGCGTCGAGCAGCTGCCGCTGGTGTGGCGCGAGCTGGTGGACGCGGGCTTCGAGTCCGGCCACGCCTACGGCAAGGCGCTGCGCACGGTGAAATCGTGCGTCGGCAGCACCTGGTGCCGCTATGGGGTGCAGGACTCGGTGTCGATGGCGATCCGCGTCGAGAATCGCTACCGCGGCCTGCGCGCCCCGCACAAGATCAAGATGGCGGTGTCCGGCTGCACGCGCGAATGCGCCGAGGCGCAGAGCAAGGACGTCGGCGTGATCGCCACGGAAAAGGGCTGGAATCTGTATGTGGGCGGCAACGGCGGGATGAAGCCCCGGCACGCCTCTCTTCTGGCAACTGATCTGTCGGATGAAGCGCTAATTCAGCACCATCGATCGCTTCCTCATGTTCTACATCCGCACCGGCGATCGCCTGCAGCGCACCAGCACCTGGCTGGAGAACCTCGAGGGAGGCATCGACTATGTGCGCAAGGTGGTGTGCGAAGACGCGTTGGGGATCGGCGCGGAGCTGGAAGCCGACATGCAGAAGTTCGTCGACAGCTACGAGTGCGAGTGGAAGAAAGCGATCGAGACGCCCGCGATCCTCAAGCGCTTCCGCCACTTCGTGAATAGCGACTCGCCGGACCCGGACATCGAGTTCGTGAGCGAGCGTGGCCAGCGGATCCCGGCATGAGGGTCTGCCGCTTCGACGACATCCTGCCTGACACCGGCGTGTGCGCGCTGGTGGAGCGCGAGCAAGTCGCCGTTTTTCGAATTCAGGATTCCATTCATGCCGTTGGAAACCGCGACCCATTCTCTCGAGGCAAACGTGCTCTCGCGCGGTATCGTCGGCGACCTCAAGGGCGAGCTGGTCGTCGCCTCGCCGGTCTACAAACAGCACTTCAGCCTGCTAACTGGGCGCTGCATCGAAGATGCGTCCGTACGCATCCCGGTCTACGCCGCGCGTGTGGAAGACGGCTTCGTGCACGTCGAACCGAAGAAGGAGGTGGCGACGACCTGCTGCTACTGCGGAGTAGGGTGCGGCGTCCTCGCTGCCGTTTCCAAGGACGAAATCTTCGCGGTGCGCGGCGACCCCTCCCATCCGGCCAACTTCGGCCGCCTTTGCAGCAAGGGGCTGTCGCTGCATGAGGCGGACCCTTCTTTCCGCGCGCTGTACCCGGAGGTGGACGGCCGGCGGGTCAGCTGGGATGCGGCACTTGACCGCATCGCCAATCAATTTCGCCAGACGATTGAAGAGCACGGACCCGACGCGGTGGCCTTCTACATTTCCGGGCAGCTGCTCACCGAGGACTATTACGTCTTCAACAAGCTCGCGAAGGGGCTGCTCGGCACCAACAACATCGACACCAACTCGCGGCTGTGCATGGCCTCGGCGGTCGCGGCCTACAAGCAGACGCTCGGCGCCGATGCGCCGCCCTCGTGCTACGAAGACATCGAGGCCGCCGAGTGCATCTTCATCGCCGGCTCCAATACCGCGTGGGCGCACCCGATCCTGTTCCAGCGCATCGAAACGGCGGCGCCGCGCCACCTGATCGTGGTCGATCCGCGGCGCACCGAGACCGCGCGCGCCGCCACGCTGCACCTGCAGATCGCCCCCGGCAGCGACATCGCCCTGTTCAACGGCATGCTGCAAGTCATGCTGCGCGAAGGATGGTGCGACCTCGAGTACATGCGTCGGCACACCGAGAACTTCGAGCGGCTCGACCTGGCGGGCGACTGGGCCGCGATCTGCGGCATTGCGGAGAAGGAAATCGTCGAGGCGGCGAGGCTGTTCGCGACTTCGCGCGCGACGCTTTCCCTCTACTGCCAGGGACTGAACCAGTCGTCGAGCGGCACGGCGAAGAACGCGGCGCTCATCAACCTGCATCTCGCGACCGGGCAGATCGGCAAGCCGGGCGCTGGCCCGTTCAGTCTTACCGGGCAGCCCAACGCCATGGGCGGGCGCGAGGTCGGCGGCATGGCGAACCTGCTTTCCGCTCATCGGGACCTGAACGACGCCGAGCATAGAAAGGAAGTGGCTGCGCTATGGGGCGTGCGGAGCGTCCCGGAACGGCCCGGCAAGACCGCTGTGGAAATGTTCGAAGCGGTACGCAACGGCGAAATCAAAGCGATCTGGATCGCCTGCACCAACCCAGCGCAATCGCTGCCCGACCAGAAGCTGGTGCACGAGGCGCTCGAGCGCGCCGAGCTGGTCGTCCTGCAGGACGCTTACCGCAACACCGAGAGCGCGGCCTACGCCGATGTCTTCCTCCCGGCCGCCGGGTGGGGCGAGAAGGAAGGCACGATGACGAACTCCGAGCGGCGCATCTCCCGCGTGCGTGCGCTGGTGCCGCCGCCGGGAGAAGCGCGAGCGGACTGGCGCATCGTGGTGGATTTCGCCCGGAAGCTCGATGGCGGGCGATTGTTTCCATACCAAAGGCCGGAAGAAATCTTCAACGAGCATCGCGAAACCACGCGTGGCCGCGACCTGGACATCAGCGGGCTTTCATACGCGCTGCTCGACGAGCGGGGTCCGCAGCAATGGCCGTTTCCGGCCGGGGCTGCCGCCGGAAGAAAACGGCTGTACGAGGATGGAAGGTTCGCGACGCCGTCCGGAAGGGCGCGCTTCGTGCCGACGCGGTTCATGCCGGTGGCCGAGGACACCGACGATGAATATCCATTGCGCCTGACGACCGGCCGGCTGCGCGACCAGTGGCACAGCATGAGCCGGACCGGGACCATGTCGCGAGCGTTCGCCCACGAGCCCGAGCCGCGGGTGATGGTGCATCCAGAAGATCTGACGAAGCTTGCCTTGAAGCAAGGCGAGCTCGTGCGCATCACGTCGCGCCGCGGCGAGCTGGTCGTCGCGGTGGCAGCCGACGCCGACCTCCTTCCCGGCACGGTGTTTCTCGCGATGCACTGGGGCGGGCGCCATCTCGGCGGTCGCGGCATCAATGCACTGACCATCGGCGCGCTCGATCCGCTCTCGCGCCAGCCGGAGCTCAAGCATTGCGCCGTGCGCATCGAGCCGGCGCGCCTGCCATGGCGGCTGGTGGCGTCGGCACCGGCGGCGAATGCATGCGCGCTGATGCAGGAGATCGAGCCGGTCATGCGCGGCGTGCCTTACGCGCTGCGCACGCTCGATGGCGCCGGCGTGCGGCTGTCGCTCGCGGCGGAAAAACCCGTCAGCCAGCAACTGCTGAAGTGGCTGGGCGCCGTGTTCGAGCAGGGCGCGGTCGAAGTCGGCGATGCGGCCCTGGCCGCGGTACGCGGCCGGACGCTGTGCAACTGCTTCGGTGTCGCCGAAAGCGAGATCGATGCCTTCGCGGCGGCGTCGAAATCCCTCGCCGAGCTCCAGGCCAAGCTGAGATGTGGCACCAACTGCGGCTCGTGCCTGCCGGAGCTCAGGCGCAAGCTGGCAACCTGGTAAATGCGCGCGGCTGCCATCCCGGAGCCTATGCATGGCTCGCCGACCTCGCCTCCGCGCCCGGGCTAGAGAGTCACTTCGGCTTTCGTTACTTCCGGTTCGACGGCGCCCACCGCATTTCGTGCATGTACATGCTGGGGATCCGGCAGATCCCCTGCATGGTATTTTCCGTCCGAACCAAAACCTAGTCTTCCTTGCGGTTGCCGTCGAGCATGCCGCCGAGCGTGGGCTCGTAGCGGCTGCGCTTCGGCGCGGGGGCGGCGGGCTTCTCGCCTTCGGCCGCCATGCGGGCACGCGCTTCCTGGATCTGCGCTTCGCGCTCCTTGGCGATCTCCGCCGGGAGTGCCGCGGCGGAAGCGTAGGCCGGGCGACCGCCCCGGCGCTGCTGGCCGTTAAACCGCTGCTGTGAATTGGGGTTCGGACCGCGATTCGGGCTCTGACCTCGATTTCCCGGGTTACCCCGATTTCCCGGGTTCGACCCGCGATTTCCGCCGCGGCTTCCATGACGCTGTTCCTGTCCGGGACGCCGTTGCTGAGGACGCTGATGCTGACGCGGCTGGTGCTGGCGGCGCGGTTCTTCCTCTCGCGGCATTTGCGAGGGAGTGCCCGGCTCGAAGCCGGCGATCACGCGACTCTCGACTTTGCGGTTCATCATCCGCTCGATCGCGGCCATCAGTGGACGCTCTTCGTGGCTGACGAGCGAGACCGCTTCGCCTTCGGCGCCGGCACGGCCGGTGCGGCCGATGCGGTGGACGTAGTCCTCGGCGACATGCGGCAGGTCGAAGTTGACCACGTGCGGCAGGGCCTCGATGTCCAGGCCGCGCGCGGCGATGTCGGTCGCCACCAGGACGCGCAGCTCGTTGTCCTTGAAGCGCTTGAGGGTGCGGGTGCGATGGTTCTGCGCCTTGTTGCCGTGGATCGCGTCGGCCTCGATACCGGTGCGCGTGAGCTGCTGCGCCAGGCGATTGGCGCCGTGCTTCGTGCGGCAGAACACCAGCACCTGGCGCCAGTCGTTCGACTGCACGAGGTGCGCGAGCAGCTCGCGCTTGCGCGCGGCGTCGACCGGGTGCACGACCTGGCCCACCAGCTCGGCCGGCGTGTTGCGCCGCGCGACTTCGACCGTGATCGGGTCCTTCATGAAGGAGCCCGCCAGCTTGCGGATCTCGTCGGGGAAGGTGGCGGAGAACAGCAGGTTTTGCCGTTGCTTCGGCAGCAGCGCGAGGATGCGGCGGATGTCGTGGATGAAGCCCATGTCGAGCATGCGGTCGGCCTCGTCGAGGACGAGGATCTCGACCTGGCGCAGGTCGACCGTCTTCTGCTCGACGTGGTCAAGCAGGCGGCCGGGCGTGGCGACCAGCACGTCGACCCCGCGGCGTAGCGCGTCGATCTGCGGCTGGATGCCGACGCCGCCGAACACCAGCGTGCTCTTCAGCGAAAGATGCTGCCCATAGGTGCGCACGTCCTCCTCCACCTGCGCCGCGAGCTCGCGGGTCGGGGTGACGATGAGCGCGCGCACGGGATGCCGGGCAGGCGAATGCGAGCCAGTGTTGGACTTCTCTGCCAGCCTCTGCAGCAGCGGCAGCGCGAAGCCGGCGGTCTTGCCGGTGCCGGTTTGCGCCGCGCCTAGCAGGTCGCGGCCGGACAGCACAACGGGGATGGCTTGCGCCTGGATCGGGGTCGGTACGGTATAGCCTTGGCCCGCGACAGCGCGGAGCAGCTCGGCGCGAAGGCCGAGTGAATCAAACGACGTGGTAATGACTTTCTCCTGCAATCAACCTGGGAAGGAGGACCCTTCGACCGGTTCAGGCAGATGCGTTTTAGCTCTTATTGAGCGATCCAGGGTGGATCGCTGAAACGACTGAGACGCTAACCGGAAATACGCGTAACAGAAAGCTTGCCGCGCATTGTATACGAGATGCGGCGGGCGCGGGGCGTGGGGAAAATCCCGACAGACCGGCGCTGGCGTGTCGGGGAAAATACTCTCGGGTTGGAACCAACAGAAACAGCCGCAGCCGTACCCGCAACTCTCGGTTCTGTCCTCTATGCAAACCCGCGGAAAGGGCTCGAAAACGAGGGGTACTGGATCGCGCTCGTGCGCGCCGTCGCCAGGGGCGACCAGACCGCGCTGCATGCGCTGTTCGAACGGACCTACCGGCCGGTCTTCACGCTCATCATGCGGCTGCGCCCGGACCGGGAAACCGCCGAAGCACTGACGCTCGATGTGTTCGTGGAAATCTGGCGGCGCGCGCTGGTCTACGACCCGGCGCAAGGGACGGTGCTGGCGTGGATCATGAACCTGGCGCGCGCCCGCGCCATCGCCACCGAGCTCGGGCCAATGGCGCCAGTCGAACGAACTCCTGCGCGCGGCGCTGGCCGCGTTGCGGCCGGAAGAGCGCTACGAGATCGAGGCGGCGTATTTCGCCGCGCTCACGCGCGCCGAAGCGGTCGCGCCACCGGACCAGCCCCTCGGCAGGGTCAAGACGCTGATCCGTTCCGGGATGCACAAGCTGTGCGAGGTCATTGTTGGCAAGCCGGAAACCAACCCTTGCGCGCATTCCGCGCTCACCTGCGCATACGCGCTGTGGGCGCTGCCGTCGAGCGAGGTGGCGGCCGCGGAAGCGCACCTCGCCTCCTGCGCGCTATGCGAGCGGGAGCTCGAAATGCTGCTGCCGATCGTGGCCATGTTCGGTGCATGGCCCGCGGACGTGCTGCGCCCGAACGGTTCTCTCCCGTCACGCCTCGCTCAGCGCGTCGCGGCGCTAACCAGGCGACCGCCGGTCATGCCGGCAACGCCGCAGTGGTCCGAGCCGGCGTGGGAAGAGGTCGCGCCGGGCATCTCTTGCAAGCTGCTGGCCATCGACACCGAGAGGCAGCTGGTGAGCATGCTCGTGCGCCTGGTTCCGGGCGGCAGCTACCCGGCGCACAGCCATGCAGCGGTCGAGGAGCTGCACCTGCTGAACGGCGAGCTGTGGATCGACGAGCGCAAGCTGTTCGCCGGCGACTACAACCGAGCTGAACCCGGCACTGGCGATCAGCGCGTCTGGAGCGAGACCGGCTGCGCCTGCGTGCTCGTCACCAGCACCCAGGACGTGCTGCGCTGAGATGGACCAGAGAGCACACCTCGCGGCTGAGCGATCGCACCTCACCGACTGCGGCTTGCCGGGGATCCAGCGCATCCCCTATGGGCTGCACGCATGCCATTTCTATCCCGACCGCGAGCGCCTAGTCGATGCGCTCGTGCCGTACTTCCTGGCCGGTCTGCGTAACAACGAGCGCTGCCTGTGGGTCGCGGCGCCACCGCTTGACGCGGCTGATGCACGCCGCGCGCTGGAGGCCGCAGCAGGCGGGGAGCTCATCGCCAAGGTCATCCAGTCCGACGCGCTGCGCATTCTCGATTTCGACGAGTGGTATGCGAGCGCTTCGGGCCTCAACGGGCTCGACGTCGTGGGCCTTTGGCTGAAGGAGGAGGAAAAGGCGCTCGCGGCGGGCTACAGCGGGCTGCGCATTACCGGCAACACCAGCTTTCTCCAGCCCGACGACTGGGCGACGTTCATGGAGTACGAGCGCGCGGTCAGCGAGGGGTTCGCCGGCCGGCGCATCGTGGCGCTGTGCAGCTATACGGAGCAGGGCCGCAGCTCGCGCGAGATCGGCGAGGTGATGCACGCGCACGAGTGCATCTTCCACCGTCCCGACGCGACCTGGCAGGTCGTGACCCGCCCGACCATCAAGGCGGGTTCGCAGCTTACCGACGGTGATGGTGCCTTTCCGGCCGCTCCGGGCGTTCCGGGCGATGCGGCCGCTCGACCTTCTCCGGGCGGTGAACCCGGTCAGGGCGCTCGAATTTCGCGCGATGGAACTCCGGCCGGTGCTGATGGTGCTTCACGTGCTCTTGCTTGCGGTCGTGCCGGTCGTCTTTCCAGTCGGGCTTATGGTGGTGCGCGTGTTTCCGGTGATCGTGCCGGTCGTGGTAGTCACGGTCGTGGTCCTTACCGTGTTTCCAGTCGTGCTTGTCGTGCTTGTCGTGCTTGTTCGTCACGATCGTGATGCTTCGCATGCTTGTGATGATGCTTGTCGTCATCCTTCTTGTGCGCGTGTCCGTGGCCCTTCACGTCGCCCACTTTCACGCCCAACTTGTGCGCGACCTGGCCCCATCCCATGCCGCTCGCGCGCAGCTTCAGCACGCCGGCAAGCGTCACCCGCTGTCCTGACTTCGTGGTGATCGTGCCGCCGTTGAGCGCGGCCTTGATCTGCTCGGGCGTGGGGTTGTGGATGCCGTGCTCGGCGAGCGAGGCCTTCGCCAGGCCCAGGGCTAGATCGACATTGCCGTAGCCCATCTTGTCCGTGGCCGGCTTGAAGGAAGTGGTCTTGCCGCCCTTGGTAAGGTCGATCTGCGAGTCGTTGCGCAGGCCCTCCACCAGCTCGCGGGCGTTGCGGTCGGAGCCGGCGAAGCGGTCGTACTTTTCGACCAGGCGATTTTCGGGCCCGTGGTCTTGTCCGCGGTCGTTGCGCTCCCACCGGTAGTCGCGCTTGTCCCAGTCGTACCGGTCACTACTGGGCAGTGCCTGCAGCGGCAAGGCGAGCAATGCGGCTCCGGCGAAGGCGAGGGGCGTGTGCTTCAGCATGAGGCGTCTCCGTTGACGACCTTCCATGCTATCGGCGCCGTCTGCGGCGCAGCAAGCCGCCGCATGGACTGGCGAGCAGTCCGTCCGAACTACGGCTTCTAAACGTCGAAGCTGCCTAGATCGACGTCGCCGCTGCCCAACGCCTGGTCGGCATCGCCGAGCTGCGAGTCTTCCTCCGGTTGCACGGCGCCTTCCTGACCAGCGGCGGCGCCGGGGTCGGCGAAAAAGTGCCGGGCAATCATGCTGCCGATCACGGCACCTGCAATGCTGCTCAGCAGGCTGCCCGCCATCATGCTGCCGAGGCTGCCCGGCTGCCGGATTTCCGCGCGCGTCGCCATGCGCGCCAGCGCTTGCGGAGTTGCGCCGCCTTGCTCGGCCATGGCGCGTTCCGCGGCGGGCACCTTGTCGCCCATCTCGTGGAGCACCTGACGGCGCTGCTCGGGCGTGAGTTGCGCAAAAGCTTCGGTGTGGGCCTGCTCGATGGTCTCGGGCGGCGCGGTCTTGAGCATGTATTGATAGCGCGCGAGCGCTTGCTCGTCCGCGCTCGGGGGAGTGTTCGACGAATTCGTGCGTCCAAAACGGATCATGGAAGGCTTCCTCTGGAAGTTACTGTGGATGCCTGAGAGTCTTCGCGGCGACGACACGCTCGCCTTCAAACACTTCGACATGCACTTCGTAGCGGTCCTGCGGGCCGACGTTCACCGAAACCTGCGAGAGCGAGGCCTTGCCATCGCCGCCCACGGTGACGTTGCCGCTTTGGCGGGAGTTGCTATTGCCTGAGCGGCCGGTGCGGGTGGTGGTCACGTCGTAGCGCAGCTTCGCGCCGGCCGGCGCGGTAAGGATCGGCGCGACCTCGAGCGTGCCGCCGCGTACTTCGGCGCCGAGCGACAGGTCGTAACCGGGTGCGTTGGCGAGCGCAGCCCCCGATGAGAGGGTCAGGCAAAGAAAGAGAAGTCGCATGGCCTTACGTCTTGCAATTTGCGGGCCGCGCTACCAGCGTGGGTAATTCATTCGCGGCCAGCGCCGCGAGCACGATCATTCCGCCGAGCAGCGTCGAGCCGGCCGGCACCTCGCCCGCGCCCAGCCACACCCAAAGCGGACCGAGCACCACTTCGAGCAACCCGAGCAGCGCGATCTCGGGTGCTAGCAGCGAGCGGCTGGCGAGCACCAGCAGCATGCATGGAAGGCCGAGCTGCGTGACGCCGAGGAACGCCAGCAGAATCAAATCCCTCGAACTAGAGGAAAAAGGCAAGGCAAAAGGCAAGGCGATCAGGCAGGAAAGCGCGCCGCCGAGCATTACCGCGGGGATGAGATCGAGCTTCGCCGCGCTGGCACGCAGGACGACGACGTTGACCGCTGCTGCCACGGGGATCACGAAAGCGACCGCCATCCCGAGGTAATCCCTTTCCAGCGAAGCGCCGAACATCCACGCGATGCCGATCGCCGCGGCGCCTGCCGCGAGCCAGGTGCGCAGCGGCACCGGATCCTTGAGGAACATGCTGGCGAAAAGCGCAGTGAGCAACGGGCTCACGCTCTGCATCACTAGTGCGTTGGCCGTCGTCGTGAGGGAGAGCGCGAAGAGGAACGCCGTGAACATCGTGGCCCACATCAGGCCGGACACCAGACCAGGCAATCCGGTGGAGCGCACCGCTTTCCACGGATTCTGCTTCTGAAACAGCAAAACGATGAACACGAACAGGAAAGCGAACAGGCTGCGCCAGAACACCTGCTCGACCGGCGTCGCGGACTGGATGTGGCGTGTCACCACGCCCGCGCTGCTCCACAGCACCGGCGCCGCGAGCATCAGCGCGATGCCGACGCCGCGGGATGAAGCGGTAAGGGAACGTTCTGCGGTCGTTCATTTCCATCCTCACTTTTCGGGAGGATTGCATGTCTGGTCTGCTTCGTGTCGGCTTGCTTCTTCTTGTTTGCTTTCGCTGCAGGCGCATGCCCAGAATGAGTTGAAGCTTCGCGGTCACCGACGTGGTCGGCCTGGAAACGCTGCAGCGTGAGTGGGGGCCGTTCCAGAAAGCGCTCGAATCGCGCACCGGCCTCAAGTCGCGTTCTTCGCGGTGAACAACCGCACCGCAGCGGCAGAGGCGGTGAGGGCGAAGCGGCTGGACCTGGTGTTCACCGGGCCGGCGGAGTACGTGGTGCTACGCGCGCGGGCCAACGTCGTGCCGGTGGTCGCCCTGCAGCGCGCCGACTATTACCCGAACGTCGTGGTGCGCGCCGACAGCGGCATCACGGACGTGTCGGCGCTCAAAGGCAAGAAGGTGGTGTTCGGGCCGATCGGCTCGACTTCGCGCCACCTCGGGCCGATGCAGCTGCTTGCCGACCTCGGGCTCGACCCGCGCAAGGAGATCCAGCCGATGCACGTAACCCCGAGCGTCGGGATGGAGGCGCTCAAGCGCGGCGACGTGGCGGCGATGGGCATGAACTACACCGACTTCCAGAAGCTGCGCGACCGCGACCCGGCTACGCCGTACTTCGTGCTCGCGCGCGGCCGCGACCTGCCGCTCGATCTGATCCTGGCGGGTGCGCACCTCGACAAGGGCACGGTCGAGAAGGTGCGCAAGGCGATCGCCGAGAACTCGGTGGAGATGTCGAAGGCGATCCTCGCCGGCGAAGGCGAGAACGTGAAGTTCAAGGGCATGGCGTGGGTGCCGACGATCCGCGACGAGGACTACAACTACGTGCGCAAGATGTACAAGACGATCGGCCAGACCCAGTTCTCCGAATTTGTCGGCGATTGAGCTAGCGGTCGCCGCCGCGCCCGCGGACCTCGAAGTGCGGGGCCTCGCGAAGCGTTTTCGCCGCGACGTCGAGGTGCTCGCCGACGTCGGCCTTGCCGTCGGCAAGGGCGAGGCCGTCGCGCTGATCGGCGCCAACGGCGCCGGCAAGTCCACCCTGCTGCGCAGCTGCCTGCGCCTGGTCGAGCCCGACGCGGGACACATCCGCCTGCTCGGCCAGGACGTGCGCGCGCTCAAGTCCGCGGCGCTGCGAAGGCTGCGGGCGCGAGTGGGCTTCGTGTTCCAGCGCCACAATCTGGTGCCGCGCCTGCCGGTGCTGTCCAACGTGCTGCACGGCGCGCTCGCCCGCCGCGCCGGGCCGCGCGCCTGGTTCCACCAGACCGCGCCGCGCGCGCTGCGCGAAGAGGCGATGCACTGCCTGGAACGCGTCGGGCTCGCCAATCTCGCCACGCCGACGCGCCGATCAGCTCTCCGGCGGCCAGTCGCAGCGCGTGGCCATCGCGCGCGCGCTGATGCAGCGGCCGGAGCTGATGTTCGCCGACGAGCCGGTCGCGAGCCTCGATCCGGCGGCGGGCGAGGAGGTGATGGGGTGCTTCCTCGATCTCATCCGGCGCGAGCGTCTGACCCTCGTCTTCACCACCCACGACCTGCGCCACGCTCTCGATTACGGCGACCGGGTGGTCGGCCTGCGCGGCGGCCGCGTCAGCATCGACGCGCCCGTCGGCGGCGCTCGACCTGCTGTCGCTGCGCTCGTTCTATGAGTAGCGCGCCGCGGCGCTTCGAGCCGCCGAATCCGCTCGCGTTCGCGCTTGCTCGTCGGCGCCGCGGCGGTTCTCATCGCTTCCCTGCAGGGGATCGGCTTCTCGGCCTCCGGCTTCTTCAGCGGCCTGCCCCACATGGGCCGCATGCTGGGCGAGATGTTCCCGCCCAGCATCGAGCGCGCCGGGCCGGTGGGCAAGGCGCTGCTCGAGACGTTCCAGATGGCGCTCGTCGGCACCGTGGCCGGCGTCGCGCTCAGCCTGCCGTTGGCAGTCCTCGCGACCCGCCATTCTGAGCCCTCATGTTCTCGTCTATCAGGCGGCGCGCGCGCTGATCGCGCTGTTCCGCACCGTGCCGGACCTGGTGTGGGCGTTGTTCTTCGTCGTCGCCGTCGGCCTCGGCCCATTCGCCGGCACGCTGGCGGTCACGGTCGACATCATCGGCTTCTGCGGCCGCTTCTTCGCCGAGGCGATGGAAGAGGCCGACCGCGGCCCGCAGGAAGCACTGCACGCGCTCGGCGCCGGCCGCAGCGCGGTGATCGCGGCCGCGGTGATCCCCGCCGCCATGCCCTCGCTCGTCAACACCTCGCTCTTCAGCCTCGAGAAGGCCACGCGCTCTTCGGTCGTGCTCGGCCTGGTCGGCGCCGGCGGCATCGGCATCGAGCTGCAGGTGTCGATGGACCTGTTTCGTTACGCCGAAGCCTCGGCCATCATCATCGCGATCTTCGTGCTGGTGGTGCGGCGTCGAGCAATGCAGCGCCTGGCTGCGGCGGCGCCTCGATCTAGACTAAGGAGAATCATGAACCAGCGCATCGTGGTGGGAATGATCGACGGTTTCGGCACCGACTATTTCGCCGCGCAGCCGATGCCCAGCCTGAAGCAGATGGCCGCATCGGGACTGCACTGCGAGGTCCAGGCGATCATGCCGACCGTGACCAACGTCAACAACGTGTCGATCAGCTGCAGCGCGCTGCCGCGCGAGCACGGCCTCACCGGCAACTCGTACTACAACGAGAGCACCGGCGAGGCGGACTACATGGAAAGCGGCGACTTCCTGCTGCGGCCGACGATCAGCCAGCGCGCCGCGCGCCACGGCCTGAAGTCCGCGCTGCTCACCTGCAAGAAGAAGATCGGTCAACCTGCTGGCGCGCGGTGCCGACATCGCCATCGCCGCCGAGAGCCCGGCGCCGGAATACGTCGCGCGCTACGGCGAGGCGCCGAACATCTACAGCCGCGAGATCAACTACTGGCTGTGGACCGGCCGCGATCGACCTGCTGCAAGACGCGCCCTGACCTCAATGTGATCTACGTCCACACCACCGATTACCCGATGCACATGTGGGCGCCGGACCGCGAGGAGTCGCAGGAGCACCTGCGCCGGCTCGACATCCTGATCGGCGAGGCCGCCGACGCCGCGCCCGATGCCGCGTTCTTCCTCACCGCCGACCACGGCATGAACTACAAGAAGCGCTGCTGGGACCTGGACAAGGCGCTCGGCGCGCGCGGCGCGCCAGGTGCGCTTCGCGCTATCCGCCGAGAAGGACCGCTACGTGAAGCACCACCGCACCTTCGGCGGCACCGCCTACGTGTGGCTCAACCAGCCCGAGGACGCGCCTGCCGTGCGCGAGCGCATCCTGCAGCTCGAAGGCATCGAGGCGGTGCGCACACGTGAGGAAGCGGCGCGCGATTTCGACCTCATGCCCGACCGCATCGGCGAGCTGGTGGTCACCGGCGACCGGGACACCGTCTTCGGTGAACTGCAAACCGATCTGGAAAACCTCGAAGCGAGCTACCGCTCGCACGGCTCGCTGCACGAGTCAGAGGTGCCGCTGGTGATCTACAACTGCAAGGAAGAAGCTCCCGGCGCCGGAGGCGTTCAAGCGCAACGCCGACCTGATTCACTTCATGCTGCGCTGACGAATGGTCGTTTAGAAAAATTGCGGGCTACTTGGGCCCCCGCCTTCGCGGGGGCGACTCTCTCAGAGCTATGAAGGCTGCGCCAGGGTGGCCTTGGAGGTCACGAAGGAAACCCTGGCGTCCGGCGGGATCGCCGGCATGGTGGATTCCCATTCCTGGTAGCGCGCGCGCAGCGCTTCGAACTTCTCCGGGTGGCGGTGCCTGAGATTCGCCCGCTCGCGCGAGTCGCGCACCAGGTCGTAAAGAAATTCGTCCCCCTCGATCGACAGATACTTCCAGTCGCCGATGCGCGCCGCCTTCTGGTCGCGGAACTTCATGCGCCAGAAAAGCTCGCGCGGCCCGGGCTCGCGCAGCAGGCTGATGCCGTCGAGTGGGTACGCAGGATGCGGCGCGACCCCGGCGGCGTCGAGGAACGTCGCCACCCAGTCCATGGTGATCGCGGCCTGCGCGGTGGTGCGGCCGGCCGCGAAGCCGCGCGGCCAGCGCGCGATGTACGGGACCCGGATGCCGCCTTCGAGCAGGTCCATCTTCTTGCCGACCAGCGGCCAGGTGTCGGAGAAGCGCTCGCCGCCGTTGTCGCTCGAGAACACGACCATGGTGTCCTGGCGCGCGCCGCTCTCGTCGAGCGCGGCGAGCACGCGGCCAATGCCTTCGTCCATTTGCCGGATCATGGTGAAGTAGGTCTGCACCGAGCCGCCGTCGGCGTGCGCGATGTCGGCGATGCGCCGCGACTCGGCTTCGTCCTCGCGCGTCTCCCACGGCCAGTGCGGTGCGGTGTAATGCAGCGAAAGGAAGAAGGGCCCGCCTTTTTGCCGGCTAATGAATTGCGCCGCGCGCTCCGACAGCAGGTCGGTGAGGTAGCCTTCGCGCCGGACTTCCTCCTCGCCGTCGTAAAGGTCGTGCTTGCCGCCGGAGTCGCAGTGCCTGAAGTAGTCCACGCCGCCGCTCATCGGCCCGAAGAACTCCTGGTAGCCGCTCTTCAGCGGCCCGAAGTGCGGCGGGAAGCCCAGATGCCACTTGCCGATGAGCGCGGTCGCGTAGCCGGCATCGCGCAGCAGCGAAGCCAGGGTCGGATGCTCCGGCGGCAGCCCGAGCGCCGGGTTGCCGCGCGCGGTGCGGCTGGCGATCGGCTCGTCGGCGCCGCCGCGCAGGCGGTATTGGTAGCGCCCGGTCGCGAGCGCGAAGCGGGTGGGGGAGCAGACGGCGGAGTTCGAATACCCGTCGGTGAAGCGCAAGCCCTCGGTGGCGAGGCGGTCGAGATTCGGCGAGCACGAGGAGGAAGCGTCGCCGGTCGAGCCGGCGTGGCGGCCGCCGTAGCAGCCGAGGTCGGCGTAGCCCAGGTCGTCGGCGAGGATGAAGATGAAGCTCGGTCGGTTCATGGACCCCTAGCGTATCGTGAATGTACGATTCGCCAATGCGGAAACTGATCGCGCTTCTAAGCGTACTGGCGTGGGCGCTGCCGACCGCGGCGCAGGATGCCTATCCGTCGCGTCCCGTAAGAATGGTGTTGCCCTTCCCCGCGGGCGGACCACTCGACCTCTTGGGACGCCTCGCCGCGCAGAAACTGAGCGAGCAGTGGGGCAGTCCCGTGGTGGTGGAGAACATTGCCGGCGGTACCGGCTCGATCGGCGCCAACGCGGTAGCGCGCGCCACGCCCGACGGCTACACGCTGCTCGTCACCGTGGACATTCCGCTCACCATGTACGCGGCCATCGCGCGCTCGCTCCCCTACGATCCGGAGAAGTCGTTCAAGCCGATCGCCAGCCTCGCGCGCTCGGACAACGGCCTCTTCGTCAACGCCGCGCTCGGGGTCTCGAGCGTCGCGGACCTGGTGGCGCAGGCGAGGAAAGCGCCCGGCAAGCTCACCTTCTCGTCCGCGGGCATCGGCTCGCCCGCGCATTTCGGCGGCGAGCTGTTCAAAGTCATCGCCAACGTCGACATGGTCCACGTTCCGTACAAGGGCGCAGCGCCGGCGATGAGCGCGGCGGTGTCCAACGAGGTGAGCCTGATGTTCGGCCCGATCGCGCAGGGCCTGCCGCACGTGAAGTCGGGCAAGCTGCGCGCGCTCGGCGTGACCGGTCCGGAGGCGTCGCCGCTTCTTCCGGGCGTGAAGCCGCTGGTCGAGCAGGGCTTTCCCGGCCTGCTGGTCTTCAACTCCTACCCGGTGATGGCGCCCGCCGGCACGCCCGACGCCATCGCCGACAAGGTGCGCGCGGGGCTCAAGCAGGCGATGTCCGACCCGGCGTTGCGCGAGCGCCTGTCGAACGCGGCCATCGACCCGGTCTGGACCGAGCCGGCGGAGCTGATGAAGGCGCTGGCCGAGGACCGCAAGCGTTGGAGCGAGCTCGCGAAGCGCGCGAACATCCAGTCGCCGAGCTAGCCGATGAAATTCTTCGCACTCGCCCTCGCGGCCCTCTGCACGACGGTCGCGCACGCGTGGCCGGTGAAGCCGGTGCGCATGCTGATCACCTTCCCGCCCGGCGGGCCTTCCGAGCTCGTCACCCGGCTGGTGAACGAGAAGCTGCAGGATTCGCTGAAGCAGCCGTTCGTGGTCGAGAACCGCGCGGGTGCGGGCGGCAACGTCGGCGCCGACGTGGTGGTGAAGGCGGCGCCCGACGGCCACACCTTCGGCATCACGACCGACACGCTCTTCACCGTGAATCCGCTGGTGTACGCGCGCATGACGTTCGACCCGTGGAAGGACCTCGTGCCCGTTGCGCTGCTGGGAAGCTTCTCGCAGACCATGGTCTGCAATCCTTCCGTGCCGGTAAAGGACTTGGCGGAGCTCATCACGCTGGCAAAGCGCGAGCGCGTGACCTATGCGTCCGGCGGTCCCGGCGTTCCCGGCCACCTGGCTGCCGAGCTGCTGCTTTCCATGACCGGCAGCAGCATGCTGCATGTGCCCTACAAGGGCCCCGCCGCGGCCACGACCGACGTCATGGGCGGTCAGGTGCAATGCGGATTCCTCGCGACCCCGACGGTCATGCCGCACGTCGCTTCCGGCCGGCTGAGGGCGCTCGCGGTCTCAACCATGAAGCGCTCGCCGATCGCGCCTGAGGTGCCGACGGCTGCCGAAGCCGGTGCGCCCGGCTTCGATGCGCCGTTCTACCTCGTGCTGTTCGCGCGCAGCGGCACGCCGGACGCAGTGATCGCGGCGATGAGCCGCGGCGTCGGGACCGCGCTCGGCGCGCCGGACCTCCGCGAGCGCATCGCCAAGGCCGACATCGAGCCGCTCGGCGGCACGCCGCAGGAGGCCGCCAAGGTGCTGCGCGCCGCCGCCGACAAGTGGGCGCCGGTGGTCAAGCGCATCGGGCTTAGACTGGAGTAGCTCTTTCGGACAGGAAGCTGCCGAGCGCGGCGGCGGTGTGGCCGCCGGACATCTTTTCGGGCACGCCCTGGTACACGACCTTGCCGCCGCCATCGCCGCCTTCCGGGCCGAGGTCGACGATCCAGTCGGCTTCGGCGATGACGTCGAGGTTGTGCTCGATCACCACCACCGTGTTGCCGGCGTCGACCAGGCGATGCAGCACCCGGATCAGCTTCTCGACGTCTGCCATGTGCAGGCCGACGGTCGGCTCGTCGAGCACATAGAGCGTCTTCACTTCGGAGCGCTTGGCCAGTTCGTACACAAGCTTGATGCGTTGCGCTTCGCCGCCGGAAAGGGTGGGGCTTTGCTGTCCCAGCGTCAGATAGCCGAGGCCCACGTCCTGCAATAGCGTCAGGCAGCGATGGATCGACGGATGCGCGGCGAAGAATTCGACCGCCTCGTCGACGCTCATCGCCAGTACCTCGCCCACGGTCTTGCCGCGCAGGCGCACCTGCAGCGTCTCCGGATTGAAGCGCGCGCCGCCGCACGCCTCGCAGGTCACGCGCACGTCGGGCAGGAAGGACATCTCGATTTTCTTCACGCCTTGCCCCTCGCACGCCTCGCAGCGCCCGCCCGAGGTGTTGAACGAGAAGCGGCTGCCGGTCCAGCCGCGCATGCGCGCTTCGGTGGTATCGGCGAACAGCTTGCGGATGTTGTCCCAGAAGCCGACGTAGGTGGCCGGGCAGGAGCGCGGCGTCTTGCCGATCGGCGTCTGATCCACTTCCAGCACGCGCTCGACCGCCTCGCGGCCCTTGATCGCTTTGCAGCCCACCGCCGCCTTCTCGACGAACGATTCGTAGAGCACGTCCCTGGCGAGCGTGGACTTGCCCGACCCCGATACGCCCGTCACGGCGACCAGCCGGCCGAGCGGGATGCGCACGTCCACGTTCTTCAGGTTGTGCAGCGATGCTTTCACAACGTGGAGAGAGTCATTTTTTCCGTTGATCGGCCGGCGCGGCTGCAGCGGGTGCCTGAGCGGTTCGCGCAGAAAACGCCCGGTGAGCGACGCGGGGTGCGCCATCAGCTCCTCGGCGTCGCCCTGCGCGACCACCTCGCCGCCGAGCTTGCCCGCGCCAGGGCCGAGGTCGACCACGTGCTGCGCGCGGCGGATGGTGTCCTCGTCATGCTCGACCACCACCAGCGAATTGCCCTTGTCGCCGAGCTTCTCGAGCACGTCGAGCAGGATCTGGTTGTCGCGATGGTGCAGGCCGATGGTGGGCTCGTCGAGGATGTAGCACACGCCGCGCAGGTTCGAGCCGAGCTGCGCCGCGAGCCGGATGCGCTGCGCCTCGCCGCCCGACAGCGTCGGCGCCGAGCGGTCGAGCGTGAGGTAACCGAGCCCGACCTCTCCGAGGAAGCCGAGGCGCGAGTTCAGCTCCGCCACGATGTCGCGAGCGATTTCGCTTGCCCGGCCTTGCAGTTCGATCTTTTCGAAAAGGAATTTCAATTGCTTGATCGGCTGCCCGGCGTACTCGGCGATGTTCTTGCCCTGCCAGCGCACCGCGAGCGCTTCGTTGTTGAGCCGCCGGCCTTCGCATTCCGGGCAGGCGTCCTCGATCTCGAGCCACTCGATCCACGAGTCGAGCACGTTGTCCTCGGCGCCGGTGCGCGCGCGCTCGTCGCTCCACTCGACATCGTCGATCTGCAGCCCGGTGCCGTAGCACGCCGCGCACCAGCCGTGCTTCGAGTTGTAGGAGAAAAGACGCGGGTCGAGCTCCGGGAAGCTGCGGCCGCAGGAGCGGCAGGCGCGCTTGGTGGAGTACACCTCGACTTCCTTGTCTCCCAGGACGTGTACCGCGCCCTTGCCGATGTCGAGAGCCTTGGAGAGCAGTTGACGCAACTGGGTCTCCGCCTTCGCGGAGACGACGACCTCTCCGACGGGCAGCTCGATGGTGTGCTCCTTGAAGCGATCGATGCGCGGGAACGGCCGGGTGGACAGCAGCTTGCCGTCGACGCGCAGGTGCCAGTAGCCCTTGGACAGCGCCCACTTCGCGAGATCGGTGTAGACGCCCTTGCGGTTCACGATCAAGGGAGCAAGCAGGGAGATTTTTTGCCCGCGGTATTGCTTCATCAACCTGGCCGCAATGACTTCTTCGCTCTGCGGCTCGATCGGCACGTCGCAATCCGGGCAGTATTGCGTGCCGAGCTTGACGAACAGCAGCCGCAGGAAATGATGCACTTCGGTGAGCGTGCCGACGGTCGACTTGCGTCCGCCGCGGCTGGTGCGCTGCTCGATCGCAACGGTGGGCGGGATGCCGAAGATGGCGTCGACATCCGGACGCGAAGCCGCCTGCACGAATTGCCGGGCGTAGGCGTTCAGCGATTCGAGGTAGCGGCGCTGGCCTTCGGCGAACAGGATGTCGAAGGCGAGCGTGGACTTGCCCGAGCCGGAAACGCCCGTAACCACGGTAAATCTGCCCCGCGGAATCTCGACGTCGATGTTCTTCAGGTTGTGCTCGCGCGCCTTGTGGATGCGGATGGCGCTGCCGAGGTACTGGCCGCGAGGCTCCCTGACGGCGGGCGGTGTCTTGAACGCTAGCTCATATTCCCGCAGCGCTTTACCGGTATGCGAGGTGGCGTGGGCCATGACGTCTGCGGGAAAACCTTCGCACACCAGCTCGCCGCCCGCATCGCCGCCTTCGGGCCCCAGGTCGATGATCCAGTCCGAGGCGCGCATCACGTCGAGGTTGTGCTCGATCACCACCAGCGAATGGCCCGCGGCGAGCAGCTGGCGGAAGGCGCGCAGCAGCTTGGCGACGTCGTCGAAGTGCAGGCCGGTGGTCGGCTCGTCGAACAGGAACAGCTTGTTCCCCTCGTCGTCGACATCCGCCAGATGCCCCGCGAGCTTCAGGCGCTGCGCCTCGCCGCCGGACAGCGTGGGCACCGGCTGGCCCAGGCGCAGGTACTCGAGGCCGACGTCGATCAGCGGCTGGAGGCGGTCTTGCACTGCTTCGTGCTTGCGGAAAAACCGCGCGGCTTCGGCGACGGTCATCTCCAGCACGTCGGCGATCGACTTGCCGTCGATGCGCACCTCGAGGATCTCGTCGCGATAGCGCCGGCCGTCGCAGTCGGGGCAGCGCAGGTACACGTCCGAAAGGAACTGCATCTCGACGTGCTCGAAGCCGCAGCCCGAGCAGGTCGGACAGCGGCCGTTGCCGGAATTGAAGCTGAACGTGCCCGGCGTGTAGCCGAGCGCCTTGGAAGCCTTGTCTTTGGCGAACAACTTCCGGATCTCGTCGAACGCGCCGACGTAGCTTGCCGGGTTCGAGCGCGTGGTCTTGCCGATCGGCGACTGGTCGACCATCACCACGCCATCGACCTTGTCGGCGCCCTTCAGCGCGCGGTGCGCGCCCGGCGTTTCGGTCGGCTTGCCCTTGGACTTGAGCAGCGCCGCGTAGAGCACGTCCTGCACCAGCGTCGACTTGCCCGACCCCGACACGCCGGTGACGCACACCAGGCGCTGCAGCGGGATGTGCACGTCGATGTTCTTCAGGTTGTGCTCGGTGGCGCCCTGGATCTCGATGAACGCGCGCGGCTTGGCGGGCGTGTGCGGCTCCGCCGCGCGCTTGCGGCCGGACAGATATTCCGCGGTAAGGGTTTTCTCCGCCCTGAGCTTCTCGGCCGGGCCGAAGAACACGATTTCGCCGCCTTTTTCGCCCGGTCCGGGGCCCATGTCGAGGATGCGGTCGGCGGCGAACATGATCTGCGGGTCGTGCTCGACCACCACCAGCGTATTGCCCGCATCGCGCAGGCGCTTCATGACCTCGATCACGCGCCCCATGTCGCGCGGATGCAGGCCGATCGACGGCTCATCGAGCACGAACAGTGTGTTGACCAGCGAGGTGCCGAGCGCGGTGGTGAGGTTGATGCGCTGCACTTCGCCGCCCGAAAGCGTGCGCGACTGCCGGTCGAGGGTGAGGTAGCCCAGGCCAACGTCGCACAGGTAGCGCAGTCGCGTGCAGATCTCTTTCAGAAGGAGGTGGGTCGCCTCATCGTCGACCTTGATTCCATCGAAAAAACTGCGCGTCTGCGAGATGGGCTGAAGCACCAGATCGTGGATCGACTTGCCCTCGATCCTCCACAGCAGCCCCTCGGGCTTGAGCCGCGTGCCGAGGCAGGCGAGGCACTCGGTATAGGCGCGGTACTTTGAGAGCAGGACCCGGATATGCATCTTGTAGGCCTTGCTTTCCAGCCACTTGAAGAAGCGGCGCACGCCGTACCAGACGCCGGGCCAAGACTTGCGCCAGCTCACCCATTCCGGCTCGCCTTCGAGCACCCAGGCTTTGTGCTTCTCGTCCAACTGGTTCCACGGCACGTCCATCGGAATGCGCCGCTTCTTGCAGTACTTCTCGAGGTCGTCCTGGCACTCCTTGAAGCTTGCCGTCTGCCACGTGCGGACCGCGCCGCCTTTCAGGGTCTTGGTTTCATCCGGCACCACCAGGCCGAAATCGACGCCGATCACGCGGCCGAAGCCCCGGCACGACTCGCAGGCGCCGAGCGGCGAGTTGAACGAGAACATCGCCGGCGTCGGCTCGCTGTAGTGGATGTCGCATTGCGCGCAGTGCAGGTCGGACGAGTACCGGAAAGCCTGGTTCTCCAGGTAGACGTTGACCTTCCCCTGGCCGAACTTGAGCGCCGACTCGAGCGCCTCGGTGATTCGGGCACGGTCTTCCGGGGCGATGCGCACGCGGTCCTGGACCACTTCGATCAGCGTCTTGGAGCGCGAGTGCAGCCGGGTGTAGCCCTGGCGCTGCAGCAGCTCCTCCACTTCCTTCTCGCTGAAATTCTTCGGAATGGGCACCGGGAAGGTGATCAGGACGCGCAGGTCGCCTTTGCCCAGGAGATCGTCGAAAATCGACGAGGGCGTGTCGCGCACCACCGGCTTGCCGCAGCCGCGGCAGTGCAGCTTGCCGGCGCGCGCGAACAGCAGCTTCAGGTGGTCGTTCAGCTCGGTCATGGTGCCGACCGTGGAGCGCGAAGTGCGCACCGGGTTGGTCTGGTCGATGGCGATGGCCGGCGGGATGCCCTCGACCGAGTCGACCTGCGGCTTGTCCATGCGGTCGAGGAACTGGCGCGCGTACGGGCTGAAGGTCTCGACGTAGCGCCGCTGCCCCTCGGCATACAGGGTGTCGAAGACGAGCGAGGACTTCCCGGAGCCCGAAACGCCGGTCACCACGACCAGCTCACCGGTCGGGATCGCGAGACTCAGGTGCTTTAGGTTGTTCTGACGGGCGCCGCGGATGACAATGGCGTCGCCGGGGACTTGCTCATGCTTCACCGAACCGCATTTTATCTTCTGCTGGCGCTCATTTGTGGCTCAGCTTGGGCCCAAAGCGTTCTGGTTGTCCCTGTCGAAGGAGCGATTGGGCCCGCCAGCGCCGATTTCGTCCGTCGTGCCCTTGCGCGCGCGGCCAAAGACCAGGCGCAGCTCGTCGTTCTGCAAATGGACACACCCGGCGGGCTCGACACCTCGATGCGCGAGATGATCAAGCACATCCTCGCCTCGCCGGTTCCGGTCGCCACCTATGTCGCGCCGAGCGGCGCGCGCGCTGCCAGCGCGGGGACCTTCATCCTGTATGCCAGCCACCACGCGGCGATGGCGCCGGGGACGAACCTTGGCGCGGCGTCGCCCGTCTCCATCGGCGGTGGTGGTGGAAACGGGCAAAAGGACGACAAAAAGGGCGCCGGGCTCGACACCATGACCAAGAAGGTCACGAACGATGCGGTCGCCTACATAAGAAGCCTCGCCCAGCTGCGTGGCCGCAATGCCGACTGGGGCGAGAAGGCGGTGCGCGAGGCGGTCAGCCTGCCGGCCGAGGAGGCGGTGAAGCTCAAGGTCATCGACTTCGTCGCGGCCGATGTTCCAGCGCTTTTGAAGCAAATAGACAAGAAAGCGGGGTTGAAAACCGCTGACGCCCCGGTCGTCCAGGTCGAGGTCGATTGGCGAACCAAGATCCTCGCCGTGATCACCAACCCGAGCGTGGCCTACATCCTGATCCTGCTCGGGATCTACGCCCTGATCTTCGAGTTCACCAACCCCGGGCTGATCCTGCCCGGCGTGGTGGGCGCGATCTGCGTGCTGCTCGCGCTTTATTCGTTCCATCTGCTGCCGGTGAACTACGCCGGCCTGGCGCTCATGCTGCTTGGCATCGCCTTCATGGTGGCCGAAGCGTTCCTGCCGGCGTTCGGCTCGCTCGGCATAGGCGGGCTGATCGCGTTCGTGCTCGGCTCGATCATCCTGATCGACACCGATCGCGTGCCGAGCGGCTTCGACATTCCGTACTCCCTGATCGGCGGCGTAGCGGCGGCCAGCGCGGCGTTCGTGTTCCTGGTGGTCGGCATGGCGGTGCGCCAGCGGCGCCGGCCGGTGCTCACCGGACGCGAGCAGATGATCGGCGCCGTCGCCGAGGCGCTCGAGGACTTCGAGCGCGAGGGCTGGGCACGGGTGCACGGCGAGAGCTGGCGCGTGCGCGCCAGTGCTCCCGTGCGCCGCGGCGAACGCCTGCGCGTCAGCGCCATCGACGGACTGATTCTCACAGTGGAGGTGGAACGATGATCCAGTTCATTTTGGGCGCGCTCGTGCTGCTGGTGATCCTGGCCGCGCTGACGATCAAGATCCTGCGCGAATACGAGCGCGCGGTGGTGTTCTTCCTCGGGCGCGTGCAGCGCGTTTTCGGTCCGGGCATCATCTTCATCATCCCCGGGGTGCAGCAGATCGTGCGCGTCGACCTGCGCATCCGCGTATTCGACGTGCCGCCGCAGGACATCATCACGCGCGACAACGTCTCGGTGAAGGTGAATGCGGTGGTCTATTTCCGCGTGGTCGACCCGCGCAACGCGATCATCCAGGTGGCGAACTTCCTCGAGGCCACCAGCCAGCTCGCGCAAACCACCCTGCGGTCGGTGCTCGGCAAGCATGAGCTCGACGAGCTGCTCGCCGAGCGCGAGAAGCTCAATATCGACATCCAGACCGTGCTCGACCAGCAGACCGACGCCTGGGGGATCAAGGTGTCGAACGTGGAGATCAAGCACGTCGACATCAACGAGTCGATGGTGCGGGCGATCGCGCGCCAGGCCGAGGCCGAGCGCGAGCGCCGCGCCAAGGTGATCCACGCCGAAGGGGAGCTGCAGGCCTCCGAGAAGCTGCTGCAGGCCGCGCAAATGCTCGCCCAGAAGAGCGAGGCAATGCAGCTACGCTACCTGCAGACCCTCACGCAGATCGCCGGCGACAAGGCGTCGACGATCGTGTTTCCCATCCCGATGGAGCTTATTGGCCCGTTGCTGGAGCGGAAGAAGCCCGCCTAACCGCACTGGGAAGAAGTCGGGGTAACCAGAAGATTACGCATCAGCGCGCCGCAATGAGCGCAATGGACCATGCCCATGGCGCTCAGCCTGAACTCGTCGGCGTCGCACCGGGTGCAGAAGTATTGCGCACCGAGGTCGACGTGCCGCGCCGGCGTCTCCGCGGCGCGCTTCGGCGGCTTGCGGCGCTTGCGGTATTCGGCGAGTCGGACGATGTTTTCCATCAATGAGCCAGTGCGAAGCAATTTGATTCTTTTTATGCGCTGCGGTTCTGAAGCGGCGTATATTCTTTGCAAGCCGGAAGAAAGCGACACGCTGTAGCCAAGGGGGGACAACGCTCAGACACTTAAAGAGGAATTGGCGATGACCCAACCGCAAGCAGAGTTTCTTGACCTTTACCGCGCTGGCCTGAAAACCGCCGCGGACATGATGAAAACCTCTCTCCAGAACGCGGAGCGGCTGCAGAACCAGCAGCTGGTCGCGATCCGCAGCGCCCTCGACCAGCAAGCACGCGCCATCGACGACCTCGGCCAGGCGCGCAGCATGGACGAGCTGCTCTCGCTGCAGACGCGCATCGCCGGCGCGCAGTTCCAGCGCGCGGTCGGCTTCTGGAGCGAGCTCTACCAGCAGCAGGTGCAGCAGGCGCAGAGCTGGATGAACGACATCAACAGCACGGCGCAAAGCGCTACCTCCAACGCCGCCGCCGCTCTTCGGCAGGCTTCCTCGAAGCAGCAGGAAAACCAACAACACCGAAAGTCCGCTTAGGGAAACTGGAATTCGGGGTCAGGGTCACAACTCGTTTCTGCGTACGCGTGAACGAGTTGTGACCCTGACCCCGAATTCCTAATTACGCCTCACGGCAATTCATCGATCGACCGCGGCCAGCTCTTCTTGAGCAGGCGCGACAGCGCGCGATCGGCAAGGATGCGGCCGCCGGTCTGGCAGCGCGCGCAGTAATTCGTCTCGTTCTCGGCGTACACGATGCGCTGCACCGGAGCGCCGCACACCGGGCAGGGCTTGCCGTAGCGGCCGTGGACCGCCATCTCCTCGCGAAAGGCGGTGACTTTCTCGGGAACGCCCTCGCTGCGCAGCCGCTTGATCCATTCGTTCAGGACCGTCCTGGTCGAATGGAACAGCCGCTCCACATCCTCGGCCGGGAGGTCCCTGGTGAGGGCGATCGGCGAGAGCTTCGCGTGGTGCAGGATCTCGTCCGAGTAGGCGTTGCCAATGCCGGCGAAGAGCCGAGGGTCGGTCAGGGCCCGCTTGAGCGTATGGTTTTCGTTCTTCAGCCGGGCCGCGAATTGCGCTAGATCGGTCTCAAGAACCTCGAGGCCGCCGGGATCCATCGCCCGCAGTGCCGCCTCGCCCTGAACCAGATGCAGTGAAGCGCGCCGCTTGCTCCCGGCCTCGGTGAGCGACAGCGTGCCGCTTTCGAACTCGAACAGCGCCAGCGTGTTGCGCGTTTTTTTGCCCGTCCAGTGCAGGCGGCCGGCAATCATCAGGTGCAGCACGAGGTAGAGGTCGTCCTCCAGCCCGATCACGATCCGTTTCCCCATTCTGGAAAGGCGGAGCACCTGCTTGCCCTCGACGGCGGCGATCGGCGGCACCGCGGTGCGCAGCAGGAAGGGGTTGAAAAGCTTGACGGCGATCAAGCGCTTGCCGCGGACCAGCCGCTCCAAGCTCTCGATATAGGACGTCAGGTCGGGAAGTTCAGGCATAGAAAGTGGGACGAATCCCGATGATAAGATCAGTTCGAATGTCCCTACTGCAGTCGAGGCTGCGCAGCGGCCAGTTCGTCGTCACCGCCGAGATCACACCGCCGGTCTCCACCGACCCGGCGGAGTTTTTGCGCCGCGCGCTGCCGCTGAAGGGACTGGTCACCGCGATCAACGTCACCGACGGGGCCGGCGCCAAGGTGCACCTCTCCAGCCTTGCCGCGGCTCACTTCCTGGTGCAGGCCGGCATCGAGCCGATCTTCCAGATGACCTGCCGCGATCGCAACCGGCTCGCACTGCAAGGCGATCTGCTGGGCGCGGCGGCGTTCGGCATCCATAACATCCTGGTGCTGGCGGGCGACAACCCCGCCGCGGGCGACCAGCCCGACGCCAAGGCGGTCCACGACCTCGACAGCCGCGCTCTCATGGCGATGGCGCACCGCATGCGCACCGAAAAGACGCTGCCGTCGGGAACGCCGATCGCCGGCACGTTCGACATGGTGATCGGCGCGGCCGACGTGCCGGTCGACCCGCCCGCGGGCTGGGAACCGAAAGGCCTGTTCGCCAAGGCGCAGGCCGGCGCGGATTTCGTGCAGACGCAGTTCTGCATGGACATGGGCATCGTGCGGCGCTACGCGGCGCGGCTGCGCGAGCTCGGCTTCAAGCTGCCGATCCTGATCGGCGTGGCGCCGATTCCCTCGGCGCGCTCGGCGCGGTGGATGCGCGAGAAGCTCTTCGGCACCATCGTGCCCGATGCCATCGTCGAGCGCCTCGAGAAGGCGGCAGACCCCAAAACCGAAGGGCGCCGCATCTGCGTCGAAATCCTGCAGGAACTGGCCGAGATCCCCGGCGTCGCGGGCGCGCACGTCATGGCGCCGATGAACTTCGCGGAGATTCCTGCCGCCATCGAAGACTCCGGCGTCCTAAAGAAGCGTCGAGCAGCTTGAACTTCAGCGACACCTTCGTCGAGGTCGACGGCTGCAGGACGCATTTGCGCCGCGCCGGAAAAGGCGAGCCGCTTCTCTTCCTGCACGGCGCGAGCGGCGCGCCGGTGATCATGCCGTTCATGGAGAAGCTCGCGCAGCGCTTCGACGTGCTGGTGCCGCAGCATCCGGGATGGGGCCGGTCGGACGAGCCGGCGTGGCTGGAGAACATCCATGACGTCGCCTATTTCTATCTGGATTTTCTGAAGCAGCTGGACTTGAGGAATGTCACCGTGGTCGGCAGCTCCATGGGCGGGTGGATCGCGATGGAGATGGCGGTGCGCGACACCGCGCGCATGAAGTCGCTGGTGCTGGTGAGCCCGGCCGGCGTCGCGGCGCCCGGCGTGCAGCCCGCCGATATCTTCCTGATGGCGCCCGAAGAGCTCATCCGGAACCTGTTTGTCGATGAAAAGCTGGTGCAGGCGCGCCTGTCCGCGCCCGTGGATGTGGATGAAAGCCTCAAGAATCGCCACGCCACCGCGCGCCTCGCGTGGGAGCCGCGGCTGCACGATCCCTTCCTGCCGAAATGGCTGCACCGCATCGACGTGCCGGTGAAGATCATCTGGGGCAAGCAGGATCGCATCCTGCCCGTGGGCATCCTGGACGAGCTCAAGCGCTTGATGCCCGGCGCGAAAACCCTGGTGCTCGAGAACTGCGGCCACCTGCCGCACGCCGAGAAAGTCGATGAGTTCGTCGATTTCGTATGTCGATAGCAAAATGAACATCGTATTGTTCCACCTTATGCCGTACGCAGACCTCGACCTCGAGGCCGGGCGCAAGAACGGCACGGTGTGGGTGAAGCTGCCGAACAAGCACTTCGACCCGGAGAAGGGGCACAAGCTCTACAACCGCTACCTCGACGAGCTCGAGTACGGCGAGCAGCTTGGCTTCGATGCGGTTTCGGTGAACGAGCACCACCAGACCGCCTACGGGCTGATGCCTTCGCCGATCGTGACTGCCTCGGCATTGGCAAGACGTACCAAAAAAGTCCGAATTGCAATCCTGGGAAGCGCGCTGCCGTTGCGCAGCCATCCGCTCACCGTCGCCGAAGAGCACGCGATGATCGACGTGATCAGCGGCGGGCGCCTCATCAGCGGCTTCGTGCGCGGCATCGGCGCCGAGTACCACACCTTCGGCGTCAACCCGACTTTCTCCCACGACCGCTTCCACGAGGCGCACGACCTGATCGTGCGCGCGTGGACCGAGCCCGGCCCGTTCGCCTTCCAGGGCAAGCACTACAACGTGCAGTACGTGAACCTCTGGCCGCGGCCTTACCAGAAGCCGCACCCGCCGATCTGGATCCCGTCGCAGGGCAGCAAGGAAACCATCGACTGGGCCTCGCATCCCGACCGGCGCTATACCTATCTCCAGACTTTCAGTCCGTCGAAGGTGGTGGCGCGTTACCTCAAGATGTATCGCGACACCTGCGAGGGCTACGGCTACCAGGCGAAGGATTCCCAGCTCGGCTGGGCCGTTCCCGTTTACGTAGCGGCTACGGATGAAAGCGCCCGGAGGGAAGCAAAGGAGCATTTCGAGAACTTCCGCAACGTGTTCGTGCGCATGCCGCTCGAGATGCTGCTGCCGCCGGGCTACACCTCGCGCGAGTCGATGAAGAACGTGATGAAGGCGAAGGCGCAGATGTTCGGCGACGTGACGCTCGAGCAGGCGGTGGAGCTGGGGCTGTTCGTCTGTGGCAGCGCCGAAAACGGTCCTCGCCGCCTTTGAGAAGCATCACCAGGAGATGCGCTTCGGCAATCTTCTGGTGATGTGCCAGTTCGGCACGCTGCCCGCCGACCTCACGCGCAAGAACCTGGAGCTCTTCGCCAAGGATGTGCTCCCCGCACTGAGGAAACTATGAAGACCAAGGCCGCTGTTTCTTACGAGGCAGGCAAGCCGCTGGTGATCGAGACCGTGGACCTCGACGGCCCGAAGGCGGGCGAGGTGATGGTCGAGATCAAGGCGAGCGGCGTGTGCCACACCGACGAATTCACGCGCTCGGGCGCCGATCCCGAGGGCCTGTTCCCGGCGATCTTCGGCCACGAGGGCGCCGGTGTCGTGGTCGAGGTCGGCCCCGGCGTGGCCACGCTGAAGAAGGGCGACCACGTCATTCCGCTCTATACGCCGGAATGCCGGCAGTGCAAGTCCTGCCTTTCGCGCAAGACCAATCTGTGCACGGCGATTCGCGCGACGCAGGGGAAGGGCTTGATGCCGGATGGCACCAGCCGATTCTCGCTTGGCGGAAAACAAATCCACCACTACATGGGCTGCTCGACCTTCTCCAACTTCACGGTGCTGCCGGAGATCGCGCTCGCCAAGATCCGCGAGGACGCGCCGTTCGATAAGGTCTGCTACATCGGCTGCGGCGTGACCACCGGCATCGGCGCGGTGATCAACACGGCGAAAGTCGAGCCCGGCGCCAACGTGGTGGTGTTCGGCCTTGGCGGCATCGGCCTCAACGTGGTGCAGGGCGCGCGCCTGGCCGGCGCCAACATGATCGTCGGCGTCGACATCAATCCGGCGCGCGAGGCGCTGGCGCGGAAATTCGGCATGACCCATTTCGTGAACCCCAAGAAGATCAGCGGGGATGTGGTTCCACACCTCGTTGAGCTGACTGGTGGCGGCGCGGATTACAGCTTCGAATGCGTCGGCAACGTCGAGCTGATGCGCCAGGCGCTCGAGTGCTGCCACCGCGGCTGGGGTGTGTCGGTGATCATCGGCGTCGCGGGCAGCCGGACAGGAAATCAAAACGCGGCCGTTCCAGCTCGTCACCGGCCGCGTGTGGAAGGGAACCGCGTTCGGCGGCGCCAGGGGCCGCACCGACGTGCCGAAGATCGTCGACTGGTACATGGACGGCAAGATCAACATCGACGACCTGATCACGCACCAGATGCCGCTCGCCGACATCAACCGCGCCTTCGACCTGATGCACGCCGGGGAGTCGATCCGCAGCGTCGTCGTTTTCTGACGCACAAAAAATTCGGCCGCGGATGCCGGACAAGCCAGCAAGCGCGGCCGCAAGCACAACGAAACCGCTCTTCCCTTCCCCCCTACATTTCTTTTGCTTCTGCGGACAAAGAGTACGCCGCTGCGCTTCGACCTGGCGGTAAAGCTTTGTGAGGCCTAGTTAGGGCTCCGTCCCCGGAGTAGTCAGGGCTCCGTCCCCGAATCAGTCGACCTTCAGTCGACCTTCAGTCCGACCGTGCGCACTACTTCGCCCCAGGATTTCGCTTCGCTCGCGAGATAGGCCTTGAGCTGCGGCGGGGTCATCGCGCCGGGCTCGGCGGCGCTGGCGGCGAAGATCTCGCGCGTTCTGGGCTGGGCGTGCGCTTTCGCCACTTCGGCGGCGAGCTTGTCGATGATTTCCTTCGGCGTCCTGGCCGGCGCGAGCAGGGCGGTGTAGAAGCCCATGTCGAAGCCGGGCAAGGTTTCCGCGATCGCCGGCACTTCGGGAATCTGCGAGAAGCGCTTGCCGAACGAGGCGCCGAGCATCACGAGCTTGCCGGCCTTGGCGTGCGGCACGACGCCGGGAATGGTGCCGAAGGCGAGCACGGTATCGCCCGAGAGCACCGAGGCCACCGCCGGCACCGTGCCCTTGTACGGCACGTGCACCAGGTCGATGCCGGTCATCTGCTTCAGCCGCTCGATCGCGAGATGGGTGATCGAGCCGTTTCCCGAGGAGCCGTACGACATCTTCCCCGGGCTCGCTTTGACGATGTTGATGAAATCCGCCACGGTGCGCGCATTCAGGTCCGGGCGCGTCACCAGCACCATCGGCGAGCCGGCGATGATCGCCACCGGCTCGAAGTCGTTCAGCACGTCGTAGGGCAGCTTGGCGTACAGCGTCGCGCTGATCGCGTGGCTGGGGACATCGGTCGATACCAGCGTGTAGCCATCGGCCGGGCTTTTCGCCACCGCGGCGAGGCCGAGCGTGCCGCCCGCGCCCGGCCGGTTTTCCACCACGAACTGCTGGCCGGTCGACTCGCCCATCGCGTTCATCACCGCGCGCGTAAGGACGTCGCTCACGCCGGCGGGCGGCCAGGGCACCACGACCCTGACCGCTTTTGCGGGATACGATTGGCCCCACGCAGCAGCCACGAACAGGCACAAGAGGAAACCGAAAACATGAACGTAGGGTTTATTGGCCTTGGCCAGATGGGTCGGCCGATGGTCGAGCGTCTGAAGGGAGCGGGGGGACATAGCCTCAAAGTCTACAACCGCACGCGGCATGGGTCTGAAATCGCGGCTCGAGCCGAGGAAGTGCTTCAAAAAAGCCGACGTCGTCATCACGATGCTCGCGGACGATGCCGCGGTGCGCGCGGTGTGGCTCGACTCCGGCCTGGCCGCGCGCCTGCCGAAGGACGCGGTGCACCTCAACATGGCGACCGTCAGCATGCGCATCGCGCGCGAGCTGGCCGCGATCCAACAGGACGCATACGTGTCGGCGCCGGTGTTCGGCCGGCCGCCGGTGGCGGCGCAGGGCCAGCTCGACATCATCGCCGCCGGGCCGAAAGCCGCGCTCGAGCGCTGCGATCCGCTTGTTCAAGGTGCTCGGCAAGCAGGTTTTCATCGTCGGCGACGGAAGCGGAAAAAGCCAACGCGGTGAAGATCGCGCGCAATTTCCTGCTCGCCACCGTGATCGAGAGCCTGGGCGAGGCCTTCGCGCTGGTGCGCAAGTGCGGCGTGGCGCCGGCGGACTTTCCTCACCATCCTGAGAGCACTTCGCTCGGTTCACCCGCGTACAAGAACTACGGGAAGATGATCGTCGAGCAGGCGTGGACGCCGGCGCAATTCGCCATGCCGCTCGGGGTGAAGGATGTCGAGCTCGCGCTGGCCACCGCGCGCGAGGCCGGCATGGATCTTCCTTCTGGACAGCTCATTCGTAAACACCTGCTGGCCGCAATCGCCGAGGGTCGTGCCGAGCAGGACTGGGCGGCGCTCGCCGGCAAGCTCGCGGCCGACGCCGGGCTGTGACCGACTGGATCGTGTTCTGGACGGTCATCGCTGACCGCGCTGGCGGTCGATTTCGCCGTCTCGCGAAATAAAAGCGGAGCGCGCAGGGCAGGGCTGTGGAGCGCGATCTGGATCGGTCTCGGCGTCGGCTTCGGCGGCTGGATCGCGCTGCGCCATGGCGGCGAGGCGGGCATCACGTACCTCACTGCCTACCTGCTCGAGAAGTCCCTCTCGGTCGACAACCTGTTCGTCTTCATCCTCATCTTCTCGCTTACCGGCATCCCGGCGGCGCTGCAGCCGCGCGTGCTGTTCTGGGGCATCGCCGGTGCGCTCGCCATGCGCGCCGTGCTGATCGCGCTCGGCGTGCAGCTGCTCGAGAGCTTGCACTGGTCCATCTACCCGCTCGCCGCGCTGCTCGCCTATGCGGCGTACCGCATGCTGCGCGGCGAAGAGCAGCAGACGCAGCTGGTGGAGAAGGGCTGCGCGCTGTGCTCGAGCTGGCTCGCGCGCATGATGCCGATCCATCCCAGCTCGAGGGCTCGCGCTTCCTGGTGCGCAAGCAAGGGCGCTGGATGGCGACGCCGATGCTGGTGGCGCTCGCGGTGATCGAGACCACCGACCTGGTGTTCGCGGTCGATTCCATCCCGGCGGTATTCGCCGTGACGCGCGATCCCGTTCCTCGTCTACAGCTCGAACATCTTCGCGCTGCTCGGCCTGCGCTCGCTCTACTTCCTGCTCGCCGGGGTGATCCGCAAGCTGCGCTTCCTGCGCATCGGGCTGGCGGTGATGCTGCTCCTCGCCGCGGCCAAGCTCGCGCTCGGCGGCTTGGTCCACGTCCCTCCGCTCGTTTCGCTCGCGGCCATCGTGGTGATCTTCAGCGTCGCCATCGCGGCGTCGCTGCTTTTTCCGGGACGGCAAGAAGACGTGCCTGCGCCCGCCGCATCCTGCACCCATCGAGACCAGATCCGGGACGTGAAGCCGCAAAGCCAGGGCTGCGCGGAATGCCTGAAGAAGGGTGAGCGCTGGGTTCAACTCCGCATGTGCCTGAACTGCGGCAACGTCGGCTGCTGCGACAGCTCGAAGAACCAGCACGCCACCGCCCACTTACGAGGCGACCGGCCACCCGGTCATGCGCTCGATCCAGCCGGGGAGAGCGGTGGAATGGTGCTATGTGGATAAGACGAGGCTGGATTAGGCAGTTTGTAGTAATTTTCGCTACTCCAGGGTAGCTGATTTCAGCTACGACGTGCTTATGATGCGGCATGGTCGAGAACCGCAGCACGGATGAGCACATCGGACTCACCACCGCTTCGGGAATCACCTATGACCAGCTGGCGGCGAAGTCGCGCGGGGCTTACGACGCGGAGCATTTCAACGAGCTGCTGAACAGGGCCGCGGAGGCGCTGATTCGCATCGCGCCGGTCTACGTCTTCGATCCGGTCAGCGGGGCTCGCCGCCCGCTCGACCAGGCCGAGCTGCTCAACGCGCAGGTCACGCGTGCCGCAAGCGCCCTTATCCTGGCCGATGGACGGGAGCTCAGGGACCTGTCGCTCCTGCGCAGCGACCTGCGGCGCCGCGATTACCATCCTCAAGGGAACCGGGCTGACCGCTTTCAGCACCGAGCGTCAAAAAACCGCCTAGGGCGCGGGCAGCCGCGCCAGCAACTCGTTGACTCTGGCCGACACGGCGGTCGCCTCCAGCACCCCCATGTGAGTTTCGTGGAAGCCTTCCACGCTCACCGCGCCCTTTTGCGCGGCGTCGCGCAGCTGGCTTTCCTTCGTTACGGTGCCGTCGTTGGAGGTGAAGAGCAGATAGTGCGGCACGCCGGGATCGCGGCCGTAGAGCGACTTCAGGTACTCGCTGTTGGGCGCCATGTCGGTGAACACGCGCGCCGAGCCGATCGGCGCCTTGGCGCCCCATTCGGCGCCCTTGTGCCCGTCCCACGGCGTGGCGATGGAGACGAAGAGCGGCGTTGCCGCCGCGCCGCCGCCTTCGCGATAGCGCTGCAGGAAGCCGCGCGAAACCAGGCCGCCCATGCTGTGCGCCACCACGGCAAACGACTTGAATCCGTATTGCAGCTGGAGCTGGCGCATGGTCTGCGTCAGGTGGTCGGCCACGCGCGGCAGCGCGGCGCCGGAAGGGTAGTAATAGACCCAGGGCTGGAAACGGCGGCGGTCCAGGCGCTCGATCAGGGTCTTGAAGTTCTGCGGCGACCCGTTGATGCCGTGCACGAACAGGACCGGCACCTTGGTGCTGTCGTAAGCGCCGAGGAAATAGAGGCCCGGATGGCCTTTGAACAGGAAGTCGAACGGCCGCCACAGGCCGTCCTCGGCGATCGCCTGGTCGAAGCGCGGGTCTGACAGGTAGGAGATCTCGCCCACTGCGGTGACCTGGGTGAGCGACACATCCATCTGCTCGTCGAAGGTGCGCACCTGCAGCGCCGAGATGTCGAGCGTCTCGCCAAAGCGCGAGCGACCGTCGGCGGGGATGTGCAGCGCCAGGTCCGTCCGGCGTCGCCAGGCTCGCAGGTGATGAGGCGGTTGTTGTCGACCCCGAGGTAGGGCTCGTCGCGTTGCAGCTTGAGGTCGCGGTTCAGGTCCTGGAATGCGACCACGCCATAGGTGCCCGGGCTGGCGGCGAAGCCCCAGAGCCCCGGCCGCTCCAAGACGAAATGATCCGCGACCTGCCATGAGTCGCCGGTCTGTCGGGCCAGCACCACGGTGAGCGGCGCGGCGTCGCGGCGCTCGGCGTCCACCTGCCCGCCGATGCGGCAATTGGCGTCGAGCTTCGCCTGCTGCTCCTTGACGGCGAGCATGCCGCAGGCGTTGAGCGCGGCGAGGAGCGCGCTGCCTAGGACGAGGAAAGAGGGTCTGATCACGGAAAGATAGTCACTCGCGCGCTGCCGGGGTATGGGACCTTGGTCCAACATCGCGCCAGCCGCGGGTGGGGTACGGTAAGGCCATGCGCCTGTTTGTGCTGGCATTTGTCCTTGCTGTCCTGCTCCCTTTCGGCGCGCTTGCCCAGCCAAGCGTCACGCTGATCACCGAGCCGGTGGAGGCGGTGGTCACGGTGACCAAGGTCGATCCGCAGGCTCGCACTGTCACCATCCGCGGGCCGGCCGGCAATCTGCACACTCTTGCCGTGCCAAAGGACGCGAAGAACCTCGACCAGGTGAAGCCCGGCGATCGCTTCAAGATGACGTATGCCGAGGCGGCTGCGGTCGCCGTGACCAAGGGCGGCAAGGCGGATGCCAGCATCGAGGAGACGGTGAGCCTCTCGCCCAAGGGCGGGAAGCCCGGAGGCTACAAGGTCCGGACCTTCAAGGTGAGCGGCGTGGTGGAGGCGATCGACTACCGGAAACGGCAGGTCTCGGTACGCGGACCCAAAGGAAATATCGTTTCGCTGCCAGTGTCCGCCGAAGTGAAGGACCTGGAGAGCGTTTCGGCCGGCGATCGCATTACGCTGACTTACTCGGAGGCGCTGGCGATGGAGATGGTCCCCGCTAAGTAAGAGACCAGTCGGCTTATTGCCCACCTACGATAGCAGGGCCCACTATATCGGTATGGGACTTTGGTCCAACAGCGCAGCACGCCCGGTCGCGCTACCGTAGAGTTTCAGGAGGCTGTCAGATGAAATATGTTCCATACGTCCGCTGCGTCCTCGGCGGCGCCGCGTTGTGCGCCGCCATGGCGCCGGCCGCCGCCCAGGCGCCCCTCCATCCCGCGCTGGAGGACCGATGGAGCTTTGGCGCGGGCGCTTTCTTCCCCAGTACTACGACGCAGGGAACCCTCACTTCGAACACCACCGGCCTCGGCACCACCCTCGAGTTCGAGGACACGTTCGCCATGGACCGCTCGAAGACCGTGCCGGTCCTCTATGGCCGCTGGCGTATCAATCAGCGCTGGCGCATCGACGCCGAGTACTTCGAGCTCAACCGCAGCAGCGAGCGCGTGATCGACCGGACGATCGTGTGGGGCGACCGGGTGTTTCCGGTCAACACATCGGTTGCGAGCACGTTCGACTTTGCCGACCTGCGCGTCTCAGCGGGCTACTCGTTCTTCCGCACCCCCGACAAGGAGATCGGCGTCGGGCTCGGACTGCACATGGCCTGGTACGACGTGAGCCTGCGCACCCCTGCGACCAGCGGGGAGGGCCAGGACGTGCTCGCGCCGTTGCCGGTGCTGAGCATCTACGGCAATTTCGCCCTGACCGACCGTTGGGCGGTGGGCGCCCGCCTGGACCGGTTCTCTCTTGAATATGACAAGTTCAGCGGCGGCCTGACCCAGTTTGCGCTCGATCTCCAGTACCAGCCGTTCAAGCACGTCGGCTTCGCCGCTGGCTACCGCGGCCTGGTCATCAGAGCCGAGGTGGAGGAAGACCGCGTCACGGGGAAATTCCGGCAGACCTTCACCGGCCCGATGCTCTCCATGAACGTGAGCTGGTAGCCGCTAGTCCGGCACCCCGTTGCTCCAGCTCGCCGGATCGGCGCCCATCTTCTCGCCGAGGTCGGCCAGCGCGTTCATCACTTCCTTGTTGAAGGTGCCCTGCGCGGGCGGGATCCAGCTCTCGGGCACCGACATGACGCGCAGTTCCACGTCGATGCCGTACTTGCGGCGCGTCAGCTCGGCCATCGCCTCGAGGTGGCGCATGGCGCTCACCGTCGCGCTCTGCGTCGCCATGATGGTGGCGCGCGTCATGATGTCGGCCCAACGCTCCTGCGTAACCTGCGGCGGAAAGCGAAACTGGTTGTTGAAGATCACCCAGTAGCGCACGCGCGGCGGCCGTGCGTTGCCGTGTTTCGCGCGCCACTGCGCGGCGACCCCTGTCTCCTGGTCGACGCGTGCGCCGTACAGAATGTTGCCGGTAATGGCCCCGTCGACGTACAGGTGCGCCCCGATCGCGCGCGCGGGGAAGATCGCCGGGATTCCGGCGCTCGCCAGCAGGATCCGATGCACGCGGTCGGGGTCGCCGCGCCGCGAGCGAAGCCTTCGCTTCCGCCACCATGTCCCAGGGGTGCGAGTCGCCCAGATCGACGTTGGTGGTATTGACCAGCAGCACGCGGCCGCTCCCCTCCTGCGCGGCCACGCGCTCGAGCATGCCGCGGTCGAGCGTGACGCGCATCTCGCGCTCCAGGCCCGGCAGCGAGTAGAACGACGGATTGTTCGGCAGGAAGAACAGCAAGCCGCGCGATCGGGTCCAGTCGGCCTTCGGGTTGCGGTACAACCGCACGATGCGCTCGATCGACTCGTCGTCGCCGAGGAACGCGAACGGCGCGATCAGCGCGCCGGTGCTCACGCCGGTGACGACGTCGAATTGCGGCCGCGCCATTTCGCCCTTTAGGCGCCCCCAGCCCTTCAGCACGCCGGCGCCGAACGCGCCCCAGTCGCCGCCGCCGGAGACGATCAGGAAGTCCATCGTCGCCTGCGGCGAACGCGCCTTGGCTTCCGCCCGCGCCAGCATCTGCGCGACCAGGCGCTTCGACGCCTCGCCGCGCGCCGCGTCCTGCGCGCGGCGCTCGGCGAACAGCTCGTCCGGGTTGCGCGCCTGCCGCTCGGGTGCGCCGGCGCATCCGGCGAGCACAGCAACGGCGAGAAACGCGGCGCCAGTGACTGAAAAACCGCTTGCCCGTCCTCGCATTCCTGCTTCCGTCCCGCTAGAACTGGAACAGCGCGCTCAGCGACCAGAGCTCCATTCGATCCACGTCATTGATCTGGAAGCGCTCGTATTCGGCGCGCACGCCGATTTTCCAGATGCGAAAGCCGATGCCGGCGCCCCAGAAACTGTCGGAGCCGGTGCGCTCCGAGCTCACGCCGCCGATGGTGCGCTCGGAGTCCCACCACAGCCAGCCCGCCTTGCCGAAGAGGTCGATCGGCCCGAGCGGAAAGATGAGCAGGCCGGCGAGGCTCGGGCCGCTCAGCTTGAGGCGCGCCTCCTGCCCGCCGACGTTTTGCGAGGGCTTGCCGAACTCGGTGTACGCGCCCTCGACCGCGAGGTCGATGAGCGGGATCACGTCGAAGCGCCAGCCGATGAATCCTTTCCAGGCAGTGTCGTCGGCGTCGAGCGTGCCGCCGTTGACGCTCTCCTCGACGCGGGTGGTGCCGACGCCCCCACCGATATAGAAGCCGTCGGCCGCGTTGACCGGGGAAATGGCGGCGCTGGCGAGCAGTAGCGCGGCGAGGGCAGCGTGCGATGCGCGAGTCATTTTGCCTCCTGGGGCATGAAGCTTCCGCCGAGCGCGAGGTGCAGGTTGACGCGCTGCACGAGGCGCTCGGCCTGTACGCGCAGCAGCGCGGTGCGCGCGGCGTGCAACGCCAGGCTTTGCTGCTGCACCGCGCGCAAGTCGCCGGAGCCGACGCGGAAGCGCACGTTCGCAAGCTCGAGCGCGCGCGCGTTGCTGACCACCGACTCGCGCAGGATGACCTCACGCCTGTCCAGCGTAAAGGTGCTGGACAGCGCATTTTCGACCTCGCCGAAGGCGCGCGCGCCGACGCGCGCATACTCCGCAAGCGCCTGCTTCTGCTCCGCGGTGCGGACCTCGACCTGCGCCTGCAGCTGCCCGCCGAGGAAGAGCGGCGCGGCGAGCGAGGCACCGGCGCTCCACACCGGGTTGTCACGGTCCTTGAGGACGAAGAGCTCGCTCGAGATGCTGGTCACCCCCGCGGTGAGCGAGATGCGCGGCAGGCGCGCGGCCTTCGCTTCCTCCACGCGGTAGAACGCTGCGGCGATGCGTCGCTCGGCGGCGACGACGTCGGGGCGACGCTCGAGCAGCTCCGCCGGCATGCCGACCGGCACGGGATCCGGCAGCGCCGCGAGCTGCGCCGGGACGCTGAGCGCTGCGGCGGGATAGCGGCCGGCAAGCACCTCCAGCGCGCGCAGCGCCTGCTGGTAGGCGAGGTCGAGGCTGTGCACGCTGTCGCGGAAAGTGGCGAGGTTCGCGCGCGCGAGCGCCACGTCGTACTCGTCGCCGCGGCCGACGCGCAGGCGGTCCTGCGTGAAGCCGAGCTGGCGCTCGGAGGCGGCCGCCATTTCCTCGGCGTTCGCCTTCTGCAGCCGCGCCTCGCTGGCGAGGAACCAGCTCTTGGCGACCATGGCCGCCAGCGACTGGCGCGCGTACTCGGCGTCGAGCGCGCTCGAATCGTACTGTCCGCGCGCCACCGCGCGCCCGGCGCGCACGCGGCCCCAAAGGTCGAGCTCCCAGTTGGCGAAGATGCCGGCGCCTTCCAGGCCGCTCGAATCGCCGGAGAGCGTGCCGCCGCCGCGCGCAAGCGCGGTGACTTGCGGATAGAGCGTGGCGCCGGCCACCTTGACGAACGACGCGGCCTGCTCGACGCGCGCCGCGGCCACCTGCAGGTCCGGGTTGTAGGCGAGCGCCTCTTTCACCAGCGCATCGAGCTGCGCGTCGTTGAAGGCTGAGAGCCAGCCGTGCTGAATGGTTTGGCCTGGCCCAGGCGCGGAGCTCCAGGCGGGCGGCACCTGCAGGTTCGGCAGCGCCTGCTTCGCCACCTCCTCGCGCTGGGGCGGGTCTCTTCAGCGCGCAGCCGGCGAGCGACTGCGACGGCCAGCAGCGAGAGATGCGCCGGGCGCAGCGCGCGCATCCGCGCTCAGTGCAGCTTGAGGATCAGGTAGTTCAGGTACGAGCCTACGCGCAGGATCACCTTGCGGATGATGTGCACCGCGTGCAGGTGGTCGGTGTAGATCGCGGCGTCGCCCCCGGCGCCGGCGGCGAGGAACAGCTCCTTGTCTTTCTCGGCGATGTCGAACTTGACCGCGTAGCGCCCGGGCGGCAGCGCGGTGATGCCGGAGCTCGGCAGCGTGCCGCTCGCCTGGAGCTGGCCGCCGCCGTGGGCCCAGACCACCGAGTCGACCTTGCCCTTGATGATCTTGCCGGGCAGGGTCTTGAGCGCGAACTCGACCTCGTTGCCGGGCTCCACCTGGTGCAGCTCGTTCTGGTTATAGAGCGCCACCACCTGGCGCTGCGCCTCGAGCAGCGTCATCACCGGGTTGAGCGGCAGGCCGGCGACGAAGCCGCCGGGCCGCAGCTGGAGGTTCACCACGTAGCAGTCGCAGGGCGAGCGCGTGGTGGTCTCCTCGAGCTGCCATTTCGCGTTCTCGAGCTGCGCGCGCACCTGCGCCACCTGCGAGAACTCGCCCTTCACCGTGGCGCCGAGCTTCTGCTGGACCTGGCGCAGGCTGGCGCGCGCCTGCGACTCGGCGTTGCGCGCGGCGTCGAGCTGGCCCTGCTGCTCGAGCGCATCGGTCTCGGCGCGCTCCAGGTCGAAGCGGCTGCCGGCGCCGGTCTTCAGCAGCTCGCGGTACTGCTCGACGCGCTTGCGCGTGAGGGCGAGCCGCGCGCCGATCTCGCGCGCTTTGCTCTGCGACTCCTCGATCTTGGCCGCGGCGCCGATCGCCTGCTCCTGCAGCTCGCGCTGCGAGCCCTGCATGCCGACGAGCTGCGCTTCCAGCGTCTTCACCTCCAGCTCGTAGGGCGTCGGGTCGACGCGGAACAGCACTTCCCCCTTCTTCACCAGGCGGTTGCCTTCCTCGACCGGCACCTCGATCACCCGGCCGCGCACCTGCGACACGATCGGCACCGTGTAGGTATAGACGCGCACGTCGGAAGAGGAGGGCGCGAAGATGTTGAGCAGCAGAATGGTCGCGCTCAGGCCGACGATCGGGATGATCACCACGATGACCTGGGTGGCGATGTTCCACGGCAGCCACTTCAGCTTGATGAAGATCAGCCAGACGAAGAACGAGTAGATGCCGAGAAGCAGGATTTCCATCTAGGCCGCCTCTTCCTCCAGGCGGTCGTCGAGCCGCGCTTTCAGCGCGCGCAGCTTCGGCGGCAGGGCGCCGCGCGATTCCATCGACGCGAGCTCCTCGCGCAGCTGCAGCACGCTCTCGCTCGGCAGGGTGCCCGCGCGGTCCTTCTCGTCCATCTCTTCGAAGTAGGCGTCGTGCTTGTCGGTGCCGTAGGCGACGCGGTAGCCGATCGGCTTGGTGTAGGCCCACAGCCAGGCGAGCGGCCACAGCAGGCCGCCGAACACGAGCGAGAGCAGGCACAGCGTGGTGATGCCCTCGACCTGGGGGTGGTGGCGCTTGTGCGCGATCTTCTCCGGCAGCACGTGGACCAGCCAGAACAGCACGATGACCACCACCGGGACGACGAACAGCACGACGAGCGCCAGGATGTCGGCCGCGGTATCGAGCGCCTCGCCGGACAGGAACGAAGCGCGCGCGCTCGTACATGCGAAGAGCAACGCGGCTGCGGCGCTCCACCTTGCTGGTCTCATCGGCGTCATCGTGAGGGGATTCTAACGCCGGGTCGATTGGACTTTGGTCCTATGTCCCTGTCCGGGCGCGCCATAATTGGGCCGTGTTCCGCGCGGTCGTCACGCTGCTACTCCTCGCCGCGACCGCTTGCGCGGCGGCGGCGGATGCGCCGCGCGCCACGCGGACCATCCTGGTGCTGAGCAGCGAGCGCAGCGATCTGCCTTCGATCCCCGACTTCCACCGCGGCCTGCGCGCCAGGCTGGCGGCGCCGGGCACCGAGTTCTTCATCGAGTACCTCGACTTCGGCCGCTTTCCCGGCCAGGCGCAGGCAGAGGCGATGGCGCGCTACCTCGAAGCACGCTACGCCGGCCGTACCATCGACGTGGTCGTGCCCTTCCTGGAATCGGCCTTCGACTTCATGCTCGCGCACCGCGCCGAGCTGTTCCCCGGCGTGCCGGTGGTGGGCGCGGGCGTCGAGCGCCAATCCGTTGAAGGGCGGACGCTGCCGCCCGGGGTCCGCACGATCCCGGTGATCTACGACTACCGCCGTACGCTCGAGCTGGCGCTCACGCTGCAGCCCGGGGCGCGTGAAGTCCTGATCGTGCACGGCGTCGCGGACTACGACCGTCGCCGCGGGGAGGAAGCGCGTCACGCCGCCGAAGGCTTCGCGCCGCGCCTCGCGGTCCGCATGATGAGCGGCGCGCCCCTCGCGCGCTTCGAGGAGGAGGTGCAACGCCTGCCGGCCGAGGCCTTCGTGCTGCTCGTCTCCATGGTGCGCGACGCCGAAGGCAAGGCGCTCGTCGGGCAGGACTATGCCGCGCGGCTCTCGGCGGTGTCACCGGTGCCGATCTACGGCACTTTCGGCAGCCACCTCGAGCGCGGCACGCTCGGCGGCGCGATCACCGACTTCGCCGAGATCGGCGACGCGACCGCGGCGGTGGTGAACGCCGCGCTTCTCGGCCAGCCGGCGGCGGCGATCGCCGCCAACCAGCCCGAGACGCCGCTGCGCGTGAATTGGCGCGCGCTCGAGAAATGGAGTATCCCGCCGGAGCGCGTGCCGGCCGGGACGCAGATCCTTTTCCGGCGGCCCGGCCTCTGGCAGAGCAACCGCAATTTCGTGCTCGCCGCCCTGGCGGCGGTGCTGCTGCAGGCGGCGCTCATCGCCGGCCTGCTCCTGCAGCTGCGCCGGCGCCAGCGCGCGGAAGCCGACCTGCGCCAGGCGCAGGCGACGCTGCGCCTGGCGGTCGACGCGCTGCCGATCTCGGTCCTGATGGTGAACCAGCGCGGCGCCATCGTGTTCGCCAACCCGCCGGCCGAGAAGCTGCTCGGCTATGGGGCGGGCGAGCTCGCCGGCCGCCCGGCCGACGAGCAGTTGCCTCAGCACTTGCGCGGCGCCCAGGGCTGGCAGCGCGCAGCGTTCTTTACCGCCGCCAAGCGCGAGCTCGCCGCGCGCAGGAAGGACGGCAGCGAGGTTGCGGTTGAGATCGTGCTCAACCCGATCGAATCCGGCGCGCAACGGCTGGTGCTTGCCGCGATGGTCGACCTCAGCGCGCGGCAGGAACTGCAGCGCAAGCAGCAGGAGCTCGAGCACATCACCCGCGTGTCCACCATGGGCGAGATCGCCGGCTCCCTTGCGCACGAGCTGAGCCAGCCGCTCGCGGCGATCCTGAGCAACGCGCAGGCCGGGCTGCGCTTCCTGAAGAGCGGCACCGCCGATGCGGAGGAGCTCCGCGGCATCCTGCAGGACGTGGTCGACGATGACAAGCGCGCCGGCGAGGTGGTCGACGCGCTGCGTTCCATGCTGCGGCGGGGAAAGGTCGAGAGCGCGCGGCTCGACGCCGCGCAACTGGTGCGCGAGGTGCTTGGTCTGTTGCACAGCCAGCTGATCGCGCAGCAGATCGAGGTGACGAGCGCCCTCGAGCCGTCCTGCGTGATTCTCGCCAACAAGACGCAGATGGAGCAGGTGATCCTCAACCTGGTAATGAACGCCGTGGACGCCATGCGCTCGCGGCCCGCCGCCGAGCGCTGGCTGCACATCGAAGTGGCGCGCAGCGCGCGCGCGGTACGCATCGCGGTGCGCGATGCCGGCACCGGCATCGCCCGCGAAGATCTCGGCAAGGTGTTCGACGCCTTCTGGACCACCAAGCCTTCCGGCTTGGGCATGGGGCTTGCCATCTGCCGCTCGATCGTGAAGGGCGCCGGCGGCGACATCGAGGTCGCGCCGAATCGCGAAGGCGCGGGTACCACCTTCGTTGTCACCCTGCCTTACGCCGCCGATTGACGCCGGCGGACCCGGCCCGATACGCTGGGCCGGGGAGTGGCAAGGCGGAGCGGATGGCGAGGGTTTTTATCATCGACGACGATGAGCGCGTGCGGCGTGCGCTGTTGCGCCTGTTCCGCTCCGCCGGCCGCGACACCGAGGCCTTCCCATCGGCGCGCGAGTTCCTCGAGCGCCTGCCCTACGGCGCCACCGGCTGCGTGGTACTCGACGTCAACATGCCCGACATCACCGGTCCGCAGCTGCGCGACCTGATGGCGCAGAACGGCATCGGCTTGCCGATCGTGTTTCTCACCGGCCATGGCGACGTGGCGACCGGCGTGCAGGCGATGAAGCAAGGCGCGGTCGACTTCCTCACCAAGCCGGTGGACGACGAGCGCCTGCTGCGCGCCGTCGAGGAGGCCATTGCGCGCCATGCGGCCGGCAATGCGCAGCGAAAAGCGCGCGAGGCGGCTGTCGCCCGGCTCGCGCTGCTTACGGAGCGCGAGCGCCAAGTCCTGCAGCGCGTGATCAGCGGCCGCCTGAACAAGCAGATCGCCGCTGAGCTGCAGATCGCCCTGAAGACGGTCAAGGTGCATCGTAGTCGAGTGATGGAGAAGATGAGTTGCGCGTCGGTGGCGGAGCTGGTCCGCGTCTGCCAGCTCGCCGGAATCGACGCGCCGCAATAGGACCTTGATCCCATTGGCGGGTGCCGGGGGGTGCAGTAGCCTTCCCGGGTGCCTCCCGAGCCGCAGCCGTGGCTGATCTGCATCGTCGACGACGACGCGTCGGTGCGCCGGGGCTTTTCCCGCCTGCTGCGCTCGGCCGGCTTCGAGTTCCGCGCCTACGGCGACGCCGACGGCTTTCTCGCCGCATTGCCGGGGGGGACCCGCGTGTGCATCCTTCTGGACGTCGCCATGCCGCGCATGTCGGGCCCCGAGCTGCAGGCGCGCCTGAAGGAGCGGGGCATTCGCTTTCCGGTCATCGCCATCCCCGCGCACGACGACGATGTCGCGCGCTCGACCGCCCGCATGCTGGGCGCGAGCCGCTTCCTGCGCAAGCCGGTCGACGACGAGGCGCTGCTCGATGCGATCGCGCAGGTCACCGCCGGCTAGCGCGCGGAGCGGAATGACTCACCGCTGACAGCCGCTACCGAACCTGGTCGCTCGCCGGTCCTTCCTGCGAGTAGAGCCAGGCGATGAGCAGCGTGTGCGTCACGGCCAGCACCAGCGGCCCGACAAAGATGCCGATCAGGCCGAACGAGATCAGGCCGCCGATCACGCCGACGAAGATCAGCAGGATCGGCAGGTCGGCGCCGCCCTGCTTGATGAGGAGCGGGCGCAGCACGTTGTCGAGCGTGGCGGCGATCACCGTGACGACGAGCAGGAACGTGCCCCAGCCCGGCGCGCCGCTCCAGTACAGCCAGATCACCGGGCCGACCAGGACCAGGGCCGCGCCGATCTGCGCCACGGCGAGGAGGAACATCAGCGCGGTGAGGACCGCCGCGAAAGGCACGCCGGCGATCCACAGGCCGATGCCGCCGACCAGCGTCTGCGCCAGCGCCGTGAGCAGCACGCCGCGCGCCACGCCGCGGATCGCCTGCCCGGACAGGCGCACCGCCCCTACGCCTTGCTCGCCGCCGAGCCGCTCGCCAAATCGCAGCACCCAGTCGGCGGCGCCTTCCCCGTAGGCGTACAGCACCGCCGCGGCGATCACGGTGAGCAGGAACTGGAGGAACAGCGCGCCGAAGCTGCCCATCTGGGAGACGAACCACGCCGTCAGGCCGCCCGCGTAGGGCGTGATCTTCGCCGCGACGACCTGGACGCCCTCGGCCGCCACTTCCTGCCACAGGCCGGCCGCGCGCGGGCCGACGAGCGGCAGGCCCGCCAGCCACGACGGCGGCGGCGGCAGCTGGAATTCGCGCAGATTCTTCGCCCAGCCGACGATGTCGTCGACATGCGAGACGATGGTTCCGATCGCGGCCGACAGCGGCACCACCAGCACCAGCAGGAGGACCACCGACATCACCGTCACCGCGAGCCAGCGCCGCCCGCCCGCCCAGCGCTGCACCATGATCAGCAGCGGCCAGGTGGCGACCACGATCATGATCGCCCAGATGATCGCGCCGAGGAACGGGCGCAGGATCCACAGCGAAGCCGCGATCAGCCCGCCGATCACGATCACCGTGAGCAGGATGCGGGTGAGCTCGCGCCCCTGAAGTTCAGCCACCCGGCGTGGCCGTCAGCCCGTCGGCGCCGGTTTGCGCATGCGTCCCTTTTGGAACCCCGCCTGGTACGGCTCGGCCTTGAACATCTCGCCGCAGATGTACTGGTAACGATCGGCGAGCAGCGGACTGCCCGATGCGCCGTCGCGCTCGCCCACCAGCGCCCAGTCCGCGCGCTCGCAGCGATCCTGCCGCGAGGCGTCGACCTTCTGGCTCATGCTTTCGCAGCCAGCGACGAGCAGGATGGCGGCAATGACTGTTGGCGTTCGCATGATCTCTCCGTTGAGGGTCGCTAGATCCCAAGTCTGCGGCCGGCCGCCGCTGCCCGGTATGGGACCAAAGGCCAATGGTGCCGCTCTCACCATGAGTACCCGAGGCCGAGGCCGGCGGAAAACTGGTCGCGCTCGCCGCGCTCGGTGACGATCGGGCTGTCGGCGCCGTCGCCGGTGATGCGCTGCCAGAATGCGCCCGCGCCGGCGAACCACTTCGGCGCGAAGTTCCAGAGCACCGCGGGCCACAGGTAGTACTGGCGCACCCCGGCGCCGGCGGAGTAGGCGGACAGGCCGCTCGCCGCCGAGGCTTCGGGCGACACGCCGAAGCGCTGCTGCATGAAGCTTTCGCTCGACCAGGTGAGGCCGCCGCCGAAGCCGACGAACACCTTGCGCGACAGCGGGACCCACAGGCTCGCGTACGGCGTGACATGGCCGCCGGTCGCACCGCCGGACACCGCGGTGGTGAGCGATACGCCGAGGCGCACACGGAAGGGAATGCCTTCGGTGCGGATGTAATGCCAGCCCGCGAATACGCCGGCCTCGAGGCCGCCGTCGATCGGCGGCAACGCGTTCACCACCGGGTCCTGCACCTCGCTGCGCCCGAAGCGGTACGACACCATCGGGCCGAATTCCCAGTTCGGCGAGTCGAGCAGGTTCATGTCGGCAATCGGCCCGTAGACCTCGATGAAGCGGTTGCGCTCCAGCGCAACGCGCCCGCCGGGGACGATGCCGGCGACCTTGTCCTTCGCTCCCATCCATTCGGTGGTGACGCCGACGCCGGCGCCGACGAAATTGGGAATGACGTCGACCTGGATGCCGCTCGCATGCGCGGCCCCGGTGAAGCAGGCGAGGAGGAAAAACCTACCGACGACCACCGCCGCCGCGGCCGCCGCCTCCGGCGCGCATCCCGCCGCCGCCCTGATAGCCCCCGGCGCCGCTGCGGGCCTGCTGCGCCCGCTGCGCGCCGAGGTCGCGCGACTGGTGCTGGTGGTCCAGCGACTGCACGCTTTCGCGCGATTGGCCGGTGGAACTCCTCTGTTCCGGTTTTTGCACGTCCGACCAGCCGCTGCCTTTCTGGTTCTGCTGCCAGTTGCCGCTGTCGTCGCGCCGATACACGTTGCCGTCGCGGCCGGCGTAGACGTTGTTGTTGCCAGCGCCCCTGGCGACGGTGGTGTTTCCTACCTGGGTGGCTTGCACGTTGCGTCCGCCCGGCCCACTGACGCTGGTGCTTTTGCCGCCCCAGCGGTTGTAGCTGTTGTTGACGTTGATGTTGGTATGGTGGTGGCTGACGTAGACGCCACCGCCGCCGCCATAGCAGCACGGCCCGTGCCAGCCGCCGCTCATGGCGAAACCGAAGAACAAGCCGACGGTGAAGCCGGCCCCATACCCGTAGGTGTAATAGGGCGGCGGGTAATACACCGCGCCGACATAGGGCGGATAGTAGTAGCCGGTGCCGTATACGACCACGCCGTCGGAGCTCAGCACCGTGCCGTAGTACCCCGGCGTGTAGCCGACGAATACCGTGGTCGGCGTGCTGCTGTACACGCGCACATAGGTCACGTAATGCAGGGGAGAGCTTGCCGGGATGGTGTAGATCACCGAGGGCACTGTCGCGGCCACGACCCAGGGGCCGGCGGGCCCGGTGCCCGAGAACCAGACGCCGTTCTGCGCCATGTAGTAGGTCTTGGGATCGATGCGGATCACCGGAACGCCGGTGTTGTAGGCATAGGTGAGCGGCGTGCCGTCGATCGGCTTCCATTGCGGCTCGCCGCCGTCGTAGACCACCGGCGTCGGCTGCACGTCGCGCTGCACCGTCGCGGTCTGCGGAATCTCGTTGGCGATGGACGCCTCGCGCGCCTGCGGCGTGTTCGGCACCGAGGCGAGCACATCGGCCATCTGGTGCTCGGCGGGGATTTTCGCGAACTCGGCCGGCAGCGACTTGCCGGGGACGAAGCTCCAGGGCCCGGTGAGCACCTTGGCGCTGAACCAGCGGCCCGAAATCAGCGCGTAGTAAGTCTGCGTGCCGAGCTCCATGAAGATGTCGTTGGACGAGTTCGACACGTACAGCAGCTGCGTGCCGGGGATCGGCGTGAGCTTCGGCTCCCCCTTGCTCTGCAACAGCTCGGTCGGCTTGGTCGCCACCACGATCTGCGGCGCGACACCGGGCTCGAACACCGGCTTGCCCTCGCTGTCCTTGCCCTCGAGCGGATCGAACTGCTTGTCGAGCGCGGCGCGCGCCTGCTCGAGCGTCGGCGGCGGCGCTGCGGATGCCTGCCAGCCGCTCGCCAGCGCTTTCGACTCCCACCAGCGGCCGAGCGCCCAGAGGTACCAGGTCTTGGTCGACGCGTCCTGCAGCAGCAGGGGCGCGGTGTTGATGGCGCGCCACAGTGAGACCGCGCCTTTCGCCGCGCGCAGCGCCGGCTCGCCGTCGACCAGCACCAGCAGCGAAGGGGAGGTGCGGAACAGGATCGGCGGCGGCTCGTTCTTGACCGGCACCGCCTTTTGCTTTGAGCGCGCCTGCACCACCGCGAGGTTTGCCTGCAGCGCCTGGGCGGACATCGGCCAGCGGTCCTTGGTCACGGCGGCGCGCAGCGCGGCGACGTACTTCTGCATCTCCTGCTCGGCGGCCCCGGGGAAGCTGGTTTTCGTGATGCGCAGGGCGCTCAGCGTCACCAGGTCGCTCGACTTGTCGATCTCGGTGCGCGCGCTGAGCTCGATCACGCCGAAACCCGGTTCCTTCGCGCCCGGGGCCAGCACCGATACCGCCGCGCGCCCGGACAGGTTGTTGTCGGCCCAGCGCTCCACCTGCGGCTGGTACACGGTGATCACCGTGCCGTCGGGCGCCTTGGTCTCGCGCGGCCAGGCGACGTCCGCAAGGGGCGCGGTCTGAGGGCCCTGAGCGGACGCTGCGGCAGCGAGGAAGGCAAGGCCGAAAAGAAAGAATCTCATCGGTAACGGATGGCGACGGCGATCAGCTTGCGTCCCACATTCGGATTCACCACATCGCGCACCACGAACACCGCGTTGCCGCCCATCTTCGCCGCCTCTTCGCGCAGCCTTTGCTCCACGTCCGCGACCGGCGGCGCCGGGTCGACGGAGATGTCGAGCAGGATCTCGCCGAGGCGATCGTGCGTGCGCATCGGCTCGCTCGCCAGCACCTGCACCGTGGCGGCATCGGTCGGCGCCGCGCGCGGCACGCCGACGTACTGCGTGGTCGTGGCATCCACGGAAGCGCAGGACGCCAGCACGCACGCGAGCGCCGTCAGTAACAGCCGGGCATTCATCGGGCCCTAGGGTGTTACAGCGGGGGCCGCTCGCCAATGGGACCAAAGGCCAATAGTGCCTGCTGCAGCCCGGGCGCAAGCTAGCAGGTAACGATACCCATGCATCCCACCCGAACGCTGCTCGCCACCCTGCTGATGCTGCCTGTCGTCGCCACCGCGGCCGGCACGCTGGACCGGATCAAGAGCAGCGGCGCGATCAAGCTCGGCTACGGCGCCGAAGCCCGGCCGTTCTCCTTCCAGGATTCCGGCGGCAAGCCGCTGGGCTACGGTGTCGAGCTCTGTGGCGCGGTGGTCGATCGCCTGAAGGCCGACCAGGGCATGCCCGGCCTCAAGCCGGCTTTCGTGCCGGTGACGCGGACCGACCGGCTGACGGCGGTCGCCGACGGCAAAGTGGATTTGCTGTGCGACGCCGTCGTGCCCACGCCGGCATCGCGCCAGCAGGTCTCGTACTCGATCCCGGTGTTCACCACCGGCATCAGCGCGATCGTGCGCAAAGGCGCCGCCGCGCGCCTGCAGGAGATCCTGTCGGGACGGCCGCCGACCACCAGTCAGCCGCACACCTTCTCGTTCGTGGCCGGGACGCGGGTCGAGCAGGCGGTGATCGAGCGACTGCGCGCGCAGCAGCGGGACATCAAGCCGCTGCCGGTGAAGGACTACAACGCCGGCCTCGACGCGGTCACCGCCGAGCGCGCCGACGCGTTCTTCGGCGACCGCGTGATGCTGCTCGACACGGTCAAGCGCGGACCGCGGGCGGGCGAGCTGCTGGTGGTCGAGCGCTATTTCACGCACGAAACCCTTGCGCTTGCGCTCGCGCGCGGCGACGAGGACTTCCGTCTGGCCGTGGATCGTGCCCTGAGCCGCGTGTTCCGCGCCGACGAGTTTCGCGGCCTGTATGCGAAATGGTTCGGCGAGCCCTCCGAGGAAACCCTGTCGCTGTTCCGCTCCGGTGCGCTGCCGGAGTGAGCGATGGGCTGGCGTTCGCTCGAAGGGACGCAATGGCGCTACTGCGTCAAGGTGGGTCTCGCCGCGGCGCTCGGCTACCTGCTCACGCGCGGCGGCGAGAACCAGTACGCGGTCTATAGCGCATTCACCGCCGCGCTGATCGTCGGCGCGACGGTGGGCGAGGACCTCGCCACCTCGGTCAACCGCGCAAAGGGCACCGTTGTCGGCATGCTCGCGGGCATGGCGGTGAGCGCGGTCTTCGGCCCCTCGGCGCTCGCGGTGGGGCTCGCCGTAGCGGCGACCGCGCTGCTCGCGCTCGTCCTTGGCTGGGGGATCCCGGTGGCGCGCATCGGCGTCACCGTGTGCATCATCACCCTGGTCTTCTACGGCGCGAATGCGTTCGAGTACGACTTGCTGCGCGCGCTCAATACCCTGATCGGCATCGTGGTGGGCCTGGCGGTGAGCTTTTTCGTCTGGCCGGCGCGCGGGCGCCACGCGCTGGAGCGCTCCTTGCAGCGCGTGCTCGATGCCGCCGCGCGGCTGCTCGACGCCCTGGCCGCGGGCGAGCACGATCTGCGGCCGGCGCAACTGAGCCTCCACGACGCCATCGGCGCCGTGGTGAAGGCGGCCCGCGAGGTCAAGCTGGAGCGACGCTTGCACCTGGAGGTGCGCCCGCTCGATGCGCGCGGCTTGCAGGTCGTGCGGCTCGGGTTCGAGATTCTGGCGCTGTCGCTCGGTCCCGAAGACCCGGCGCGCGAAGCGCTCCGGCGCCGGCTCGACGAACTGGCGATCAGGGCTTGAGCGGCTACTTCTTCGTCTGCGGGGCGCTCAGCAGGCGCCATTTTTCTTCCACCTTGCACAGGTTGAGCGTGTTGTCGCCCTTGCGGCCTCCCGCCTGGTTGCGCACGCGCACTTCCCTGCAGGGGCGGCCCTTCGATTCGAAGCTGCGCAGTACGGTGATCTCGCCGCGTGCCCTGGTCTTCGGGTTCTCCCACGTCACGCTCTGGTTATCGGGCGCCTCGTTGAGCGCCTTGCGCCCGGCGTCCATGAAGATGCGCAGGTCGTCCTCGTCGAACTGCTCGGCGGGCGTGTTCTTGAGCAGGCCGACCCAGTTCTGCGCCATCGCGAATGGCGTTGCAGTCACCATCAAGACAAGAAGCAGGACTCGCATCGTTCTCTCCCTAGAAGGATTCCTTGACGTAAACATACACGCTGCCGCCGTCGCGGCCCTGCGCCACGTCGACGCTGAGGTTGACGCGCGCTTTCTCGGAAGCGAGCCAGCGCACGCCGAAGCCGACGCTCGGCAGGTCGGGCTCGTCGCCCATGGTCGCTCGAACGAGCGTGCCACCTTGCCCCAGCCGCCGAACACCACGCCGCCCCAGCGCCCGGCAACGGGGAAAGCGGTACTCGGCCTGGGCGGCGACCATGGCGCGGTCGCGGTAGCGGCCGACCTCGTAGCCGCGCAGGTCGTTGTTCGCGCCGAACAGGCACAGGTCGAACAGCGGTGCGCGGTCCGACGCCTTGCAGGAGTAGCCGCGCAGCGCGACGACGCCCGGGCCGGCGCGGCGGTAGGTAGTTCCCGCTCAGCTCGTACATCTCGTAGTTCAAGTCGCTGCCGAAGGCTTCGTCGGCGAAGTTGGCGCGCAGATCGACCAGCACTCCGGACGGACGGGATTCATGTCGTTGTCGCGCGTGTCGAGCGTCGCGCGCGGGCCGAAGCCCGAGCTGGTGATGGTGATCGAGCTGGGAAGCACCTCGGCGATCGCCGGCGGCAGCGAGCCGCTCTCGAGCGCGGTCTCCACCCGCACGCCGCGGTAGCGCAGGCCGACGAAGGTGCGCGCCGCCACCTGGTACAGCAGCTCCGGGGCGAAGGCCGTCGCCTTCTGGATGATCGGCACCGAGGTGCCGCCGGTGCCCGGCGTCGGCGCCGGTGCCGTAGAAGCGGTAACGCAGGTCGACGTAGCCGAGGAAGCCGTCGAGGCGCAGCTTGTCCCCGCGCAGGCGCGTCGACTGGGCGACGCCCACGCCCCAGCTGCCGCTGGAGGTGAGGCCGGCGGCGAGCGCGGTGTTCGAAAGCGGCGACTCCGGGCCCAGGTGATAGAAGGGCATCACCATCACCGCGAGCCCGCTGCCGACGGTCGGATTGGAGATCGGGATCGGCGCCACCACCACGTCCTCGAACACGCGCGCCCGCGCCACCGCCGGTTCCGACGGGTCGACGCCCATTTCCTTGCTGAACAGCGCCGGGTCGGCCGCGAGCGACGCGTGCGCCGCGCTGAGCAGCAGCACGCACGCGCCGATGCGTTGTTGCCTGGGTCCGGAAAGGACGAGTTTTCTCAGCGTCGGTCGATTGTTCGGCGCAGGCCGGCGCGGCGCTATTGGACCTTGGTCCTATTCCAGCAGGACCGTTTTCAGTGGGGAGACAATGCAACCATGCGACTCGCTCCGGCGGTTCTCTGCGCGGCCGTTTTCGGCTGCGCCGCCGCTGCGCTCGCTCAGGAGCCCGAGCCGAAATACCGCCTGAGCGTCGAAGCGCCGACCAAGGAGCTGCGCGAGAGGCTGAGCCGCGGGCTGCAGTTCGCGCGCTGGCAGAGCGACGCGCAGATGACGCCCGAGCTGCTGCGGCGCCTGGCCGACGAGGCGCTGACCGAGGCGCGCGGCTCGCTCGCCGCGCAAGGCTACTTCTCGGCGCTCGTGCGCCACTCGATCGACCTCGAGCGCACGCCCTGGGCGGTGACGCTGCACGTGGAGCCCGGCCCGCGCACCCTGGTGCGCAGCGTCGAGCTGGTGTTCACCGGCCCGGCGGCGTCGGATCCGGATGCCGCCGGTCTGCGGCGCGACGTGCGGCGCGGCTGGCGGCTGCGTCCGGGCATGCCGTTCACGCAGACCGAATGGAACGAGGCCAGGCGCGACGCGGCGCGCAAGCTCGCCGCATGGCGCTATCCCGCGGCGCGCGTCGCGTCGAGCCGCGCGCGCGTCGACCCTGCGACCCACAGCGCCGCGCTCGAGGTCACGCTCGACAGCGGGCCGCCGCACCGCTTCGGCGGCATCGAGGTGCGCGGCACCAAGCGCTACCCAAGAACCGCGGTATCGAACCTGAGCCCGGTGCGCCCGGGCCGCACTTACGACCGCGAGGTGCTCGAGCTCTACACGCGGCGCCTGCTGGAGACCGGCTACTTCGCCGGCGGGCGCGTCGAGCTCGCGCCCGGCCCCGCCGAGCCCGATGCCGCGCCGGTGCTCGCGACCGTGATCGAAGGCAACTCGCAGAACATCGAGAGCGGGGTGTCGTTCAATACCGACGCCGGACTGCGCCTGGAGCTCTCGCACCGCAACGTCGATCTGTTCGAGACCGCGTGGCGCGGCCGCACGCAGCTGCGGCTCGACCAGCTCACCCAGGAGGCGCGCTACGAGCTCGAATCGCCGCCACGGCCGGGCGCGACCTGGTGGAGCGCGTTCGCCGGCGGCAAGAAGGAGGTGATCCAGAACGAGGAGGACACCGAGCTCGCGGCCGGCCTGGCGCACAACTGGGCCGGCGCCGGAGCGCCGAGCGCGCTCCTGGTCTCGGCGCACGCCGAGGAGCAGCGGGTGAGCGGCGGGCCCCCGGACCACCGCCATGCGGTCTACTTCGGCTTGCGCTTCGGCTTCCGCGACACCGACGACATCGTGCAGCCGCGCCGCGGCTATTTCGGGCTGGTAAGCGCGGGCGTCGCGCCCGACGCGCTCTCGACACAAGGCTTCTCCCGCGGCACCGCGCGCGCCACGCTGCTCGTCGCGCTCGGGCGCAACGACGATCTCCAGCTGCGCGCCGAGGGCGGCATCGTGGTGGCGAGCACGCGCGAGGGCATCCCGTCCGCGTTCCTGTTCCGCACCGGCGGCGACCAGACGGTGCGCGGCTACGCGTTCGAGAGCCTCGGCGTGCGCCGCGGCGACGCGGTGGTGGGCGGGCGCTACCTCGCCATCGGCAGCGTCGAGTACACGCACTGGTTCGCGCCCGCCTGGGGGCTCGCCGCCTTCGTCGACGCCGGCAATGCCTGGGACAGTGGCGACTATGCACCGGTGTTCGGCATCGGCGGCGGGGCGCGCTTCCGCACCCCGATCGGCCCGATCCGCATCGACGCCGCGTACGGCGAAGAGGAAGAAAGCTGGCGCCTGCACTTCTCGGTCGGGTTCGTGTTTTGATGCGCATGAAGTGGCTGAAATGGCTGAAGTGGCTGGTGCGCAGCGCCGTCGCCCTGGCGCTCGTCGCGGCGGCGGGGGCCCTCTGGCTGCTCGGCACCGAAAGCGGCCTGCGCTGGGCGCTCGGTTTCGCTCCGCCGCAGCTCGAGATCGAGGGCGCGCGCGGCGCGCTGGTGCGCACCCTGTCTTTCGAGCGCGTCGCGTATCAAGGCAGCGAGGCGCGCAAGGTGGTTCTCGATGTGAATCTCCTCGCGCTCGCCGCCGGCACGATCTCGGTCGAATTCGTCCGGGCTGAAAGCATCAAGCTGCAACGGCCAGGCGAGTCTGCGGGAAAAACCCCAACCATGCTGCCGTTGCGCATTCGCGTCGCCGACGCGGAAGTGAAGTCGCTGGTGTTCGAAGGCTATGAGGTGCACGACCTGCGCGGTGATTATTCCGGCAGCGCCTCAGGCCACGAGGCGCAGGCGTGGTTCTCGGTCGCCGGCGCGCGGGCCAGGATCAAAGGGGTTGTCACTGCGGAATTTGCGGTGAAGCAGCTCGAAGCGGAGTTGCTTGCACTGAACCTTGCCGTGATCGATCCGGAGCTGCCGCAGACGGCGCTGCAGCTCAAGGTGGAAGGCACGGGGAGCGCGTCGGCGTTGACCGGCAGGCTCGCGCTCGTGAACCCCAACCCCGGGCCCATCGATCGCGGCCGACTTCCCTTCGCGCGCGCGGAGGCGTCGTTTTCCACCGATTTTCAGACGGCTTCTTTCGAACGGATGAGCGCAACGCTGCATCCGGCGGGGACCATTCAAGGCAAGGGCAGCGCAAGCCTGGAGCGGCAGGCGTTCGAAATTCGCGTCGCCGGGCTCGACCTGCGCGGGATTTATTCGCGCCTGCGCGAAACTCGCCTCTCCGGCGCGCTCGAGCTCGAGCTCGCGGGTGCGCGACAGCGAGTGAAGGGAACGCTGGCGCAGGAGGACCTGAGTCTCACCGCGGATGCCGAGCGCAGCGGCGACGAGGTCCGCGTCCACGCGCTGCGTGCGCGCGCCGGCGAGAGCCAGGCGAGCGGGACCGGGCGCATCCGCCTGGGAAAGGCCGTCCGGTTCGCGGCGGATCTCAAGCTCGCGCGCTTCGATCCCGCGCGCTTCGGCGATTACCCGGCGGGCAGCATCAACGGCAGCCTCAGGATCAACGGCGACCTGACCGGCGCGGGGTCGGCCCAGTGGGAAATTGCCGACAGCAGGATCCTGGGCCAGCGGTTGGCGAGCCGCGGCAGCGCCAGACTCGTCGGCGAGCGCGTGACCGGCGCCGATGCATCGGTCAGCCTCGGCGCGAACCGCGCCACGGCGAAGGGTTCGTTCGGCGGACCGGGCGAGCGCCTGGCGTGGACGTTGCAGCTGCCCGATCTCGCCACGCTCGACGCGAGGTTCAGCGGCGAGATCCGCGCCCACGGCACGGCGAGCGGCTCGTGGAAGGAGCCGCGCGTGGTGGTGGATGCGCAGGCGAGCCGGCTGCGCCTCACCGACGCGCTGGTGTTCGAGCGCGCAACCGTGAAGGGCTCCGGGACATTGGAGCAGCACGAGGCGGCGCTGGCGGCTGCCGGGAAAGACCTCGATTTCAGGGCCAGCCTGCGGGGAGGATGGCGCAACGGTTCGTGGCGAGGCGAGATCGTCTCGCTCACGAATACCGGCGCGTATCCGCTCGAGCTGAAGGCGCCGGCCGCGCTCGAGGCCGGCGCCCGCGGCGCGGCTCTGGGGCGTTTTGAAGCCGAGCTCGCCGGCGGCCGCGCGACGGTCGAGTCGCTGCGCTGGCAGGACGACCGGCTCACCTCGAGCGGCAGCGTCGCCGCGCTGCCCGCGCAGTGGGTTCTTACGGCGCTGCGCATCGACCAGCTCGCCGGCGATCTGCTGCTCGACGGCGATTGGGCGCTCGCCTCCACGCCGAAGCTCAACGGCCGGCTCGCGCTGCGCCGCGCGAGCGGCGACCTTGCTCTCGGCGGGACGCCGCTCGAGCTTTCCCAAATCACCCTCGAAGCCCGGTTTACCGAGGACGCCGTCGCCGCCACGGGGGAAATCGTCACGCGGCTGGCAAAGGCGCGCCTCGAGGGCAAGGCGGGCGGGCTCGCTGCGGAATCGGCGCTCGCCTTCACCGCCGAGATCGAGGTCGCCGAATTGCGCCAGCTCACCGAGGCGCTGTGGACGCAGGCGCGCATCTCGGGCCGCGTCGCCGCGACACTGCGCGGCGCTGGAACGCTGGCGAAGCCCGAGCTGTCGGGAACGCTGCGCGCCGACGCGCTCGAGCTCGACATGCCGCCGTGGGGCGTCGCGCTGCGCGACGGGCGGGTGCGCGCCGAGCTCGAAGCGAACCGGCTGCGAGTGACCGAGGCGCGCATCGCGGGCGGCGACGGCAGCTTTACCGCGAGCGGCACAGTGCCGCTCACCCTCGCCGACGCCGCCGCGACGCTGGCGTGGGAAGCCAGCAACTTCCGCCTGCTCGGCAGGCCCGACATGCGCCTGGTCGTCTCCGGGAAGGGCACCACGAGCTTCGACGGCAAGAAGCTCGGCCTGGTGGGCGAGCTGCGCGCCGACGGCGGCCACTTCGAGCTCGCCGGCGAATCGCTGCAGCAGCTCGACGAAACCGTCGAGGTCGAAGGCGCGCCGCGCGCCGCGGCGGGCAAGCGCGGGCCGTTGCCGATCGACCTCGATCTCAGGCTCGACCTCGGCAGCCGGCTGACGCTGCGCGGCTACGGCTACAACGGCGGCGTCGGCGGGCAGCTGCACGTCACGACCAGCGCCGGCGGCGAGCTGCTCGCGCGCGGCCGCGTGCAGGCGGTGAAGGCGACCTTCCGCGCCTACGGCCAGGAGCTCGAGGTCGACCCGGGAACCGTGATCTTCGACGGTCCGCTCGATGCCCCCGGCCTGGACATCAGCGCCTGGCGCCGCCACCAGCAAGTCGAGGCCGGGATCAAGCTCACCGGCACGCTGCAAACGCCGCGCGTCGAGCTGATCTCCAACCCGCCGGCGAGCGAGGGCGACAAGCTTTCCTGGCTGGTGCTCGGGCGCGGGCCAACCCAGGCCGGCGGTGCTGACCTCGCGGTGCTGCAGGCAGCGGGCGGCGCCCTGTTCGACCGCGGTGGCAGCGATGCGTCGCTGCAACGCAGCTTCGCCGGGCGCTTGGGCGTCGACGAGCTCGGCGTGCGCAGCTCGAGCGAGCTCGAGAGCAACGTGGTGGCGCTCGGCAAGCGCTACGACCGGCTCTACGTAAGCTTCGAGCGCGCGATCAGCACCACCACGGAGTACTTGGTGAAGCTCGACTACTCGCTGACGCAGCGAGTTTCGCTGCGCGGCCAGACCGGCACCACGAGCGGCGTCGGCGTCTTCTACCGCTTCTCCTGGGATTGAGGCCCCGAGTAGTTGTGGTCCGAGATGCACCGGCGCATGCTGCGTCTCCCGATGAAACGCCTGGCCTACGCCGCCGCTGCGGTGATCCTGCTTGCCGTGCTGCTGGTGCTCATCGCGCCCGCGCTGGTCGACACACCCGCGGTGCGCGCCGAGATCCAGCGCCGCCTGGACCAGGCGCTGCACGGGCAGGTCACCTGGGCGGCGCTCGACGTAGCGCTGTTCCCGCCGCACGGCGAGCTGCGCAAGGTGCGCATCGAGATTCCGGGAAAGCTGAGCGCCGACGCCGAGGAGGTGGACGTCTACCTGCGCTTCTGGCCGCTGCTGTTCCGGCCGCGCGGAGATCTCCTCGGTGGCGCGTGCAGCGTCCGACGCATTCGCATCACCGCTCGCCGGCGGCGGGCGCGAAGTGTCCGCTCGATGCGATGGCGCTTTATCGCAGCGTGGCCGAGCCGGCGGCGAGCGCGCTGAAGAAGTTCGCCCCCGAGATGTCGCTCAGCCTCGACCAGGCGAGGGTCGAAGTCGGCGCCAATTTCGTGCTGCGCGACCTGCGCGCGCGGGCCCGTACTGACGGCAAGGGCGTCGAGCTCGATGTTGCCGCGGCCAGCAGCCGATGGAAGCGCGCGACCCTCCAGGCACGCGTGGAGTACGCGGATCTTTCGGCGAGCGGCACGGTTGCGCTGGACGAGCTGTCGGCCGATCCGGATCTGGCGCCCGCGACGCTGCACGCCAGGCTGCGCACCGACGGCAGCACTGCGCTCGAATGCGAGTTCGACGGCAGGCTCGGTACGCTGCTGCCGGCGGCGAAGGGCCGGCTGCTGCTTCCCGCCGGCAAGCCGCCGCAGCTCGCAGCCGAGCTGACCGGCGTCGATGTCGCGCAGGGCATCGCCCTTGCGCGCCGCAAGGGCGCTGCGCTCGACGTCGTGCAATCGGCCGAGGGCAAGATCTCCGCGAAGGGCACGGCGACGCTCGGCCCGCCGTGGCTCCTGAGCCTGGAGATCGTCAAGTCGGATGCCGCCGTCAGGCTGGCGCAGCTGCCATGGAAGCTGTCGCTGCACGCCGCCAAGGTCGCGCTTTCTCGGGAGCGCGTGCTGGTCACGGAAGCCAAGGGTGCTCTGGGCAGCTCGAGCTTCGAAAACGCAGCGACGCAGATCGATTTCGGCGGTAAGCCGGTCGTGGCGTCGGCTTCGGGCCGCGCCACGCTTCAGGTCGAGCAGTGGCTTCCCTGGCTGAAGGGCAAGCGGCCGCTCGACCAGATCGTCTCAGCCTCCGGCAGGGTGGACGTGGTGCTGCACCGCCTTACGCTGCCGTTGGATCGCCCGGCTGCACTCGACTTCGACGCCGTCGCCACGGCGCGCAAGCTGCGCGCCACGCTGCAGGGGCTGCCGGACCCGGTCAACGTCGCCGCCGGAACGGTGCGTGCGGGACCCAGGCGGGTTCGGGTCGAGAAAGCGCAGGGCTCGGTCGGCAACTCCACGTTTGCGGCGGTCAATGCGCAGATCGAGCTCGGCAAGGCGGCGCGCGTGTCGTCGGCTTCCGGGCGCGCGACGCTCGAGCTCGCGCAATGGTTTCCGTGGCTGCAGCGCAAGCTGCCGCTCGAGAAGATCGGGCCGGTCTCGGGCGGCGCCGAGGTGACCCTCAACCGTCTCGCGCTGCGCTTCGACGATCCGCTAGCGGCCGATTACGACGCCGTCGCCGTGCCGCGCAAGGTGAGCATCGCCGTGAAGACGCTGCCCGCGGCGGTCAGCGTCGATGGCGGCTCGGTGCGTGCCGCTGCGGGACAGGTCACCCTCGAAAAAGTCGCGGCGCAGATGCTGGACGCGAACGCCGTCGTATCCGGAAAAATTTCTTTGAAGACCAGAGCTGTCGAGCTCGCGCTTGCCGAGGGCATCGCGGGTGAGCGCCTGGTGCGCTGGACCATGGAGCACCGGGAGGTGCCGCCGCGGCTTGAGCCGAAGACGCCGCTGCGCTTCTCGGCTCAGCGCATCTTCTGGGCGCCGCAGAGCCCATTGGAAGTCGCCGCGCGCCTCACCGCCGATGGCGGCCCCGAGGTCGAGCTTGCGCTGGCGTGGCGGCCCGAGGCTCTGGAGCTGCGGCGCCTGGCAATCAAGGACGCGCGCAGCGATGCCGTGCTCAGCGCCACGCTCGCCGGCGAGCGGATTCAGGCCAGCTATTCGGGCACGCTGCACGGCCACAGCATTCCCGCGATGCTGCGCCAGCCGCCGTCGGCCGATTCGGGGACGGCGCAGGGCGAGCTGCGGGTGACGATCGACCGCGCGCGCCCGCAGGACACCGTCGCCGAGGGCCAGTTGCGCGTCGAGGCACTCGACCTGAGCTGGCTCGCTGGCAGGAAGGCGCTGATCGAGCGCGCCGATATCACCTCCGATTCCTCGGGCGTGCGCGTGTCGGGCGCGCGCTTCAGCGTGGAGGATCAAGTGTTCGAGCTGAGCGGGCAGGGGCGGCACACGGAGCGCGGGCCGGTGATCGAGGCGCGGCTCGAATCCCCCGGCGTGGTGCTCGATCGGCTGCTGCCGCCGCGCGATCCCGGCGCGCCGCCGCCGGACGAATCGAAGCTCTGGCCGCTTCCGCTCAGCGGACGCATCGAGGTGCGCTCGGCTTTCGTGCAAGGACCGCGCCACCGCGTCGAGCCCTTCGAGGGCAATCTGTTGCTCGAGCCGCAGCGCGCGCGGCTCCAGATGACGCAGGCGCGCGTGTGTGGCGTGTCGTTCCCGCTCGAGTTCGAGGCGCGGCCGGACGACTTCACGGTCGTGGCGCATCTCGGCATGCGCGACCAGCCGCTCGAAGCCGCGATGCGCTGCCTGACCGGTGACACCGTCGAGATCACCGGCAACGCCGAGCTGCGCGCCGAGGTGAAAACGAACGGCCGCAGCCGGCCGGAGCTGCTGCGCAACCTCACCGGCACGGCACAGGGCGAGCTGCGCAACGGCCGGGTGATGAGGTTCGCCCTGCTCGGCAACATCCTCGCCGTGCGCGACATCGCATCGCCCAGCGAGATGCGCAAGAACGGCTTCGCCTACCGCCGCATGACCGCCAGCGGGCGCTTCGAGCGCGGCGAATTCCTGGTGCAGGAGGCGTTTTTCGACAGCAAGGCCGCGCGCCTCGCCGCCAGCGGCCGCATCGACCTGCAGGGCAGCGATTCGCGCCTCACCGTGCTGATCGCGCCGCTTACCAGCGTCGAGCGCGTGGTCGGCGCGATCCCGCTCCTGGGCGACGTCTTCGGCGGCGCGATGGTGGCGCTGCCGGTCTCGGTGAACGGCGATATCCGCGACCCCACCGTGGTGCCGCTCGGCCCGCGCGCGGTCACCGATCAGCTGCTTGGCATCTTCGAGCGTGCGCTCAAGCTGCCGGGCAAGCTGGTGCCGCCGCCGGAGATCAGACCCTGACTAGGGCGCCTTCTTGGCGGCTGACTCTTTCGCGGCGGGCGCCTTCTTCGCCGGGGCCTGCGCAACCATTTCGATCGCGAGCGCCGCGGTGTGGGTGACCGAGATCAGGTCGCCGATGGCGAGCTGGTCCAGCGGCACGTCGTCCGCGACCTTGAGCGACAGCGTTTGCTTCGGGCCGCGCACCGCGATATAGCGGTCGGTGAAGTCGATCGCGTCGACCACGCCGGAGACCTGCAGCGTCTGCGCCATGATGCCGCCGGGCTTCGCGCCCTTGGGCGAAACCTTGACCTGCTCCGAGGTGCTCGCCGCGGGCTTGCCGCCCTTGCGGATCTCGAGCGCCACCGCCTCGACGTACCTCATCCGGTACTGCTGCCCCGCCTTGACCTGGTCGAAGTTCTGCCCCTCCTTCGGGACGGTCAGTGTGCCGAGGTTCCCCTTGGGGCCGCGGAAGGTCACGGTGCGCTTTTCCTTGTCGACCTTGGTGACCGTGACCACCGCCTCGGTCTCCTTTACCGCGACGGCGCTGTCCTTGACCTGCGCATTGCACACCGGGACGGCGGCAAGGCTGAAAACGACTGCTGCGATTGCTGCGGCTTTCATTTTTTACATCTCCTTAGAACTTGGTTCCGATGTCGATGCGGTACTGGGTCACGTTGCTCGAGCCGTACGAGCCGCCGAAGTCGGCCCACTGCGAATTCACCAGCAGCCGGAACACGCCCCGGCCGGCATCCAGCCGCAGGCCGGCGCCGACGTTGTAGCTGAACCGGGTGGTGCTCTGCGTCTCTACGTAGGTCGCGCAGTAGTAGCCGTACCAGGGGTAGGCCCAGCAGACCTGTTCCAGCCCCCCGGAGGGAATGTTGGTGTCGATGTAGGTCCAGCCCATGCCGCCGGTGACGAACGGGGTGAAGTTGCCGGCCAGGATGTTGTAGGTGCCGAAGAAGCGCACCGTGCCGCTCTCGAGCACGCCGTTGACCTGCCGGGCGGCACTGGGAGTATCCGGACGCGCCGCAATCGTCGCGCGATAGTCCTGCTCGCTCCAGGTCAGGTCGACCCCGGCGGAGAGATGCGGCGTGAAGTTCCTGGCGAAGCCGAGGTTCAGGCCGTAGCCGGTATCGGTGCGCGCGCTGCTGCCGCCCTCGAAGGAGTAGTTCCTGCCGTCGGTGAACACTGGACCGATGTAGATTTCATTGGTATTGGCGCGGCGGCTGCTCTGCGCCAGCGCCGGCCCGGCTGCGAGCACTACCACCGCGGCCGCGATCGCCAGTTTTCCGAAAATCATCGTTTCTCCTTTGGTGCTCAGAGGCTTGATTGTTGGCCGTGGGCTGCGGCGACGCTATTGGACCTTGGTCTTACGCTCCGCGCGTCACCTGTTCTCGAAGCGGTTGTAGTCGAAAAGCCCCGCTTCGCGCGGCGCCGATTGCCGCCAGGCGAGGTGCAGCGCATCGCTGTGCGGCCAGAAGCGCTGGTCGGTGCGCCGGATGCCGTAGGACGCCATCAGCGCGGAATAGTCGGATTCCGAGCCGAGCCGCGCGACGGCGTCCACGAACGCCGATAGCCTGGAAGCCTCGACGACGAAGAATGCGTTCGGGTATGCCGGGATGAAGTCGTTCGTCACCAGCAGGCTGTCCTCGGCCGGCAGGCGCCGGTCGGCCTCGTCGAACAGCTCGGCGACGTTGCTGTGGGCGCGGTTCGCAATCACGCTGAAGTGCCGGTCGCGCCCGGCGTCGCGCACAGTCAGGATGGCGGCTTCAGGCAGGTGCGATAGCGCGCGGCCGCGCAGCGCGGCGAGGCGGTGGAGCTCGCGCAGCGGCGCGGCGGACAGGCCGCTGGCGGCGAGCGTGTAACGCGCATTCGACACCGGCGCGGCGCGCTTCTTCATCATGGCATAGAGCTCGGCGAGCGGGTCGCTGCTCGTGTATCGCACGCCAGTCTCCACGTCGGCGTAGGCGCGCGTATCCCACAGCTCCGCGATCGAGGCGCGGTCGGCGCCGCGGTACCAGCGGTCGTGCACCGCCTGCCGCTCGGCGAGCGGCAGGAAGGCGAAAAAATTCATCTCGCCCTCGGTGCGCAGGAAGTCCATGTACAGGCGCGTGGTGAGCTGGTGCGTGACGCTGCCGTAGACATCGAAGCCGGCCACCAGCAGGTAGTGGATGCGCTCGAGCAGCGGATAGCCGATGAGCATCACCGTCTGCGGCTGCTCGCCGAGCAGGCCCTGCACCACCGAGGCGCTGTCGAAGTGGCGCAGCACGGTGAGCGCGGCGTTCGGGTTGCGGCCGTCGCCGTCCCACAGGATGTCGAGGGTGGCGCCGCCGGCCAGCGCCTGCTTGAGCGCGGCGCTTTTCGCCTTGAGGTAGGCCGCCTCGAGCGCGGCGTAGCGGCGCCATTTCAGCAGGGCGCCGCTATTTTCGTCCTCGGCGGGCAGGCGCAGGTTGGCGAGCTCGCGCGCGAAGAACGCCGCGCTCAACAGCGCTTTTCCCGCGTCGGGCCGCTCGAACATCACCCAGAAGTGGTCGTTGATGACGTCGACCGCCACCTGGCCGCGGCACACCGGGCCCTTGATGAAGCCCATCAACGTGAACTGCGCTTCCTCGAGCATCAGCCGGTAGCGCGCCTCGACCGGAAGCTCGCGGAACGCGGCGAACGGATTGGAGGCCACCGCCGGCTCGTGCGAGGGCAGGGCGCTGACTTCATAGGGTGCGTCGATGAACCAGGCCTTGAGACGCGCGAGGCGTGCATCGTTCAGCGCATACGGCATGTGTGTCTTGGCGAGCAGCGTCTCGGACACGCGCCGCAGCCGGTAGTACGCGCGCGGCACGCCCGGATCGTCATATGGCCGGCGCGTCGCGATGACCTCGATCGGCTTCCCGGGCGGCGTCCTGGAGCGAACCAGCTCGAAATACTCGTTACCGGGCAGGTCGTCGAAAAAGAGGTGCGCGATGAACCAGTGCTCGAAGATGTAGCGGCTGGCCAACCGTGCCTTGAGGCTGTCGGCGTTGAGGAACGCCTCCCATCGTGCAACGCGATGCTCGTACGCTGGCGGCAGGGGTGCCGCGGCCGCGGCCGGCGCGCCGGCCTCGATCCAGCGCGCGAGCGCTTGGTGCTCGGCCGGCGCCAGCGCCGGCAGCCCGAACGGCATGCCCCATTCCGGGTGCTTGCGCTCGTAGGCATCCATGCCCTCGACCGCCGGGCACTGCTGGGCCCGGTCGAGGGAGAAGTCGAAGCGGTCCTTCGGCAGCAGGCCACCGGTCGGGCCCGGAGTCCTCTGCTTCAGGCGCAGCATGCGGTAAAGCACGCCGGCCTCGCGCTCGGCCTCGGGCGTCGCCGCGCGCTCGTTCAGCACCGGGTGGAAGTCTTTCGCGCGCCACGCCGCGTTGCTCTGCGCGTCGAAGAACAGCCGTGTCGGTTGCGTGGCAAGCACGCGCGTCGCGTAGACCTGCTCGCGATTGGCGCCGCGGGTCACGCCGGCATGGGAAGCGAGGTTGAGCTGGCAGGGCGCGTCGTTGCAGCCGTGGCAGACGGCGCAGCGGTTGTCGAGGATCGACTTGACCTGCGTGTAGTCCGCCGCCGCGGCGGCCGCGGGCGCCGGCCGGTCGTAGCGCGCCGGGTCCGGCACGCCATAAAGCTGGTCGAGCTGCCGTCGCGTAGTAGGTGGCGCAGCCGGCAAGCGCGAGAAGGAGCACCGTCGCGAGGAATTGACGTTCCATTGATCCCGGTCGAGCGTGTCGGGCCGAATTCTCGATGCGCGCGAGCGCCACGCTATTGGACCTTGGTCCCATGAGGTACGAGGTACGACCAAGGTCCAATACCCCTGCGCCGCCCCGATGACTATCTTCCATGACCGCGATAAGGAGACGGCCATGAACAAACGCTTGACGACGGAAGAGCAGCAGCGCGCGCGCATTTATCGCGGTATCCGAGGAGCGCGTCGAGCTCTGGCGCGAGCTGCACCGCGCCGTCAAGGACAAGCGTCAGCCGGACGTCGCCGCGCAGCTCGCCCGGATCGACCCGATGGAGGAGCTGTGCGGCTACCCGGGCTCGCGCCTGATGGCGCTGCTGCACGAGCGCCTCAAGCAGAACGATTGGGCCGCCCTGGCGCGGCTGGTGCAGCGCATCAGCATGTCGCTGCTCTCGAACAGCTACCGCGACGATCCCGAGGCGTGGAAGTCCGACGAGGAAGCAGGAAGACCCGCATGTTCCCGAAAGTCCTGCCGCCGTCGATCGGCCGCGGCCAGGCGCGCAAGCCGTACTGCGAGGTGCTGATCGTCTCGCCGGGCGAGCGCTCGACCTGGGGCCCGATGGCGACGGCATGCGCAAGCTGCGGCGCGAGACCGACGAGTTCGTGGTCGAGCCGGTCATCGTCGGCAGCTTCGAGGACGCGGTGCTGGCGGTGCTCGTCAACTACAACATCCAGGCGGTGGTGATGTTCGACGGCTTCGGTTACGCGTCGCAGACCCCGCTTGCCGATCTGCGCGAGCTGATCGCGGCCTACCTGCCGCAGGCCGCCGCGGCGCGCGACGGCGATCTCGCCATGCTGCTTTCGCGCGCGCGTGCGCGCCATCCGGCCCGAGCTCGACGTCTACCTCTCCACCGACCGCGACGTCGCCGCAGCTCGCCGGCGCCGACGAGGCGGCGGGAATCCGGCGCGTGTTCTTCGCGCTGGAGGAGATGCTCGAGCTGCACCTCGCGCTGCTCGAAGGCATCAAGGAGCGCTATGAAACGCCGTACTTCGACAACCTGAAGAAGTACGCGCAGCGCCCGATCGGCACCTTCCACGCCCTGCCCATCGCGCGCGGCAAGTCGATCTTCAAGTCGAACTGGATCCGCGACATGGGCGAGTTCTACGGCGCCAACCTGTTCCTCGCCGAGTCCTCGGCGACGACCGGCGGCCTGGACAGCCTGCTCGAGCCCACCGGCAACATCAAGATGGCGCAGGACAAGGCGGCGCGCGCCTTCGGCGGCGACCGCACCTTCCTCGTCACCAACGGCACCTCGACGTCGAACAAGATCATCCACATGGCGGTGTGCCGGCCGGGCGACATCGTGCTGATCGACCGCGACTGCCACAAGTCGCACCACTACGGCCTGGTGCTGGCGGGCGCGCAGCCCTACTACATCGACGCCTTCCCGCTGACGCAGTACTCGATGTACGGCAGCCTGGCGATCCAGCCGATCAAGGACGCGCTGCTCGCCCTCAAGGCCGAGGGCAAGCTCGACAAGCGTGCGCATGCTGGTGCTGACCAACTGCACCTTCGACGGCCACGTCGCCAACGTCGAGCGCACCATGCTCGAGTGCCTGGCGATCAAGCCCGACCTCATTTTCCTGTGGGACGAGGCCTGGTTCGGCTTCGCGTACTTCTCGCCGTTCCTGCGCCGGCGCACGGCGATGGGCGCGACCGCGAAGCTGCGCGCGATGTTCAAGGATCCCGAATACAAGAAGCGTTTCCAGGAGTCGAAAGGCGCGCTGCCCGACCCGGACAAGGTGCGCCTGCGCGTCTACGAGAGCGATTCGGTGCACAAGTCGATGTCGTCGCTGCGCCAGGGGTCGATCATCGTGGTCGCCGACCAGGACTTCCACACCGTGGAGGCGTCGTTCAAGGAGGCGTTCTTCACCCACACCTCGACCTCGCCCAACCTGCAGATCATCGCCTCGCTGGATGTCGCGCGGCGCCAGATGGAGCTCGAGGGCTACGAGCTGGTGCAGCGCGCGATGCAGCTCGCGATCGAGATGCGCCGCGAGGTCAACCAGCATCCGCTGATCTCGAAGTACTTCAAGGCCGCCACGCCGGCCGAGATGATCCCGGGCGAGTACCGCAAGTCCGGGTTTCACCGACTACGGCCAGGAGCGGCTGGACGCTCACCAAGGTGATGGGCGCGCTCGACAACGACGAGTTCTTCCTCGATCCGACGCGCATCACGCTGCTTTGCGGCAACGCCGGCTACGACGGCACGCAGTTCAAGGCGCTGCTGTCGAACGAATACGACATCCAGATCAACAAGACTTCGCGCAACAGCGTGCTGGTGCAGATCAACATCAACAACACCCGGAGCGACCTCGCGCACCTGATCAAGGCGCTCGCCGACATGTCGCGCGCTGATCGACAAGCGCCTCGCCGAAGGCGGCGAGCCGGCGCAGGCCGCGTTCAAGGCGCGCGTCAAGTCGCTGGTCGAGGACGTGCCCGACCTGCCGAACTTCAGCCGCTTCCACGACGCGTTCCGCGACAACCCGAAGAGCAAGACCGCCGAAGGCCACATGCGCGAGGCCTTCTACCTCGCGTACGACGCGCCGGCGCTCGAGTACGTGAAGCTGAACAGCAAGGACGTCGACGAGCGGCTGAAGAACGGCCCGGAGATGGTGTCGGCCAAGTTCGTGATTCCGTACCCGCCGGGCTTCCCGATCATGGTGCCGGGGCAGGTGATCACGCAGGAAACCATCACCTTCATGCGCAAGCTCGACGTGAAGGAGATCCACGGCTACAACGCAGCGCTCGGCCTGGAGCTGCTCAGCTCCAAGGCCCTCGCCGCGCTGAAGAAGGAAGAGCGTTCCTCCACCAAAAAAGAAAGGGAGAGATAGCCCATGAAAGTGATCTTCGACTGGTTCGCCGCCAACCCGTACATCCTGCTGTTCTTCGTGGTCGGCGGCGCGGTGCTGGTCGGCAAGTTCACCATCAAGGGCTACGGCCTGGGCATGGTGGCCGCGGCGATCGTGGTCGGCGCCGGCCTCTCGGCGTGGGCGTCGACCTACGGCGTCAAGATGGGCCTCGACAACTTCGCCAAGTCGCTCTTCTACTACCTGTTCATGTACGGCGTCGGCCTGCGCGTCGGGCCGTCGTTCATCAACAGCCTGAAGGGTGACGGCCTCAAGTTCACCGTCCTCGCGGTGTTCTGCTCGATCCTCGGCCTGCTCGGCGCGGTGGCTGTTCACCAAGATGTTCAGCCTGCCCGACGGCGCGGCCGGCGGCATCCTCGCCGGCGCGATGACCATGTCGGCGGCGATCGGCTCGGCCGAAGAGGCGGTGAAGCAGGGCGTGTTCAAGCTGGCCGAAGGCCAGACCGCCGAGCAGGTGAGCGGCATGATCGCGCTCTCGTACGGTCTCACCTACATCTGGGGCACGGTCGGCATCATCCTGATCTGCAAGTACCTGCCGCGCTGGTGGGGGATCGACGCCAAGGCGGCGGCGAAGAAGTACGAGGCGGAAAAGGGCGTGCCGAACGTCGACGACGCCGGGCTCACCGGTTACCGGCCGCTCGCGCTGCGCGCCTACCGGCTGACCAACAACGAGATCGCCGGGCCAGACGGTACGGCAGTTCCTCGGCAAGCACCCGGAGTACAAGGTCGTCAACGTGGCGCGCGGCGACGAGAGCCTCGGCGCGGCCGACGACCTGGTGCTGCAGAAGGGCGACGTGATCGCGCTCGGCGGCCGCCTCGAGTCGATGACCTCCAACATGGGCCTGATCGGCCCCGAGGTGCCGGACGCGAAGGCGCTCAACGTGCCGATCGACCAGGCCGAGATCCTGGTCACCAACAAGGAGATGGTCGGCAAGGAGCTGAAGGAGCTGCGCAACACGCCGCTCGCCGGCCAGGTCGCGCTGCACCACATCGAGCGCGGCGGCGTCACCATCCCGATGGGCCTCAACACCAAGCTCGAGCGCTTCGACGTGCTGTTCGTCGGCGGCGATGCAGCTCGTCGATCGACAAGGCGGCGGCGCTGCTCGGCAAGATCGCGCGCCCGAGCACCTCCACCGACCTGCTGACGCTCGCGCTCGGCATGATCCTCGGCTTCCTGATCGGCGCCATCGCGTTCCCGCTCGCCGGCTCCAAGGTCGGCCTGGGCAACGCCGGCGGCCTGCTGGTGTCGGGCATCATCGTGTCGTCGGTGGTGTCGCGCGTGCGCTTCTTCGGCAGCACGCCGAACGCGGCGCGCAACATCCTCGAGGACCTGGGGCTGGTGGTGTTCATCGCCATCGTCGGCGTCAACGCCGGCGCGGGCCTGATCTCGCAGCTCACCGGCGCGGTCGCGCTGAAGATCTTCATCGCCGGCTTCATCGTCACCACGATCCCGCCGATCCTGGTGTGGGCGATCGGCTACCACTGGATGAAGATCAATCCGGCGGTGCTGATGGGCGGCGTGGCGGGCGCGCGCTCGCACTCCGGCCCGGCGCGTGAAGCCGCCAAGGAGATCGGCAGCTCGGTGCCGTGGATCGGCTTCCCGGTGGGCTACGCCGTTTCCGGCGTGCTGCTCACGGTGTTCGGCTACCTGGCCATGGTGTTGTCAAAGTGAAGAACGCGTTTCTGATCGCGAGCCGCTCGATGTGAAGAAATGAGGACCGTCGAGTTCGACCTGATCCACACGCTGCTGCTCGCGATGGTGGTGCTGTTCGCGGGCCGCGGCCTGGTGGCGAGGATCGGGGTGCTGCAGCGCTTCAGCATCCCGGCGCCGGTGGTCGGCGGCGGGCTGGTGGCGATCCTGCTGGCGCTCGCCGACGGCCTCGGCGGCATCAAGCTGTCGTTCAACATGGCGATGAAGGACTCGCTGCTGCTCATGTTCTTCACCACCGTCGGTCTCGCCGCGGATGCGCGCATGCTGACCAAGGGCGGGGTCAAGCTGCTGGTGTTCCTCGGGATCAGCGCGGCGCTGGTGGTGGTGCAGAACGTAGTCGGCCTCGGCGCGGCGCTCGCGCTCGACCTGCATCCGGTGATCGGGCTGTTCGGCGGCTCGATCACGCTGGTCGGCGGGCACGGCACCGGCGCTGCCTACGCCGGGCGCCTCGGCGAGACCATGAACATCCAGGGCGTGATGGAGCTCGCCATGGCGGCCGCCACCGCGGGCCTGGTGATGGGCGCGATCCTCGGCGGGCCGATCACCGAATACCTGATCAAGCGCCACAAGCTCTCGGGTCCGGCGCCGGCGTCGACCGAGGACACCACCCTCACGCAGACGGCGGCCGACGAGGTCACTGCGCGCTCGCTCATCAACACGCTGTTCGTGGTGCTGGTGTGCCTGGCGGGCGGCAAGGCGCTGGTGCGGCTGGTCGAGGGCAGCGGCTTCATCCTGCCCGACTTCGTGTTCTCGCTGCTGCTCGGCGTGGTGATCCGCAACGCCACCAATTTCACGCCGGCGACGCTGAAGCTGAGCGATCGCACGGTCGAGGTGGTGGGCGAGGTGGCGCTGTCGCTGTTCCTGGTGATGGCGCTGATGACGATGAAGCTGCTCGACCTCGCCAACCTGGCCGGGCCGCTGCTCATCATCCTCGCGCTGCAGGCCCTGGTGATGATCGTGTTCACCGTCCTCATCACCTATCCGGTCATGGGCCGCAACTACGACGCGGCGGTGATCGCCGGCGGGCAGGTGGGCTTCGGGCTGTCATCGACTGCTTGCGCGCTCGCCATCATGAAAGCGGTGACCGGGCGCCACGGCGCCTCGGCACTCGCCTTCCTCATCGTGCCGATGGTGGGTGCGTTCTTCATCGACATCCTCAACGCCATGGTGATCCAGGGATCGCTTGCGCTTCCGCTGTTCGGATTCGGGCGATGAGGGTTCTCCTTCTCCTCGTGCTGGTCCTGCTCTCCGCTTGCTCACGCGGACCCGAGGAGGCCGCGCTCAAGACCCAGGTGCAGCAGCAGGTTGAAAAGAGCTTCAAGCCCGGCCTGCTCGAGCTCTCCGCGCTCAAGCGCCTGGGCTCGAGCCCGCTGCCCGCCGCGGAAAACGGCGCCGAGCGGGTGCTCATCTACTACAACGCCACCCTGCGGCTGCGCGAGGGCTACGACTTCAAGGACTGGGAAGGCCTGAGCCCGGCCACCCTCGCCCAGGTGCTCGGCGGCCGCGAAAAGGGCGTGTTCGGCGTGAAGGCGAAGGAGAACCAGCCCGGCGACCTGCTGCGCGTCTACGGCAGCGGCACCTACGAGCGCTCGGGCGAGGGCTGGAATGTGGTCGCGGCGTCGGGGCGCGACGTCTCGCCGGCGCCTGCCGAGCCGGGCAACGCCGCCGCCACGAGCAGCTCGAAGCGCTACCTCGACCGGCTCGCCTCGGTGGTCGACGTCGGACCGCCGGGAATCGACCCGCAGTCCGACAAGATCGTCACCGAGGAGCTCGAGCACGCGTTGCGCGCGATCGAGCGCCGCCGCGCGCGCGCGAAAGAGCTGCTGACGTTCGCCAGCGGTCCGGCGGATGGCGAATACGCGCGCGTCGTCAACGCCATCCTCGGCACCGTGGCGAAGCGCGGCCGCAAGGTGCAGGTGATCGGCGTGGAGACCGAGGGCAGCATCGAGAACGCGCTGCTCCTGGGGCGCGGCCAGGCGGACTACGCGGTGCTGCAAAGCGATGTGGCGTGGCTCGCGGCCTCCGGCGCCGGCCCGTTCGCGCTCGACGGGCCGCTGAAGCGCATTGCGGCGCTCGCCAGCCTGTACCCCGAGCCGGTGCACATCGTGGTCTCCGCCAAGTCCGGCATCCGCCGCGTCGAGGACCTGCGCGGCAAGCGCGTCGACCTCGGCACGCCGCGGTCCGGCACGCGCATCAACGCGGTGAGCGTGCTGCAGGCGAGCGGCGTCGCACCCAAGGAGTTCGCCGAGGCGCGCGCGGAAGGTCCGCAGGCCGCGGCACAACAGCTGCGCGCCGGCCGCATCGATGCTTTCTTTACCACCGTGGGGGCGCCGGCGCACGCGCTGCAGCGCCTCGCGGCCGAGTATCCGATCCGTCTGGTCCCGCTATCGCCGGGCGCAGCCACTCGCGTGGTGAGCGAGCAGCCGGGCCTGGTGCGCCTCACGCTGCCGGCGAACACCTACCCGGGCCAGACCCAGCCAGTGGCGACCGTCGCCGCCACCGCTCTGCTCGCCGCTTCGAGCGACACGCCGAACGAGGAGGTGAAGGCGCTGCTCGCGCTCGCCTTCGAGAGCACCGACTACCTGGCCTTCGGCAGCGCGCAAGGGGTGAAGATCTCCATCGCGAGCGGCCGGCGCGGCGTGGCGATCCCGCTGCATCCGGGCGCGGTCGAATACTTCGGCAACGTCAAGCCCTGAGAGGGCTGCGTGAAGGCCGATCTGCTCGCCGGCCTGACCGCCGCGGCGGTGGTCATCCCGAAAGCGATGGCCTACGCGACGATCGCCGGCCTGCCGGTGCAGGTCGGCCTGTACACCGCCATCGTGCCGATGGTGGTCTACGCCTTCGTCGGCAGCTCGCGGCCGCTGAGCGTGAGCACGACCACCACCATCGCGATCCTCACCGGCGCGGAGCTTGGCCGCGTGGCGCCCGGCGGCGGCGCCGCCGAGCTGATCGCGGCCACCGGGACCCTCGCGTTGCTCGTCGGCGCCATCCTGATGGCCGCGGGCGCGCTGCGCCTGGGCTTCATCGGCAACTTCATCTCGGAATCGGTGCTCACCGGCTTCAAGGCCGGCATCGGCGTGGTCATCGTGCTCGACCAGCTGCCGAAGCTGCTCGGCGTGCACATCGAGAAGGCAGGATTCTTCCGTGACATCGCATCGATCATGGCTCACGTTCCCGACGCGTCCGGCGCCACCGTGCTGCTGCGCTGTTCCTGCTCGCGCTGATATTCGCGCTGGAGCGCTTCGCGCCCTGGGCGTCGCCGCCGTTGGTCGCGATCGCCGTCGCCATCGCGTTTCCGCCGCCCTCGGCTTGCGCGAGGCCGGCGTCGCTACCGTCGGCGAAGTGCCGCGCGAGCTGCCGGCGTTGCTGATGCCGCAGCTCCATCTGGTCGCGCAGATGTGGCCGGCCGCCGCGGGCATCGCGCTGATGAGCTTCGCCGAAACCATCGCTGTGGGGCGTGCCTTCGCCGCGCCCGGCGAGCCGCGCCCGGCGCCGAACCGCGAGCTCCTCGCCACCGGGCTCGCCAGCGCGGCCGGCGGTCTGGTCGGTGCACTGCCGGCGGGCGGCGGCGCGACGCAGACCGCGGTCAACCGGCGCGCCGGGGCGAAGTCCCAGCTCGCCGCGCTGGTCACCGCCGGGGTGGCGCTGGCCACGCTGCTGCTGCTCGCGCCGCTCATCGCCCTCATGCCGCAGGCCGCGCTCGCCGCGGTGGTCGTGGTCGCTTCGCTCGAGCTGATCAAGCCGGCGGAGTTCCGCGCGATCCGCCGCGTGCGCAACGCCGAGTTCCGCTGGGCGCTGGTCGCCTTGGCCGGCGTCATTTTTCTCGGCACGCTGCCGGGCATCCTGGTGGCGGTGATCGTCTCGCTGCTGGCGCTCGCGCAGCAGGGCTACAACCCGCCGGTGCACGTCATCGGCCGCAAGCGCGGCACCGACGTGTTCCGCCCGCTATCGGACGAGCATCCCGACGACGAAACCTGGCCCGGACTGCTGATCCTGCGTCCGGAAGGGCGCCTGTTCTTCGCCAACGCGCCGCGCGTGGCCGAGACCATCCGCCCGCATCATCGACCAGGCGAAGCCTGCGGTCGTGCTGCTCGACTGCCGCGCGGTGCTCGACATCGAATACACCGCGCTCAAGATGCTCACCGAGGCCGAGGAGCGGCTGCGCGGCGAGGGCATCGAGCTGTGGCTCGCGGGCTGCAACCCCGAGGTGCTGGCGGTGGTGCGCAATTCGAAGCTCGGCGAGCGGTTGGGGCGCGAGCGAATGTTTTTCAACGTGGCGGGAGCGGTGGAGCGCTATGAAAACAGAACCTGAGCCGATGAAGCGCAAGGAGTACGAGAAGGAGCTGGAGCAGCTGCACGGTGAGCTGGTGCGGCTGCAGGAATGGGTCAAGTACAAGGGCCTGAAGATCTGCGTGGTGTTCGAGGGGCGCGACGGCGCCGGCAAGGGCGGCACGATCAAGGCGATCACCGAGCGCGTCAGCCCGCGCGTGTTCCGCGTGGTGGCGCTGCCGGCGCCGACCGAGCGCGAGAAGAGCCAGATGTACGTGCAGCGCTACCTGCCGCACCTGCCGGCGGCGGGCGAGGTCGTGATCTTCGACCGCAGCTGGTACAACCGCGCCGGCGTCGAGCGCGTGATGGGCTTCTGCGACGAGAAGACCGCGCGCAGCTTCCTCAAGGCGGTGCCCAGGGTCGAGAAGGTGATGGTCGACTCCGGCATCATCCTCATCAAGTACTGGCTGGAAGTGAGCATGGAAGAGCAGACCCGGCGGCTGGAGTCGCGCATCGACGACCCGCGCAAGATCTGGAAGCTCTCGCCGATGGACCTCAAGTCCTACAGCCGCTGGTACGACTACTCGCGCGCGCGCGACGAGATGTTCGAGGCCACCGACACCGATTTCGCGCCGTGGCACGTGGCGCGCTCCGACGACAAGCGGCGCGCGCGCCTCAACATCATCAGCCACCTGCTGGAGCAGCATTCCCTACAAGAAAGCGCCGCGCGAGAAGGTCAAGCTACCGGATCGCCAGAAGGCGGGCGGCTACCGCGAGACAAACTACAAGTTCAAGTACGTGGCACCACGCTACTGAGGGTGGTTCACCGCTTGCGCTGGGTCTCGAGCTGCACGACGCGGCGTTCCAGGGCCGCCAATCGGTCCGTGAGCCCGTTGATGCGCATGGCGCCGGCCTCGGTGTCGACCGCGACGGATGCCACGCCCATCATGAGCGCGAGGATGTTCGGATCCGCGATTGGCGCGTTTACTTGCGCCTGAGCGGTGCCGCTCAGTGAACTGGCCCGTAGTCCAGCCGGCAACGAACAGGCCCGCCGGCGAGCAGCGCCGTCCTCAGTTTCTTGCTGCGCATGATGTCATCTCCTTTAATCGCGCTGCTCCAGCTTGCGTCGCGCCGCGTCGACCATGGGGTCGCCCTTGGGCAGGCGCTCGAGCTGACCCAGGAGCTTGAGCCGCAGCTCCTCGGCGTTGTCGAATTGCAGCTTCGACCAGAAGTTCCGCGAAGGGCGGAAATAGCCGATGTCGTCCAGCAGGCTGGCGCAAAAATAATAGGCCTCGCCCACCGCGCTATAAGGACGGCTATCGACCTCGCCGACGTAATTGACCGCCAGCCGCGTGGTGCGCGCGAGGATGATCATGAGCTGGCTGCGCGCGAATGCCTGCTGAACCTCCGTCATGTGAGGCCACCCGAAGCGCACGAGTCGCACGACGTCGTAGGCGTGATGGCAGTTCTGTGTGCCCCGGTCCTGCCAGCCATAGGGATAGGCGCGCTCACGGATGCGGCCGGTGGTTCGCACCAGCTCGGGCAGGCGCGAGATCTTGCCGTCGCGGTAGCTCGCGATGTGAAAAGTGATGCTCAGATCCTCGGTCTTGACCAGCTTGTCGCCGACCTGATACCAGGCGCCCCAGTAGCCGGTGACCGGGTCCTGCCATTCCTCGTCCATGAACTTGATCAGCGCCGCGGCGACCGCATCACGCGGCCACTCGGGCGGAAACAGCGTCGCCAGCTTCGGCAGGAACAGCAGCTGTCCCAGCCCCGTCACGGTCAGGTTCAGTTCCTTCCTGTGGTCCATGCCGTCCTCGAGCACGCGCGAGGTGCGAAGTTGCCGGATTTTTTCGGTGATCTTCTGCGGCGAATCGATCTCTTTCAGAAAACCGAGCGCATGGCGCGGCTTCTCGCCGCGCTCGACCAGCTCCTTGAGCGGGTCGGCGGAGGCATTCATGCGCAGGAACCAGGCCTCGTAGCACTCGCCCCACGATCCGTCGACCGGTGACTGACCGCCGGCGCTCGCCTGCCGGGCCGCCGGCAGCTTGAGGCTCTGGCGCAGATCCTTCAGGCGGCGTTCGATCCGGGCGACATCGGCGGTCGAGCCGACCAGCCAATCGGTCTCCTCGAGGATCTGGCTCGAGCACGGCAGGTACTCGCCGGCCTCGCCGCGGCGCAGGATTTCTTTCCTGAGCTCTTCGACCTGATGAGCCATAGCGCGCGTCCATCCTGCCCTTCTGCGCGAAGCGCGGGATGTAGCCGTCGATCAACCGCACTCCCGGCGGCAGATCGGCTGCATAGAGCGGGACCGCCGTGGTCGTGACCAGAGTCACGACTGCCGCGACCCGAGCTACAAGTTCAAGTACGTGGCACAACGCTACTGAGCGTGGTCTGCACGAAGAGCTGCCGGCCTTTCCAGTACATGCCGTGCAGGCGCAGCTGCGCGTTGTAGACCGCCTTGTCGTTGGCGGTGAAGAACAGCACCGCCGCGGGTCGCGAGCCGTCGCCGGGCACCCGCTCGATGCGCTCGGGTGCCGGGCAGCCGTACTTCGTCACGAACGCCTTCAGGTCGTCGTCGGTGACCTCCGATGCCAGGTTGCCGATCCAGAGATTCATGCTATCGGACGGTGTAGCCGCGGCCTTCCAGGCACGCGGCGCGCGCCTTGCCAAAGGTCGCCTGCTGCTCCTGCGAGCCCGCCTGCTGTTGCGCCGGCGGGTTTGCCGGATCGAACATGCTTTGCTCGACCGCCCACGAATAGCAGGCGGCCTCGTCGGTTTTCTGCTGGTCCGGCGACTGGCCCTTGGCCGGGTAGACGATTTGCTGCGCGAACGCGTCGGTGATCAGTATTGCGGTGACCGCGAGGGCCCAAAAGCTTGCGTGATTCATTTCAATTTCCTCTCGGAGGCTTCGATTTTCGGCCCGGACGGCAGGCGGCGCTATGGGACCTTGGTCCCACTCTAGAGCAGCTTGGCCTTGATGAGCGCGCAGGCCCGCCAGCTCCTCCACCGAAATGATGGTCAGCGTCAGCGGCAGAAGCGGCGCGCGCCACGGCGGCGGCCAGCCGGATGGCGTCCTTCAGGCGAACGGCACGAAGCGCATCTCCTGGACCACCGCGTAGCCGTCGCCGAGGTCGGCGAGCGACTGGATGTCGGCGCTGCCCGATCCGAGCGCCTCGCCCGCCGGCGCGCCGCCGGGGCGCCACATCCACTTCTCCTCGAAATCCCGCACGTAGCGGCCCGCCAGCCGGCCGAACTCGCCCAGGCCGCGCCGCTTCGCGCGCCAGAGCTGCGGCCCGAACACGGTCAGCGGGCTGAGCATCACGCACCACGAGGAAGGCTACGACGCTCGCGATGCCCACCTTGAACGCCGTCAGCTCATGCCCGGCGTAGAAGATCTGGCTGGCGATCAGCCCGGCCAGCATGGCGCCGTGCGCAACCAGGATCGGCACGAACGCGTTGGTGCTGCGCCCGAGGAAGCTCAGCCCGGCCGTGCGGTCGGGGTGGATGGGAATCAGGCGCAGCTCGCAGCCGCGACACCTGCCACAGGAACCAGAACCAGAGGCCGAAGCGCAGGTACCAGCGCGCCAGGATGAACTGGAAGATCGGCAGGCTGACGAACAGGTACCAATAGCCGGCGAGCGTGAGCTGCGTGCCTTCGCCCTGCGGGACCGCATACCAGGTCGCCGCCTCGAGCGCGATCTGCGTGCGCCAGACCCAGATCCCCACCGTGTAGACCAGCACGAGCAGCGCGATCTCGCCGACGACCGAATTGCGCACGCGCAGGGTGGAGTCGATGGCCTGCTGGAATTTCGGCAGGTCTTCGGGCGCGACGAGGCGCCGCTCGATGAACTGGCGGATCACCGGGCCGCAGGCGCTTGTGCACGATCAGCTCCGCGGCGATCAGGATCGGCAGCACGACGAGGAAGCGCACGTGCGCCTCGATGTCGTAGAAGAACGGGATCGTCGACCGCGCCGCCCAGCGCATCGCCCGCGAGCGCCGACAGCAGCAGCAGCGGCAGCCAGGCGACGGCCGAAATGATCAGGATGCGCCGGCGCAGCAGCTGCAGCGTGTCGCCGGACAGGTGCGCCCGGCGGAAGAGCTGGTACAGCGGCCCGCCCAGCACCAGCGAGAAATCGGGCGCTGGCGGCGCGATCGGCGGCTGGCTATTCACCCGGCGGGGAGCGGCTTACCATTTGGCGTTCACCGGAGGGAACCCATCGCGTTCATACTGTGGGCTGGTCCGGCAGCGAACAATGGGACCTTGGTCCAATGGGAATATGAGCGGCGAGCTGGCAAAGGCTTTCAGGCACGTCCACGTCGACCCGCGCATCCTGTGGCCGGCGCTGACGGTCGCGCTCGGCTACTACCTCGCGGCGCGTCTGGGCCTCGCCTTTACGCTCCAGCCCCATCCCATCTCCACGCTATGGCCGCCGAACGCGCTGCTGATGGCGGCGCTGCTGCTGATGCCGGCGCGCTCGTGGTGGTGGCTTCTTGCCGCCGCGCTGCCGGCGCACCTGCTCGCCGAGCTGCAGAGCGGCGTGCCGATCGCGATGGTGCTCGGCTGGTATGCAAGCAACTGCAGCGAGGCGCTGATCGGCGCGGCGCTGGTGCGTGCCTTCGTGCCCGGGCCGCTGCGCCTGGATTCGCTGCGCAACACCGGCATCTTCCTCCTTTGCGGCGGGCTCGCCGCGCCGCTCGGCTCTTCGTTCCTCGACGCGGGCCTGGTGAAGCTGATCGGCTTCGGCGAGGGCGAGTACTGGACGCTGGTGCACATGCGCTTCTCGTCCAACGTGCTGGCCGAGCTGACGGTGGTGCCGCTGGTGCTGACCTGGGCCACCTTCCGGGTCGAGGACCTGCGCGACGCGCCGCCGCGGTGCTACCTCGAGATCGCAGCGGTGTTCACTCGGCCTGCTGGCGACCAGCCTGGTGGTCTTCGACCTGCCGCTGTTCGACGCCAACGCCGCGCCGGCCCTTTTCTACGCGCCGCTGCCGTTCCTGCTGTGGGCCGCGGTGCGCCTGGGCACCACCGGCACCGCGAGCGCGCTCGGGCTGATGGTGGTGGTGACGATCTTCGGCGCGGTCAACGGCCTGGGCCCGTTCGCCGGCGGCTCGCCGCAGGACACGGCGCGCGACATGCAGCTTTTCCTGATCGCGGTCTCCGTGCCGCTGCTGCTGCTGGCGGTGGCGCTCGAGGAGCGCGGCAACGTGGAGCGCGACGCGGACGAGCAGCGCCTGCAGCTCACCCACCTCTCCCGCGTGGCCGATGCTCGGCGAGCTCTCCGGCGGCATTGCGCACGAGCTCAACCAGCCGCTCACCGCGATCCTCTCCAATGCGCAGGCGGCGCAGCACTTCATCGCCGGCAAGGAGGCGGTCGACAAGGTGGAGCTGGCCGAGATCCTGAGCGACATCATCGCCGCCGACCAGCGCGCCGGCGCGGTGATCCACCGGCTGCGGGCGCTGTTCAAGAAGGGCGAAACCACCCTGGAGCCGCTGGACGCCAATGAACTGGTGCACGAGGTGCTTGGCATCGCGCACGGCGACCTGGTGACGCGCTCGGTTCAGGTGGTGCCCGACCTGTCGCCGGACCTGCCGCGCATTCAAGGCGACCGCGTGCAGCTCGAGCAGGTGATGCTCAACCTGCTGATGAATGCGTGCGACGCGATGAGCGCCAGCGCCGCCGACGGCCGTCGCCTCATCGATCCGCACTCGCGTGGGCGACGGCGGCGTGCTGATCGCCTTTTCCGACCGTCGGCCCGGGCTTCCGCGCCGAGGACTACGAGAAGCTGTTCCAGCCGTTCTACACCACCAAGCCGCAGGGGCTGGGCCTGGGCCTGTCGATTTCGCGCTCGATCATCACGGCGCACGGCGGCAACCTGTGGGGCACGTCGGGCTTCGGCCAGGGCGCCACCTTCCACATCTTCCTGCCGGTATTGGACCTTGGTCCAATTACTGCACGCCCGCCGAACTGATCCAATCGCCCGGTGACGTGGGTGGCGATCGTGGATGACGAGGAGGGTATCCGCAAGGCGCTCGGCCGCCTGCTGCGCGCCTCCGGCCTCGACGCCGAGAGCTATGCCAGCGGACAGGAGTTCCTCGATGCCGCGGCCGCGCGGCGGCCCGACTGCGTGGTGCTCGACCTGCACATGCCGGGACTGAGCGGCCTGCAGGTGCTGCGCAAGCTCAAGGCCACCGGCCAGCGCCTGTCGATCATCATCATCACGGCGCACGATGAGTCGCAGACGCGCGAGCAGTGCTTGGCGGAGGGCGCCCGCGACTACCTGCGCAAGCCGCTCGAGGACCGTGTGCTGCTCAACGCCATCTCGGCGGCGATGCGCACACCGACCTTGGGAATGAGAAAGTGACGCTTACCGTTCGATGGATGTTGCTCGTGCTGCTCGCCCTGTCGCTGCCCGCGGCGGCGCAAACGCTCGACAAGATCCGCAAAAGCGGCGTAATCACGCTCGGCTATATCGACGGCGCCGCGCCGTTCTCGTTCACCGACGGCAACGGCCAGCCGCAGGGCTACTCGATCGAGCTGTGCAACGCGGCCGCCGAAGGCGTCGCGGCGCAGCTCAAGCGCCAGGGCCTCAAGGTGCGCTGGGTCAAGCTCACCATCCAGGACCGCATCGACGCGGTGCGCACCGGCAAGGTGGACCTCGAATGCAGCACCACGACCTGGACGCTGTCGCGCCAGCAGCTGGTCGACTTCAGCCTGGTGACGTTCGTCGACGGCGGCAGCCTGCTGGTGAAGAGCGAGGCGGAAACCGGCCGGCTCGCGGACTTCGGCGGCAAGCGCATCGCCGTGATCAGCGGCACAACGACCGAGCGCTCGCTGCGCACAGCGCTCGAGCGCCGCACGGTGAAGGCGGAGCTGGTTGGAATCAAGACACGCGACGAGGGGCTCGCGTTGCTGCGCGAAGGGCAGGTCGACGCGCTCGCTTCCGACCGCACCGCGCTGATCGGCGTGGTGGTGATGAGCGGCCGCGGCGCTGGCCAGTACAAGCTGCTCGACCAGGATTTCTCGATCGAGCAGTACGCGCTGATGATGCGGCGCGGCGACCATGATTTCCGCCTCGCGGTGAACCGCGTGCTCGCGCGCATCTATCGCAGCGGCGACATCGAGCAGATCTACGGTCGCTGGCTCGGCCCGCTCGGGCCGCCCAGCGTGCTGCTTTCCGCCACCTACTTCATCCAGAACCTGGCGGAGTAGCCATGGGGCGCGCGCTCATCGCCGCGCTTGTTGCCGGCCATGCCTGCGTCGCCCTGAATGCGTGGGCGCAGACCTGCCAGGTGTGCGGCGAGATTCGCGCGATCCGCGAGGTCAGCGGTTCACCCATCGCTCCCAAAACGTCGTCCAGCGTTGGAACGCAATCCGGGCTCGACACGGCGCCGGTGGTCGGCACGGTCGCGCAATTTCATTTCGGCGGCGGCAAGAGCGAAGGCTGGAGCTTCGGCGCCGCCGGCACGCCCGAAATGCAGGCGCGCCTGGGCGAGACCTACTACGAGATCACCGTGGCGATGGATAGCGGCGACAAGCGCACCGTGGAGCGCAAGGACGGCAACCGCTTCTACGTCGGCCAGCGCGTCGCGCTGCGCTCGGGCGAGCTCGAGCCAATGCAGCCATAAGGGGGAACGGCATGAACGACAAACGAAAAGCGCGGCATGATCATCCACTTCACCGACGGCACGAAGAAGGTGCTCGAGTTCCCGCAGCAGGTCGCCGACAGCGACGCTTCCGCCGCGGCCCGGATCAAGGATGCGCTCGAGGCGCGCCACCTCGTGATCGAAGCGGAGGGCGCGCTGATCGTCATTCCATTCGAGAGCGTGAAGTACCTGCAGGTCTACCCCTCGCCGAAAAAGCTGCCTTCCGGCGTGATCAGGGGCGCCAGCTTCAAGGATTAGGAGACCCCATGGAAAAGACGGGCAAGCGGCTTCTTCTGGCCCTCTGCATCGTCGCCTTCGTCCAAGCCTGCGACGCGACCACCGGCGGCCTGCAAGTCGAAAGCCCATCGCCGTACCCGTATAACGCGCGCTGGTAGCGGTGGCTGACGAGACAACGGCGGGATACCTCGACGGGCGCATCGACGCGCTGCGCGAGCACTTCGCATCGCTCATCGCCGCCGCGCCGAATCTGCCAGGCGCGTTCGGCCGCGTGCGCGCCGAGATCGAGCAGGAATGGCAGTCACGGCCGCCCGGCACCGTCCTCGGCCTGGTCGTCGGCTTCATCCTCCTCGGCTTCGTGGTGGAGGCGGGCTATCGGTACTTCATCCGCAAACGAACGATCCAGGACGGCAGCGTGGCCGAGCGCCTGCGCTCGATCGGTTGGCGCCTTGCCATCGACCTGGGCGGCGTAGCCGCCTTCACGCTCGGCAGCGTTGCCGCGTTCCTCGCGTTCGACTGGCCGTTGCGCACGCGCCAGGCGGTGGTCGCGTTCCTCGCGGCGTTCATCGCCGTGCGGCTGGTCGTGGTGCTCGCCCGCGCGCTGCTCTCACCGCGCGATGCCAGGCTGCGCATCCTGCCGGCCAGCGACACCGAAGCAGGCTACTGGTTTCGGCGCATCGCCCTGTTCGCGGCATGGCTTGCGCTCGGCTGGGTCATCATCGGCTGGCTGCGGCTGCTCGGCATGGACATGGCGTCGTCGCGCCTGGTGGCCTATGTCCTCGGCCTCGGGCTGCTGGCGATCACGGTCGAGGCGTTCTGGCGCCGCTCACGCCTGGCCGCGCTGTATTTCGTGTTGGTGTGGGCGCTCTGGGCGTCCGGCGCGAGGGGACTGTTCTGGCTGGCGGTCGCTGCCGGGGCGCTGCCGCACATCCTGCGGCTGGTGCAGGACGGGGTGGACCACGCGCTTCGCCCGCCGGGTGCGGCGCGTGCCGATACGCGCGGACTGGCGGCCGCGGCGCTGGGGCGCGGCTTGCGCGCGCTGGTCATCATCGGAGCGGCCTGGCTGCTGGTGCTCGCGCTGGGCCTCGACGTCAACGCGCTCGCGTCCGGCGACGCGCTGTGGCCGCGCCTGCTGCGCGGCGCGGTGAACGCGCTTGCCATCGTGCTCATCGCGGACGTCATCTGGCTTGCCGTGGCGTCGCTGATCGACCAGAGGATGGTTTCGGCTGACGGCACCAATGCAAGGCTGCGCACCCTGCTGCCGATCGTGCGCGGCACGGTGGCTGCGGTGCTCATCGTCATGGTCTTCCTGATGTCGCTCTCCGCGCTCGGCGTGCAGGTCGGGCCGCTGATCGCCAGCGCCGGCGTGGTCGGCATCGCCATCGGCTTCGGCGCGCAGACCCTGGTGCGCGACATGTTCAGCAAGTTCTTCTACCTGCTCGACGACGCCTTCCGCGTCGGCGAATACATCCAGAGCGGCAATTACAAGGGCACGGTGGAGCAGCTCGGCGTGCGCTCGATCGTCCTGCGCCACCACCGCGGACCGGTGTACACCATTCCCTACGGCCAGCTCGGCGCGGTGCAAAACCAGAGCCGTGACTGGGTGATCGACAAGCTCACCATCAACCTCACCTTCGACTCCGACCTCGACAAGGCGAAGAAGCTGATCAAGAAGATCGGCAAGGACCTGGCGGCCGACCCCGAGTTCGCCCCGCAGATCCTCGAGCCGCTGAAGATGCAGGGCGTGGAGGCGTTCGGCGACTTCGCCATCCAGATCCGCATGAAGATGATGACCCGGCCCGGACAGCAGTTCACCATCCGGCGCCGCGCCTACTCGCTCATCAAGGCCGCGTTCGACGCCAACGGCATCAAGTTCGCCACGCCGACGGTGCGGGTCGCTGGCGAGGGCGATGCCGCGGCCGCCGCCGCCGCGCGGACGGTCGCGCTCGGCAAGCCTGCCGTCGAGGCATGAACCGCGGCGCGCAGCGGCCTCACCGCCGACGCGCTGCGCGACTTCGAGGTGTTCCTCAACCGCGTGCAAGCCCCGTCACGCGGTGGCGCTTCGAGGCGACGATCTGCCGACTTACGCGCAGCGTAGCCTCGACTACCCGTCGCTGGCAGACGGCGAAACCGGCTGAGCGAACGTGCACGGCGCCACAAGTACTGCGCGACCGTCTCACACCGCTGCATGCGTCGACGCACGCTGCTCGCGGCGCGACGCGCGCCGCCGGCTCAGCGCACGTGCCCCGCAAGAACAACTAGCTCGGCGAGCGAGCCGGCGCGCATCTTCCGCATCACGCGCGCTCGGTGCACCTTGACGGTTTTTTCCGCGGTGCCGAGCTGGGCCGCGATCTGCTTGTTCAGCTTGCCGGCCACCACGCCGGCCAGCACTTCGCGCTCGCGCGGCGTGAGCTGCGCGAGGCGGCTGGCAATCGACTCGCGCGCATCGCGCTCGGCGCGCGCGCTGCGATCGCGGCCGATGGCGATGCGCACTGCCGCGAGCAACTTTTCCCGGTCGACCGGTTTGGTCAGGAAATCGATGGCTCCGGCCTTCATCGCCTTCACGCTCGCGGCGATGTCGGCGTGGCCGCTGAGGAACACGACGGGGCACGGATTGCTCGAGGCGGCGAGCATCTGCTGCAGCTCGAGCCCGTTCAGGCCCGGCATCGTAAGGTCGAGCACCAGACAGCCCGGCTGACCGCCTCGGCTCTGCGCCAGGAAGTCCTGCGAGGATGGGAAGGTGCGCACGGCAAAGCCGGCGGAGCGCAGCAGTCGTCCGAGCGATCTGAGAACCAGCGCGTCGTCGTCAATAACGTCTACAAAAGGCGCTTCATTGCCCAACCGGCCTCCTTGCGCCCACGATGCGTTCAGGTTACACCCTGCGCGTGACCGCAGGAAGGGGATATCTCTCCGCTTATGTACGGAAGCGAACATATTGCTCCGCCAGGCGGCTACGCCGCGAGCGGGCTTCTCTTATCGCCGATCGCCATCCTAGAGAACGGCGCGCGAAGACGCCAGGACAATGAGCAAAAACGGATGCTCACCCTGTGGCATGTCCGGATTTGCCCGGCGACGCCCGCGCGGAGTACGGGTTTTTCCTGACGGGAATTTTCCTGACTTGTTTCAGCAACGACGCTTCATCACAATTTCGCGATGGGAGCGCCGAACGCAGGCAAGGAAGTGATCGCGCGCCTGGTGCGCAAGCTGGGCAGCGTCGAGGCGACGGCGGCGCGCTTGGGCCTGCGCGCCGGCCTGGTGCAGCGCTTCGCCGAAGGCCTGGTGAAGGTGCCGGATCCGGTTCTGCTGAAAGCGCTGGACCTGATGAGCGAGCCTGCCGAGACACCGGCGCTGCGACCGGCGTCCAAACCACCGAAGGGCCGGCCGGTGATCTAGCCGCTAGGCCGCGCGGGCCTGGCCTTGTTCCTCGTTCACCAGGCGCTGCACGATGCCGCGCATCGCGATCCATGCCTTGTCCTGACCAAGCCCGACCACCGGGCTCGGCCCGAAGTCCATGTTCTGCTGCTGCGCCTTGATGATCGCCAGGTCCTCGAGAAAGATGTTGTGCACCTGGTTCTTCAGCATCGGCGAAATCCAGGCCTCGCCGAGCTTGAAGTTGTAGGCCTGCGCGAAAAAGTAGTGCGCGGATTTTTCGCTTTCGGGCGTGATGGCGTTCAGGTTCCACATGTTCATGAACTTCGAGCGGTCGCCCTGGCGCGCGCCGGTGCCGGCGGGCGCGGAGCCGATGTCGAGCTTGACGAACGAGGGCGGCCCGAAATGCGTGATCTGCCAGCGGTCGACCTTCATGCCGTCGGGAAAGCCGCCCATCTGCTTGTGGAACGGCGCCGGCAGCTCGTTCATCAGCCAGCGCGTCACCGTGATGCGGTCGCCTTCGCGCTTTACGTCGAACTCAGAACGCGCGAACGCGTCGGTACCGAGCGTGTTCGGATGCAGAAAGGGCAGGTGCGTCGTGTCGAGCAGGTTCTCCACCACCAGCAGGTAATTTCCCTCGACGCGCAGATAGCTGCCGCCGTAGCGCCAGCCCGGGTCGTCCAGCCAGTGGAAGTCCTCGATCAGCGCCGGATCGGCCTTCGCCGGGTCGCCCATCCAGATCCATAGCCAGTGGTTCTTCTCGACTAGGGGATAGGCGCGCACCTTCGCGCTCGGGGGCACCATATCCTGGGAGGGGACCTTGACGCATTTTCCGGAGGAATCGAACTGCAGCCCGTGATAGGGGCAATGGACGATATTGCCGACCAGCTTGCCCATCGAAAGCGGCGCCTGACGATGGCAGCAGCGATCTTCCAGCGCCACCGGCGCGCCGTCGTCGCGGCGGAAGAGCACGACCGGCTCGTCGAGGATCACGCGCCGGCGCATCTCGCGCGTGACTTCGTGGTCCCAGGCCGCGACGTACCAGGCGTTACGCACGAACATAAGCCCTCCTTGCCCTGAATTCGTAAGCCACCAGCGCGATGCCGGCCGCCACGCCGGCAATGTTAATCCAGGCGAGCAGCGTCGAGGCCTGGTGCGGCAGCAGCATCATGATTCCCACGGCGACGAACGCGAGGCGCCTGGGCCCTGAAAGCAGCCGGGTGAAAAACCCGGTCATCGCCGCGCAAATCAGCCAGATGCCGAAGAGCGAGGTCACCGTCACCACGACGATGTCCAGCACGCTGCCCTGCATCAGGATCGCGGGCGAGTAAACGAAGAGGAACGGCACGATGTAGGAGCTCCAGCCGAAGCGCATCGCCGTCCAGCCGGTGGCCATGGACGGCGAGCCGGCGATCGCCGCCGCCACGTAAGCCGCGGGCGCGACCGGCGGGGTGATGAGCGACATCATGCCGAAGTAGAGGATGAAGAGGTGGGCGGCGAGCGGCGGCACGCCGACCTTCACCAGCGCCGGCGCAACGAGGATGGCGAGCATGATGTACACGCCGATGGTCGGCAGGCCCATGCCGAGGACGATGCTGACCACCGCAGCCAGGACCAGTAAAAGCGATCAGATTTGTCCGAACCAAGTTGAACCAGGTACGCCGCAAAGGCAAAGGCGAGGCCGCTCACCTGGAACAGCGCCATGATGTATCCCGCGGCGGCCGAGATCACCAGGATTTCGCACAGCCCGGTGGCGGTATTCACGACCGCATGCCACAGGTCGGTGAGTTTCATGCGGCTGCCGGCGTAGCCGAAGACGAAGCCGAGAACGATGATGGCGAGGCTCGCTGCCATCGCCGCGTACTCGGGCTCGAGGTTGAGCCAGAACATGGTGTAGACCAGCACCGCGAAGGGCACGACGAACAGCCAGCCGGCGCGCAGCACCGTGATTACGCGCGGGATCTTGTCCGCCTCCACGCGGCCGTAGCCGTAGCGCGCGGACTCGAGGTCGGCCTGGATGAAAAGCGCGGCGTAATACATCACCGAGGGCAGGATCGCCGCGATCGCCACTTCCTTGTAGGGAATCTGCAGGAAGTCGGCCATCACGAACGCCACCGCGCCCATCACCGGCGGCATCAGCTGGCCGCCGTTCGAGGCGCAGGCCTCCACCGCGGCAGCGAGCTTGGCCGGCATGCCCGAGCGTTTCATCAGCGGGATGGTCACCACGCCGACGGCGACGGTGTTCGCCGCCGCCACGCCGGAGATCATGCCGAACAGGCTCGAGCCGACCACCGCCATCTTCGCCGGGCCGCCGCGGTAGCGCCCCATGAGCGCGATCGCGAGGTCGTTGAAGAATCCGGTGCCGCCCGAGCGCATGAGGAGCTGGCCCATCAGCACGAACGGCACGATCACGATCACCGTGATCTGCAGGATGAGCCCGAGCAGGCCGTTGTTGTCCATGTTGAGGTAGACCAGCAGCTCGCCCATCTCCACATTGCGTGTGGTGAGCTGGCCGCTCACCAGGTGGCCGACCATCACGTAGCCGCCGAGCGCGAGCAGGATGATGACCAGCGACCAGCCGATGGTGCGGCGCGTGGCTTCGACCGTGAGCACCGTGAGCAGGATGGAGAGCGGCAGCGTCTCCAGGGTCACCTGGCCCGACATCGCCGTGAGCGTGGGGAAACGCGCGAATACGTACGCGCAACTTGCGAGAGAAACGGCGGCGAGCAACCAGTCGTACCACGGCACGGCGCCGAGGGCGCCGCCCATGCCGGTTTCCTCTACATGGACCTTATGGAAGCGGAAGCGAAGAAAGGTGAGCGCGAGGCCGATGCCATAGCAGGCGGCGACGAACTGCTCGGCGAAGAGCACGACGCCGACGGCGCGAAAAAGGTCCAGCGACCACGCGATGGACCCCGCGATCAGCAAGGCGGCGCGCCTGCGCTAGCCTTTCCTGCCTTGCGCCGCGAATTCTCGCGGCGCTATCCCTTCCAGATTCCTGCTTCTTTGAAGTACTGGATGGCGCCGGGGTGATAGGGCAGGCGCGGCTGGACCTTGCCGGCATTGTCCGGCTGGAAGGCGTTGAAGTTGGGATGCCCCTCGACCAGCCCTTTCTTGTTCTTGTGCACCGCCTGCACGAACTCCTTCACCACGTCGTCCTTCACGTGCGTGCCGACGCCGATGATGAAGTCGATGGTCTGCACCTGCGTGGGCTTGTCCACGCCGGCGATGTGCGGCGCCGGGTTCACGGTGGAGAAGAAATACTCCGGGCGGATGTTCTTCATGCGCTGCTCCGCGCCCGGGCACGGCGTCCGCCGGCAGGATGCGCAGGCCGCCGACCGCGGCGGAGACCTCCTGCACCTTGGGCGCGCCGACGGCGAAGAACAGCAGGTCGAGCTTGCCCGACTTGAAGTCGTCGGCCGCGCGCACCACGTTGACCTCGGGCACCTTCACCACGTCGTTCAGCGAAATGCCGCCGGCGCTGAGGTAGGCGTTCATGTGGACGATGACGCTGGTCTGCTGCACCCACTCGGCGGGCACCTTCCTGCCCTTGAGGTCGGCGATGCTCTTCACCGGCGAGTCCTTCTTCACCCAGAACGCCATCTGGAAACCGTAGAGCGTCATGGCGTTGCGCAGATTCGGCTTGGCCTGGCCCTTCCAGTTGCCTTCGCCGACGCGCGCCTCCGCCGGCTCGCCCACGTCGAGCAGCAGGAAATCCGCCTTCTGCGTATTGACCGCATCGAGGATCGGCGCATCGCCGCCGTAGCCGATGACGCGCACCTGCAGCTTCGAGTTGTCCTGCACCACCTTCGCGATCACCGACGCCTGCGCGTGCAGGATCGAGCCGGGGGGAAGGGTGGCGAAGCCTACGGTTTGTGCACTTGCGGCGATACACCAGCCGGCGGCAGCGGCCGCGGCGGAAATTCGAAACAGCATGGGATCACTCCTCCTCTCCAGAAGGACCCAAAGTCTACCGCTTCCGAACGAAGGCTGGCCGCGCCGCGGCGCTGTCAGTACGATTGGCCGGGTGAAGCGGTCGCAGCATCGCGTCCCATCGTCCCTGTTTCAGGCACTTGGCGTGCTTCTCGGCGCCATGCTCGCTGCCTGCGGAGGCGAAATCGTCACCAGCCCGGACGCTGTGCGTATCGAGCCGTTCTGGGTGGCGCAATTGCGCGCCCCGCAATCCGTGGTGCTGAGCAACGGCTTGAGCAACCCCGTGAAGTACCAGATCCGCAACGAATCCATCACCTGGGAGCTCGACGCCAGGCAGTTGACCGATACCGCGATCGTCATGCTGCGACGGGCGCTGGACGCGCAGGGGATCCGCCCCGGTGCGCAGCCGGACAAGACCGTGACGCTGCGCACCGAGGTGCGCGGCGGCATGGCCATGTTCGTCCTGGTCCCCACGGTCGCGGCGAGCGCCAGGCTGACGCTGCACGCCGATTTCGGCGATGGCACGGCGACGTCGGTCGACGGCGAGAATGGCTCGGGCTTCGGCGTGCAGGGCGCGTTCGAAGGAGCGATCCAGTCCGCGCTGCACCGGCTGCTGATCGATCCCCGGTTCCTCGCCTACATCAATCGCTAGTACGATCCGCTGCATGAAGCTTCCCAGGGATCGCGTCCCGTATTCGGCGATCGTCGATCGCCCCCCGCTTTCGCTTCCCAACGGCGCGCGCCTGGCGGTGTGGACCATCGTCAACGTCGAAGAATGGTCGATCGAGCGCAACATGCCGCGCACGGTTCTTCCGCCGCCCTATGGGCAGCCGCTGATGCCGGACCTGCCGAACTGGGCATGGCACGAGTACGGCATGCGGGTGGGTTTCTGGCGCTTCCTCGAGGTTTTGCAAAAGCATTCGGTCAAGGCCACGCTGGCCATCAACGGCTCAGTGTGCACCTCCTACCCGCGCGTAGCGGAGGCCGGGTTGAAGGCCGGCTGGGAATTCATGGGCCATGGCTACATCCAGCGCCCGATGCACCATGTCGAGGACCAGCGCGCGGCGATCCGCGATACGGTGGAGGCGATTCGCCAGTTCACGGGCAAAGCGCCAAGAGGCTGGGAAAGCCCGGGCCTCACCGAAACCTACGACACCATCGATTGGCTGAAGGAAGCCGGCATCGAGTACGTCGCCGACTGGGTGCTCGACGACCAGCCGTGCATGATCAAGACCGCGCACGGGCCCATGGTCTCCGTGCCCTACACGGTCGAGATGAACGACATCGCGATGATGGTGCTGCAGAACCATCCGTCGGAGGAATGGCTGCGGCGCGGCATCGACCAGTTCGATCGCCTCTACATGGAGGGCGAGACGTCGGCGCGCGTGATGGCGATCAGCGTTCATCCGTACATCACCGGCGTGCCGCACCGCATCGGCTACCTTGAGAAGCTGTATGAATACATCCTGCAGCGCCCCGGCGTATTGATGTGGACTGGAGAGCAGATCCTTGACTGGTACCGACCTCTGGCAAAAGGCTGAGGCGCTCCTCCCGAAGCTGAAGGAGCGGGCGCCGAAGTGCGAGGAGCTGCGCCGCCTGCCTGACGAAACGCTGCGCGACTTCCACGATGCGCAGCTGTTCCGCATCCACCAGCCGAAGCGCGTGGGCGGCGCGGAGCTCGAGTTCGCCGCGGTGGTGACTTATGGCGCGCTGTTCGCGCGCGTGTGCGCGTCGACGGCGTGGAACTGGGTCAACTTCGCCGCGCACCACATGATGCTCGGCATGTTCCCGCCGCAAGCGCAGGATGAGATCTGGGGTTCATCCGTCGACGCGCTGATCGCTTCCTCATTCGTGTTCCCGGCCGGCAAGGCGCGCAAGGTGCAGGACGGGTACCTGCTCTCGGGCCGCTGGCCGTTCTCGAGCGGCGTCGACCCGAGCGAGTGGAACATGCTGGCCGGCCTTGCGCGCCTGGACGACAACCTGCCGCCCGAGCAGCGCATCTTTCTGGTGCCGCGCCCGCGCTACAAGGTGATCGATACCTGGTTCGCAGGCGGCCTGCGCGGCACCGGCAGCAACGACGTGGAGGTGGCGGAGGTCTTCGTGCCCGAGCACATGACGCTCGCGGTGGCCGATACCAAGGGCGGGCCGACGCCCGGCAGCGCGGTGAATCCGGGGATTCTGTTCCAGCTCCCGGTGTTCGCGCTTTTCCCGTACATGCTTTCCGGTGTCGCGCTCGGCATCGCCGAAGGCCTGATCGAGGACTACAAGCCGGCGTCCGGAAAAATGACCGGCGCGCGCGTCGCCGAGATCCAGAGCACGCAGATCCGGCTTGCCGAAGCCACCGCCTACGCGCGCATCTCGCGCCTGGTGCAGCTGTCGAACTGCCGCGAAGCCGAGGCGAAAATGCCCGACATGAAGACGAAGGCGCGCTACCGGCTCGAGGGCGCCTACGCCGTCGACTGGGCGGTGCGCGCCGTCGACGTCATGTTCGGGCTCTATGGCGCCGGCGGCCTGTACGAATCCGGCCCGGTCGCGCGCGCCTTCCGCGATGCGCACGCGGTGAAGCAGCACTTCTCCTTCAACACCGACATTGCCGGCACCACCTACGGCCGGGTCGCGCTCGGCCTGGCGAGCGACAACCCCACGCTGTAGGGAATGCGTTGACGGGCGCCGTCAGCAAGGCCGCGCTAGCCGAGACGCTCTGCACGCTGTCGCTCGATTTCCTTTGAGTGGGAACGCCTCTTGCAGCGTCTGCTTCATGAAACGCCTGATCCTGGTCTGCCTGCTAGCGCCCATGGGTGCGCTCGCTTCTGGGCCGTTCACCGCTCTCCACCCGGAAGAGCACGAGCCGAATCCGGTAGGTCAGGCTTCTGCCGATCCATACAACGGTTTCATCAGCGAGGTGCAGGACAAGCTCCGTGCGCTCGGCTTCGATGCCGGTCCGGTCAACGGCGACTTCGGCACCAAGACGCAGGCCGCGCTCGCGCAATTCCAGCTGTCCCGGACGATCCCGGCGAGCGGCCAGCTCGATGAGCTGACGTTGCGGGAGCTCGGCGTGGACCAGCAGCAAGCGGGCGCAGCGGCAGGCGGCACCACAGACGGCACCGCAACAGACGGCAGCACGACCGACGGCACCGCAGCCGGCGGCTGAAGCCTCCCGGGGCTGATCGCCGCCTCGCGCCGCACGTGCGACGCGAGCGACGAAGGACTATGAGCGCATCCCGATGAAGGAGCAGATCGAAGTGCCGGCGCTGGTCGGCGACATTGCGTTGCAGATGGAAAACTCAGACTGCACGCCCATGTCGTGCTCGGACGGCGCTGATCGGGTTGGCCAGGCATGCCACTTGCTCCGATAAGTGGGTAGTTCTCCTCTAAGCAATCAGGAAAGGAAACCATGAACATCACTCCCATCGCAGTCGCGGTAGCAGCGGCAATGTTTTCACTCACCGCCGTAGCGAACGAGCAGAACAAGCAATCGCAGAGCGGGCAAGGCTCTTCGATGAGCCAGGAGCAGAAGGCCGGTAGCAGCACATCCGCGAGCGGCGGCATGTCCGCAAGCGGCGGCGCGTCCGCGCCTTCCTCGAGCTCGAGCGAATCGTCGAAGGGCGCGTCCGCGAGCGGCGAGGCGAAGAGTTCCGGCAAGGCGCAAAGCCAGGCTCAGTCGAGCCAAGGCCAGAACCCGGAGCTGATCAAGCAGGCGCAGACGAAGCTCAACGTCACCGCGGACGGCAAGGTCGGCCCGGAGACGCAGAAGGCGGTGAAGGAATTCCAGCAGTCGAAAGGCCTGAAGGCCAGCGGCCAGCTCGACCAGCAAACCATCACCGCGCTGGGCGTGAACGAATCCGCATCGGCGGGTGGTTCGGCGGCGACGAAGAGCGAAGGCAAGTCGGCGCAAAGCGAGAGCAAGGCGCAAGGTTCCGCGGCGGGCGGCGCCTCCGCTTCCCCGTCGGCCACGCCGAAAGCGGAAGAGAAGAAGCAGTAGTTCCGCAAAGCAGCAACGACAAAGGCGGAGAGCTTCGGCTCTCCGCTTTTTTTGGTGCGTGGCGGTAGTCCCTTCGGACGGCCTGCGCGTTTCTAGCGTATGCGCACACCGCGGGGCAGAATATCGTGATGCACCCGTTGCCGGACGCCGAGATCGAGACGCTGCTCAAGCCCGATGCGCGCTCGCGTCTGCCGCTTGCGCGCCAGGTGCTGATCTACCTCGATCCGTTCGCGCTGTTCATGGACGCCTCGAGCGGGCCGGCTCGGGCGCGCGAGCGGGCGCTGCGCTACAACCGTACGATGCGCTGGATGCTGCTGCCGTACATCCGGCGCTGGCTGGCGATCGCCGCCGGCTTCGCGCTGCTCATCTCCCCGGCCGAAGCTGCCGCGGCGCAGCAGGCGTTCTTCGCCATCCCGACCGCCGCGTTGGCTGTTGGATGCTGCATCGCCGCGACCGTCGCCGCCGTCACGGTTGCGGTCTATCTCTTGCTTGGGAGAAGGGACCAACCCTAAAGGAGGTTCCTATGCGAGTCAGCGAAGCGATGACGCGCGACGTGCGCATTGCCAATCCCGGCCAGAGCATCCGCGAGGTGGCGAAGATCATGGACGACATCGACGCCGGCGCGATGCCGGTGGGCGAGAACGACCGCCTGGTCGGCATGATCACCGACCGCGACATCGCGGTCCGCGCGGTGGCGGCGGGCAAGGGCCCTGACACGCCGGTGCGCGACGTGATGTCGAAGGACGTAAAGTACGTGTTCGACGACGAGGACCTCGAGCACGTGGCAAAGAACATGGCCGACATCCAGGTGCGGCGCCTGCCGGTGGTGAACCGCGACAAGCGCCTGGTCGGCATCATCTCGCTCGGTGACGTGGCGCAGAAGGAAGACACGCATACGACCGGCGAGGCGACCGCTGGGGTCTCGCAGCCCGGAGGTAAGCATCGGACGTAGGACGCTAGCGCTGCTCGCCCTCGCTTTCCTGGCGGCCTGCGCCAGCACGGAAGAGGCGAGGGAGAGCTGGTCCAGCGCGACCTACGACGACATCGTGCGCGCTTGGGGCGCGCCGGCGCGCAGCGGCAAGCTCGCCGACGGTGCCGACGTGCATACCTGGGTTTCGGAAGCCGGGCCGACCTATCGCAGCGGCCCGTCGGTCGGCATTGGAGGCTTCGGCGGGAGCGGCGGTAGAGGCGTCGGCGTGGGCGTCGGTTTTCCGATCGGCTCGGGCTCGGCCACGCCGCCGGCGCGCTGCGAACGCACGCTGACGTTCCGCGACAATCGCCTCGTCGAGCAGAGCTGGATCGGGCCGGATGAAATCTGCGCCGAGTACGCGCGCCCGAAGCCGGGCTAGCTGGGCCCTCGCGCTGGCGGCGGCGGTTGCGGCCTGCGCCTCCACGGACGGCGAGCTCGACGCGGCGCGCGACTCCTGGCGCGGCGCGACCTACGACCAGGTGCTGATGGCATGGGGTACGCCATCGCACAGCGGCGTGGATTCCCACACCTGGCTCTCCGACGACAGCTCGCCCCGTGCGCCGGGGTCCAGCGGTGGCGTCGGCGGCATGATCTTCGCGGCGGCGCGCTGCGACCGCATGCTCGCGTTCCGCGATGGTCGCGTGGTGGACGGGCGCTGGAAGGGCGACCCGGAGTTCTGCAAGCGCTACGCGAGACGGTGAATACGTCATACGCCGACAAGGAACCCGCGCGCTCCGAGCTCGACGCGCTGCCCGGGCCTGCGGTGGTGGAATTCGGCAGTCCCTGGTGCGGCTACTGCCGAGCCGCGCAGCCACTGCTCGCCAACGCATTCGCCGAGCATCCCAAGGTTCGGCACTTCAAGATCGCCGACGCGAGCGGCAAGCGCCTCGGGCGATCGTTCGGCGTCCAGCTCTGGCCAACGCTGGTGTTCCTCAGCGACGGCAAGGAAGTCGCGCGGCTCGTGCGACCGCGCAATGCGAAGGAAATCGGCGAAGCGCTAGGCCGTCAATTGATTCGGGGACGGAGTCCTAACTCCACGGCTGCGCAGCTTTCGGAGTTAGGGCTCCGTCCCCGAATCAGCGGCGGAAGCCAGCCTTCCTCAGCAATCCCTCGCGGCGCGTCAGCCACCAGCCGTACTGCACCGGCCAGCGCTGGAATTCCGGATCCGCGCCGAGCGTGGCGGCGGCGTGCGCGGGCCAGTTCGGGTCGTAGAGCGCCTCGCGGCCGATCGCGATCAGGTCGGCGCGCCCGGACTGCAGCGCTTCCTCGGCCTGCTGCGGGGTGAGGATCAGGCCGACCGCCATGGTGGCGATGTCGGCTTCCTTCCGGACCTTCTCCGAAAACGGCAATTGAAAGCCCGGCACGCGCGGCAGCAGCATCTTCGTCGCCGCGGTCGCCGAGCCCATGATGCCGCCCGAGGAGCAATCGATTACGTCGACACCGACGGATTTCAATTTTTTCGCAAAAACGATCGTGTCTTCGACCGACCAGCCGCCTTCCACGTCGTCGATGGAAGAGACCCGCACGAACAGCGGCTTTCCCTTCGGCCACTCTTCGCGCACGGCGCTGGCGACTTCGAGCGGAAATCTCATCCGGTTATCGAGGCTGCCGCCGTATTCATCGCTGCGCGTATTGGTGAGCGGCGAGAGGAAGGTGTGCAGCAGGTAGCCATGCGCGGAGTGCAGCTCGACGATCTCGAAGCCCGCGCCGTGCGCGCGGCGCACGGCGCTGACGAACGCCTTCTTCACGTTATCGAGGTCGCCTTTCTGCAGCGGCCGGGGCTTGAGCCATCCGTCGCCGATCGGCGCCTCGGTGGGCGCGACGATGCTCCAGGCGGCGTCGCCGCGCTCGGCATCCTCTTTCGTCAGCGGCCCGTTGCCGTACCACGGCCGCGCCATGCTCGCTTTACGCCCGGCATGCGCCAGTTGAACTGCCGGCACCGCGCCCTGGGACTTTACGAATTGGGCAATGCGCCGCAGGCCCGGAATATGCGCGTCTTCCCAGATGCCGGTATCGCCGTGCGTGATGCGCCCGCGCTTCTCCACCGCGGTGGCCTCGACGAACACCACGCCGGCGCCGCCTTGCGCGAACTTGCCGAGGTGCACCAGGTGCCAGTCGGTGGTGTGGCCGTCCTGCGCCGAGTACTGGCACATCGGCGAGACGACAATGCGATTCCGGATCCGCAGGTCGCGGATCTTGATTTCATCGAAGAGCATTTCGCTACTTTCTGGCTTTACGGTCCAGCGTGACGGCCGAAGCCGAGCCCTTGCCCTTCCATTGCTTCTCGTCGATGACTTCGCCGAGGAAGTTGAGCTCGATCGTCACGTCGTCCGGATCCTTGAGGAAGATCTGGAACAGCTTCGCGTCCGGGAAGCTGCGGAAGTGCATGTCGACCTTGTTCTTCTGGATGCGGTTGCGCACGCCTTCGGGGTCCTGCGCGAGGAAGGCGATGTGGTCGACCGAGCCCGAGCCGTTGGTGCCCTTCGGATGCTTCTTCAGCAGGAACTGATCGCGGATCTTGTTGGGGGCCTGCGAAGCGAGGTGCACGCAGATATTGTCGCCGGTCTTCAGCCAGTAGCCGGGAAAGCCGAAGTCCGGGCGCTCGGCGACGTCGAGGCCGAGCACCTCCTGGTAGAACTTCTTCGAGCGCTCGAGGTTCTTCGAGACGATGAGGTAGTGGTTGAGGGCAGTAACGGGCATGGCGTCTCCTCGGGATCAGGCGCTATTTTGCCTTAACGCTTCCAGCGCACCAGCAGGATAAGGGGCAGCACCACGAGCGCCGTGGCGCAGAAGGCCCAGAAGGAATCCAGGTAGCCGATCATCGAGGCCTGCCGTGCGATTTCGGACTCGATCGCGGCCAGGCTTTGCGCGTCGCCCAGATCCAGCGTGCCGCGCACCCACGGCAGCGACAGCGCCTCGTTGTAGCGCGAGATGTTGGGCGATAGCTCGGAGTGCGCGGCCTGCGTCATGTGCACCACCAGCACCGTGCTGAGCGAGATGTGCACGCTGCTGCCGATGTTGCGCAGCATGTGATAGACCGCCGTTCCCTCGGCCAGGCGCTCGCCTTCGAGCGCGGAGAAGGCCACCATGGTGATGGGGACCCAGAGCAGGCCGACGCCGAGGCCCTGCAGCGCCATCGGCCAGAACACGTCTTGCACGCCGAAGCCGGGGTCGAGCTGGCCGAGCTGCCAGCCGGCGAGCGCCTGCAGCAGGAAGCCGATGCTGATCATCCAGCGCGGGTCGAAGCGGCTGGCGTAGATCATCAGGGCGAAGCCCACCATCGTGCCCAGGCCGCGGGCGCCGAGCACCCAGCCGATCACCGAGTCGGGATAGCCGGCAACCCCCTGCAGCATCGGCGGCAGCATCGTCATCGGCGTGAAGTTGAGCATGCCGAAGACGAAGATCAGCACCAGGCCGAGGGCGAAATTGCGCTCGCCCAGCAGGCGCGGATCGAGGAACGGCCGCCGCGCGGTGAGCGTGTGCGCGATGAAGAGGTACAGGCCGAGCGCCGCCACCGCCGCCCAGGCGACGATCTCGGCGGACGAGAACCAGCCGGCGCGCTCGCCGCGATCCAGCATCAGCTGCAGGCCGGCGAGCGCGGCCGAGAGCATGAGGAAGCCGGTCCAATCCAGGCGCACCGGCTGCGGCGCCTGGCGGTCGCGGATGAAGAGCCAGCAGGCGGCGAGCGCCGCCACCGCGAACGGCACCATCATGTAGAACACCGCGCGCCAGTCGTAGGCCTCGGCGAGCGCGCCGCCGAGCACCGGCCCGACCACCGGGCCCATGACCGAGGCCACGCCGAAGATGGAGATCACCGCGCCGTGGCGCTCGCGCGGATAGCTTGCCAGCACGATGGCCTGCGACATCGGCACCAGCGGCGCGCCGGCGGCGCCTTGCACCGTGCGCCACGCCACCAGCGTCTCGATCGAGCCGGCGAGGCCGCACGCGGCCGACGCCGCTGCAAAGGCGGCGACGCACCCGAGGCAGAGATAACGCGCGCCGAAGCGCGCGGCGAGCCAGCCGGTGAGCGGCGTCATCACCGCGGTCGCCACCAGGTTCGAGGTAATGACCCACGCGATCTGGTCCTGCGTCGCCGAGAGCGCGCCCTGGATCTGCGGCAGCGACACGTTCACCGCGGTCAGGCTCATCGAGTAGAGGAAGGTGACCGCGGTGCAGGTCGCCAGCACCCAGGCCCGGTGCGGAGACGGAGAAGATGTCATTGCCTTGCTCATTGTAAGCCAGGCAACTAATATGGCCCGGGTGATCCGCGAAGACCTGTCGCGCAACTTCGGCTACCTGGTGAACGACGTCGCGCGCCTGATGCGCACCGTCTACGACCGGCGCGTGCGCACCCTCGGCCTGACGCGCTCGCAGTGGTGGGTGCTGAACCATCTCTTCCGCCACCCGGGCGCGACCCAGTCCGAGCTCGCCGCCATCCTCGAGGTCGAGCGCGCGACGCTCGGCCGCCTGCTCGACCGGCTCGAGGCCAAGGGCTGGGTGCGGCGCGAGGACGACGCGCGCGACCGGCGCGCCTGGCGCGTGCACCTCACCGCCGCCGCCGAGCCGGCGATGCGCAAGCTGCGCAAGCAGGCCTTCGGCCTGCGGCGCGACGCCCTGGCCGGCCTGAGCGCCCGGCAGCGCGAGCAATTCGTCGATGCGCTGCTCGCGATCAAGTCGAACCTGTCGCGCCTGAAATGAAGCGTTTTCTCCTGCTGGTTATCGTGCCGGCCATCGCCCTGGCCGGCGGACTGGCACTGTGGCTGCAGGGCGGGCGCTTCGAGGAAACCGAGAACGCGTACGTGAAGGCGCACATGATCGCCGTGACCGCCGACGTATCCGGGCGGGTGGTGGAGGTGGGCGTGCGCGACAACGAGCCGGTCGCTGCGGGCGCGTTGCTGTTTCGCGTCGATGCCACGCCTTTCGAGCTCACGGTGGCGAGCGCGGAGGCGCAGATGGAAGTGGTGCGCACCGAGCTCGATGGCTTGCGCGCCGAGCACCGCGTCGCGCTCGCCGACGCCGCGGAAGCGCAGGAGCGCATCGGCTTCCTCGCGCGCCAGCTCGAGCGCCAGGCGAAGCTGAAGGAGCGCGGCATGGGGCTCGAGGCGAGCTTCGACGAAGCGCGCCACAATCTCGAGGCCGCGCGCCGGCGGCTCGATAGCTCACGCGAGAAGGCGGTGCGCGTGCTTGCCGCGCTCGGCGGCAACGTCAAGGTTCCAACGGAGGCGCACCCGCGGTTCCTCGCCGCCCGCGCCGCCCGCGACGCCGGGCGCGACGAGCTCGCGCGCGTGCGCGTCGTCGCCCCGGCCGCCGGCATCATCAGTAACATGCGCCTGCAGGTCGGCGAGCGCGTCGAGCGCGGCGTGCCGGTCTTCAGCCTGATCGAGTCCCGGCCAATGTGGGTCGAGGCCAATTTCAAGGAAACCCAGCTCACCCATATGCGCGAAGGGCAGGAAGTCACCGTGGTCGCGGACGCCTATCCGGATGCCCGATGGCGCGGCCGCGTCAGCACCATTGCGCCGGCCACCAAGGCCGAGTTCGCGCTGCTGCCGGCGCAAAACTCCAGCGGCAACTGGGTCAAGGTGGTGCAGCGTGTGCCGGTGCTGATCAGCCTCGATTCGACGCCGGATGGCCAGACGCCGCTGCGCGCCGGCATGACGGTGACCGCGCGCGTCGACACCGGCCACGTGCGCACTCTCTCGGCATTGCGCTAGATGCGCGCGATCGTGGTCGCGGTGCAGTTGCCGAGCGCGAGCGACCTCGAGTTCGACGCCTCGCTCACCGAGCTGCGCCAGCTCGCCAAGACCCTGGGCATCGAGGTCGTCGGCCGCTTTACGCAGAAGCGCGCGAGCTTCCAGGCAGCGGCGTACCTGGGAACCGGCAAGCGCGAGGAGCTGCGCGCGCTGGTCGAGGCCGAGCGCGCCAACGTCGTCCTCATCGATCACGAGATTTCGCCTTCGCAGACCTTCACGCTCGAGAAGGAGCTTGGCTGCCAGGTGATGGACCGCACCATGGTGATCCTGGAGATCTTCCACCGCCACGCGCGCTCGCGCGCCGCGCGCGCGCAGGTGGAGATCGCGCGCCTGGGCTACATGGCGCCGCGCCTGCGCGAAGCGGCCAAGCAGGCCGGACCGAAGGACCGCGCGCGCAGCGGCACCGGCGGCCGCAGCGGCGGCGAGTCGCACGGCGAGCTCGACCGGCGCAAGATCCGCGACCGCATCGCCGAGCTGCAGAAGGAGCTCGACGCCACCGACCTCGGGCGCAAGACCCAGCGCGCGAAGCGCCAGGAACGCCAGGGGCTGGCGCGCGCGGCGCTGGTTGGCTACACCAACGCCGGCAAGTCGACGCTGATGCGCGCGCTCACCGGCAACCAGGTGCTGGTCGCCGACAAGCTGTTCGCGACGCTCGACACCACCGTGCGCGCCTTGCACCCCGAAAGCGTGCCGCGCGTGCTGGTGAGCGACACCGTCGGCTTCATCAAGAACCTGCCGCACGGCCTGGTCGCCTCGTTCAAGTCCACCTTGGACGAGGCGCTCGAGGCGGCGCTGCTCTGCCATGTCGTCGACGCGAGCGACCCGGGCTTCGAGCGGCAGCTCGAGGTGACCGAGGAAGTGCTGGCCGAGATCGGCGCCAAGGCGGTGCCGCGGCTCCTGGTGTTCAACAAGATCGACCGCGGCGGCAAGGAGGGAGAACTGCGCGCGGCGCTGCTCGCCAAGTATCCCGGCTCCATCGTGATGAGCGCGCGCCGCGAAGCGGACATCACCAAGCTGCGCGAGGCGATCATCGCCTTTTTCGAGCGCGACCTCATCGAGGCCGAAATTTTCCTGCCGTGGTCGGCGCAGAATCGACGCGGCGAAATCTTCTCGAGCTGCAAGGTGCTCGAGGAGCGCTCGGACGGCGAGGGTGCGTTCCTGCGCGTGCGCGGCGAGTCCGAAGCGGTGAAGCGTCTCGGCAAGCAATTCGCCAGGGGCAAGCGGAAGTAGCGACTAGGCCTTGTTGCGCAGGGCCGCGTCCACCAGCGCATCCATCATCCACCGCACCACCGCCTCGGTCTCGCGATCGCTGGCGCCGCAGATGTCCTTGAGGATCACCATCGGCTCGATGCCGTAGACCACCGCCAGCGCGCGCAGCAGCCGGTCATAGGTCTTCTTCGAGAGCTTCTGCCTGAGCGGCGCGATGGTGGTGGCGAGGATCTCGGTGCGCTGGCCGCGCCGGAACGGCTCTTCCTCCAGCAAGCCGGCGGCCTCGAGCGACTGGTGCTCGAGGGCGAGCTGCAGCGCGGCGCGCATGTGCGGCTCGTACTCGTGGAAGCGCGAGTAGGTACGGTCGAGGAGCTCGTGCAGCCGGCGCTTTGCGTCGCCCTCCTGCGGCACTGCTCGCCGCACGGGAGCCAGCGCCTCGGCGATCACGGCGCTGACCAGCTTGGAGCGGGAAGGGAAGTAGCGGTACGCGGTGGCGCGCGAAACCCCTGCGCTTTGAGCCACTTCCGCCACCGACGGAATTCTGCCGCGCCGCACAAGACGCACCGCTTCATCCAGCAGGCGGCGGAACACCCGGCCGCGATGGCCGCGTCCGAGGTCGGGAAGGTCGTAGAAAGGGGTGGCGCTTTTTTTCACGCGCGGTTAGTCTCGCACAGCGATTTGAGACGCGCGTCTCATTTCGCCTCCTGAGGAGGAGGATGGTCTTCGTAGAGCGGATGGCGGTCGAGGTCGACGGCGAGGGCGACGCCGTGCTGATGATCCACGGCCTCGGCGGTACCACCAACACCTGGACTCCCTTGCAGGGCGCCTTCGCGCGCCACAAGCGCGTGCGCCTCGACCTGCCCGGTTCCGGCCGCTCGTGGAGAGTGGAAGGTCCTCTTTCGATAGAGAAATTCGTCGACGCAGCGAAACGCGCCCTGGCAGCTGCCAAGGTCGACAGGGCGCACGTCGTGGCGCATTCGATGGGAACCATCGTGGCGGCGCACTTCGCTGCCGCCGAGCCCGCGATGGTGCGCAGCCTGGCGCTGTTCGGCCCGCTGCTCGCGCCGCCGGATCAGGCGAGAGTCGGTATTCGCGCGCGGGCGGCCAAGGCGCGGCAGGAAGGCATGACCGGAATTGCCGATTCACTGGTGCAGGCCTCCACTTCGAACGAAACCAGACAAAGACGTCATGCCGCGGTCGCGTTCGTGCGCGAGTCGCTGATGGGGCAGAACGCCGACGGCTACGCCCGGAGCTGCGAGGCGCTCGCCGACGCGCGGTCCGCCGACACCACTCGAATCGCTTGTCCGACGCTGCTCGTCACCGGCGACGAGGACATCGTCGCCCCGCCGCAGTCCGTGCGCATGATGGCGCAGAAGATTTCCGGCAGCCGGGTAGAGGTTCTGCGCGGCTGCGGGCATTGGACGCCGGTGGAAAAGCCGGAGGAGTGCATGGACCTGTTGAAGCAATTTCTTTCCGAGAGGAGAAGCACATGGCAAACGTCCTCTTCACGAACGTTCGCATAATCGACGCCACCGGGGCGCAGCCGTACCCCGGCGAAGTGCTGGTGCAGGGCAACCGCATTTCGCGCATTGGCCGCGGCAGCCGCAGCCTGCCGGTGGCGGGGATGACGGTGATCGACGGCGCCGGCGCGACGCTCATGCCCGGCATGTGCGAGGCGCATACGCACTTCGGCTGGACCAATTCCAAGACGCTGGACGCGATCCAGAAGATGCCGCACGAGGAGCACACCCTCTGGGCGGCGCAGGTGGCGAAGCAGTACCTCGACCACGGCTGGACTTCCTGCGTCGGCGCGGCCACCCCCAAGCCGCGCCTTGACTGCGTGATCCGCAACGCCATCGATTCCGGCCAGATTCCGGGCCCGCGCTACCTGGCGGCGAGCCAGGAGATCACCGTCACCGGCTCGCTCGGCGACGACATGCTGCCGCACCTGCCGTATCCCGACATGTCGTTTGGCTGCGTGGTCGACGGGCCGGAGGGCATGCGCAAAGCCGTGCGCATGTTCCTCAAGTACGGCGTCGACCAGATCAAGCTCAACCTCTCGGGCGACAACCTGGTGCCGGGCGCGGACGCGAAGACCAACTGGATGAGCGACGAGGAGGTGGCGATCGCGGCGCGCGAGACCAAGGTGCGCGGCAAGCGCCTCGCGTGCCACGCGCGCTCCACCGAGTCGGTGAAGCAGGCCATGCGCCACGGCATCGAGGTGATCTACCACGCGAGCTTCATCGACGAGGAAGGCCTCGACATGATGGAGGCGCAGAAGGACAAGGTGTTCGTCGCGCCCGGCCTGTCGGTGATCATCCGCCTGCTGCACGAGGGCGAGGTGGTCGGCATCGACAACAAGACCGCGCGCAACATGGGCTACGAGCTCGAGCTCGAGGCGGCGGTGAAGAGCATGAAGGCGATGCTCAAGCGCGGCATCCGCGTGCTGCCCGGCGGCGACTACGGCTTCGCCTGGGCGCCGCACGGCGAGAACGCCAAGGACCTCGAATATTTCGTCAAGTACCTCGGCATGACGCCGATGGAGACCTTGATCTCCGCCACGCGCTGGGGCGGCCAGATCATGATGAAGAAGGACCTGGGCGAAATCCGCGAGGGCTGGCTTGCCGACCTGCTGCTGGTCGACGGCGACCCGCTGTCCAACATCTCGCTGCTGCAGGACAAGTCGAAGCTGCTCGCCATCATGAAGGACGGAGAGTTCGCGAAGATGCCGGAGATCCGCTCGCAACGCAGCCGGTTCGTCGCCTGAAAAAGGGCTGGAAATGGTTCTGGGGGATCGTGATCGGCGCGCCGGTCCTGGTTTTCACCATCTGGGCGCTTTGGGACAACGAGCGGCTGTTCCTGATCACGATGCTCAACGGCCTGACGCTCGCTTCGCTCTACTTCATCGTCGCGGCGGGCTTCACGCTGGTGTTCGGCCTGATGCGCAACGTGAACCTCGCGCACGGCTCGCTCTATCTTTTCGGCGGCTACCTCGGCTTCTTCACCGCGCAATACACCGGCTCGTTTCTGCTCGCGCTGGTCGTGGGCTTCGCGGTCGCGGCGCTTGCCGGCCTGGTAATGCAGGTGTCGATCTTCCGCTTCATGCAGGGCGAGGACCTGCGCCAGACCATGGTGACCATCGGCCTTTCGATCGTCATCGCCGACCTCCTGATGTGGGCGATCGGCGCCCAGGTGCACCAGCTGTCGCCGCCGGAATGGCTGAACGGCCCGATCCGCGGCATTCCGATCATCAAGGCTTATTCGGCCTATCGCCTGGCACTGATCCCGATCGGCGTAGCCATCGGCGTGGCGCTGTGGATGTTCCTCAACCGCACGCGCGTAGGCATGATGATCCGCGCCGGCGTCGATGACCGCGGCATGCTCGCCGCTTCCGGGATCAATGTCGGAAGGCTGTTCGCCACCACGTTCGCCATCGGCGCCGGGCTCGCCGGCCTCGGCGGCGTGATCGGCTCGGTCGAGCTGTCGATGGCGCCCGGGGAGGACACGCGCATGCTGCTGGCCTCGCTGATCGTGGTGATCGTCGGCGGCATGGGCAGCGTGGTCGGCGCCGCCCTCGGCGCAGTCATCCTCGGGCTGGCCGAGACCTACGGCCTTGCCTACGCGCCGACCTACAGCGTGGTGTTCACCTTCGTGATCCTGGTGCTCGTGCTCGCCTTCCGCCCGCGCGGCATCTTGGGGAGGCCCGCTTGAGCGCTGCGTACTGGCGCAAGGCGATGAATTTCCAGAACGGAAATCGGGGTCAGAGCCCGATTTCGTCTCCGGGAGCCGGAACCTTGGCCGCGGGAAATCGGGCTCTGACCCCGATTTCCTGGACGTTCGAGAATCCGGTGCGGGTAAGGCACCTGTTCGTTTTCGCGTTCCTGCTGGCTTTCCCATGGTTCGCGACGCCATTCCTGACCTACCAGATCGGTGCGCAGTCGCTGGCGCTTGGGCTGATCGCGCTGTCGCTCACCTTCCTCGGCGGCTATGGCGGGATGGTGTCGCTCGCGCAGATGACGGTCGCCGGCATCGCCGGCTACCTGATGGCGATCCTCGGCACGAGCGCGGTGGCCGAGATCAGCCTGAAGTGGCCTTGGTGGCTGGCGGTGCCGCTCGCGATTGGCGCGGCCACCGTCGCCGCGACTTTCATCGGCTGGCTGTCGGTGCGCACCGAGGGCATCTACACCATCATGATCACGCTGGCCGTGGGCGTCGCTTTCTACTACCTCTGCCTGCAGAACTACAGCGTGTTCAACGGCTTCCAGGGCTTCCAGCAGGTCTACGCGCCGACGGTGAGCGGCATCGATTTCCGGCAGGCGACGCCGTTCTACTATCTCGTGCTGTTCTGGTCGCTCGCCGGTTACTTCTTCGTCAAGTACCTGCTGCGCTCGCCGTTCGGCATCGCGCTGCAGGGCATCCGCGACAACCCGCGGCGCATGAACGCGCTCGGGTTCAACGTCACGGCGCATCGCGTGGCAGCCTACGCGGCCGCGGGCGTCATGGCGGGCGTCGGCGGCGTGCTGTTCACCTGGTACAACGGCCTGGTCACGCCCGGCTCGGTCGGCACCTCGTGGATGATCAACGTGCTGGTCATCGCGGTGCTCGGCGGCATGCGCCATCCGATCGGTGCCTTCCTCGGCGCCATCGTGTTCGTCCTGCTGCAGACCTTCGCCATCGACATGATCGACCGCGAGCGCTTCAACCTCGTGATCGGCGTGGTGTTCCTTGCCATCGTTTTGTTTTCGCCCGACGGCCTGCTCGGATGGTGGGCAGGTTTGAAGTCGAAATTCTCAACCCCCAGAGGAGGTTCCAGATGAAGAAGCGAACATTTGTGAGAACGCTGGTCGGTGCGGCAGTCGTTACCGCATTCGCCGGCTTCGCGTATGCGCAACAAGGCAAGCCGATCAAGATCGGCCTGCTGGCGACGCTGGAGGGCCCGTTCGCCGCGGGCGGGCAGGACGGCATGCGCGGCGCCGAGCTCGCGATCCGCGAGCGCGGCGGCGTGGTCGCCGGCCGCAAGATCGAGCTGATCAAGGCGTCCTCCGACGCCAAGCCCGACGTCGCCGTCAACGCGGTGCGCAAGCTGGTCGAGCAGGACAAGGTCGAGCTCATGGTCGGGCCGCTCTCCGGCGGCGAGGGCATCGCGGTGAAGAACTACTCCAAGACCCAGCCGCAGGTGACGTTCATCAACGGCGGCTCCGGCGCGCAGGCCACCACGCTGCAGGACCCGTCGCCCAACTTCTTCCGCTGGAACACCGACGGCGGGCAGTGGATGTACGGCCTCGGCAAGGCGGCGCTCGACAAGGGCTACAAGCGCGTGATGGTGATCGCCGAGGACTATGCCTTCCCGTACTCGCAGGTGCAGGGCTTCATGGCCGAGTACTGCAAGCTCGGCGGCAAGGTGCCGGTCAAGGCCTGGGTGCCGCTCGGCGGCAAGGACTACTCGTCGGTGATCGCGCGTATTCCGAAGGATGTCGACGCGCTGGTGGTGGTGCTGGGCGGCGCCGATGCGGTGAACTTCCTCAACCAGTACGAGCAGGCCGGCGGCGACAAGCCGATGATCGGCGGCTCGATCACGGTGAGCCAGGACGTCCTCAATTACAAAGGCAAGCGCCGCGACTCGCTGGTCGGCACGCTGTCCGCCGGCCCGCTGGCCGATGCGTACGACGCGCCCGAGTGGAAGAAGTTCGTCGCCGACTACAAGAAGAACTTCCCGGATGGCTATCCGAGCCCGTCGCTGTTCGCGGTCGTCTACTACACCAACATGAAGGCGACGCTCGACGCGCTGGACGCAGTGAAGGGCGACCTTTCCGACGGCCACAAGAAGTACCGCGAGGCGATGTCGAAGATGACGCTCAAGCTTCCCACCGGCGAGCACAAGCTGGACGCGAACCGGCAGGCGATCGGCAGCACGTTCATCACCGAGGTGGTGAAGGACAGCCAGGGCAATCTCTTCAACAAGGTGCTGCGCCGCGTCGACAACGTGAACCAGACGCTCGGCACGCCCCCCGCCGAGTTCAAGATCGGCTCCCGGGACGAACCGAACTGCCCTTGATTTCACAAGAACATGCCCTCGTGCTGGAGGGCGTAACCCGCAACTTCGGCGCCCTGCGCGCGATCGAGGACGTGTCGTTCTCGGTCGCCGCGGGCGAGCGCCGCGCGGTCATCGGTGCCAACGGCGCCGGCAAGACCACGCTGTTCAACGTCATTACCGGCGACTTCCCGGCCAGCGTAGGGCGGGTCTTATTCTTCGGCGAGGACGTCACGCTGCACGCCCCCTTCGAGCGCATTCGAATGGGGCTGCGGCGCACCTACCAATCCTCGCTCCTGTTCCGCGACCTCTCGGTGCGGGACAACCTGTTCCTGGCGGTTCGCGGAGTGTCCAGGAACAGGTATTCGTTTTTTCGGCACCGGCGCAGCCAACCGGTTCAAGACCTTCTTGAGCGCGTGCGCCTGTCGCACCTCGCCGATGCCCCGGTCTCGTCGCTGTCGCACGGGCAGCAGCGCCAGCTCGAGATCGGCATGGCGCTGGCCGGCGCGCCGCGCCTGATCCTGTTCGACGAGCCGGCGGCGGGCCTGTCGCCGGCGGAGCGGGCCGAGCTGGTGGCGCTGCTGACCTCGCTGCCCGCGCACATGGGCTTCATCATCATCGAGCACGACCTCGACATCGCGCTGCGCGTGGTGCAGCGCGTCACCGTAATGCACAACGCCCGCATCCTGAAGCACGGCACGCCGGCCGAGATCGAAAACGACGCCGAGGTCCAGGCCATCTACATGGGCGGGAAGCACCACTGATGATCCTCGAGATCAAGAACCTGGACGTGCACTACGGGCGCGCCCACGCGCTGCAGGGGGTTTCGCTCGCCCTGGATCACGGCGTCGTCGCCGTCGTCGGCCGCAACGGCATGGGCAAGACCACGCTCTGCAATGCCATCACCGGTTTGGTGCGCGCCCAAGGGAGCATCAAGCTGGCCGGTGAGGAGATCCTCGGCCTCGCGCCGAACGTGATCACGGAGAAGGGCATCGGCTACGTGCCGCAGGGACGGCGGGTGTGGCCCTCGCTCTCGGTCGACGAGCACCTGCGCATGGTCGTGAGGAAGGGCCCATGGACCGTGGAGCGCGTCTACCAGACCTTCCCGCGCCTTGCCGAACGGAAGAAGAACGGCGGCGCCGAGCTCTCCGGCGGCGAGCAGCAGATGCTCGCGATCTCGCGCGCGCTGCTCTTCAACCCGAAGCTGCTGGTGATGGACGAGCCCACCGAGGGTCTTGCGCCGGTCATCGTCCAGCAGGTTTCGGCGATGCTGAAGTCGCTCGCCGCCGAAGGCGAAATCTCGGTGCTCCTGATCGAGCAGAACCTCGGCGTGGCGATCGAGGTTGCCGACACGGTCGACGTCATGGTCAACGGGCGCATCGCGCGTTCCATGCGTGCCAGCGAGCTCGCCGCCGACCGCGAGCTGCAGCAGCGCCTGCTGGGCGTGAAGATGGCCGAGGATGAGGTCGTTCCGGAATCAACTCCGGAGGCTGAGCAAGTGCACATCCTGACGGTGAAGCGCGCCAGCGACGAGCTGGTTCCGCCGGACGATGGCGAGCGCAGCATCGGTGGCACCACCCGCTGGGGAATTCCCAGGAGTCCGCTCCCCGTCGAGGAGCCAAAGCCCGAACCGCGTGTGGTCGAGTTCCCGGTGGCGCAGACCGCCGGCCGCGCCGCCTATATCGCCGGCACCTTCGACACCAAGGGGCGCGAGCTGTTCTATTTGCGCAGCTGCCTCGAGAAGCTCGGCTTGCGCACCGTGACGGTGGACCTCGCGACCTCCGGCAAGCCGTCGTCGGCGATGGTCCATCCGCGCGAAGTGGCGCGGCATCATCCGAAAGGCGAGGGCGCGGTCTTTACCGGTGATCGTGGCTCGGCGGTAAGCGAAATGGCGCTCGCCTTCGAGCATTTCGTCGCCGGCCGCCGCGACCTCGGCGGCCTGATCTCCGCTGGCGGCTCCGGCGGCACCGCGCTCGCGACCCAGGCGATGCGCCGGCTGCCGATCGGCATTCCCAAAGTCATGGTGTCGACGGTGGCTTCCGGCGACGTGAAGCCCTACGTCGGGCCCTCCGACATCTGCATGATGTATTCGGTCACCGACATCTCGGGCATCAACCGCATTTCCGAGAAAGTGCTGGCCAATGCGGCCCATGCGCTCGCCGGGATGATCGCCTATTCGAAAAAGGACAAGACCGAGGAGAAGCCAGCGCTCGGCCTGACCATGTTCGGGCTCACCACGGCCTGCGTGCAGGCGGTGTGCAAGCAGCTCGAAGCACGCTACGACTGCATCGTGTTCCACGCCACCGGCACCGGCGGCCAGTCGATGGAGAAGCTGGTCGATTCCGGGCTGATTTCCGGCGTGCTGGATGTCACCACCACGGAAATCGCCGACGAGATGGTGGGCGGCGTGCTCAGCGCGGGACCGACGCGGATGGATGTTTTCGCGAAGAAAGCGGTTCCCTACGTGGGCTCCTGCGGCGCGCTCGACATGGTGAATTTCTGGGCGATGGAAACCGTGCCCGCGCACTTCCGGGATCGGGTCTTGTACAAGCACAACACCAACGTGACGCTGATGCGCACCACTCCGGAGGAGAACGCGCGCATCGGGCGCTTTATCGCCGACAAGCTGAACCGCATGCAGGGCCCGGTGCGCTTCCTGATTCCCGAGGGCGGCGTCTCCGGCCTCGACGCACCGGGCAAGCCGTTCTGGGATCCGGCGGCGGACCGGGCCTTGTTTGATGCCATTGCAACCAATCTGAGAGTCGCCTCTTCGCAGGAAACTTCTACGGCTGCCGCACCACATCAACGACCCTGCCTTCGCCGAAGCGCTGGTCGCCAACTTCAACCAGATCACTGAAATATCATGGCCCGCATCGCTCGCCAGGACATCCTGAAAAAGCTGCAGGCGCAGGTGCGCCGCGGCGAGCCGATCATCGGCGGCGGCGCCGGCACCGGCCTGTCCGCCAAGTGCGAGGAGGCGGGCGGCATCGACCTCATCGTGATCTACAACTCCGGCCGCTACCGCATGGCCGGGCGCGGCTCGCTCGCCGGCCTGATGGCCTACGGCAATGCCAACGAGATCGTGCTCGACATGGCGCGCGAGGTGCTGCCGGTGGTGAAGCACACCCCCGTGCTGGCGGGCGTGAACGGGACCGATCCGTTTCTCATCAAAGAGCATTTTCTGAAACAGCTTTGCGAGCTGGGATTCTCCGGCATCCAGAACTTTCCGACGGTCGGGTTGTTCGACGGCACGATCCGCGCCCAGCTCGAGGAAACCGGCATGGGGTACGGGCTGGAAGTGGAAGTCATCGCCAGGGCACGGGAGATGGACTTGCTGACGACGCCCTATGTGTTCTCCGAGCAGAACGCGCGCGACATGGCGAAGGCGGGCGCCGACATCATCGTCTGCCACCTGGGCCTGACCGCCGGCGGGGCGATCGGCGCGCACACAGCCTTGGGTTTGAAAGAAACCATCCCTTTGATCGAAGGCTGGGCGAAAGCCGCGCGCGGCGTCAACCCGGACGTGCTGGTGCTCTGCCATGGCGGCCCGGTCGCCACGCCCGAGGATGCTTCCTACGTCCTGAGCAAGAGCAAAGCCTGCAACGGCTTCTACGGCGCTTCCAGCATGGAGCGCCTGCCGACGGAAGTCGCTTTGACCGAGACCACGAGAAAATTCAAAAGTATCAAGAGAGGTGCCTCATGACTGGAGCTCAATTCGGACAATTCATCCTCGCCGTGATCGGCGTCGCGGTCGTCGTTGCGATCGTGGTATGGCTGCTGCACTGGCTGTACCTGCGCTCCTCGAAGGAGCGGGCGTTCGTGCGCACCGGCCTCGGCGGCCAGAAAGTCGTGATGAACGGCGGTGCCATGGTGCTGCCGATCGTGCACGAGGTAATCCCGGTGAACATGAACACCCTGCGCCTCGAGGTGTCGCGCGGCCGGGAGCGTGCGCTCATCACCAAGGATCGCATGCGCGTCGACGTGACGAGCGAGTTCTACGTGCGCGTGCAGGCGGAGCCGGGGGCGATCGCCGCGGCGGCGCAGACCCTGGGCCAGCGCACCATGCAGCCCGACATGCTGAAGGAGCTGGTGGAGGGCAAGTTCGTCGACGCGCTGCGCACCGTCGCGGCCGAGATGACGATGGAGGAGATGCACGAGAAGCGCGGCGAGTATGTCAAGCGCGTGCGCAATGCCGCGGCGGCCGACCTGCTGCAGAACGGCCTCGAGCTCGAGACGGTGTCGCTCACCCAGCTCGACCAGACCGCGATGGAGTTCTTCAACCCGTCGAACGCGTTCGACGCCGAGGGCCTGACGCGCCTGACCGAGACCATCGAGACGCGCAAGAAGAAGCGCAACGACATCGAGCAGGACACGATGATCCAGATCCGCAACAAGAACCTGGATACCGAGCGCCAGGCGCTCGACATCGACCGCGAGCTCGAGTACGCGCGCCTGTCGCAGGAGCGCGAGCTGGAGGTGAAGCGCGCGGCGCAGCGCGCCGACGTGGCGCGCGAGAAGGCCACGAGCGAGCAGGAGGCCGAGCGCGCGCAGATCACCGCGCGCGAGGCGGTGGAGCGCGCGCGCATCGCGTCCGAGCGCGCGGTGGAGGAGGACCGCATCGGGCGTGAGCGCAGCGTCCAAGAAATGGAGATCGGCCGTCGACAGGCCATCGAGCTCGCCGAACAGCACCGCGCCATCGCCGTGGCCGAGCAGTCCAAGGCGCAGTCCGAGGCCCAGGCCGCCGCCGACCAGGCGCGCGCCAAGGCGGTCGCCGAGGAAGAGAAAGTATTCACCGTACGCGAGGTCGAGCTCGCGCAACGCAAAAAGCTGGTCGACGTCTCCAACGCCGAAGCCGAGGCCGATACCTCGCGCATCCGCTCCCTCGCAGCGAAGATCCGCCATGAGGTCGAGGCCGAGGGCCTGACGCTGATGAACAAGGCGGCCAACCTGCTCACGCCGGAAGCGCGCCAGTCGGCCATGCGCCGCCAGCTCATCGACAAGCTCGAGGGCATCATCCGCGAGTCGGTGAAGCCGATGGAGCGCATCGAAGGCATCCGCGTGCTGCACGTCGAGGGCCTCGGCGGCAGCCCGGGCGGTGGCAACGGCAGCGGCAGCGGCAATGGCAACATCGCCGACAGCGTAGTCAATTCGGCGCTGCGGTTCCGCGCCCAGGCGCCGCTCGTCGACCAGCTGCTGCGCGAAATCGGCGTGCAGGGCGGCGACCTGGGCAACGCCGCGAACTCACTCCTCGAGGGCAACAAGAAGGGATGATCAAGGTTTATACGTCGAGCGTGATCGAGGCGCCGGCCGACGCCGTGTGGGCGCAGGTGCGCGACTTCAACGGCCTGCCGAAATGGACGCCGTTCGTCGCCGAGTCGCGCATCGAGAACAACATGCCGGCGGACCGCATCGGTTGCGTGCGCAACTTCCGCCTGCGCGACGGCGGCGTGATCCGCGAGCAGCTCCTCACGCTCTCGGACTACGACTATCAGTGCAGCTACTCCATCCTCGAGAGCCCGATGGGCGTGGAGAACTACGTCGCCACGCTCAAGCTCACCCCGGTGACCGATGGCAACAAGACCTTCGCCGAGTGGTGGGCCGAGTTCGACTGCGCCCCGGAGAAGGAGCGCGAGCTCGCCCAAGGCATCGGGCAGGGCGTGTTCCAGGCTGCCTTTGACTCGTTGAAAAATCATTTGAAGAAGTGATTCGCGTTCGACGTTCCGCGGTCATCGATGCGCCGATCGACCGCGTCTGGGCGGTGCTGCGCGACTTCAACAGCCACAGCGCCTGGCATCCGGCGGTCGGCGATTCGCGCATCGAGCGCAACGAGCCCGCCGACCAGGTCGGCTGCGTGCGCAATTTCTTCCTCAAGGACGGCAACCACATCCGCGAGCAGCTGCTCGCGCTGTCGGATAGCCAGTACCTCTCGACCTACTGCATCCTCGATGCGACGCTGCCGATGCGCAATTACGTCGCCACCGTTCAATTGAAGAAGGTGACGGATGGCGACCGCACCTTCTGGCACTGGGAATCGACCTTCGACGTGCCCAAGGGCCGCGAGCGCGAGTTCGAGCAGCTCGTCGGCGGCGGCGTGTACGAGGGCGGCTTTGCAGGGCTGAGGAAATACTTGAATGGGGACCTGAGTGGGGACAGACCCCATTTTTCTCATTTGGGCGCTGTGGAATCTCAAGGCGTAGTGGCGACAGGGTTCGGCGGCCCGGAGGTTCTGCAATTCAGAAAACTGGACGCGCCTCGATTGGGTAATGGCGACGTACGCATCCGCCAAACCGCGGTCGGCGTGAACTACATCGATGTCTATGTCCGCAAGGGCCTTTACAAAATGATCACGCCGCCGGCCGCGATCGGCATGGAAGCGGCGGGCGTGGTGACGGAAAGCAATTCGCCGGATTACCGGCCCGGCGATCGTGTGGCCTATGCCTGCCCGCCGCCTGGCGCGTACGCCACCATGCGCGCGATGGCCGCGGACCAGCTCGTTCTCCTGCCGGACTACGTCAGCGATGAGACGGCGGCGGCGGTGATGCTGAAGGGAATGAGCGCCGAGTACCTCCTTCACCGCACCCACCGCGTGAAGCCGGGCGACGTGGTGCTGGTGCACGCGGCCGCCGGCGGCGTGGGGCTGTTCCTATGCCAATGGGCGAAGGCGCTAGGGGCGCGGGTGATCGGCACAGTATCAAGCGAAGCCAAGGCGGAATTGGCGCGCGCGAACGGCTGCGATCAGGCGATCGTCACGCGGGACTACCGCTTTGTTTCCCAGATGAAACAGAAAGCCGACGTGATCTACGACGGTCTGGGTAAGGAAGCGGCAAAGGAAAACTATGAAGCCCTCGCGCTGCGCGGGCACTGGGTGAGCTATGGGCAGGCCAGCGGAGCGCACGATTCATTCCCGGATTTGACGGGGAAATCGGGAACGCTGTCCCGGCCAGTGCTGTTCCATTACACAGCCGACCACCTGCACGAGATGGCGGGCAACGTCTTCAATGCTTTTCGAGAAGGAACCATCCGCCTCGAGGTGCGCCATCGCTACGCACTGGCCGCCGCCGCCGACGCCCACCGCGACCTCGAAGCGCGCCGCACCAGCGGTCAGGTAGTGCTACTGCCGTAAAAGGGTCCTGACCCCTTTTTCTCTGCAGTAACATATCAGTCGGATATCAACGGAGGACGAATGGCGACGGCCAGCACCGAGCGCAAGAAGCGCACGATCACCGAGATCCGCGATTCGAAGAAGAACGGCGAGAAGATGGTCTACACCTCGGTGCTCGACTACACCTCGGCCAAGTGGGCGGAAACCGCCGGAGTCGATGTGTGCGTGGTCGGCGACTCGCTCGCCATGACCTGCCACGGCCATCCGAACACCATTCCGGCGACGATGGAGATGATGGTGCTGCACTCGCAGGCGGTGCGGCGCGGCGCGCCCAACACCTTCGTGCTCGGCTGCATGCCTTATCAGAGCTACAACACCGTCGACCGGGCGCTCACCAACGCGACGCGCTTCATGCAGGAAGCGGGCTGCGACGCGGTGAAGCCGCAGGGCGGGAAATCGCAGGCGCACATCCTCAAGGCGCTGGTCGATGCCGGCATCCCCACGGCGTCACACATCGGACTTACGCCGCACACGGTGGCCATGTTCGGCGGCTTTCGCATCCAGGGCCGCACCGCCGAAACGGCGATGAAGATCCTCGAGGACGCGTTCGCGATCCAGGACGCGGGCTGCTTCATGCTGGAGTTCGAGGCGGTGCCGGCGAAGATCGCCAAGCTGATTTCCGAGCAGCTCGAGATCCCGACCATCGGCATCGGCGCCGGCGCCGGCACCGACGGGCAGATCCTCCTCTCCTACGACCTGCTCGGCGTATTCACCGACTTCAAGCCGAAGTTCACCAAGCGCTACACCAACCTCACCGAGGTCGCGGTCAGCGGCCTCAAGCAGTACGCCGCCGAGGTGAGAAGCGGCAAGTTTCCCGACGAGGACCACAGCTATGCGGTCGACGACAAGGAGTACGACAAGTTCCTCACGCTCGTCGAGAAGCGCAAGCAGCGCTGAAACCCTAACGGACCGGGCGTATACCGAGATCGAGGAGCTGATCGTCACGCTCCAGCTCGAGCCCGGCAGCGCGGTGTCGGAGCAGATGCTCTCCGAGCGCCTGGGCATCGGGCGCACGCCGATCCGCGAGGCGCTGCAGCGGCTCGCGCGCGAGCGCCTGGTGACGATCCTGCCGCGCCGCGGCGTGGTGGTGTCGGCGATCGACGTCGCGGCGCAGCTGCGGCTGCTCGAAGTGCGCCGCGAGCTCGAGCGGCTGGTGGCGCGCGGCGCCGCCCGGCGGGCGAGCGAAGAAGAGCGCGAGCGCTTCGGCGAGCTGGCGCGCCAGTTCGAGAAGGCCGGGCGCGCCGGCGACGACAAGACCTTCATGCGCACCGACCGGCAGTTCAACGAGCTTTGCCTCGCGGCGGTGAAGAACGAGTTCGCCGCCGGGGCGATGGGGCTGATGAATTCGCTCTCGCGCCGCTTCTGGTTCCACCACTACAAGCAGGCGGCGGACATGCCCGAGACCGCGAAGCTGCACGCCGATATTGCACGGGCGATCGCCGAGGCGGACGAGGAGGAGGCCGGGGCGGCCCTCGACCGGCTGCTCGACAACATCCAGGCCTTTACCCGGGCCACGCTGGGCGTCTAATATGTCAGTAGTGTGTCAGTGAGGGATTTGTCATGGCAAAGCTAGTCGATCGGCATTCCATCAGCGAGCGGCAAAAGAAGTTCCGCGCGGAGTACATGGCCCAGGTGCACCCCTGGTACAGCGGTCCCGTCCACATCGGCGTGATCTATCTGGTGGGCATTTCGGTGATCACGTGGTGCGTGAGCCGCCTGCAGGGCGCGAGCTGGGAATGGCTGCTGGTGGTGCCGGTGTTCTTCTTCTCGAATCTCTTCGAATGGTGGATCCACAAGTACGTGATGCATCGCCTGGTGGACGTGTGGGCGCTGCGCGCGATCTACGACCGCCACACGCGCCAGCACCACCAGTACTTCACCGACAACGAGATGACCGTCGACAGCACGCGGGAGTGGCGCATCATCTTCTTCCCGTGGCGCGCGCTGTTCACCTTCATCGCCATGGGCACGCCGTTCGCCATCGTGCTCGGCTGGCTGGTGAACCCCAACGCGGGCTACATCCTGATGGTGACGATCGTCGGCCAGTACCTGATCTACGAGACCTTCCACTACTGCTGCCACGTGCGCGACAACTGGTTCGTGCGCAACATCCCGTTCGTCAACACCATCCGCCGCCACCACACCGCGCACCACAACTACGGGATCATGATGGCGAGGAACATGAACCTCACCTTTCCGATCGCGGACTGGGTGATGGGCACGAGCGACCTCGACCGCGGCCTGGTCGGGCACATCTTCAACGGCTATAACGAGGACCATGTGAAGCCGGAGCTGAAGCCGATGATCGAGAAGTTCCGCCGGCCCGACGCGCCGGTGACGATCGACGGTCCGGTTGTTCCTCACTTAGATACTCCTGAGGAGGAGACCCATGAAGAAGCGTGACTTCCTGAAAGCCGGTGCCGGTACCGCGGCGGCTCTGGCTGCACTTCCCGCCGCAGCGCAGACCAAGGGGCCGTCGTACAGCTGGAAGATGACCACCGCCTGGCCGGGCGGCCCGCTCATGGACATCGGCGCCAAGGCCTTCGCCGAGCGCCTCGCCTTCCTCTCCGGCGGTCGCATGAAGATCCAGGTGTTCCCCGGCGGCGCGCTCGGCAACGCGCTCAAGGTCTCCGAGACGGTGAAGAACGGCGTCGCCGAGATGGGCCATACCTGGATGGGCTACGACTGGGGCGCCGATCCGACGACGGTGCTGTTCGGCGGCTATGCCGGCAGCTTCAACTCCGAGTACATGCTGCACTGGATGTACGAGGCCGGCGGCGCGGACCTGCAGCGACAGTACCGCGATGAGAAGGCCGGCATTATTTCGATCCCGCTCTTCATCCGCACCGCGGAAGTGTTCCTGCACTCGCGCAAGCCGGTGAAGACGATGGCCGATCTGAAGGGCCTGAAGCTGCGCACCGCGGGCGCCTGGATCGAGATGTCGAGGGACCTCGGCGCCTCGCCCGTGACCACGCCCGGCGGCGAGATCTACCCTGCGCTCGAGCGCGGCGTGATCGACGCCACCGAGTGGGGCACGCTGTGGGAGAACATCTCCCCCGGGTTCTACAAGGTCGCGAAGTACCTGATCATCCCCGGCGTGCACCAGCCGACCGCGCCCTTCGAGCTGTGCATCAACAAGGACGTGTGGGCGAAGCTCTCCAGCGACGACAAGAAGCTGATCGAGCTCACCGCCAAGCTGGTCACCTTCGAGACCTTCACGCGCATCGGCCAAGAGGACGCGAAGGCGCTGCAGTTCTTCCGCAAGAGCGGCAACGAGATCGTCGAGCTCGACGCCGAGGTGCAGTACGCGGCGCACGAGCAGGGGCGCGCCTGGGCCGACAAGACCAAGGCCGGCAACGCCTGGTTCGAGAAGGTGCTGAAGAGCCAGCGCGACTTCGAGGAGCTGTGGAAGGACGCGCCGCGCTATCGCAACGTGAAGGTGAAGCAGGCCTGAAGGGCCTCCTTTCCTTCCTCGACAGGATCAGCGGAACCAGTGGCGCCATCGCGGCGTGGCTGGTGATCCCGCTGATCCTGGCGAGCTGCTACGAGGTTTTTTCCCGCTACGTGCTGGGCGCTCCGACGCTGTGGGCGTTCGAGATCGGCTACATGGTGATGGGGACGCACTTCCTCATCGGCCTGGCCTACACGCTGCGCGAGCGCGAGCATGTGCGGGTCGACTTCTTCTACGCCCACGTCTCGCCGAAGAAGCGCGCCCTGATCGACGCCTTTACCTACGCCGTGCTGGTGCTGCCGCTCGCCGGCTGGCTGTCCCTGGCGCTGTGGCAGAAGGTGCTGAGCGCCTACGCGAGCCACGAGCGCTCGGGCATGTCGGCGTTCAACCCGGTGATCTGGCCTTTCCGCCTCATCATGTGCACCGCGTTCGCGCTGCTCTTCCTGCAGGCGCTCGCAGAGCTTCTCGCGTTGCTATGAAATCGTCAAGAAACCGCGGTGAGCGAATACCTGCCGCTTTGGATGCTGCTGGCGATGTTCGTGCTCGTCTTCCTCGGCGTGCACGTGGCCTTCGCCCTCTCGGGCACGCGCGCTCCTCTTCGGCTATCTCGTGTTCAAGGGCGCGATCATCTTCCAGCTGATGGAGAAGATCGAGGACATCGCCTCGAACTTCGTGCTCGCCGCGGTGCCGCTGTTCGTCTTCATGGGCACCATGCTCGAGCGCTCGGGCATCGCCGAAGAGCTGTTCGAGGCGGTGCACCTGTGGACGCGGCGCCTGCCGGGCGGCCTCGCGCTCGGCACGGTCGGCATGTGCGTCATCTTCGCAGCGTCGACCGGGGTGATCGGCGCCACCGAGACGGTGGTCGGCCTGCTCGCCATCCCGGCGATGCTCAAGTACGCCTACAACAAGCCGCTCATCTGCGGCACCATCTGCGCCGGCGGCTCGCTCGGCACCATCATCCCGCCCTCGGTGGTGGTGGTGGTGCTCGGGCCGGTCGCGGACGTGTCGGTGGGCGACTTGCTGGTGGGCATGATCTTTCCCGGCCTGATCATGGCGAGCCTGTATCTCGTCTACATCTTCCTGCTGTGCCTGATCAAGCCCGAGTACGGCCCGCGCGTGCCGCCGGGCCCGGACGACCCGCCGCTCGCGCGCAAGCTGTGGATCACGGCGCACGCCCTGGTGCCGCCATTCCTCATGATCTTCGCGGTACTCGGCTCGATCATGCTGGGCTGGGCGGCGCCGACCGAAGCCGCGGCGCTCGGCGCGCTGGGCTCGTTCCTGCTCACGCTGTTCTACCGCCGCTTCAGCTTCGCGATGCTCAAGGCCTCGGTGCTGAAGACGCTGCGCATCACCTCGATGATCATGGCGATCCTGCTCGGCGGCACCATCTTCACCGGCGTGTTCTTCGCCGCCGGCGGCATCGACCTCACCAACCAGGCGGTGGGGTACTTCAACCTGCAGGCGTGGCAGCTGCTCGCGCTACTACTCGGCATGGTGTTCCTGGCCGGGTTCGTGCTCGACTGGATCTCGATCCTGCTCATCTTCATCCCGATCTTCATGCCGCTGGTGAAGGCGGCCGGCTTCAACCCGGTCTGGTTCTGCATCCTGTTCCTCATCATCATCCAGACCAGCTACCTCACGCCGCCGATGGCGCCGGCGATCTTCTACCTGCGCGGCATCTCGCCGCCCTCGATCACGCTGCTCGACATGTACAAGGGGGTGATCCCGTTCATCCTGCTGCAGGTCGTCACGCTCGCCATCGTCATGGCGTTTCCGCAGACGGTGCTGTGGCTGCCGACGAAGCTGTTGGGTTTCTAAGTGGATAAAAGACCGGTGTTCTCCATCGACAGCGACGTCGTGGTGGCCGGCGCTGGCGCCGCCGGCGTCGCGGCCGCCGTCACCGCCGCGCGCCAGGGCCTGCGCGTGGTGCTCGTAGAGCGCTACGGGTTCTGCGGCGGCGGCGCAGTCGCCGGCATGTCGGGGACCGTGTGTGGCTTGTACGCCGCTTCCGAGAACGCGGCGCGGCCGCAGCAGGTCGTCTTCGGCTTCGCCGACGAGTTCGTGCAGCTGCTCGAGTCGCGCGGCGGGTTGACGCCGCCGGTGCGTTACGGCAAGACCTGGACCCGGGTGCACGACCCGCTCATCTGGCGCGAGGCCGCCGACCATCTGGTGCGCGAAGCCGGCGTGCAGGTGCTCTTCCACAGCACCGTGACGGGTGTGCTGCTGGAAGGGGAACGAATCGAGGGGCTGGTCGCGTACACCAAGCAGGGGACGGTCAGCGTCAGGAGCAAGATCACCATCGACGCGAGCGGCGATGCGGACGTCCTCGCCATGGCGGGGCTGCCCACCTTCGTCGGCGACGACGGCCGAGTGCAGAACCCGACAATGATTTTCCGCCTCGGCGGCGTAGATACCGAGCGCTTCGTACGGACCTACGGAGCGGACACCATCATGCCGGAGCAGGTGTCCGAGCTTCTGCGCCGCCACCACGGCAAGGGCTACTTCCTGCCGCGCGCCAAGATCTGGCTCTTCACCACCACGCGCCCGGGAGAGCTGCTTTGCAATTGCACGCGCGTCGTCGGTGCCGACGGGCGCGAGCTGAATACGCTCTTCGCCGCCGACTTCACCGACGCCGAGGTCGAAGGCCGCCGGCAGGTGCGCGAATACGCGCGCTTCTTCCGCGACCACCTCGCCGGCTGCGAGAAGAGCTGGGTCAACGACACGGGCGTGCAGGTCGGCGTGCGCCAGACGCGCCAAGGCCGCGGTACGGCACTTCTCTCCAATCAGGATGTCGTAAAAGGCACTAAGTCGGCCGACGGCATTGCGCGCTCGCCCTGGCCGATCGAGCTGCACGCGGGCGCAAAGCCGCGTGTTGAATGGCTGCTCGACGACTACTACGAGGTTCCCTACGGCTGCTTCGTTCCGCAGCGCGGCGAAGGCTTGCTCTTCGCCGGGCGCTGCCTTTCCGCGCAGCACGAGGCGGTCGCCTCGGCGCGCGTCACCGCGCAATGCTTCTCGTACGGCCATGCCATCGGCCACGCCGCCGCCATGTGCGTCGCGGCCGCATGCGAGCCGCGCGAGCTCAAGGGCGCCGACGTGCGCGCCCGCGTCAACGAAACAGAGAAGGAGGCCGTCCTATGACACCCGAGCAAGTCCTCTCCCAAAAGCCCCGCGTCCTCACGCAAAAGCAGCGCGAGCACTACTTCGCCGAGGGTTATCTTCTCCTGGAAAAGATCATTCCCGACGACTGGGTGCGAAAGCTGCGCGCCGCGACCGACGAGCTGATCGAGCGCAGCCGCAAGGTGACGAAGCCGGACGCGGTGTGGGACCTCGAGCCGGGTCACAAGCCGGAAGCGCCGCGGCTGCGCCGCGTGTCGGCGCCGGTCGACCAGCACCCGGCGTTCTGGGACTACGTGTCGCAATCGCTGGTCGGCGATATCGTTGCCGACCTGGTCGGCCCCGACGTGAAGTTCCACCACTCCAAGATCAACTTCAAGTGGGCGCACGGCGGCGAAGAGGTGAAGTGGCACTACGACATCTCGTTCTGGCCGCATACCAACTATTCGCCGCTCACCGTCGGCACCTATCTCTACGACTGCGGCATGGACCAGGGGCCGCTGCAGGTGCTGCCGCGCAGCCATCTCGTCAACCCGATGCCGACGCAGTATGACCACGACGGCAAATGGATCGGCTGCCTGCGCGAGGAGGACGCGGCGAAGCTCGATACCTCGAAGGCGGTGGTGCTGCCAGGCCCGGCGGGGTCGCTCACGCTGCACAACTGCCGCACGCTGCACTACTCGGCGAAGAACACCTCGGACCTCGGACGGCCGCTGCTGCTGAATACCTTGAGCTCGGCCGATGCGTTCCCGTACACCGTCAACCCGATCCGCTCATCGAAGGACCAGATGATCGTTCGCGGCAAGCGCGCCGAATTCGCGCACCACGATCCGCAGCCCTGCCTGATGCCGCCCGACTGGTCGAAGGGCTACACCTCGATCTTCGCCCTTCAGCAGAAGGAAGACCGCGCCGCGGCCTGAGAATTACTGCACGCGCGCGTCCAGCGAGCGCGCGATCTTGCCGAATTTGGCCAGGTCCGCCTTGAGGCGCTCGGCGAATTCGTCGGGCGCGTTGCCCACCAGGTCGAGGCCTGCACCGGTAAGGCGCGCGATGGTGTCCTTCTCCTTGAGGATTGCCACCACCTCGGCATGCAGGCGCTTGATGATCGGCTCGGGCGTACCGGCGGGCGCGAGCAGCCCCATGTAGGCCTCGATCGCCACCTGCGGGTGCCCCGCTTCGCGGAAGGTGGGCGTCGACGGCAGGCCGGGGTGGCGCCGCGGGATGGTGACCGCGATCGCTTTCAGCTTGCCCGAGTTGACGTGCGGGATGCCGGTGGAGATGGCGCCGAAGATGAGATCCACGTTGCACGACATGGCGTCGGTCACCGCCTGGCCGAAGCCCTTGTACGGCACGTGCACGAGGTCGATGTCGGCCGAGGCCTTGAGCATCTCGCCCACCATGTGCTGGCTGCTGCCGAAGCCCGAGGTGGCGTAGGACACCTTGCGCTTCTTCGCCAGCGCGATCACTTCCTCGACCGTATTCGCCTGCAGGCTCGGGCACGCCATCAGCGTCAGCCCGACGCTCGCGACCAGCGAGATCGGCGCGAAGTCCTTCAGCGGGTTGAAGTTCACTTTCTCGTAGACGTTGGGATTGATCACCAGCGGGCCGTCGGAGGGCGCGAACAGCGTGTAGCCGTCGGGCGCGGACTGCGCCACCGCCTCCGCGGCGATGTTGCCGCCGGCGCCGGTGCGGTTCTCGACCACGAACGGCTGGCCGAGGCGCTCGCTCAGGCGATTGGCGAGCGTGCGGCCGACGAGGTCGGGCGCGCCGCCGGGCGGAAACGGCACCACGACGCGCACCGTCCGGTTCGGATAATCGGCCTGCTGCGCACGCGACTGGCCAAACACGAAAAAGGTGAAGAGCAGCAGGAAATGCACCGGGCGTATTGTTGTCATTGACGGCTCACAAGGTCGGATTGCTGTATTTTCCGCCGAGCGCGGCGGTTCCGAAAGCCGCGCCGGCGATATCGAAGTTGAACGAGAAGTGCTGGCTTGCCGCCTGCACGTCGCGCAGATACCGCTGCAGCGGATCGCGAGTATAGATGGCATTGGCGCCGTAGAACGACCAAAGGGTCTCCACCGCCTCGCGCGATTGCGAAACCGCGAACGCGTTCTGCGCGCGCAGGCGCAGCTTGGTTTCCACGTCCAGGCTGTCATTCTCCTGAAACATGCGCGCGGATTCGCGCATCAGGTGGCGCGCCGAGTCGATCAGGCAGCGCGCCCGCGCCAGCTTGACCTGCACCGCCTGGAAGTCGGACACCTTCGCGCCCGTGTAAGTACCAATTCTTTTCAGAAAAACATCCCTGACATGCTCATAAGCACCTTCAGCCGTACCCAGGGCGGTCGCGGAAAGCGGATGCCCCGCCGAAGCCACGATCGGCACGCGGAACAGCGGGCCGGCGTTCACCTTGGCTCCCGGATGCTCGAGGCCGCCGCGGCAGCGGGCGAGGGCGAGGGCGCGCCGCTCGGGGACGAACACCTCCTTCACCTCGATGTCCTTGCTTCCGGTGCCGACCATGCCCATCGCGTACCAGGTGTCGATCACCTGGTAGTCGGACTTCGGCACCAGGCATAGCCGCCAGTCCACCGCTTTCTCATGCTCGTAGACCGTGACGGCGAGCATGTTCCAGTCAGAGTTATCGACGCCGGAGGAGAAGGGCCACTTTCCGGACACTTCGAATCCCCCGTCCACTCGTTTACCTCGTCCCGCCGCGAGCGCGATCGAAGACGCGATCAGGACATCCGGATTGGCGTCCCACAGCTCGTGCTGCGTCTCGGGCTCGTAGTAGCCGAGGATCCAGTGGTGGCAGCCGAGGTTGCCGACGTTCCACGCGGTGGAAGGGCAACCGCGCGCCAGCTCGGCAACGATGTCGACCACCGCCAGGAAGGGCAGCTCCATGCCGCCGAAGGACCTCGGCTGGTGGAAGCGGAAGAGGCCGGTCTCGTGCAGCAGCTTCTCGTTTTCCGGCAGCAGGCCGCGCGCTTCCTCGCACTTCTGCGCCCGCTCGCGCAGCGCCGGCACGATGCTGCGCGCGCGCCGGATGGCTTCGTCGTAGTTGACGCCGGAGAAGTCGGACATGCGAGTATTCTACGAGCCGTGCAAGACCTGAATGGGCTGGCCGTTTCGACTTCCTCCGCCGCCGCGGCGGACGCGTTCAACCACGCCCTGCGTGCCTACTTAGGCAACCGCGCCGACGCGTTCGACCATCTCGGCGCGGCGCTCGCCGCCGACCCGGAGTTCGGCCTCGCCCACTGCCTCAAGGGCTGCTTCATGATGCTGGCCTACAACGCCGGGTACGTGCCGATGGCGATGGCTTCGGCGCGGTTGGCCACCAGGCTTGACGCCCGCGAGCGGAAGCACGCCGCGGCGCTAACCGCCTGGGCGGGCGGCGATATCGATGGCGCCTTCCGCGGGTGGGAAGAAATCCTCGATGAGCATCCCGCCGATGTGCTGGCGTTGCGCCTTTCGCACTTCAATTACTTCTGGAACGGACGGCGCGAGGACATGCTGCGCTCGGTGCAGCGAGTCGCGAGCCACACGGACCAGAGCCTGCCGACCCACGGCATCACGCTGTCCTGCCTCGCGTTCGGCCTGGAGGAGAACGGCGAGTACGCGGCGGCGGAGCGCGCGGGTCGCCGCGCCGTCGAGCTCGATCCTGCCGACGGCTGGGGCACGCACGCGGTGGCGCACGTGATGGAAATGCAGAAGCGGCCCCGCGAGGGCCTCGAGTTCCTGGGCGCGCTCGAGAGCCACTGGGCGCCGATGAACAACTTCGTGCACCACTTGTGGTGGCATCGCGCCATGTTCCACATCCAACTCGGCGAGCACGACGCCGTGCTCGATCTCTACGACCGGCGCTTTCGCAGCGTCGGCTCCCCGCTCGTGCAGAAGATGCCGGACCTCTACATCGACATTCAGAACGCCGCCTCGATGCTCATGCGCCTCGAGCTGCGCGGCGTGGACGTCGGCGGCCGCTGGGTGGAGATTGCGGACAAAGCCGAAGCGCGCATCGGCGACTGCCTGTCGATGTTCACCCTGCCGCATTGGGCAATGGCGCTGGCCGCGGCCGGGCGTGAGACCGCTACGAGGCGTTTTCTGGAGGCGGTCGGTGCTTCGACCAGCAGGGTGGTGCGCGAGGTTGCGCTTCCCGCATGCCGCGCCGTGGTCGCGCATCGTCGCGGGGACTTCGCAAAGACCGTGGAGCTCATGCAGCCGCTGCTGCCTCGCCTCGGCCAGCTCGGCGGCAGCCACGCGCAACGCGACGTGCTGGTGCAGATCCTCCACGACGCCGAGAAGCGCGCCTGAGCGGCTTCAGCCGGAGAGAATCTCGACGTCCTTGAGCAGCGGGTCCTGCGAGACCGCGATCTCGTTCTCGACCAGCAGGCCGCAGCCCGGGCAGCAGAACTGCCGGAAATGCGGCAGCGGGTCGATGAAGCGCTTCGGGTCGCCGACGATCGGATTCGAGGCCTCGATCGGCAGGTCGTTGCGCACGCAGCGCTCCTTGTAATTGCGGCTGATCGGGCCGAGGTCGGTGGCGCACTTGGCGCAGCCGTAGTGCAGATTGTCGTGCACCGCCAGGTTCTCGGTCGCCAGGAAGCGCACTTTCGCCGAAAGCTTTTTCACTTCGCCCGGGAAACCGTAGATCCGCCGCGCGCGCAGCTCGGTGCGCCGGCGCTCGGTGGCGCGCGCATCGCCCGGCACCACGCCGTAGATTTCCAGCGCCGCCTTCTCGGTCACGTCGCCGTTGTCGATGTCGGCCTTCACCTTGGCCGGGTCGCGCTCGAGCGGATCGCCGAAGCCGCCGGCGGCCGACCACAGCACGGCATAGACGTCGGACGGGCCCTGGGTGAAGTCCTGCTGCCGCAGATCCGCAGCTCTTCGCTTGCTTCCTCTCAACTCATCGATATCCCTTACCAGCTCCGCACGCTTCATGCGCTCGCGCGATGTCCGAGTCTCTCAGGAAGCGGTAGCGATTCACCGCACCCGGGTAGCCGCCCATCATGCCGGTGGAAGTCGGGATCGCGTTGCCCGAGGACAGCGTGTCGTGGGTGATGCTGTCGGTGCCGTGCGGAATGAAGCACGACTCGGCCGACAGGCCGCCGCGCCATTTGCCGGCGCCGCCGGAATCGGTGATTTCCTTTCGATACAGGAACAGCACCGGAAAGCTCTGCTCGGTGTGCTCGACGTTGGGCAGCTTGCAGATCGGCGTGCGCGCCTGGCCGCCGGTGGAGATGCCGTCGGCGTGTGAGAAGGCGCCGATCGCGCCGCCGATCGGGTCGACCAGCAGGTAGCCGTAGCGCTCGCCCCACTGGTCGATGCCGCGGAAGATGGTCGCCGGCCACTGGCTGGTGCCGCCGATGCACATCACGTCGCGGCGCAGCGCCGGATCGGGATAGATCATCTTCGACAGCACGTTGTACGCGGGATAGAGCGAGATCTCCATGCATTGCACGGGCGCGGTGGAGACCGACGCCGGGAAATCCGCGCAGTTCAGCGTACCGGGCGTGGGATTGAACTCGACGTGGCGCAGGGCGCCGCCGACCGCGTAGTACTGCTCCCAGCACATGAGCTCGTTCAGCGCCACCATGATCGCGCCGCGCCAGCCGGAGTAAGTGGCATTGATGCCGCCGGCCTGCGGATCGGTGCCTTCGTTTTCGAACACCAGCTTTTTCCCCGCCTTGCGCAGGGTGAGCGCAACCCGGTGGGCCTGCCGATCCCCCGGCCGGCAGCATTCGACGTAGGTGCGGTCGCGCCACACGCCGTCGGGCAGGGCGGCGAGCTTCTTCAGGAACGCGCGCTCGCCGTCATCGAGGATCTTGCGCATCACGCCCTTTACCGTATCGGCGCCGTATCGCTGGATGAGGCTGAGAACTCCGATCGCGGGCCGTCATGTTGCCCGCGAGCTGCGCGCGGAAGTCGAGCGCCACGGCGCTGGGCTTTCGACTGCTTCGGAGATAGACCTCTTCGATGTCGCGTCTGATCTCGTTGTTCTCGACGATCTTGATCGGCGGAGATAGGATGCCTTCGTCGAAGGCATCGCGCGCCGAAGGACAGAAGCTGCCCGGCGTGATGCCGCCGATGTCGTACTGGTGCAGGCAGTTCGTCACCCAGCAGAACAGCTCGCCCTTCCAGAACACCGGGCAGAGCAGCATCACGTCCATCTGGTGCGCCGCGCCGACCCAGGGGTCGTTGGCGAGGAACATGTCGCCGTCGGCGATGCCGGGGTTGTCGCTGCGGTTCTCCAGCGTCCACTTCACCTGCGTGTCGGTGACCCCGGACATGTACTGCATGTAGGGCCCGAAATAGACGAACTCCGCGTCCTCGGTGAGGATCGAGGGATTGAGGTCGAGCGCGTACATCGCCACCGGCGAGCCCGACAGGCGCTGGATGGTCGCGCCGTGCTCCTCGTTCACGTTCCAGAGCGCGTGGCGCACGACTTCGAAAGTGACCGGGTCGATGCTGCGTTTCGCTTTTCCTGTGCAAACGCAGTTTTTTGGAGATCGACAGCTTCTTCGGCGGCACGTAGCCGCTGCGCACGCCGTCGAAGGCGACGCCGGTGAGCTCGGTCAGTTTTTTCAGCGGGGCGTTCATCGCGGCGAATTGTTGACTTCTTGTCGTCTTTACTCGGCGTGAACTCGATGGCGCCGCCATCGTCGACCTTGGCTTGCGCCCGGCCTGGGCGCAGCTTTGGGCTGCGGGCCCGGCGGCGGGTCCGCGGCGGCTTTGGCTGGGTCGCACCGGCTTTTTCACGGGCTGCGGGGCCGGGGCGAGCTCGGCCATTATCGGCGCGCGCCGTGTCGCAGTCCTTGCACATGAACTTGCCGGCTTAAGGCCGTTTTCCTTGAGCTGCGCCACCGCGTGCTGCTGCACAGCGGCTGCTCGCAGTTCGCGCAGTGGGTGACCGAGGGGTGACCGCAGGGTTTTTTCTTCAGCAGGCCCGTTTCGACCGTGCACGTCTCCATTCGCTCTCCCTAGAAAGTCATCTCGAAATTGCCGAGCGGGTCGAGCGCGCAGTTTCGCTCCCGGGATGCACCACCACGGTGGTGTCCGCCGTCTCGACGATCGCCGGGCCCTTGACCTGGTTGCCGATCAGCAAGCCTGTCACCGTCGAAAACCGGCGTCGCACGGTGTTTCTTCAGATCCGGCCAATAGATCGAGCGTAGTTTGCGCTTTGCCTCCTTCGGAATGGCCTTGTAGTCGACCTTTTTGGAGCGAATCAGCTTCGGCCTGCGGCGTCAGTGCGCGCGCGCGCAGGCGGCAGACCACGATCTCGAGCTGCGCGCCCGGCCAGCGCCGAGCCGCGGCCGTAGAGCTTCTCGTATTTATCCACGAAGAGCTTGCGCAGCGCCGGCTCGTAGCCCGGCGGCATGCGGTCCCACGGCAGCAGCACCTCGACCTCGTTGATCTGCCCTTTGTGGCGCACGTCGAGCGAGAATTCGAAGCGCTGGCGGCTCGAGGCCGGATGCCTCTCGCCCGTCATCAGCTGCGATGCCGTGTTGCTGGAGCTCGTCCAGCCGCATCGTTGACGCGCTTCGCCGGCACCGGCATGCCCATGATCTCGCTGTGCTCGAAGATGTGCAGCACGTCGGCCGCGGCGGCGCCGAACGCGCACCATGTGGAGGCGGCCTTGCGTTGCGGAATCACGATTTTTCGCACGCCCAGCTCGCGCGCAAATACGCCGGCGTGCGCCGGGCCGGCGCCGCCGAACGCGAACAGCACGAAGTCGCGCGGGTCGAAGCCTTTCTCCACCGTCACCTTGCGGATCACGTCGGCCATCTGCAGCTCGACGATGCGGCAGATACCGGCGGCGGTTTCCATGGTGGACAGGCCGATGCTTTTGCCGACGTTGGAAATCTCACGCAGCGCCGCTTCCTTGTCGAGCTTCATGCGACCGCCGGCGAAATTGTCGGGATCGAGGTAGCCCAGGACGAGCTGCGCGTCGGTGACCGTGGGGACCTTTCCGCCGCGGCCGTAGCAAATCGGCCCCGGGAAGGCGCCGGCGCTGTCGGGACCGACCGTCATGGTGCGCGCCTCGGGCTGCACGCGCACCAGGCTGCCGCCGCCGGCGCCGATCGCCTGCAAGTCCACTTTCGGCAGGAAGTACTCGTACTGGTCGGTGTTGCTGATGAAGGAGTAGGCCGGCTTGCCGCCGTAGATGATGGACACGTCGAACGAGGTGCCGCCCATGTCGGTGGTGATGACGTTCTTTTCGCCCATCGCCGCGCCGAGGAACATCGACGCCGTCACGCCGGACACCGGCCCGGAATCCAGGGTGAGGAGCGGGGCGTCGCCGGCGCGCTCCACCGGCACCGTGCCGCCGCCGCACTGCGTAATCTGCAGGCCGTGGCGATAGCCTAGCTTCACCACCGACTCGTTGATCTTGCCGAGGTAGCTCGACATCACCGGGCCGAGGTAAGCGTTCAGCGCGGTGGCGGTGACGCGCTCGTACTCGCCCCATTTCGGGGCGATGTCGACCGAGCAGGTGACGAAGAGCTCGGGCGCGAGTTGTTTCGACGAGCTCCTTTACTCGCAATTCGTGATCAGGGTTCCGGAACGACCACAGGAAGCAGATCGCGATGGCCTCGACGCCCTCGCCGACCAGCTCCTTGATCGCCGCTTCCGCCTGCGCTTCATTCAGGGCCACCACGACCTCGCCGAAGCAGTCCACGCGCTCGGACACGCCGCGGATCAGGCGCTTCGGCACGATCGGCACCGGCTTCGAGGTTTCCGGGAAATGCACCACCTTGCGGATGTCGCGCCCGGTGTAGCCGCGCGAGCCGCGCATGATGTGGATCGCGTCCTCGTGCCCCTTGGTGGTGATCAGGCCGACCCGGGCGCCCTTCTTCTGGATGATGGTATTGGTGCCGACGGTGGTGCCGTGCGACAGGAAGGCGATGTCGCGGCAGAAGTCGTCGAGCTTTACGCCGAGCGCCTGCGCACCGGCGCCCAGCGCGTCCATCATGCCGCGCGAGAAATCGCCGGGCGTGGACGGCACCTTGGTGGTGAGGAGCTTGCCGGCGCCATCCACGATGGCGCAATCCGTGAACGTGCCACCGATGTCAATGCCGACCAGGTAACGCATTGACGTTATATTAGCGAGCGATGCGCACGCTGCTCGCTTGTTTCATCCTCGCTTTTTCCAGCGCCGCCACGGCGCAGGCAGACTTTCCCACTCGGCCGATCCGCCTCGTCGTCACCGTGCCGCCCGGCGGCGCGGCCGACTTCATCGCGCGCCTGGTCGGCGGCAAGATTTCGGAATCCCTCGGCCAGCCGGTAGTGGTGGAGAACCGCGGCGGCGCCGGCGGCACGATCGCCGCCGATGCGGTCGCCAAGGCCGCGCCCGACGGCTATACGCTGCTGCAGAACTCGATCACCACGCATGGCGTCGGCCCGCACCTCTACGCCAAGCTGCCTTACGACCCGGTCAAGGATTTCGCGCCGGTCTCCGGGCTGGCATTGCTGCCGCTCATCATGGCGGTGAACGCGGATTTACCTTTCAGGAATGTCCAGGAGCTCATCTCGCATTCGAAGAGCAATGCGCTCAACTTCGCCTCTTCCGGCAACGGCGGCGCGCCGCACATGGCGGCCGAGCTGTTCAAGAGCGTGACCGGCGCCCCTCTGACTCACGTGCCATACAAAGGAAGCGGCCCGGCGGTCGCCGACCTGGTCGGTGGTCGCGTGCAGATCATGTTCGACGCCGCGCCTTCGCTGATCGCGCATATCCGCAGCGGCCGGCTGCGCGTGCTCGGCGCGGCGAGCACCGAGCGCAACCGGCTGCTGCCCGAGGTGCCGACGTTCGGCGAGCTCGGCTACCCGAAGGTCGCGGTGTCGCTGTGGTACGGGCTGCTCGCGCCCGCCGGTACGCCGAAGCCGGTGGTGGAAAAATTGAATCGTGAAGCCGCCAGGGCGCTGACCTCGCCGGACGTGCGCGACAAGCTGCAGGCGCAGGGCGCCGAACCGATGCCCGGAACGTCGGAGGCGTTCGCGTCGTTCATGCAGGAAGAAATGGCGAAATGGGCGCCGGTGGTGAAGCAGGCCGGGGTCAAGCTGGATTGACCGCAGAGCTCGCCGCGTTCCTGGCGCGCTCGCGCTGGGAGGATATTCCCGCCGCGGTCCGGCACGAAGCAACGCGCGCCGTCGTCAACATTGCCGGTTGCGTGGTGGCGGGGCGCGCCGACCCGGCGGTCGGGATCCTGCGCAGGACTTTTCCGCACGACGATGCGCTGCTGGATGCCGCGGCCGCCACGGCGCACGACTACGACGACACGCATCTGCGCACGGTGATCCATGCCACGCCGCCGGTCGCCGGCGCGCTGTTTTCGCTCGCCAGGTCGAGAAGCGTCAGCGGGCCGCAGTTCCTGCACGCCTTGGTTCTCGGTATGGAAACGACCTGCCGGCTGGGAAACGCGGTTACGCCTGGCCACTACGAGCGCGGTTGGCACATCACCAGCACGTGCGGGGTGTTCGGAGCGACCGCCGCGGCCGGAAAGATTCTCCAGCTGAACGAAAAGCAATTCGTCCATGCCTTCGGCATCGCCGCGACGCAGGCCGCCGGCCTGGTGGAAGTCCTCGGCAGCATGGCGCGCGTGCTCAACGCCGGCTTCGCCGCGCGCAACGGGCTTGCCGCCGCACTCCTCGCAGCCGACGGCTTCGAGGGTCCGGCGCGGCCGCTCGAGGGGCTGCGCGGCTTCCTCAACGTGTTCGGCGGCCGTAACGATGCGCGCGAGCTGGTCGAGGGCTGGGGCAAGCGCTGGGAGCTGACGCAAGTGGCCTACAAGCCGTATCCCAGCGGCGTGGTGCTGCACGCGCTGATCGATGCGTGTCTCGAACAGCGCGAAAAGATCCGGGAGAGCGAAAGCATCGTCGTGGCGCTCAACCCGCTTGCCGTCGAGCGCACCGACCGCCCCGAGCCGCGCAACGCGCTGGAAGCCCGGCTGAGCGCGCACCACGCGGTCGCGGTGGTGGCGCTCCGCGGCCGCGCCGGCCTGGCCGAATTCAGCGATGCCGCTGCCATGGATTCCGAGCTTCAGGCGTTCCGCAGGCGCGTGCGCGTGGTGCCGGAAAAGCGCCTGGACAAGATGGCGGCCCTCGTCACCGCAGGCAAGTCCGTGATTAGCGCGCCGGCGTCCAAGCCGCTGGACGACGCCCGCCTCGAAGCCAAGCTGCGCGAGCTGGCCGGGCCGAGCGCCGACGCCTGGCTGCGGCTCGCGCAATCGCTGGAGGCGACCGACAAGGTGGCGCTGCCCTAGCCGACGGACGGTATGCCGGCGGGGGAAGAGCGGCAGGTTACCCATTATTTGTGTGCGCTTTTACACTTGCGGACGACCTTAAACCGTAGTTTAATGAACCACCTACAACACGAAGTTAAGAACGTACAAGAGGGAGAGCCCCGGCGCGCTGGGGCGGGTTTTCGGGCCGGTCAGACGCCTGGCGAGTGCAGGTCCGCCAGAGTCCAGACCGGCCTCTTCATTTCTGGTACTCAAGACGCATGACCCGCCAGCTTTCGCTCCTGGAAACCCGCGTGCTCGGCACGCTGTACGAAAAGCAGCACACCGTTCCCGATAGCTATCCGCTGACGCTCAATTCGCTGGTCTCCGGCTGCAACCAGAAGACCAGCCGCTCGCCGGTGATGGAGGCCAGCGAGGCCGAGGTGCAGGCGGCGCTCGACAGCCTGAAGGGCGCCAACCTGGTGATGGAGACCAGCGGCGGCCGCGCGCAGCGCTACTCCCACAACGTCGAGCGCGTGCTCCAGGTGCCGTCGCAATCCGCTGCCATCCTGACGGTACTGATGCTGCGCGGGCCGCAGACCGCCGGCGAGCTGCGCATCAACTGCGACCGGCTGCACAGCTTCGCCGACATTTCCGCGGTACAGGGCTTCCTCGACGAGCTCGCCGCCCGGCCCGCGGGGCCGCTGGTGGCCGAGCTGCCGCGCTTGCCCGGCGCCCGCGAGAACCGCTGGGCGCACCTGCTCAGTGGCGCGCCCAAGGTGGAGGCGGTTCCATCGACACCGAAAAAGGATGACCTGGCATCGACGGTCGCCAGACTGGATAGCGAGGTCGCCGAGCTTCGGGAGCTGGTGGCGCGCATCGCGAAGCAGCTCGGCCTGTGAAACGGCTCGAAATCCTCGCCGCCTGCGCGGCGATCGTGCTCGGCCTGTGGGCGGTGGTCGCGCTTCTCGCGTACCAGGCGCATGGCCAGGCGGTCGAGAGCGCCGTCGCGACCGGCCGCAATCTGGCGCGCAGCCTGGCCGAGTACGAAGAATCGTCGGTGCGCGCGATCGACCTCTCGCTGCGCCAGCTGCGCGAGCACTGGTTGCGCGACCCGGCCTCGTTCGACCAGGCGGTCGGGCAGCACGAGGACCACTTGAGCAAGGAAAAGGTCATCCAGGTCGCCGTGGTCGGCCCGGATGGATGGACTCGTTACAGCCGGCTGCCATTGTCCGCGCCGCTGAATTTCAACGACCGCGATTACTTCCAGCTGCAAAAGACGCGCGGGACCGACGAGCTGCACGTCAGCGAGCCGGTCATGGGCCGTGTGACCAAGCAGTGGGCCATCCAGCTGAATCGGCCGATCTTCGATGCCGACAAGCGCTTCGCCGGCATTATCGTGGTGGCGGTGCCGCCGCCTGCACTCGAGCTGGTGCTGCAGGACATCGACCTCGGCCCGCACGGCGTCATCATGCTGACGCGCGGCGACGGCACGATCCTCGCGCGCAGCGGCGGCCTGGAGCGCACGCGCGACATGAAGCTGGCCGGCTGGACCGGGGTCGCCGATGACGGACCGCCGAGCGGCGAATTCCGCACGGCGAGCCAGGTCGACGGCATCGAGCGATTTTTCTCCTACCGCAAGCTGCAGAACTATCCGCTCACCATCTACGTTGGGCAGGGTGTGGACACCGTGCTAGCGCCGTACTACCGGCAACGCAACCTGCTGCTGGGGGGCGGGGCGCTCGCCACCATTCTCGTGCTCATGGTCGCCCTGCTGCTGGTGGCGCGGGCGCGTGAGCGCGCAAGATACCTGGAAGACCGCGAGCGCGTGATGCTCGAGCTGCACGACAGCAGCATCCAGTCCATCTACGCCATCGGCCTCACGCTCGAGAACTCGCGGCGCCTGGTGGAGAAGGACCCGGCGCAGGCCGTGCGCACGCTCGCCGACGCCGGCGCCAACCTGAACCTGGTGATCCAGGACCTGCGCGCGTTCATCACGCGCGAGCGGCGTGCGCCCTTGAGCGAGCAGGAATTCATGCTGGAGATCGAGCGCATGGTCCCGCCGCCGGAGCAGGGCGCGCCGCGCTTCTCGGTGGACGTCGACCGCCGGCTCATCGCCGCCCTGTCGCCAGACCAGGCCGGGCACCTGCTGCGCATGGCGCGCGAGGCGGTGAGCAACATCGTGCGTCACGCCAAGGCCAGCAATGCGCGCCTCGTCCTCAAGCGGCGCGACGAAAGCGTCCGGCTCGAGGTGAGCGACGACGGCGTCGGCATCGGCCCGCAGACGGAGGCGCGGCTCGGCCTCGGCTTGCATCACATCCAGGCACGGGCGCGCAAGCTGCGCGGCAAGGCGAGTTTCGACGCCATCCCGGCCGGCGGCACGCGCGTCGTCGTCGAATTCCCACTGCGGGGACGAGCTTGACGATCCGCCTGCTGCTGGTCGACGACCATGAAGTCGTGCGCGCCGGCCTGCGCGCGCTGCTCGCCGGCATCGAGGGCATGGAGATCGTCGGCGAAGCGGGCACCGTGGCCGAAGCGGTGAGCGAAGCCGCGCGGCTCGCGCCCGATGTGATCCTCATGGACCTGCGGCTGCCCGACGGCACCGGGATCGACGCCTGCCGCGAAATCCTTTCCAGCGCGCCGCGCACGCGCATCCTGTTCGTCACGTCGTATTCCGACGAGCAGGCGGTGATGTCCACCGTGCTCGCCGGCGCGGCCGGCTACGTACTGAAGGACATCGATCACCGCACGCTCGTCGCCGCGATCCGCGACGCCGCCGCCGGGCGCGCGATCCTCGACCCGCGCATCACCGATCCCGTGGTCCGGCGCGTGCCCAACACCGAAGCGCTTTCTGCGCAGGAGCAGCGCGTGTTGGCGCTGGTGGTCGAAGGCAAGACCAACAAGGAAATCGCCGCTGCGCTCGGACTGAGCGATAAGACGGTGAAGAACTATCTGAGCAATGCTTTCCAGAAGCTCGGCGTCTCGCGCCGCGCGCAGGCGGCCGCGCTGTTCGGCACGGGGCGCATTCCGCCCGAATAGGGCCATTCGGCCCTAACGCTGCTGTCGCCGGTGAGCCATAGTCGGCCCCGAGATGACCGCCCACAAGTCAATGCGAGTACCCAGGAACGTCTACATGCGCGCCCTGCGGCGGGCAGCCGTGGGTCTCGGCAGCGTCGAAGCGCTGCGCGCGCACCTGGGTGTTTCAATGAGCCAGCTCAACAGCTGGCTCGAGGGAGAAGCGCGTCCACCCGACCTGGTGTTCCTCATGGTGGTGGACCTCCTGGCGGATGAGGAGCTCACCGTCATCAAGCAGGGAATGCGCGATCAGGGTTCTGAGGGTTCTCCGGCCTGACGCACTAGCGCCGTGCGCGCGCGTCGTCGATCAGGCGCTGGTTGGCCGCGCGTAGATCCGCGTCGCTGCCGGCGAGCGTATTCGAGCGCGCCGCGAGGCTCTCGGCCTGCGCGTAGTCGCGCTGCCGCAGCCGCACCTGGCCGAGCTCATGCCACAGCCGCGCGTTGCGCGGCTCGATGCGCAGCGCGCGCTCGAGCGTTGCGGCGGCGTTCGGCAGACGGCCGGCGGCAGTGTCGGCGCGCGCGGAGTCCATCAAGCCGGCGACGGCCGTAGTTTCCGCGCGCGGCGGCGGAAGGCGCTCGGGCGGCGGTGCGGGAAGTTGTTGCGCCTCGGGTGGCGGCGCCGGGGCTGGACTTGGCGGTTGGGAAGGTTCCGGGGTCGTGGCGCAGCCGGCAACCAGGGCCACCAGAAAAGGGGTCAGGACCCTTTTTCGCAAAAAGGGTCCTGACCCCTTTTCTGCATATGGGCGCTGTTTCATCGGCCGAACAGGCGCTCGAGGAAAGTCTTGGCGCGCTTCACGGTCTCGCCGACCGCCTGCCCGACCTCGCCGGCCGCCTCGACCGCGGCGTCCATCGGGCCCGAGCACGGCGCGCGTTCCGTCGGTGCCGATCCCTGCATGAACGGCAGCTCGACCGCCCCGGGACAGCTGGCGCCGCCGCGCAGCCCGCTCTGCGGATCGATCGACACCATCTCGACCGTGGCCGGCCTGGCGAGCGCGAGCGGCTCGGGCGACAGCGCCGACATGAGATCGCCCCAGATCGGCAGCGCTGCGCTGGAACCGGAGAGCCGCGCGGCGCGATTGTCGTCGTAGCCGACCCAGACCACGGCGAGGCGGTCGCCGCTGAAGCCGGCGAACCAGGCGTCGCGCTGCTCGTCGGTGGTGCCGGTCTTTCCGGCGATGGTGACCTCCGGCGGCAGGTAGCTTTTCAGGCCCTGGCCGGTGCCTTCGCGCACCACGCCCTGCATCGCCGCGGCGAGCAGGTAGATCGGCTCGGGCGGGAACGCCTGCTCGACCGCCAGCGGATAGCGCTGCAGCGGCTTGCCGTCCTGCGTGGTGATCTCGCGGATGGAACGCAGGGGGCTTCGCCAGCCGCCGCTCGCGATGGTCTGGTACATCTGCGCCACCTCGAAGGGGCTCATGTCCACCGCGCCGAGCATGGAAGAGGCGAATGGACGCACCTCGCGCTCGACCCCCAGCTTGCGCACGTTGGCGAGCACGCGCTCGACGCCGAGCTCGGTGCCCAGCCGCGCCGCCGCCGCGTTGTAGGAATGCGCGAGCGCGAGTCGCAGCGGCACCATGCCGTGGAACTTCTTGTCGTAGTTGAGCGGTTCCCAGTCCGGCGCACCGCGGCTTTTCCACAGGAACGGACCGTCGTCTATTGGGGTTAGCAACGTGTAACGTGAAGGTTCCGAGAGTGCGGTGAGGTAAATCGCTGGCTTCAACAGCGAACCTACGGGCCGGCCGGCGTCGAGCGCGCGGTTATAGCCGGCGTAGCGCACGTCGCGGCCGCCCACCATGGCCTGCACCTCGCCGCTCTGCGGATCGGTAATCACCACCGCGCCTTCGAGGCCCGGCTGGCCGAAGCGCTTCTCCTTGTCGAACTGCGCCAGGCGCTTGGTCAGCGCGCTCTCCGCCGCGCCCTGCGCGCGCGGATCGAGCGTGGTGAAGATGCGCAGGCCTTCCGAGCGCAGGTCCTTCTCGTCGTAGTCGCGCCGCAGCTGGCGATGCACGAGCTTGAGGAACGCCGGGTAGGGCGAGGTCCCCATGCCGGTCTTGCGGCTCACGCCGAGCGGGGCGGCGCGCGCCGACGCGTATTGCTCGAGGGTGAGCTGGCCCTGGTCGCGCGTCTCGCGCAGCACCAGGTTGCGCCGCTCGAGCGTGCGCGCGGCATGCTTGTAGGGATCGTAGTGCCCCGGGCCGCGGATCATCCCGACGAGCAGCGCCGATTCGGCGACGTTCAGGTACTGCACGTCCTTGCCGAAATAGAACTGCGCCGCCAGGCCGACGCCGTGGATCGCGCGGTCGCGGTCCTGGCCGAAATAGATCTCATTGAGGTAGGTCTCGAGGATCTCGTTCTTCTCGTAGTGGATCTCGAGCAGCACCGCCATCACCAGCTCGGTCGCCTTGCGGCGCAGCGTGCGCTCGGGGGTGAGGAAGAAGTTCTTCACCAGCTGCTGCGTGATGGTGCTGCCGCCCTGCACCCGGTCGGTGAACACGCTGCGCGCGGCACGCGCCAGGCCACGCAGGTCGAAGCCGGCGTGCCGGAAAAAGCTGCGGTCCTCCACCGCGATCAGCGCCGCCACCAGGTGCTGCGGCACGTCGGTCAGCCGCACCAGCACCCGGTCCTCGTTCCCGGCGGGATAGATGCCGCCGATCGCCAGCGGCTCGACGCGCGCAAGCGGCACGTCCACGCCGGCCGAATCGCGCAGCATCGAAACCTTGCCGCCATCGAAGGCGACGCTCACGCTGCGCGCGGGCTGGGCGCCGTCCCAGAACACGAACGGGCGCAGCGCGATCTCCAGCCGGTTCTCCTCGTGCAGATACCAGCCGGGCTCGCCCGGACGGGCAACGTCCCGGTAGCCGAGCAGCTTGAGCTCGTCCACCACGTCCGCCTGCGGCATGCGCAGGCCCACGTGCAGCTCGAGCGGGCGCGCGAAGATGCGCGCCGGCAGCGCGAAGCGGCGCCCCTCGAATTCGTCGCGTACCCGGAAATCCAGGTAGAGCGTGAAGCCGGCCGCCGCCAGCGTACCGGTCAGGAACGCGTACCAGAGGAATCTGCGCAAAAGGGAACGCCGCCGCGCCATCGCGGCATTCTACTTGGCCCGGCTACGTCCCTTCGCCTACCGTGTCCGCTGCGTAAGCGCGCCGCGCCCCCATCGGCTTGTCGCCGCTATCCGTCGTGTCCTTTCGCGTCTGACGCTCGCTTTCGCCATTGATCTCCGCGCCGATCAGGATCGCGTAGGACGACACCAGGAACCACATCAGCAAGATCACCACTGCGCCCGCGGCGCCGTAGGTTTCGTTGTAGTTGCCGAAACGCGCCACGTAGATCGAGAACAGCGCCGAGCCGACGATCCAGAGCGCCACCGCGATCGTCGCGCCCGCGCTCACCCAGCGCCAGCGCGGCTTCGCCCGGCTCGGCCCATAGCGATACACCACGGCGAATCCCACGATGGCGAGCAGGGCAAGGATCGGCCAGCGCGCGAGCGACACGATCATCTCCCACATGCCGCCGAGGCCGATCATCTTGAGCACCGCCGGCAGGCCGACCACGAGCGCGATTGCCAGCACGACCGCGATCACGCCGCCAAAGGTCAGAAGCAGGGCGGTGCCGTAGAAGCGGATGAAGCCGCGGCTTTCCTCTTCGTGATAAGCGACGTTCAGCGCCTCCATGAGCGTGCGTACCGCCGAGGAGGCGCTCCACAGCGCGAGCAGCAGGCCGCCGATCGCTCCGATGCCTAGCGCCGCACGGTCTGTATTCGTCAGATCGTGAAGCTGGGAGAACAGCACGTTCGCCGCCTCCGCCGGAAGCATGCCGCTCACCGCCCTGACATGCTGTTCGACCTGCGCCGGCTCGACCAGGAGCCCGTAGATACCGACCACTGCCACCAGCCCGGGAAACACCGCGAGCAAGCCGTAAAACGCCACGCCGGCGGCAACGATCGACAGGCGGTCGCGCTTGATCCGGTTCTTGACGCGCTTCGCGACATCCAGCCAGCCGCGTGAAGGAATCTCCCGCGGCCCGCTGGCCTCGCGTCCGCGCGACGCATCTGCGGCGGCTGCCATGGCCGGGACGAAGCAAGCGTCGTGCGTGCACTGGTGGCCGGGATGGCGGAAAATCGGTAGGCCGATGCTGACCTGTCGCGGAATTGACCACGTCGTGCTGCGCGTCGTGGACATCGAAATCATGCGGCGCTTCTACTGTGAAGTGCTCGGCGCGACGCACGTCGCGTACCGCCCGGAGTTCGGCATGTCGCACCTGCGTGTCGGCGCGGCGATGATCGACCTGGTGGAGCGTACCCCTCCCAGTGGGTGCAACATGGACCACCTTTGCCTTCGCGTCGAGCCCTTCGACCAGGAAGCGATCGTTGCCCACCTGAAGCAGCACGGCGTCGAGGTCGGCGCCATCAGAAGCCGCTACGGCGCGGAAGGCAACGGCGTCTCGATCTACCTCAGCGACCCCGAAGGCAACACCGTCGAGCTCAAGGGCCCGTCCGACGGAAAGCCGCCGCCGCCTTGAAGTACCGGGCCGTCCTGTTCGACCTCCTGACAGGGCTCCTCGATTCATGGACGGTCTGGAACCGCGTCGCCGGCAGCGAGGCCGCAGGCAGAAAGTGGCGCGCCGCCTATCTCGAGCTGACGTACGGCTGCGGCGCCTATCGGCCTTATGAATCGCTGGTCGCCGAGGCCGCGCGCAACACCGGCCTTACCGACCGGCACGCCGCCGAGCTTCATCAACACTGGAACGCAATAACCCCATGGGACGAGGCGCCCGGAATCCTGCGCAAGCTGAAGGAGCACCACCGGCTCGGCGTCGTCACCAACTGCTCCGAGCGCCTCGGCCGGGAAGCCGCGGCGAAGCTCGGCGTCCCGTTCGACGTCATCGTCACCTCCGAGCGCGCCGGCTTCTACAAGCCGCGCCCCGAGCCGTACCGCCTCGCGCTGAAGGAGCTCGGCCTCGATGCGAAGGAAGTGCTGTTCGTCGCGGGCTCGGGCTTCGACCTCATCGGCACCAGCAGGGTCGGCCTCGACACCTATTGGCACAACCGCGTCGGCCTTCAACGCCCGGCCGCCGCGCCGCCGCCCATGCGCGAGTCGCGCTCACTGGAAGGCCTGGGGGACTACTGACCATGAAAGAAGAACTCTCCATCGATCGGGAGCTCGAGTACGGCTCGAAAGGCCCCGACGTGCGGCGCGTCCAGGAATGGCTGAACCTGAACGGCTACGGCATCGGCATCGACGGTGGTTTCGGCCGCGTCACCGAGGACGCGGTGCGCCGCTTCCAGAAAGCGAAGCGCATCAGGCAGACCGGCAAAGTCAACCAGCGCACCTTCAGCGCGCTCACCGCGCCGATGAGCGCAGTACTGCAAAAGCCGCTACGCAAGCCCAAGTCCTTCGGCGTCGCGGTACTGACCTATGCCAAGGCGCACCTCGCGCAACACCCGATCGAGGTCGGAGGTCCCAACCGCGGCCCATGGGTCCGCCTCTATACGGGCGGCAACGAAGGCGACAACTGGGCCTGGTGCGCCGGCTTCGTCAGCTTCATCCTCAAGCAAGCGTCCGAGCTCATGGGCACGCCCATGCCGATCGCCGGTTCAGTCGGCTGCGACCAGCTCGCTTCCCAGGCCAAGGCAAAGAACCTGTTCGCCGCGGAACACGAGGGCCGCGATACGCTTCGTCCCGGCAGTATCTTCCTGGTGCGCAAGACGCCGACCGACTGGACGCACACCGGCATCGTGGTGGAGATTCATCCGGAGTTCTTCCGCACCATCGAAGGCAACACCAACGACGATGGCGTACGCGAGGGCTACGAGGTCTGTACGCTTACGCGCAGCTACACGAGCAAGGACTTCGTATTGCTGTAATTCAGCCGCCGACGCCGAGATAGGTCGTGGTGACCTGCCGGTCCGCGCGCAGGGCCGCCGGGGTGCCTTCGAAGACCACGGTGCCGTGGTCGATGACGTAGACGCGGTCGGCGAGCTGCAGCGCCATCTCGGCGTTCTGCTCGACCAGCAGCATGCTTACGCGCTCCTTCTTGAGGTCGCGGATGGTGTTCATGACCGCGTCGACCACGAGCGGGGCGAGCCCCTGCGATGGTTCGTCGAGGAGGAGGAGGTCCGGGCCGGTGAGGAGGGCGCGCGCGATGGCGAGCATCTGCTGCTCGCCGCCGGAGAGCTCGCGCCCCTTGTTCGAGAGCCGTTGTTTCAGGCTCGGGAAGCGTTCCAGGACGTTGTCCATTTGCCAGCGCGACTCGCGACGGCTTGCGATGGACAGGTTCTCGCCGGCGGTTAGATACGAAAAAATGTCGCGCGTCTCGGGGACCAGCGCGATACCCAGGCGCGAGACCCGGTGCGCTTCCAGACCGGCGATGTCGCGGCCCTTGTAGCGGATGGCGCCGGAGCGCGGTGGGGTGAGCCCGGCGATCGAGCGCATGGTGGTGGTCTTGCCGGCGCCGTTGCGGCCGAGGAGGGCGACGACTTCGCTTTCGCCCACGGTGAGCGACAGGTCGTGCAGGATGTGCCCGAGGCCGTAGTAGGTGTTGATCTTGTTGAGCTCGATCATGCCGCGATGCCGCCGAGATAGGCGCGCCGCACGTCCGGGTTGCGCTGGATCTCCTCGGGCGAGCCCTCGGCGATGAGCGAGCCGAAGTGCATCACCGAGATGCGGTCGGAGACGCTCATGATGATGTCGATCTTGTGCTCGATCAGCACGATGGTGTAGCGGCCCTTCAGCCCGCGCACCAGCGCCACCATGTTGCGCGTCTCCTCGGGCGACAGGCCGGCCGCCGGCTCGTCGAGCAGCAGCACGCGCGGCGCCGCGGCGAGCGCGATGGCGAGCTCGAGCTGGCGCTGCTCGCCGTGGGAGATTTCACGCGCGGCCACATTGGCTTTTGGGAAGAAGCCCTACGTCGGAAAGCGCCGCGCGTGCGCGCTCGGTGGCTTCGGGATACTGATTGGTTTTCTTGTAGAAGCAATCCGTTCCACGAGCGGCCGGTGGCAAAAGCGGCGACCCAGACGTTATCGAACAGCGAGAACGCCGGGAACACGTTGGTGCGCTGGAACGAGCGCGCGAGGCCGAGGTGGGCGACGCGGTTGGCCGGCGTGCCGGTGATGTCGTTGCCGTCGAAAATGATCTTGCCCGACGTCGGCGGAAACGTGCCGGTGAGCAGGTTGAAAAGCGTGGTCTTGCCGGCGCCGTTCGGCCCGATGATCGAGTGCAGGCTGCCCGCAGCGATGCTGAGGCTCACGTCCTTCACCGCCGTGAGGGCGCCGAAGGATTTGCTCAGGCTCTCTGTTTGGAGGATCGCCATGCAAAAAATTTGTTCCAGACTTCCACCACGCCGCCCCTGAAGAAGAGCACGACGATCACGAACGCCACGCCGAGCAGCAGCGGCCAGCGCGCCCACACCACGCTCATCGATTCGGACAGCCAGATGAAGACGAACGAGCCGATGATCGGCCCGTAGAGCGAGCCCGAGCCGCCGATCAGGGTGGCGAACACCACGTTGCCGGAGAACACGAAGCTGATCGCCTCCAGCGGCACGATGCCGAACAGCATGGCGTAGAGCACGCCGGCCAGGCCGGAAAACGCGCCGCCGATGACGAAGGCGAGCAGCTTGAAGCGCGGCACGTGGTAGCCGACGGCTTCGGCGCGCACCTCGTTTTCGCGGATGCCTTGCAGGATCTTGCCCAGCGGCGACTCGACCACGCGCTTCATCAGCCACAGGGAAAGCAGGAACAGGAGTGAGACGAACGCGTAATACAGCATTGGATCTCTAAAATCCAAACCAAAAAACAGTGGCCGCGGAATGCCCGGCATGCCGTCCTCGCCGCCGGTGACCGTGGTCCACTGGTAGGCGATGAAATAGAACAGCTGGTTCAGCGCGAAGGTGAGCATGATGAAGTACAGGCCCGAGCGCTGCACGCAAAGGTAGCCCACCACCAGCGCCGAGAGCGCGCCCACGCCGACGCCGATGCCGAGCGCGAAGAACACGTTGATCGCGTAGTTCTTCAGCAGCCAGCCGGCCACGTACGCCGCCGAGCCGAAGAAGGTGGACTGGCCGAAGGACAGCAGGCCGGTGTAGCCCAGCAGCAGGTTCAGGCCGAGGCCGAAGATGGCGAAGATCCAGATCTCGGTGGCGATCGCGGGCCGCACCACGAACGGCAGCACGACGATGGAAGCCAGCAGGATGAGGGTTTCCTTCTTCACCGGATGCCCAGAATGCCCTGCGGACGGACGAGCAGCACCAGCGCCATCACCGCGAAGATCACCGCGGTGGATGCCTCGGTCCAGTACGCCGCGACCACGGCCTGCGCGATGCCGATGAGCAGTCCCGCCGCGATGGCGCCGAGCAGGTTGCCGAGCCCGCCGAGCGCCACCACCACGAAGGCGATGCCGAGCATGTCCACACCCATGCCGGGCGAGAGCCCGCGGATCGGCGCGGTGAGCGCACCGGCAATGCCGGCGAGGAACGCGCCCAGGGCGAAAGCAACGGTAAAGAGCTTGTGGATATCGATGCCGAGGAGCGAGACCATTTCCTTGTTCTCGATGCCGGCGCGCATGATCGCCCCGTATTTGGTCTTTTCCAGAAATAGCCAGGTCAGGAGGACGAGCAGTCCGGCCATGACCATCACGAACAGGCGGTACTTCGGATAGAAGGTGAAGCCCAGGTCCACACCGCCGCGCAGCAAGGCCGGCGGCAGCTGGCTGATGCCCACCGGACCCCAGATGACGATGATCAGCTCATTCAGGATGAGCGCGAGTCCGAAGGTGAAGAGCAGCTGATAGTCGTGCCCGGCGGCGTAGAGCCGGCGGATGCCCGCGTACTCGATCATCAGCCCGAGCAGCGCGACGCCGAGCGGCGCGATCAGCAGGCCGATCCAGAAATTGCCGATGAAGTTCGCCGCCGTAACCAGAAGGTAGGCCCCCACGGCGAACAGCGCGCCGTGGGCGAAGTTCGGGATGTTGAGCACGCCCGTGATCAGCGACAGGCCGAGGCCCATCAGGGCGTACAGCATCCCGGTCGCGATCCCGTTGAGGATCTGGCCGAGAAGCAGGTTCAAAAGGATATGCTAGAACCCGCCGATGTCCTTACACGCGGCGTATTCCTTCGGCAGCGGTGCATCACCAGTCGCGATCAGGTCTGCGAAGTCGAGCTCCTCCTTCATCGCCTTCTTCGGCTTGCAGCGCAGGAAGAAGTAGGGTCGCAGCGTCTGGTGCGTCGCGCCGTCGACGCGCATCGGTCCGAGCAGGTCGTTGACCTCGATGCCCTCGAGCGCCTTGATCACGTCCTGCACCTCCACCGACTTCGCCTTGTCGAAGCCGGCGAGCAGCAGCCGGGTCATCGAGTAGGCGGCCGACGGCGCGTAGCCGGGCGGGGTCTTGAACTTGGCGCGGTAGTTGGCCACGAACTTCTTCGCCACCGGCGTATCGGCGGTGTAGTAGAAGTTGGTTCCGACCCAAAGGTTCTCGCGGATTTCCGGCGAGAGCTGGATCAGCTCCTCGACGCCCGAGGACCACGCCATGATGAGCGGCACCTTCGGCGTGAGGCCGAAGTTGAAGATCTCGCGCGCGCCGGCGACCGCGTCGCCGCCGAAGTTGATCATCACCACCACGTCGGGGCGGTTGGCCGCGGCCTTCTGCACGTAGTTCGAGAACTCGCGCTCGCCGAGCGGATGGCGGTCGGCGCCCACGAACTCGATGTTGTGCGCCTTGCCGACCTCCTTGATGTACTTCTCCACCGACCAGCCGAACGCGTAGTCCGCGACCAGCAGGTGCCAGCGCCTGGCCTTGGGGTTGGCCTTCATGAAGTTGTCGACCACGGTCTTCGCCGCGGTGTAGGGGCTCGCCGCCCACTGGAACGAGTAGCGGTGGCAGCGCGAGCCGGAGATGTCCTCGGTGCCGCCGCTGAAGAGGTGCAGCACTTTCTTGCGCTTGGCGACTTCCGACACCGCGAGCGCCACGCCGCTCGACCACGGCCCGATCATGAAGCGCGCGCCTTCGCCGTCGATCGCCTCCTCGGCGCGCCGGGTGGAGGTGCCGGCCTGCGTGGCGCCGTCGCGCGTCACGTACTTCACCGGGCGGCCCAGGATCTTCATGTCGCGCTCTTCGAGCGCCATGCGCATGCCGCGGTCGTTGAGCGGGCCGACGTCGGCGAACGCGCCGGTCTGGTCCCATAGCCCGAGAATCACCACTTCCTTCTGCTGCGCGCGGATGATGGCGGGAAATCCCAGGCCCGCGGCCGCGGCCCCGGCTTTCAGAATGTCTCTGCGTTTCATGGCTTCTCCCTCGTGGAAGAGCGCAGCCTACTCCAAACACTTCGCCGGCGGTCGAAGTGTTCCGATAGACGTTCGCGTATCCGGGGAAGACAATCACGCAATGCAGCATCGACGCATCGCGACCACCGCCGCCATGCTGGCCGATCCGGGTCGCGCCGCCATGGTGCTCGCGCTGATGGATGGGCGATCCCGCAGTGCAAAGAAACTTGCCCTGGATGCGGGCGTTACGCCGCAGACCGCGACCGCGCACCTGAAGAAGCTGGTGGCCGCGAACATCCTGCTCTGGCAGGGCAGCGGCCGGGAAAAGCACTTTCGCATCGCCGGGCATGAAGTCGCGCAGGCAGTGGAAGCGCTTTCCGAGCTGGGCGGCAGCCCGCTCACGCCGGCCGCGCGCGAGATTCGCTTCGCACGCTGCTGCTACGACCACCTCGCCGGGCAGCTGGGCGTGTGCGTCACGGAGCGCCTGCTGCGGCCGGGCAATGCCGTCCTCGCCAATCTTGGGATCGACCTGCAAGGGTTGGAGAGCTCGCGCCGTCCGCTCTTCCGCTGCTGCACCGACTGGACCGAGCGCCGACCGCACATCGCGGGTGCAATGGGCGCGGCATTGCTGCATCACTACAAGGAGCGGCGTTGGCTCCTGCCGGTGCACGAGTCGAGGAAGCTCGAGGTCACGCCGCTCGGAAAAGCGATGTTCGTAAAGATGATCGGCGTGGAGGCGGCGCTCTTCGGAGCCTAGTGCGGCGCCAGCCGGCCGCGCATCAGCCAGACGCGGCTGCGTTCCTTGTCCCTGAAGCTGCTGTTCACGATCGCGATCTCGCCGTCGCGGCCGACCGCGAGCTTGCGCATGAGCAGGCCTTGCGAGCTGCCATTCCATCCGCCATCCGCGCTCTCCGGAACCAGGACCGGTGCGGTAAAGGTGCGGCCCGCGTCGGTCGAAACGGCGAGCGCGAGCCCGCGGGCGAAGTGCGGATGCTGAGCGAAGCGCTCCCAGAGCACGTAGAGGTTGCCTTTGGCATCAATGTCGAGCGCGGGGAAGCCGGCGTCGCGGTCGGAGATACTCCGTGGCCGCTCGAAGCTGCGGCCCTGGTCAGCGGAGCGCGAGTACACGATGCGCTTGCCGTCCGCGTAGACGATGTGCAGCGTGCCGCGCGCGTCGACGGCGAGCTTTGGCGCGTCCGAATAGGCTTTGCTGCGGTCCACGATCGCGGGCGCTGCGAAGCTCTTTCCGCCGTCGTCGGAGCGCGCAACCCGAATGTCGGCGGATGGATCGTCGCCGACCGTCCAGGCGAGATAGACGGTGTTACCGTGGACCGCGAGAGCCGGCGCACGCGCCGGCTTCGCATCCCGCAGCCGGACCTTTTCGGAAAAGCTTTTGCCGCCGTCGATCGAGCGCCGCAGCCACAGCGCGCCCTCGTACTCGGTCCAGGCGGAGTACACCGTTCCGTCGGCGCCCACGGCCAGATCGAGGCTGCCGTTATGCCAGCGGTCCTTGTCGATGCGGCCTTTGCCGTCGCCGGCGACCGAGCTCGAAAGATTGAGCGGCGCGGAAAACGTCGCGCCGCCATCCTGCGAACGCGCGAACAGGATGTCGCCGCCATGCGAGCCGCCGGAGAAAATGATCTCCTGCCAGAGCACATGGATGACGCCGTCAGCACCGACAGCCACCCGCGGCAGCCAGGAGAAGGTCCCGGGGCTGCGCGAGACATTGACCGCTTCGCCCTGTTTCCCGAAGTAGACATCCTTCGTCGTCTGATCCACCCACACGAACGCGGGCCGCCCCCGTGCGTCGATGGCCACCGCGGGATCGTCGACATAGCGGTAATGCGATTCGTTCTGCTGCCAGGGCCCGCGCTCGGCGGGACCGGCGGCGATATCGGTGCTGCCGAGCCACATCAATGAAGCCAGGGCAAGCGCTGCGGGATCCATGCTAGGTTGGTCGCCTTGAAGTTCCGACACGCGATCGTCGCCGCGGTTCTACAGCTAGCCTCCGGCTGGGCGCACGCGTGCCTGTTCGCGACCAGCACGCCGCCCGAGGGCTGGTATCAGTGGGCCAGCGGACTGTTTGCCGGCGACGTCACCGCACTGGCGAAAGGACGCGCAGAAGCCGGTCGATGTCATCACCGTGCGCGTGGTGGAAACCTTCAAGGGAGCCGACGCTACCAACGGCACCCTCACCGTGCGCGTCCCCAGCCGCAACTGGGTAGCCTGCAAGATCGAAGTCCCCGCAGCCGGCGCGCGCGTCCTGGTGGCGATGAATTCGAACAGCGAGGTGATGCTGGTGCCGTTATCCGCGGCCTATGCCGAGAAACTAAGGGCAATTCGGGGTCAGGTTCGCAATTAGACAACCACGTGAGACGCGGCACCGTCGGTGCTGATGTTCGCGCCGTTCAGGTAGCGCCCGCGCTCGGAAGCGGCGAAGACGACGATGTCGGCGATTTCCTCGGGTTCGGCGGGCTTGCCCATGGGCAGGCGGGCGACCATCTGCTTGTAGGCCTGCTCTTCGGAAACGTTTGCGCGCTTGGCTTCGGCCTTGAGGCCTTGGGCGACGCGCTCGGTCTTGGTGACGCCTGGATTCAGGCCAACGACGCGTACGCCTTTTGACGCATAGGCGTAGGCGAGGCCGGCGGTAGCCAGCATCAGCGCGGCATTCGCGGCGCCGCCGGCGAGGTGAGTGGGCGAGGCAACCTTGCCGCCGGCGCCGATGACGTTGACCACCACGCCGCGCCCGCGCTTGCCCATCTTCTTGATCAGCGGGTCGATGACGTTGATGTAGGAGAAGTACTTCGCGTCCATGCCGGCGCGCCACGCCGCCGGGGTCAGATCGTCGGCGTCGGTGCGCTTGGCGGCGCCGGCCGAATTCACCAGGATGTCGATCGGCCCGAACTCTTTCTCGACGCGCTCGACCATGGAGGCGGCGGCAGCGGCGTCCACCAGATCGGCGGCGATGGTGTAGGCATTGCCGATGGATTTCTTCGCCTGGTCCAGGTTTTCCTGAGAACGCGAGACCAGGGCGACCTTCGCGCCTTCGGCGATAAAGGCCTTGGCGCAGGCCAGGCCGATGCCCTTGCTGCCGCCGGTGATGAGGACTTTCTTGTCCTTGAGACCGAGATCCATTCTTACTCCGCGGTGATTTTGCGAGCCTTGATGACCTTGCCGAAGCGCTCCACTTCGGAGACGATGAACTTGCCGGCGTCTTCCGGCGTGGTGAGGTAGGCGTCGAAGCCCTGCTGGTTGAATTTTTCCGTCATTTCCTTCGTCGTCAGCGCCGCGCGCAACGCGCCGTTCACGCGCGTTACGACGTCGCGCGGCGTGCCGGCGGGCGCCAGCAGCGCAAGCCACTGGGTGAACTGGAAGTCCTTCACGCCCGCTTGCTGCATGGTTGGCACTTCGGGCAGCAGCGCGGAGCGTGTGGTGGCGGTGACGGCAAGCGCGCGCAGCGTGCCGGCCTTGACGTGCGGCAGCGCGGCGGACAGCGTCGGGAAGCTCATGTCCACCTGGCCGGCGAGTGTGTCGAGCAGCGCAGGGCCGCCGCCGCGATAGGGGACATGCAGGATGAACGTGTTGGTGGAGTCCTTGAACATCTCGGCGCAAAGATGGAAGGTGGTGCCGACCCCGGCCGAGGCGTAGTTCAGCTTGCCGGGATTGGCGCGCGCCATCTTGATCAGCTCTTCGACGCTGCTCGCCTTCACCCGGGCCGGAACCACCAGCACGTGCGGCGCGGTGGCCACCATGCCGATCGGCGCGAAGTCCTTGATCGGATCCCAGGATAACTTTTCGAACAGCGCCTGGTTGGTGGCGAGCGGGATGGTGTTCAGGACGATGGTGTAGCCGTCCGGCTTGGCGCGCGCCGCGGCTTCCATGCCGATGTTGCCGGAGGCGCCGGTGCGGTTGTCGATCACGATCTTGCCGCCGAGCTCGCGCGCGAGCGGCTCGGAGATGAGCCGCGCCATGATGTCCACGCTGCCGCCCGGCGGGAAGGGCGCGATCATGCGGATCGGCTGGCTCGGGTAGCTTGGTGAAACGGCAACCTGGGCACCGGCCGGATGCGCCAGAAGCACGGCGATGGCGCACAGCACTGTTTTAAACATCGTTCGCCTCCTCATGGGCCGCCATCTTAGGGGATTCCTGTTGCGCGGATGAAACAGTTGCGGTTTCGACAATTGAAAACGCGTTCGCTGCGGACGTACAGTAGGCAATCAAACACACCAAAAAAGGGACGGGAGAAATGAAACGCAAGCTTCTAGCAGCCGCCATCGCGTCCGCGTGCGCTGCGCCCGCCATGGCCCAGATGCCCGAGGGCCTCCAGATCTACGGGCGGGTCAACGTCACCGCCGAGCGCATCACTGTCGACGACAGCAGCAACACCGCGGTACAGCCGAACCAGTCGAACTACGAGCTGGTGGACAACTCGTCGCGCATCGGCCTGCGCTACAAGAAGGAGCTGGTGCCCGGGAACAGCATCCTGTTCCAGATCGAGAGCCGCGTGAATTTGACTGATGGTGGCGACGTTCTCTCCAGCCGCGACAGCTATATCGGTCTGGCGGGGGACTCCTGGGGCACGCTGCGCCTCGGCCGCACCATCGGCCCGGTGTACTACGCGACCTACGATTACATCAGCATGCACAACCACGACACGGGCACGTCGTCGGACGCATTGCTCGCGGGCACCGTGGTCGGAAACCAGGGGTTCATGAACAACACCATCTGGTACACGAGCCCGAAGTTTGGCGGCATCACTATCGACTTTGCCTTCTCGTTGCTGGGCGAATCGCGCGTGGACCCGAGCATGGATCAGCCCCGCCACATCGGCCTGGTCGCTTCCTACGACGCGGGGCCACTGCACTTGGCCGTGTCGTACGCGAATACCGAGAACGACGCCGATCTCGCACCTGGCCCGGGCATCCAGGCGAGCAGCGCAACCGCCTGGACCTTCGGCGGCGCGTATGACTTCAAGTTCATGGTGCTGGGGGCGCTGTGGGAAGTGGCCGAGCGCGATGTTCTCGGCGGCAGCGTCGACACGGACTATTGGCGTATCGCGGCCATGTTCCCCTTCGGCCAGCACGAGCTCCACCTGAACTACGGCCTGGTCGACGCGGACGGCAGCGCCGGCGCGCAGCAGTGGACGCTTGCGTACAACTACAACATCACCAAGCAGACCAAGGTGTACGCTTTCTACACGACGGTGGACAACGACAGCGGCGGCAACTTCGTGATGGGCGGTTCGACGAACACGTTCGTTGGGGTCACCGGAGCGAGCTACTCGTCGATCGCGGTCGGCGTTCGCCACAACTTCTAGCCAAGTCGGTATTTTCACCTTCCTCCTCGGGCATAATCGCGCCGAGGAGGAGGGTCGGACTTGAAGGCGCCGTCGTTTGCCTACGCGAAACCACGCTCGCTGACCGAGGCGTTCGACCTGCTCGAGCGTCCGGGCGCGAAGATCCTTGCCGGCGGCCAGAGCCTGATTCCGGCGCTGAACATGCGGCTCTCCTCGCCGGAGCTGCTGGTCGACATCACCGGCCTCAAGGACCTTGCCAATATCGAAGCGCGCGACGGCGTGGTGCGCATCGGCGCGCTGTGCACGCACACCATGGTCGAGCGCTCGCCGGAGGTGCGCGAGCACCTGCCGCTCATCGCCGATGCGGTCGCGCATATCGCCCATCCGGCGATCCGCAACCGCGGCACGCTGGGCGGCAGCCTAGCGCTCGCCGATCCGAACGCGGAGCTGCCCGCGTGCGCGCTTGCCCTCGATGCGGTGCTGATCGTCGCCGGGAAGAAGGGCGAGCGGCGCGTTCCGGCCGCCGGCTTCTTCAAGGCGCTGTTCGAGACCGACCTCGGTCCGGGCGAGATCCTGGTCGGCGCCGAGTTTCCGAAGGCGGCGAAATCCGTGTTCCTCGAGCTCGCGCGCCGCCAGGGCGACTACGCCATCGTCGGCCTGGCGGGTACCAGCCGTGGCGGCGAGAAGCGCATTGCTTTCTTCGGTGTGGCGGCGACGCCGATCCTGATCAAGCCGCGATCCCTGGAAGAGGCCAAGAAAGCCCTGCCGATGCCTAACGGTGACCTCTACAACTCTCCGGCGACCAAGCGGCACCTCGCCGGCGTCCTTCTCGAGCGCGCATGGAACAGACTCTAGTAGTCACGCTCACAGTAAACGGCACCCAGGTGACGCGCAGCGTCCAGCCGCGCCAGCACCTGGTGGATTTCCTGCGCGATGAGCTCGGGCTGACCGGCTCGCACATCGGCTGCGAGCACGGCGTCTGCGGCGCGTGCACGTTGCGCGTCAACGGCGAAATCGTGCGCGGCTGCCTGATGCTCGCGGTGCAGGCGAACGGCTGCCGGGTGGAAACCATCGAGGGCCTGTCGGACAACAAGGAGCTGGCAAAGCTGCAGAAGGCGTTCCACGAGAAAAATGCGCTGCAGTGCGGGTTCTGCACGCCCGGCATGCTGATGGCGGCGCAGGACCTGGTGCGCATGCACAAGAAACCAACCCGCGAAGAGATACGGGCGCATATCTCGGGCAATTACTGCCGCTGCACCGGCTATCAGGCGATCGTCGACGCCATAGAAGAAGTAATACAGACGGAAGTGCCTCATGGGTAAAGCCGAGCTTCCGCTCCACGCCCCGGGAACCAAGGTCGACCGCGGCTACATCGGCGAAAGCGTGCCGCGGCCGAACGCCGCGCGCCTGCTGCAGGGGCGCGGCGCGTTCACCGATGACCTGCGCTTTCCGCGGCTGGCGCACGTGGTTTTTTTCCGCAGCCCCTATGCCCATGCGCTCATCAAGAAATTGAACCTTGAGCCGGCGAGAAGACAACCTGGTGTTATCGGCGTGTTCGACGGCCGCGCGGTCGCCGAATACTGCACGCCTTGGGTCGCGGTGCTCGCGCACCTGAAGGGCATCAAGTCGCCGGAGCAGCACGCCATCGCGATCGAGCGTGCGTGCTGGCAGGGCGAGGCGGTGGCGGCGGTGGTGGCCGAGTCGCGCGCGCAGGCCGAGGACGCGGTGCAGCTCATCGAGGCGGAATGGGAAGAGCTGCCAGTCGTCGTCGACATGGAAGAGTCTTTAAAGAATACAAAAACCATCCATCCCGGCTTCGAGGACAACATCTGCTTCAAGCGCGAGCACGACACCGGCGGCGTCGACGACGCTTTCGCGAAGGCCGATGTGGTGGTCGAGGACACCTTCCACTTCGGCCGGCACACCGGCGTATGCCTCGAAGGCCGCGCCATCCTCGCTGACTACAACGCCGCCGAGCATTCGCTGACCGTGTACCACGCCACGCAGGCGCCGCACATGATGCAGGACATCTTCTCGCGGCACCTCAATATCCCGGAAGGCAATGTGCGCGTGATCGCGAAGGACGTCGGCGGTTCCTTCGGCATCAAGGTGCACGTCTACGCCGACGAGATGGCGACGGCGGCGCTTTCCGTCATGCTGCGCCGGCCGGTGAAATTCGTGGCGGATCGGCTCGAGTCCTTTCTCTCCGACATCCACGCGCGCGAGCATCGTGCAAAGGTGCGCGTTGCATGTACCAAGGCAGGGGAGATACTCGCCTTCGAGCTGGATGACCTGACGGCCATCGGGCCGTATTCGGTCTACCCGCGCACCAGCGGCATCGAGGGCAACCAGGTCGTCAACCTCACCGGGGGGCCGTACAAGCACCAGAAGTACAAGGCGCGCATGCACGTGGTGTTCACGAACAAGAACGTCACCTGCCAGTACCGCGCCGTCGGCCACCCGATCGCCGTGGCGCTCACCGAAGGCATCGTCGACCTCGCCGCCCAGAAGCTCGGCATGGATCCCGCTCAATTCAGAAGAATCAATCTAATAGCGGACGACGCCTACCCGTACACGTTCCCGTCGGGCATCAAGTTCGAAAAGCTTTCCCATCACAAAGCTCTGGACCTGCTTCTAAAAATTACCAACTACGCCCAGCTGCGTGCGGAGCAATCGCGCTTGCGGCATCAAAAAATCTACCGCGGCATCGGTCTCGCCGCGATGATCGAAGTGACGAATCCCTCGCCGGCCTTCTACGGCGTCGGCGGCGCGCGCATCTCCGCACAGGACGGCGCCACGATCCGCTTGGAGCCGACCGGGATGGTGACGGTAATGTGCAGCGTTACCGAGCAGGGGCAGGGGACCGAGGGCATCTTTGCGCAGATCGCCGCCAGTGCGGTTGGCGTCTCGATGGATAAAGTCAAAGTGATTACCGGCGACACCGGGGTCACGCCTTATGGCGGCGGTACCTGGGCTTCGCGCGGCGCCGGCATCGGCGGCGAGGCGGTGCTCCAGGCAGGGCGGGCACTGCGGTCGAACATGCTCGAGGTCGCCGCTCATATACTGAAAGCGGACAAGGCGGAGCTCGATATTGTCAGCAACGCCGTGGTCAACAAGCTGACGCAAGAAAAGAAGCTCGAGCTTGCCGAGCTCGGGCGCGTCGCCTACTTCCGCCCGGACACCCTGCCGATGGACTTCCAGTCCGAGCTCACCGTCACCCGCCACTACACCCCGCGGCAATACGGCTTTACCTTCACCAACGGCATCCAGGCCTCGCTCGTCGAGGTGGATCCGGATACCGGATTCGTCAAGCTGCTCAAGCACTGGTGCGTCGAGGACTCGGGCACGGTGATCAACCCGATGCTGGTGGATGAGCAACTTCGCGGCGGCGTGGTGCAGGGCATCGGCGCCGCGCTTTACGAGGAATGCCTCTACAGCCCCGACGGCCAGCTGCTCAACGGCAACATGGCCGACTACCTGGTGCCGATGTCCGGCGAGATGCCCGACATCGTCTGCGCGCACATCGAGACGCCGACGCTTCAGTCGCAGCTGGGGGCCAAGGGGTCGGCGAGGCCGGCACGGCCGGAGCCCCCGCCGCGATCATGAACGCCATCAACGACGCGCTGGCGCCGCTTAATGCGCGGGTAACACGGATGCCATTTACTCCGGAGCGGATTCTCCAGGCACTGAAGAAAGTCTAGGTTGGCACAGGATCCGCGGGTCGCATCCGCCATTTCCCATTGGGCGCCGCGCTTCGTCTCGAACGGCGTGTTGCTCGCGGACTTCGAGGACGTCACCAAATCGCTCGAGCGGTGGGAGGATTGGTGCGCGGCGTGGAGTGCGCGCGCGAAGGTTCACGAAGACCTCGGTCGCAAGTCCCTCAGCGAAGGTTATCGACTGAGTGCGGGCGAGCACCTGATCCGCGCGGCAATCTACTACCACTTCGCCAAGTTCGTGTTCGTGCAGGACGTGAAGCAGATGCGCGCGGCGCACATGAAAGCGGTGGAGTGCTATCGCGATGGCGTGGCGCATGCGCGGCCGCCGGGGGAGCGCGTCGAAATCGAGTTCGGCAAGCGAAGCGCTATACGCGGTGCTGCGGAAGCCGAACCTGAGCAATAACCCGGTACTGATCATGGCGCCAGGCCTGGACTCCACCAAGGAGGAGATCCATGCCTACGAGGAGCCGTTCCTCGCGCGCGGCATCGCGGTGCTCGCGATCGACGGTCCGGGGCAGGGCGAGGCGGAGTACGACATTCCGATCTGCGGCGACTACGAGCGCGCGGGCAGCGCGGTGGTCGACTGGATCGAGGGAAGGCCGGACCTGAATGCGCAAAAAATCGGTATCTGGGGCGTCAGCCTCGGCGGCTATTACGCACCGCGCGCCGCGGCCTACGAGAAGCGTATCAAGGCCTGCATCGCCCTTTCGGGCCCCTACGAATGGGACCGGATCTGGGACGGCCTGCCGGAGCTTACGCGCGAGACCTTCCGCGTGCGCAGCCATTCGAAAGATGAAACGCAGGCTCGGGCGGTGGCGAAAACGCTTACGATGAAGGAAGCGGCGCCGCGGATCACCTGCCCGATTTTCATCGTCACCGGCAGGCAGGACCGGCTGGTACCCGCATCGCACGCCGAGCAGCTGGCGAAGGCGGTGTCGGGACCGGTCGAGCTGATGATCGTCGAGGACGGCGGGCACAATGCCAACAACCGCCCGTACCGCTACCGCAGTCGCACCGCGGACTGGCTGGCCGGGCAGTTCGGGCTGCAAAAAATGTAAGGAGGAGCCATGAGGACCTTCAAGTATCTGGCGTTGGCGGCGGCGATGGCTTGCGGCCCCGCCCTTGCCCAAACCTATCCCACCAAGACGGTGCGCTTCATTTCCGGCGTCACGCCGGGAAGTGCCTCGGATACCATGGCGCGCATCCTGGCCGAGCGGCTGAGCACGACGCTGGGCCAGCCCGTCATCGTCGAGAACCGCCTGGGCGCCGGCGGCCTCGTCGGCGCGAAATGGGTCGCGACCCAGGAGCCCGACGGGCACACGATCATGATGTACGCGTCCGCGTTCACCGTCTCGACGCTGCTCAATCCCGGCCTCGACCCGAAAGAGCTCGCGCCGGTCGCCACGGTGGCGACGATCCCGACGATCCTCATCACGCCGCCGGGCCGGTACAAGACCGCGCAGGATTTCGTCGCGGCCGCCAAGGCGCAGCCCGGAAAGCTGAATTGCGCGACCGCCGGATCCGGCAGCGCGACCCACATGGCGCTCGAGCGCTTCCGCGCGGCCGCGGGCTTCGAGGTCCAGAACATCCACACCAAGGGCGCGGGCGAAGCGCTGACCGAGGTCATCTCCGGGCGCGCCGACTGCTACTTCGCGCTTGTGTTCCAGGCGCTGAAGATGAAGGAAGGGGGCAAGGTCGACGCGCACCTGGTGAGCGGGCCGAAGCGCACCTCCGTCATGCCCGGTCTGCCGACCACGGTGGAGGCGGGCTACCCGAACTCGGACTACAACTTCTGGGTCGGCGCGCTGGTCGCGGCGAAGACGCCGCGTCCGATCGTCGAGCGGCTGCACAAGGAGATCAACGCGCTGGTGCAGTCAGCGGAAATCAGCGATCGCATCACCAAGCTCGGCGCCGATCCGCTCAGCCTGTCGATTGCCGAGTTCCAGGCGATGATCGATCGCGAGTTGCGCCAAAACGCAGAGCTCATTCAAAAAGCAGGGATAAAGGCAAACTAATGGATAAATTCGAAGAACTGGACGGCGTGCCCGTCAATCCGTCGACTGAGCTGGCAATCGGCGAGGTCATTTCCCGCCGGACCATGTTGAAGGGCATGGCCGCGAGCAGCGCGTTTGGGCTGTTTGGTTGCGGGACGATGAGCGCGGCCAGCAGCTCCGACCCGACTTTCACCGAGGTGCCGCGCTCGAGCGGCGAGGGAATCCAGGTGCCGCCGGGCTACAAGGCGCAGGTACTGCTGCGCCAAGGCGACCCGATCAAGGCCGGCGCACCGGAGTACAACCCGGCGACCCAGACCGGTGAGCAGCAGGAGCAGCAGTTCGGCACCGATGCGGACTTCATCTCCTTCATGCCGCTGCCCTTGGGATCGAAGAGCTCCACGCGCGGCCTCCTCGGCGTGAACCACGAGAACCATCGCGCAGCGATCTGCTTCCCGGGCAACCCGAAGCAGCTCACCCGCCAGCAGGCGGAAGTGCAGGTGGCGGCGCAGGGCTTTTCCATCACCGAAATCGCCAAGGAAGGCAACCAGTGGCGTGTGGTCAAGGACAGCCGCTACAACCGGCGGATCTCGGGCAACGCGCCGATGCGCATCGCCGGTCCCGCGGCCGGGCACGAGCGCATGCGCACCAGCTGCCGACCCGACGGGCACGCGTTCGTTCGGCACGCTGAACAATTGTGCCGGCGGCACCACGCCGTGGGGCACGATGCTGACCGCGGAAGAGAACATCCAGAACTACTTCACCGGCGACGCGGGCAAGGGGCCGGAAGCGGCCGCGCGCAAGCGCTACAACATCAGCGGCAAGGGGCGATACGCCGACTGGGCGCGCTATTTCGACCGCTTCAACCTCGACAAGGAGCCGAACGAGCCGAACCGCTTCGGCTGGATCGTGGAGATCGACCCGTACGATCCGAACCACACCTCGGTCAAGCGCACGGCGCTCGGGCGCGCGGCGCACGAATGCGCCACGCACGCCATCAGCCACGACAACCGCATCGCCATCTACTCCGGCGACGACGCGCGCATGGAGTTTGTTTACAAATTCGTCACCCAGGACAGGTTCGACCCGAAGAACCGCGAGGCGAACCGCGATCTGCTCGATCGCGGCACGCTGTACGTGGCGCGCTTCGAGGCGAACGGCAAGATGCGCTGGCTGCCGCTGGTGCACGGGCAGGGCCCGCTCACCGCGGCCAACGGCTTCAACAGCCAGGCCGACGTGGTGATCGAGGCGCGGCGCGCCGGCACGCTGCTCGGCGCGACGCCGATGGACCGGCCGGAAGACGTCGAGCCCAATCCGCTCACCGGGAACATCTATGTCGTGATGACCTTCAACGAGCGGCGCACCGCGGCCCAGATCGATGCCGCCAACCCGCGCGCCGAGAACAAGTGGGGCCACATCATCGAGATCGTGCCGCCGCGCGTGAACGGCAAGCCCGACCACGCGGCGACCGAGTGCGACTGGGGTTTCTTCATCGTCGCGGGCGACCCGTCCAAGGCCGAGCAGCGCGCGCGCTACCCGAATGCGCCAAGCGCCAACGGCTGGGTGGCGGCACCGGACAACGTCGCCTTCGACCCGAAGGGCCGCATCTGGATTTCCACCGACGGCCAGGATGACGCTGCGGGATTCAACGACAGCCTGTACGCCGCCGCGACGAGCGGCGACAAGCGCGGCGCGACGCGCTGCTTCTTCACCGCGCCGGACGGCGCCGAAGTGTGCGGGCCGGAGTTCACCCCGGACGGCAAGACGCTGTTCATCGCCGTGCAGCACCCGGGCGAGGGGTCGACGTTCGACAAGCCCTCGACGCGCTGGCCGGACTTCCGGCCTGACCTGCCGCCGCGCGGCTCGGTGATCGCCGTGACGAAGGACGACGGCGGCGAGATCGGCAGCTAGGGAAAGCGGTAATCGTGTTCCCCGCCTGCGCGGGGGCGACGAGATCAGACCTTCACTAGCAGCTCGCGCGGAGCAGGCGGGCGGCCTCGACCTCCGCGCGCAGCTTGCGCTCGACCTCGTCGATGCCGACCTTGGCCGCCGAGCCGGGGGCGAAGCCGCAGTCCGGGTTGAGCGTGATGCGCTTGGCGTCGACGCGTTGCAGGGCACGGCGCACGCGCTCGGCGATCACCTCCGCCGTTTGCTCCACGCCCGGCGTAACGTCGACCACGCCGAGCCCGAGCTCGAAATCCTCGCGCAGCCGGCCGAGGCTTTCGAGGTCGTCGGCGCCCGCGGCGGTGAACTCTATGGTGAGGTGCTGCACCTTCAGACGGTTGAGCTGCGGCAGGATCGGCCCATAGGTGCCGGCGTGGTGCTTCTCGCCCCGCACGCGCGCGCCGGCGCGGCGGCACAGGTGCACCGCGAACCTGACGCCGCGGAAGCCCGCCACCAGCGCATTGATCATGTCGACCGCGAAGTCCGCCGCGCGATCGGGATTCTCGTAGGCCCGCCGCACGTCGGGATCAACGAAGAGGCACAGGTGCGGGTCGTCGATCTGCACGATGTCCACGCCCATGGCGGCAATCAGCTCGATCTCGCGCCGCAGGGGCGCCACGCAATCGCGCACGAAGTCGTCACGGTTCGGATAGGCGTTGCGCGAGCGCACCGGGTGCCATAGCCGCTCGCCGAGCAGCGCCGGGGCGGGCAGGGTGATTTTTGTGCTTACGGAACTATTCTTCTTCAGAAATTCGGCTTCGCGGGCGATGAACCCGGCGGGCTTCGGCGCCAGCCTTTCGGTGACCACGGTCCACGGCCGCCCATCGAGCGGGTTGGTCTCGAGCGCGAAGCCGTGCGCGAGCTCGGCGATCACGCCGATGTAGGAGCGCCGGCGCCATTCGCCGTCCGTGATCACGTCCAGGCCCGCCTTTTCCTGCATGGCGATGGCGCCGCCGATCGCCTTGTCCATGGCCGGGCTGTAAGGTTCATCCAGCAGCTTCAGCACTTCCGGCGGGCGCGGGAGCGAGCCGACGACAGAGGCCGGGAACATCATGCCTGCCACCCGCGCTGCGCAAGGTCCATGTCTTCCTGGGTGTCGATCTCGCGGTAGCGGCCGTGCGTGTCGGCATGGCCGAAGCGCACCCCCTGCTCGATCATGTCCTGGAAGAGATGGATGAGGTAGGCCTTCTCGAAGGAGGCCGCCTCGCGGTAGGGCCGTCCCCAGAACTCTCTTCGGCGGCGCTCATAGTGCTCGCGCAGGGCCTTGCCGCCGCGCGCGCTGAATTTCGCCACGCCGATGAATTCGCCCGTCGCCTGCTCGTAGGGAATCGTGCGCTGCACGCGCTGCACGGCGCCGTTCGCCGTGATCACCTTCTCGGCGTCGTGCGGCGGGTGCTGGGTGCGCGGCCGGTAATGCTCGCGCCAGTCGGTGTCGATACCGAGCGCGATGTCGGCCGGAGAATCGACCAGCTTTCTCACCACCTCGCTGGTAAAGAGGATGTCCGAGTAGGTGGTCAGGAAAGGCCGGTCCATCAGGTCCTCGGCGCACATCAGCGACACCAGGATGTTGTTATTCTCCCAGTCGTCGTTGCGCCGGAAGGTGAATTGCGGGTATTCGCGCTCGACCGCGTCCATGCGGTAGCCGCCGATGAAGCAGAACTCGGTGGCACCGCCGGCGGCGAGCGCCTCCACCGTCCAGTCGAGGATGCGCTTGCCGCGGATCTCGGCGAAGCACTTCGGCGCGTTCTCGGTGGTCGGCATGAGGCGGCGGCCGCGTCCCGCGCCGATGATGATCGCTCGCATGCTGTTTATCTTGACAGTGTTCGCGCTGTTCGGCCAACATCGATTCGAGGGGGAATATGCTGAAGCTCGAGCGCCTGACGAGGAAGTTCGGCTCGCTGGTCGCGGTCGACGAGGTTTCGTTCGAGGTGCCGAGCGGCCAGATGGTCGGCATCATCGGCCGCTCCGGCGCGGGCAAGTCCACGCTGCTGCGCATGATCAATCGGCTGACCGACGCCACGTCGGGAACGATTGATTGCGACGGCGTCGACGTGCTCGCGCTGAGGGGCCGGCGGGTACGCGAGTGGCGCGCCCAATGCGCCATGGTGTTCCAGCAATTCAACCTGGTGCCGCGCCTGTCGGTGATGACCAACGTGCTGATGGGACGCATCAGCTACCACGCCACCCTGCCGACGCTGTTGATGATGTTCTCGGCCGAGGACCGCAAGCTCGCCATCCAGGCGCTGCAGCGCCTCGACATGGTGTCGCACGGCCTGCACCGGGCCGACGAGCTCTCCGGCGGACAGCAGCAGCGCGTGGCGATCGCGCGCGCGCTGGTCCAGCAGCCGAAAATCCTGCTCGCCGACGAGCCCATCGCCTCGCTCGACGTGCGCAACGCCAACATCGTCATGGAGTCCCTGCGGCGCATCAACCGGGAGGACGGCATCACCGTGATGGCCAACCTGCACCTGTTGGAGACCGCCCGCCAGTACTGCGACCGCGTCATCGGCATGCGCAAAGGCGCGATCGTTTTCGACGGCACCCCGGGCCAGCTCACCGCGGCGGTGGCACGTGACATCTACGGCACCGAGCTCGCCGACAGCGAAGCCATCGAGGAGACACGTCATGCAGCGTAGGCTAGGTCTTGCACTGGTTCTGTTTTTCTTCGTTTCAGGCGCGAATGCCCAGTGGCAGAAGAAATACCCGGTGGTGAAGTACGGCGTGATCCCGGTGGAGACGCAGACCGGGACGACCAAGACGATGGACGGGTTTCTCAAGCACGCGGAGAAGACGACCGGCGTCAAGTGGGAGCTTTACCAGGCGACCGACTACTCGGGGGTGATGAATGCGCTCATCGCCGGACAGATCAACCTCGCGTGGCTCTCCGGCTTCAGCTACTGCCAGACTTTCGCCGACAGCAAGGGCGGGGTAGAGCCGCTGGTCGCGGCGGCGGCCATCGACGGCTCGATGGGCTACAACGCGGTGGTGGTGGTAAGGGCCGACAGCCCGTACAAGACCATCGACGACCTCAAGGGCAAGGTGGTGGCGCGCACCGACCCGCTCTCCGGCTCGGGCTATCTAATCCCGACCGCGGCGTTCCGCGCCATGGGCAAGCCGGTCGACGTGTATTACAAGAGCCCGCTTTCCGGCGGGCATGTGCAGAGCGTGCTCGGCGTGCTGAAGGGCACCTATGACGCGGCGTTCACCTGGACCTCGAAGGGCGACGGCTTCGGCAACATCCGCCAGATGATGAACCAGGGCCTGCTCAAGCGCGAAGACATCCGCATCATCTGGACCTCCGACCCGCTGCCCTCGCCGCCGGTGGTGATCCGCAAGGACGTCCCGGCCGACATGCGCGCCGACATGCTCAAGCTCTTTACCGAGCTGCACAAGACCGACATGGCGCTCGCCGAGTCGGTGGCGCAGGGCAAGACCACCGGCATCATGGGCGTCAGCCACAAGGATTACACCCTGATGTGCCAGGCGGCCGCGGACGAGCGCGAAGCGCGGCGCAAGCGAGCGAAGTGAGTTTCGAGGAGCAGTACGCGGCGTACCGCCGCCAGAAGCGGCTGTATGCCGCGCTGTTCTGCGGGGTGTTCGCCGCCTGCCTCGCCGCTTCCTGGATCACGGCCAAGTTCGACCCGGTCACGCTGTTCGGCGGGCTGCCGCGCACCACCGAATTCCTGCGTGAAGCTGGTGCCGCCGATCGGCGTGTCGACCTTTGCCGCCGACATGCGCGAGTGGTATTGGGACGGCGCGCATTGGATGGGGAGCCTGCTCAATACGCTGCTCATGGCCTACTTGGCGACGGTGATCGGCACGCTGATCGGCGGGTTCCTCAGCTTCTTCGCCGCCCGCAATCTCGCCCAGCACTATGCGGTGTACTGGCTCACGCGTCGGGTGCTCGAGGTCGCGCGCACGGTGCCGGACATTGTCTGGGCGCTGCTCTTCATCATCGCCTTCGGCATCGGCCCGCTCGCCGGCATCCTCGCGATCACCGTGCACACCGTCGGCGCGCAGGGCAAGCTGTTCGCCGAGGTGAACGAGAACATCAGTCCGCTGCCCATCGACGGGGTGCGCGCCTCGGGCGGCAGCTGGCTGCAGGTCATGCGCTTCGCCGTGCTGCCGCAGGTCCTGCCGAATTACATGTCCTACATCTTCTGGCGCATGGAGCTCAATGTGAGGAGCGCCACCATCGTCGGCTTCGTCGGCGCCGGCGGCATCGGGCATGATCTTTTTACGTCCGTGCAGCTGCTGTATTTCGGCGACGCCGGGGCGATTCTGCTCATCGTCGTGGCGACCGTGATGGCGATCGACATTCTTAGCGAGCGCTTCCGCCACCGGGCAATCGGCAAGGGCAGCTTCGCGTGACGGCCGAGCGCGTGCGCCTCTGGGTGCTCTGGGGCGGCAACGTCGCGTTGACCCTCTATTGCCTCTGGCATTTCGGTTTTCTCAGCGGCGACTTCGTCCACGGCGTCGGCAAGTTCGCCTCGGTGGTGGTGGCGCAGCTGTTCCCGCCCGCCGGCTGGGGCCACGTGCCGGAGTTTCTCAAGGCGATGGGCGAGACGATCGCCATGGCGTTCCTCGGCACGCTGCTGGGAGCGACTTTCGCCTTGCCGTTGAGTTTCTTGGCGTCGAAGAACATGACGCGCTCGCGCCCGCTGCAGTTCGGCACGCGGCGCTTCGCCGACCTGCTGCGCGCCTTCGACTACCTGATCTGGGCGCTGATCTTCGTGCGCGCGGTCGGACTCGGACCGCTCGCCGGCATCATGGCGATCGCCATCGTCGAGACCGGCACTTTTATCAAGCTCTATTCGGAAGCGATCGAGAACCTCGACCGCAAGCAGATCGACGGTATCTCGGCCGCCGGCGGCAACGGGCTGCAGCGCGTGCGCTTCGGCGTGCTACCGCAGGTGCTGCCGATGATGCTGTCCAACACGCTTTACATGTTCGAGCACAACGTTCGCTCCGCCTCGATCCTCGGCATCGTCGGCGCGGGCGGCATCGGCTTCCTGCTCGCCGACCGGCTGCGCGCCTACGCGCTGCAGGAGGCCTGCACCATCATCCTGCTGGTGATCCTGGCGGTGTACGCGATCGACTACCTGTCGAAGGTACTGCGCGAGCGACTGATCGGCGACCATCGCCGGCGCGAACCGGTGGACGACGCAGTGCAGGGTTAGGCTAGACTAGCCGCGCATCCTGAGGAGGAGGCGATGACCCGGTTTTTCGCGTTGCTGCTGTGGCTGTTCTGCTCGACCGCCTTTCCCCAGTCGTTCCCATCCAAGCCGATCCGCGTGCTGGTGCCATTCCCGGCGGGCGGCACCACCGACATCGTCGCGCGCCTGGTCGCCCAGCGCATGAGCGAACAGGTCGGTCAGCCGGTGCTGGTCGAGAACCGCGCCGGCGCGGGCGGCACCATCGCCGCCGCCGAGGTCGCGCGCTCAGCGCCCGACGGCTACACGCTCCTGATCCACAACGTCACCTTCCCGATTGCCTCCGTCGCTGCCGCGCTCGCCAACCGCGCGACCTACAACGCCGACGCGGATTTCGCGGGCGTATCGATCGCGGTCTACGTGCCGTTTGTCTGGACCGCAAATCCCGCCACCCCGGGAAAGGACCTGCGGGACGCGATGACTCACGTGAAGCAGTTCAAGCCCTACACATACGGCTCCACCGGTCCGGGCTCGACCATGCATGTGCTGGGCGAGGCGCTGGGCCGCGCCGCCAGCGTCGAGATGACGCACGTGCCGTTCAAGGGCGCGGCGCCGCTCAAGCAGGAGCTGATCGCCGGGCGTATCCACCTTGGCGGCGACCAGCTTTCGAGCTCGCTCGCCGACATCAAGGCCGGCAAGCTCAAGGCGCTCGCCACCAGCGCCTCGCGGCGCATTCCGGAGCTGCCCGATGTGCCCACGGTGCGCGAGCTGGGCTACCCGGTGCTCGAGGCCGACGGCTGGAATGGTTTCTTCGCGCCGGCCAAGACCCCGCGCGAGATCGTCGAGCGCCTGAGCAAGGAAGCCGCCGCGGCGGTGAAGCATCCCGAAGTGGCGAAGCGCCTGCGCGAAATGGCCGCCGAGCCGGTCGGCTCGTCGGGCGCCGAGCAGGAAGCGATCTTCAAGCGGCAGATGGACCAGTTCCGACCGATCATCAAGGACATGAAGATAGAGGGCTAGGAGATCATGAAAACGCTATTTCTCTCGTTGCTTCTTATCTCAACCGCAACGCTGGCCCAGACGTTCCCGACCAAGCCGGTCAGGCTGATCGTGACCTACCCGCCCGGCGGCAGCTCGGACCTGATGTCGCGCGTCTACGGCGCGAAGCTGGGCGACCTGTGGGGCCAGCAGGTGATCATCGAGTCCAAGCCCGGCGCCGCGGGCTCCATCGGCATGGACTTCGCGGCCAAGCAGCCGAATGACGGCTACACCTTCGTCGTCGGCAACCTCGGGCCGGTGGCGGTGAACCCGCTGCTCTCCAAGGTGCCGTACAGCATCGAGAAGGACTTCATCGCCGTGTCGATGATTTCCACCGGCCCGAACGTGCTCGTAGTGCGCGCCGACTCGGAGTTCAAGTCGCTGAACGACGTCATTGCCTACGCGAGGAAAAATCCGGGAAAGCTGAATTACGGCACCAGCGGCCCGGGCAGCGTATCGCATCTCTCCAGCGAGATGCTGAAGAACAACCAGAAGATCAATGCGGTCGAGGTGGCCTACAAGGGCGGCGTGCTGGCGATCCAGGACCTGCTCGGCGGCCAGATCCAGTACATCTTCTCCGACTCGCTGCCGGCGATGGCGCACATCCGCGGCGGCAAGCTGCGCGCGCTGTGCGTGACCGGTTCGGAGCGCTATGCATTGCTCCCGGAGCCGCCGCTGTGTCAGGAGGCCGCGCCCGGGCTGGTGGCGGTGAACTGGTGGGGCGTGCTGCTGCCCGCCGGCAGCCCGAAGGCGATCGTCGACAAGCTGAACGCCGATACGGTGAAGGCGCTCGCCGATCCCGACGTCAAGAAGCGTTTCGCCGACCTCGGGGTCGAGGCGGTGTCGAGCACGCCCGAGCAATTCGCGGCCTTCATCAAGAGCGAAATGGCGAAGTACGAAAAGCTCATCAAGGAAGCCAATATCAAGGTCAATCCGTGAAACCGATCGAAGTCGCCGTCATCGGCACCGGCTGGTGCGGCGGTATCCGCGCCGAGACCCTCGCCAACCATGCGCTGGTCAAGGGCTTGCACCTGGCAGAGGTCAACGCCCCCCGCCTGGCCGAACTGGCTGGCAAAACCAAAGCCAAGACCGCTGTCGCGGATTACAAAGAACTGCTGAAGAAAACGGAAATCGAGGCGGTCTACATTTCGGCCACGCCGGAGACCACGCACTATCCGATCGCGCGCGATTGCCTTGCCGCGGGCAAGCATGTCTTCCTCGAGAAGCCGATCGCGCTCGAGCTCTCGGAAGCAGACGAGCTGATCAGAATCAGCAAGGACAAGAACCTCAAGTTCACCATCGGCTACTCGCAGCGCTTCAACCCCAAGTTCGCCTACGTGCGCCAGTGCATCCGCGACGGCACGATCGGCAAGCCGGTGAGCGCGCTGGTGAGCCGGCACATCACCCGCAGCCTCGGCAAGAAGATCAGCGGCCGGGTGAAGCTGTCGCCGGCGGCGATGGAGTCGACGCACGACCTCGACTTCCTGCTCTGGTGCCTGGAGCCGGCGAAGCCGGTGCGCGTCTATTCGCAGCAGAATTTCGGTGTGATGCAGGAGTCCAGCGGCCAGCCGATCCCCGATACGCAGTGGATCACGGTGACGCTCGACAGCGGGCTGAATTTCGTCGTCGGCGGCGGCTGGAGCCTGCCGCTCGGCTATCCGAACTTCTCTACCACCTGGATCGAGATGGTGGGCACCGAAGGTGCCGTGATGGTGGACGACTCGCACCGCGATGTGGTCCTGAACACGGTGAAAAAGGGCATGCAGCTGCCGATGTCGACGATGCCCGGTGAGTTCGTCGAGCATACCTACGCCGGCGCGATGGCGCCCGAGACGGTGCACTTCCTCGAGGCCGTGGTCTACGACCGGCCGGTGCTGGTGACGCCCGAGCATGCGCGCATGGTGATGGAGGTGTACATCGCCGCCGACCTCTCGGCCGAGCGCAACGCCGCAGTCGACCTTCCATGCGAAAAACCCCGCAGCGCATCGGCCTCGCGATCGTCGGCGCGGGCCGCGTAGGCCTGTTCCGCGGCGAAGTCGCCGCGCGCCACCCGATGGTCGACTTCATCGGGATCTGCGATCGCAAGGAGGACCGGCTCGAGCTCGTCCAGTCGAAGACGCAGGCGGATTACGCGACCACGGACTTCAGGGAGCTATTGAAGAGACCTGAAATCACGGCGGCGATCATCGCCACCGACGAGCACCTGCATGTGGAGCCGGTGTTGGCGGCAGTCGACCGCGGGCTATCGCTGCTGATCGAAAAGCCGCTCGCCACCGAGCTGGCCGATTCTCAAAGAGTTCTCGATCGAATCACCAAAGCCAAGGTCGATGCCGTCGTCGGCTACACGCAGCGCTTCCGCCGGCGCTGGCTGGCGGCGAAGGAGAAGGTGCGCACCGGCAGCCTGGGCGACGTGACGATGGTGACTTCGCGCGCATTCATGAACCGCCTGGTCGCGCTCGACAACTACAAGCGCACCTCGGACCCGTCGAAGATCTCGCCGATGGTGATCTCCGGGACCCATGCCTTGGACATCGTCATGTGGATGATGGAGGCGAAGAAGCCGGTGGAGCTCTACGCCCGCTCGGTGGACAAGGCGCTCGGGCCGATCTGCAAGGGCATCGATGCCACCGCCGGCATGATCACTTTCGAAGACGGCAGCATTTACCACGCGTCGATCTCGTGGGCGCTGCCGGTGGTGTGGCCCGGGGCGGTGTACAGCCTGGAGGTGGGAATCACCGGCACCGAGGGCGTGCTCACCATCGACGACACGCATCGCGATATTGTTCTGGCCACAACGAAGAGTCAGTCGGAAGGCTATGCGCCCGATTCGCAACGGCGCGTGGACTTCCTCGGCAGCTATCCGCCGGGCGACATGGCGCTGGGCGAGCTGCGCGGGCCGATGCGCGAAGAGACCGAGCAGTGGCTGAACCGCGTCTCGCAGGGCCACGCCACGCAGCACGCGACCGCCGCCGAGGCCCACAACCGGCTGATGCTCACCAAGGCTTTCGACCTTTCCGCGAAGCGCAGAAAAGCGGTGCAACTTCCGATCACGGAGGATTCATGATGCGTTTTCTTGTATTCCTGACATTGCTGGTGCCGTCGGTTGCTTTCTCTCAATACCCCAACAAAGCGATTCGCATGATCGTGCCGTTCGCACCGGGCGGCGCGTCTGACTTCGTCGGCCGCATCCTGCAGCCGCGCCTCTCCGAGCTGCTCGGCCAGCAGGTGGTGGTCGAGAACCGTGCCGGCGCCTCCGGCAACATCGGCCTGGACGCGGCGGCGAAAGCCGCGCCCGACGGCTACACGATCTTCCTCGGCAACGTCGGCACCATCGCGCTCAACCCGGCGGTGTTTCCGAAGCTGAGCGTGGCGCCGACCAAGGACTTCATTCACGTTACGCAGGTGGTGGACGTGCCCGGGGTGCTGGTCATCCACCCGGATGTCAAAGCGAACTCGGTGAAGGACCTGGTCGAGATCGCCAAGGCCTACCCGGGCAAGCTGAACTACGCCTCGCCCGGCAGCGGCAGCCAGAACCGGCTCGAGACCGAAGTGTTCCGCAAGGTGGCGGGCGGCCTCGACATGGTGCACGTGCCTTACAAGGGCGGCGCCGGGCCGGCGGTCGCGGGACTGGCGGGCGGCGAGACGCACATGATGTTCGTCACCGCCTCGTCGGCGATGACGTTCGTGAAGAACGGGCGCATCAAGCTGCTCGCCGTCACCAGCGGCAAGCGCCTCGCCGCGTTCCCCGACACGCCGACCATGGCCGAAGCGGGCTATCCCGAGCTCACCAGCGGCTCGTGGCAAGGCGTGTTCGTGCCGGTCGGCACGCCGAAGGACGCCGTCGACAAGCTCTATAACGCGGTGATCGAAACCATGAAGACGCCCGAAGTCGTGCAGCGCCTCGCCACCGGCGGCGTCGACGTCGTCACCAGCAAGCCGGGCGAATTCACCAAGTTCGTGCAGAGCGAGACCGACCGCTGGGGCAAGGCGGTGCGCGAGGCGGGCGCCACGGCGGATTGAGCGCGATGGAGCCGCTCGGCGTCGCAGTCGTCGGCTTGGGCTGGTGGGGCCGCATCATCGTGCCGCTCCTGAAGGGAAGCGCGAAGCTGAAGGTCGTCTGCGGCGTGGATGTCCAGCCGGTCGCGCTCGAGGGCATTCCGACCCTCACCAGCTTCGAGGAGGCGCTGAAGAATCCGGCGGTACAGGGCGTCGTGCTTTGCACGCCGCATACCCAGCATGCCGACCAGATCGTTGCCGCCGCCAACGCGAAGAAGCACGTGTTCTGCGAGAAGCCGCTGTCGCTCAACCGCGCCGACGTGCTGCGCGCGGTGAAGGCCTGCAGCCAGAACGAGGTGGCGCTGGCCGTCGGCCACGAGAAGCGCTTCGAGCCACCGATCCAGGAGCTCGTGCGCCTGGCGAAATCCGGGGAGCTGGGCACGCTGCTGCAGATCGAAGCGAATTTCAGCCAGGACAAGTTTCTTTCCCTGACTTCCGACAACTGGCGCATGTCGGAGAAGGAAGCCCCGGCCGGGCCGATGACCGCGACCGGCATCCACCTGCTCGACCTTTCGGTTGGCCTGCTCGGGCCGGCGCAGCAGGTCTACGCCCGCGTGCGCCAGCTCGGCAGCCGGCTGGTGAACGGCGATACGCTGGGAATCCTGGTCACCCATAAATCGGGCGCGAATTCGCTGATCAGCGCGGTTCTGGCCACCCCGTTCGACGGCCGCTTCGCGCTCTACGGCAACAAGGGTTGGGCCGAGGTGCGCGACAAGGCGCATCCCGAAGCTCCCCAGGGTTGGACGCTAACGACGTCGTTTCGGGGCGCTGAGAAAAAATTCAGGGAATATCCACCGGCGAAAGCCGTGCTCGCCAACCTCGAGGCCTTCGCCGACGCGGCCGCCAAGCGCGCGCCGTACCCGGTGCCCCAGGACCAGATGATCGCGAACGTGTCGGCGCTGGAGGCGGTGTTCCGCTCGGTGAAGAGCGGGGCGGTGGAGACGGTCGAGAACTAGTGGGAGGTGCAGACGTGGCGGTGGACCGTGCACCCCATCGTGTGCTTGCTGCAGCTCTTGAGCGATTCGATCTCGGCAGCCGCCTGCTTTTCGCCCCAGCCCCAGCCGTAGCCCTTTGACCCTACCGCGATGGCGCCGCAGGCATTTTTGAACCAGACGACCGCCTTGCAATCCTTGGCGAACTTGCGGCAGTTCGCAAGCGCCGCTTTCTCGGCAGCCGGGCGGGAGGGATGGTCGTTCGCCCAACCATGCGCGCCGGTGCCCAGCGAATAGGCGATCGCGCCGTAGTACTCCTTGGCCTGCGCAAATACCGCGGCTGGAACGAACGCCAGAATCAGCAGGATGTGCTTCATCGGTGGACGCCATGATAACGGCTGGCGTGAAAACCACCGGGTCCTGTGCTAAAACTCCGATCCTGCTGGTCGAGCAGAATGTGAAACTCGCTTTGAGCTAGTCGACGATGTCGTCATCCTCAACACCGGCCGCGTCGCCTTCGCCGGGCGCGCGGCGGATGTGCGTGACGACCGCGCGCTGATCACCCAGCACCTGGGAGTGTTCTAGACGAGCAGCAGGAGCCCGCCGACGATCGCCACGTTCGACATGAAGAAGAGCCTGCTCATCCGCCTTTGCATGGGATCGGTGCGTTCCCAGAAACGATGGAAGATCGCCGTAGCGACCGCGGTGAACGCGATCAGGCACAGCGCGCCGATGTCGGCGCGGATGCCGGAGAGCACCAGCGCGGCACCCAGGAACTGAAGCGCGATGCCGCTCCAGAACGCGGCTTCAGGCGCCGGGGTGCCGAAGCCGCGCATGCGCTCGATGTGGTCGCGGATGCTGCCCGTCGCGACGAGGTTGGCGATTCCAGCGACGAGAAAGAAGCCGCCGAGGATCAGCCGGCCGACGGTGGTGGTCCAGGCGAGGTCCATCTAGGCGCCGCCCGCGGCATAGCGGCCGCGGTGGAAGACGAGCGGCGAGCGGCCGGCGTCGTAGGCGTAGCGCTCGACCCTGCCGATGACGATGATGTGATCGCCGCCGTAGTAGCGGTGGCGACTGTGGCACTGGAAGGCCGCCACCGCGCCTTGCAGCACGGGCACGCCGGCCAGCCCCTCGGTGAACCTCCCGGCATAGCGCGCGAATTTGTCCGCCCCGGGCCTGGCGAAGTGCGACGAGAGCTCCTCGTCGCCCGCCGCGAGCACGTTGATGGCGAAGTACTCGGCGTCGCGGAATACCGGGGCGCTGCTCGCGCTGCGCCCCAGGCTCCACAGCACCATCGGCGGGTCAAGCGACACCGAGCTGAACGAGTTGGCGGTCAGGCCGACGCGCTGGTTGTCCGGCGCGACGGTGGTAATAAGGCACACGCCGGTGGGAAACGAGCCGAGCGCGCTGCGGAAGTCACGCGCGTCGAGGCTAGGCCGCGGCGGCGCGAGCGGCTCTTCCCACATGCTTTCCCTTGAAGTGCGGCGCGATTTCGTTCATGAAGCGGTGCATCTGCTCCTTGACCAGCGCGTGCGGCTTGTTGCCGACGTTGAAGTAGAGGATCACCTCGTCGATGCCGCTCGCCTCGACCTTCTTCAGCGTGTCGACGATCTTCTGCGGCGAGCCGAGCAGGATGGACTTGTCGGACAGGTCCTCCTTCTTCATGTTCTTCAGGATGTCGACGATCTTCATGAAGTACTGCATGGTCGGCGGCGCGTCCTCCTTCTTCTGCGGAAAGGCCTGCAGCACGCAGTGGTTGAAGTAGCTCATCTGCGTCTCGCGGCCGTAGTCCTCCTGTCTTGCGTCGTCGGCAATGTAGATGAAGTAGCTGCACATCGCCCGGCCGGCTTTCGTGCCGGCGCGCACGCAGGCTTCGCGATAGCTCTCGACCGCCTTGTCCAGCCCGCCGAACACCATGCCCGCCGCGAACGGCGCGTAGATGATGTTGAGGCCGCGCCTGGCCGCCATCTCCAGGCTGGTCTTGGAGAATGAGGCGACGTAGAAAGGAATCGGCTTCTGCACCGGCCGGGGCGTGATGCTCATCTCCGGGATGTCGTAGAACCTGCCCTTGTGCGACCACTTGCCGGGCGAGTTCCAGGCCTTGAGCAGCACGTCGATGCCTTCTTCGAAGATCTCGGCCGAGGCGAAGAAATCGGCGCCGAACGGCGCGTACTCCTTGCGGTCGTAGCCGCGCCCGGTGGCGAAGTCGACGCGCCCGTTCGACAGCAGGTCGAGCGTCGCCCACATCTCGGCCACGTGCACCGGGTGGTGCAGCGGCAGCACCGTCACCGCCGGCGCGAGGCGGATGTTTCTCGTCTGCGAGGCAATGTTGGCGAGCAGCAGGTCGGGCCGCGAGTTGACACCAAGCGAGTCGAAGTGGTGCTCGCCGATCCAGGCCGAGTGCATGCCGATCGTGTCGGCGAGGATGGCCTGCTCGCGGATCTCGAGCACCAGCTGGTTGGCCGAGCGCGCGTTGTTCGGGTAGTGGTTGTCACTGAGGGTGAAGTAGCCGAATTCCATATGCGCTCCTAGTTGAGCTTGAACAGACGTCGCGCATTGAGGCGGCCGATCTTTTCGCGGTCGGCCTCGCTGATCGTCGCGGCGTCAAACCAGTCCGCCGCATGGTCGATGTTCTCGAACGGCCAGTCGGTCGAGAACAGGATGCGGTCGGCGCCGATCTCGAGCATCGCGTCGATCAGTGTCTGCGTGCGGAAATTGCCGGACGTGGTCAGGTAGAAGTTGGCGTTGAAGTAGTCGACGATCTTCTTTTTCGCCTTGTGCTTGTGTTTGGTCTTGACCCAGGCGTTGCGATGGTCGATGCGCCACATGCTGTAGGGCAGGCCTTCGCCCATGTGGCCGAGCACGATCTGCAGGCGCGGGTACTCGTCGAACAGCCCCGAGCCGATGAGCCGCAGCGCGTGCACCGCGGTTTCCTGCCCGAACGCCCAGGTCGGCCCCATCAGCCAGGGATGGCCTTCGTAGATCTGCGAGTGGATCGGCAGCGGGTTGCGCGGATGCAGGTAGAAGGGCATGTCCGATTCCTGCACAGCCGCCCAGAACGGGCGGTACTGCGGCAGATCGAGATAGACGGCGCTGTTTGGGTCGTCGATCTGCGAAAAGCCGTTCACCAACGCGCCGCGGAAACCAAGATCTTTGATTGTTCTTTTTAGTTCCTTAATAGCCCCGTCGACGTCCTGCATAGCCAGGGCGGCGAATCCCTGGAAGCGATCGGGGCGCTTCGCCACCACCTCGGCGAGCGCGTCGTTGGCGCGGCGCGCGAGGTCGGCGGCCTTGCGCGGTTCGGGAACCGCCTGCACCGCGGGGGCATTGAGCGAGAGGATCATCGTCTCGATGCCGTGCTTGTCCATCAGGCCGAGGCGCTTGTCGTGGAAGTCGAACAGGCGGTGCTTGAGCTCCGCCTGGTAGTCGGGCGGCACGAAGGGCAGCGAGTCGCCGAGCGTGTCCTCGACCGCGAAGTGCTCCTCCAGCGCGATCTTGCCTTTCACGCGGCCTTCACCGGATTGGAGAGCACGCCGATGCCGGACGCTTCGACCTCGATCGTGTCGCCGGCCTTCATGAACACCTTGGGATTGCGCCCGAAGCCGACGCCGCTCGGCGAGCCGGTGGTGATGCAATCGCCCGGCTGGAAGCGGTAGAACTGCGAGTAATACTCGATCAGCTTCACCACGCTGAACACCAGGTCGTCGGTATTGGCGTCCTGCATCACCTGACCGTTGAGGCGCGTGACGATCTTCACGTCGTCCGGATTGGGCACCTCGTCCCGGGTCGCGATGCACGGACCCATCGGGCAGAAGGTGGGCATCATCTTGCCGAGCAGGTTGTGCTCCCAGGCGTGGATCGGTCCCATGATGCCGGTCGAGGAGAAGATCGGCGCCACCCAGTTGCGCGCCGAGACGTCGTTGACGATGGTGTAGCCGGCGACATGGTCCAGCGCCTTCGCCGCCGGGATGCAGTGGCCGCCCTTGCCGATCACCACGGTGAGCTCGCCTTCCCAGTCGACCATGTCGGGATGCGCGGCCGGCAGGAGGATCGGCTGCCCCGAGGCGATGATGCTGGCGACGCTTTTCGTGAACGCGGCTGGCTTCTCCGGTACCGGGGTCTTCATTTCCTTCAGGTGCTCGTGGTAGTTCATTCCGACCGAGAGCAGCAGGCCGGGATTGGAAATCGGCGGCAGCAGCTTCGCGCGGTTGCGGGGCGTGCGGTTCTTCTTCGATTCCAGGACCTTCTTGACGCGCGCGAGACCGCCGGCCTCAAGGATGCCCTTCAACGTGGGCGGCAGCGAGCGGTCGCAAGCATTGATGTCGATGATGTCCTCGCCGTCGATGACGCCGGCGCGAGGCTGCTTGTCGTTGACGAACATGACCAGGTGCATCGGTCCTCCTAAATCAGGCGGCGATCTTGAGGTCGGTGGCCCCGGCTTCGGCCGAAAGGCGGTCGCACAGCGCGCGCAGCTTCAGCGCCGAGGGGTTGTTGTGCCGGGCGAGCTCGGCGTCCGAGCCGATCAGCGCGGCGGCGCAAACCGCTTCGCCGTTCCAGCCGCGCACTACGCTCGCGGTAGCGTAGAGGCCGGGAATGACCGTCTTGTCGGCGTAGGCGAGTCGCGTCTTGCGCGCGCGCTCGAGCTCGCGCTCCAGCGCTTCGCGCTCGAGTTTTTCCTTCTTCATCTCCAGCCCCAGCGCCTCGGCCGTGACGCCGGCCGGCAGGAAGGCGAGCAGCATGCGGCCGAGGGAGGAGCGCGCCACCGGTAGCACCGAGCCGAGGTTGAGGGAGGTGACGAGGTCGCCGGTGCGCTGCCAGTGCACCACAGTCGGGCCGCGGTTGCTCCACACGGCGAGCAGCGCGGTGAAGCCGGTTTCCTCGACCAGCGCGGGCAGGGCGCGCTCGGTCGCCTGGACCGGGTCGAGGCGCTGCATCGAAGCGAGGCCGAGGCGCAGTGCGAGGGGGCCGAAGTCGTAGCGAGAGTCCGTGCTCTGTATGACCAGGCCGCAGCGCACAAAGCTGGCCAGATAGCGATGCGCGCCGCTCGGATCCAGCTCGGCGCGCGCGCTCAGCTCCTTCAGCGCGAGCGGGCCCCCCGCCTGCTCCAGAACTTCGAGCAGGCGGATGCCGGTGTCAATAGACTGGATGCCCCGGCTGCGGCGCTTTTTCATCGATGGGACCTCAGTTGGCTAATTGACAACGCATTGGCGTATGGACAATATAAACGCACATCCTGAGGAGGAGCAAGCATGAGAATCGATCGACGTCGGGCCCTCGCGGCCGGAGGCGCCATCCTGTCCACGCTCGCGCTGCCGCCGTTCGCCCGGGCGCAGGGAAAACCGATCCGCATCGGCAGCACGCTGCCGCTCACCGGGCCGCTCGCCTCGCTGGCGATCATCCACAAGGTGACCGCCGAGATCTGCGTCGAGAACCTGAACAAGCGCGGCGGCCTGCTCGGGCGGCCGGTGGAATGGGTGCTGCGCGACGACCAATCCAAGCCCGAGCTGACTCGCACGCTGTACGAGCAGCTCATCACCTCGGACAAGGTCGACCTGATCCAGAGCCCCTACGCCACGGCCTCGATCCTCGCTGCGATGGGCGTGGCCCAGCGCTACAACAAGGTGCTGCTGCACACTTCGTTCGGCATCCCGAAGCTCGCCAAGTACGACATGCAGTTCCAGACCGCGGGTTCGCCGTTCGACCCCGAGAACGTCTGGCCGAACCACATCTTCGATGCAGCGGCGAAGCTGCCCAAGCCGCCGAAGACAGTCGCCATCGTGACCAGCAAGTTCCCCTCGGTCCACGCCATCTCGGTGGGCGCGCGAGAGGTGCTGAAGAAACGTGGTCTCACCGAGGTGCTGCATCTGGAGTACGAGTTCGGCAATCGCGACTACGGCGCCATCGCCAGCCGCGTCAAGGAAGCGAATCCGGACTTCCTCTGGGGCGGCACCAACGGCATCGATCCGGTGCTGATGCTCGAGGCGATGAAGAAGGTCGACTACCGCCCGCCGGCGCAGGTGCATCTCTTCCCCGCGCCCGGACCGATGCTGAAAATGCCGGAGGCGCAGGGCTCGCTCGCGCTCACCACCTTCGAGTCGCACCCGCCCTTCACCGACGATCCGACGATCGCGCAGTTCGTGAAGACTTACGGCGAGCGCGCCAAGGAAGCCGGAATCCCGTATACCGCGGTCGATCTCCAGTCGGCCATCATGTACTCGGCCTGGCAGGTGCTCGAGGCTGCGGTGACCGCGACCCGGAGCCTCGACGACAAGACGCTCGGCGCGTGGCTGAAGAAAAACGAGGTCAAGACCCTCTTCGGCACCTTGAGGTGGAATGGCCCGCAGAACTACCTCGAGGGCGCCGACCTCTACAAGGTGAAGCAGCTGCAGCAGGGCAGATGGGTCGTGGTGCACCCGAAGGAATGGGCGGCGCCGGGCGCGCAGGTCGTCTGAAATAATCACGGCGGCCGGAGGGTAGGTGCCGAGCGCGACCCTGCTGGGCCAGTCGGTCCTGTCGGGGATCTTCATCGGCTCGCTCTATGGGCTGCTCGGGCTCGGCCTGAGCCTGTCGTGGGGCATGCTGCGCCAGGTCAACCTGGCGCACTTCGCGCTCGCGTTCCTCGGCGGCTACCTGACGTTTCAGCTTTCCGGGCGGCTGGACCCGTTCGTCACCCTTGCGGTGGTTACGCCGCTGTTCTTTCTTGCCGGCATGGGCTTGCACTGGTTCCTGACCCGGTTCTCGGTCAGCCTGCTCAACACACTGCTCGTCACCTTCGGCCTCACCAGCATCATCGAGGCGGGAATCCAGTGGACCTGGACGGCGGATTTCCATCGGATGGAGAACGCCTACGCAGCGGTGCGCTGGAAGATCGGGCCGCTCTTCGTCTCGCTGCCCGATCTCTTCACGCTCGGCTTCGCGCTGGTCCTGTCGCTCGGCGCGTGGGCAGTGCTGCGTTTTACCGACCTGGGCAAGGCGATCCGCGCCGCCAGGGAGGACGCGCCGATCGCGGCTGCCTTCGGCGTCAACGAGAAGCTGCTCGGCTACCTTGTCTCCGGGCTTGCGGCGGCCGTCGCGGCGGTGGCGGGCCTCTGTCTTGCGCTGAACCACACGCTCGCGCCGGCGCAGATCTACGCGTGGATGGGCGTGGTCTTCGCTGCGGTGATGATGGGCGGCCTGGGGAGGCCCATCGGCCCGCTGGTCGCGGGCATCGTCATCGGCGTGAGCGAAGCGCTCGCCATGGCGGTCACCAATCCGACCTGGGCACCGCTGGTGTCGTTTTCGCTGCTGATCGCGCTGCTCCTCTTCCGGCCGGCGAGATTCTGATGAGAATCGCCATTGCGCTGATCGCCGCGGCCCTCATTGCGCTGCCGTACCTCGGGCTGCCGGCGTTCTACGAGTCGTTCGGCTACCTGCTGCTGAGCGCCATCGTTCTCGCCACCTCATGGAATGTCCTGAGCGGGTACTCCGGCTACTTCTCCTTCGGCCACGGCGCGTTTTTTGGCGTCGGCGTCTACACCACCGCGGCGCTCGCCGGGAAGCTCGGCTGGAATTTCATGTGGACGCTGCCGCTCGCCGCGCTTGCCGCCACGCTGCTCGGCGTCGCGCTCGGCGCCATCGTATTCCGCGTTCGCGCGCTACGCGGCGAGCTCTTCGCCCTTCTCACGCTCGCCATCACCTTCGTCCTCGCCACCATCGCGCTCAACGCCGTCGACGGCGGCCCGGGCATCATGGTGAGCGTCGAGTTGCCGAAGATTGCGCCGACCGCACCGGGCGTGATCTATCTGATGATGCTCGCGGCCGCGGCGCTCACGTTGTGGACCGCCTACGCGATGTATCACTCCCGCTTCGGCACCGGGCTGTTCGCCATCCACGACGACGAGGACGTCGCCGAGGTGATGGGCGTGCCGACCTATCGCTTCAAGCTCGCCGCTTTCGCCATCTCCTGCGCGCTCGCTGGCCTTGCCGGCGGAATCCACGCCATCTTCGTCTCCTACGTCACGGTGGCGGAAACCTTCTCGATCGCTCTGGCGGTCAACGTCGTGTTGATGAGCGCGCTCGGCGGCACGCGGCACTGGCTGGGACCGGCGGTGGGCGCAATCGCGATCACGGTACTGCTCTACGCCTTTACCAGCGGTAACGCCGCGGTGGCCGGCCGTGCGCTGACCGGCCTGATCCTCATCGTCGTCATCGTGGCGATGCCGGAAGGAATCCTCGGCCAGATCCTGAAACGCTTCCGGGCCACGGCGCCCGCGCGCGCGCCGGTCGTGCGGGCGGAGGAGGTGCCGCGCCAGGCGGCAAAGGCCTCCAGCGAGCCGCTGCTCGTGGTGCGAGGAGTGGCCAAGGCGTTCAAGGGCGTGCAGGCACTCGCCAGCGTCGACCTCGAGGTACGGCGCGGCGAGATTCTCGGTCTGGTCGGCCCGAACGGCTCGGGCAAGTCGACGTTGATCAACGTGGTGAGCGGCCATTACGTCGCCGACGCCGGCTCGATCCGCTTCGAGGGCGAGGAACTCGTCGGCAGGCCCGCGCACCGCATCGCGCGCGCCGGCATCGCGCGGACCTATCAGATCCCGCGGCCGTTCCCGCAACTGACCGTGCTGCAGAACGTAGCCCTGCCGCCGATGTTCGGCCAGGTGGTCATGGATCGGGCGCGTGCCGAAGCGCAAGCCTGGCGCTGGCTCGCGTTCACCGGGCTGGAGGCAAAGGCGCATCGCTTTCCCGCCGATCTGAACTTGCATGAACGGAAATTCCTCGAGCTGGCGCGCGCGCTCGCCTCGCGCCCGAAGCTCCTGTTTCTGGACGAGGTGCTCTCCGGCCTGACGCCGGCGGAGATGGACGACGCGCTGCGCCTCATCCGCGCCATCCGCGATCAGGGCGCGACCATCGTGTTCGTCGAGCACGTGATGCGCGCCGTGATGGAGCTCACCGACCGGGTCGCGGTGCTCACCTATGGCAAGGCGATCGCCGAAGGCGCGCCGGCCGAAGTCATGCGCCATCCCGAGGTCGTCTCGGCCTACCTGGGGGCGGCGCATGTATGAGCTCGCTAGCGTGGCCGTGAACTATGGGGCGGCGGCCGCCGTATCGGACGTGAACCTGCGCATCGGCGCCGGCGAGCTGGTGGTGGTGGTCGGTCCGAATGGCGCTGGAAAATCGACGCTGATCAACGCGATGGCCGGGTTGCACGCGGTCGCAGCGGGCCGCCTGGTGGTCGACGGACAGGACATTACGCGCGAGCCGCCGCATCGTTTCTGCGATCGGGGAATCGCCATCGTGCCCGAGGGGCGGCGCCTGTTTGTAAACCTTACGGTGCGGGAAAACCTCGAGCTTGGCAGCTACCGTGCCGGGGCGCGCAAGATGCGCGCCGAATCCTTGCGGCGCGTGTGCGCGCTGTTTCCGGTGCTCGCCGAGCGGATGGACACGCCCGCCGGCGCGCTCTCCGGCGGCCAGCAGCAGATGGTTGCGATCGGCAGGGCGCTGATGGCGCGGCCGAGGTTCCTTCTGCTCGACGAGCCCTCGCTCGGCCTCTCGCCGCTGATCGTGCGCGATCTGTTCCGGGCGATCCAAGAGATCAATGCGGGAGGCGTCGCGGTCCTGCTGGTGGAACAAAATGTCGCCATGGCGCTGGAACTCGCACGTCGAGCCTACGTCCTGCACGAAGGCTGCATCGCCGCCGAGGGCGAGCCCGCGCAACTCAGGTCACAACCGCAAATTCAGAGGGCATACTTAGGAACTTAATGGCTTTCCGAATCACTCTTCAGCCCAGCGGGCACAGCTACGAAGCCGAGGAAGGCAAAAGCGTCCTGGCGGCGGGGCTCGACGCCGGGCACATGCTGCCCTATAGCTGCCGCGCGGGCGTGTGCCGCACCTGCCGCGGCACCGTCCTCGAGGGCAAGGTCGACTACGGCCTGGTGCACGAGACCTACCTGCCGGCGGGCGACAAGGCGAAGGGCTACGCGCTGCTCTGCCAGGCGAAGCCGCTGACCGACCTGGTCGTGGAAGTTCGAGAGGTCCAAGGCGTCAAGCCGCGGATGATCCCGTGCCGTGTCGAGCGGCTGGAGAAGCCCGCGCTCGACGTGGCGGTGATCGGCCTGCGCCTGCCGATGAACGAGAACTTCCGCTTCCTCGCCGGCCAGTACATCGATTTCCTGCTGAAAGACGGCAAGCGGCGCAGTTTCTCGCTCGCCACGCGGCCGGACCCCGGCGGTGTCACCGCGCTCGAGATCCACGTGCGCCATACCCCGGGGGGCGTCTTCACCGACCATGTCTTCAGCAACCTGAAGGTGAGGGACCTGCTGCGGTTTGAGGGCCCGCTCGGCAGCTTTTACCTGCGCGAGGACTCGAGCAAGCCGATCGTGATGCTGGCGAGCGGCACCGGCTTCGCGCCGATCAAGGCTATCGCCCAGCACGCCCTGGAGAAGAAGATTGCGCGTCCGATCACGCTCTACTGGGGCGTGCGCCTGAAGCGCGACCTTTACCAGTTCGACATCGCGCAGTCCTGGCCGCACGTCAAGTTCATTCCCGTGCTCTCCGAAGAGAAGTGGGAGGGGCGCATGGGCTTCGTGCACCGCGCCGTGATGGAGGACTTTCCCGACATGTCCGGCGTCCAGGTGTACGCTTGCGGTGCGCCGATCGTAGTCGAGTCGGCACGCCGAGACTTCAGCGCGCAGTGCAAGCTGCCGCCCGACGAGTTTTATGCTGATTCGTTCCTGACCGAGGCCGACAAGGCCGCAACTCCATAGGAGAACACATGGCTGCACTGACGCGAGAGAAGATCCAGGACGGGATCGCCGACACGAGCAACGAGAAGTCCGTCGTCAAGCCCTACGTGATGTCGCACGGCACGATGGAATGCTACAGCCTGAAGGAGTCGCGCAAGTTCTACGAGGAGTTCCTCGGCCTGGAGTGCGTGCGCCACGCCAAGCCGGCGATGGTGGTGCGCTGCGGCCTCAAGTTCCACATCGTCGCGGTCGAAGTCGGCGCCGCCGTGCATCCGCAGAACGTGCTCAACCACTGGGGCCTCGACGTCGGCTCCAAGGAAGAGGTTGATCGCGTGCACAAGGAGGCGAACAAGCAGAAGGACAAGTACAAGATCCGCCAGGTGCTGCCGGTCGTGGACCAACACGGCGTCTACTCGTTCTACCTGGAAGACCTCGACCACAACTGGTGGGAAGTGCAGTACTACCCCGGTTTCCAGAACGAGGACCTGTTCGACTTCGGCGACCGCTTCTCGATGGACGACGGCGCGGAGGTCGGCGAGCTGAAGGAGCTCAACATCAAGACCACGGCATGAGCCGTGTCGCTTGTCCGCTATCGCCCTTGCTGCCGTGAGCGCCGTCGCCAGCGCGCAGCCGCAGTTGAAGCCGCTGAATGTCATCGTCTTCCCAGGCGGCTGGAATCTGCCGATCTGGGCCGCCGAGCGCCAGGGCTTCTTCGAGCAGAACGGCCTGCGCGTGACGGTCACCCCGACGCCAAGCTCGACGTTCCAGATGCAGGGCTTCGCCGAGGGCCGCTTCGACATCGCCATGACGGCGATCGACAATGTCATCGCCTACCAGGAAGGGCAGGGTGAGGCGAAGATCCCGGAGAACCCCGACATGTTCGTCTTCATGGGCAGCGACTACGGCTTCCTTTCGCTGGTCGGCGGCAAAGGCGTGCACAACATTGCCGAGCTCAAGGGCAAGAAGCTCTCGGTCGACGCGATGACGACTGGCTACGCCTTCGTGCTGCGCGAGCTGCTGGCGCACAGACGGCATCGCCGAGAGCGAGGTGACGTTCGAGCGCGCTGGCGGCGGGCTCAGCGCTTCCAGGAGCTGCTCAAGGGCTCCCACGACGGCACGATGCTGATCGCGCCGTTCGATCTGCTGGCGATCAACCAGGGCCATGCGCGCCTCGCGCGCGCCGACGAGCACCTGGGTGCCTATCAGGGCGTGGTCGGCGCGTCGCGGCGCTCGTGGGCGCGGGAGAATGAGGCAGCGCTCCTCGGCTATATCCGCGCCTACCATGCCGGGGTCCAGTTCCTCGCCGACCCGAAGAACCGCGAGATCGCCGAGGCGCTGCTCGTCGCGCTCACCGTGCCGCACCATGACACCGCAACTCGCCCGGCAGGCGGCCGACACGCTGCTCGATCCGAAGTCGGGCTTCTTCCGCGACGTCGCCGCTGAATCATGCAGGGCGTGACCACTGTCCTCGCGCTGCGCTCCAAGTTCACCGAAGCAAGCTCGCTCGGCAACGCCGGCGAAATACGTGGACCCTTCCTACCGGGACAAGGCCCTCGCGCGGTGAGCGTGGTGTTCGCTAGCTTTCTCGAGGAGCTCGAGGCGCGGACCGCGATCGAGGACTGCCTGAAGCGCTTCGCGCGCGCAGTCGACCGGCAGGACTGGAAAGCGGCGCGCGAGGCTTACCACGACGGTGCGTTCGACGATCACGGCTTCTTCAAGGGGCCGCCCGATGCCTTCCTCGCGCACATCGAGAAGCTGCACGCGCAGCAGGACCACTCGATGCATTTCAATACCAACGTGCTGATCGAGTTCCAGTCGAAGGAACGCGCGTTCGTCGAGACCTACGTTCTGGTGCTGCAGCGCTTCCCCGACCGTCGCGTTACGGCATCGGCACGCTACCTGGACCGCTTCGAGAAGCGAATTGAACGGAATGCAGCTTCATGGCGCGTGGTGCACCGCACGCTGGTATTCGGCGACATGGTGCCCGAGCCCATGGCCGAGCCGCCGAGCTTCCCGCCCGAGTTCACGGTGCAGAAGCACGACACCACCGACGTTCTCTATTCGTTAAAAAAGCAGGCATGAAGACCAAGCCCGTGCTCACGGAGGCGCTTCCCGGCTTAGCGCTGTGAAACTCGCCTTTGCGCTGGCGGGCGATGTCGTCATCCTCAAGGCATTCGACATTCGGGGGATATCCGATGATGTACAGCTGTGCGCCAAGGTCTGGCAGTAGCAGTGCTGTTGTAAAAAGCAAAAAGCGCGGCAGCTTGCGCATCGACATCCACTGCCACTACCTCAACCCGGACGCCGCCGCCAAGGTCGCGCCGCTCAATCCGGCGGCGCACGAGATGCAGATCAAGTTCGCCAACGCCATCACGCGCGAAACGAACAAGAAGCAGGTGGCGGAGCGCGCGCCCAAGCTCTCCAGCATTGAAGTGCGCCTCAAGGACATGGACCGCCAGGGCATCGACATCCAGGCGGTGTCGCCGGCGCCGCAGCAGACGTATTACTGGACCGAGCCGAAGATGGGCGCGGAGCTGGCGCGGCAGGTGAACGAGCGCCTGGCCGATATCGTGGCCAAGTGGCCCGAGCGCTTCGTCGGCCTGGGCACCGTGCCGCTGCAGGATCCGGACATGGCGGTGTCAGAGCTCGAGTACTGCGTAAGAAAGCTCGGCATGCGCGGCGTCGAAATCAATGGCAGCGTCAACGGCATGGACCTCACCGACGGCCGGCTCGGCCTGGACAAGTTCTTCGCCAAGGTGCAGGAGCTCGACGTCATCATTTTCATGCATCCCACCGGCTATACCCAGGGCGAGCGCCTGCTCGACCACTACTTCAACAACGTGATCGGCAATCCCCTCGAGACCACGGTGGCGGCGAGCCACCTGATCTTCGACGGGGTGATGGACCGCTATCCCCGGCTCAAGGTGGTGCTGCCGCACGGCGGCGGGTTCCTTGCCCATTACTGGGAGCGCATGAACCACGGCTGGAAAGCGCGACCCGATTGCAGAACCGTAATCAAGAAGAAGCCCACCAGCTACCTCGAGAAGTTCTACTTCGACACCATCGTCTTCGACCCGCAGATGCTGGACAACCTGGTGCGGCGCTACGGCGCCGACCACATCGTGATGGGCACCGACTATCCGTTCGACATGGGGGTGGAAGACCCGGTGGGCTTCGTCGCCCGTGGGAAGCTTTCCTCTGCCGAGAAGGCCAAGATCATGGGCGGCAACGCGGCCCGCCTGCTGAAGATTGATTACAATAGGTCGAAGAGGAGGAGTAAATCATGAAAGGTTCCAGACGCAAGGTATTAAAGGCCGGCGCGGCGCTTGCTGCCGCCGCCAGCCTGCCGCGGACGGCGTTCGCGCAAGCCGGCCCGGTGAAAGTCGGCATGAGCATGCCGCAGACCGGCTCGCTCGGCGCCGGCGGCCAGGCGGCGCTGCTCGCGCTGCGCATGTGGGTCGAGGACGTGAACAAGAAGGGCGGTCTGCTCAACCGCCAGGTCGAGCTGATCGCGTATGACGACCAGACCAACCCGGCCAACGTCCCGGGCATCTACACCAAGCTGCTCGACGTCGACAAGGTCGACCTGCTGATCGCGCCCTACGGCACCGTGCCGACGGCGCCGATCATGCCGCTGGTCAAGCAGCGCGGCCTGCTGCTGATGGGCAACTTCTCGTTCCAGGTGAACGCGAAGGTGCAGCACGACATGTGGTTCAACAACGCGCCGTGGAACGACGCCTCGAGCTGGTCCGACGGGTTTTTCCGCGCCGGCCAGAAAGCCGGTGCCAAGTCGGTCGCGGTGCTGGCGGCGGACAACGACTTCGCCCAGAACCTCGCGAACGGCGCGCGCGACCTCGCCAAGAAGGCCGGCATCAAGTCGGTCTATGACCAGAATTACCCGCCGACCACCACCGATTTCTCCTCGCTGATCCGCGGCATCCGCGCCGCCAAGCCGGACATGGTGTTCGTCATGTCCTACCCGAACGACTCGGTGGCAATCATGCGCGCGGTGAACGAGATCGGCGTCGGCTCGTCGGTGCTGATCTTCGGCGGCGGCATGGTCGGCCTGCAGTTCACGCCGATCATGACCTCGCTCGGCAGCCTGCTGAACGGGGTGCTGAACTACAACTCCTATGTGCCCGGCATGAAATATCCCGGCATCGAGGACTTCCTCGAGCGCTACTCGAAGAAGGCCGCCGAGGCCAAGGTCGACCCGCTGGGCTTCTACCTGCCGCCGTTCAATTACGCCATCGGCCAGATGCTCGAGCAGGCGGTGGCCGCAACCAAGAGCCTGGACCACAAGCAACTCGCCGCCTACTTCCGCAAGAGCGAGGTGAAGACCATCGTCGGCCCGATCCGCTGGGACAAGAACGGCGAGTGGGCCAACCCGCGCGTCGTGCAGGCGCAGTTCCGCGGCGTGGCGGACAAGGACATGGAGCAGTTCAAGAAGGCCGGCAAGCAGGTCGTGGTCTACCCGGATGCGTACAAGACCGGCGACGTGATCACGCCCTTCGAGAAGGCCAGGTCCGCGAAGTAGAGATTCTTCAGCGCAAACAAACGGCGCGGCGCTCCCGCGCCGTTTTCTTGGACGTAGGGTCGAGATTCAGGGAGCGAAAATCAGGGACAGACCACGTTTTTACTGTGCGGCAAAGCAAGCGGCCGTCCGATGATTTTTTCCTTCGACCTGCTGTTTGAAGCCGTGCTGTTCGGCGTTCTCCTCGGCTGCTTCTATGCCGCGGTGAGCATCGGCCTGTCGGTCTCCTTCGGCCTGCTCGACGTGCCGCACGTGGCGCATCCCGCGCTCATGGTGCTCGGCTCGTATTGCACCTGGATCGTCGCCAGCTGGGGCCTCGACCCGATCCTGGCGGGGATCATCCTGATGCCGGTGTTCTTCGTCCTCGGCGTGCTCATCTACCGCTTCTACTACGAGACCTTCGAGAAGCGCGGCACCGAGGCCGGGGTGCGCGGGCTCGCCTTCTTCTTCGGCGTGGCGTTCATCATCGAGGTCGGTCTGATCCTGGTGTTCGGCGTCGACCAGCGCACGGTGCAGGCGCCCTACATCGGCTCGAGCTGGGCGATCGGCGAGTACCGCCTCCCTTACCGAATGCTGGTGGCGTTTGGCATTGCCTTGGTACTCACCGCGGCATTGACGCTCTATCTCTCCAAGACATTCACCGGGCGGGCCATCAAGGCAGTGGCGCAGGACGAGCCGGCGCTGCGCCTGATGGGCGCGAACCCGGTGCGCATCAAGCAGTGGGCCTTCGGCATCGCCACCGGCGTTTCCGCGCTGGCGGGCGCGATGCTGATCATCGTCGGCCCGGTCGAGCCGGCGCTGGACCGGCTGTATATCGGCCGCACCTTCTGTGTGGTGGTGCTCGCCGGCCTGGGCAGCATGAGCGGGACGCTCGCCGCCGGCCTGATCCTCGGCATCTCGGAGTCCATCGTGCTGATGATGCTCGGGGCCTCGTGGGCACCGGCCGTGGCCTTCGGTCTGCTGCTGATCGTGCTGGGCATCCGCCCGCAAGGACTGTTCGGCCGATGAAATACTGGATCGGCGCGGTGCTGGTCGTCATCGCCGCCTTTGGCGCGGCGCTCTCCGGCATCAACGAGTACTTCTTCTACGCCGCCTACATCGTGCTCACCTTCGTGGTGCTCTCGACCGCGTGGAACATCCTCGGCGGCTACGCCGGCTACGTGAACTTCGGCACCGGCGCGTTCTTCGGCCTGGGCTCCTACAGCGCGGTGGTGCTGTTCAAGGCGCTCGACGCGCCGCTCATCGTGCAGATCGCCGCGGGCGCGGCGATCGGCGCGGCGCTCGGCTTCGGCGTGGGCATCATGACGCTGCGCCTGCGCGGCATCTTCTTCGCCATCGCCACGGTGGCGATCCTGTTCATCATGGAGACCTTCATGGTGAACTGGCGCTACGTCGGCGGCGCCACCGGGCTGCAGCTGCTGCGGCCGGAGGTGATGGCACCCTTCGGCAGCTACACGCGCATGCTGTTCGTGGTGATGGCGCTGCTCGCGGTGATCGCGGTCTCCATCGCGCGCTATATCCAGGTCGGCTGGATCGGGCGCGGGCTGCGCGCGATCCGCGACTCCGAGGAGGCGGCCGAGTGCTCCGGCGTGCCCACGCTCAGGCTGAAGCTGTTTGCCTGCGTGGTGTCGGGCGCGCTGATGGGCGCCGCCGGCGCGCCGATGCCGATGTACCTGTCGTTCATCGAGCCGGCGTCGAGCTTCAGCCTCAACTGGGGAGTCAGCGCGCTCGCGATGCCGATGATCGGCGGCACCGGGCACTGGATCGGGCCGGTGATCGGCGCGCTGCTGCTCGGCTCCATCCAGCAGATCGTCACCGTCACCATCTCCAACGAGATCAACGTGCTGGTGGTGGGCGTGCTGCTGGTGCTGTTCGTCGTGCTGGCGCCGGACGGCGTCGTCGGACTGTTCAGGAAATGGACCCGGCGCTTCTCCAGGTAAAGAACGTCTCCAAGCACTTTGGGGGCTTCACCGCGCTCGCCGGCGTCAGCCTCGACATCGCGCCGGGGGAGCGCTTTGGCCTGATCGGGCCGAACGGCTCGGGCAAGACCACGCTCATCAACTGCATCTCCGGCTCGCTGCGCAACGAAGGCGGCTCGATCCATTTCAGCGGGTCGGAAATCTCCAGGTTGCCCGCGTATCGCCGCACGCGCCTGGGCATCGCGCGCAGCTTCCAGATCCCGCGGCCGTTCCACAGCATGTCCGTGCTGGAAAACCTGCTCGTGCCATCGGCCTACGTCACGCACCTGCGCGACAGCGAGGGCGAGGCGAAGGCGATGGAGATCCTCGCGGACATCGGCCTCGCCGACAAGGCGCACGCGCTGGCGAATCAGCTGTCGCAGGTCGAGCTGCGCAAGCTCGAGCTGGCGCGCGCCATGGCGGCGAAGCCGCGCCTGCTGATCTCCGACGAGGCGATGGCCGGCCTCGCCGGCGCCGAGGTGGACGAGGTTCTGAAAATATTATTTGATTTGAATGCGAAGGGCATAACGATCATCATGATCGAGCACATCATGCAGGCGGTGATGCGCTTCTCCCAGCGGGTGGTGTGCCTCGACGCCGGCAAGATCATCTGCGAAGGCCCGCCCACGGAGATCGTGCGCAATCCCGACGTGCAGCGGGCCTACCTTGGCGCTTGAGTTGAATATCTCGGATGTCGAGGCGGGCTATGGCGCGGTGCGTGCCCTGCACGGCGTTTCGCTTTCGGTAAAGAACGGCGAGACCGTCGCGCTGCTCGGCACCAACGGCAACGGCAAGAGCACGCTGATGAAGTGCGTCATGGGCATGGTGCGGCCGACCCGGGGTTCGGTGATCTTGAAAATCGAAAACCGGCAGCACGATCTGACGAAGCTTTCGACCGAAGACATCGTCAACCTCGGCGTGGCGCTGGTACCGGAAGGGCGGCGCCTGTTCCCGAAGCTGACGGTGGAGGAGAACCTGCTGCTCGGCGCGTTCCGGCCGCAGGCGCGCGCGGCGATCGGCACCAACCTCGCCGCTTCCTACGAGGTTTTCCCGGTGCTCGCCGAGCGGCGTCGGCAGCTCGCGGGGTCGCTCTCCGGCGGCCAGCAGCAGATGCTCGCCATCGGCCGCGCGCTGATGTCGGCGCCGAAGCTGCTGCTGGTGGACGAGCCGTCGGTCGGCCTCGCGCCCATCCTCGTCTCGCACACCATTACCACCATCAAGCAGCTGAAGGAGCGCACCGGCCTGACGGTGCTGATGGCCGAGCAGAATTTCCACCAGGCGATCCGCATCGCCGACCGCGGCTACATCATCGTGCACGGCGAGATCGTGTTCGAGGGCGGCGTCGGGGCGTTGCGCGAGAACCCGCTGGTCAAAAGCTACTACCTGGGAACATGAAAACCATCATCGGCGCTTTGCTGCTCGTCTTGTCACTGGGTGTTTCGGCCCAGGACTACCCTAATCGCCCGGTGCGCCTGCTGGTCGGCTTCGCGCCCGGCGGCGGCATGGACACCATCGCCCGCATCATCGCGCCGAAGCTCGCCGATTCCCTCGGCCAGCCGTTCCTGGTCGAGAACCGCACCGGCGCCGGCGGCGCGCTCGCCGCGGACGCGCTGGTGAGGGCGGCGCCCGACGGCTATGTGCTGCTGCTCGCCGAGAGCGGCACGCTGATCGTGCCGGCGATGAACCCGAAAGCGGCCTACGATCCGGTGAAGCAGTTCGCCGCGGTCGGCGGCGTATGCGCGCTGCCGCTGGCGCTGGTGAGCAGCACGTCATTTCCGGCGGCCAATGTGCAGGAGCTGATCGGTCTGCTCAAGGCAAGCCCGGGCAAGTACAGCTATGCGTCGCCGGGCGTCGGCACGCTGCAGCACCTCGCCTTCGAGCTCTTCATGCGCGCGGCCGGCGTGCAAGCGGTGCACGTCCCGTACAAGGGCGCGACGGCGATGATGCCCGACCTGATGAGCGGCCAGGTGCCGATCGGCGTGGTCAGCGCGCTGGCCGGCGTGTCGCAGGCGAGAGGCGGCAAGATCCGCGCGCTCGCCGTGACCAGCGCGCAGCGCCTGCCGAACGCGCCCGAGATCCCGGCGCTCGCTGAAACCATTGCCGGCTTCGAGGCCGCCCCGAACGTATTCCTGGTGGCGCCGGCAGGGTTCTCGAGCGACAAGCTTTCGAACGCGGTGCGCGCCGCGGTGACGTCGCCCGACGTCCAGGAAAGCTTTTCGAAGCAGGGCGCGACGCCCATGCCGGCGCAGCCGGCAGAGCTCGCCGCGCGCATCGCCGCGGAGACGCGGCGCTGGTCGGCGGTGGTCAAGGACGCGGGCATCAAGGCGGAGTGAACCTAAAGCAGGTACACATCGGCTTCTACGGCGCGGTCATGGGCCTCGCCGGCCTCGGGCTCACCGCGCGCGCCGCCGCGCCGCTCTTTCCCGGCACGATCCGCGCGCCGGCCTATTTCACCGAGATCTGGGTGGCGCTGGGCGCCATCGCCCTGGTTGTATTGATCTGCGCCTACTTCGCCAAGCTTCTCCGCTATCCCAATTCGGTCAAGGAAGACTTCACCAATCCGCTCACGATGGGCTTCTGCGGCGCGCTGCCCGTAGGCATGTCGCTGGTGGCGGGTGGCCTCGCGCCTTATTCGCCATCACTCGGAAGCGGGCTATGGTGGATCGCATTCGCGCTGCTGCTCGCCTTCCAGCTCTGGGCGCTGGTGCGCTGGCTTTCAGGCGGCATCGAGCTCGCGCAGGTCAACGCCGGCTGGCTGATCCTCCTGGTCGGCGGCATCGTCCTTCCCGGCGCCGGGCATCGCGCTCGGTCACGACGAGGCTGCGCGCTTTACGTTCGGCGTGTCGGCGTCGGCCGCGCCGGTGCTGATGGCATTGCTCTTCTACCGCGCGGTGACCGCACCGCCGCTGGCGCCGGCGTTACGGCCGAGCTGGTTCATCCTGCTGGTGCCGCCGTCGCTGATCTACGCGAACGGCATCGCGCTTTACCCGGACGCCGCGTTCCTCGAGGTGCTCTACCCATTCGCCCTCGTGCTTGCTGTAGGGCTGCTGATCTATTCCCGACAACTGGCGCGCTGGCCGTTCGGACCGCCGTGGTGGGCGTTTACCTTTCCGCTCGACGCGCTCGCCTACGCAGCCGTGCGCTACGCGCAGGAGCACCCTTCGGCGCTGTGGAAGTCGATCGCCGGCGCGGCGCTGGCGCTGGCGACGCTGTTCGTGGTGCTTGTCCTGTGGCGAACGCTTCGCAGCGCTGCATCGCGGCGGGGGTGAATTCCGCCTGCGGCTGGTCGCCGCCGATGATGAACATCAGCAGGTGCTCTTTCTGCGGCTCGTCGTAGGTGACGTTCATGAAGCGGCGTGCCACGCCGACCGGGAACGAGATCACGTCGTACGGATCGAGGTCGACGTATTCGGTGGCGTCGCCTTCGTTCCATTCCGCGCGCCAGCGTCCGGTCATGGCGATGAAGGTCTCGTTGGTATCGTGGTTGTGCATCAGCGGCCCCTTGCCGGGCTTCGCCTTGCAGTAGCCGAGGTTGAAGCCTTCGGCAATGGAAATGGCGGGCATGGCCGAGGCATCGGCGCCGACCGGCGAGGTGGTGGCGGGGTTGTCGCTCATCGGCGGCTGAAAGCCGATCACCGCGTAGAGCTTGCGGCGGCATTCGGGCAGCTTGCTGTCCGGCAGGCCGCCGTCGGACCCCTTCAGCTTTCGGAAGCGGGCCACGCGCTTCATCATTTCCCCGCGCGTCCAGGTACGGATGGTTTTCCAAGGTTCCATGGGCGCTATTATGAACGCAACGCCATGAGGCTCCATCCCCAGCTCTCGCTGCTCGTCGCGGTCGCCATCGCGCCGGTACTGGTGATCGCGGTGGCGGCCGGCGTGCTGCTGGTGCGGCACGAGCGGCAGACGATGAAGGAGGAGGCCATCGGCCGCACCCAGTCCGCGATGAGCGCGGTGGAGGCCGATATCCGCGGGCACTTCGCGACCCTGCAGGCGCTGGTGGCGTCCAAGAGCCTCGAAGATGGCGATACCACCGCGTTTTACCAGGAGACGCAGCGCGTGCTGCGCGGGCGGTCCCACTGGCTGACCGTACGGCTCGCGCTCGCGACCGAGACCCCGCTCTTCGACGCGCTGGTGCCGCTGGGAAATGAGGTGTCCCCGGTGCGCGACCTGACGAGCTTTCGCCTCGCCGTCGCCACTCGACAGCCGGTCATCAGCGATGTCGACACCAGCGTGCAGCCGCCGATCGTGCGCCTGCGCATGCCGGTAATGGCGGACGGGGTGGTGCGCTACATGGTGACGGTCGTGATGACGCCGGCCGCCTTCGACGGTGTGCTGCTCGCGCAGCGTGTGCCGGAGGACTGGGTCATCGCGCTGGTCGACCGCAACCGCCGCTTCATCTCCCGCATTCCCGCGCTCCCCGCCGGCACCCTCGCCTCGGAGACATTCCGCAGCGCGATCAATCGCTCGCCCAGCGGCTGGTTTGCGGGGCAGACCCTTGAAGGAACGCGCACCTATACGCCCTATGTCACCTCGGAGCCAAGCGGCTGGGTGCTCGGCATCGCGATCCCGGCAAGCACCGTGGACGCCGCCGCGAATCGCACGCTGATCGGCATGGGCGGCGGCATCGCCGCCGCGCTCGGCATCGCGCTGCTGCTCGGCTGGTACATGGCGTGGCGCATCGGCAAGCCAGTCGCCGAGCTCGCGGAGGCGACCGAGGCGATGGCGCAAGGCAACGACGTGCGGATCTCGAACCCGAGCGGCATCGACGAGATCGCCCGCCTTTCCGACGCGCTGCGCGGCGCGGCCGCCGCTGTGCGCGAGCGCAGCGATCTGCAGGAGCGGGAAAAGGCCGCCCTGCAGGCGAGCGATCGCGCGAAGGACGAGTTTCTCGCCATGCTCAGCCACGAGCTGCGCAACCCGCTCGCCGCGCTGACCGCGGCGGCGCACGTCGTCAAGCTGGCGCAGCCGGGCAGCGAGGCGGCGATCAAGGCACGCGCGGTGATCGAGCGCCAGACCAAGCACATGGCGCGGCTGGTGGGCGACCTGCTCGACATCAGCCGCGTGGCGATGGGCAAGGCGGCGATCGAGCGCGAGCGCTTCAACCTCGCGAAGGTGGTGGCCGACGTGGTCAGCGTCTGGCGCGGCTCCGGCCGGCTCGAGCGCCATTTCGTCAGCCTGGGCGCGAAGGCGGTATGGGTCGATGCCGACCGCGCGCGCATCGAGCAGGTGTTCTCCAACCTGCTGGACAACGCCCTCAAGTTCACCCCGCCGGGCCGGCGCATCAACGTCAGCGTCGGGCCTGAGGGGGACCAGGCGGTGCTGCGGGTGTCGGACGAAGGTGAAGGCCTGACGCCAGACGCGACGCAAAAAATGTTTGGCCTGTTCGTTCAGGGGGAGCGCGGGCTGGACCGCGCGAGCGGCGGGCTCGGCGTCGGCCTGGCCTTGGTGAAGCGCCTGACCGAGCTGCACGGCGGCCGCGTCACCGCGACGAGCGCGGGCCCGGGGCAGGGCGCGACCTTCACCGTCTCGCTGCCTTCGGTGCTGCCCTCGGTGGAGCAGGCCACGCATCCCGACTTCGCGCCGCACGGCGCCGGCCGCAAGGTGCTCATCGTCGAGGACAACGATGACACCCGCGCCATGCTGCACGAGGCGCTGACCTTCGGCGGTCACGAAGTGCGCGAGGCGTGCGACGGCACCAGCGGGCTGGCGCTCGCCGCCGAGCGCGTACCCGACATCGCGCTGATCGACATCGGATTGCCCGATCTGGACGGCTACGAGGTCGCGCGCCGCCTGCGCGCCTCTCCCGGCGGCCGGCGCATGGGCCTGGTGGCGATCACCGGCTATGGCCAGCCCGAGGACCAGAAGCGCGCCTTCGAAGCCGGCTTCGACGCGCACCTCACCAAGCCGGTGGCGCCGGAGCGCCTGAAGCAGGTGCTGGCGGGCCTGCGATGAACCGGCTGCTGGTCGTGGACGACGACGCCGACATGCGCCTCACGCTCAAGCTGTCGCTCGAGCTCGCCGGCTATGCGGTCGACCTCGCCGCCAACGGCCGCGAGGCGCTGGAAGTGCAGCGCATGCGCCCGGCCGATGTGCTGATCACCGACATCTTCATGCCGGATAGCGACGGCTTCGAGGCCATCGACGCCTTCCGCCGCGAATTCCCGCGTACCAGGATCATCGTGGTCTCGGGCGGCGCCCAGTTCACCAAGCGCGACTACCTGCCCGACGCCGCGCTGATCGGCGTCGACGCCACGCTGCAGAAGCCCTTCGAGATGGAAACGCTGCTCGAGACTTTGAAGTCCCTACCTACGTGAATTCGGGGTCAGGTGCACAACTGGTTTTCGCGTACGCAGAAACGAGTTGTGCACCTGACCCCGAATTCAGCGGCGTAGCCGCGCCATCGATTCGAGCACCGCGCACACCGCCGCGGTGTCGTCCTTGGCGTGGCCCTGTGCCATCGCCGCGTTGTAGATCGCGGCGGAGGCGTTGAAGAGCGCGGTCGGCGCGCCGAGGCGCGCGGCAAACTCGCCGATGATCTTCATGTCCTTCTGGAACAGCTCGACCGCGATTCCGGCGCCGTCGTAGCGGCCCTTGACCATCTGCGGGCCGCGCACCTGGAACATGCGCGAGGTGCCGGCGCTGTTTTCGATCACTTCGAAGATGGTCTTCGCCGGCAGGCCGGACTTCATGCCGAGCACGAACGCTTCGGCGGCGGAGACGTTATGGATCGCCACCAGAAGGTTGGCGACGAACTTCATCCGGCTGCCGTTGCCGAAAGCGCCCAGGTAGTAATGCGATCTCGAGAACGCCGGGAACACCGATTTCGCCAAATCGAACGCCTTGCGCTCGCCGCTGGCGAACACCACGAGATCCTTCGTTTTCGCCTGCGCCCCGGTGCCCGAGAGCGGGCAGTCGAGCAGCGTGATGCCGTTGCGCTTGAGCGTGTCGCGCGCCTTTTCCTTGTCTTCGATCGGCAGCGTGCTGGTCTCGATCACCACGCTCTTGCCGTGGAGTTCCTCGGCGACGGCGTGCAATGCCGCGGCGCTCGGCAACGACGTAATGATGACACTGGCCTTCAGCTTGCCGAGGGAGGCCGCGGGCTTCCCGCCCGCCCGCTTCAGCGCGGCCCGTTTGCCGGCGACGACGTCGTAGCCACGCACCTCCACGCCGGCTTTCAGGAGATTCGCCGCCATGGCGGAACCCATGGCCCCGAGGCCGATGACACCCACCGCAGTCATTTTTTCTTCTTCTTGGGAGTTTTCTTTTTCATAACGACCGGCTTGGCGCTCACCAGAACGGCGGCGACGATGCACGGCTCGTTGCCGCGCACGCTCCAGGAATGGTTGGTGCCGCGCTGCACGAGGATGTCGCCGGCGCGCAGCAGCTTTTCGCCGGTCTCCATCACGGCGTGGATCTCGCCCTTGAGGACGATGATGTAATCCACCGTGCTGGTCTTGTGCATCATCGGGTCGGCGGAGGCCTTGTCCTGCGCGTGGCCGGCGCCGATGGACTTGAAGCCCACCTTGCCGTCGGTGCGGTTGCGCCAGGCGGAGTCCGGCGGAAACTCGACGATGCGCAGGATGGTGCCGTTCTTCGGCGGCTCGAGGTGCACCGGGCGGTCGGCGGCATCGCCTTCGCCGGCGTTGCTTGCCGGCGCTCCCTTTGTCTCCCAAAGGTCCGTGAGGGCGAGGCCGGGCATCGCCGACATCTCCTTCACGTTCGGCGCCGGGCCGTCGGCGATGAAGGTCGAGCGGCCCTGGTCGTCATGGCCGGTAAGCACCCGGCGCACGCGCCAGATCATGCGACCGCGTCGCTGGCGGCGATCTTCTTGCGCGCCTTCTTCGCGCCGGGCTTGTCGGGCGAGAGGCGGAAGTCGAACTCGAGCTTGAGGAACGGATTGGACAGGCCGAGCTTCTTCGCTTCGGCCGCGTTGTTCACCTTCTTGTACTTGCCGACGAGCGAATTCTTCACCGCGAACACCGCGTCGCCGTCGAGGTAGGGGTCGCCTTCGACGAACACGTGGGTGATGACCTGCTGGTAGCCTGGCGCCGAGACGATGGCGTGCATGTGCGCCGGCCGCATGTGGTTGTTGCTGGTGGCGCGCACCAGGTCGCCCACCGGGCCGTCCATCGGGATGCTGTAGAACTTCGGCTTGTAGCTGGCGAAGGCGTATTCGCCCTGGGCATTGGCCTTGACCCGGCCGCGCAGCTCGAATTCGCCTTCGGTCTGCAGGTCGTAGATGCCGTCGGCCTTGGCCTGCCAGATGTCGAGCGCCGCGCCGGCGATCGGCTTGCCGATCCACCGACAGTACCCGATTTGCCGCTGACCCAGACATCGTCGCCCTTCATCGTCGCGCCTTCGCGCAGGTCGGCGCCGTAGCCGTACTCCTTCGCGCCGTGCGCGAAGAACGGCCCGAGCACCGTGGCTTCGGTGGCGCCGGGCGCGGTCTTGTGGTTGAGCGCCACCACCATCATCGAGAGGCCGAGCACGTCGGACATCAGGATGAATTCCTGGCGCTTGCCGTCGCACTTTTGCCCGACCGCGGTCAGGAACTTGATGCCCTCGAACCATTCCTCCTCGGTCAGGTTCACCTCGCGCGCGAACGCGTGCAGATGCTTCACGGCGCTCGTCATGATTTCCCTGAGGCGCTTGTCCTTGGTCTGCTTGAGCCGCGCGACGACGGCATCGGTAAGGTTGTCTTCGGTGAACTGGCGCATCGATCTCCTCCGTGGATTGCCAAGTGTATTATCAAAAACAGCGTGAAACTCGTGACGTTTCGGATCGCCGCCGGCCGGGAGGCGCGCGCGCCGGTGCCCGGCGTGCTGATCGACGGCGGCACCAAGGTCGCGGCCCTGCCCGGATTTGCCAGCGTGCTCGAGATCGTGGAAGGCGGGGCCAACGCCCTGGACCGCGCGCACGAAATGGCGAAGCAGGCGATGAAGCGCTCGCCGGTGGTCCTCGGCATCCAGAACGTCACGCTGCTCGCGCCCATCCCGCACCCGCCGCAGATGCGCGACTTTCTCTGCTTCGAAAAGCACCTGGTGCAGGCATTCCGCGCCATTGGGAAGAATCCCCCGCCGGCGTGGTACGAGCGCCCGATCTTCTACCATCCGAGCCGCTTCTCGGTGTGCGGGCCCGGCGCCGAGGTGCCGTGGCCGGCGTACACCGAGCGCCTGGACTTCGAGCTCGAGTTCGGCTGCTACATCGGCAAGCCCGGCAAGGACATTCCGAAGGAGAAGGCGCGCGAGCATATCTTCGGCTACACCATCTTCAACGACTTCTCCGCGCGCGACGAGCAGACCAAGGAGATGGCGGGGCAGCTGGGGCCGGGCAAGGGCAAGGACTTCGACAACGCCAACGCGATGGGGCCATGCCTGGTCACCGCCGACGAGATCCGCGATCCCTACCGCCTGGAGATGGTGGCGCGCGTCAACGGCGAGGAATGGGGCCGCGGCAACTCGCGCGACATGCACTGGAAGTTCGAGGACTGCATTGCGCACGCCGCGCGCTCCGAGACTTTGCATCCCGGCGAATTCTTCGGCTCGGGGACCGTCGGCAACGGCTGCGGCCTGGAGCAGATGCGTTTTCTGAAGCCGGGTGACACCGTCGAGCTCGAAGTCGAAGGCATCGGAATTCTGCGCAACAAGGTCGTGAAGTGAAAGTCGCGATCGTCACCGGCGCGGCCAAGCCCGACAGCATCGGCCACGAGGTGGTGCGCCGCCTCCTGAAGGAGGGCATGCAGGTCGTGGTCGCGGACCTGTACGAGGAAGGCTTCAAAGCGATGCGGCAGTGCACGTGCATACGATGCGACGTCGCCGACCCGGTTTCCGTAGCCGAGATGATCGAAAAAACGGTGAAGCAGTTCCAGCGCATCGATGTGCTCGTCAACTGCGTCGGCGGTAGCTGGGGAATTACGCGCCGGGACCTGATCAGCTCGCCGCCATTGGGCTTCCGCGGCCTGACCAATTGCTCGCTCGAGGACTGGCGCACCATCGTCGCGGTCAACCTCGACGCCGTGTTCTATTGCAGCCGCGCCGCGGCGCCGCACCTCCGGAAGCAGGGCGGGGCCATCGTCAACGTTTCGTCGGTCGCCGCGCGCAAGGGCATCCCGCCCGGCTCGGAAGGCTCGAGCGGACCGTACGCCGTGGCGAAGGCGGGCGTCATGGGTCTCACGCGCCAGCTCGCGCTCGAGCTCGGGCCCCATGGCGTCCGTGTCAATTGCGTGGCTCCCGGCGTGATCTCGAGTGGTCGGCTCAAGCGGGTCATGGCGCTCACCGGCAAGGAGCGCGGTCCGGAAGGGCCCATGGCGACGATCCCGATGGGGCGCGTCGGCACGGTCGACGAGTGCGCCGCGCTGATCGTTGCGCTGTGCACCGACGACACCGCGTACATGACCGGGGTGACCGTCGACATCAACGGCGCTTCGTATGCCGCTTGAGGGGCTGAAGGGACGCAAGGCGCTGGTGACGGGCGCCGCCAGCGGGATCGGTGCTGCCGTTGCGCAAAGGTTGCAGCAGGAAGGCGTGCAGGTCGTTGCCACGGACATCCATCCCGGCGAGGGCATCGCCGTTGCCGACCTGACCGACGCGGATGACGTAGAGCGACTCTCGGCCAAAGCCGGCACCCCGGATTTTCTGATCAACATCGCCGGCGGTCCGGTCGCGCCAACCCGCGAGCAGACGTTGCCGGAGCTCCGCCAAGGCAGCCTGAAGCTCGAAGACGTGAGCGAAACGGAGTGGAGCAAGGTTCTTGCGGCGAATCTCACCACCGCGTTCCTGGTCTGCCGCGAATTTGCTCCGCGCATGAAGGCGCGCAAGTTCGGCCGCATCATCAATTTCGCTTCCATCGCGGCGCGCCGCGGCAGCGACCGCGTCGGCGTGCATTACGCCGCGGCGAAAGGCGGCATCATCGGCCTGACCAAGACGCTCGCGCTCGAGCTCGCGGCGCACAACATCACGGTGAATGCCATCGCGCCAGGCTTCATCAAGACGCCGCGCATTGCGCAAGCCGGATGGGGTGACGCGGGCGAAGCCTTCATCGAGTCGCTGCCCCTCAGAAGAGCCGGCAAACCGGATGACATCGCCGGCGTGGTGGCAATGCTCTGCTCCGAGGCCGGGGGCTACGTGTCGGGCGCGACCATCGACGTGAACGGCGGGTGGTACTTCGGACCGTAATTCGGGGTCAGGTGCGTAATTATGTTGCCCCGTAGGCACAAACATAATTGTGCACCTGACCCCGAATTACGGCTGTCAGGATTGCTGCCAGGAGGCGACTGAACCGCATGTGGAACCGCATTGTGTCGTTCCTGCTCGGCGAAGGGCCGAAAGGCACGCCGCCGGAGCGGGTGCGCTGGCTGATCGTCGAGCAGCAGGTGAAGAGCGAGATCCTGATCGGCTGGGTCGGGTTCGCGCTGGTGCTGTTCTTCCTCGTGCTGTACACGGTGTCGCCCAAGACTTCGGCCGGCACGCGCTTCGTGCCGGTGCCGTGGGTGCTCGGCGCATTCCTGGCGGTGAGTGGGTTGCGGCTGGCGCTTGCCTATCGGCGCTGGCTGAACCCGCCGCTACTGGTGGTCGGCGTTTGCCTGGACATCGCGCTGCTGCTCGGGCTCATCTGGAGCTTTCACCTGCAGTACCAGCAGCCCGCGCCTTTCTACCTCAAGGTGCCGACACTGCTCTACGTCTTCATCTTCATCGCGCTGCGCGCCCTGCGCTTCGAGCCGATGTATGTCATCGCCGCCGGCCTGTCCGCCGCCGTCGGCTGGCTTGCGATGCTGGTCTATGCAGCGATGTCGGGCGAGATGGTCGTCACCCGAGACTATGTGCGCTACCTGACCTCCAACAGCGTGCTGATCGGCGCCGAGATCGACAAGGTGATCGCCATCCTCATGGTCACCGGCGTGCTCGCGCTGGCCCTGGCCCGTTCACGCCGCATCCTGTATCGCGCGGTGCTGGACAGCGTGCTCGCCAAGGACCTGTCGCGCTTCGTCGCGCCCGAGGTCGCCGTGCGCATCAGCACGTCGGAGCGCGGCCTTCAGCCGGGGGAGGGCGAGGTGCGCGAGGCCACGGTGCTCTTCACGGACATCGAGGCCTTTTCCACCTTCGCGGAAAAGGTTTCGCCGGAGCGCCTGGTGGCCTTGCTCAACGAGTACTTCGAAGCCATTTCCGCCGTGGTGGAGCGCCACGGCGGCGTGATCACGCAGTTCCAGGGCGATGCCATGCTGATCACCTTCAACACGGTGCGCGACGATGCCGACCATGCCGCGAAGGCGGTGCGCACCGCCGCCGAGATCCAGCAGCTGACGCGTGAGCGCCTGTTTGGCGATGCGGTGCGCATGCGCACGCGCTGCGGCATCAACACCGGGCGCATCGTCGCCGGCGCGGTCGGTTCCGCCGAGCGGCTGCTCTACACGGTGCACGGCGACGAGGTGAACATCGCCGCCCGCCTCGAGCAGCTCAACAAGAAGTACGGCACCTATCTGCTGGCGGCTGAAAGCACGGTGCGCGCCGCGGGCGCCGAGTTCGCTTTCCGCCCGGTCGACGAGATCACGGTGCGCGGGCGTGCGTCGGCGACGCGCGTCTACACCCTTTAACTTTCCCTCAGGAATTTTGCCACGCGTCCGATCGGCACGCCTTGGCTATACTCGCGTCGGGTTCGATTACATCCAAGGGAGAAAAAAATGATAAATCGACTCGGGATGCTGCTGGTCGTGGTTGCCGTCGCGGCATTGACCGGCTGTGCCGGCGGGGGACACGGGCGGGACATCAACGATCCGAGCAATTCGCTGGTGTTCGGCTTCGTCGACATGTCCGACGCGCCGACGAAGGTGACCGGCGCGCAGATCATGCAGGTGGCGCCGCCAACCGAGAAGCCGTACTGGGGCACCGACGTGAAAGAGGGCCTGTTCTACACCTACTACCTGCCGCCGGGCTCCTATCGGCTTGCGACCCTGCATGGCTCGAGCTTCCTGGGCGGCGAGCACCAGTACAACTTCCCACGCCAGGGCGGCGGCGAAACTACCGCGCGCATCGAAAAGCCCGGCATTTATTTCCTGGGGGCGTACAAATACCAGAAAGTGAAGACCGGCATGTTCGAGCAATCCAAGTTCGGGATCGAGCGCGTAGCCAAACCCACGGAAGCCGAGCTGTTGCAGCGGCTGCTCGACACTGACGCCGAGGTAAAGAAATCGGCCTGGGCCGACAAGATCCGCCAGCGCCTCGCGCGGCTCAAGAAATGATCAAGTCGCGCTTTTTAAGAACGCTCGCCGCGTTGCTCGTCCTCACGCTGGCCGCCTGCGCCCCGGCGGCGCGCGCGCCGCTGACTTCCCTTAATGCGCTGGGCAGCGATGAGGTGGTGGTGGTGGGCAAGGTCGAGCTGGTCCCGGCGTTGCGCAAGGGAGAGCAGAAAATCCGCGGCATGGTGGTCGGCAATTTCGAGAACACCATGTATTTGATGATGGATGAGAAGCTGCGCCCGCTGCCGGAAGACCCGCGCATCGCCGACTACGCCGGCCGCATCGAGGCGCTCATCGGCAGCACGTTCTTCGTGCGCAGCAAGGCCGCACCCTCGTATGTCCTGGGCGGCATGCTGTTCCTCGACATCGGCGGTAACAGCATGCAGAAGGCCTACTTCCCGGGCGGCTTCCAGGTGGCAGCGAAGCCTGGCGACCGCGCGGTGTACGTCGGCACGCTGCGTTATCACCGCGACGAGTTCTTCGAGGTCACGCGCATCACCGTGGTCGACGAATACCGCGAGGCCAGCGCCGCGTTCGAAGCCAAGTTCGGCAAGGGCCAGACCCTGCGCAAGGCCCTGCTGACGAGGGTGAAGCAGCCCTGAAGTTGCGCGTGGCCTTGGCATTCCTGGCCGCGCTTGCCGGCTGCGCGCCGACGGCAAGCCCATCCAGCCAGGAAAGCCTCGCCGCGAGCTCCTGGCGACTGGTGAAGTTTCAGGGCGGGGACGATAGCGTTCTTCGCCCCGACGACCGATCGAAGTACACCCTCGCGTTCGCCGCCGACGGAACAGTCAGCGCGCGCCTCGACTGCAACCGCGGGCGCGGCGCATGGAAGTCGTCCGGCAAGGGGCAGCTGGAATTCGGCCCCATGGCCATTACCCGTGCGATGTGTCCGCCGGGCTCGCTGCACGACCAGCTCGTCAGGCAGTTGCCGTACGTGCGCTCGTACGTCATCAAGGGAGGAAATCTCTTCCTCTCGCTGATGGCGGACGGGGGCGTCTACGAGTTCGAGCGCGAACCGAACTAGGTGCAGAACCGCGAGTTGTAAGGGAAGGGCGGCGTCGGCTGGTCGATCAGCAGCGTGCTGCTATCGCCGGGAGCGGTGCTGCACGCCGCCGCGATTGCCAATAACAGCGAAGCCGCGGTGAGCCTGATCAGGTGCATGGGGCACCTCCTTGGCCGGCGAACAGCCCGGAGGTGCCGTTTGTTCCGCCTCAAACGCGATAGGTGAGTTTCTCGAACGAGCGCTCTTTCAGGTGGTCGTCGAGGCCCCAGCGGTTCACCTGCACCATGACCTCGTCGAACTCGCTGCGCGGCATCGGCTTGAACACGAAGCGCTCGCCGCGCGTGAATTTCGAGTAGTCCCACTTGTGCGCGTCCTTGAACTCGGGCGGCACGCACTTTTCCCATAGCGGCAGGTATTTGCCCAGATCGGCCTGCAGCGCTTTTTCCGCTCGGTCCAATCCGCGAAGGTAGGCACGCACGTCGTCCTGGTTCGCGGTCTCCGGCACCCACCACAAGGTGTGGAACTCGTCCTCCATCACCATGCGCAGGCCGAGCTGCCTCGCCATGTCGATCTGCGGCGGCAGCAGGCTCGCCGCCTCGACTTCCTTGTCCAGCAGCGCGCGCAGGCGCGCGCCGAAGCCGCCGCTGTTCACCACCTTGATCTTTTCCAGAGGCAGGACTTTCTCCAGGCGGAACGGCACGTTGAAATGGCTGCCGGCGCGCATGCCGACGGAGACCGGCACGTCGGCGAGGTCCTGCGGCTTGCGGATCTTGGAGTCGGGGCGAACGAAGATCGCCCAGGGCGAGACGCCGTAGCAGTCGGGCACGAAGCGGCCCATGCCGGCGCTGGCGTTGGAGATGCTGCCCCAGACGCACGCGCACTGGATCAGGCCCTGGTCGCCCTCCGCGTAGGGCTTGTCCTGCGGGCGTTGCTTGTAGTCGAGGCCCTTCCAGCTCGACTGCGTGCCGCGGAAGGTCTTGATGTCGAACTCGACCTCGATGCCCTCGGCTTCGAAAAACCCTTCCTCCTGCGCGACGAAATCGTTGAGGCCCATGCCCTTGGGGGCGACGCGGACTTTACGCATGACTCCTCCTATCGGAATTGCTGGATGCGAGTTTCAACCTGCTGGGCTTCCCGCGTCAATGCTTCCAGCCGGTTCGAGCTCGGCGGTGCGGCATTCGTCTTTGTCGAGCGTCGCGCACCCCGCCGCCATGAGAAGAACAAGAAGGCTAGAAGCGGTACGCAAGCCCCACGCTCAGGTAATAGTTCGTCTTTTCTTCGGTGATCGGGCTCGACGCGGCGTCGCCGTGCAGCCGCCGAAGATGCGTGCTGGCCAGCACCACCCATTGCCGGCTGACGGTGTAAGCGCCCTCGACGCCGTAGGCGGTGTAGAGCAAGCCACCATCGCCGCTGGTGTAGTAGGAGCGCACCCAATCGTCGGTTGCCCAGGTCGCCTGCGCGAACAGGCCGACGAGCAAGCCATGGCTGCCGTACACGCCCACCGTGCCGCGCAAGTCGGTCTGCGCGCCGAGATCGCTGTCGAGATGCTTGCCGGCGCGCAGCAGCACGTTGATCGGCGCCCGCCCAACCGCCGTGTCCCATTCGAGATGCACGCCGAGGGCCGCGCCAGGATCGACGTCGGTGCGGTCGTTGCCGCCGACGTAGGCGAGCTGCACGCCCGCATGCAGGCCGCGCGCGACTTCCCAGCGCGCGCCCCCTTCCAGGGTGCCCTGCGTGGTGCGCGCGAAGAGCGTGCGGCCGTAATAGCGGACGACCGGAATGAGCTCGAGCTCCTGCTTCGACGAGCCGTCGTATTCCGGCAGCGAGCGCAGCCCCAGGCCAAGCAAGGTACCGAGCTCCTCGCGCGGTGCATCCTCGGCCAGGGCAGCGGCCGAAAAAGCGATCAGGAGGAGGACAGAAAGAATACGCACGAAGCGCTTTTTAGCACCTTTCATCGCGGAATTCGCACCGCCCGTCGCTGTTAGCCACGATATGAGACTAATAACGGTGCTGGCAGCGCTGGCCCTCACGGGTTGCGCGGGGAGTGGAAGCTCCGATTGCGGACCCGACTGGCGCTCGGTGGGGCAGCGCGACGGGCGCATGAACGCGGGCTCGCAGGCGGCGAACTACGCCGCGCGCTGCGGCACGCCGGTGGACGGCGCCGCGTACGAGGAAGGCTACCGCGCCGGCTTCGCCCAGCGTCCGCCGCCGAATTGGTAGCACGGTCGCTTTGCGCCGCCGAATCTGCTGAAATGGCGCTCATGAGACCTGCTTACGGATGGCTGATGGTTCCCCTGCTCGCGGCATGCGCCGCGGGCGCCCCGCAATGGGACAAGCCTGGCGCCGCCCAGGCGGCGATGGACGAGGACGTGCAGAAATGCCGTGTCGAGGCGCGGCTCTCGCCCCAGACGCGCCCCGCAGGGCCGAATCAGATGACCTCTGCCGACCCGCTCGTCGACCGCGGCCAGGAGCGCGACGCCCAGGAAGCGCAGGAAGTGCGCAAGTGCATGGAAGGTAAGGGCTACCGGCTCAAGGGCTGACGGTTCGGGCAGACATCGTTCCCGCGACCAATGAAAGCAATGCCCGCCATTCTCTGCGCGGTGGCGCTGCTTTGCTCCCTGCCTGCCGCCGCGCAGACGTACCGCTCGAACGAGCACTCGTTCCGCGTGGTCAAGGTCGTCGAAGGACTGGAGCAGCCCTGGTCGGTTGCGTTTCTGCCCGACGGCCGCATGCTGGTCACGGAAAAAGCCGGCAGGCTGAGAGTCGTTTCACAGGGTGTGCTCGATCCGAGACCGGTAGACGGGCTTCCTGAAGTCACGGTGCACGGCCAGGGCGGGCTGCAGGACGTGGTGCTGCATCCGGAGTTCTCCAAGAACCAGCTGGTCTACTTCTCCTACGCCGCACGCGGCGGCGACGGCGTCGGCACCGAGCTCGCGCGCGGCCGGCTTGCCGGTCATCGCCTCGAGGATGTGCAAGTTCTTTTCAAGCAGGCTCCCAAAGGGAGCCGCGGCCAGCACTTCGGCGGGCGCATCGTGTTCGACCGCGCGGGGTATGTGTATCTCACGCTCGGCGACCGCGGCGAGATGCAGCGCGCGCAGAAGCCCGACGACCACGCCGGCTCGGTGATCCGCCTGCACGACGACGGCCGCGTGCCGAAGGACAATCCCTTCGTCGGCCGCGCGGGTTGGAAGCCGGAGAAGTTCACGCTCGGCAACCGCAACATGCAGGGCGCCGCGCTGCATCCGCAGACCGGCGTGCTATGGACTCACGAGCACGGCCCGCAGGGCGGCGACGAGATCAACCTGATGCGGCCGGGCGCGAACTATGGCTGGCCGGTGATCACCTACGGTGCCAACTACGGAATCGGTACGAAGATCGGCGAGGGCGCGCAAAAGCCCGGTATGCAGCAGCCTCTCCACTACTGGGTACCTTCCATCGCGCCGTCGGGCATGGCGTTCTACACCGGCGACAAGTTCGAGCGCTGGAAGGGGGATCTCTTCATCGGCGCCTTGCGCGACCAGATGCTGGTGCGCGTGAAGCTCGACGGCGAGAAAGTCGTGAGCGAGGAGCGCCTGCTGAAAGGCGTCCTCGGCCGGATCCGCGACGTGAGCGCAGGGCCCGATGGTCTCCTCTACCTGCTCACCGATGAAAGCAACGGCAAGCTGGTGAGGCTCGAGCCATTTCGTAGCATTCATGCTGCGGTTCTGAGCACCGGCTTGCGCACGTGGCTGGTGAGTCGCTCGGTGAGGCTACGCCGCATTTCGTTGAAATCGGGGGCCGAGACGTCGCGCGGCCGCGCCAGGCGTACACGGATGTCGCTCTCCACGCGCCCGGGGCCGGCGGTCATCACGACCACGCGGTCGGCGAGCAATGCGGCTTCTTCCACGGAGTGCGTAACGAAAAGGATGGTGAGCTCGGTGCGCGCCCAGATCTCCAGCAGCTCGTGCTGCAGCTGCTCGCGCGTCAGCGCGTCGAGCGCACCGAACGGCTCGTCCATCAGCAGGATGCTGGCCTCGTTGGCCAGCACGCGTGCGATCGCCACGCGCTGCTTCATACCGCCGGAGAGCTGGTAGGGATAACGGTCGGCGAACTGGGTGAGACCGACCATTTCGAGATAACGACCCGCGATGTCATTCGCTTCCTTCAATCCCTTCTGCTTCGGCCCGAAAGCGATGTTCTGGCGCACCGTCATCCACGGAAACAGCGCGTAGTCCTGGAACACCATGCCGCGATCGCTGCCCGGACGCGAGATCGGCGCGTCGTAGACGCGCACGTCGCCGGAGCTGGGCTGCTCGAAGCCCGCGACGATGCGCAGCAGCGTCGACTTGCCGCAGCCCGAGGCGCCGATCAGGCAGACGAATTCGCCCTTCGGAATCACCAGATCGATGTGATGCAGCGCGGTCACGGTTTCGCTGCCGACCTGGAAGGTCTTGCTCACGTCCCTGATGTGCAGGAACGGGCGCCGTTCAGCCATGGTGCTGCGGGCTCCAGCGTAGGACGTGATTGTTGAGCGCCACGATCACGCGGTCGCAGATGAAGCCGGCGACGCCGATCAGGATCATTCCGGTGATCACCAGGTCCGTGCGCGACAGCGTGCGCCCGTCCATGATTACCGAGCCCAGGCCGGTGGGCACGCCGGTCATCTCGCCCACCACGATCAGGATCCAGGCGAAGCTGTGGCCCAGCCGCAGGCCGGTGAAGATTGACGGCAGCGCCGCTGGCAGCACCACCTGGCGGAATAGCCGCGCGCCGTCGCAGCCCAGCATGTTCGCCGCCTCGAACAGGCGCAGGTCGACCGAGCGCACGCCGAAGATCGTGTTCAGGAGGATGGGGTAGAAGGCGCCCAGGAAGACCAGGAACACCGCCGAGCGCGGCCCGAGGCCGAAGAACACCATCGACAGCGGCAGCCATGCCGTGACCGGGATCGGTCGCAGCAGCGAAAGGGTCGGATCGAGTAGCTGGCGGAAGAGCGGTATCTTGCCGATCGCCAGGCCGAGCGGGATGCCGAGCGCCACCGCGAGCAGAAAGCCGCCGTACACGCGCTGCATCGAAGCGAACAGGTGAGTGAGGATGGTGCCGCTGAACGCGTCCTCGTACACGCCGCCGGCGGCGAAGTCCCACATCATCACCCCGACCATGTACGGCGTAGGGACGAGCTTGGTGCCTGACGCCACGACCGCAACGTGCCAGAGCACGACCAGGACGAGCGGGAAGCTCGCGCCCAGCAGTAGCTCTCTCGTCCTTTGCATCACATGAATTTGGTGGTGATCGCGCGGTCGAGGTTCGGTAGCTCGCGGATCTGCTTCTTCTCGTGCATCAGCTGCGCGTAGACCTTGGCGCGCTTGACGAAGTCGTCGTCGATCTTCCACGTGAGCTCGACGTTCGGCGCCGCCATCTCGATGGACTTCCGCTGCTGGCCGAGCTTCTGCATCGCCATCTCGACCAGCGCCTCGCGGTTCGACATCGCGTACTCGGTCGCCTTCTTGTGCATCTCCATCATGAGCTTCACCAGCGCCGGGTTCTTCTCGATGGTGTCGGCTTTTGCGCCCCAGACCATGTTGAGCGTACCGATCGCGGTGCTGTAGGGATACTCGACCACCTTGCCGACGCCGTTCGCCAGGCTGATGCCCGGTCCCGGCTCGGCGCCGACGTAGGCGTCGACGTCGCCGCGTGCCAGCGCCGGCGCCATGTCGCTGAACGGCAGCCGCACGTGCTGGATGTCCTTGATGGTCATGCCCTCGGCCTTGAGCCGCTCGAGGATCACCACTTCCTGCGTCGAGCCCGGCCAGATCGCCACGCGCTTGCCCTTGAGATCCTTGATCGACTTGATGTCCGACTTGGCGCCGGCCATCACCGCCATGCCGCGGTTGCACTGCGCGGCGAAGATCACCAGCGGCTCGCCGGCGGCGATGCCGAGCATGGCGGCAGCGATGCCGAAGGTACCGAAGTCCACCGAGCCGGTGAGCACCGCGTTCTTGCCGTCGGTCGGGCTCTCGAATGGGATCACCTCGATCTTGTAGCCGGCGGGGGCGAACTTGTCGTAGAAGTGCGGGGTGATGCTGTGGATCAGCTTGAGGGCGCCGACCTTGATGACCTTGTCCTGCGCTTGCGCGGCGGGAACCAGCGCGACGAGGACGAGTGTGGCGATGGCGAGCAGACGTTTCATGGGGAGACCTCCCTGGTTATGAAAGTCGTAATGCGCAAAGGCCGTGCCATGGGGAATTCACGGGAAAACCAGCGAAACCCGCACCGGTGCGGTGCGAGCGAGGGGCGGCTTGTCTAAAAGAGTGCGCCGTCTAGATCACGAAACAAGCTTTCGCGCCAGAGCGGTGAGCGCACCGTGCGGCGAAGCGAGGTCTTCCAGCACCGTGAAGTGATTGCGCCGGGGCACCGCGACGGCCTTTGTTTTCAGAAGACGGGCATAGTCCTCGGACTGCCTGCAAAGCTCGGGAAGTTCATCGGCGCCATAGGCGATGGTGAGAGGTTTGTCGGTCGGCCCTGGACTGTTGCGCCGCGCTTCGTCTTCATCCAGGCGCAGCTTGTCGTTGATGTAGGAAAGGCGCATCGGCTCCAGATCGTAGATGCCGCTGATGGCGAGGCCGCCCTTCACGGCCGGGTGGCTCATCGCCATCGCGGTGAGGTGGCCGCCGGCGGACCAGCCGGAGACGAAGAGCTGTTTGGGATCGCCGCCGAGCATCGGGATGCTCTGCGCCAGCCAGCTCGCCGCAGCATGGATCTCCGCGACGATGCCGTCGAGGCGCTTCTGCGGCGCGAGGGTGTAGCCGATCAGGGCGACGTTGATTCCCCAGGCGAGCGGCCCTTCGGCGACGAAGGCGAACAGCTCCTTCGCCCGGTTCTGCCAGTAGCCGCCGTGGATGAACATGAGCACCGGGCCGTCGCGCCGCGCGGCGAAGTAGTCGATGCGGTTGCGCTCGTCCTTGCCGTAGCGCAGATCCATGCTTTCAGTGTGCTTCGCCCGCAGCCGGGCGCTGCGCGCCTCCCAGTCGGCGACGATCTGCGCGCTGTCCTTGACGGCGGCGCCGTTGTTGTACGCGGCATCCAGCGCCGCTCGGTCCATTCCTCGGTACATCACACTTTGAAGGAGATCAGTGTCTCACGGGCAAACAGGTCTTCGGGCGCGAGGCGCCGCTTGGACAGCCCCTGCTCATGGTGGTAGCGCAGGAACGTATCGAGCACCGCGCGGTTGGCCTCGAGGCCGTACGGCCACCAGTCTGCGCCCATGTCGCGGCGCGTCTCTTCGATCTGCGCCGTGAGCCAGGGCACCATCGCCGGCAATGCGGCGGTCTGGTTGTAGAGCTCGTAAGCCCTGGACTTCGCCGCGCTGAACGCCTTGTAGAGCGACTGCGCGACCCAGGGATTCGCGTTGTACACGTCGCGGCGGATGACGATGGTGTGCATGATCGGAAAGAGCTTCGTGCGCCGGTAGTATTCCTTCTCCACCTCCACGTAGTTAGGGAACAGCCGTTTCACCTTGTCGGGCTCCTTGTGGAACGTCGACGGCGCCCGTGCGGTGACCAGTGCGTCCAGCTCGCCGTCGGCGAGCATGCGCGACAGCGTCTTGTCTGCCGGGATGGGGTGCAAGCGGATCGACGGCGGCACGTTGATCTTCAATTTCTCGTCGCGCCCGGGCTCTTCCTCACCGCCCGAGAGGTGCTCCACGTCGGTCACCTTGACGCCGTAGTCGTCGGAAAGAATGCCGCGGATCCAGACCGGTGCCGTCATCTGGTACTCCGGCACGCCGATGCGCTTGCCCTTCAGCTGCGCCGGCTCGCGGATGCCGCTCTTGGTCGAGACGAAGATGCACGAATGCCGGAAGTAGCGCGACGGAAACACCGGGATGGCGATGAACGGCGGATTGTCGGAGTGCAGGGACGCGCAGTACGAGGAAAGCGACATCTCCGAGCAGTCGAACTCGCGATAACGCAGCATGCGGAAAAAGGTTTCCTCCACCGGCTGGTTGAGATAGACCAGGTCGATGCCGTCCGGAACGATGGAGCCGTCGATCAGCGCGCGCGTGCGATCGTAGTCCCAGCACGCGAGCGTGAGGCGCAACGCATTGGCCATTACAGAACAATCTCCTTGCCCTGGCGGGAAGACTCGAGGATCGCCAAGCATACCTGCAGGGTCGCCATCGCCGATTCGCCGCTATGCAACGCTTCGCGTCCCTCGACCACGGCGCCATACAGCTCGTCGATGACCTCGGCGCGCGGCACCTTCGGCGCCGGCAGCGGATCCAGCCGTTGCTCGCTGTCACCATAAATCATGACCCCCGTCGGCAGCGGCCGCAGGTCGGCCTTCTCGCACGACACGACGAACAAGCCGAAGTGCTGGTGCGCGATCGGCGAGGCTTGCTTGAACTCGGGACCGCCGTAGTTGCGGGAATTCTTCAGCAGGAGTTCATTTCTGTCACTCAATAATGCTTTTTTTGCCAAACCGTAGCTCGCCGGGTCCTTCCTCTGTCCCATTTCGCCGATGCCGCCCATGAATTCGTCGGAATCGAAGTGCGCGTAGCCGCTGTAGGTCAGGGTGGCGAAGGCGCCATGGTCGAAACCGAGCAGGCATGAATACGCGCCCTCGGTGGGCCGCGCCCGATCCCAGTTGCCGGTGAAGGCGCGCACGCTGCGCACCTTGCCGCCGGCAAGAAGGCGCGCGATGTCCACCTGGTGCGCGGCCTGGTTGAATACCGCGCCGCCGCCCGATTCGGTAGCGAGCTCCTCCGGCCGGCGGGGTCGGTAGAGGAAGTCCGTGAAGTCGAGCGCCGTGATCATGCGCACCGCGCCATAGGCGCCGCTGCGGATGAGCTCACGAGTCTTCAAGATGGGCGAATCGAAGCTATGGCTGTGGCCAACGACGAGGTGCACACCGGCCTTGCGCGCGGCGTCGATCATCGAGCGGCAATCCTCGATGGTGAGCGCCATCGGCTTCTCGACCAGCACATGCTTGCCGTGAGAGCAGGCGAGCCGGGTGTGGGCGGCGTGGAACTGATGCGGCGTTGCGACATACACCACGTCGACCGCCGGGTCGGCGCATAGGTCTTCCACATTCGGGTGCGCACGGGCGCCATAGTCGTGCGTAAATCGTTCGCGCGCTTCGGCCCGAGGATCGGCGCCCGCGACGACCTGGACGCGCGGGTCGCGGAACGCCGGCGCCATCACGGCGAACGCGCGGCCCAGGCCGGCTACGCCAAGGCGGATGCGATGCGTCAGCTTTTTCATGCTATGAATACGGCATGTTAACCAAGGAGCAGAACGAGCTTCTTTGCAGGATCGAAGGCGACGCGCCGATGGGCGAGCTTGCGCGCCGGCACTGGCTGCCGGTATGCCTGGCGGAGGAGGTGCCCGAGCGCGACGGCAAGCCGGTGCGCGCCCGCCTGCTGGGCGAGGACCTGGTGGTGTTCCGCGACAGCAACAACCGCCTCGGCGTGCTGGGTGAGCATTGCCTGCACCGCCGCGCGTCGCTCGTGTTCGGTCGCAACGAGGACTGTGGCCTGCGCTGCCTGTACCACGGCTGGAAGTTCGATGTGGAAGGAAACGTGGTGGACATGCCGTCGGAGGCGCCGGGCGCGGCCGAGCGCCTGGGCAAGAAGACCAAGGCCTATCCCGCGCGCGAAGGCGGCGGCTTCATCTGGGTCTGGATGGGTCCACGCGAAGAAATGCGCGAATTCGAGCCGCCGGCCTGGGCGCCGAAGCCCGGAATCAAATACGCCATCGTCAAGATGCACGCCGCGTGCAACTGGGCGCAGGTGCTCGAAGGCTCGATCGATTCTGCGCACAGCTCGAGCCTGCATTCCACCAACATGCCGGCGGCCGAGGTCGAGGGCTCGACCGCGACCGGCTCCGCGTGGCTGCGGCCGTCGACGGACAAGGCGCCGCGCCTGCAGTTCGAGGCGACCAGCTATGGCTTTCGCTACGCCGCGATCCGCAAGCCGATCCGCAACCCCGAGACCCACCAGTACGTCCGCACCACGCTCTATATAGCGCCGTTCACCTGCCTCATTCCGCCGAACGACCAGTACAACCTGGCGCAGATGCTGATCCCGATCGACGATGTGAACACCATGTTCTACTGGATCGCGTGGCATCCGGATCCGAAGAAGGGCATCTCGCAGGAGGCCTGGCGTAAATTCTGCGCGGCCACCGTAGGGGTCGACCTGGATTCCGAGTATCGGAAGATTCGCAACCTGCGGAACGGCTACCGCCAGGACCGCGAAGCCATGCAGCGGGGCGACTGGACCGGGATCGAGGGTATCCCGACGCAGGACATGGCGATGTGGGAATCGATGGGGCCGATCACCGATCGCAGCCAGGACCATCCCGGCTCGAGCGACCTCGCGGTGGCCCAGTTCCGCCGGCTGATGGTCGCAGCGGCAAAAAAAGTTCAGGACGGCGGGCCGGCCCTCGGCACCACGGAACCGCGGGTGCCACACGTAACGCTCGCCTCCTTCGAAGGCGTCGTGCCCAAGACCACCGACTGGCGCACGCTCGGCATCCCGACCGCTACTCCAGATCGTACTGAAGGCGCACTAGCACGAAGTTGATTCCCGGGTTGGGGCTGCGCACGCCGCCGTTCGACAGGTGCTGGATGCGCATGCCGAGGTCGTAACGCCGGCCCGGGCCGAAGCGCATGCCGGCGCCGAGGTGGTCGCCGAACTGGAACGAGGTGCTGAAAACCCGCGCCGCGCTGATGCGCGTCGAGACCAGGTGGAAGCCGATCGCGCCTTCGACGTAAATCATCTCGCGCTGGAGGCGAAACACCGGCGTCGCGCCGATGTCGGCGGTGCTCTCGTCGCGGTTATCCCATAAGCCGGCGGTGAACTCCCAATAGCCGGCGAGGTGCCATTCGTGCCCGCGGAGTTCGCGCTTGCGCCATTCGTCGATGAAGCCGACGCGAACGAGGTTGGTCCGGTCATCGCCGCGCCCGACTTCCACGACCCAGCCGTCGACCGCGTGCGCGCCTGGGGCGAGAAAAAGCAGGGAAAGAATAAACAAGACGCCGGCGGCGGCCACGGCGCCGATTTTTCGTATCATTCGCTTCATCATGGCACAGTACGTTTACACCATGCGGCGGGTCTCCAAGACCGTGCCGCCCAAACGGACCATCCTCAAGAACATCTCGCTCAACTTTTTTCCGGGCGCGAAAATCGGCGTGCTCGGCCTCAACGGCTCTGGAAAATCTTCGCTGCTCAGGATCATGGCCGGCGCCGATGATAACCACGACGGCGAAGTGATCCGCATGCCGGGTATCCGCGTCGGCTATCTCGAGCAGGAGCCGGCGCTGTCGAAAGAACAAGACGGTTCGCGAAAGCGTGGAAGAGGCCCTGGGCGAAACCACCGCGGCGAAAAAGCGGCTGGAGGAGATCTACGCCGCGTACTCGGAGCCCGACGCGGACTTCGACAAGCTCGCGGAAGAGCAGGCGAAGCTCGAGGCCATGCTCAACACCGGCGGCGCCGATGAGCTGGAAATCGCCGCCGATGCGCTGCGGCTTCCGCCGTGGGAGCAGAAGGTGGATGTGCTCTCGGGCGGCGAGAAGCGGCGCGTTGCGCTTTGCCGGCTGCTGCTGTCAAAACCGGATCTATTGTTGCTGGACGAACCGACGAACCATCTCGACGCCGAGAGCGTGGAATGGCTCGAGCAATTCCTGCAGCGCTTTCCGGGAACGGTGGTGGCAGTCACGCACGATCGCTACTTTCTCGACAATGCGGCAGGGTGGATCCTCGAACTCGACCGCGGCCACGGCATTCCGTGGGAGGGCAACTACTCGAGCTGGCTCGAGCAGAAGCAGAAGCGCCTGCAGGTCGAGGCGAGCCAGGAAGCGGCGCGCATCAAGGCGATGCAGGCGGAGCTCGAATGGGTGCGGCAGAACCCGAAGGGGCGCGGGACCAAATCGAAGGCGCGGCTCGCGCGGTTTGAGGAATTGTCTTCCCAGGAAACCCAGGCGAGGAACGAAACGCAGGAAATTTTCATCCCGGTCGCCGAGCGCCTGGGCAACGAGGTGATCGAATTCAAGGACGTGTCGAAGGGCTACGGCGAGCGGCTGCTGATCGACAAGCTCTCCTTCCAGGTGCCCGCCGGCGCGATCGTCGGCATCATCGGCCCGAACGGCGCCGGGAAATCCACGCTGTTCCGCATGATCCTCGGCAAGGAGAAGGCCGACAAAGGCAAGATCCTCATCGGCAAGACGGTGAAGATCGCGCACGCCGACCAGGCGCGCGATGAATTGCAGAGCGACAAATCGGTGTTCGAGGATATCTCGGGCGGCAACGACACCATCCAGGTCGGCAAATTCCAGATGCCGGCGCGCTCGTACCTCGCTCGCTTCAACTTCCGCGGCGCCGACCAGCAGAAGCAGGTCGGCCAGCTCTCGGGCGGCGAGCGCGGCCGGCTGCACCTCGCGCGCATGCTCATGTCGGGCGCCAACGTGCTGCTGCTCGACGAGCCTTCGAACGACCTCGACGTCGAGACCTTGCGCGCGCTGGAGGAGGCGCTGCTCGAGTTCGCCGGCAGCGTAATGGTGATCTCGCACGACCGCTGGTTCCTCGATCGCATCGCCACCCACATCCTCGCCTTCGAGGGCGACTCGCAGGCGGTGTTCTTCAACGGCAACTACCAGGAGTACGAAGCGGACAAGAAGAAGCGCCTCGGCGAAGAGGCTGCCAAGCCGCACCGCATCAAGTTCAAGGCCTTGAAGTAGCGCGCTCGGCGCGCTCGCGCAGCAGCCAGTAGGTCACGCCGAGCACGAGCGTGATGACGGCGAGGCCGATCAGCTGGTCGGCGGAGACTTCCTTCAGGTCGAGGATGATGAACTTGCGCGCCAGCGCGAGCAGCGCGATGAGCAGCACCACCTTGGTCTGGACGATGCTCTGCTCGCGCGCCACGACGTACTGCAGGGTGTGGTTGAACTCGAGCGCGATCAGCAGCGTCATGATGTCGCCGAACACCTGCTGGAAGACCTTGTGGTCGAGCGGGTCGAATACGCCCAAAAGCAGTGCCGCGGTCACGTTGGCGGCGAGCCGGTAGAGCGCGACCAGGACGATCAGCGCGATGATCAGGGTGAGGACCAGCGCGACGCTGCTCTCGAAGCGCTGATAGTAGGAATGGACGGCCCAGTTTTCCCGTAGATGCTTCCAGCGCGCGGACATCGTGGCTCCCTTATAAGAAAGGCGCGAACAGGCGCGCCGCGCCGTCGCGCAGCTTGACCGCCAGCGGACGCCGGTTCATGTCTTCCAGTGTTACCCGCCGCGCGCTGTTGATGCGCGCCTGCACCAGGCCGTCCATGTGCGCGCCGAACGCCACGTTGTAGCACTCGACGTTCAGCTCGAAGTTGAGCCGCAGGCTGCGCGCGTCCCAGTTCGCCGAGCCGAAAAAGGTCCAGGCGCCGTCGACCACCATCAGCTTGGAATGATCGAAGGGCCCGGGGTTGAGCCAGACGTGGCAGCCGTGGTCGAGCACCTGCCAGAGCTGGCCGAATGCCGCCCATTGCACGTGGGGCAGGTCGGTCGACTGGGGAAGCACGATGTCGACGTGCACGCCGCGCAGTGCGGCGGCGTTCAGGTCGGTGATCAGGGAGCCGTCCGGGATGAAGTAGGGCGTGAGGATGCGCACCGAGCGCTGCGCCGCCGTCAGTCCGCCGACGATCGCCCAGCGCGCGCGCTCGAACGCCTCGTCCGGCCCGGCCTCGATGGCGCGCACCAGCCCCTCGCCCGGCAGCGCGTGCGACTGGAACCAGGGCGCGCCGCGCAGCGCCTCGTCGGTGGCGAACTGCCAGTCGTCGGCGAATACCTCGGCGAGGTGCGCCACGGCCGGGCCGCGCAGGCGGAAGTGCAGGTCGCGGAACGCTTCGCCCGGCGCATCGGGCCGCCAGTAGCGCCGGTCGATGTTCATGCCGCCGGTAAATCCGAGCACGCCGTCGACCACCAGGATCTTGCGGTGGTTGCGCAGGTGCATGGCGTTGAGCCGCGCCGGCACGAACGGCGGGTTGAAGATTGCCACCGGAACGCCGGCCTGCTTGAGCGGCTTGTTCGCCGGGTGGCGCGAAAAGCGTACGTCCACGTCGTCGACCAGCACGCGCACCGCGACGCCGCGCTGGTGCGCGCGAATCAGAGCGCCGATGAACTCGGCGCCGATGCCGTCGGAATGGAAGATATAGGACGCGAGCATGACCGACGCGCGCGCCGACTCGATCGCCTCGAGCATCGCGGGGTAGGCCTGCACGCCGTCCACCAGCACGTCGACCTGGTTGCCGGCGGTGAGCGGCCGCTCGATCACCTGGCTGACGAGCCGTGCGAGCGGCGCGAGGTGGGTGCCCGGCTCCTCGGCGCGGATCGCGGCTGGGGATCGGAAGCGCACCGTGTCGCGGCGCAAGCGCTTGGCGCGGCGTTGCACCCGGTTGATGCCCATCAGCAGGTAGAGCATGGGCCCGAGCGCCGGCATGACCCAGATCAGCACCACCCAGATCGCCGCCGAGCGCGAGTCGCGCTTGTAGATCACGGCATGGCCCGAAGCCATCACGGCCGCGACCAGAACCGCGATGCCGAAGGCGATGTCGAGCGGCTCACGCATGCGCAGCCGCATGGTACCTTTCCCCGATGAGGGCGTTCGGGCTGCTCGTTGCGGCGCTGATCGGAGGCGTGGCGGTCTGGCAGCTGCGCCCATGGCTGGAGCAGTCGAGCGCGCCCGCGATCGTCGCCGAGCCGCGCACCATCGCCCCGGCGGGAGACCTCGCCGGCGATGAGAAGGCCACCATCGAGCTCTTCGAGCGCTCGAAGGGCTCGGTGGTATTCATCACCACCACCCAGCGCGTGCTGGACCTGCGCTCGCGCAACGTGATGCAGATCCCGCGCGGCGCGGGGACCGGGTTTATCTGGGACGCCGACGGCCACGTGGTCACCAACAATCATGTGGTCATGGGCGCCGGAGGCGCGAAAGTGCGCTTGAACGACGGCCGCGACTACGACGCGAAGGTGGTCGGCGCCAGCCCGGCGCACGACCTCGCGGTGCTGCGCATCGTCGTCGCCGAGCGCCGGCCGGCGGCGCTGCCCATCGGCACCAGCGCCGACCTCAAGGTCGGGCAGAAGGTGTTTGCCATCGGCAACCCGTTCGGCCTGGATTGGTCGCTGACCACGGGCGTGGTATCGGCGCTCGATCGCTCGCTGCCGGCCGAAGACGGGCGCACGATCATCGAGCACCTGATCCAGACCGATGCGGCGATCAATCCGGGAAATTCCGGCGGTCCGCTGCTCGACTCGAGCGGCCGGCTGATCGGCATCAACACCGCGATCTTCAGCCCCTCCGGCGCCTACGCTGGCGTCGGCTTCGCGGTACCGGTCGATACCGTGAACCGCGTGGTGCCGCAACTGGTGGCGAAGGGCAAGTACACGCGGCCGGTGCTCGGCCTCGAGATCGACGAGCAGCTCAGCCAGCAGCTTGCCGCGCGCTCCGGGACGAAAGGCGTGGCGGTAGTGAAGGTCGTACCCGGCTCGCCCGCCGAGGCGGCCGGGATGCGGGCGGGCGACGTGATCGCCGCCATCGACGGCAAGCCGGTGACCAGCGCGGCGCAACTCGTGAACCGGCTGGACGAGCACAAGGTCGGCGATACCGTGCGGCTCACGGTGCAGCGCGACGGCAAGCCGGTGCAGCTCACCGCGACCCTCAAGGCCGGCGCCTAGGAATCCTCAGAAGTCCTCCGCGAGGGCGGCAACCGCATTTCGTGCGGGAACGGCGCGGCGGCTCGCGTCATCGAATCTCTCGCAAACCCGCTTAGCAACACTCACCAAGAGAGGTTCGAATGTCTTCATTCCTGACCATCGCCAATCCCGATGCCGCGCGCCGCGTGTTTCTCGGGCGTTCCAGCCTTCTTCTCTCCGGCGCCGCCGTGGCGCTACTCGCCGGGCGCGACGTGCTCGCCGCCAAGGCCGGCGGCAGCACTGCCGCCGACGCGCAGATCCTCAATACCGCGCTCGCCGCTGAGCTCGAGGCCATCGCGGCCTACCAGGTCGGCGCGGAAAGCGGTCTGCTGCAGAAGCCGGTGCTCGACCTCGCCGTGCAATTCCAGGGTCATCACAAAGAGCACGCCGACGTGCTCGCGAAGACCGTGCGCCAGCTCGGCGGCAACCCGGTGGCCGCCAAGAGCAAGTACAGCTTCCCGGTGGAAGGGTTGAAGAACCAGGCGGACGTGCTGCGATTTGCCGCCAGGCTGGAACAAGGCGCGGTCAGCGCCTATCTCGGCGCGGTGCCGCTCTTCGCCAACCGCGATCTTTCCAAGGCCGCCGCCAGCATCCTCGGCGACGAGGCTATGCACTGGGCAGTGTTGCGCAACGCGCTCGGCGAAAACCCGGTGCCCTCGGCATTTGTCGCCTGACATGCTTCGCGTCACCGTAGCCGCCGCTTTCGCGCTTTCCGTGGGCGCGGCAGCGGCGGCTGACGCGAAGCGTGGCGAGGAGCTCTACGCACGCTGCGCCGCGTGCCACGCGCTTGGCTTCGACCGCGTAGGACCGCGCCACTGCGGTTTGATCGGGCGGCGTGCCGGCAGCATCCAGGGCTTCGAATACTCGGCGGCCATGAAGAACTCCGGGATCGTCTGGAACGCCAAGACTTTGGATCGCTTCATCGCCGACCCGCTCAAAGCGCTGCCGGGCACGACGATGACCTACGCCGGGATCAAGGATCCTGCGGAGAGAGCCGATCTCATCGCGTATCTGGGATCGGTTGGTTGTCCCTGAACTCGCCCGGCGGCCGGCGGTCTGTTTCTAGTTGAGGATCGAAGACTACGCGCTGATCGGCGACTGCCAGACCGCGGCCCTGGTCGGCCGCAATGGCTCGATCGACTGGCTGTGCTGGCCGCGCTTCGACTCGCCGGCGTGCTTCGCCGCGCTGCTGGGCACGCCGGAAAACGGCTATTGGCGCATTTCTCCCCTCGATCGCTCGGCGAAAGTGCGGCGCGCCTACCGCGCCGGTACGCTGGTGCTGGACACCGAGTTCGAGACCGGCGAGGGCGCCGTCACGCTGACGGACTTCATGCCGGTGCAGAGCGGCCAATCCGACCTGGTGCGCATCGTCACCGGCCGGCGCGGGCGCGTGGCGATGGAAACCGAAGGCGTGCTGCGCTTCGACTACGGCGCCTCGGTGCCCTGGGTGACGCTGGGCGCCGACCGGTTGTCGGCGCGCGCGGTCGCCGGGCCGGACATGGCGCTGCTCTGCTCTCCGGTAGCGCTCGAGAACCGCGAGCGGCGCACCTGGGCGAAGTTCGAAGTCGGCGCGGGCGAGGAGCTCGTTTTCGTGCTCACCCACAGCGAGTCGCACCTCGAAGCGCCGCGCAAGGTCGATCCGCACGAGGCGCTGGCGCAGACCGAAGCCTTCTGGAAGGACTGGAGCGCACGCTGCAAGGTCGGCGGCGAATGGTCCGGCGCGGTGTGCCGCTCGCTCATCACGCTCAAGGCGCTCACCTACGCGCCGACCGGCGGCATGGTCGCCGCGCCGACCACCTCGCTGCCGGAGAAGATCGGCGGCGTGCGCAACTGGGATTATCGCTATTGCTGGCTGCGCGATGCCACGCTCACCCTGCTCGCGCTGATGGACGCCGGCTTTTACGACGAGGCGCGCGCATGGCGCGAATGGCTGCTGCGCGCCGTTGCCGGCAGCCCTGGGCAGATCCAGATCATGTACGGCATCGGCGGCGAGCGCCGCCTGCCGGAATTCGAGCTCCCCTGGCTCGCGGGCTACGAGGGCTCAAAGCCGGTGCGCATCGGCAACGCCGCCGCGGCGCAGCTGCAGCTCGACGTCTACGGCGAGCTGATGGACGCGCTCTACCAGGCGTGCAAGGTCGGCCTCGCCGGAAACGACATCGCCTGGAGCCTGCAGCACGCGCTGCTCGAGCACCTCGCCAAGGCCTGGGTGCAGCCCGACGAGGGCATCTGGGAAGTGCGCGCGCCGCCGCGGCATTTCACCCATTCGAAGCTCATGGCCTGGGTGGCATTCGACCGCGGGATCAAGATGGTGGAGGCCTTTCAGCTTTCCGCGCCGGTCGAGCGCTGGCGCGAGCTGCGCGAGCGCATCCACGCCGACGTCTGCACAAACGGCTTCAGCCGCAAGCGCAACGCCTTCGTGCAGAGCTACGGCTGCGAAGAGCTCGACGCGAGCCTGCTGCAGATCGCGCTGACCGGCTTCCTCCCGGCGACCGACCCGCGGGTGGTCTCCACCGTAGAAGCCATCCGCAAGGAGCTCACCGTCGACGGCCTGGTGATGCGCTATCGCTCGCACGAGTCCGTCGACGGCCTGCCGCGCGGCGAAGGCGTGTTCCTCGCCTGCAGCTTCTGGCTCGCCGACAACCTGTGCCTGCAAGGGCGCTGGGACGAAGCGCGCGAGTTGTTCCAGCGCCTCGTCGGCCTCGCCAACGACGTCGGCCTGCTCGCCGAGGAATACGACCCCGTCGGCAAGCGCCTCCTCGGCAACTTTCCGCAGGCGTTCTCCCATGTCGGCCTGGTCAATACGGCGATGAACCTCGGCAACCGCGAGAAGCCGGCCGAGCAGCGCGCCGAGAAAAAAGCCGCGTAAGAAAGACTAGACGGTGGCCTTGGCAGTGATGGGCGCCTTCGGCAGGCGCGCCTCCCCGGGCTCGATCACGAACGTGAACTCCAGCCGGTAGCTCCCGTCCGGCTGCTTCTGGTAATCGCCGATCAGCGCCTGGGTGACGCCGAACTGGCTGTCGGTCTGCAGGTGCGGGTCCTGCGGGTCGTACACCTGCGAAGCGATGGTCTTGAAGCCGGGCTTGTAGACGAGAAAGTGCAGGTGCGCGGGGCGCATGTTGTGGCGCTTCTGCGCGGCGAGCAGCGCGCCTGCCGGTCCGTCGGTCGGCACCGGGTAGCCGGCGGGCTTGACGCTGGTGAAGCTGAACGACCCGTCCTCGCGCGTGGTGAACTTGCCGCGCAGGTTCATCTCGGCCTGCGTCGGGTCCTGGTTCTCGTAGAGGCCGACCGTGGAGGAATGCCAGACGTCGACCTCTGCCTCCTGAATCGGTTTACCTCTCCTGTCACGAACCCATCCTTTGAAGGAAAGACGCGGACCTGGCGTAGGCGAGCGCAACAGCGACGCGCCGTCTTCGCACTTCGGCGCTCCCGTGCGGAAGAACGGGCCGAGATTGTTCGCCTGGGTCGGCTGCGCGTTGTTGATCAGGCACACCAGGTTCGATACCCCCAGGGCGCCGGCGAGCAGCATCGCTTCGTTGTGGCTCGGCGTGGTCTTCTGCCCGATGGCGTTCACGTAACCGATGGCCTCCTGGAATTCCCGTTCCGTGAGCTTCACCTCGCGCACGAAGGCGTGAAGGTGATTCACCAGGGAAGCGAGGATCTGCTTGGTGCGCTCGTTGGGCGTGCGATGCATCTCGCCCAGCACGGCGCTGGTGACGTCTTGTTCGCTGCGAATGATCATGAGCCGCTTTCCTCCAGGGGAGGAAAGTCTAGCTCAGCCGCGATGGCCGCGTTGACCGCCGCGCTCGCCGCCGCCGCGGTCGTTGCCGCCGCCGCGCACTTCGCGTCCGCGTTGGTTGTGCTGCCCCTCGCTGCGCTGCTCGCGCCGCGGCTCGCGGTTCGGGTGCGAGTAGCCATTGGCTGCCGGCATCGGCTGGTGCTGCTGCACGATCGGCTTGCGCTGCGCTTCCGGCACGCGCACGTACGGTTGCACCTGTGTCTGCGCGTGCGGTTGCACCTGCGGCCGCGCCTGCGGTTGCATCTGCGGCCGCACCTGCGGCCGCGCCTGCGGTTGCACCTGCGGCCGCGCCTGCGGTTGCACCTGCGGCTGTACCCGATCTCGCACCGGCCTCGAGAGCGCCGCCGGCGTCTGCACGCGCTGCACCTGCGCCCGATGCTGCCACTTGCCGGGGACGATGTGCTCGTGATGGCGATGCACGTGCACCGGCCGATGCACGACGCGCACATGCCGGTGGCGCCAGTCCGGGGCGCTGTAGAAAAATCCGTGCGCGAGGAAGACGGGATACGGTGACCATGCCCGCCACACGACCGGGCGGTAATACGGGCCCCACCACCACGGCCCGTACACGACATAGGGATCGTAGTAGGGCACGTACACGACCTGCGCGCGCGGCTGCACGACGATGGCGTCGCCTTGCTGGTAGACGGCGGTGTCCGCGCTGGTCACAAGCTGACCGTTCGCCTGCGCGCGTTGCCGCAAGCCCTGCACCGTGTCCATGACCTGCGCCTGCTGACCGAGGAAGGCTTCGCCGAGGTCGCGAAGCCATTGCGGGCTCTCGTCCATGCGCGCCAGGAGCTCCGGAAAGGCGAGCAGCGACTTGACCGACGGATCCCACGGCTGCTCATCGGCGGCGCGCACCGCGGCATCGCCCCTGAGATGCGCGTTGGCGCGCGACCACGCGGCGGCGGCGGCGACGTCCTCCGGATAGGTCGCCGCCATCAGGACCTGTGAAAGCACGCCGTCGGTCTGCAGGGCGATCGGCGCGAGCAGGGCGTCGAGCTCGGCTTGGCTATAAAGCCTTTGGGCGTGGGCCGGGGCGCAGAGCGCGAATGCCGCCATCACCGCAAGAAGGAATTTCATGCTGGCAATCTAGTCCGCGGCGAAGCGCTCGTCTGTCGGATTGTGTAACCAGATGTACGCGCGGGCACGCATCCTGCGGTGAGGCGGGCATGCCAGCCCCCAGCACCCTGCTCGGCGTCCTCGCGGGCATGCTCCTGTCGCTATCGGTCGCCCTCATCGTCGTCATGGCGGCCAATGGCCGGAAAAACCCGGGCATGGGCGGAGCCGAAATGATGCAATCGGCCGCCAGCGGCGCCAGCGCGCCCTTGCCGCACCAGGATCCCGACCGCGATTCCTTCACCTCGCTCGACCTCAACAGCGACGGCAGGCTGTCGCTCGCCGAGGCGGCGGGTTACGGCGACATCATGACGCGCTTCGCGCGGGTCGACCGCAACAAGGACGGAAAACTGACGAAGGTGGAGTTCGAGCGGCTGGCGAAGCTGCCGCCGCCGAAGCCCAGGGCCAAGCCTAAGCTGCGGCTTCGTGAAGACGCGGCTGCGGCTCTTGCTTCTGAGCGGCGTGAAGGGCGATGATCGCCTTCACCGGAAGATGATCGGAAGCGGCGGCGGCGAGCGGCGAGCGGTGGGCTTTGAGCGCGAGCAGCGCATGGCGCGGGCGCACCCAGACGCGGTCGAGCGCGACCAGCGGCCAGCGCGACGGGAATGAGCGCTCGGCGATCGAGCGGCCGAACAGGGCGTTCATCCAGCGCAGCGGCCGGCCCAGCGGCAGCCACTCGTTGATGTCGCCCAGGACGATGACGCGCTCGCAGATCGGTGTTTCCTTCAGCATCTTCAGGATCTGCTTGACCTGGTAGCGGCGCTCCGCCGGCCACAGGCCGAGGTGGGTGACGATCACGCGCACCGTTTCGCCGTTGACCTCGAGGTCGACGTCCAGTGCGTTGCGCGGTTCGCGGCCGGAGTAGGTGAACCCCAGGCGGCGCACGTCGAGAATCTTGCGGCGCGTGAGCAGCGCGTTGCCGAACGGTCCGTCGTGGCGCGCGAGGGTGAGCCCGGGAATCGCCTTCATGCCGAGCTTCTGCGCGATGTAATCGAGGCGGTAGTCGACTTCCTGCAGCCCGACGGTGTCGCAGCCCAGCTCCTCGATCACGGCCGCTATGCGCGCGGCGTCCTTGCGGCCGTCGGTGCCGCGGCAGCTGTGGACGTTGTAGGACGCGATCCGCAGGCATTCCGGACCGAGCTGCGCATCGAGGGCGCGCCAGTTAGCGAGGCTGCTGTCTGGCTTCGCCATGCGCTGCGGAGTGTGACCCGCCGTGAGCGGATAGCCTACGCTCCATGCGGGTGAACCAGCGCTTGACCGCCCAGGCGCCGCCGGCGAGCAACGCGAGCGCGCCGCCGACGATCCACCAATTGACGTGGCCCGTGCCGCTGATCGCCGTCTCGATGGCGTCGCCGAACACCGTGGTGGTGAGCGTGCCGGGCAGCAGTCCGATCGCCGTGCCGAGCACCACGTGCCAGAGCTTCATGCGGATCGCGCCCGGCGACGATGCTTTCGACCGCAAAGGGGGCGAGCGGCACCAGGCGCAGCAGCGTCATCGCAAGCAAACCGTGCTTCTTCAGTACCTCGGCCATGCGATCCAACTTTGCGCCGGCCAGTCGCCGCACCGTGTCGCGCCGCATGTGCCGCCCCATCCACCAGGTCACGGCCGCCGACAGCGCAGATGCCCGTCAAGCTGTAGAAGAAGCCCCACCAGGCGCCGAAGGCGATCACCGCGGCGAGCGTGATCAGCGGGCGCGGAAACATCACCAGGCAGGCCGGCGTGTAGGCCGCCATCAGCAGCCACGGCGCCCACCACTGCTCGCCGAAGGCTTTTGCCCATTGCAAGGCCGCTTCCGCACTGGCGATTTCGCGCAGCGGCGTGAGCCGCCACAGCGCCATCAGGCCGGCAAGCGTGGCGACGACCGCGACGAGCTTGCCCCAGGCCGGGCGCTCCGGACCGGCGCGCACCTCTTCGGCGTGGCGCTCCGAGGCGAGAATCTCGAGCGCGATCGGCTCCTCGGGATCGGCGACCGCGGCCACCGTGAGGACCGTCTCCGACCACTGCGGCATCTCCTCGAACTGGCGCAGGGTGCGCGGCTGGTCGCTGAACGCGGCGATGGCGCCGTGCAGGCTGCCGGCGCGCTCGATTTCCTCGCGCACCCGCGCCGGCTGTGTGCCGAGGTGCTCGGCGAGCAGCCGCTCGCGGAAGTCGCCGATGGTCGCGGCGACGCGCGCCTCGCCGCGCGCCTCGATCGCCAGGTCGCACTCGCTGTCGAACGCCATCGAGCGGCTGGCGAGGTTGGACGAGCCGATGCGCACGATCGCGTCGTCGATGATCATCAGCTTGGAATGGATGTCGAGGCAGCAGCCTTCGGCAAGATCCGGAATATGCGGGTAGTACACGCGGAAGCGGCCGTGGCGATCCGCCTGCTGCAGCTTCTGGATCAGCTTGGTGCGCAGCACGTGCATCGTCGCTTCTTCGAGCCAGCCGTGGCTCAGGAGCCGCAGCACCAGGACCACCTCGGGGCCGTCGGGCTCGGCGAGGCGCTTCTCCAGCGCGGCGGCGATGCGCGGCGCGGTGAAGTACTGGTTCTCGATGTAGATCGAGCGGCGCGCCGCGGCGATCATGTCCAGGTAGAGCTTTTCCACTTCGCGCACCGCCGCCAGCTCGCCCCGTGGCGGCAGCGTGCGCGCGATGCCGACGTCGACGTGCTCCAGATCGGGCTCGAGCTGTGGCGGCCACGGGTCCGTATCCGTCGTTGGCGGCTTCAGGCGCTGGCCGGTCGCCAGGCGCCAGCGCTCGCGCGCCAGTTCGCCCAGCTGGCGCGCGGCTTCGCCGTCGACCGCCATCATGGTGTCGTGGAATGGCGGGTAGGGTTTCTCGCCAGCCACGCGGCGCGGCTCATGCGCGGCGTGATCGATGCAGTCCCAGCGCCGCAGGGTGAGGTCGATGCCGCCGCAAAAGGCGATCGCGTCGTCGATCACCACGATCTTCTGATGATGGCTGGCGCCGACCGGGCAGGCGTCGTCGTAACGCAGGTGTACTCGCCGCGGCGGCGTCCAGCCGCCCAGCCCATAGATCGGCGGGAATTCGCGGTCGGTGCCGAACACCATCGGGTAGTCCCAGTTCAGCACATTGACGTGGAGCCCGCGCCGGCGGCGCACCAGGTAAGTGAGGAATTCGCCGAGCAGCACGGGCGGGCCGTCCTTCGGCACCGGCTCGAAATGCAGGCGCGTCTGGCTGTTGAAGTCCCAGGCGAGCACGAGGATCGAGCGCTGCGCGCGCAGCGCGGCGTGGTAGAACGCCTCGAAATAATCCTTCGCGTCGACGATCAGCGCGGCGCGCTCGGCGCGCGCGATGGCCCAGCAGTTGTAGCCCAGCCGGAGAAGGCTGCGCTGCGGGCTGCGCTCCGGATTCTGCTCGGCGCTTCCCACGCCCTTTTCCTTGCGGACTAGCTCCACGCGTGCGTGGCGCCGCAGCCGGCCATCGAGGTAGAGCACGCTGCCCATTTCGCCGCCGGGATCAGTTGTGCGTGGGGCGGGCGCCTGCCGGAACGCGCTCGGTGGCGACGCGCGGCGCCGGTGCGACGCCCGGCGCCTGCACCGGCGTCGTGGCGAGCGGACTGGCGCTGGTGCTGACCGTCGGACTCCCGCTGGTCAACGGCGTCACGCTTCGGCTCGTCGCGCCGGCTGGGATCGCGCTGTCGCTGGTACTGGGGCGCGGCAGAGCGGCCGTCGCGCCGCTCGTGACGCCCGCTGTGCCCGGCGTGGTCTGCACGTTGACGCTGTTGGTGACCCCGGGCGTGATGCTCGTAACGGTGCCGGGCGCGCTCGAGGCGGTTGCGCCGGCGCTCGCCTGCCCCTGGATCTGGGCCGCCGGGCTCGGCAAGCTTTGGGGGGTCTGCGTATTGAGCGCGCCGGGAACCTGCGTGCCGCCGAGCGCGGTCGGCACCACGCCACCCATCAACGCGAATCCAAGCTGCTCCGCGGTGGGAGCGCCGATTCCCAGGCCGATGAGCTGCTGGCGCGCGGTTTCCAGGATCTGCGCGACCTGTGCCGGCGCCAGCGCCGCCGTCGGCGTGAAACTCACGTTCTGGATGAAGCCGTTCGGCAGGACGGTAAAAAGCTGCACCGGCGTACCGGTGGCAAGCCCATTGACCAGGCTCTGGAAATTCGCTTCCGAGCCGGCAAAGGGCACGAGCTGCGGCGCGAGGCGCTGGACGCTGACGGCCGGGGGCACGGCGGATTCTTGTGCCAAGGTTGCGTGGCATGCGGTCGCAAGCGCGGCTGCAAGCAAGAGGCGGGCGGGCATGGAACGACTCCTTTCGGAGCACTTCATGCAGTTTTCGTGCCGTAAGGATTCCGTGTCGCCGGCTTCCTACACGTGCCGGCGGTACAAGATCATCAGCCAGCCACCCAGCATTCCGCCGAGGTGCGCGAAGTGCGCGACGCCGGCGGCAGTGCCCGTGACGCCGAAGAAGAGCTCGAGCACGGCGAAGGCGGCGACGAACACGCGCGCCGGCAGCGGTATCGGCGGGAAAAGCAGCAGCACGCGACGGTGCGGGAAATAAACGCCGAAGGCGAGCAGCAGCCCGTAAACGCCGCCCGAAGCGCCGACCATCGGCACGCCCGGGCTGCCCATGAAGGCGTTTACCGCGAGATGGCAGAGCGCCGCGCTCACCACGCAGCCGAGGTAGTAGGTGGCGTAGAAGCGCGAGCCGAACAGTCGCTCGATCTCGCTGCCGAACATGTAGAGGCCGAGCATGTTGAAGAAGAGGTGCGGAAGCCCGCCGTGCAGGAAGGCGTAAGTGACGAGCTGCCACGGCTCGAAATTCGATTCGAAGCCGCCCGGCGGCCAGAGCGCGAACGCGCCGAGCCGCATCATGCCGCCCGCCTCGAGCAGGAACACGGCGATGTTCGCGAACAGCAACCCCTGCGTGACCGGCATCAAGGGCAGGGCATCACTGTGCGCGCGAGAGCAGTGAGTCGAGTTGTGCCGGATCGACCGGCTTTGTCAGATGCACCTCGAAGCCGGCGTCGAGCGCGCGGCGCACGTCCTGCGCCGCGCCGTAGCCGGTGAGCGCTACGAGCGAGATGCGGCCGTCGTATTCGCTGCGGATGCGGCGTGCGAGGCCATAGCCGTCCATCCCGGGAAGCCCGATGTCAATAATGGCGATTGCGGGACGTCCGCTCAGCAGCTCGCGCAGGGCTTCGCCCGCGTCGGCGGCCTTCAGCACGCGGTGACCGCGCATCTCGAGCGCCAGGCGCAGGCTTTCGCGCGTATCCGCGTTGTCTTCGACCACCAGTACGGTGCGCGGGTCGGCGGCGATCGCCGCAGGCGCCTCGGCCCGAGCGCCTGGCGCAGCCGCTGGCAAGGTCACGGTGAACACCGCGCCGCGGCCGGGGCCTTCGCTCTGTGCGCTGACGCGGCCGGCGTGGAGCTCGACCAGGCGCTTGACCAGCGTCAGGCCGATGCCGAGGCCGCCCTGGCGCCCTTGCCCGGCGCCGCCCGCCTGATAGAAGAGATCGAAGATCCGTGCCATGTGCTCGCGCGCGATACCGGCGCCTTCGTCCGCCACCTGCACCACTACTTCTTTTTCCGCTGTCGACAGCGTAACGCGAATGGTACGCGCGGCGGGCGTGTGGGTCGCGGCGTTGCTGAGGAGGTTGGTGATGATCTGCTCGATGCGCGCCTGGTCGCCGTCGATCCAGGCGGGCTGCGCGCGTACCTCGACCTTGTGGGAGGTGAGGGTGCCGGCAGTCTGCAGCGTCGCCACCACCTGGTGCAGGATCGGTTCGAGGTCGAGCCGGTGGCGCTGCAGGCGGATCTTGCCGGTCATCACCCGGCCGACGTCGAGCAGGTCGTCGATCAGGCGCTTGAGCTGGCCGGTCTGGCGGTGGATCACGCCGGCGGCGAAGTCGACATGCTCCGCGCTGCGCCCGGGGCTGCGCAGCACGATCACCGAGTTCGAGATCGCCGCGAGCGGATTGCGCAGCTCGTGGCCGAGCATCGCAAGAAACTCGTCCTTCGCCCGGTTGGCATTCTCCGCGGCGGCACGCGCCTTCTGCTCGACCACCAGGAGCTCGTCGCGCTCGTGCCGCGCTTCCTCGAGCAGACCGCTCGCGCGCTCGAGCGCCTGCAGCGCCCGGTCGATTTCGGTCACTTCCGCCGGCGGTGCCGGCGGCAGCGATTGGCCGCGTGCGAGCTGCGCGGCGCGCTCCTCGAGCACCTCGAGTGACGAGGCGATCTTGCGGCCCTTGAGCAGCGCGAAGGCCAGGCCGGCGGCGATCGTCGCGGCGAGTAGCGCAGCGAAGATGCCGAGGTGGCGCAGCAGCGCGCCATCGATCGCGTCGGCCGGCGTGGCGAAGCCCGCGGTCCATCCGTGCTTGGTGCGCACCCACGACGTATACACCGACGTGCGGTCGAGCGAGGGATAGCGCCCCAGGCCTTCGCGCCGCGCCCGCATGTCCTGATCGAGCCCCGGCGCCGGGTCGGTGCCACGCCGCGCGCTGCCATCGTGGCTGCGGGCGACGAACTTCAGGTTGTCGTCAAAAACGCCCACGATGGCTCCTGGCGGCAGCCCTTGGGCGCGCATCAGCTCGTCGAACCAGTCGAGTTTGAGCCCGACGATCAGGACGTGCGAGGCAGTGCCATCACGCGACACCGGCACGGCGACGGCCACGGTCGGCTGCTTGCGCACCGAGCTGAGGAAAACGTTGGACACCGTCGGCTGGTTACGCTGCATCGCCTCGCGCGCATAGGTGTGCAAGGTCGTGTTCTTCGGCTTCGCGCCGAACGGCAGGTCGGTTCGGAACAGCATCTCGCCGGCAGCGTCGAATGCCAGCACCGTGTCCCAGTCCGGACTCGCGGCGAGCGCACCAATCGCGTGCTCATAGATCTGTTGCGCGTCCTTGGGCCGCGCGGCCCATAGGCGCGCCAGAATAGCGGCGCGTTGCACGGTGCTGTCGAGCGCATTGTCGACCGCGGTGGCGAGCACGCGCGTCGTCTCCATCTGGATCGCGCGCCGCTCGTGCTCCTGGGCGCGCCAGTTGAGATACAACAGCGCTGCAGCGAACAGGCCGACGGGAAGGATGCCGAGGAGCAGCACCTGGAAGAGATGCGAGCGAATGCCGCGTTTCATGCGAGCCGGGATAGTAGCCGCGGGGTTTGCCGCGCTACATCGGGAAAATCCCTACATTCCCTTCAGCGCGACGCGCACCCGGTCGGGATAGTCGCTGATGATGCCGTCCAGCTTGAGGGCGAGCACGCGCTGGATTTCGTCGGGCTCGTTCACCGTCCAGGCGATGATGCGCAGGCCGAGCTTGCGCGCCTGCGCCACCTTCTGCGCGTCAAGGTCGCGGAAGTCCGGCGACCATACGCGCGCGCCGGCTTCGTGCACCTTGGCGGGGTCCGAATTCTTTCCCGAAGTGAGGTAGGCGGTGGCGATTTCCGGCGCCTCGCGCTCGACCACCTTGAGGGTGCGGAAATCGAACGACTGGATGGTGGTGCGCTGGGCCACGCCGGCCTTGCGCACTTCGGCGATCACCGCGCGCGCGAAAGGCTCCGGCGGCAGCGTCTCGTCCGGCGCCTGCGGCACCAGCTTGGTTTCGATATTGAAGCGTACGTTCGCATTCCTCAGTTTCAAGAAGAGATCCAACAAGCGCGGAACGGGTGTGCCGTCGATCGGCTTCTGGTGCGGGAAGCGCGCGGCGTACTCGGAGCCGGGACGAATGCGGCCGACGTCATAAGCCTGCAATTCTTCATAAGTAAGCGAATGAACCGTCGGTGCTGGCGCGGTGACCCAGCGCCCCGCCTTGCGCGCCACATCGGGATTCAAGCGCCGGTCGTGATGGATGACCACCACGCCGTCACGGGTCACGCCGACGTCCAGCTCCAGCGTATCCACGCCCATGGAGACCGCGAGCTCGAAGCTCGGCAACGTATTTTCCGGGGCGTGACCTCTCGCGCCCCGATGGCCCTGCAGGTCCATTGCATTCACCGTGGAAGAAAGAGCGATGCCGAGCAGCAAGAACCTATTCAACCTTCGCACCGGACTCGCGGACCACGCGCTCGAGCATCGGCGCCTCGGCCTTGATCTCCGCGTCGAACGCCGCGGGCGAAGCCGAGGGCGTGGCGTCCATGCCCTGCAGCGCGATCTTGTCCTTCACTTCCTGCTTGCCGAGGCCGGCCAGCGCTGCTTCATGAAGCCGGCGCACCACCGGCGCCGGCGTGCCGGCTGGCACATAGAGACCGAACCAGAAGGTGTATTCATAGCCCGCAAGCCCGGCGGCCTCGGCGCCCGGAATGCCGGGGATCGCGGGCGAAGCCTCGCGCTTCGATAGCGCCAGCGCGCGCAGCCGCCCTGCGCGCACCATGCCCATCACGGTCGGTGCAGTCGCGAACATCACGTGGGTATCGCCGGCGATGAGCGACTGCGCCGCCGGGCCGCCGCCTTTGTACTGCACGGCGGTGAATTTGACGCCGGCGACCGACTCGAAGATCGCATAGGCGAGGTGCGGGGCGGAGCCGTAGCCGGCCGAAGCGACGAACAGCTTGCCCGGGTTGGCCTTGGCGTAGTCGATCAGCTCCTTGAGGTCCTTCGCCGGCACAGCGCTGCTCACGCAAATCACCGTCGGCCCGGTGGCGATCTTGGTGACCGGAATGAAATCCTTGTGCTCGTAGGTCGTGCTCTTGTACAGCGCAAGGTTGATGGAGTGATGCGGGGCATTCAGCACGGTATAGCCGTCGGCTGCGGATCTGGCGACGATATCCGCGGCCACGTTGCCGCCGGCGCCCGGACGGTTGTCCGCCACCACCGCCACGCCCAGTGCCTTGCCCATTTCGTCGGCAATCAGGCGTGTGAGGAAATCGCCCGATCCGCCCGGCGGGTAACCGACGACGATCTTCACGGGCTTGGCCGGATAGCCCTGCGCCAGCGCGCCCAGGGCGAATGCAAGGCCGCCGAGCACGGCGGCGATCTTTACGGCGGCGCGGTTCAGAGGATCACCTGGGTCTGGATGGTCAACGATAGCAGCTTGCCGGCGGCGTCGGTGACGCGCGTCTGCCAGACGTGGGTGCGCTTGCCCTTGTGAAGCGGCGTCGACTCCGCGCGCACCGTGCCGGAGCGGGCGGCGGCGAAGAAATTCGTTTTCGACTCGAGCGTCGCCGTGTTTTGGCCCGGCGCGAGGTTGACCACCGTGCCGGCCGCGCCGATGGTGTCGGCGAACGCCATCAGCGTGCCACCGTGCAACGCGCCGTTGGTGGTGAGTAGCTCCGGACGGATTTCGAGCTCGGCCACCACGCGGTCCTTTTCGGTCTCGAGAAAACGGATGCCGAGGTGCTTCACCAGCCCGCTGTTCCAGTCAAGCAGCATAGGTGGCCTCCACTTCGCCACAGAAACGTTCGACGCGCATGTGCTTCTCAAACGGCGCACGCTCGCGCGCGAACTTGTCCTTCAGAGCCTTGTTGGCTTCGTAGGCTTCGAAGGCGGCGCGCGATTCGATGCCATAGAGCATGGAAAACTCATGCGGACCCAGACGCAGTCGCCGGCACCAGAGAAATCCCTTCTGGCTGAGGACCTCCTTGACGTGGCCACCGTCGAGCCAGCGCAGCAGCGGTGCCTCGGCCTGCGGCTCCACCGAGAAGCGCACCACGAGAAAGTATCTGGCTTCCTTCATTTCGCGTCGAGCTCCGGATAATGGCGAAAGATGCCTTGCTGGTTGAACGGGATGCGGCGCGGCGAAAGCAGATACTCGACCAGCCGCGGACGTTTCGCCACCTGGTCGTGAATTCTCCTCAGCCGCGGATAGTTTCGTTCCCGCCGCTTCATCGCTTGCGGGAATGCGTAGCGCAAGCCTTCGATCATCTGGAACAGCGACAGATGCACGTAGGAGAACTTCGCGTCGGCTTCGCGCTCGAAGTAGCGCATGAATTTCGGCAGCCGCTCGGCAAGGAATACCGCCGCGCGGCGCTTCGCCTCCTGCTTTTGCTGCTCGTAATAGAAGCTGGCGGCGATGGGATGGTGGGTGTCGTGCACTTCCCCGAGCCAGTCGGCGATGGTCAGCTGCTGGCCGTGCAGTCGCAGGCGTGCCGCCTCGTTTTTCGGCGCCAGACCCAGGCGCGGGCCGAGGTAGAGCAGGATATTCGCGGTCTGCGGGATGATCAGCTTTCCGGCCTTGAGGTAGGGCGGCGCAAAGCTGGCGGCGCTTTGCGTCATGCGGTCCGTCGTTCGCCATACGTCCCGGTAGCTTGCTCCCGCATCTTCAAGGGCCAGCCGCACGAACTCGCCGCGGCCCTGGATCCCGGGCCAGTAATACAGCTCGTAGCGCATGGTCCGAAAGGTACATGAGGGCCCGGCGGCTCGGGCATGCTGTTTGCACGACGAGCCTGATGGCCGAAACCGGATCGGAATCGATGGTTTCCTGCGACACCTGCGGCCTGGTCCAGGCGGTCGAGCCCTTGTCCCCGGGCATGGTCGCAGAGTGCATCCGTTGCGGCTCGTTCATCACCGCACGGCGCTCGAGCGCCAGCTTGCACGTGACCGCGGCGCTTTCGCTCGCGGCGCTGATTCTTTACGTCCCGGCAAACATCTATCCGATGATGAAGATGTACCTGCACGGCGCGTATTCCGAGAGCACGGTGTGGGATGGGATCAAATTGCTGATGGATCACGACCAGTGGGCAGTCGCGGTGATCGTATTCATGGCGAGCATGGTGATTCCGCTGTTCAAGCTCGCCGGGTTGTTTTCGCTGGTGGTCACCTCCGGCCTCGGCTGGGGGCGGCGGCTGCGCAGCCGCACGCCATCTCTACAAGTTCATCGACGTGATCGGCCCTTGGGCGATGCTCGACGTATTCCTGCTTGCGGTGCTGGTGGCGGTGGTCAAGCTCGAGGGCTGGGCGCAGATCCTTCCGGGCCCGGGACTGCTCGCCTTCACCGCGATGGTGGTGCTCACCATGCTTGCCTCCGCCGCGTTCGATCCCAAGTTGATATGGGAACGCCGATGAACGGCTTAGGACTGGCATGACCGGCGAGCAGATTCCCAAGGCACGGGTCCGGCGCCGGCGACTGTTCCGCCTGGTGTGGGTGGTGCCGGTGATCGCGCTTGGCGTCGCGGCGTACCTCTGTCGGCAGCACATGCGTTCGATCGGCCCGGAAATCTCGATCACTTTCCCCGACGCGGGCGGGCTGCGCGTGGGCCAGACACCGATCAACTACCGCGGCGTGCAGATCGGCGAAGTGATCGGCATCGGGCTCGGCGAGGATCGCAAGCAGGCGCTGGTCAAGGCGCGGCTGCACAAGTCCGCGGCGCCCATCGCGAGCGAAGGCGCGCGCTTCTGGATCGTGCGGCCGCAGCTCGGCCTGAACCAGGTGACCGGCCTCTCCACCGTGTTGAGCGGCCCGGAGATCAACGTGATTCCGGGCAATGGCGAGAAGCTGCAGAAGCACTTCGTCGGGCTCGACGGCGCGCCGGTCGCGCTCGGCGTGCCGGGGTTGCGGCTCGTCCTGCGCGCCGAGCGCCCGAAAGGCGTGCGGGTCAATACGCCGGTCAACTACCGCGGCGTCGAAGTCGGCATGGTGCACCGGATCGAGCTCGCGCCGAACTCCGCCTCCGCCGACATCCACATCCTGATCCACACCCGCTACGCCAACCTGGTGCGCGCGGGCTCGGCGTTCTGGAACACCAGCGGCGTGCAGGCCACCGGCGGGATCCTGAAGGGCTCGAGGTCGAGATCGAGTCGCTGCGCACGCTCTACACCGGCGCCATCGAGTTCGCCACGCCGAGCGAGAAGGCGCCGCGCGCCAAGCCCGGCACGGTGTTCTTCATGCACGACAAGCCGAAAGACGAGTGGCTGGCATGGTCGCCGAAGATCCCGTTGGGTGCTGCACAGGAGAAGGCTGCTCCGGAAGCGGGCGCCGGCGCGACAAAAGCACCGGCAAACTAGAATCGGGCGTGGCTAATTTCGTACTCGTGCACGGCGCCTGGCACGGCGGCTGGTGCTGGCGCTTCGTCCGTCCCATGCTTTCCGGACACCAGGTTTTCGCCCCATCGCTCACCGGCCTCGGCGAACGCGCGCACCTGGCGCGACCGGATATCGACCTCGACACCCATATCGCCGACGTCGTCTCGCTCCTCGAGATGGAGGATCTGCGCGATGTCGTCCTCGTCGGCCATAGCTACGGCGGTATGGTGGTCACCGGCGCGGCCGATCGTGCTTGCCCACGCATAAAACGCCTCGTCTACCTGGACGCGTTCGTTCCCGAGAACGGTAAATGCCTGCTGGATTACGTCGTCCCCGAGCGCGCGGCGCGCATGCGCGAGGAAGGCGAGAAGGCCGGCAGCGTGACGCCGCCGCCGCTTTCGCTATGGGGTTTGACGAAGCCGGAGCACGTCGACTTCGCGAAGCCGCGCGAGGTGCGGCATCCGTATCGGACGATGACGCAGCCGATCCGCCTCAACGGGAACGTGGCTCAGCTGCCGAAGACCTTCATCTACTGCTCGTCGCCCGCCACCGGCTCGTTCGATCAGTTCGCCGCTAAGTATCGCAGCGCGCCCAACTGGAAATTTTTCGAGCTTCCGACCGGGCATGATGCGATGATCCTGATGCCCGAGCGCGTCGCCGACTTGCTGCAACAGTAGAACCTACTTCTGGTTGCGCTTCCACTCCTGCCAGGCGCGCCATTCCTCGAATTCCTGGCGCTCTTTGGCCGCGTCTTCCGGCTTGCCGGTGGCCGCCGGGGCGGCGGTGGCTGGAGCGGTGGCCGGAGCCGCGCTAGCCGGCGCGGGCGCGTCCTTCTTGCGCCATTCCCAGGTAAACGCGTTTCCGAAGGCGCCTTGCCCGGGGGGCAGCGGACCCTCCTTGTCATTGCGGGTGTCGCTTGGGGTTTGCGTCGCAGTCCCGCAACCGGCGAGGCCGACTGCCAGAATCAGGAAATTGAATGCTTGTCTCATCGTTGATAGCTCAGGACGTGCCGAGGGGCTGATCTTAACGCTATGAGTCAATAAAAAGGGCCGGATCTCTCCGGCCCTTTAGTCCTGCGAACTCCCTGAGCGTTACTTCGGGTTCTTGCGCTTCCACTCCTGCCAGGCGCGCCATTCTTCGAACTCCCGGCGCTCCGGGCTGCTTGCGGATTCCCGCCACTTCTTGAACTCGTCCTGCTCAACGGCACTGGCCGAAACCGGCGCCGCAGACGGGATCTTGTCCTTTCTGAGCCACTCGTGCGTGGACGATTCGCCCAACAATCCCTGACCGGGCGGCAGCGGCAGCTCTTTTTCGTTGCGGTACTCCTGCGGAGTGGCCCCGCAGCCGGCAAGGCCGGCTGCGAGGAGCACAACGTTGAACCCTTTTCTCATGCCTTCTTAGAAGCGGATGCGGGTACCGATCGTGCCGATCGTGACGTCTTCCAACGTCAGCGTCCCGCGATCCAGTTCATGGATCTTGTACGCGGCATACAACTCTAGCCAGCGGACCGGATTCCAGACATAACCAATGCCATACATCTTGGCTTCGTCGCCCGCGACGGCAAAGTCATCGCCCATCGCGTAGTCCACGCCGAACGCATGCGCGCCGCGCTTGAAGCCGACCTTGAAGTATTGAAAGGTGGAGTCGCGGGCCGCCCCGGCGGTAGCTGTCGGTTGGTCGCGATTGCTGTAGCTGTATGTCAGGTTTAACCCAAAGGGAAGCAGCCAGGAGATCGAGCCGCCGATCGTTTCGTCCGCGCGGGTCGTGGCGGTACCTTTCTGCTCAGACCAGCCGATAGCCGCAGCGATCTCCCCGAGACCACCCATCTTGGCGCCGTACCAGCCAGAGATTTCCGTGGTGTCGAGGTTGGCGTTCGAGCCCCAGCTCGCTTGCGCACGGAAGCCACCGAAGGTCGGCGTCACATACATGATGCGGTCGTACCGGCTCTCGAAGTCCTGCTGGTTGATCGATTGGCCGACCGTGGTACCGCTGAAAGACGACGCGGCGCCGCGATATTGGAAGCCGCCACCAAGGTCGGCAACCCCGATACCGTTCGCCATGCCGGTGCCGGACAGGTCGCTTTCCGTCGCGCCGTTGGCAGCGCCGTCACCTTGGCCGATGTTCACGCGGCCCCACCCGCCCTCAACCCAGGCGTCCATGTGGCGCTCGTTGAAGCCAGCGTTGCTCGTCGTTCCGGGGAAATTGTTCACCGGACCGGCCGGGCTGAAGTTGACGAGCTGGGACTCGTTCGACTGTAGGTCGAGCTCAATCCGGAAGCCGTAGCGAAGGCCCGGCATCGCTTGCCCGGTACCCGTGAACCCGAAGCGCGTGCCGCTCGCCTCGTTGTCCACATGGAACCACTTGCTCTGCACGCCATCATCGGCAAACAGGAGCGCGCGGCTGACTTGGCCGTAGACTTGAACGGTCGGCGCGGTTTGCGCGTAGACCGTGGTGCCGGCAACAAACAACGCCGCGCCAACAGCCGCGGCTACCTGCGATTTACGAAGCTTCTTCATTGAACCCCCAATGTTTTTCGTCAATTCGTTAGTTAAACCCGGTGCTAAGGGAACCCGGGGCGCGACGATTATAGGGAAAAGCGGGGTGACTGCCTTACGTAGGGCCGTGCTTTGTTGTTTTTAAACATCACTTTCAGCCCGCCTTTTCAGATGGCGTAGAGGCGCCAAACCATGGCACAGCGAAACGGTCCTACGGAAAATTGCTGCGCTGCCGACATTCCACAGGCCTGTTCGAAAAACGCCTCGTAACCCGAAACGACCCGGCGATCTTCGAAAAGCACCGTCTCGCGCTCCCGGATCATGCGGGAGTACGCAGTGCGCCTGTCTCGGTCACGTGCGACATCCAGCGCGAGCTGGACGTATTCCTGATCCGACGAAGCGCAAAGATCCTCGATACCCATGGCGGCATACATTCCGGCCGTATGCCGCATGCGTTGTAGCTGCCCCGGCAACGTGACGATCGGTGTACCGACGGCAAATGCCTCCAGGCTCGAGTTCATGCCGTTGAACTGGGGCGTATCAAGCACCACGTCGCTGGCGGCGAGCAGACCCAGAAAGTGCTCGTGGCGCATGGGTGGCAGCACGATGACGCGGTCGAGTACGTCCGGCATGGTCTCGCCCATGCGTCGCATCAACGCTTCGAGCCAGCCCCTGTGCCGCGAGGCAATTAGCACCAGGCGGCCTTGGGCGTCAGCGCGCAGGATGCCGGCGGCGAGTGCGTCGAAGGCGGGATGCAGCTTGAACAGCGACTGCGGGCATGTATAGAGGCGTACGTCATCCGGCAATCCAAGCTGCTCGCGGCCGGGCGGCGTGAATGCCCTGGCCGGGTGGTAGTAATAGGCAAGCGTGGCGACCTCGGGCATTCGCCAAAGTCGTTCGCTGTAGTGTTCCTCGGCCCCCGGCGGCTCGAAGCGCTCGCTCGAGATCCACCAATCCATGTTCGGTATACCCGTCGTATCCGGATGCCCGAACGACACGCATTGCACCGGTGCGAGGCGCGCAAAAGCGAGGAAGTACGTAAACGGATCCATGCCGATGTCCTGGTAGAAGAGGACGTCGAGCTCTAGTTTTCCGATCGCTTGTCGCGCCGCGTCGAGCCTACCGGGCAATACCAGCGAGTGCGCGGCATTACCGGCGATCGAGCGCGCGTAATCGTCGCGGGTCGGGGGAGGAACGAAGATCGCCGTCAATTCGAAACGTTGAGGATCGAGCATCGCGACAAGCCCGCGCGTGGTACGGCCGATGCTGTGCTCGTGCAGATACCGGGAAATGATGCCGATGCGCAGCTTTTCAGATGGGCGGCGAGGTGACGAGCAATGGGGTGCGGTCCAGGCCAAGTCCGGACTTGCGGCAAGGTAGAGTCGCGCGAGCTTCTCGTGCAGCTCGCGGTTTGGAAGCCCGTGGTACGAAAGGAAGAACGTCGTGACGTCGACCTCCGCATGCGGATCGCTGATGCGCGGATCCGCGGCGGTGAGCTGATCGAGCTCCTCGTTGAATTCGGCACGCAATTCGGTGATTTGAGCGCTCGACCTCGGCAGCGGCGGCACCCGAGTGATCGCGAGGCGCAGCCGCTTCCCTGGCGAAAGCGGGGAGGGCGATTGACGCAGCACGGTCTGCGCCTCTTCGACACTTCCGGCTTCATAAAGCAGCTTGCTGAGCTCATGGCGTGCTTCCTCGAACCGGGGGGCAGCATCGAGCACGCGTCGCAGGACGCGCTCCGCCTCCTCGAAGTCCCCGTTTGCACGCAGTGCGAGCCCGAGATAAAAGTCGATCTCTACCGCGCCGGGCGAAAGCCGCGCAGCTTGTCGTAGATGCTTCAGGGCGTCGGCCGCTTCTCCGTTTCGAAGGAGGGCGTATCCGAGATTCATGTGGTGCCCGGCAGCTTGCGGTGCTGCTTCGACCGCGAGCCGGAATTGCGCGATCGCCTCGGCCGCGCGCTCGCTGCGCAGTAACGCGACGCCGAGTAGATTTAAGGCGTCCGCATTGCGCGGCGCGAAGCGCAATGCCAGGCGGAAATGCCGCTCGGCGTCGGCATACCGGCCGGCTTGGAGGCGCTTTGCGCCGGTTTTCAGCTCGGCGAGCGCCTCGCGCGACGCCTCATTCAGAACTTAAGCGCCCGCTGGATGGCAGGCCGCGCGCCGATTTCCTTCGCCCAGCGCTCCACATTCGGACAGCCGTCGCACAGCTCGGCAATCGCGCCTTTGGCGCGCGCGTAGCCCGCGTAGAGAGAGAAGTCCGCGAGCGTGACTTCATTACCGGCGGCGTATTTTTGCTTGCCGAGCGTGGAGTCCCACACTTTCAGATATTGCCTCCAGCGGTTCTTGAACAGGTCGGCGCTCGGGCCATGCGGATCCTTGCCGCGCACGATCTGGAAGATGGAGCCGAGCGTTGGCGTCATGTCGGTCGATGCGCTCATGAGTGCCTGCCAGAAAGCGGCGCGCGCGGCGGGGTCCTTCGGCATGAACTTGCCGGACTTCTCGCCGGCGTAAATCAGGATCGCGGAGGACTGCGACACGGTGAGCGGCTTGCCGCCGGGTCCCTCGTGATCGACGATCACCGGGATCTGCGCGTTCGGATTGAGCGCAGTGAATTGCGGCGTCTTGTTCTCGCCCTTCTCGAGGGCGATTGGATGGAGCTTGTAAGCGAGACCGCATTCTTCCAGCGCGATGCGCGCGCGCATGCCATTGGACGTTCCTGCAGCGTAGAGATCGATCATGAATTCCTCCTTTAAGCGTAGGGAATTGTAACTGTGCTGGCATGGAACCTGCGGCCTTCGCCGTATGACGTTTCGAAAGGAGAAAGAATTGAAAACGGCGAAGCTAATCCTTGCAAGTGCAGCAATGCTGGCCCTCAGCATCGCGGCGGCGGAAACCTCCACGACGATGTACGACGTCGACGACGATCGTGATGGCCGCCCCGATCGGATGCTCATCCTCGAGCAATCCGACTCTCTCGCATAAACGCGCAGTTTTTACCGTGGGGATTTTCCCCACGGCGGCAGGCATGCAACCTGCGACCCACCGTTCATCGTCAATGAAAAAAGGAGACCATGCATGAGACGGAATAAGCTATTGCTCAGCGCCGCCGCGGCGGCCGTGTTTACCGCGTTCAATCCCGCGTTCGCGCAGGACAGCACCAGCCCGAACGTGAACGTGAACCCGAACGTGGGCGTCGACGCCAACGTCGGCGTAAGTAATGCCGACGTGAACGCCGGTGCGAATATCAGCCCCGGAGTCAACATCGGCAGCGGCGACCAGAACGTCTGGAGCGGCGTGAGCGCCAATCAGAGCTCGACGGATATAGCCTCCTCGTCGACCAGCGACCAAAGCGCGTCGACCAGCCAGTCGTCCACGACCGAGTCGCCGGTATCGCGGGACAGCGCGCCGCAGGCGCCGGCGAGTACCGCCGACAGCGCGGCCAGCGGTTCGGCTGCCCCGGCCGAGGGCAATGCCAGCAGCGGAGCCTCGGTCAGCAGCGGGCGCGGCAGCGAAGACAAGGCGACCGGGCTCGACCGCGCCGACCAGGTTGCGGGCGAGCATGGAAAGCACGGGCGCGACAACGCGCGCGCGAAGCAAAGCGGCGGATAGCACAGGACCGCTGCAGGAAAGCGGGCCGCATGGCCCGCTTTTTTTTCGCCTGCGATAATTAGGGCATGGCGAAAAAGCGCGCCCCCGCAAAGCGCCGTCCGCGTAAAGCCAAGGCCGGCACCCGGGGCCTGACCCCGGCGGAAACGCGACTCGACGAACTGAGCGGCGGCGCGCGCGAAGCCGCCGAGCGTGTGGAGAGCGTTGGCGGGCATCTCCTGGGCTCGTACAACGATCCGCTTGGCAAACAGCCGGTGCTGGTGGCAATCCTGCCGATCGATAGCGTGGAACCGACTCCGTTCCAGCGCGACCTCTCTCAAGTCCACCACCGCAAGCTCGCTGACGTACTGGACCGCACCGGCATGTTTCTCGATCCGATCATTGCGGTGACAGCGCCCGAGAAGGGATTCTGGACGCCGAACGGCATGCATCGCCTGATGGCGATGCGCCGCCTGGGCGCGCGCGCCATTACCGCGCTGGTGGTGCCAAAGCGCGAGATCGCATGGCAGATCCTCGCGCTCAACACCGAGAAAGCGCACAACCTGCGCGAGAAGGCGCTGGAGGTGATCCGCATCTACCGCGGGTTGCTCGACGAGGACGGCTCGCGCGCGGAGAGCGGATTTTCGTTCTATCTGGAGGAGGCGTCGCTCGTGACGCTCGGCATCTGCTATGAGCGCAACGGCAAATTCGCCGGCGGCGCCTACAACCCGGTGGTGCGGCGCCTGGAAACGTTCTCCGAAGATCCGATTTCGAAAGCCATCAAAAGGCACGAAAAAACCGCCGAGCTGCTGATGGATCTGGACGCCCGCGTCAGCGAGGCGGTGAAGAAGCTGAAGGAAAAGGGCTTCGTCAGCCCGTATCTGCGCACCTTCGTCGTCGCGCGCATCAATCCGCTGCGCTGGATCCAGGGCGAGCCGCCGCCGCTCGAGGAAGTGCTGAAGACGATGCGCGACCGCGCGGCGCGCTTCAACGTCGAGAAGATCAAGCAATCCGACCTGGCGAACATGGGCGGCGCGCCCGACGACTCGGACTAGCTGGAATTATTGCAGCGATAGTTTCCGGGGGTTACACGTTCGGCAGGACTTTTTCCCCGTAGCGATCCGCGGGCATGGAACCTGCGCCAGTTGGGTATTCCCCGAAAGGAGACGCTATGAGACTGAGCAAGTCACTTGCTATTGCAGCTTCCACGCTGGCACTCGCTACGGGTGCGGCGTTCGCGGGCGAGGCTCCGTTGTCGCACCAGTCCGATCCGATGGGCTACCAGCCGTATCAGTCGTACGAGCAGGGCGGACCAGAGTTGCTGAGCGACGCCGAGTCACCGCGGGAGGAATACTCCATGGAATCGCCGGAGTACTCCGCGCAGGCGCCGGAGTATGAGGTGTACGAGGTGTACATGGTCCCGGCGGAAATCGTGCTGATCCCGATTGAGCCGAGAGAAGGGCCGATTTCCGGCGACGAGCTGGGCTAAAGCGGTGCCCGAAAATGAAACGCCCCGGCGCGCGGCCGGGGCGTTTTCTTTTGCTCGACCGTTAGCGGTCGGTCGTGGCGCGGATGCCGCCGAGCGAGATATCGAGCGGCAGCGATTCGCGCGGCGCCTGGGTCGCCGTGTCCGCGCTCTGCGGCGGCCGGCTGCCTTTTTTCGGGCGCCCCGGGCGGTAGCTGCTGAAGATCTTGAGCGGCGGCACTACCGGCGGCTTCTCGAGGAAGCGGCAATCGGATTCGGTCGGCACGCTCACCGTCGCGCCGATGCGCTTGCCACCGACAAACACGGTGTAGCGCAGCATGTGGGCGGAATTCGGAATCGGGTGGGCGATGATGTCGTACTTGCCCACCTTGAAGCGCCTGCGCTCTACGGTCGGGATGCTCATGCGGCCGCCGGACGCTTGGTACGGGCGCCAACGCCCGTCTTGGGGCGAACCTTGATGATCTCGTCGCACAGGCTGACGATCTCTCCCTCGCCCAGGCGCTGCGCGTTGTCGCGCAGCTGCCGTACTTCGGGGGTGGTTAGAGCGTCGATCCGCTCCTTGGTCCATGCCGCGGAGCGGCCGGGTTTGACGAGTCTCATCATCAATATCGCTTTCCGGAGTTGAACTCTGCCTTCAGGCGCGCCACCTTCTTGCGCAAGGCCTCGATCTCGGCGCGCACTGCCGCGGCCTTGCTCATGATGTCCGCACTCGGCCCTTCGGGCGCCCCGAGGGGATTCTCGGTCGCGATCTGGGCCATGATCTCCCGATAGCGCTGTGCTGCGGCGTTCCAGTTCTCTACGAGTTGCTGCTCCTGCTCGCGCCACGCCTTGCGCTTGTCCACAACGTCCTTTCTGCCCGCGAAAAGAGCGGGGTGAGCGGTGGGATCGGAAGACTGCGGTAAGAACCCGCAAGAATACCACATTTCCCAGCTAAATTCGGAACTTAGTCGAGGACGTGGCGATCCGCTAAGGCGTTGTACGGTCAGGCGGCGCGGCGATTCATCCCTTCGTAAGGCTTGTCGGTATGGCGCCGTTCGGGCCCCGCATAAGCGCCATCCGACCTTTGTCCGGTGTGCTCGCGCGTCGCTCTCAGGTCCGGGTAGATCCGCCCGGAACCGCCCGGATAGTCGCCGAATACCAACGCATAGTGGCCGATGGAGACCATGCTCGCGGGATGGGGAATGCGGCCGCTCCATCCCAGCCGCCGCCAGCCCGCGTCGCAAGATTCGACGTCCACGGCGCCGTGCTGATGCATGAGGAGGGCGGCTTGCTCGGCCTCGAATTCATCGTCGGCCTTGACGACAACGATGGCGCCTCCCCGGCGCGCGCCCTCGGCGAACACGTGTGCCTCGTTCTCCGGGATACCCATCTCGACCAGGCCGGCGATCGGCCCGGCCGCCATATCGATCTCTTCGCGGGGGAACCCCGCGTCCGCCAGTGCGCGGATGAGCCCGCGCGCCTGATGCGCGCCTTTGGTCAGACCCGCAACAATATATGCCATAGGGTGCTCCTTTGCCCGACGGCTGCGTGCAAAGGACGTGCCTACTGGATAAGGCGGTTGGCCTGCTTCAGGAGAGCCGGCGGAAGCGTCAGGCCGAGCCCGGCGGCGGCCTTCAGGTTCACGGTAAGCTCGATCTTCGAGGGCGCCTCGATCGGAAGCTCCGCGGCCTGCGCGCCCTTCAGCAGGCGGTCGACGTAGTAGGCGCCGCGTCGGTAGCTCGCGGCAATGTCCGGGCCGTAGCTCATCAGGCCGCCGGCTTCCACGTTCTGCACCTGGGTGAACAGCGCCGGCAGCTTCTGCGCGGCGAGCGTCTCTACAAGCGCCGCTCTTGATTGGAAGAAGATGCCGTCGGCCTGCACCACCAGCGCCTGGACGCGCAGCGATGCGGCCCGCCGGCACTAGCAGCGCGGTGCCAGCCTGGATAACTCGCAGGTCGAGCCCCAGCTTCTGCGCGGCCGCCTCGTAATTGCGGCGCGCCTCGGCGGTGGCGCGGTTACGGTGATTGAGCACCACCGCGACGCGGCTCGCGTGCGGCACCGTAAGCCTGATCAGCTCGAGCTGCCGCGGCGCGATGTTCGGCACGTTATTCGACACGCCGGTCATGTTGAAGCCGGGTCGCGCGAGGCTCTTGGCGAAGCCGCTGCCGACCGGGTCGAACGCCGCGACGAAGACGATAGGCACGGTGGAGGTGCGCTTGCGCGCGGCCTCGATCGCGGAGGTCTGCGTCGCGACGATCACTTCCACTCTGGCTTCGAGCAGGTCGTTGACCATCGAGGGCAGGCGCTCGGCGTGATCGTCGGACGAGCGCCATTCGATCTCGAGGTTTTTTCCTTCGAAGGAGGCCAGGCAGGGCGGCCAGCAGGCGCCGGCGGGAGATCATCGAGCTACCGGCTCCGCGTCGACATCGAATGCATCGTCGGCGAGGAAGCCGCCAGACTGGTGGCGCCAGAGCTTCTCGTAGTGGCCGCCGAGCCGGAGCAGCTCGTCGTGGGTGCCGCTTTCCACGATATTTCCCTGCTCGAGCACCACCAGGCGGTCCATGCGGGCGATGGTGGACAGGCGGTGCGCGATGGCGATCACGGTCTTGCCTTCCATCAGCTCGAGCAGCTCCTCCTGGATCGCGAGCTCGACCTCGCTGTCGAGCGAGGAGGTGGCTTCGTCGAGCACGAGGATCGGCGCATCCTTCAGGATCACGCGCGCGAGCGCGATGCGCTGGCGCTGGCCGCCGGAGAGCTTGACGCCGCGCTCGCCGACATGGGCTTCATAGCCGACCTGGTTTCTCCAGTCGCGCAGACCGACGATGAAGTCGTGCGCCTGCGCCTTTTTCGCCGCGGCCATGACCTGGTCATCGCTCGCGTGCGGCCGGCCATAGCGGATGTTGGCGGCGATCGAGCGGTGGAGCAGCGACGTATCCTGCGTCACCATGCCGATCGCCGCGCGCAGGCTTTCCTGCGTCACGCCGGCGATGTCCTGGCCGTCGATCAGGATCTTCCCGCGTTCGGCGGCGTGGAAACGCAACAGCAGATTGACGAGCGTTGACTTGCCCACCCCCGAGCGGCCGACCAGGCCGACGCGCTCGCCCGGCTTGATCTGCAGATGCAGCTTGTGCAGCACCGGCCTGACGTCCTTGCGGCCATAGCCGAAGCTCAGGTCCTCGAACACGATCTCGCCGCGCGAGACTTCCAGCGGACGCGCCGCGGGATGGTCAGTTCCCGTGTGGGGCACCGCGATCGACTGCATGCCTTCCTGAACCACGCCGACGTTTTCGAAAATCGCCGTGACTTCCCAGCTCACCCAGCCGGCGACGTTGGAAAGCTGCCAGGCGAGCGGCAGCGCCGCCGCCACGATGCCGGCGCCGACGGCGCCGTGCGCCCACAGCCAGATGCCGATCGCCGCCGTGCCGACGAGCAGCGCGGCGTTCAGCGCGGTGAGAAGGAAAAAGAAGCGCGTCAGCACGCGCATGTGCCGCCGCATCGCGTCGCCGTGCTCGTCGATCGAGTCGCGCACGTAGGCATCCTCGTCGGTGAGGCGGGCGAACAGCTTGACCGTCAGGATGTTGGTGTAGCTGTCGACCACGCGCGCCATGACGAGCGAGCGCGCCTCGGAGCTGGTGCGCGCGAGATCGCGCATGCGCGGCACGAAATACCAGAGCAGCGCGACGTAGCCGATGAACCAGCCGAGCGTCGGCAGCCCGAGCCGCCAGTCCACGGTCGCCATCAAGGTGAGCGCGATGACGCCGTAAGCACCGATGTACCAGACGGCACGGATGCTGGCCATCACGCTGTCGCGCAACGCGTGCGCGGTCTGCATCACGCGGTTGGCGATGCGCCCCGCGAAATCGTTCTGGAAGAACGGCCAGCTCTGCCGCACGACGTGCCAGTGGCTCTGCCAGCGGATCAGGCAGGTCGCGCCGGGGATCAGCACCATGTGCCGGATCGAAATGTCGATCCACGCCACCAGCGGGCGCGCCACCAGCACGAGGACGATCATCGTCGCGAGCAGCGGCCATTGCGCCTCGAGCGCCGCCATGCGGTCGGTCGCCTCCATCAGCGACACCAGCCGCCCGATGAAGAGCGGCAGCACCGTGTCGAGCGCGGCGGTCGCCAGGCTCGCCGCGAACATGGCCGCGTACCAGCCCTTCGTCTGCTTCACGAAGTGCCAGTAGAACGGGAGCAGTCCCTGCGGTGGCGCGCCGATAACTGGCGCACCCGTTCCCTTGAACCCTTCGAACACTTTCAGTGGTATTTCAGCTTCTGCGGCTAAGACCGCGTTTCGTAAGCCGAAGATACCAGATTCCTTCGCGCCGCAGACGGCCGCGCGTGCTGGAGTAGCATGTTCGCTTCCGGAGGAGCAATGAACGCCATTACCCAGTTGGAAATCGACCAGCAGGTTTTCAATTTGTACGACGAGTACTGCCACGGCCGCATCGATCGTCGGGAATTTCTGAAGCGCGCCGGCGCGATGGGCGGCGCGGCCCTGATTGCCGCGCAGGGGCTGCTGCCGAACTACGCCAATGCGCAGACCATTTCCTTCACCGATAGCCGAATCAAGGCGAGCTATGTGACGTATTCCTCGCCCGGCGGCAATGGAGAAAAGATGCGGGGCTATCTGGTACAGCCGGCAGGCACCGGGCCGTGGCCCGCCGTGCTGGTGATCCACGAGAACCGCGGGTTGAATCCGTATATCGAGGACGTGGCGAGGCGGGCCGCGGTGGATGGGTTCCTGGCGCTGGCCCCGGATGGGTTGACGCCACTTGGCGGGTATCCGGGCAATGACGACGACGGACGCGCGATGCAGGCGAAGCTCGACCAGGCAAAGCTGCGCCAGGACATGCTGAATAGCGCGAAGTGGCTGAAGGCGCACCCGCTCTCGACGAAGAAGCTCGGCGCGACCGGGTTCTGCTGGGGCGGCGGGACGACGAACTTCCTCGCCGCGGCGATGGGATCCGATCTGCAGGCGGGCGCGCCGTACTACGGCGTCGCTGCCGAGACCGCGGCCGTAGGAAAGATCAAGGCGCCGTTGCTGGTGCATCTCGCCGAGCAGGACCCGCGGGTCAACGAAACGTATACGACCTACCAGGAAGAATTGAAGAAGGCGGGCGTGCGCCACGAGATCCATATGTATCCGGGCACGCAGCACGGGTTTCATAACAACTCGACGCCGCGCTACGAAGAAAAGGCGGCGAAGCTTTCCTGGGAGCGGACCATTGCGTTCTTCAAGAAGAACCTGGCTTAAGTTTCTAACCGCCGCGGCGGCATTTCCGGGGCATTCTTTTGCCCAGGCCTATCCGGCGAAGCCGGTCAAGATCATCGTGCCGGCGCAGCCGGGCGGCGGCCTCGACCTCATCGGCCGCACCATCGGCGACCAGCTCAGCCGCGCGCTCGATCAATCGTTCGTGATCGAGAACATCGGCGGCGGTGGCGGCTCGATCGCCTGCCAGACCACCGCGCGCGCGGCGCCGGACGGCTACACGCTGATGGTGGGCTATGTGGCGACGCATGCCACCAGCCCGGCGGTGCGCAAGGTGCCGTACGACCCCATCAAGGACTTCACCCCGATCGCGATGGTCGGCGGCACGCGCAACATGCTGGTGGTGCATCCGTCACTGCCGATGTCGGACCTGAAAGGCTTCGTCGATTACGCGAAGGCCAAGGCGAACAAGGTGACGTTCGGCGCCGGCGGCATCGGCACGCTCAACCACCTGCTCATCGAGCAGCTCAAGGTGGCGGCGGGATTCGACGCGGTCATCGTCCAGTACAAAGGAATCGGCCCCTCGTTCGCCGACATGCTCGGCGGGCAGCTGGAGGCGATGACGCCGGGGGTAGCGGCGGCGCTGCCGCACATCCGCGCGAAGAAGGTGAAACCGATTGCGGTCACCGGCCTCGCGCGCCATGCCTTGCTGCCGGAAGTGCCGACCTTCGACGAGGCTGGCTACAAGGGCTTCGATGGCGTCCAGTGGTACGGCATCGTCGGGCCGGCGAAGATGCCGCCCGAGGTCACGCGGCGCCTAAACGCCGAGATCGGCAAGGCCCTGGCCGCCCCCGCGCTGCAGCAACGGCTGGTCGCCGAAGCGATCGAGCCCATGCCGATGACGCCGCAGGACTTTGGCGATTTCATCCAGGCCGAGCTGGCGCGCTATACCCAGCTGGCCAAGCAGCAGAACATCCGGCTTGACGAATAATGACGTTGTCGTCAAAAAGCGACCGTTATATTCCATAGGTCGAATACCGGGGAGAACCCGTATGCGCACGGCGCTGGTCATGGGGGCCATGGTTTTGGCCGTAAGCACGGCGCACACCGCATTTGCACAGCGCCGCCCGGCCACCGAGGCGGACGCGCTGAGCTACATCCATTCCGCATTCCTGACGCAGGCCGATCCCGGCGTAATGGGGCGCCAGGTGGTGCTCGGGCCGGAATTGCAGCGGGCTCTCGGCCTGCCGGCGAGCACCGAGGGACCGAAGGTCTACGACGCGCTGATCGGCTTCGCCGGCCAGAACAATCCCGAAGTGCGCAAGGCCACCCCGCAGGAAGTGGCGGAATACGGCGCTCGGCGGGGCTTCGATCGCACTAGCGGCGCGCTCTACACGGTCGAGGTCGGGGAGCGCAGGTTCCTGATGCAGTATGACCTGCAGCGCATCAACGTTTCCTTCGTGGGTGAGCTCGGCTTGCCCGATCCGGATCCGCGTCCGGTGGCGTTGAAGGTCGACCCGGCACCGATGAAACGAGACCCTGCACCGCCTGCTGCCCTGCAGTGGAGCGCCCAGTTCGAATTCAACAGCGCGGAGCTGAGCGCCGAGATGCGCGCCGCGCTCGATAACGAAATTCTTCCCAAGCTCGCGAATGGCGAGATCCGCGTGCATGTCAGCGGGCACGCCGATCGCATTGGAAACCCGGACTACAACCAGAAGCTTTCCGAACGGCGCGCCGACGCGCTGCGCGCGTATCTCGTGGAGAAGGGCGTGGAGGAGTCGAAGATCGAAATCTTCAGCTACGGCACGACGCTGCCGGCGAAGGACTGCGGCGAAGAGAAAGGCCGCGCGCTCATCGAATGCCTGGCACCCAACCGCCGAGTGGTGCTGGAAGTCACGGCGCGGTAGTCATCATCACCGGCGCGTGGTCGCTGGTGCCGATCTCCGCCAGCACTTTGCAGGTTGCGGCGCGCGCCGCGATCGTCGGGGAGGCGAGCACGTAGTCCAGGCGCCAGCCGATGTTGCGCTGGCGCATGTTCCGCCACGGCGCCCACCAGGTGAACATGTTCGCGTTGTCCGGATCGAGCTTGCGGCCGACGTCGACCAGATTTTCAAGTAACGACGAGAAGAGCGCGCGCTCCTCCGGCAGCTGCCCGATGATCCCCGGCTTGCGCTCTCGCGGATGCACATCCATCTCGGTGCGCGTAATGTTGATGTCGCCGCACAGCACTACTTCACGCCCTTGCGCGGTCAAGTCCTTGGCCCAGGCGATCAGCTGCGTCATGAAGCGGACCTTGGCCGGATAGTCCTTGTTGCCGTTGGGTACGTAAACCGAAGCGAACACCTGGTTGCCGAGGGTCGCCTGGACGATGCGCGATTCCATGTCGAAGGCAGGGTGGCTGAAGACAGGCGTCTCAAAAAACTGCTTTTTTACATGGAGTGATACGCCCGAGTACGCGCGCATGCCGTGCCAGAAGGTGACGTAGTCAGGAACCTTGCACGGCTCCGGAATCTGGCCGGGCTCGGCTTTCAGCTCCTGAAGGCAAACCACGTCCGGCTGGTCACGCGCGAGCCATTCGCAGAACTGCGCCTGGCGCGCGCGGATGCCGTTGACGTTCCACGTTGCGATTTTCAATTTGTGGCATTGTATTCACAACATGCGCATAAGTGACCTCCCCGGTCCGCGCGGCCTGCCGCTCCTCGGCAACGCGCTGCAGATCGACAGCGCGAGCCTGCACCTCACCGCCGAGAAGTGGAGCCGCACCTACGGCGAGGTGTTCCGCTTTCGCATCGGGCCGCGCCAGCTGGTCGTGCTGTCGAACCCGGAAACGATCGCCACCGCGCTGCGCGACCGCCCGGACGGGTTCCAGCGCACCACGCGCATGAGCCGCATCGCCAAGGACATGGGGTTCAACGGCGTGTTCTCCGCTGGCGGCGAGACGTGGCGCCGGCAGCGGCCGATGGTGATGGCGGGCTTCGATCCGGGACGCACCAAAGCGTACTTTCCGGGGCTGGTGAAGGTGACGAACCGGTTCGCGCGCCGCTGGCAGCGCGCGGCGGCGGCCGGCGAAGCGATCGACCTGCAGGCCGACCTCATGCGCTACACAGTAGACGTCACTGCCGGGCTCGCCTTCGGCGCCGACATCAACACCATCGAGTCGGACACGGACGTCATCCAGCAGCACCTCGACAAGGTCCTGCCCGCGCTCTTCAAGCGGTTGATGTCGCCATTTCCCTATTGGCGCTGGTTCAGGGATTGGAAACTGGACGGTCATCTGCAGGCGCTGCAACGCGCCGTCACGCAGTTCATCGCGCAGGCGCGCGCGCGGATGGACGCGAACCCCGGCTTGCGAAGCCAGCCCACCAACCTGATCGAGGCGATGATCGCCGCGCGCGATACCGAGGGCAGCGGCGTCGACGATGCCGACGTCGCCGGCAATGTCCTGACCATGCTGCTCGCGGGCGAGGACACGACCGCCAACACGCTGGCCTGGATGATCTACCTGATGTCGCGTCATCCGGAGGCGTTGCGCCGCGCGCGCGAAGAAGTCGATGCCAAGAATGCCGAGAAATACGAGGACGTCTCGGCGCTGCCGTACCTGGACGCGTGCATCAACGAGACCATGCGCCTCAAGCCGGTGGCGCCGATCCTCCTGCTGGAGCCGATCCGCGACACCAGGCTCGGCGAGCTCGAGCTGCCGGCCGGGACGCTCATCATGTGCCTGATGCGCGCCGGCGCCACCGACGAGCGCCGCTTCCCGGATGCGCAAGCCTTCGACCCGGATCGTTGGTTGCGGTGTTTCCGCAACTTCATCGAAACGCGTGGTCATGCCTTTCGGCGCCGGGCCGCGCCTGTGCCCCGGACGTTACCTGGCGATGCTCGAGATGAAGATGGTGATGGCGATGCTGCTGAGGCAGTTCGAGATCCAGAGCGTCACCACGCCCGATGGCGGCGAAGCGAAGGAGCACCTCGCGTTCACCATGTCGCCGGTCGGCTTGCGCCTGCGGCTTACGTCAAGAGAGACGGCGAGGGCTGCAGCTCTCCACGCTCAATCCGCGTAACGAGCCCGGCGAGCTTGAGATGGCTCGGCGCGGCGACGCCGACCTCGGCGCCCTTGCGCGCGATCAAGCCATTCATCGCGTCGATCTCGGTGCGCCGCCCCTTGAGAATGTCCTGCGCCATCGACGGCCGCTGGATGTCGCCGCGCGGATTGGCATCGCCTTTCGGGATCATCGCGCTCTCCACTTCGGCCAGCGCAGCGGCGTCACCTTCCGCGGCGCGCGCAAATTTCTCGGGCTCGACGCCGCGCACTTTCTCGAGCGTGTAGCCCAGCGCCTGGCCGACGCGGATCGCCTCGCCGGCGAGCGCGATCTGGAAGCGGCGGATGCGCTCGTCTCGCAGGCAGTCGGGGGAAGTCAGGCCGGTGGCGGCGGTGACGCCATTGCCCATCGCGTTCTGCACCAGCTTCGACCAGCGCTCGCCCCACAGGTTGCTGGTGGCCTTCGCGCTGTCGATGCCGCTGAACCATTTCACCAGCTCTTCCACGCGCGGCGTGATGCGGCCGTGCGGCTCGCCGATGCGGAAGATGGTGTACTTGTCGCCGCCCTTGGCCATCGTGCGGCGGATGCGGCCGGCCTCGTAAAGATCGACCGAGATCATCGAGGCGACGGCGCCCACCGTGCGCCCCCAGCCCACCACGCCGGCGATGGTTTCTTCGTTCATGCAGTTCTGCAGCGACACGACGAAGCCCTGCTCGGAAAGATAGGGCGCGATGAGCGCGGTGGCCCAGAGCGTGTCGTACGACTTCACCGCGACGAGCGCGACGTCGAAGGGCGTCTTCGCCATGCCCTGCACTTCGGTGAGGTGGATGATCTTCGGCTTGACCGTGAACTGCTCTTGCGGCGTGAGCCCGTCGAGCTCGAGGCCGCGCTTGCGGACGGTCTCCACATGCTCGGGCCATGCATCGATCAGCGTGACATCGTGGCCAAGGTGGGCGAGGGTGCCGCCAACATAACCGCCGAGCGCGCCGGCGCCTACGACTGCAATTCGTTTTGGCATATAGTTGCCGGATGATAATCGAACCGCTCGCGGGGGCATTGGGAGCAGAGGTGCGCGGCGTTTCGCTGGTCGACTTGCAGAACGAGACCGCCTGGCAGGACATCCATAAAGCGTTCCTGAAGTACTCGGTGCTCGCGTTCCGCGACCAGAAGATCGAGCCCGCCGACCTGATGCGCATCGGCGCCCGGTTCGGCGAGCCCTGCTACTACCCGTTCGTTACCGGCCTCGAAGGATTCCCCTTCATCTTCGAGGTGGTGAAGGAGGAGGCCGAGACCGTGAACTTCGGCGGCAACTGGCATTCCGACACCACCTATCTGCAGCAGCCGCCGCTCGCGACGCTGCTTTACGCGCTCGAGACCCCGGCGCAAGGCGGAGACACGCTTTTCAGCAGCACCTATGCCGCCTACGAAGCGCTATCGGACGGCATGCGCGCGATGGTCGACAAGCTGGTCGGCGTCAACAGCGCCAGCCTCAAAGTCACCGGCGGACGCCGAAAGATGCACTCGACCATCGGCAGCATGAAAGTGCACGACACCGAGAACGCCGACCAGTACGAGTCCGAGCATCCCGCGGTTCGCACGCACCCGGAGACGGGGCGCAAGGCGCTCTACGTCAGCCGCAGCCATACGATTCGGTTCACGGACATGAGCGAGGACGAGAGCCGCCCGCTCATCGACTTTCTGCAGGCGCACCAGACGCGCCCGGAGTTCACCTGCCGCGTGCGCTGGTCGCCGGGAACGCTGACGGTCTGGGACAACCGCTGCACGCAGCACTGCGCGGTGAACGACTACCACGGTCAGCGCCGCCGCATGCGGCGTCTGACCGTAGGCGCGCAAACCCCGCGCTAGCGTTCGTCGGTCGGTGTCGGGAACGCCATGCCGTGCGGCAGCTCGTCGCGCGCCGGCGTAAGCGCTTCCGTGGTGCGCGGTGGCGCGCCTTTCTTCGGCCGGCCGGGCCGGTAGGCGTATTGGAACGGCACCAGCGGCGGCGTGGGCGGCGGATTCTCCATGAAGCGGCAATCGGACTCGCTGGGCTGGCTCGCCATGCTGCCGATGCGTTTGCCACCGACGAACACCGTATAGCGCAGCATCTGCGCCGATTCCGGCATGGGTTTCGCCACGATGTCGTACTTGCCCACGGAAAATCGCCTGCCCTCGATGCTCGGTATGGTCATTTCTGGTCCCTAAATGAAAAAGCCCGGCTGCCCGGGCTTTTTTGCCAGCTGCAGGCCGGTCAGACCTGCTTGATGTTGGCGGCGCGCGGCCCCTTGGGGCTCTGCTCCACGTCGTACTGCACCTTGTCCGCTTCCTTGAGGGTCTTGAAGCCGCTCGCCTGGATCGCGGAGAAGTGGACGAAAAGATCCTTGCTGCCATCGTCAGGGGTGATGAAGCCGAAACCCTTGGCGTCGTTGAACCACTTTACGGTACCTGTGCTCATTGTCTTCCTTGATAACGATTGGATAAGGCGAATTCGCCTGCGGACCATCAAGGAGGAACGAACGACAAGAACAACAAGGTACGTACGTGCTGCTTGAAATCCTGCGGCTACCGTTATACAGGCTTTTTCTTCGGGTCAGGATGAATGTTGTCCACCCAGTGCACTTCCTCGGGCTTCTCGACCACCGGGATATCGAGGTTCACCACCACCGGCTCCTGGCCGCTGCGGCATAGCACGCAAGAGAGCGGCTCGGTATCGCTCGCGTTGATCTCCTGGTGGGGAACGTAGGGCGGGACATAGATGAAGTCGCCGGGCCCGGCCTCGGCGATGAACTCGAGCTGGTCGCCCCAGCGCATGCGCGCCTTGCCGCTGACGACATAGATCACGCTCTCGACCGGCCCGTGGTGGTGCGCGCCGGTCTTCGCCTTGGGGTGGATGACGACTGTGCCCGCCCAGAGCTTCTCGGCGCCGGCGCGCGCGTGGGTGATGGCGGCGGCGCGGTTCATGCCCGGGGTCTGCGGGGTGTTGATATCGAGCTCGTTCGAGTGCACCACGCGAACGCCGTCGAACTTCCATTTGGGACCGGTCATGTGCGCATTTAACCCGAAATCCGGGTGCCCGCGTTTAAAGCGATACCAAGGAGGTAACACCATGAAAATCCGCACCTGCTGTGCCGTCGTCGCGGTGGTATTTGCGACGCAAGCCTTTGCCCAAGAGGGCGGCCGGATCACCAAAGTCCTGCTGTATCCGGGCAGCGCCACCGTGGAGCGTGCCGTGCCGGTCAGTGCGGGCCAGCCGCGCGTCGAGCTCACCGGGCTGCCGGCCAACTTCGATCCGCGCACGCTGCGGGTGGAGGCCGACCCGGGGATCCGCATCGGCGAGATCGCGGTGCGCGATGTGGCGCGGCAGAACGCGATGAGCCCGCGCGAAAGCGAGCTCGAAGCCAGGATCCAGGCGCTGAAAGACCGGCAGGCGGAGCTCGACGTGGAGGTGAAGACCGCCGAGCTGGTGCGCAATTTTCTGACCAGCATGAACACGGTTCCGGAGCCCGAGAAGGGCAGGGCGCCGGCCATCGATCCCAAAGCCATCCCGGTGGTGCTCGAGTCGCTGCGCAAGGGTGGCGCCGATGCTTATGGAACGATCCAGCGCGTTGCCGTGCAGAAGCGCGCGCTCGACAAGCAGATTGCGGCGCTCGAGCGCGATCTCGCGCGCATCAAGGGCAGCGCGCGCGATTCGCGCACGCTGGCGATCAGCGTGTCCGCCTCCAGCGCGGGTTCCGTGCGCGCTTCCTACCAGGTGCCTAATGCCGGTTGGCGGCCCGCGTACCGCGCGTCGCTTGACTCCGCCGGCTCGCGCGTCGAGCTCGAGCGAACCGCCACGGTGACGCAGCAGACCGGGGAGGACTGGAGCGGCGTGAGCTTGAAGCTCGCCACCGGTCAGCCGCGCGCCGCAACGATCGTCGATCCGGCCACCTGGCAGCTCGTGATCCAGACACCGCAGGTCGCCGAGATGCGCGACAGCTCGGTGAGTGCCAAGGTTGCGGCCGCACCAGCGCGCAGGATGGAAAGTCGTGCCGAGCGGCCGCAAATCATCAGTGAGTTCCACACCGAGTACGCCACCGAGTTCGACGTTTCCGGCACGGTCGATATCGCCGCCGACGGGCGTCAGGTGAACGTGTCGCTCACGCGCCAGTGGGTGCCGGTCCAGCAGAAAGTACGCGTGGTGCCGCGTCGCGACCGCTCGGGCATGGTGACCGCCGAGGCCGAGCGGCCCGAGGGCGTCTGGCTGCCGGGCGACGTCCAGCTCTACCGGGACGGCGCCTACATCGGCTCGACCTATTGGCAGGCACAAGCGAAGGACAAGCTGATCCTGCCCTTCGGCCGCGACGACCGCCTCATTGTCACGGTGAATCGCCTGAAGAACCGCACCGGCAAGGCTGGCATCGTCGGCCAGCGCAACGAGCGGCAGATCGCGGACCAGTACACCGTCACCAGCCGTCACAAGACGCCGGTTGATTTGCTGGTGCTCGAGCCCTCGCCGGTCGCGGTATCCGACCAGATCTCGGTCGACGCCGTGTTCGAGCCGAAGACCAAGGTGCACAACTGGGAGGATCGCCAAGGCGTGGTCGCGTGGGAGCGTGCCCTCGCGCCGGGGGAGACGCTGAAGTTTGCCGCCGACTACACCATCACTTACCCAAAGGATGCGGCCGTCGTCGGCCTTCCTTGAGTTACTTGCTCCAGGAGTCGCGAAGCGTCACGGTGCGATTGAAGGTCAGCTCGTCGTAGTCGGCGATGAAGTAGCCGTGGCGCTCGAACTGGTATGCCTGCCGCGCGCGGGTGTCGCGCAAGGCAGGCTCGAGTTGCGCATCGACCACCTTGCGCGAATCCGGGTTCAGATCCTGGATCGGATCGCGCTCTTTACCCGGCTCGTGCACTTTGAACAGCCGGTCATAGAGCTTCACCTTGGCGGCGAAGGCGTGCTTCGCGCTCACCCAGTGGATGTTGCCTTTCACCTTGTAGTTGTCGGCGCCCGGTGAGCCCGAGCGGGAATCCGGGTGATAGGTGCAGTGCACGACGCCGTCCTTCATGCCGATGCATTTCACGACGTAGCCGAAGCGCAAGCGCACTTCATTTCCCGGGAACAGGCGGAAGAATCCCTTCTCCGGCGTTTCCTGGTAGTCCTCCTTCTCGATCCACAGCTCGCGCGAGAACGGCACCTGGCGCTTGCCCCAGTCCGGCTTCTGCGGATGGTTGGGCAAGTCCACCAGCTCTTCCTTGTCCGCGGGATAGTTGTCGATCACCAGCTTGAGCGGCGCAAGCACCGCCATGCGGCGCGGCGCGACCTCGTTCAGGTGCTCGCGCATGCAATCTTCGAGCACGCCGAAGTCGATCAGCTGGTTCGCTTTCGACACGCCGATACGGTCGGCAAACAGGCGGAAGCCCTCGGGCGTGTAGCCCCGCCGGCGCGCGCCGGCGAGCGTCGGCATGCGCGGGTCGTCCCAGCCGTCGACGTAGTGCTCATCGACCAGCTGAATCAGTTTTCGTTTGCTCAAGACCACATAAGTGAGGTTGAGCCGTGCAAATTCGATCTGCTTCGGCAGGTGCGGCAGCGTCAGCAGGCCGGCCTCGGCCACCTGTTCATTGAACCAGTCGTAGAGCGGGCGGTGGTCCTCGAACTCGAGCGTGCAAAGCGAATGGCTCACGCCCTCTAGACAATCCGACAGGCCGTGCGCCCAGTCGTAGGTCGGGTAGATGCACCACTTGTCGCCGGTACGGTGGTGGTGCGCGTGCCGGATGCGGTACATGACCGGGTCGCGCAAATTGAGATTCGGGTGCCGCATGTCGATCTTCGCGCGCAGCACGTGCGTGCCGTCCTGGTACTCGCCATCGCGCATGCCGCGGAACAGCGCCAGGTTCTCCTCCGGGGTGCGGTTGCGCCACGGCGAGTCCTTGCCCGGCTCGGTAAAGTTGCCGCGCGCGGCGCTCATCTGCTCGGCGCTTTGGCTGTCGACGTAGGCCTTGCCGGCCTTGATCAGCGCCGCGGCGAATTCATACAGCGTGCCGAAGTAGTCCGAGGCGTAGAGATCCTTCTTGCCCCAATCGAATCCGAGCCACTCGACACCTGCCTTGATGGCGTCGACGTACTCCTGCTCTTCCTTCTCCGGATTGGTGTCGTCGAACCGCAGGTTGCAGGCCCCGCCGTACTGCTGGGCGATGCCGAAGTTGAGGCAGATGGACTTCACATGCCCGAAATGCAGGTAGCCGTTCGGCTCCGGCGGAAAGCGCGTCTGCACCTTGCTATACGTGCCGGCCGCCAGGTCGGCTTCGATGACTTGGCGAATGAAATTGCTGGCGGAGGGCGCCTGGGGCGTCCGGACGGGCTTGTTCATCGGGGACCTTGGGAAAGGCAGCGGCATTCTACGCCCCGCGGGGAAGAGGGCGAAACCGCGACGCCAGCGAGGATTCTCAAGGAAACAGCCAGTTAGTGGGGCATATTACTGGCAATTCTAGGCTCACCGGGAGTAGGATTCCGCTTAGCAGGTTTTTTCGTAACGAAGAGGGAGCCAACAATGATCAAGCGTATTTCGTTTGCCGCACTCGCCATCACCGCCGGCCTCGCCGGCTGCGCCACCACCGCCGAAGATCCGCAGAGCACCAGCGCCACGTCGCCGTCCTCCTCGTCGAGCACTCCGGCGACGACCGGGACTGGCACGCGCTCGGCAACCGCCCCGGGAACCGCGATACCGCCGGTGAAGGGTGCAACCGCAACCGGGAACACCCGCCCGGATCTGAAGCGCAGCGTGTACTACGAGTTCGACAAGTACGACGTCAAGCCCGAGTACCGCACCCTGGTCGAGAGCCATGCCCGCTGGCTGCGCTCCAATCCGCAGGCGCGCCTGGTGATCGAGGGCAACGCCGACGAGCAAGGCAGCCGCGAGTACAACCTCGCGCTCGGCCAGAAGCGCGCCGAGTCGGTCAGCAAGATAATGACGCTGATGGGTGTGCGCAGCGAGCAGGTCGAGGCGATCAGCTACGGCGAGGAGCGCCCGCGCTCCAACGGCCACGACGAGAAAGCGTGGTCGGAAAACCGCCGCGCCGACTTCGCGCAGCGGTAACTGCAGTCACGAGCTAAATCGGGGTCAGACCCCGATTTAGCTTTTCAGTTGGCGAGGCCGAGCAGCCTCGCGGGATTCTTCCGCATCATCAGGTCGATGTCGGCGTCGGAGATGTTTTCCTTGCGCAGCGCGGCGATCGCCGCCTCGATGCCGTCCGGATGCGTCATGTTCTGGCTCTGGCCCAGGTCGGACGAGATCACCAGGCTCTTGGCGCCGACTTCCTTGATGGCGGCGGCGACACTCTTCGCGTTGACCTGCGTCCAGTGCGTGAGGAACGCGAGCGGCGCGTTCGGTCCGGCGAGGAACTGAAGGAAGCACACCTCGATCAGCGCGCCCATGTCGGTCACCTGCTTGGCCTGCGCCATGGTGAGGCCGGGCACATTGGTGAGTCCGTGGGTGACGAGCATATTCTTGACGCCGAGCTCGCGCCCGCGGCGCACGACGGCGATGATTTCCTCGGGATGCACGTGGCCGGTGGCCAGCACCAGGTTTTCGCGCGCGATGATCTTGAGGATGGCTTCCATCTCCGGCGTCACCTGCCCGCCGGGCGCGACGACCAGGCCGCGGGCGTCGGGCTTGGCCAGCGTCTTCACATGCTTGTCGGATTCGAAGGTCGGCAGCCACACCACCTTGCCGCGGCCGCCATAGGTGCGATGCATCCACTCCACCGCATCCGGATTGATGCCGCCGACGGCCTTGTTGAGCACCACGCCGCCCCAGACCTCGATGCCGGGTACCACCTTCATTACCAGCGCCGCACGGCTTGCGGTCTCAGCGACGTGGTTCTTGAGCAGGATGCCGCGCATGCCTCTGGCTTTGGCGAGCATCGCGACGTCGATGTCGTCCATGTTGCGGCCGAACACGTCCGGGTGCGAGTGCACATGCATGTCGATCACGCCAGCGGCCGGGCTGACCTTGGGCGGCGGGGGAGGGAAACCGGCCTGGGCGAAAACCTGATTAGCCAGGAAAACGGCAACGACTGCGAAAACGGCCCTCATTTGGCTCCTCCCGTAGTTTGCAAAAATCATATCTGGTAGCGTGCGGTCATGCTCGACCTTTTGTTGCGCGGTGCGTCAATCGTCGACGGCAGCGGCGCGCCAGCGTTCCAGGCTGACGTTGGTGTAAGGGACAAAAAAATAACCGCCGTGGGCGCGATCGACGAGCCCGCTCGCGAAACCGTGGATGTCGGCGGGCTTCATCTCATGCCGGGCATCGTCGACGTGCACACGCACTACGACGCGCAGATCACCTGGGACCCGACGCTTTCACCCTCGGTCTCGCTCGGCGTCACCACCGCGATCCTCGGCAACTGCGGCTTCGGCATCGCGCCGTGCCCGGCGCCGCAGCGCGAAACCGTGGTGCGCAACCTCTCCGTGGTCGAAGGCATGGACCTCTCGGCCCTGCTTTCGGGCACGCGCTGGGAATTCGAGACCTTCGCCGAGTACCTCGAAGCGCTGGAGCGCGTGCGCCCATATGCCAACGTCGGCGTGCTCGCCCAGCATTCCACGATCCGCACGGCGGTGATGGGGCAAGAAGCTTCGACTCGCCAGCTGCCGAGCTCAGATGAATTGAATCGCATGAAGGACGAAGTGCGAAAGGCCCTGCGCGCGGGCGCCGCCGGCTTCGCTTCGTCGTTTTCGCCGAACCACAGCGGCTGGGGCGGGCGGCCGATGCCGTCGACCATCGCGGGCGACGAAGAGTTGCGGCAGCTTGTTGGCATCCTTGGGGAAGCTGGCAAAGGCATCTTCGTGATGGCAACCGGACCGCGCGGCACCACGGAGTTCATGGAATCCATTGCCGCGGAAACCGGGCGCCCGACGTTCATGGTGACGGTGCTCACCATGTACAGCAAGGCGAATCCCGAGCGCGCGCTGCAGTACTACGAGCGCTGCGCGGCGGCGTTGGCGCGCGGGCGCGAGGTGTACATCCATTCGAGCTGCCAGCCGCTCTCGTTCGACTTCACGCTGCGCGAGCCGTACATCCTCTACTCGCATGACGCTTTCGATCAGGTGAAAGCGGCGCCGCCCGAGGAGCGGGCTGCGATCTACCAGCAGAAATCGTTCAGAGATCGATTGCGCGAGAACTTCCGTAACCCGAAATCCGGGATTCTGTTTTACGGCGATTGGTCCCAGGTGGAGAAGGATGGCGTGCCCGTAACTGAGCTCGCGAAGGACCCGCTCGACTATGTCTTCGACCTGCCGCTCGACACGCAGCTGGTGGCGAAGCTCTACCAGAACGACGATGCAGGCGTGGCGCCGCTGCTCAAGCACCCGGCCGGGGTGGTGGCGCTTTCCGATGCGGGCGCCCATCTCATCTATTTCTGCGACGCCGGCTTCGGCCTGCACTTCCTCGCGCATTGGGTACGCGAAACGGGCACCTTCACGCTGGAGGAGGGGGTGCGCCGCCTGACGAGCGATCCGGCGCGCAAGTACCGCATCCCGCAGCGTGGACGCGTCGCGCCGGGGTACTTTGCGGATCTGCTGCTGTTCGATCCTTTGAAGGTGGGGGTCACCAAGCTCGAGCGGGTGTCGGACCTGCCGGGCGGCGGCACCCGCATGATCCGTTCGCCGCGCGGGGTGGACGGGGTGTGGGTGAACGGACTACGCGTGTTCGACGGCGCGCAATATATTCGGCGACAGTCGGGGCCGGGCAGCGTTATTAAGAACTTCGACCCATGATCTGACGCGGTGCACCGTACTCGGGCGTAACCTGCGGCAAATATGGTGACGCCATGGGCATGCGTCTTCTACCGCGGAACCTCCAGGAGCTCTACGCGCACTCGCTGATCCTGGAGCGCGACGCCACCAAACGGTTCTCCGAGCTCGAGCGCTACATGCGCGAAGCCGGCATGGATCACATCGCCGACGAGTTCGAGAGCATCGGGCGCGAGGAGCGCGAGCAGTACGAGCTGCTCGCCGTCGGCACCGCCGGCCACGAGCTGCCGCAGATTTCGCCGTGGGAGTACAGCGGCCACTACCTCGGCGCGCAAGCCGACGTGGTGCACGCGCCGAAGACCACGCGCGAAGCGCTGGTCCTCGCCATCTCCACCGAGCGCCGCACGCAGAATTTCTACGTCGACGTCGCCGAGCACACCGAGGACGACACGATGTGCGCCTTCGCCGCCGAGATGGCGGCCGACGAAGGCCGCCACATCGCGCGCCTCGAGCGCCTGCTCGCGCGCGAGCCCGATGCGGCCGCTGCGGTCGCCGGCAGCGGCGACGTCCTGCCGCTCAAGCCCTAGAAGCTGGCATTCACCGAGCTACCGCGCGCCGCGGAGGCGAGCGAGCGCTCGGTCTGCGCCACGATTTCGCTCGCGGTGGCGGTGTCGTAGAACACGCTGCCGTTCTTTGCCGCGATGCGCATGCGCGTGGCGCGCGGGCTGATCGGCTCGATCTCGATCGAGACCGCGCGGTTGTCCGAGCGCGCGGTAATCAGCTCGCCGTACTCGAAGCGGTCGAACGACTCGAAGGCGATGCCCATGCGATCGAGCGCATCGAGCGAAGCGTGCTTCACCGCGCCGGCGGGCGCCGTAAAGGTGCGCGACGTGACGCCGTCGAAGCTATAGCGCAGCGCGGTGCCGGCACCGGCGCCGAGCATGGAGATCGCGAGCGATTGGCAGCCGGCTAGCCCTGCCAGACATATGGATAGGACAATGATGCGCACACGCCAACGCTGATCCGCCGCGCAAGAAGCTTCTATCCGCCCGGACTAGTTCCAGAGGTCTACGCGCTCGCCTTCATTTCGCAGGCGCTCGGCCTTGTCCCGCAGGAAGCGCTGGAACGACGGCTCCCGAGCGTAGGCGCCGCTCGAAACGTATTCGAGCGCGCCGGCGAGGTGGAATGGCCGCAGGTAGGCCTCGGTGCGGAAAGCTTCGCGGCCGCGCGCGTCGAACAGCACCATGGCGGGGACGTAGCCGATCCCAAGCGACTTCGCCCAGGCGGAAGCCGGCAGAAGCTTTCCGTCCGGAATGACGACCTGCGTGGGTTCGGTTAGGGAAAACCGGACAACGTCGAATTTTGCCAGCTGCGCGAGCACGTCGCGTCGCTTGAAGGCGACGGTGTGGAGCTCGTCGCATTGCGCGCACTGGGTGGTTTCGAACAGCACCGCCAGTGGCTTGCCGTCCGAGCTGCGGCGCAGGTTATAGGGAGCCGGCAGGAAAAAGGCCTGCGGGTTGAGCGTATCGCGCGCCGCCGGCTGGGCCTTGGTCTTGAGATAATCGGCGAACGTCATCTTGTTCTCGAGCTTGCCCGCGACGTAATCCAGGGCGGCATCGAACTCGTGGGGCGGGTAATAACCGTTCATGCGAAGCGCCACCGCTCCGCGCTCGTCGAGGAAGAGCAGGGTGGGCGTGTACTGCACCTTCAGCTGCGCGGCCAGGCGCTTCTCCGTGGTGGCGACGCCGTCGACCCAGATCACCTCGCGGTCGCCCCAGATGTTGAGCGCGAGTGCCACCAGGTTCTTCTGCGCCTTCGCGGCGATCGCGGCCTGGCGGAAGTTCACCTCCATGAGCCGCCTGCAATATGGACAGCCGTCCTGGCCGAAATACAGCATCACACGCTTGCCGTGCTTGGCCGCCTCGGCAACGTCCTCGCGCAGCTCGAGCAGCGAGTCGCCGAACCAGGCCGGCGGTTCTTGCGCCATGACAGGAGTTGAAGCGAGCATGAGGGCCAGAAAAACAGCACGCATGCCGGCAGTATAGTTAGCCGGTGCTGAAGCTGCTCATGCTGTTCAGCGCCCATCGGGCTCGCGGGCGCACGGCGCTTTCCATCGCCGGCATCGCGCTCGGCGTGGCGCTGGGGTACGGCGTGCACCTCGTCAACCGCGCGGCGGTCAGCGACGTGGCGGCCGCGGTGCGTTCGCTCGCCGGCGAGGCGGACCTCGAAGTGCGCGGCGGCCGCGCCGGTTTTCCGGAAGCGCTGTATCCGCGCATCGCGCGGCTCGAAGGCGTGGCGCTGGCCAGCCCGGCGCTCGAGCTGCAGGCCGGCATCGCCGGCGGTGAGCGCACCATCGCCCTCACCGGCATCGACATCCTGCGTGCCGCGATCCTGCAGCCGCAGCTCGTCACGGAGGAGCGCGGCGAGCTGCTTGCGCCCGATCGCGTCCTTCTGTCGACCGCCGCGGCCGCAGCGCTGGGCCTGGAGAAGGGCGATGTGCTCGAGCTGGTGAGCGGCCAACAGACCATCGCGTTCAAGGTCGCTGGCATAACGTCCTCGCTGCGTGGCATCAGCGCGCTCACCGACATTGCCACCGTGCAGTGGCGCTTCGGGCGGCTGGGGCAGCTCAACCGCATCGACGTGCGGCTCAAGCCGGGAACTGACCTGCAGGGCGCGCTGAACCGCATCGGCGAGGTGCTGCCGCCCGGCGTGCATGCGGCGTCGCTCTCGAGCCTGGAGGAGGCGAGCGCCTATCCGTCGCGCTCGTATCGCGTCAACCTCAATGTGCTCGCCATGGTGGCGCTCTTCACCGGCGGCTTCCTGGTGTTCTCGGCGCAGGCGCTGGAAATGGCGCGGCGGCGGGGCGAGCACGCGCTGCTGCGGGTCCTGGGGCTCAAGAGGCAACAGGTTGCTCGACTGGTCCTTGCCGAGGCGGCATTGCTCGGCGCGATCGGCGGCGTCCTTGGCCTGGTGCTCGGCTACGCGTTGGCGTTCGCCGCCGTGCGCGCTTCGGGCGCCGATTTCGGCGCGGGGATGTTCCGCGGCGTATCGCCCGAGGTGCCGCTTTCCTTGCCAGCGGCCGTCTCCTACGGATTTGCCGGCATCGTCGTGGCGATGCTGGGGGCTCTGCTTCCGGCGCTGGACGCAGCGCGCACCGCCCCCGCGCGGGCGCTCAAAGCTGGCGACGAGCAGACGCTGTTCCAGCGGGTCACGCCGCCGTGGCCCGGCCTCATTCTCCTGGGCGCCGGGATTGCGCTCTCTCAGCTCGGCTCCGTGCAAGGCTTGCCGCTGTTCGGTTACGCGGCGATCGCAGCTTTGCTTTTGGGCTCAGTAATGCTGGTGCCGTGGGTCGCCGCACGCGTGTTCAGGCATTTGCCGTTGCCGGCCAGCCCGCCGCTGGCGCTCGCCGTCGGGCAGCTCAGGTCGGCGCCCGGGCAGGCGGCGGTCAGCCTGGCGGCGATCGTGGCGAGCTTTTCGCTGATGGCAGCGATGGCGATCATGGTGGCCTCGTTCCGCGAGTCGGTGCACGAGTGGCTCGAGGTGGTGCTGCCGGCGGAGCTTTACTTTCGCACCACGCACGCCGGTGAAACCGGCCAGCTCGAGGCAGGCTTCGGGGAACGCGTCCGCGCCCTGCCGCAGGTTGCGCGCGCCGAGTTTCTGCGCACCGGCCGCATCCTGCTCGACCCGACGAAGCCGGCGTTGGTACTGGTGGCGCGCGATCGCGCCGAGCGGGCTTTCCCCGCAGTCGGCGAGCGCTACGAGCGGCGCGCTGGCGATCCGACCGCGGTTTGGGTCAGCGAGGCGGTGGCCGACCTGTATGGTTTTGCACCGGGACGACGGCTCGAGCTGCCGCTGTTCGGAAAGAGCCACCCGGTGGTCGTCGCCGGCATTTTCCGCGACTACGCGCGGCAGCACGGCGCCATCCTGATCGATCGCGCCGACTATGCAATGTTGACCGGTGATCGAAGCATCAACGACGGCGCGCTCTGGCTCGCGCCGGACACGGCGCCGGCGGCGGCGATGGCAGCGCTGCGGGCGCTTCCTGGCGGCGAGCAGCTCGACATCGCCGAACCCGGCGAGATCCGCGAAGTCTCGATGCGCATTTTTGACCGCAGCTTCGCGGTCACCTATGCCATGGAAGCGGTGGCCTTCCTCGTCGGGCTGTTCGGCCTTTCGTCCAGCCTCGGTGCGATCGTGCTCGCGCGGCGGCGCGAGTTCGGTGTGCTGCGCCACCTCGGCCTCACGCGAGGACAGATTCGCGTCATGCTCGCCGCCGAGGGCGGGCTGCTCGCGCTCGTCGGCGCCGTTGCGGGCCTGGCCGCGGGTGCCGCGATCAGCCTGGTGCTGGTCTACGTCGTGAACCGGCAGTCCTTCCACTGGAGCATGGAGCTTCATCCGCCGTATGCGCTTTTGCTTTTGCTGGTCTTCATCCTCGTGGCTCTGGCGGTGTTGACGGCCGTAGTCTCCGGGCGAGAAGCCAGCGGCATGGGCCCGGTGCGCGCCGTGCGCGAGGACTGGTGATATGAAGCGCAGGGCCTTTCTCGCCACCGGGCTCGTCCCGCTCGCCTGCCTGGGTGAGGCGGTGCGATACTCCGACGTAACGCCAGGAAGAAAGCTCGTCTTTCCACGCGACCACGGCGCGCATCCCGAATACCGGGTCGAATGGTGGTACGTCACCGGCTGGCTGGACGGCCCGCTCGGCTTTCAGATCACATTTTTCCGCGCGCGCCCGGAGGAGTCGAGCGAGAACCCAAGCCAGTTCAATCCAAGGCAGATTTTGTTCGCGCACGCCGCGCTTTCCGATCCCAAGCGCGGCCGGCTGCTGCATGACCAGCGCGCCGCGCGCGCCGGCTTCTCGCTGGCGCATGCGGAGCTTGACCGCACCGGCGTCTGGATCGACGACTGGCGGCTGGAGCTGGAAGGGCATCGCTACCAGGCCAGGATCGCCGGGCGTGACTTCGATTTCGACTTCACCCTGTTCGCCAACCAGCTCGTCCTGCAGGGCGACGCGGGCTTCAGCCGCAAGGGCCATCGGCCGCGTGAGGCCAGTTACTACTACAGCCGCCCGCACCTCAATGTCGTCGGCAAGCTGAACGGCAAGGACATCGAAGGCGAGGCGTGGCTCGACCACGAATGGTCGAGCGCTTACCTGGCGCCGGAGGCCTTGGGCTGGGACTGGTGCGGGATCAACCTGCTGAACGGCGGCTCGCTGATGGGCTTCCGGATGCGCAACCAGTCGGGCGATACCCACTACGCGCCGCCCGGCGTTTCGTTCAGGCCTTTGCGTACCTGGAAATCGCCGCGCACCGGCGCGGAATATCCGGTGGAGATGCAGGTCAACGACCTGCGCCTGGTGCCGCTGATGGACGATCAGGAATTGGACTCGCGCGCCAGCACCGGGACCATTTACTGGGAAGGCGCTGTGCGGGCGCTGAAGGAAAAGAACGAAGTCGGCCGCGGCTACCTCGAGCTCACCGGCTACTGGAAGCCGATGAAGCTCTGAGCGACGAGAGCGCGATCCCGCCGAAGATGAGCGCCATGCCAACGAAGTGGTACCACACCGGATATTCGCCGAGGAACAGCGCCGAGAAGATCACCCCGAACGTCGGCAGGAGGTGCGAGAAGCCGCCGGTGCGCGCCGCGCCCAGCCGCGATACGGCGTAGTTCCAGCCGGCGTAGGCGAAAATCACCGAGGCGAACGCGGAGTACAGCAGCGCCGCGGTGCCGCGCCAGTTGAAATGCGCGCGCGGATCGTAAGCCAGGTCCCAGGCGAGCCACGGCAGGAGCGTCAGCAGGCCAACAGCGCACACCATGAAGAGCAGCTGGATCGGTTCCAGCGCCGTGCGCTGCAGGCGCAGGAAAATGGTGTAGCCCGACCAGAAAATCATCGACACGAAGCACAGGATGTCGCCCGGGTTGAACGATAGCGTGGCGAGCGCCTCGGCCTCGCCGCGCAGCGCGATCACCAGCACGCCGGCAAACGAGACCGCGACGCCGATCCATTGCATGGCGCGCATGCGCTCGCCGAGCATCAGCCCGGCGAGCATCAGAATGGTCACCGGCGAGAGCGAGAAGAACAGCGTTCCATTCGTCGCCGTGGTGTACTGCAGGCCGAGATACTGCATCGCGTTGTGCATGCCACCGCCGAACACGCCCAGCCCGCCGAGCACCGCCCAGTCGCGCGCGGCGAAGGCCCGCAGCCGCGCCGCGAGGCCCGGAAGCGCGAACGGCGCGAGCACTGCCATCACCAGCACTACGCGTCCGGAAGTGATAAGCGCGGGCGCGATGTCGTCGCGCACCGCGCGCGCCACGATCCAGTTGCCGGCCCAAAGCGCGAGCGCCGAGACGACAGCGAAATAGGCGGCGGCGCGCATCGGGCCGGATGATATCGTTGGCGCGATGCCTTTTCTGAACGCGGCCGATCATTCGCTCCATTACGAATGGATCGAGGGCGACGCCGGAAAGCCGCTGCTAATCTTCCTGCACGAAGGGCTCGGCTCGATCCGGCAGTGGCGCGACTTTCCAGCCAAGCTGTGCGCCGCGACCGGCTGCCGAGGTCTGAACTATGACCGCTACGGCTATGGGCAGTCCGATGTCCTTGCCGAGCCGCGCAGGACGGTCCGTTTCATGCATGACGAAGCTTTGATTTCCTTACCCGAGCTGCTCGCCGGAGTGAGCGTGAAAAACCCCATTCTGATCGGTCATTCCGACGGTGCTTCCATCGCCCTGATCCACGCCGGCGCTGGCCATGCGGTTCAAGGTGTGGTGGCGATGGCGCCGCACGTGTTCATCGAGCCGCTGTGCTTGAAGTCGATCGACAAGGCGAAGGAGGCGTTCGAAACCACCGACCTGGCCGCGCGCCTGGGCCGCTACCACAAGGATGCGCGCAAGACGTTCTACGGCTGGGCCGACGTGTGGCTCGATCCCGAGTTCAAGGGCTGGGACATTCGCGGCGACTATTTGCCCGGCGTGCGCTGCCCGGTGCTCGCCATCCAGGGCCATGACGACGAGTACGGCACCATGGAGCAGCTGGAAGAAATCAAGCGGCGGGTGAGTGGGCCGTGCGAGCTGGTAAAGCTCGAGAAATGCGGCCACGCGACGTTCCGCGACCAACCCGAGGCAGTCCTTTCCAAAGTCAGCTCGTTCGTTAGGACCCTGTGAGAAAAGATGCAACCGTCATAGGGCTGATTTCTCTCGCCCACGGCATGAGCCATTTCTACCAGCTCCTGCTCGCGCCGCTGTTCCCGTTCATCCGCGAAGAGCTCGGCGTGTCGTACGCGGCGCTCGGTTTCCTGGTGGCGCTGTTCTACACGCTCTCGGCGCTGTTTCAGCCGGTGGCCGGGTTCGTGGTGGATCGCTACGGCGCGCGCAGCGTGCTGCTGGGCGGCGTCGCCTGCTTCGTCGCCGGCACCGCGCTGATGGGATTCTCGAGCAGCTATGCGACGCTGGCGATCGGCGCCGCGCTCACCGGGCTCGGCAACAGCGTGTTCCATCCCGCGGACTTCGCGATCATGAACGCGCGCGTCAGCCCGCGGCGCCTCGGCTATGCCTTCAGCTTCCATGGCGTCGTCGGCTACCTCGGCTACGCGGTGGCGCCGGTGTTCAGCGTTGCCATCGCGGTTTCATACGGCTGGCACGCGGCGCTGCTGGCCGGCGCGGGCATGGGCGTGGCGCTTTTCCTGCTCCTGGTGATCAATTCGCGCCACCTGCAGATCGAGGCGCAGCCGAGGAAGGGATCGGCCTCGCTGGCCGCCGACGCGAAGGTGCTGCTGGCCTGGCCCGTGGTGCTCTGCTTTCTCTACTTCACCGTGTTCGCGGCCGGGCTTGCCGGCCTGCAAAGCTTCGGCGTGTCGGCGCTGGTCGAGCAATATCGTGTGGCCGCGACCGCGGCCTCGAGCTCGCTGACCGCCTATCTCGTGGGCGCCGCGGCCGGCATTCTCGCCGGCGGTTTCGTCGCGACGCGCGCCACGCGCCATGACCTGGTGGCGGCAGGCGGGCTCGCGGTGAACGCGGTGGCGATCCTGCTGGTCGCCATGGGCCAGGTGCCGAACGCGGTGCTGCCGCTCGCGCTGGCGATCGCCGGATTCGCCTCGGGCATGGTCGCGCCTTCGAGGGACCTGATCGTGCGCGCTTCGACGCCGAAGGGCGCGACCGGGCGCGTGTTCGGCTTCGTCTATTCGGGACTCGACGTCGGCGGATTCGCCACGCCGGTGTTTTACGGCTGGATGCTCGATCACGGCATGCCGCAGGCCGTGTTCTACACCGTGTTCGCCTTCACCGCAGCGGCCATCCTTACCGTCCTGCAACTGCCTGGGCGGTCAGTCCTGGTAACGAATTCCGCGGCGATCAAGAAGGCGTAGCAACGCCGGCCAGTCGCGATGCGCGCGCGGGTGGTCGGTCATGCTGAGCCGATCGTAGGATTTCTTCGCCGCATCGTCCGACATGAGCTGCACGTTGTGCAGCCCGCCGGCGCAGGCATCGACCTGGATCTGGCAGGCAGCGTCGAGGTAATACATGATCTCGAACGCCTCGCGCACCGTGTCGCCGAGCGCGAGCAAGCCATGGTTGCGCAGGATCATCGCCTTCGACTTCTTGCCCAGGTCGCGGGCCATGCGTTCCTGCTCTTCCTTGTAGAGCGCGACGCCCTCGTAATCGTGGTAGGTGATCTCGGGCTGGACGCGCATCGCGTGCTGGCTGATCGGCAGCAGTCCGCACTTCATCACCGACACCGCCACGCCGGCGCGCGTGTGGGTATGGATCACGCAGTTGATCTCCGGCCGCGCCGCATGCATGCAGCTGTGGATGACGAACCCGGCTTCGTTCACGCCCATGTCGAGGGGATCGTCGACGATCTTGCCGTCGAGGTCGATCTTCACCAGGTTGGACGCGGTGATCTCGTCGAACATCATGCCGTAAGGGTTGATCAGGAAGTCCTCGGTGCCGGGCACGCGCGCGGAGAAGTGCGTGTAGATGAGGTCGGTCCACTTGTAGAGCGCGCCGAGCTGGTAGGCCGCGGCGAGGTTCACGCGCATCTCCCACTCTTCCTTGCTGACGCGTTCGCGCACCGGGGTGGACTTGAATTTCAGATTGGCGGACATGGGGAGCTCCTGATCAGGCAGCCATCATATGAGAAAAATGGGGACTGTCCCCATTTACCGCCTCCAGCGCACGCAGCAGCAGCGCCGGGTCGTTCTTTTCGAGCTCGGCGGAGTCGGACAGCATGCGCCGCCACAGGCGTGCGCGCGGCGTGGCGTGATACAGGCCGAGCATGTGACGAGTCACGTGGCGCAGCGAATCCTGCCGCCTGGCGTAGTCCACCATTCGGTGGACCACCTCGGCCCGCGTCTTGCCGGCGTCAGCCAGGAACCACGGGTTGCCGTAGGCCGCGCGGCCGACCATTACGCCATCGACGTGCTTCAGTTGTTCTTCCACCTGTTCCCGCGAGGTGATACCCCCATTAATGACAAACTCCAAGCGCGGAAAATCGCGCTTCAGCCGATGCACATAGTCGTACTTGAGCGGCGGGATCTCGCGGTTCTGCTTGGGCGACAGGCCTTTCAGCACCGCGTTGCGCGCGTGGACAATGAAAGACCTGCAGCCGGCCTGCGCCACGGCGCCGACGAAGTCGCGTACGAACGAGTAATCCTCGACCTTGTCGATGCCGACGCGGTGTTTGACGGTGACAGGCAACTTCACCGCATCGCGGATCGCTCTTACACAAGAAGCAACCAAGGCGGGTTCCGCCATAAGGCAGGCGCCGAACGCTCCGCGCTGCACGCGTTCGCTCGGGCAGCCGATGTTGAGGTTGATCTCGTCGTAACCGTATTGCTCCCCGAATTTGGCGCAGCGGGCTAGCTCGTCGGGGTCGCTGCCGCCAAGCTGAAGCGCGACCGGATGCTCCTCTTCGCTGAACTCCAGATGACGGGGAATGTCGCCGTGAATCAGCGCGCCCGTAGTGATCATCTCGGTGTACAGACGCGCCTGCGAGTTCACCTGCCGCAGGAAAAAGCGGCAGTGACGGTCGGTCATGTCCATCATGGGTGCTACGAAGATTCTATGGCCCTCTGTAATCAATGGCTTATAAACATGAAGGTGCTTATGTAGCCTTGGTATCACCTACTATCAATTCAAAATAATTCCGTGTATCACTTGGTGGTACCAGACATGAGCTGCTGAACGATGCAACAGGGAGGATATCTTGGAACGTGTCTTACGGCATACGTCCGATCCCAGTGAGCAATGAGTCGCATATGGGCGCACGGGTCGCGTGAGGAAGGCAGCCTCGGCGGAAGCACGAAGGCTGGGTCACCTATCGTGATTGTCGGAGGCGTGGCCTCAACCCACGTCCGCCATTTGGTACCCGATACGCGAGCTCCGGGGCACGACTGGTCTGAACGATTCGGGTTTTTCGGGGCATGCGCGACGAGGACGCGGCGGCTGTAGGGCGCTTTGTTTCGAGCAACCAAAGAGGTATGAGTTTCTCTGAACAGTAGTCATCTACTGCCGCCAAATGCGCGCCCACACGTTCTCGATCTCCCGTTCGAAGCCACATTCCCATCTCTTCCAGCGTTATGGTTTCGGAGGACCTCAGGGCAGCGCATGAGCAATATTGTGCGCGCTGGTCTTCTGAAAGGAGCCGGGACAGAGCACCGGTCCTTAGCTTCACGAGGCAACTTGGTGCGAAGTCTTTGATGTAAGGCGCGCGTTCGGCGGCGGTCATGTATTGCGGACGGTCTGCGGTCAGTGCCTGCTGTTCGCATCCAGTGACCGCGCCCACTAACGACACGAGAATCAGTACGCGTGCAGACATGAGGAAGCTGATGTCGCTAACCAAGTTCGCCGTCTAAAAGGCGCGGATCAGAGATGTGCCGCGTAGGCCGCCACGCAAAGGAGGGCAAAAAGAGTCACCACCCTGCCAACCCACACGCCGACGATGATGCGCTCTTCCTTCGCTTCTTCGGCGGTGAGTCCTTCAAACCATTCGGTGTTGTCCGCCATTGATCAGCGCTCCCAGTAGGCTCAAGTGCGGCTCGCCCTGGTGAAGTGCTCAAGCTTGATCACTTCAACTTTAGTCTCGGGCTGGCTCTTCACTACCGCCAAGCGGCCGCGGACTTGGCGTTGCTCACGGCGGACCCTGTCGAACGTCTTGCGGACGTTGGTATCGAGACTAGGCGTGTATTTAAACGATGAGTCGAAGACCGATTTCATGGCGAATTCCTTTTGTCGTGATCCAGCGCGATCCAGATAACGCGCCGGTCCGCGACCTGAGGTTCTGGCGGCGCGATTCGGGAAGGCATGTACGTCCCAGGGAGCTTACGTTCCGCTCAGGGAGTCTGGCCCCCTGGGACGAGATCATGCTGACCCGCGCAAACACGATAGCGAGGCTGAGCCGTGGTTCGCACGAGAAGTTCGAACCAAACTGATAGGTACATCTCGCCTATGTCGAGGCAGTACAGAAACGCTGGCTAATTAAGACCAGCATTCTGCAAATACCTCGCAGCTGATAGCCTCTGTCCGCCGGTCGATAAGCACAAGACAAAAACAGCGACGGCTCGTTGCCACACTGTCAGGGGGAATTGTGCCGATTCTTGCTACTCAGTCGATTTTTGCTACTCAGTCGATTCTTGCTACCCAGCCGATCGGGGTTTTGCTTGTTGACGACCATCGTTCAGTGCTGTGGGGACTTGCGAAGCTCATAGAATCCGCTCGTCCACAGCTCGACCTACTCGACGTAGCCACCTGCCATGGCGAAGCGCTAGCGGCCATGCAGAAGCACCGGCCGCACGTCGTGCTGCTCGATCTAGACCTTGGCAGCGAAAGCGGGTTTGATCTTGTGCCGCAGCTGGCGAGCCAAGCGGCGGTACTCATCCTCACCGGTCTTCGTGACCCCGCTGCCCAGGAACGCGCCGTTTTTGCGGGCGCGCGAGGCGTCATTCACAAAACCGAACCGGCCGAGGTGATCCTGAAAGCCATCGGATGCGTGCACGCCGGCGAGCCTTGGCTTGATCGCATCGCAATGGGCAGAGTCTTGAAAGCCTTTTCGCGGCGTCAAAGCGAACCGGCGGCGCACGGTACCCTGACGGTTGCCGAGCGCAAAATCGTGGCTGCCGTTGTGCATCAAAGAAGCGCACCCAACAAGGTCATCGCCGCAACACTACACATCAGCGAACACACGCTGCGCAACCACCTAAGCGCGATTTACGGAAAGCTTGGCGTGAATCGGCGTGTAGACTTGGTCCTCTACGCAATGGAGCACCGGCTTGCGCAGCCTTCCGCTGGCAGGCATTAGCCGCTGACTTGGGGCGACCCCGCCGGCGCAGTACCCCATCTTGCGTTTCCTGCTTTTCACACCCGCCCGACCGCGTATGGCCTCTTCTTGCGTGATCCGGTCTTCTGGCCGACCTTCGCCAACGTGTGCCACATTCGGTCTCGACTTGAACCGCCAATGCCCGAACTGCCGGCACAATGTGCGCCGAGGCCGGCGGCGGCGCTTGATTGATCGGCTTAGTGGCCTATGGTGTCCGAGGTCTGCGACGAGCCGAAAGGCCGCCGCCGATGAGAAGTCCGAAAGCCATAAGGGCAAGGGTCCAAGGTTCGGAGACCTGAGCCGATGGCGCCTCGGTGGCGTCTGCCTGCGCAACGAGTCTCGAGCTCACGAAATAGAGCCCTTCCTGATTATTGCTGTCGGCCGTGACCCGGATTACGACGTCGATGGTGCCATCGTTCTGCAAATCCGCGAGCGACAGCGCTCCTAGAAGTATTTGATCAATACGGTTGTTGGGTACGTTGCTGAAGACGCTGGTCTGGGATGGACCCAGCCCAATTTGGTATTCATAGCTCTCGGCGCCGCTCGCGTCCCTGACACTTACATACAAAGTGGCAGACGTTATTGTGTCGCCGATCGTGAAGCCGTCGTCCGTAATATCGTGTTGATATTCGTAAGCGGTGCTTACGCCAGGGATCGGATCGTTGTTATTGTCCAGATCCAGCAGTACGTCATTGGGATCCCACGTATCGGTCACCAGACCTGCGGACGCTGGAAGCACCATCAGGAATGACAACATCACGCCCATCACACAAGACACTGTTCGAATCGCGCTCACAAGGCCTCCGAGAGTTGTGCTGAAAAGTGCTCGCCCCGGGGGGTACGTTCGCCGGGAGGGGAGGCCCCGGGGGCAAGTCACCTCAGCACGCACACGATAGCGGCGTCGGAACTTGGCTCACATGAGCGGTTAAAACCAACCTGCCCAGTATTTCGAACTACGTCAGCCGGTACAACGGGTCCCGAAGGACAGCGCGTAATCGATGATTAGTGCATAAGCACTACCGGGCTTATGTGTCGGTGTCGAAATACCTTACATCGGGAGCGGCGATAACAGATCCTTACCTCATCCGGGCGGCACTTGCTTAACAATGAAAACAGCCAAAACACTTATCACGCTTGGGGGGTAGAGATGAGCAACGATCCTTACAGCGCCAGCGGCGAAGCAGCGCTCGCGCAGAGCCCAGACAGGACGTCGCCCGGGCGCTCGGCCAATGGCATCGACGCGCTCTGCGAGATGTTCCGCGCCAGCTTGCGCGCCGATCTATGCCTCATTGCGCTGACGGATTCGGACGCGAGCGCTGGCAAGGTGCGCAGCGCGACCGCTGTGCACCTGTGCCTGGCGGATGGAAGCAGGGGGCGCAGCGCACTGGGTGCGCGGCTCATGTTACGACCAGCTGATGGGGCCGTTGTCTATCACTGCGCGAGCTCTAATTCTCAACCCACTGCTGGCCCTGATGAGCACATCGACGTTGGCAGCGATGCTGCGCGGCAACGCCTGGCCGCCTTGGCGGGTCTGTTGCACATTTCCTCTATGATGACCGTACCGCTTGGCGAAGGCGAAGCGTGCATCGGGCGCGTGTACGTTGGCTCGAACAAGAAGCGTTATTCGAGCCGGGATATCTTGCCGCTCTACCGTGGCGCCAGGCACGCGTGCTCCCTGATCGAAAGCGTCCGACTTGCAGAAAGGCTGGCCAAGCAAGTGGCCTTTCAGGAGCGACGGCGCGTGTCGCGCGACCTGCACGATAGCGTCATGCAACCGTGCATCGGACTGAAGCTCGGCCTGGAAGCGATGCGCCGCCGGCTTCGCGGGACCGAGGCGGCGAGCGATCTAGACGAGCTCGTCAAAATCGCAAGGGACGGCATCAGCGAGTTGCGCCAGTACGCAGTCAATTTGAAAAAGGCTGAGGCTTATAGGCAGATTGCTTCGCTCCTGCCCGCTGTGCGCACGCAGGCGAGGAAGTTCGCCGAGCTTTACGGCATCGATGCGCAGGTAGTCGCGGAAACCGACATCCCAGTGAGCGCGTTGTTGCAGAACGAGGTTATGCACATCGTGCGCGAAGGCCTTTCGAACATTCGCCGCCATACATGCGCCGAGCACGCAACCATCAACCTGCACGAAGCGCACGGGCGCCTGTTGCTTGAGCTCGTCAACGACAAGGCGCGCCAAGCAGCCAAACAAGACTTCTATCCACGCTCAATTGGCGAGCGCGCCACGGAGCTCGGTGGCCGGGTGAGCGTGCGCCACCGCGCAGGCGATCGTACCGTGGTCGCCGTCGAGCTTCCCCTCCACGGGGCCGGACAATGACCGGCGCGCAGCCCATCAGTGTCCTGCTCGTCGATGATCACCGCAGCGTGCTTTGGGGTCTTCGGAAGCTCATTGAGAGCGCACGTCCGCAGATGAGTCTTGCCGACGCCGTCACCTGCCGGCGCGACGCCCTTGCCGCGGTGGAGGAGCACGCGCCAGATATCGTCCTGCTGGACCTCGATCTGGGCGAAGAGAGCGGGCTGGACCTTGTTTCGAAGATCTGCGGCGATTCGCAAGTTCTCATTCTCACCGGATCTCGCGACGGGGAAATGCACCAACGCGCCATGCTTGCCGGTGCTCGCGGCATACTGCACAAGACCGAGCCCGCCGAGGTGATTCTCAAGGCAATTGACCGCGTGCACGCGGGCGAGCCTTGGCTGGACCGCGGCTCGCTAGGCAAGCTTCTGGGCGCCTTCAGTCGCCGCACGGAGGCGGATACCCCGGCGCATTCCACGTTGACGGCGGCGGAGCGCAAAGTCGCGGCCGCTGTCGTGCACCATAAGAGCTCGCCCAACAAAGTCGTCGCTGCTATCCTGCACCTGAGCGAGCACACGCTGCGCAATCACCTCGCCTCCATCTACAGCAAGCTCGGCATTCACCGCCGCGTCGACCTCGTGCTCTACGGCATAGAGCACAAGTTCGGCACCCCCCCGTCTAAGTAGCGCCGTACTACGTGCCCTAGTGCCACCGTGCCCTGCAAGAGGGCACGGTGTTCTCATGTGGCCGCCCCGCTCGCCGGATACCTTGGCGTCATTCGCAGCATGATGACCGAGGATTCCTTGAACAAGCATGAACAACCGATCCGCGTGCTGCTCGTCGATGACCACGACCAGGTCCTTTGGGGACTGAGGAAGCTGATCGAGGGAGAGAGACCGCGAATGACGGTAACAGGCACGGCGAAGACGATTGCACAGGCTTTGGCAGCGCTTCAGGAGAAGCGGCCCGACGTGATGGTGCTCGATGTATTTCTTGGTGAGGAAAACAGCCTCGACCATTTGCCCGCGCTGCGGGCAAATGGTGCGGCGATTGTGGTTCTGACCGGAGCGCGCGACACGGATATCCACCGGCGCGCCCTGCAACGCGGGGCCCGCACGGTGGTGCTCAAAGAGGAGCCGGCGGAAGTGCTGCTGCATGAGATCGAGCGCGCGAGCGAGTGGCGCAATGCGCCTCTCGAGCATACCGCGCGCCAACAGGACTGCCATTTGGCAGTAGCAACCCGGATTGCCGGGTTTATTTCTTCAACTACGCGGAGGTGAAGTCATGAAAGCACTTGCAGTTGGTATCAAGCGTTTCCTGAAGGACGAAGAAGGTGCAACGATGGTCGAGTACGGGCTGCTTGCCGCCCTGATCTCGATCGTCTGCATCGCAGTCATCACGCAGGTCGGCCTGAATCTCGAGCTCGCGTTTACTGCGGTTTGCAATGCTCTGAGAACAGCTGTTCCCGGCGGTCTGGCCTGCTGAGGTTGGAAAAGGGAGGGCTGGCCTGGCCGGCCTTCCCTTGTCCCCCTCTTGCCGATCATGCGTTTGAGCGAGTTTCTGAAAGAGGAACGTGGCGTGAGTTCCGTCGAATACGCGCTGCTCGCTTCCTTGATCGCAGTTGTTTGCGTTGCCATCGTCGCAGCGGTGGGGCTCAACACACTAAATTTGTACACGGTCGTATGCAACGGGGTTGCGGCGGCCACTGGTAATCCATCGTGCTAGTCGGACCAAACTGAAAATGCCTTCCGAATTCCTTGCCATGCTGGACCTTGTTGGGATGCTCGTCGCGAGCCCTCGCACTGGCGTGCTAATTGGCCTCCTTGTGTTCGCGGCGGTAGGCGACATTCAAACTGGTCGAATACCGAACTGGCTGGTCCTGATCGGCACGATATACGCAGTCGCCTTTAGCGCGTTTTACCCGGTCTATGCGCGCGATATGGGCCTTTTGGTTGCGCTCGGCGGCCTCGTCGTCGGCTTCGCTTTGTTGCTGCCTGGGTATCTGCTTCGTGTGCTCGGCGCGGGAGACGTCAAGCTTATGGCGATGGTTGGCGCGTTTCTTGGCACACGGGGTGCCGTGGAAGCCGTTCTTGCGTCGCTCATCGCGGGCGGTTTGCTCGCCCTCGCCTTGGCCGCCTATTCCGGCCGTCTAGTTCTTATGTTGCGCAACGTCGCGATGGTGTTCCGCGGCACCCTGCTAGGACTCAGTACGGGCGTGGGCGGGCTCGCCTTGCAGAGCGGCACCTCCGCCGGAAGGATGCCATATGGCGTAGCCATAGCTGCGGGAACGATCGGCCACTTAATGCTCGACCAACTCGGATTGATCTAAGGCAAATGTCGATTCAACTAACGCAAATGACCACTCAGCGAATGGCTCAGCCGGTCGCGGTCGAAGAGCACAAGTCGCCGCTGCCCAATAGCCCGCAGCGGGTCGAAGACACCGGCCTCGACTTTTCCTTCCTCGTCGAGCTGCTGGCGAAAATTCTTTACGTGCGCGGGCAGTTGCGCCTTCCAGACCTGGCGACGCACGCCAAGCTTTCAAGAGCGGTTCTCGAGGCGTTGCTGAGCTTCATGCGCAGCGAACGCTTGTGTGAAATGGTCCGCCAGGGCGAGACCGACGGCACCATGGCGTACACCCTCACCGATCTCGGCCGCGCGCGGGCCAACGATTTCCTGCAGCGCTGCCAGTACGCGGGCCCCGCACCGGTAAGCCTCAGCGCGTACGTCAAGCAGGTCGCACAGCAGTCGGTTAGGGAGATGGGAGTCACCCGTGAGCTGCTGCAGAGCGCCTTCGAGAACATCATCGTCAGGCGGGAGCACCTCGATCAGTTCGGCGCCGCCATGAACTCCGGTCGCCCGATCCTCGTCTACGGCCCGGCCGGTAGCGGCAAAACCTACATTTCCGAGCGCCTCGTCGGCCTGCTTTCCGGGAACGTCGCCATTCCGCATGCCATCGAGGTCGGCAACGAGGTGATCCAGGTGTTCGACTGGATGGTCCACCAGCCGGTCGCCGGTGACGACTCCCGCCGAAGCGTGCTGGACCGCGGCCGCAAGCACGATGCGCGTTGGGTGCTGTGCCGGCGCCCCGTGGTCCTCACCGGCGCGGAGCTCACCCTGCCGATGGTCGACCTTCAATTCGACCACAAGTCGCGCTTCTACCAGGCGCCGCCGCAGATGAAGGCCAACAATGGCCTGTTCATTGTCGACGACCTCGGCCGGCAGCTGGTATCGCCGCAGGACCTTATGAACCGCTGGATCGTGCCGCTCGACCGGCACGTCGACTACTTCGGGCTACACACCGGCAAGAAGTTCCAGGTGCCGTTCGATGTGATCGTCGTGTTCTCCTCCAACCTCCAGCCTTCGAAGCTCGCCGACGAAGCGTTCCTGCGGCGCCTGGGCTACAAGATCTTTGTCGGTCCGCTCCCCGAATCCGACTACCGCGAAATCTTCATGAGCGTTTGCGCGGATAACGGCATTCCGTTCGACGAGGAGGGATACCGCTACGTCGTGAAGGACCTGCACGTCCGCAACGACAAGCCGCTGCTTGCCTGCCTGCCGCGGGACATCCTGTGCCAACTGCGCGACTTCTCGCGCTTCAATGGCCGCGAGCCCACGCTCTCCGAGGAGCTGCTCAACTGGGCCTGGCACAACTACTTCGCCAGCCACTGAGATGAAGAATTTCCCCATCGGCCCGGTCGCACTTCTTGCCGTCGTGATCTTGCTCACGGCGCCCGTCGTGCTTGGGGTACAGCTACTTCGACAAGAGCAAGCATTCGTGGGCGCGAGCCACAAGCGATGCCTTCCAGATGACGCCGCGTGCCAGCTGCGCGACGTCACACGCTTCGCGAGTGCTTTCCCGCAGCTCCTGGAGCGCCTGCTGGCGCGGCACCAATCACCAACGAAACGAGGTCAGGTATGAGAAATCCCAAAGCAGCAGTAATGCTGGTTCTTTCCGTGATCATTGGACTGGGCGCCACCATCGTCGCCGCAGGCTGGATTTCGCAGCAAGGCCAGGTGGCTTCCGCCAAGGTAGTCGTTGCGGCGGGCGACATTCAGCTCGGCAGCCGGCTCACTCCTCAGATGCTCAAGACGGTGGAGTGGCCCAGCGGAAGCATTCCTCCGGGGGCCGTTGCCAAAGCCGACGCGCTGGAAGATCGCGTTGTCAAGACGAGCATTCTCCGCGGCGAGCCGATCCTCGAAGCGAAGCTTGCCGCTGTCGGCTCGAAAGGCGGCTTGTCGGCGGTAATTCCCGAGGGCAAGCGCGCGATGACGGTGCGCGTGAACGACGTTATCGGCGTAGCCGGCTTCGCGCTCCCCGGCAATCACGTCGATATCGTGGTGAACACCCAGCTCGATGGGGATGGCCGCGGCGACAGGCAGATTTCGAAGATCGTGCTCGAGCATATTCTCGTGCTGGCGGTGGCGCAGGAGGCAAGCCGCGATGAAACCAAGCCGCGCGTCGTGAACGCGGTGACGCTGGAGCTCACGCCGGAGCAGGCGGAGAAGCTCGACCTGGCTCGCAGCGTAGGCACGTTGTCGCTCGTACTGCGCAACCAGATCGACAAGGACGGCGCCGAGACGCGCGGCATCATGAAGCAGCAGCTCCTTGCCGGCGATAAAGTCCAGCCGCAGCCCGAAAAGAAGGAAGTAAAACCGGTCCGCGCGGTCGCAACAAAGAAGAGGCCCGCCGTGGTGACCGTAGCCGCCAGCAAAGACACGGTGGAGGTCATCAAAGGTGTCCACAAGTCGAAAGTCGAGTTCTAGGTCGAAGGCCAACAAGGGTTAAGGGGGTAATCGTGCGATTTGCGTGCAAAAATTTCTTGAAATCAGCTTCGGCGCCGGGGGGCGGGGTGCTCGCGACGACTGTTCGAGGTTTAGCAGCGTGCCTCTCGGTGGCGGCGCTTGCGACAGCGCAAGCTCAACCGGCGCAGCCAGCGAGCAGCACCCCGCGGCCGCTGATCGAAACCACTTCGGACCTCGCCACGATCGGCCCGACGCTGGACCTGCTGCTCGCCAAGTCCACGTTGCTGCGGCTGCAGGAGCCGATAGAGCGGATCTCGGTCGGCAATCCCACGATCACCGACGTGACGTTGATCAGCAAGCGGGAGGTCTACTTTCTTGGCAAGGCGATGGGCACGACCAACGTCATCATCTGGTCGAATGCCGGCCGGGCAACCGTGATCGATGTCACGGTTAACGCAGACCTTACGCCACTCGAGAACGAGCTGAAGCTGCTGCTGCCCGAGGAGAAAGACATCACCGTGGTAAGTGTGTCCGGCTCGATCGCGCTGCGCGGAACGGTTGCCGACGCGATCAAGGTTGACCATGCGGTCGCGATCGCCGAAGCCTGGCGTGCTCGCCTGACTCGCGATTTGGTGCTTCCCGTGCAAGCGGGCCAAGGCAGCACTGCTATCAATGTTGGCGGAGGTAGTACCGTGCGCGACAGCGTGGCGGCGGCCGGCCCCAGAATCATCAACATGCTGAAGGTGCGCGATCCGCAGCAGGTGATGCTCGAGGTGAAGGTCGCCGAGGTGTCGAAGACCGTACTGGAGCGCATCGGCGTCACTCTTGCCCAGCAGGGTACGCGCGCGGGAAGCACCATCACGTTTCTCTCCCAGTCGAACTTCCTCAACCAGCTGCTCGGATCCGCATCCGTCACAAGGGCGAATCTCTTCGACAGGTTGTCGATTGATGCGCAAAAGGATGACGGTCTCATCAAGATGCTTGCCGAGCCGACCCTGATGGCGATCAGCGGCCAGGAAGCGAGCTTCCTTGCCGGAGGAAAGATCTTCATCCCCGTAGCGCGGGAGAACAATCTGACGGGCGGAACCACCATTACGCTCGAGGAAAAGGACTTCGGTGTTGGGGTGAAATTCAAGCCCACTGTCCTCGAAGGCGGACGCATCCATCTCAAAGTTGCGCCAGAGGTCTCCGAGCTCAATGCGCAGGGGAATCCATTCACTACTGTTGGCGGTGTCACGTCGGTGATTCCTTCCTTCACCGTCAGGCGCGCCGAAACGACATTGCAGCTCAACGATGGGCAGAGCTTCATGATCGCGGGCCTGGTCAAGAGCGATGTCGCCGAGTCGGTCAACCGGATCCCCGGCCTTGGCGAGCTTCCGATCTTGGGTGCGCTGTTTCGCAGCAGCGAGTTCCAGAAGGACAAGACCGAACTCATGTTCGTGGTTACGCCGCGCCTCGTGAAGCCTCTGCCGCCCGACTATGCGCTACCGACCGACGCGTTCGTGGAGCCGTCGCGCACGGAGTTCTTCCTTGGAGGAAAGATGGAGGGCACGCCGCCGCCCGCGCCATCGAAGAGTAACCCGGCTATCCAGGGCGGCTTCGAGAACAGATAAGGAGCATTGCGATGAAGCTGACACCACTCTTAGCCTGCACGCTGGCGCTATTCCTGATCGGCGGGTGCACCTCGCTATCGCCTCACTTCGATCAGCAGGTGGGGCTTGCCGTCAACACCGCCAAGGCGCGGCAAACCGTGAATCCCGAGGCGTCCCGGAATGCCGATCCCGTGGCAGGCATAGGCGGGACGCCGGCCGCTTTCGCCATCGGCGAGTACCACAATTCATTCAAGGCGCCGCCCCCGACTTTCCAGGTGATCAACGCCAGCGGTGGCGGCAACCGATAGGCGGGCCCAGGCCATGAAGCCCAAGCGTGCAATGCAAACGCGTTCCCGGCAAGGCGGGGCGGTGATGGTGCTGTTCGGCATCGCCTTGGCGGTCCTGATCGGCTTTCTGGGCATCGTCGTGGACCTGGGACGTCTGTTCGTGACCAAGACAGAGCTGCAGACGGCGATGGATGCCTGCGCGCTGGCCGCCGCCGCCGAGCTGCGCCCCAGCCTGAATCCGCCGGACGTCCTTGCGGTGAGCAGGGCCGTCAGCGCCGGCATCACTGCTGGAACGCGCAACCGCGTCGATCTGCAGGCCGCACCCCCGGCAATCACCGCGGCCGACATCTACTTCAGCGATCGCTTGAGCGACAACAGCACGACTTTCCCTTTCGGTTATTTGCCTGCGGCAGCGGCCAATCCGGCGACGGCCCGTTATGTACTGTGTGCCCGGACGCAAACCGGTATCGCGACCTGGTTCATGCAAGTGCTGGAGGGATTCCTTGGTGGCGCATCAACCCCGAACACGGTCGGCGCATGGGCTACCGCCACCACGGCGCCCGCGCAAACGAGTTGCGGCATCCCGCTCGGCGTGTGCAAGAAGCCGGGCAGCGCGAGTCCGAACTGGGGTTTCACCGCCGGCGAATGGGTGAGCGGCCGCTTCGATGCCGGCGGGGGCATGACGGGTAGCTTCAATTGGATCGACTTTTCGCCGCCGGCGGGCGGCGCAAGTGAGCTCGCTACATTGCTCGCCGGCCAGGGGCAATGCAACTTGAACGTCACTACGCCGGTAGGACAGACGGGAATCATTGGAAACGCCGCCGCGAAAGCCTGGAACTCCCGTTTTGGGCTCTATCAGGGCGGCGGAGGCAATCCCAATCTCACTACGGCGCCGCCGGACCACAGTGGCTATTCCTACACGCCCACGAACTGGCCGAGCCAAGCGAACGCGTTTGCGGACTTTCAGGCAAAGCGTAATGCGTTCGCCTCATATGGCGATACGGTTGACACCGTAGACGCCGGCAACACTATCACCAGCCTGTCGATAAATAATTCATTTCGCGTGACGACCCACGGCGCCGGGGGCGAGCACTCCAGCTTCGGGGCAGACCGGCGCATTTCCACGGCTCCGGTAGTGGACTGCGGCGAGTGGGTGTCGTCCCAGACCGTGCCGATCCTCGGCTGGGTCTGCGTCCTGATGCTGAATCCCATCTCCAGTCCGGATGAAATTGTTCGAATGGAGTTTCTGGGGTCGGCTTCCACTTTGGGCAGCCCTTGCACGACTTATGGAATAGCCGGCGGCACGTCCGGCCCGCTGGTCCCGGTGCTGGTTCACTAATGCGACGCACCATGATTCCAAGAACCAGACAGCAAGGCGTGGCGCTCATCGAGCTCGGGCTCATCCTCACGTTGCTCGTCGCCATTACCTTTGGCATCACGGAGTTCGGACGGGCGATTTACCAGTACAACACGCTCGCGAAAGCAGCCCGTGATGGTGCTCGCTACCTGGCGGTGAGAGATCCGGGCGCCCCTGCTTCCATCAGCGGCGTGCAATGCATGGTGGTGCACGGCAATCCGGGGTGCACCGGCCCCACGCTCGTGCCAGGGTTGACGGTGAGCATGGTGAGCGTGTGCCATGCGATGGATCCTCTTTGCGTGCTCACGCACCAGTCGCAGGGTGCCTCGCCGGTAATCAACCTGGTAACGGTAACGATTGGTGGCGCCAATGCGCCTTTCACTTTCCAGTCGCTCTTCTCCTTCGTCGTCCCGGACATACACGTTCGGAGCAATAAGCGCGACGATGCGGCAGGTGACATAGGAACGATCTCATGGCGTCCATTCCCCGTCGTTTCCCATGCCGAAGCACCGGAACCACCATGGTGGAGTTTGCATTCGTCGCGGTGGTGTTCTTCATGCTGCTCCTCGGCGTCATGGATTTCGGCCGGATGCTCTTCAGGTGGAATGCAGCAGCGGAGGCCACCCGCTGGGGAGCGCGGCTTGCCGTTGTCTGCGACAAGCTCACGCCAGATCAGATTCGCGACAGGATGAGGCGCATCGTGTCCGAGCTGACGGACGCCAACATCGTGATTACCTATTACGACCCGGAAGGCACGCCCAACAACTCGTGTGATAAGGCGACCTGCAAGGGCGTCGAGGTGCGGCTCGCCAACTTTGACTTCACGCCCATCTCGCCTTTCATGAATTTTGGACTGACGACCGTGCCCCCGTTCCAGACCTACCTGACGCGCGAAAGCATGGAGTCGGTAAACGCGGCCGGTGACCAGAACCCGGCCTGTTTCATCTGACGACCACACAAAGGAGCCTAGCTTGAAGATCGCGGTAATTTCACCCAACTCAGCGCATCTCGAAGATATCGGCCGCTACCTGCAAACGCCAAACGGCTCACGGTCCGTCGCGCTTCACGAGGGTGGAATAGCGAAGGTTCGGGTCGTGGCTGACCAACAGCGCCCCGACCTCATCATCCTGGACAGCATGTGCCGCGATCTCGAAGGACTCCCGGTCCTCGAGTACGTGAGCGCGCAGCACCTGCATACGGTCGTTGTCATGCTGTGCGCCAACCACACGCCGGACTTCCTCATCCATGCCATGCGCGCCGGTGTGCGCGAGGTTCTGAAGTCGCCGGTAACCAAGGAAGTGTTGCTGGCTGCCGTGGAGCGCATCGAGCAACGGCTAGGTCTTGCGGCACGGCCGCGTGATCCGGGAACGATTGCGGCTTTCATCCCCTGCAAGGGCGGCAGCGGCGCGACGTTCATCGCCACTAATCTGGGCTATCAGTTGGCGGCCGAGAACAAAAAGGTCCTGCTCATAGACCTCAACCTGCAGTTCGGCGATGCGGTGCTGTTCATCCATGACAACAAGCCGGCCACCAACCTGGGCGACGTGGCGCGGAACATCCAGCGCCTGGATGCCTCTTTCCTGGCCGGCAACCTCGTGAAGATTTCGCCGAACTATGGCGTTCTCGCAGCACCCGAAGACCCGGGCCAGGCAATCGAGATCAAGCCAGAGCACATCGAGGTGCTGCTGAATGTGGCCATCAATCACTACGATTTCGTCATCCTCGATTGCGGCCGAGTCCTTGACGCGGTGACGATCAAAGCTCTAGACCGCGCCAACTACGTGTTCCCGGTGATGCAACTCACGTTGCCCTTCGTGCGGGACGCGAACCGGATGATCTCGGCGTTCCGAACGCTGGGCTACTCAAAAGAAAAAATCCGCTTGCTGGTGAACCGGCTTGAGAAGAGCGGCGAGCTGAAGCTCTCGGATGTCGAGCGCTCACTCGGCCTTTCCGCATACCAGACATTGCCAAACAGCTATGACGCCGTCGCCGCGGCCGTGAATCACGGCCGACCCATCGCTTCGTTCGCCCGCACGAACCCCGTGGCCAAGGGGCTGCAGGACCTTGCGCAAGCCTTGATACCGCCAGCGGCCGAGGCAACAGGGCTGCTGGGGAAGCTGCTGCGGCGCGCATGAAGCCCATGAACATTGAATCAAAGAGGGGGATGCCATGTCGCTAAGAGAGAGGCTCGTTAATCAGACCGCAGGCGTGGTCATGCTGAGGCCGGAAGCCGGCATGGGGCACTCCGCATATCAGGAGCTGAAGGTCGCCATCCATCAGAAGCTGCTGGATCGCGTGGATTTGGCAGTGATGGAAAGCCTGACCGAGGAGCGGCTGAGAGAAGAGATCGCCCAGCTCGTGGAGCGACTGCTGGCCGAAGACGCGGTCCTGGTAAACGACGCCGAGCGTGCTGGCATGATCCGCGACATCCAGCATGAGATGCTCGGCCTCGGGCCGCTCGAGCCGCTGCTGGCCGATCCGACCATTTCCGACATTCTGGTCAACAGCCATTCCAAGGTGTACGTGGAGCGCCGGGGCAAGCTGGAAAGCACCGATGTGCGCTTCGCCGACGATGCGCACCTGATGAAGATTATCGACAAGATCGTCTCGCGCGTTGGTCGGCGCATCGACGAATCGAGCCCCATGGTCGACGCGCGCTTGCCGGACGGCTCCCGGGTCAACGCCATCATTCCGCCCGTCGCGCTCGATGGCCCAGTCGTGTCCATTCGCCGCTTCGCGGTCGTGCCTCTGAAGATCGAGGACCTGCTTGCCTTCAAGACGCTCACTCCGGAGATGGCCAACATCCTCCAGGGGCTCGCCAAAGCAAAGATCAACATGCTGATCTCCGGCGGCACGGGCAGCGGCAAGACGACCATGCTGAACATCATGTCGGCCTACATACCCGCCGCTGAGCGCATTGTCACGATCGAGGACGCGGCGGAACTGCAGCTCCAGCAGCCGCACGTGGTGCGCCTGGAAACGCGCCCGCCGAACATCGAGGGCAAAGGGTGAAGTGACCCAGCGCGCGCTCGTGAAGAACGCGCTGCGCATGCGCCCGGACCGCATCATCCTGGGCGAGGTGCGCGGTGCCGAAGCGGTTGACATGCTGCAAGCGATGAACACTGGGCACGAAGGCTCGCTCGCGACGATTCACGCCAATACTCCTCGCGATGCGCTATCGCGACTGGAGAACATGATCGGCGTGGCGGGGCTGAATCTTCCGATCAAGGCAGCCCGTCAGCAAATCAGCTCGGCAATCACCGCGCTCATCCAGATCGGGCGGCTGGCCGATGGCAAGCGCAAGGTCATGAGCATTCAGGAGATCACCGGCATGGAGGGAGAGATCATCACCATGCAGGAGATCTTCGCCTTTCGCCAGACTGGTGTCGCGCCGGACGGCACCGTGCTTGGCCACTTCGGCGCCACGGGGGTTCGCCCGAAGTTCGTCGATCGCCTGCGTGCGCACGGGGTCATGGTGCCCGATACCCTTTTCGACCCCAGCCGGCAATACGCATAGGAGCCCGCGATGGAACTCCTCACCAGCCTCATCGGCAACCTGTTTTACGTCTTTGTCGTGCTCGCATTTGTCGCGGCGGTGCTGCTGCTCGAGGGCTTGTACCTGACGTGGGCCGCCTACAAAGGGCCGGAGGCGAAGCGCATAGAGCGGCGCCTGCGTGCCATGTCGGCCGGGAGCGCCGGCGCGGCCGAAACCTCGATCCTCAAGCAGCGAATGCTCAGCGAATTGCCGCCGTTTCAGCGCCTGCTGCTGGGCGTGCCGCGCATTCAGGAGCTCGACCGCCTACTGCAGCAGTCCGGCTCCAGATGGAGCGTGTCGTTCTTCCTCGGGATGACGCTCCTGATGGTGGCACTCGCTTTCTTCGCTGCTACGTTCATCCCGTTCCTTCATTGGATATTCGCTGCGCTGATCGCGATTGCGGGGGGCGTGCTTCCTCTGCTCTACGTCGTGCGCAAACGGATTCAGCGCATGCGAAAGATAGTGGAGCAGCTGCCGGACGCCCTCGACTTGATTAGCCGCGCATTGAAGGCAGGCCATGCCTTTCCGAGTGGCCTTCAGATGGTGGGCGAAGAAGCGCAGGATCCGATCGCCGGGGAGTTTCGCATCGTTCACGATGAGATCAACTTCGGCGTGGCGGTGCCGACGGCGCTGGCAAACCTCGCCAACCGCGTCCCGAGCCCTGATATGCGTCAGTTCGTGATTGCCGTCCTCATTCAGCGGGAAACCGGTGGCAATCTGACAGAGCTGCTTTCGAATATAAGCGCGCTCATTCGAGGACGCTTGAAGCTCTTTATGAAAATACGCGTGCTGTCTGCCGAGGGCCGCATGTCGGCATGGATCCTCTGCCTCCTCCCCTTCTTCCTTGCAGGCGTCATAAATCTCATCAACCCCAGATTCATGGCAGTGCTCTGGACCGACCCCATGGGGCTGAAGATGATCTATGCCGCGCTTGTAATGATGGTTCTAGGGGCGCTGTGGATGCGCAAGATCATCAGGATCCGAGTCTAGCCGTAAGGAGATAGCTCATGTCGACCCTGCAACTCATCTATGCCGCCGTAATCTTTGTTAGCGTGACCGCAGCGGCCCTCACGGTCTTGCTACCATTTTCACCGGGCCGCGCGAAGCAGCGACTCGATGCGTTCGCCGGGACTCCAGAGTTCGGCGATACCGCCAGGCAGGCGCAATGGACTCGAACCATTGTGAATATCGCCGGCAAGTTCGCTAAGCTGTCGTTGCCTTCGGAAGGGTGGGAGGACTCGCCCTTGCGTCTGCGCTTCCTGCACGCGGGCTACAGGAGTGGCGCGCCGGTGATGATCTATTTCGGGGCCAAGACGCTGCTGGCCGTCCTGCTGCCCCTCATCGCCTACTTCTACATCATGCTGGGAGGCGCAAAGTTCGGCACGAACATGATGCTGGTCATACTCCTGAGCGCCGGCGCGGTCGGGTATTACCTGCCGAACATGGTGCTGTCGCGGCTGGTCTTCATCCGCCAGCGCGAGATCTTCGAGACCTTCCCTGACGCCGCCGACCTCTTGCTCGTCTGCGTCGAGGCGGGCCTTGGCCTTGATGCAGCGCTCGTAAAGGTGGCTGAAGAAATGCGCCTTAAGAGCGAAGCGCTCGCCGAGGAGCTCCATCTCGTGAATCTCGAGTTGCGCGCGGGCAGCTCGCGCGAAAAGGCGCTACGCAACCTCGCGCTGCGAACCGGGGTGGAAGAGGTGAACGGCTTCGCCACCATGCTGATCCAGGCCGACCGCTTCGGCACGAGCATCGGCGATTCCCTACGGGTGTTCTCGGACGATTTGCGCACGAAGCGCCAGATGCGCGCCGAGGAAATCGCGGCGAAGATCCCGCTGAAGCTTCTTTTTCCCATGGTGTTCTGCATCTTCCCAGCCTTGCTGCTCGTGCTGCTTGGCCCGGCGTTCATCCAGATCCACCGCATTCTTCTGCCGACCATGGCAGGCCAATAACCACGACAGGAGGTACTCATCATGCCCAAGCTCAACCGCATTGCTCTTTCCGTCATCGGCGCGCTTTTCCCTGGCTGGCTGTGCCAGCCCCCTTCAGAAACAAGCGGAGCGGCCGCCGGCGGTCCAGCCCATACTCAGCGTCAATAACGGCGTGACGGCCGAAGGCATGTACCGGCTGGGCCGCTATTACGAGGGACAGGCGCGCTTTGAGCTAGCGATCAATGCTTATCGCGAGGCAATCAGGCGGGATCCTCTCATGGGCGAGGCTTATGCAGCACTTGGCATGAGCCTCGCCGCGCAGCAGCGCTATAGCGATGCCATTTTCGAGTTCCAGGCGGCAATCGTCCTCGAGCCGCACGCCGCCCACGTGCACAACAATCTTGGCTACGCATACCTTCTTAGCGGCCAGACCGAACGGGCGGTAAGCGCCCTCGAAGAGGCCCAGCGCCTGGATCCCGCACACGCGAGGTCGGCCGAGAACCTGCGAATTGCACGAGCCAGGCTTGGCAACGCCGTTCCTCAGACGGTTTCTTCCCCGAGCGCGACGCCGGCGGTGCAATCCACGACCATGCCTAGACCCGCCACTAGCCTTGTTGAAGTAGCACCGCAGGTGTTCGAGCTGAGAACACCACCGAAACCGCGTCAGTTCGAGAAGATCGAAGCGCTGCCGCTGCCTCCACTCCCTCAGCAGCAACCGCGGCCCCTGTCCGCGCCCAGCTTCAAGCTGGAAATCGCCAACGGAAATGGCGTCTTGGGACTCGCGAAGCGTGTGGCCGGGCGCCTGGTCGGTGCGGGCGTGCGCACAGCGCGCCTGACGAACCAGCGCCCGTTCAACCAGCCGACCACAGAGGTGCAGTATCGCGAGGGCTACGCCGCCGCCGCGGCCGCGCTAGCATCAAAGCTGAAGCATCCCGTGCAGGTCAAGCCTATGCATGACCTTTCGAGCCACATCGACGTGCGCCTGGTCCTGGGCAAGGATGTGTTGAGCGATGTTGCTTTGATTTCCCCAGCCGCTCCGGCTGCTACAACAATTGCTGCACGATAGAGCATTGTGGAGGCGGTGAATGCTCCGGAGCGTGCCGGGACGACCCGGACATCGACCTGCGTAAGTGCCGCCTTCGCCGGTGCGCGCTATTGCGCAGTTACCTGCGGCGCGAAGTGCGTCTCAGACGCGCCTAATGGTTGGCGGGTATAGGGCTTTCGGAGAAAGGGCTGGCAGTGCGCGGGCACCGGCGCGCTGCTCAGCCCCCCCGCGCGCACGCCAGCCGAAAACGGTTACCGCCGCATTGCTTGGCAAGAAGCATCGCAGCGTCGGCAGAGCGTAGCAGGGCATCTTCTTTGATTGCGTGTTTTGGGAACAGCCCCACCCCAATGCTGGCGGTTACCTTGAGCGGCGACGCCGGGGCTGTAGGTCCGGCGTCGAGGGCGCGAAGGACTTTCTTAGCCACGAGGTCGACGCGGCTGAAGTCATCCAGGGACTCAAGGAGAACCACGAACTCGTCTCCGCCAAAGCGCGCTACCGTATCGGTCTGACGTACCGCTCGCCGCAACACCTGTGCCACGCTGCGCAGTACGTCATCTCCGGCCTCGTGTCCTAGACTGTCGTTGATCGTCTTGAAATTGTCGAGGTCGACAAACAGCAACGCGGCGCCTTTGTCGGTACGCGTAGCCCGTGCCAGCGCATGAGTGAGGCGATCGGAAAATAGCCGCCGATTCACGAGTCCCGTAAGCGCGTCCATGTAAGCCCACTCGGTCAAGCGCGCTTCATGGCGCTTGCGTCCGATCGCGCATCGAAGGGCGCGTACGAGGAGAGTTTGATCGAGTTGCCCCTTGACCAGATAGTCCTGAGCACCGACTTCACACGCCCGAGCCGCTATTGAGGAATCGTCTCGGCTGGCGAGGACCAAGATGCCGGTCCCCGGAGCCGCCAAGGCAAACTCCTTGATGACCATCGTTACATCTGGCTCGTGCGTATCGATGTCGAGCAGCATCACATCGTACGGCCGCGATCGAAGTGAAAGGAGTCCGGCTTGAAGCGTATTGGCCGCGGAAAGGCTGAATGCGCACCGCGAATGCTTGAGCAATCGCTCATGGGTGAGGCGTTCGACGTCGTTGCTACCAACGAGCAGGACTCGAACCATTGGCTCAACCGCCCCTCCCGCCCGGCCGCCTTCAACGATGACCCCCATGCGACCGCAGTATCCGCGATCGCCTATGCAGAGCGCATGAGATCATTCGCCCGTCTGCGGCAAAAAGAGCTCCTACCTTCGGTAGTACGACGCAACTACGCCGGAAGCGGATCCCCGATCTGGCGACACTAGCGGGCGTTCTGTTCGGACGAGCCGGCGTGCCGTGATTGGAAGCGCTCCGTGCTCTACGAGCGCGGTTAGACAGGGAACTCCACCGCTATTGCGGCGGTTCACCGCACCTGGCCGCCGAGTTCTTTCGCTCGCTCGCAGATTGAGCGTGGAACGAACCTGCGCCAGGCGCGCGCCTGACCGCCGTTGTTATTGCTCAGCCGTCGTATATTCGAAAGGCGTTCACGAATTATCTGGATAAGTTTCGTGCTGCATCGGCGCCGAAATCGCCAGCTCGCCTGATGCGCCTGCGGTTGCCTCAATGCCGTAGAGCGCGCTCAACTTCTTGGTTTGGCAGCGCACCGCCAATAGACCATCCGCAGTGCCGCTCGCCGAAGCAACTCTCAAAGCACCGACGTACTGACGCAACTCGCCGATGCCGGCTCCCGCCAAAGTGATCAGATCGTCTAGTTCTGTGACTAAGTGATGCTCGTCGGCAAGACGCCGCCGCAGTGCCTCCAGTCCAAGCTTCAATCCAATGATTGGCTGGATGGTACTGTCATGCAAATCGCGGGAGATTTGGCGGCGTTTACGACGTGCCAAATCCATGGCGAGCCGCTCACCAAAGGAAATGCACTCCATGATCGTACTAACCTGCTTGGCTAGCGACGTCAGGTTGACGAGGTCGACCGGCGTGAAGCATCCTTGCTCCCTCGCGATGCATACCCGCGCGCCCAGTGCCGCGACCCGTAGGGGCAGGCAGATGAATGAGCTTACCGGGGTCAAATGAGCCACAGCAGTTGCCGCGCGGCGGATTGCGGCACCGCGGACCGGCCGGCCATTGAAGAGTACCGGCTTGGCGGGCAGGTCAAGAAGAGCCCGAGTTGCCCGGCTGGCGGCACGTCCTCGCGCTGACGCCATTTCGTGCGTTCCGTAGAGCTGTCCGCCCAGTCCGCCGGAGCGCTCGATGGCAATCAGGCAAACATCCGCGCCAATGCATGCCCGAAGCATCTCGGCTATCGCGCGGATCGAGGGAGCGAGCGGCTCCAACTCTAGGTCTGAACCAGTCGCGTGCTCTCTTGCCATGGTTCAAGGTATCAGCGTTTGTCTAACTCTCGCCGTTAGCTTCGCCACGTTCCTCCGCCAAGTCTTTGAAAGAAATTGTCTGTGATGGCGGCGAGTCCATCGCGGCCCGCGCAGGCTCGGGTTGCCAGCGGCCCGCGCGCAATCTCAGTACCGCCTGGGGCGCCGGACAGCTGGTCAGGTTGAGCTCCTCCGAACCAGCCCAGGCTGGCATCGCAACTACGGGGAGGCGGCTTCCATAGCGGCTACCGCGGGGTCAGCGTAAAGCGCAAATTGGCGTGACCGCGGGTGTCTCGGGGCTCTGTCCGTCAACTCCGTGGACATTGACGGTTACGGCGGGCGTGAGTTGCGACGAGCGGGAGGCAAAATTTACCGGAAGGACGATGATGACTGCATCCATTGACGTCGGAGAAACGAATACGGATCTGACGGGCCGTGGGCGCGGCCGGTGGACCGTAGCGCCGCCGATACGCGACGGATGACGTGATTCTGTAGGTACTGGAAAACACAAAACAGCGGCCTATCCATCATGGGTGCTACAGAGATACGTCTAGCGGGCACGCGTCAGGGCAAGCCAGATTCCGCCGCCGATCAGAAAGCCTCCGCTCAGACGCGATACCAGCCGGATGCGCTTCCTGGAGAGGAACGCCCCGGCGCGGCCGGTGAGGACAGCGTAGCCGCCGTCGGTGACGAGGGCAATGGCCATGGCGGTCACGCCGAGCGCGATGATCTGCGCCACGTAGTTGCCTTTCGGGTCGACGAATTGGGGGATGAAGGCGCCGAACCACAGTAGGGCCTTTGGGTTGGCCATCAGCACCAGGAAACCTTGCAGCAGGAAGCCGCCACGGGGAATCGAATTCGCGCTTTCCTCATGGAGAACTTCCGGTGAGCGCAACAACTTCCAACCGATCCAGATCAGGTAGGCGGCGCCCGCCCAGCGCAGCCAGTCGAACAGCCAGCCGACGGCGGCGATGACCGAGCTCAGGCCGACGACCAGGATCGCCATCATCAGGCCGAGGCCGAGCTGCGTGCCGGCGACATTGAGCAGGCCGGCACGAGTGCCATGCGCGAGGCTGTTGCCGATGATTACGGTCACCGTCGGCCCCGGGACGACGGCGATCAGGAAGCAGGCGGCGATGTAGGCCAGGTAGATCTCGAGCGTCATTCTTTCCTCATGTCGAGCGCGCGGCGGCGGGTTAGCTCCACGGCGCAAGCGAGCTGGAAGTCCTCGGCCGCGAGCCCCTTCGGCGTGTTGTCGCGGCGCCGCTGGCATTCGGCGTCGCGATACTGCCGCCACTCTTCGTTGGCCTTGCGGAAAGTATTCACCGCCGCCTCGCTGCCGGCCTTGTTGTCGCGCTCGCGCGCCTCCTGGAACTGCGCCGAGTAGGCTTGCATGAGATCGGTCTCGGCGACGCCGAGCAAGGTCTCGAGGCAGGGGCGCGGCTTGGCGCGCAGCGCGTCGTCGCGCGTGCATTGCGCCATGGCCGAGGCATTGATGCGCGGTAGCCACTCGAAGAACACGGCGCGCTTGTCGTCGGCGAGCATGCACATGAAGCTGAGCTCCGCGCTGGGCGCATTGTCCAGCACCACGGCGCCGTTGCCACGCAGGATCGACGAGACGAGCTGGTTGCCGAGCTTGCGCGTGTAGCGCTCGATCATCAGATGCTGGTCGCGCTCGAAGACGATGTCCTTGGCGCTGGTGCCCTCACGCTTTGCTTCGCTCTTGGCATAGGCCAGGCAGGTCTCGACGGCGGGGCCACTGTACTGAGCTATCGAAAAAGAAGACATGAGCAGACTCAGGGTGAGAAATGCCAATCGGATCATTGGTACTGCCCCGTGGATTGAGCACGGGCGCGAATCAATCCGAACAAGCTTTCGGTGAACGGCGCCCGTACGCCCGCCTTGCGCGCGATCTCGAGGGTGCCGGCGAGCAGGCCGTCGATCTCGAGCCGCTTGCCAGCCTCGAGGTCCTGCAGCATGGAAGTCTTGAATGGCCCGAGCACGCGCGCCATGTCGATGCGCGTCTCCGGGTCGATGTTGGCGTCGACGCCGACGGCGCGGCCGATGGCCAGCACCTCGCGCATGATTTCCACCATGTAGCTCTTCACCTCCTGGTTCTCGATCAGGCGGTCGGCCGTGCTCACCGTCAGAGCCGATACCGGGTTGAAGCTGACGTTGCCGAGCAGCTTCACCCAGAATTCCTTTTCGATCGCATTGCTGACGACGATCTCGAAGCCGGCCGCGGCCAGTGCGTCCGCGATACGCTTAGTGCGTGCGGTATTTTCGCCGCCCGGCTCGCCGAGGATCAGCTTGGCGCCCATGTTGTGGCTGATCAGGCCCGGCTCGGGCGTCGACGCCGCGAGATGGATGACGCAACCAACTACGCGTTCGGTCGGAATGGCACGCGACAGCTTGCCGCCCGGATCGAGCGATTCCAGGTGGGCATCGCGCCGCTTCATTCCCTGAAAAAACCACCACGGCACGCCATTCATCGCCGTGACGACCGAGGTGTCTTTATCCATCAACGGCGCAATCGTGTCGGCCACCCCTGTAAGGCTTTGCGCCTTCACCGTGACCAATACGTAATCCTGCGTGCCAAGCTTCGCGGGCTCGGCTTCGGCCTTGATCCTGAAGGATTCGATCCCACCTTTGCTGCGCACGCGCAGGCCGTGGCGCCGGATCGCCTCGAGCTGCGCGCCGCGCGCGACGAGCGACACCTCGTGCCCGGAACGCGACAGCCACGCGGCCATCAAACCACCGATGGCGCCGGCGCCGTAGACGCAGATTTTCATGGTGTTATTCTAAGTAAAAGCAGGAGGTCCCCTATGTTTGCATTCATGAAAAAGATGAAGACGCTTCTTCCGAAGGAAAGCACGCTTCCCGGGCGCGCGGAGGCGATGCGCGTTCCGGCCAAGCATTTCGTCAATGGCCACACCCTCAAGGCGCCGTTCCCCGAGGGCATGCAGCTCGCGCAATTCGGCCTCGGTTGCTTCTGGGGCGCGGAGCGCGTGTTCTGGCAAACGCCCGGCGTGTACTCGACGGCCGTCGGTTATGCGGGCGGCGAGACCAAGAACCCGACCTATGAAGAGGTGTGCAGCGGCTTCACCAACCACACCGAAGCGGTGCTGGTGGTGTTCGACCCGAAGATCGTCAGCTACGAAGAGCTGCTCAAGGTGTTCTGGGAAGCGCATGATCCGACGCAGGGCATGCGCCAGGGCAATGACACCGGCAGCCAATATCGCTCGGCGGTTTACACGTATGGCGATGCGCAAGCCAAAGCCGCCGCGCAGTCGAAGGAAATGTATGAGCGAGCGCTGAAGGCCAAGGGCTACGGGCCGATCACGACCGAGATCCGTCCGGCGCCGGAGTTCTATTACGCCGAGGACTATCACCAGCAGTACCTGGCGAAGAATCCCGGCGGCTACTGCGGGCTCGGCGGCACCGGTGTGAGCTGCCCGACCGGAGTCCTCGCTGCGGCTCGATAAGTGGCTGTGGGCCGCGCGCTTCTTCAAGACGCGCAGCCTCGCCCAGCAGGCGATCGTCGCCGGGCGCGTGAAGCTCAATGACGTGCGCATCAAGCCGTCGCATGAGCTCAAAGCGTCGGACGCGCTCGCCATCCGCATCGGCGACTTCGAGTGGCAGGTCACGGTGAAGGCGCTGTCCGACAAGCGCGGGCCGGCGGAGCAGGCGCGCAAGCTCTATGAAGAGAGCGAGGCCAGCCGCGCGGAGCGCGAGCGCCGGCAGGACCTGCGGCGCTGGGGAGCCGAGCCGGCGAGCGCACTCAAGGGCCGGCCAACGAAGCGCGATCGGCGGCAGATCGAGGACTTCACCAGTCCGTCAGACGAATCCTAGCGATGACGCTGAACTTGTCGCCACCCTCCGGGCGGACGATGGCGATTTCTCCCTCCGCGAGGTAAGGCGGGCCGGCGACGGCACGGAACGGGTTGCCGTGGCTCGAGAGTACGGTGTTGGTGCCGGCGGCGGGCTTCGTTCCGAGGAGCAGGCGCAGGGGTTCGTAGCGCTTGGGATCGTCGGCGCTGAGCGGGCCGCCGCGCACGTCGTTCGTGGCGCGTGCCTTGCCGAACGCCAGGCGGGCAGTCTCCATGGTGCGGCAGAAAGGGCTGGCGAGCACCTCGCCGATCGGAATCTTCAGGCGCTTCACGTGTTCGCCGAGAGCACGGGCTTCGGCGCGGCCCTTGTCGGTGAGGTTGCGTTGCGTCGCGCAATCCTCGAAGCTCTTCATGCGGGAGTCGTCCTGGCTGAAATCGGTGGAGGTATGGCGCAGAAAAAGGACGTAGCCGCCCTGGCGCAACTGCGTGAGAAGCTCCGCGCTCGGCTCGGCGGTCGCTGTTGAACCGAGCAGCATCATGGCTAGAAACGCGAGGCGCATTGGGAGTAGCCTAGCAAGCAAATGAAGAGAATGGTCGGGGGAGGGTTTTTGTTGGCTGCGACCGCGGCCTTGGCGCAGGAGCCAGGCAATGCGGATGCGGTCGTCGTCACGGCCACGCGGGTGCCGCAGCCAAGCCTCCAGGTGCCCGCATCGGTTGATCGCATCTACGCCGACGAAATTCGCGATGGCCGGCCGCAGGTCAACTTGTCCGAAAGCCTCGGGCGCGTGCCGGGGATCGTCGTGCAGAACCGCCAGAACTACGCGCAGGACCTGCAGATCTCTTCCAGGGGCTTTGGTGCACGCGCCGCGTTCGGTGTGCGCGGCATCCGCCTCATCGCCGACGGCATCCCGGCGACCATGCCCGACGGGCAGGGCCAGGCGGCGACCTTTGCGCTCGGCTCCGCGGAGCGCATCGAGGTGCTGCGCGGGCCGTTTTCGAGCCTCTATGGCAACGCCGCTGGCGGCGTGATCGTGGTGGAAACAGAGGACCCGCCCAAGGTGCCGACCATCGGCGTCGACGTGATGGGCGCCAGCTACGATACGTGGCGTGCGGGAATCAGGCTCGGCGGCTACAACACGCTGCTCGATGCCTCGCGCTTCGAGAGCGACGGCTATCGCGAGCACAGCGCGGTGCGGCGCGATCACTACAACCTCAAGTTCAAATATGCGCTCCGGCCGGACACGTCGCTCACGCTCATCGGCAATCAGTTACGCCAGCCGCAGACGCAGGATCCGCTGGGGCTGGACCGGATGCAACTCGAGGCGAACCCGCGCCAGGCGACGCCGCAGGCGCTCCAGTTCGATACGCGCAAGACCATCTACCAGGAACAGCTCGGTGCCACGCTTGCGCATCGCTTGAGCGCCGACTCGAAGATCGAGGCCAGCGTCTACGGCGGCAGCCGCTGGGTCGAACAATACCTTGCGATTCCACTCATCAACCAGGCGCCGGCCACGAGCTCGGGCGGAGTCGTGCAGCTCGACCGCAACTATGCCGGCGCCGCGCTGAGGTTCTCCACCTTGCTCGGCGATTGGCGATTCTCGCTCGGCGCCGAGTACGACGTAATGGACGAGCGCCGCAAAGGCTTCATCAACAACCTCGGCGTGCAAGGGGCGCTCAAGCGCGACGAGGACGATGAAGTCTCGGCCACCGATTTCTACGCGCAGGCCGAGTGGCAGTTCGCCGAGCGCTGGAGCGCGCACGCGGGCTTGCGCACCAGCCGGGTCGAGTTCAAGTCCACCGACTACTTCACCACGGTCAACCCCGACGACAGCGGGACGCGCACGTACTCCGAGACCACGCCGGTCGCCGGCGTGCTCTACCGGCATACCAAGAACCTGAGCTTCTACGGCGCCGTGGGCGAGGGCTTCGAGACACCGACCTTCGCCGAGCTCGCGCACCAGAACCCGCCCGCCACCGGGCTCAACTTCGCGCTCGAAGCGTCGCGCAGCCGGCACGCCGAGCTCGGCGTGAGGACCATCCTGCCGCAGGTTGCACGAGTGAACGCGGCGCTTTTCGCCATCGAGACGCGCGACGAAATCGTGGTCGATGTGAACCAGGGCGGGCGCACCACGTTCAAGAATGCGGGGCAAACCGAGCGCTTCGGCTTCGAGCTCGCCGCGCAGAGCGCCATGCCGGGCCCGTTCGCCGCCCAGTTTGCCTACACCTACCTCGACGCGACGTTCAAGGAGGGATTCTCGAGCAGGGTGCTGGGCAATACCGTCACCATTCCGGCCGGAAACGCGCTGCCCGGCGTGCCGAAGAACCAAGCCTATGGGCAGCTGAGCTACCGGCAGCCACGCTACTACACGTATCTGGAAGCGCTTTACCGCTCGAAGGTGCCGGTGAACGACGCGAATTCCGAGTTTGCCGAGGCTTATACCGTTTTCAACCTGGTCGGCGCTCTGATCCAGCAGGGTGCCGGGTGGCGCATCAGCGAATACGTACGCCTGGATAACCTCACTGATCGCAATTATGTCGGCTCGGTGATCGTGAACGAGGGCAACGGCCGCTTCTACGAGCCTTCACCGCGGCGCAGCATGGGTGCTGGCATCCAGGCAAGCGTTCAGTTCTAATAGAGACTCCCAGAGGAGAGACCAAATGAAGACGATCATCGCATTCGCGGTCGCTGCCGCGTTCGCGGCCCCCGCGCTGTCGCAGGACAAGCCGAAGCCGGCGCCGGCCTGGCACCAAGGTAAGCCGCCCGCGCAGGCCGAGTCCAAGCTCGCGCCGCATGCCGGCAAGATGACGGAGACGCCGGCGAGCGAGATTCCGATCAAGCAGCTGAAGCTGCCGGCCGGCTTCAAAGCCGAGATCTGGGCGAGCGGGTTGCCGGGTGCGCGCGCGATGGCGGTCTCGGAGGATGGCAAGAAAGTCTACGTCGGCACGCGCGTCATTGGGCGCGTGTACGAGGTGACCGACGAGGGCTCGAAGCGCACCGTCCGCGTGGTCGTCGACAAGCTGACGCAGCCCGCCGGGGTTGCCTACAAAGACGGCGCGCTCTATGTCTTCGCGATCGACAAGGTGCTGCGCTTCGACGGGATCGCCAAGGGCGGCGACGTCAAGCCGGTCGATCTGACCGCCAAGTTCGAGCTGCCGCCCGAGCAGCACCACAACTGGAAGTACGTTGCCTTCGGCCCCGACGGCAAGCTTTACGTGCCGTTTGGCGCGCCGTGCAACATCTGCGAGCCGCCGTCCAAGGAATACGCGCAGATCCGCCGCTATAACGCCGACGGCTCGGGCAAGGAAGTGATCGCCACCGGCGTGCGCAACTCGGTGGGCTTTGACTGGCATCCGAAGACCAAGGAAATGTGGTTCACCGACCACGGCCGCGACTGGGCGGGCGACAACGGCCCGCAGGACGAGCTGAACCGGCTGGCGAAGCCCGGCAACAACTACGGCTTCCCGTACTGCCATGCCAACGGCGTGGTCGACCCCGACATCAAGAAGGCCGACGCCTGCAAGGGCGTAACGCGGCCTGCCGCGCTGATGGGGCCGCACGCAGCGGTGATGGGCGTCAAGTTCTACACCGGCAAGATGTTCCCGTCGGAGTACCAGAACACGATGTTCATCGTGCGCAAGGGCTCCTGGAACCGCACCAAGCCGATGGGCTTTGACGTCGTCAATGCGCGCGTCGGCGAAGACGGCAAGGTGACGTACAAGCCGTTCGCCACCGGCTTCCAGCAGGGCGGCGAGAGCTACAAGTTCTGGGGGCGCCCGGCCTACGTGCATGTCATGGGCGATGGCGCGATGCTGCTGTCGGATGAGCAGACCGGCGCGATCTACCGCATCAGCTACCAGCGTCCCAAGGCGCCGGCGAAGAAAGACGCAGCCAAGTAGTGCTGTCGGCGCTTCGCAAGGGGCGGTGGGCTTTTTTGCTCACCGCCCTTTTTTCATCTTTTGTTCTTTCTCAAGAAAGGGTTCAGCTGTGCGCGGCCTGCCACGGGACGGACGGCAACTCCGTCGACCCGAAGGTGCCGTCGATCGCCGGCCAGCCGAAGCTGTTCCTCGAAACCCAGCTGGTGCTGTTCCGCGAGGAGCTGCGCAAATCCGACCTGATGCTGCCGGTCGTGAAGGGGCTGAAGGACCCCGAGCTCATCAAGCTCGCGGAGCATTTCTCGAAGCTGCCGGCGAAGGGCATGGAGAGCGGGGAGCCGAACCCGGCCCTCATGAAGACCGGGCAGGAAAGGGCGAAGGCGCTGCGCTGCGGCATCTGCCATCTGTCCGACTTCAGCGGCCAGAACCAGGTCCCGCGGCTCGCGGGGCAGCGCGAGGCCTACCTGGAAGGCGAGATGCGCGCTTACCGCGACGGCAAGCGCACCGGCGGCGATACCATCATGGCGGCTGCGCTGTATGGCGTAGGCGACGTCGACATCAAGGCGCTCGCTCACTTCCTTTCGCGAAGCCGCTAGGCTGTACAGCATGGGGTGCATATGGGTAGCAAGACGGTCTTAGGGACCACCCAAGCACCGGAAAATACAGGGAGATTTCAGTGCTTCTAAAGCGAAAGTCGAAAAAATCCGAAACCGCCGAATCGCTTGCCCAACAGCACGTGCCCTAAACGCGTTCGCAATCTCCCCCGTAACGGCGGCCATCACGCCGAGTTAAATAGCAACGTTATCTACACATCATGACCCACGGGCCGTTGCGGAAAGATCCTCAAAAGACCTAGGCGGCGACGGATGGGGTAATAAATCACTACACCCGTGGGCCGTGCTCTACTGACGAGCGGGATAAGCAAGGGCTTAGACTGGCCGCACGTATCGAAAGGAGTCGGCCATGATGAAGACTGAGTATCTTCTCTTCGTTGGAGCGATGGTTCCAAGCTTGCTCATCCTCGCCGGTGCGGCTGTCTCCATGGCGGATCTCACCTTGCCTGCGCTAACGCCGGAAACTACCATCGCCGCTCCGGCCGACCTATTGGCGCGGACTTCGGCCACGTGGAACGAGTGGCCGAGCATGTAGCGCGCGGAATATCGGGCGCAGGATTCCGCAGGAGGCGGACGATGACAAATGTATTCATGAGCTACGCGCGCGCCGACGCGGCCAAGGTCAACGCGCTGGCCGAAGCGCTCCAGGAAACGGGCGCGCGCGCGTAGGTCAACGCCGACATTTCTTACGGCCGGGGTGGCTGAAGGGCCCCCACCTGTTCTAAAAATTGGTCCCTTTCTGACACGTGTGTTGTCTCGTGCTGGGCGAGCTGTCCAAGCCAGCAACGAGCACCAGCCCGCCGAGGGCTTAGACCGGCGCATCACCGATGCGGAGCGGCAAAAGGGTTGCTGCTCTGGGGCCATGGCAAAAGCAAAGCGCGGCAAGCGCCGGATCTTCCCGTGCAGGCTTAGCTAAGAGAACGGGCTGCAACGGAAAGACGTCGAACCCGCCCAAGGCCGCTCGAGGTGCGCCAGCCACTAGGCGACACGAGCGGCTCTCAGCGCTTTCCGCGCTAGCGCTTCCTTACACCTTTTTGCGTATCCGGAAGGCAATCCATCGATTAGTCGATGGAGGGCTGGCTATGCCACTGCTAAGCTGTCCTCCATGACGACGAAAAAGCAGGAGATCGCGCAGCGTGCCGTCGACCTAGTGGGACATGTCGAGCTCGCGGAGCAGCTCAACGTTCCCTCTTGGGTGGTCGAAGCGTGGATGTACGGTGGTATCGACATGCCGGACAGCAAGTTGATGGACCTCGCGGCCTTTCTCTTGGACGCCAGGCGCTCCAGGGTACCGCTCTAGGGCGATTTTTCGATGGAGTCGCTGAAGCGGTAGCAAATCATCTCGCCGTCGCTCGGTACGCGCTCATACCTTGCGACGGAGCGACCCGCAGTTACGAATGGCGGGATCTTCATGACCGGCACAGTGAACTGCAAACCATCCGCCGGCCCACCATTGAACCGTGTTCTCGCGTGCCGATCCCTTCGGCGTTTGAGGCAGAGACCGAATTTGAAATAGTGGTTAACAAACGATGTGGGAGTCTCCCTCGACTTTTATAGCGTCCTGAGCCATGTCATTTCGGGAGCTGGCTCAATGTGGCAATGGGCCTGTTCCTAGAGGATGCGACAGGCACAGCAATCGGCGACGCACAGGAACTCTACCTAAAACCTCCCAGGTTGAATGATTTCGCTTTTCACGATTGCGACCATCACCGCGCAGCCGGTCAGAGCCAAACGGGATGAAACTTCATTTAGTTTCCCCGCCGTCGAGCTTTGCGTCCTTCGCCCGAACTTGGGCGAGAAGGTCTCGGTTCCTCGAGACAATGTTTCCCTGTTCTTGAATGATTAGTTCTACGAGCCGCTCGAGTTCTAGTTGTGTTGGGACCTTTCGTCCCGCGCAATAATCGCGGTACTCGGCCTCGGAACAGCCCATGGACTCCCAAACCTTACGTGGCTCATCCACGAGCGACGCCGCTAACGCCATCAGGCTCGACGTGATCCGGTCAAAGCTGTCTGAAACACCGTCCAAGGCCTTACCCCCCCGGAGCTGATAATGTCGAACTGCCCATCGAACGCTGAGCCCAATTGTCGGCAATTGACGTTTTCTGACAGCGTCCGACGCAGCCGCGCCGCTCAGGACCACGCGCTCGGCTACTTGGCCGAGAAGCTGGGCATTTCTCGGTATGAACCACGGAAGGCGGCGCAAAGCCGCAGGGCCGCTGGTGCAGGACGTTTCGCAGTTAGACTTCCCGCCGACTACCGAACTATGCGCAATTGCGGTAGCTGTACCAACGGGCAGTCAGAAAGGAATTGGTGGGCCTCGCCAGTCCGCTTCGCGCGGCCGCGCACGCGCAAGGGCCTCGTGCACATCTATCCACCCCTCGCACGCGTTGCGTCCTGGGCGGCGCCGCCACAAGTTCAATAGCCCCTTGCAACGCGCATAAAAGCGAAAGAAACGAAGCAGTTTTTCGCGCTCTGCACTGCTCGGTTCAGCATGGCTGCAAATTAGCTTGTGGTCAGTCATGGCCCGATCGGTAAGCGCGATTGCGCCCCAGGCTCTAACCCTGGTCCGTGTTCCGCGGGGTAGCCGTGCGCCGAGTACTACCGCATCGAGCAGATCACCCTCCAAACCAATGTAGCGCGGCACGGCGCCATAGTTGAACGGGCACGGCAGCGGCGAGACGAAGTCAACGGTGTCTGACGATCCGCGCTTCAAAAAGCTGCCGCGCGGGATCTCAATTACGACCTCCAATTCAGGCATCGACGAGACGGGACCTCCAAAGAGGCAGAAAGACAGCGCATAGGTACCTAACGGCCAAAGTACACGGCCGGGCGATTCTGCGCGACTGGATTAAAGCGTGCCGCATGGGTGATTTGCGCTAGATTTCGTTCGGGGCGCCTCGAGATGGGCGAGACGCGGCCCTTGGATCGCACCACGGTCAAGGGCCGCTCGGTGATCGACGGGGTGCCAATCCAGATCGAGGATCTGCGGTGCGCACCCGAATCCGAGTTCCCGCTCGGCCGCAAGATGGCGCTGGAGTGGGGCCATCGCACGACCCTTGCCGTACCGTTGCGGCGGGAGAACCGCTCGCTCGGCGCCATCCTCCTGAGATGGCCCGAGGTGCGGTTATTCAGCGAGAAGCAAATTTCGCTGCTCAAGGACGAACGGCGGTTCCTCGAGTGTGGCCAGCATGTCATCGTCCCTCTCAGTGCTGCCCGCTATGGGGCATAATCGTGGCAGGGAGGGAGTCATGCACGCGCTCGGCCAGCGGGTGCTCATCAATGCTGCCCGTAAGCTGGGCGGCCCAGAACTTCTCGCCAAGCATCTTGGCGTGGAGGATGCTGCACTGCGCGCGTGGATCGACGGCGAGCAAGTACCTCCAGCCGAGATAATCCACAAGGCGGCCGACCTCGTTCTGGGGGACGGGTTGAATTAACCCCGCCATCCCCCAAGCTGGGTGCGGCCACCCCGTTGAGTGGCGAAAGTCCGAACGACGAGGGCCGGCGTATACCGCGGAGTGGTTGCGACGAACCCTCGTCAGGAGTGGCCGCAAGATTGTGCAAGCAAGCGCAGTGCCGCCTCGGCCACGCTTTAGGATTGACGGATGGATGAACGGTACGCCTGCGAGACGGGATCTGCTCGGCACCTCGATGTCCTCGCGACCTTCAGGCGTCCGGTAGTGCAAGTTCATCGTGCCTCTAATCTGGTACATCAATTCGTGACTCGGGTTGATGTGAAACTCGCTCCGGTAGTCGCGCCCCTTCGCTATGAACGCTAACGACTCCTCCTCTTGCCACAGCACTTTGACCTGCTTGCCGGTATCGACCAACTCCTTGGCGACCTCGAGAACCTTTGCGATTGGCATCTGCACCATGGCTGTTCCTTCGGTTGACAAACGCGAACGATCCTACGCCGAGCCTGTAGCTTAACCAATGGCGCATGGTTCGCGTCCCGGATGGAGGGGCACCCAGCGGACCTTCAATAGCGAATTTTCGAGAGGCTGAAGGACGGCAGTTACGTCATCGAGGTGCCCTATGCCGAGGCCCGGGAGCTGCTGACGGAGATCCTCAAGTTTGGGGCTGATGTCGAAGTCCTTAGCACCCGACGTGCTGCGCGAGCGCGTGCGCGACGCCTTGCGTCAGGCGGCAAAGCGCTACGGTGACGCCACGACGCAGGAGCCGTGTCGCCGCGCCTAGTTCTTGCGGACGATCGGCCTGGGCCGGAACGCGCCGGCGGCCTTGCCGGCGCCCGCGAGATGAACGAACACATAGAACGCGATAGCGCCCAGCACGAGAAGCGCGCAGCCGAAGAGGAGCGGAGCGGCAAAGAGTCCCGTTGCGTCGCGCACATAGCCCGCAGCCGGCGGCAGCACCGCCATGCCGACGTAGTACCACGTGTAGTAGACCCCCATGCCGAGCGCGCGCGAATCCGGCCGAAGCACCTTCGCCGGCAGCGCCATGATCGGACCCGCGCACGGCCCGGCCAGCAGCCCGAAGGCGAGAAGCATGAGCCACACTTTGTCGACGCCCAACATGAGCCACATGGAAATCGCCATGCCGGCGAAGCTTCCATAGATGAGCGCGTTCGGTCGGCCCGTCCGGTCCGCGAGCATGCCGCCGAGCGGCGCGGTGAGAACCACGGGCCACGTCGAGAGGCTGACGAGCAGCGCCGAATGTGCCGGCGGCATGCCGCGCTGGCTCAGCAGCGCCGGCACGAAGCTCACGACGAGGATGTACGCTACGTTGAAGAGCGCCCACACGATGCCGGCGAGGCTCACGAGCCCGAGCTCCCGCGCGCTCAGCCGCGACGATGACGCCGTCGCGGACGCCGCGCGCGCGGGCGAGCGGTAGCCGAGCGCGATGCCGACGAAGGCGACGATGCACACGCCGAGCGTCACGTGCATCGCCACCGCCCAGGACGAGGCGGCAGCCAGCGGGCCGAGCGCCACGAGCGCGACGCCGATGCCGAGGGGCCAGCTCACCACCAGGAGTCCCATTGCCGTGGAGAGCTCGCGATCCGCAAACCAGTCGGCGGCCATCTTGGTGAGGAGCACGTTCACTATCACCGCGCCAATGCCGCTCACCAGCCTTCCGGCGAACACCGCCTCGTAGGTCCCCGCCATGGCGATCATCAGCGTGCCGAGCGCCATGAGCCCGAGGCCGAGAACGACCATTCGCTTTTCGCCGAAGCGGTGGCCGAGCGCCCCGCCGGGGACGGCGACGAAGGCGCCGGGCAGCATCCAGATCCCAACCAGCGTACCGAGAAGCGCGAACTCGATCCCCAAGTCCCGCATGAGCAGCGGCGACACGGCGCCTAGCGATTGGAACTGAAACCCCATAGCTGTCCGCGCAAGGAAGAGCAGCGCGAGCGCGAGCCAGCGGTTGATGGTCATGAAGGGTCCGGGTAGATGTTACCCGTCCCCAGAACGGGCTCACGCCTTGAGCCACCGCCAGCTTCAGGAGACCCAGGCACACGAAAAATTGCGGCAACTCGTCTGAGGTTCGATTCGAGGGCTATGCAACAGCGGACAAAACGGTAGGCTAAGCGCGCTGCCCAGAACGCGGGCGTGCCCTTGAGACGATCCTAGGAAGATTTGCGCGTGCAAACCTTTGCTCAGTTCGGCCGATGGCTAAGACATAAACAAAACTTCTTGCTCTTCTCCGTCATAGCGGTCGGTCTTCCGGCCGCTGTGTTTCTGGTCTGGAGCTTCGGCCACTATGGCGATGTCCCGTTCAAGTTCTTTCTGTTTGGTATCGCTCTTGGTGGCGGCCTTCTATGGGGCGTGATCATATGGGAGTACTTCGAATGGCAGTTCCCGAGGCTGCATGAGCCGCAGCGCAGCAGACAGCCCGACGGCACGCCGTAATTCCGTCCTGTGGCAGCCCCGGTCTACGATCGCGCAGGTTGAGCCAGCTACGCCGGCGCAGAGCACTTCGATGACTTCAACCGCGCGTCGCCCGAGGGCCGCAGCGCGGCGAAGTCACCCGCGCGGCGAGAGGCGCAGCTAGAGCGAGAGGCTAAAGAGATGGATAAGAAGCTCCGGAAGCAAGAGCGGCTTCGCCGCGAGCAGGCTGCCGCTGCCGCGGACGCGCAGCGCGCGGCGGAGTACAAGCAGCGCAAGGCGCTCCAGAAACAGATCAACGCCTACGGGGTCAAGCCCCCCGCGCACCACACGAAGAGTAAATGGAGCCCCGCGACGAGCCCCAAACAGACCGTCGCAGCCCTCGCGCCCTTCATCGGCTCGGGGGCTTTTCTTTTCCCAGCTGGGCCCGCCAAGCTCGCTGCACCCCGTGGCCCCGCGCTCCTAGGCGATCCTGGCAAGCCTCTCCGGCCGTTCCCCACGGCTGGCGCTCTCGCTCGATCAAGTCCTCAGGCCCGCTTGACTCCGCCGCCATTGCCAGCTAAGGCGGGGCCATGGTGCCAAACGGTTGCATGCAAGTTCAAAGGATTAGGCGGCGACGTGGGGGTAATAAATCACTACACCCGCGGGCCGTGCGCCACTTACGAGCGGGATAAGCAAGGGCTTAGACTGGCCGCACGTATCGAAAGGAGTCGGCCATGATGAAGACTGAGTATCTACTCTTCGTTGGAGCGATGGTTCCAACCTTGCTCATCCTCGCTAGTGCGGCTGTCTCCATGGCGGATCTCACCTTGCCTGCGCTAACGCCGGAAACTACCGTCGCCGCTCCGGCCGAGCTATTGGCGCGGACTTCGGCCACGTGGGACGAGTGGCCGAGCATGTAGCGCGCGGAATATCGGGCGCAGAATTCGGCAGCAGGTAGGAAGCGTCCACGTCGTCTGCGTTGTGCTCAAGCTAAAGAGCGGCTTGTAGTGCCATAAGGGACGGATTTATGGTGCTCGACTGAAGTACGCTCGAAGTTGGCAAAAGACGGAGGCGCGTTGCGGGTACGGTCGGTCCTTGTTGTGGATGATGATCCGGATCAGGTTGCGATGCTTGCGCTCCTCCTGCGAGAGGGAGGGCACCGCGTACAGACTGCGACCAATCCGCTCTACGCCCTCACACTGGCTACTGAGTTCAACGCCGAGATTGTCTTGCTGGGCATCGGATTGCCCATCATGAGCGGGTATGAGGTCCTCCCTCGCTTAAAGAGCTACTTCCCGAGAGCGCGCTTCTACGCCATTACGGGGCAATCCCAAGAGACACGAAGTAAGGCGACCGAAGCGGGCTTCGACGGCTACTTTGCGAAGCCGCTCGATTTTGCCGTTATCGAGAAGGTCTTGGAGGGGTAGACGGGCGCGCGCACGGACCGCCAGCGGCGGGTTGGCGGTTGACTACTCCCGATGGCCGCCTCCATTTTGCTATTAGCGCACCCTGAAATTTGGCGGTAGCCCGCCGGTGCTGTGCCAACAGTTGAGAGGGGCGAGACGTCGATTCCGTCGAAAATCCGCCCAAGGCGATACGTTGCGCCTGGAGTTAGCTCGACCGGCCCCGCCGGGCCCGACTATCGTTATAGGCATGCGGCAGAACCAGCTGCCATTGGCTGATTTGATGACGGCTTCAGCTAGACGATCTGACATCGAATTTACCGGACCTCGCCCGTCTCGTTCCACTGCAGGAGCAGCGCCAACATGCGTGCGACAGCGTCTCGTGCCCCATGCGCGTATGACGGTTAGTAGCTCGACCGGCGCCTCCAGCCGCCACTATGGCGAAGCTAGGGCCCGGCGTCGTCCATTCGTTCCCCTGTTTCCTCGCGCTGCTTTCGGCCCTCTTTCATCTTCTGCCTAATGTCGTGAATCAGGCGTTAGGAGCACTACCCGCGATGTCCTGCAAACAGCGTGAGCAGGATGCTCTCCAGCATTGCTGCATCCACGGGCTTGGTAACGTAGGCCGTCAAAGCCTGCGTGTGGCGCCCGCTTGCGATGTTCGTCCGAGCTGTGGCCGCTAATTGCCACAACGCAGACGCCCGGAAAGCCTAGCTTCAGCTTCTTAGCGAGCTCAAACCCATCGATGTGCGGCATACTTATGTCAAGAATGATTGCGTCCGGCCTGCGGCCGTTGCCGACCGGGGGCGGTTTTTCGAAGCTTGCCATGGTGCTGCGCAGCACTGGTGCGCGGCTCGCCTCGGGCGGTCGGAACAATGCCGGTCAAGACTCATAAGTGCTAATTTTGGGGGAATGAGGGAGGGCGGGTGTGGCCACCATTGTCGTTATCGATGACGACCCGGACGTTCGCACGGTTGTTCGAGCCTTGCTCGAGCAAGCGGGCCACGAAGTCCATACAGCCGCAGATGGAGTTGCGGGACTGGAAGCGGTTCGGACGCTTTCTGCGAACATCGTCATCACCGACATCGTGATGCCAGAGCGAGACGGCATTGAGACACTCGTCGCTGTAAAAAAGGAAGCGCCGATGACGAAGATCATCGCGATGTCCGGCGGCAGCGGCGGACGACTAAACGCGGAGCCTTATCTTTTCACGGCGCACGAATGCGGTGCGCTCATCCTCCGCAAGCCCTTCGGCTCGAAAGAGCTACTGCAGTGCGTGCAAGCGGCATTGACGTCCTCGGATCGCTGACCGTACCGAGGTCTCTTTTCAAGTGAAAGCTGTGAGTCGGACGGGCATGCCAGCGGCGTTGTGGAGCGGCCTTTGCTTGATCATGGTCGCCAGTTTGATCCTAGCTGGTTTGGAGCTTTACCGGTTGTCCGGGCGGGTCCCGACCCAGAAACAAAGCGCACAGCTCGTCGTGCACACATTTGAAGTGATCACGACGGCGCAGATGCTATTCCAGCAAACGCAAAGCGCTCTGCGGTCGCTGCGCATATACGTTAATTCTCGTAAGCCCCAAGATTTCGAAACCCAGCAGAAGAACGCGCACGATGCACTGCAGCTTTTCGCGTCGCTCAAGAAGCTGACTGCCGACAATCCGGAACAGCAGCGGAGAATGCCTGTTCTCGAAACACAGATGATGGGGCTTCTCGGTGAGCTTGATCGGATTGGTGCGGTTGTGGGTAAAGGAAGCCTCTCCCTGGAGCACGTGTGGTTGCAATCGAATTCGCCCCTCGATGCCATGCGCAACATCGGGGCATCAATAGACGCCACGGTGGACGCGGAAAGAACGGTGCTTACCGAGCGACTCCGTCTGCTTGCAACGGAGGAGGAGCAACGTAGCTCTCTTGCGCGGTGGGCAGCGGTACTCGCGTTCCTGATTCTTGCGTCGGGCATCATGGTGGTGCCGATCGCCTTCCTACGTTTCCGAGCGGCGGAGCGTGGACGCCAGGAAAGCGATCGCCGACTGCGGCTGTTTGTGAACGGCGTACAGGACTACGCCATCCACGCTCTCGACGTTGAAGGCCGTGTCACCGAGTGGAATGCCGGTGCAGAGCGGATGATGGGTTATACGGCAGACGAGATCGTAGGCTCAAACTTCAGCCGGTTTTATCCCGATGAAGATCTCAAGGCCGGCAAGCCGCAACAGGCGCTCGAAACGGCCGCCAAGCAGGGGGTATTTGGGGAAGAAGCTTGGCGAGTACGAAAGGACCGCAGCCGCTTTCTTGCCGATGTCGCGATAAACGCCATACGCGACTCCGGCGGCCGGCTCGTCGGATATATGAAGATCACGCGGGACATTGAGGACCTGCGCGATAAGGAGCAGGCGCTCGCGCAGTACGCGAAGATGGATGCGCTCGGACAGCTCACTGGCGGTATTGCACATGACTTCAACAACCTGCTGCATGTCATCAAGAACGGCGTAGAACTCGCGCAGTCTCGTTTGGAAAAGCCATCTGGCGAGGTCCGGGATTATTTCGAGATCGTGAAGCGCAACGTCGACCGCGCGGCAAGCCTTACGCAACGGCTGCTCGCCTTTGCCCGAAGGCAGCCGCTCGATCCGCGGCCAATCAATCCCAACGCTTTAATAGGTGAAATCACGGCCCTTCTTGCACAGGTTCTTGGCGAATCGATCTCCATCGAGACTGTGATGGGCGCGGGCGTCTGGTGGATCTCCGCGGATGCGAGTCAGCTCGAGACCGCGATCCTCAACCTTGCACTGAATGCGCGCGACGCCATGCCGGGCGGCGGCAAGCTCACGGTTGAAATCTCGAACGCATTCTTGGACGAAGACTATGCGTCGTCGGATTCCGACCTGAAGGTAGGACAGTACGTCATGATTGCGGTCAGTGATACTGGCCACGGCATGCCTTCAGACGTCGCCGCAAAGGCCTTCGAGCCCTTCTTCACCACAAAGGAAGCCGGAGCGGGGACGGGGCTAGGCCTCTCCCAAGTGTATGGCTTCATTAAGCAGTCCGGCGGGCATGCGAAGATCTACAGCGAGGTGGGGCACGGCACAACAGTGAAGCTTTATCTTCCTCGCCTCGCTCGCCCTGTAAATAGTAATGCCCGGCGCGAACCCCAAGCTTTGCAACAGCGAGCCGGCAAAGAGCAAATCCTTCTCGTCGAAGATGACCACGATGTTCGCAAGTTCACAGCTGAGGTCCTTAGGGATATGGGCTATCAAGTGCTTGAGGCAGCGCATGCTGCAGAAGCTCTCGACATCCTTTCGAAGCAAGCGAGCGTCGCCATGCTCTTCACCGATGTGGGTTTGCCAGGTGGCATGAACGGTCGGGCACTCGCGGATGAGGCGCTCAAGCGGCGAGCGGATTTGCGCGTCCTATACATGACCGGTTACGCGCGCAATGCAATAGTCCATCATGGCCGACTCGACGATGGCGTGGCGCTCATCACCAAGCCTTTTACACGGTTTGCAGTGGCCGAGAAGGTACGGGAGTTGTTGGATCATTAGCGCAGATATCGAGACGGCCGGCTAGCGTCGCAGCGCATCATTGGTCACTATCCTCACGCACGGTGTGGCAATCTGCGGTCGTACATCCGTGGACGCGGCCGCGCCTTCACCTAATGTTCCGAGCAAAAGCCGGCCGACCAAATAGCCGTCTTCTCACGATGCGGAACGGTGTAGTTCCCTAAGTGAGCCCGCCACGCCCGCACTCCTTGGCATCGCCCTCGCCGGCCTCGGCTTCAGCCGCCACAAGCGGGCGACGTGGCGTATAGCGCTTTCTCACACCTTTTTGCCACTTCGGAAGGCTATTCATCGATTGGTCGATGGAGGGCTGGCTATGCCACTGGTACGCTCTCCTCCATGACCACGAAAAAGCAGGAGATCGCGCAGCGTGCCGTTGACCTAGTGGGACATGTCGAGCTCGCGGAGCAGCTCGACGTTCCGTCTTGGGTGGTCGAAGCGTGGATGTACGGTGGTATCGACATGCCGGACAGCAAGTTGATGGACCTCGCGGCCTTTCTCTTGGACCCTAGGCGCTCCAGGATACCGATCTAGGGCGATTTTTCGATGGAGTCGCTGAAGCGGTAGCAAATCAGCTCGCCGTACTCGTATGCGCTCATACCTCGCGCACAGCCCGCGCGAGCGCCATGCTGTGCGGCAAGTCGCTCTTTAGGCTGGCCGCCCTGGTGCTGAAGGTGAAAGAGGGGCAGTCGCGCGTTCTCTTCTGAGCGCTTAGATCTACTAGATTCGCCTCAGAGTGCCATAGCAGTTTGCGCAACGCCCGCATTTCGGCAATGGCGCCGCAGGGCGTTCTCGATGATGATGTCGATGGCGTCAAGAAACACGGTGTGCGGAGGCGTTTCTTCCTCGCCGATCCAGTGCTCGAGTTGCTGTTGCGAAACCTTGAGACGTGCTGCAAGTGCGGCGTATCCCCCAACCGAAGCCGCCGCACGCTCAAGGGTCGCTGCGTGATCCAGTAAACCGTGCTGCTGGGTGTGTTCTTGAATCATGCATAGAGCATTGCGCGTTACGGGCATTGGCTCAAGTCGCGAAGCAATGTTCCGCTTGTAGTTTTGACCCTGAGGGCAGCCTCGGGTAAACCCTGAGCCTCCGTGCAAACCCTGAGAAGAGCCCCGCGTAAACCCTGATCTCAACTCATCCAACTGAGACAATCTGTGAACTTCGTCACGCGGACCAGCCGCTTAGCGAAGCCTCGGCCTGGGAAAGATGAGCCACTAAGTGGGCATCGTGACGGATCAGTATTGAATTGAAGCGCACTCCGTTTATTAAAGGTGAATAAGGTTCTGTACCCTCACTTGTACCCGCGAGGCAGGCAATTTGGAGCCTGCCCCAAGCCCGCCTCCCGCTGTGGTGGAATGGACCGAAAGTGGGCGTATTGCTGGCGTTCGCCCGAAGTCAGCGGCTAATGCATGCCAGCGGAAGGCTGCGCAAGCCGGTGCTCCATGGCATAGAGGACCAAATCTACCCGCCGATTCACGCCAAGCTTTCCGTAAATCGTGCTCAGGTGGTTGCGCAGCGTGTGTTCGCTGATGTGTAGTGTTGCGGCGATGACCTTGTTGGGTGCGCTTCGTTGATGCACAACGGCAGCGACAACTTTGCGCTCGGCAGCCGTCAGGGTAGCGTGAGGCGGCTGTTCGCTTTGCCGCCGCGAAAAGGCTTGCATCACTCTGCCCATTGCGATGCGATCAAGCCAAGGCTCGCCGGCGTGCACGCATCCGATGGCTTTCAGGATCACCTCGGCCGGTTCGGTTTTGTGAATGACGCCTCGCGCGCCCGCAAGAACGGCGCGTTCCTGGGCAGCGGAGTCACGAAGGCCCGTTAGGATGAGTACCGCCGCTTGGCTCGCCAGTTGCGGCACAAGATCAAACCCGCTTTCGCTGCCAAGGTCTAGATCGAGCAGCACGACGTGCGGCCGGTGCTTCTGCATGGCCGCCAGCGCTTCGCCATGGCAGGTGGCTACGTCGAGTAGGTCGAGCTGTGGACGAGCGGATTCTATGAGCTTCGTAAGTCCCCACAGCACTGAACGATGGTCGTCAACAAGCAAAACCCCGATCGGCTGAGTAGCAAAAATCGACACAATCCTCCCAAGATGGTGTGGTATCGAGCTGTCACTTTCTTGTCTTCGACTTATCGACTGGCGGAAAGAAGCCTACCAACCGCTGGCGATTTAGCGGCTGCCGTTAGCAACTTCTTTCAAACCTGCTCTCCTTCCTCGATACGTCACGGTTAATTGAGTCAGGCATTGTGCGCGCCGCCAACAAATGGCGCGACGCGACAGGTTCTGATACCTGCTAGACCCGGCGCGTGCTTACGCTGAGAACGGCGGAATCGTCCCTTACGCGTTGGTATGCGTCCGCTGACCTTTGACAGAATTCGTCGGCAGCAGCAGGCGCAGATAGGAGACGAAGAAGCGCATGCGCATATGCCTCGCGCGGCGCCAGTTTCGAAAGTAGTCGCGGGCCGTCCTGCGCCGGCCAGCTAGGCGGTGGAAGCATTCCTTATCCAGGCAGCGGTGTACTGAAATTGTCTTCCCAATTACAACTCCGGCAGCGATACCGCTGTACTGGACGCCACAGGTTGCTAAGCCGATCAATAAAGCGCCGTCGGACTCGACGAACATCGTGCCCGCAATTCGGGCATTGGTGCCCTAGTGAAGCCGAATGTGGCTCACGTTCGCGAAGGTCAAGCAACGGCATCGCCAAAGCACGCTACGCTTTTCGCAGGCAGAGGGGTATCGCGTTAACCGCTACGTGTACGCGCGTGCCGTAAGCCTTTAGTTGGCCAGCATCAGCAGGTAGATCGGAGCATCCCTAAAAAGGCTTGGCCGCCCGACTTGACGGTGCACGTCGCGACGGCCGCGAGATCGGGAATACTTCGCGCACATACTGCGACAGCATCGCGCAGAAGGCCGCGGCGTACTTCGGCAGTGGGCGCCGCTTGTCCCAGAAGATGGCGAGGGGCTCGCGCAAGGGCTTGCCCCGGTAGGTGACCCGGGCGATGCGCAACGGATACCGGTCGATCCGCACCGCGGAGGGAACGATCGCCACGCCATGTCCCCGCTCGGCCATTGCCAGCAGCGTATGCGGCGTGCGGCTCTCGAAGGCGATAGTGGCTTCGATGCCGGCCAGCCGACAGGTCGCATCGAAGGTGCGGCGCGATACGAAGCTGGTATCGAGGACGAGCAAACGGTTGGCCGCGAGGCGGGCGACCTCGATTGCCCCGTTCCTTGCGAGCGGCAGGGGCGCACGGCAGGCGGCAAGCAGCTCCACCGCCTCCAGCGGATGGCTCTCGAAACGCCCATCGCGCGGCTGCAGTGCGCGATGCAGGTTCTGGCCGAGTTGGATCTCGCCGTGCTCCAGCATTCGCAAGGTGTCGGACCAAACGATAGACTCGATCAGCGTCATCTGCACCTGGGGATAGCGCTCCGCATACCTGTGCAGGAAATCGCACATTACGCTTTCGATGAACTGCGGCGAGGCGGCCACCTTCAGCGTGCCGGTGTCGCCGCGCCGCAGAAGCTGCGCGCGCTCGCCGAGCGCGCTGGCGCACCCCAGCAGCGCCCTGCAGTCGCCGAGCAGTTGCTCGCCTTCACCGGTCAGGACGAGGCCGCGTCCGACTCGGTCGAAGAGCTTGACGCCGAGCTCGTTCTCGAGATTGCCGATCTGCCGCGATAACGCAGGCTGGGCGATGTGCAAGCGTTCCGCCGCCTTGGATACGGTGCCCAAGTCGGCCACGGTGACAAAGGTTCGCGCGTGCCGTAGATCCATGATGCTCCTTATGCCGCCGCGGCATTGATTGCCAGACAATATATGTATTGGACCTCGCTGAACCGCCGAGCCTACGCTGTTCGCGTCGAAGTGTGCCTCGGTAGAGTCGCCCAACTTGCGAGGAGGATGTCATGAAGCGCAGTTGCTTGTTGTTGCCGATCGCCCTGTCCCTGGGGTTGTCGGCCATGGATGTCAGTGCAGACACTTGGCCGACTAAGCCAATGAAGGCGATCGTGCCCATCGCCGCGGGCAGCGTCATCGATATCGTGCCTCGTGTGGTCTTCGCACAGCTGGGCAAGCAGCTCGGGCAGACCATCATCGTGGAGAACCGCCCAGGTGCGGGGCAGACCGTGGGCGCCGGCGCCGTTGCGAAGGCGGGCCCCGACGGCTACACCCTTCTCGTCAACTCGGCGGCGCACGCCATCGCGCCGTCGCTACATCCGAACCTCGGGTATGACCCGGCGCGGGATTTCGCTGCCGTCGCCCCACTCGGCGTGACGCCGTTCGTTCTGGTAGTGCGGTCCGGCCGGGGCATTAGGACACCTCGCGATCTCGTTGCCGCAGCCAGCGCCAAACCGGGCGCATTGAACTTCGCTTCGCCCGGCGTCGGCTCGGCGTCGCACCTGAGCGCGGAACGCTTTCGCCTTAGCGCCGGCGTGGCGGCTGTCCATGTCCCGTTCAAAGGCGGTGCGGAGTTGATTACGGAGGTGCTGGCGGGACGGATCGATTTCGCGTTCGTGGCCCTCGGCGCAGTTCTGCGGCCGATCCAGGACGGCACGATTGCGGCGCTGGGGGTCAACGGCGCTACGCGCTCGTCCGCGCTGCCGGACGTGCCGACCCTCAGGGAAGCTGGCTTCGAGGATGCCGAATATCCGATGTGGTTTGGGCTCTTCCTGCCGGCTAGGACACCGCGCGAGATCGTCGACAAGCTTCACCGCGAAACGGCCAGGGCCCTACAGGAGCCCGCTGTCAAGGCAAGATTGGCAAGTCTCGGAGTGGACGCGATGGACCTCACCCGTGCCGAATTCCACGCGCTCGTCGAGAAGGAGATCGCCATGAACGCGGCGCTCGTCAACACGCTCGGCTTGAGGCCACAGTAGCTGCCGCATGGACGGCAGTTCGACGTTCGCATCCGCCGATGGCCACGGCTACGACCTGCAGATGGGTCGCTGGAGCCGGCGCCTGGCGCCGCCGTTGATCCGGTTTGCCGGAACGCACGGAGCGGTAAGGGTGCTCGACGTCGGCTGCGGCACCGGCAGCCTCGCCCTGTCGCTGGCAGAGGATCGCGAGATCATCAGCGTGCGCTGCCTCGATATATCTCCTGGATATGTCCATTACGCCAGCCTCCGCAACGCGGACTGTAGAGTGGACTTCCAAGTCGGCGACGCCTGCGCGCTGCCGTTCGCAAACGGTGTATTCGACCATGCGGTTTCCATGCTCGCCTTGCAATTCGTCCCGCGCACCGATATTGCGGTGCGCGAGATGCGCCGCGTAACGCGTCCGGGTGGGACGGTGACCGCAGCCACTTGGGATACGCGCGGCGGGTTCGTTGCGCTACGCATGGTCTACGATACTGCCGCCGTACTCGGCGAACGTGGGCGTCGCGCGCGAGCCGCGGCCTACACGCGGCCCCTGAGCCGCCCCGGCGAACTGACCAGCGCTTGGCATGCCGCGGGCTTGGCGAACGTCGTGCAGGATTCGCTAACGATCCGCATGGAGTTCGCGTCGTTTGCCGACTTCTGGGCGCCCGTCGAAGGCAAAGAAGGACCGATCGCCGAGTTCGTCGCAAACCTGGAGGCTGATGCGCGAGCAACGCTCTGCGACATGGTGAGACAGGCCTATCTGGACGGCGAAGGCGACGGGCCGCGGTCGTACGCAGCCACCGCTTGGGTCGTGAAAGGCAGCGTTCCCTAACGCACCCGGCGTCCGCCGGCGCGTCCAGCGCGTATCTCGCGCACCGACTTGTATCCGGCACGACACTGCCAAGGGAAGAAGTACGGCGGCTGCAAGGACGCGCGTATGCGACGAAAGACGCTCCCGTCGCCAGCTCGTGCGTCCAACGGGTTGGCATAGGCGTAGGATACCGGCGCACCTGCTCGCCGGCTTTCTGGGGAGGGAACCGTGGCACAACGGCGTCAAAAGGCCTCGCAAAAGTCGCGCGCTCGGTCGCCTCAGCAGACCGTCGCGAGCCTGCGGCGAACCCTGACCGGTGAGCGGCACCAGCGGAGGGCGGCAATTCAGCAGCAGCAGGCAACGGCAGAGATCCTTAAGGTCATCAGCCAATCGCAGACGGACATACGGCCGGTGTTCCAAGCGATCGCCGAGCGCGCTGCCCGGTTGTGCGAAGCCGGTGACGCGCAGGTTTTCGTGGTTAACGGGGAGAAGCTGGAGCTTGTGGCCCACTCCGGCAAGGTCGCCCAGGCGGCGCCATCCCAAAAAATAGAGCCGGGCTGGGCTACCGGCCGCGCGGTGATGGAGGGAGCGCCGGTACAGGTCAAGGATGTACTCGCCCTGCCGCGCGAATTTCCGACGTCACAGATCACCTCCAAACCGCAAGGCGTGAGAACCGTCCTAGCCCTACCTCTTATGCTGAAAGACGCGGCTGTTGGGGCCATCACCCTTCGCAGACGGGAAGTTCGTCCTTTCAGCGATAAGCAAATCGCTCTGCTGAAGACCTTTGCCGACCAGGCGGTGATCGCGATCGAGAACGTGCGCCTCTTCAACGAGACGAAGGAAGCGCTTGAGCGGCAGACCGCGATCAGCGAGGTGCTGCGCGTCATCTCCGACTCCCCCACCGACGTGAAGCCCGTCCTCGACGCCGTGGCGGTGCGCGCCGCGAAGATCTGCGACGCTTTCGATGCGCGCATCTGGCTCGTTGAAGGCGACTCGGCCCGCCTTGCCGCTGGCTTCGGCGATGTGCCGATGCCGGTCCCGCTCGGGGAGACCTTGCCGCTCGACCGCGGCTGGATAAGCGGGCGCGCCATCCTGGAACGCACGACCCTGCACATCGAGGACTCGCTCCAGCTCTCCCCCGATGAATATCCGATCACCCGCAAGCTGCGAGAGCGCAGCGGCCTTCGCACCACGCTCAGCGTTCCGCTGATGCGGGAGAGCCGTGCTCTGGGGGCGATCCTGTTGCGCCGGAAGGAAGTGCGGCCGTTCACCGACAAGCAGATTGCGCTCCTGAAGACCTTCGCGGACCAGGCGGCGATCGCGATCGAGAACGTGCGCCTCTTCAACGAGACGAAGGAAGCGCTGGAGCGGCAGACGGCGACCAGCGAGATTCTCCGGGTCATTAGCAGCTTTCCGAGCGATGTGCAGCCGGTCTTCGACGCTATTGCCGCCAAGGCACTGGAGCTGTGCGGGGGGACGACCGGCTGGGTTTACACGTTCGACGGTAAGCTCATCCATATCGCAGCAGCCCATAGCCTGAGGTCGGAAGCGCTGGAGGTCGTTCGCCAAAGCTACCCGATGCCTCCAAGCCGGGGAGGGGCAACGGCCCGCGCGATCCTGAGCCAGACCGTCGTGTACATTTCGAATGTCGGCGAGGATGCCGATTACAAGCTCCACGCCCTCGCGAGGGCTGCGGGTTACTCGAGCATTGTCGCGGTACCGATGTTGCTTGAGGGCAAGCCGATAGGAGTAATTACGGTTACCGGGGCGCAAGTCGGTGCATTCTCGCCGGGACAGATAGGGCTGCTTCAGACCTTCGCCGACCAGGCTGTCATCGCTATCCAGAACGTACGGCTTTTCCGCGAGATCCAAGAGAAGAGCGCCCAGCTCGAAACGGTGAACCGGCAGTTGGAGATCGCGGACAAGCACAAGTCCGAGTTCCTCGCCAACATGTCGCATGAGCTGAGGACGCCGCTCAACGCCATCATCGGCTTCTCGGAAGCGATGATGGAGCAGATGTTCGGCGAGCTGAACGAGAAACAGCTCGACTACCAGAAGGACATCAACGACTCCGGCAAGCACCTGCTTTCGCTCATCAACGACATCCTCGACCTCTCCAAGATCGAGGCCGGCCGGATGGAGCTGGAGCTATCGACTTTCCACCTGCCGACGGCGGTCTCGAACGCAGTCACCCTGATGCGCGAGCGCGCGCAGCGCCACGGCATTGCGCTGGGCGTCGAGATCGACGAGCGGCTGGGGGAGTTTGAGGCCGACGAGCGCAAGGTAAAGCAAATCCTGCTGAACTTGCTTTCCAACGCCGTCAAGTTCACTCCGGACGGGGGGCGGGTAGATGTGAGCGCGAAGCTCGATACGGACAAGGTGGAGATCGCGGTGAAGGACAGCGGGGTCGGCATGACACCGGAAGACCAGGTGTCGCTGTTCGAGGAGTTCAGGCAGCTCGGCAAGGACAGTAGCCGCAAGGCTGAAGGCACTGGCCTGGGACTCGCGCTGACCAAGCGCTTGGTCGAGCTGCATGGCGGGCTATCCTAGTCGAGAGCGCGCTGGGCCACGGCTCGACGTTTCGCGTGACGCTCCCTGTACTGCATTAGCGGCTAACCTCCGCGTTGTGACGCGTTGTAGAACGAGCGCGCATCTGTTGAGTCGGCGCGGCCGTCGTACTTCAATTCGAACACCCACCCGGGGCGGTCGAAGGGCTTACGCATCGCAGTCGCAAGCATCAAATCGCTGTGGGTGATATGCGGTTGTGGCACGCCGTACCGAAGCGTACGCCGGGACTCGCTCGATGATCCGGCATAATGCAGAGAGTGGCAAAATAGCCCGGGATAAGCTCGGCTCCTTCTGAGACGCGCTTACTCGGGCATCTTGCTGGGCGCGGCAAACATGACCGTACATGGCGGCGGCTGTCTTTGCGGTGCGGTGCGCTATGAGGTGCGGGGTCCACCGGTCCGCGCGAGTGTCTGTCATTGCACCTATTGCCAACGGCGCACCGGCTCGGCGTTCGCGCTAGCTATCATCTTCAACCGCGACCAAGTAGATTTGCGCGGCGATACCGCCACTTTTGAACATCGCTCGGATGAGAGTGGCCGATGGTTGCGCTTGCACTTCTGCGAGCGATGCGGGACCACAGTTACGGAAACCACCGAGAAGTCGCAAGGCACGATCATTGTGCAAGGCGGGACTTTCGACGATCCTAACTGGTATATCGTTGACCAGCAGATATGGGTGCGTTCCGAGCAACGATGCGTCGCCGCGCTGCCTTCGCTGAAACGATTCAAAAAGACCGCAGTGCCGTGAGGTAGCTTGCGTACCCGGCGTGGCAACGGCCCGTCGGAGCAGTGGGCTCAGTACGAGCGGTTCCTGCCTAACCGCTCGCCCACGTCCTTGACCATCGGACCAACGGCTTTTACCGCCGCTCGAATTTCCTCGCGGGTCACACCAAACTTTCCAGACCAGTAGTCAAGTTCATGGTCCTGCTCGACGTTGATTCGGGCGTCGTCCGGTTTGCCTGTTTGCTTCAAATTGTCTGCCATGGTGCGTTCCTTTCGATTGAATGCGAGACGGTCGGAGCGGCGGCTTGCGCTTGCCGGATCGAAGCTCGCGCACGATGGCGCGCCTTTCGCTCGCTCGTATTTCCCCGATCTCGGGAAGAACGGCGACCCTGAACTGGCCGAACGCGCTGAGAGCCGTCTCTCTACCTCACAAACGCGGAATTTCTTAAGCTAACGCCCAAGGAGCGCGTCGATTACCTCAAGCGTGTTACGGACGAGATTTTCTACCGTGCCCAGCACGCTGGTCAGGCGAGTAGACGTAAGCAGCAAGGTTAGCGTCATAGGGGAGCCGCGGCGGACGGACGCTCCGCTGCCCCCTAAAATCGCTAGGTAAGCAGCGCTACGCACCGACGCCCTGAGTGTGGTCGAGGCGGCGGGATTCGAAGCGCCAAGCAAGTTTTATAGATGTAATCGGCTCTGATGGCCCGTTATTTGATGATGCCCCCACCGGTCCCCCGGGACACTCTAAGAAGGAGAGCCTCTGCGCGCCACGCGCGACGAAGTGCAATGCGGACCTGGCTGACTTGTTGCCCGTCGAAGATTCTTTTGTACGGTGAATTACCAAGCGCGGAGCAAGCTCAGAATGACGAAGCCAAAGGCCACTGAAGCAAAAATTACAAATGAGCTGCAAGTAATGTGACAGTCGGAGGGCGCTAGCAGACGCAGAGAGTCCGGGGCTAAGCTTGACGCGCCGTTCTTCGGCAAATACCTGGAGGTTCAAGTGATCAAGCTCAAAGCCACCTTGGCGATAGCGTTCGTACTTCTTCTAGCTCCATTGGCGCACGCGGCCGACAAACTGTATGTAGCCAACAATGGACTGGACTCCAGCTCTTGCGGACGGATTATGCCCTGCCGCTCGATTTCGCAGGCAATCGCGAATGCTAATGCGGGCGACACGATCATCGTCGGGCCGGGCAAGTATGGCGACCTTAATTTCAGTGGCGTATTAGGGGACCCCGGCGACGAGTCGCCGCCGATTGGCTGCTCCTGCATGCTCGCGGTGAATAAACCCGTGATACTGGTCTCCAGTGATGGTGCCGCAGTAACGACAATTGATGCGACTACCTTGGAAGGCACGGAGATCAACGTGTCCATCACTTCGGGCGGAGTTCAATTCGGTGTTCCAGGACACGGTTTCACTGTAACGAATGCAGGATTGGACGGCGCTTCTGCTGGCCTCGCCGTGGTTCAGGCCGACAATGTGAGCATAAGCGGCAATCGTATTGTGCGCGTTACTCCGACGGGGGCGGCAGGCATTCGCGTATCCGATCAAAGCCTAGTGCTTATTGAGGGCAACGAGATTATTGCGTGGGCGTCCGGCATCCTTGGGCGGTCGAACACCTCAATCATCCAGAATGCGGTGCATGCGGGGTTCGGAATAGGTATCCGAGCCCGTGGGAGCTCTGTTACAGAAAACGTCGTTACAGATTACGGAACAGGCATCCAATTCGATAGCAATGCTCAAATCATCGGAAATGCCGTCCACGGCAACCACAAAGGCATCGAAACTGGCCCCTTCTCCGGCGATGGCAAAGTCGAAGGCAACAACATCTTTGGCAATGTCTGCGGCCTTTCGACAGACCTAGCCAACGTAGTCGCCGAGAACAACTACTGGGGCGCGGCAACTGGGCCCGGCGCGGACCCGGCCGACAATGTTTGTGGAACAGAGGCTGGTTCGGCGGATGTCACACCCTTTGCGACCAAGCCGTTCAACGTGAAGATAAAAGTTTTCCCGTGAACTGAAATACTGTCTTGAAAGGGGTTTGGCACGACCGCACCGGAGGTTGGTTTCGGGCAGCTCGGGTACCAGCGGCACCCCCGTTTGCCATTGCGCGAATCGAGCGAGGTTCGCGATCCGAGCGCCGGGTGGCGGCGTAACGGTCAATGTCTGCTTTCGGCCATAAGCAGTCACTCGGTCCTCGATCCGGTAGCAGCCTATTTCGATATTGCCGCAGACTTCCGCCAAGTAGCGGAACCCGTCGTACTTGAGCTTGCCTCCTACAGACAACGTCGCTCGGAAAGTTGACCTCCGACCGACCGCGCTCTCCACCGCGATCTGCCCGCCGTGCAACTCGACGAGAGGCTTAGTAAGCGCAAGCCCCAGCCCCGTACCTTCAGCCTTGCGGCTGCTGTCCTTGCCGAGCTGCTTAAACTCCAACCCCTTGAAGTGACCATGGCTGAATAACTCCCTAGGACTTTCGTACTAAGGGGGATGGCTAAAGGTAGCCATTGCCTCAGCCCGATGGCGAACGATAGCCTCGGCTTGTATCTGGCCGGCAGATCGAACCGATAACTCGTCGCTTCGATGCACTTCACTGATCATGAAAGCAGAACGCCTTTTAACGTGGGCCTGTATTGTTTTGACCATCCTGGCGCTAGGACTGGTCTATCGGGACCTCGCGGTCGCTGTATGGCACGGTCACGCTGACCTCGTCCGCGAGATCGAGGCTGTCACCCTAGGTATTCTCGTTACCGCGCTCGTGTACGGGAGTCTGGTGTACCTCTTTGCGCGCGATGGATATTTGCGCCGATGTATGAGTCCCCGTGCTTTCGACGACCTAGAGCACCGCTACCTCGAGCGCAAGGACCTGCCGCGGCTGTGCGTCCTGATCCCGTCGTACAAGGAAGAGCCGCGCGTCGTGCGCCAGACCGTCCTTTCCGCGGCGCTTTCGATATATGGACCGCGTCGGATCGTGGTGCTGATCGACGATCCCGTTACGGGCAGCACGGCGGACCTCGAATCACTGGAAACTTGTCGAGCACTCATCCGCGATCTGCAGGGTCGATTTCAAAGTGCGGCCGCACGCATACATGGCAGCTATGGCGATTTTCTTTCTCGCCGTCAGTCTGGTTCGCTTTGCGCTTCTGACGAGATGCGGCGTGTCGTGGCGCTGTACGACGTCGTCGCGGAGTTCGTAGATGGGCTAGCAGCGGTGCAGGCGCCGTCGCTGTGCGATAGGGCGGACGAGTTCCTGCTCGCCCGAGTGATCAACCCCTGTGCCGAGCGCTATCGCGGTCGCGCGCGCGCGCTGCGTGCCCAAGGTTGCGGCCTCGACGACGTAGAGCGGGAGTATCAGCGCCTTGCCGGGCAGCTTGAAGTCGAAATCACGAGCTTTGAGCGCAAGCGCTTCAACAATCTCTCGCATGCGCCCAACAAGGCGATGAACCTTAATAGTTACATCGGGCTGCTCGGGAAGAGCCTGCGAATCGTAGAAACCAATGGCTTGCCGATGCTTCAGGAATGCGCGCCGAACGAGGCCGATCTTGTGGTTCCCGATGCGTCGTACCTACTGACGCTCGACGCGGACAGCATGGTGCTCCCCGATTATCCGATCAAGATGGTGGACATCATGGAGCGCGACAGCGCCGTAGCCGTGGCGCAGACGCCCTACTCAGCAATCCCTGGTCTCGCCAACCCGCTCGAGCGGGCGGCTGGTGCGCAAACCGATCTGCAGTACTTCCTGCACCAGGGTTCTACTGCGTCGAATGCGACGTTTTGGGTTGGCGCCAACGCCGTGCTACGAGTGAGCGCCCTGCGAACGATTAGGACCATGACCCGCGAGCGAGACTTCCCGGTCCCGGTGTATATCCAAGATCGCACTGTCATCGAGGATACCGGCTCGACCCTCGATCTGATCCGCTACGGATGGAAGCTGCACAATCACCCGGAGCGCCTTGCCTATAGCGCAACGCCGCCAGATTTCGGTTCGCTCATCATCCAGCGCAGGCGCTGGTCCAACGGCGGCCTCATCATCTTTGCGGATCTAGTGCGGCATGCGTTGGCAGGCCGTGGCGCTCGACTGTCCCTGAGCGAGCTACTGCTACGAACGCATTATCTTTGCGGGCCGGCCCTTACGGCGTTTAGCGTGCTGCTTCTTTTGATGCTGCCATTCCACGGCGAGCTGCAAAGCGGCTGGCTGGTCGCAACAGTCCTTCCCTACTACGCTCTATATGCGCGAGACGCGCGCTCGCTGAAATATCGATGGCGGGAAGTGCTGCATGTCTACACTCTTAGCCTCATGCTGCTGCCAATCACGTTGGCAGGCGTATTGAGATCAATCCAGCAACTGCTCACAGGGCGTAAATCGTCCTTCGGCCGGACCCCGAAGACCCAGGACCGGACGTCGATGCCGGCAATTCACGTCGTACTGCAACTCGCATTGATTTTCGTCATAGCGGCTGTCGCCTGGCGCAATGCCCTGAACGGGCAGCTTTACTTCTCCGTGTTCTGGGCGCTGAACTGCGCTTTGCTCGTGGCGGGCTTCGCGGTCTTTATCGGTGCGAAAGCCGCATGGCGCGACGTGACGAACGCGGTGCACTGGGACTGGCTGGCGCAGCATTACCGGCGGCTGCGCGGTGCTCTCCAGGGGGGGACGTCCGCGCCGGCAACGGACCGGATTCCGGGCTTGGATGGCATCCGGGCCTACGCTGTCATCCTCGTGTTCCTAGTCCATTTTCTTTCCCAATATTTCAACGGATTCACGGGAACGCGGCGGATCGATTTCGACGCGCACGACGCTACGCAATGGCACGGACTCGTGGATGCCGTAGCGCACTACTTTTGGGCCTCGCACTACGGAGTAGATCTCTTCTTCATCCTGAGCGGTTTTCTCATCGTTCGGATGATCGCGCGTTGGGACTTTTCCTACGCCGACTTCCTACGCAGCCGTTTTGTGCGCCTCTACCCGGCATTCGTAGTGGCGCTCGGTCTTCACCTGCTTTATGCGGCCGCATTCTGGAACAAGACCTACGATGCCGAGACCATCGCTGCCAATGTAGCATTGCTTCATGGGATCACAGAGTTCGGGATTGAACCCATCATCATCCCGACCTGGTCCCTTACTTACGAGTGGCTTTTCTATCTCGCGTTCCCCGCAATGCTGCTGTTGCCTAGAGCACGCGAGCGCATCTGGTACCCGCATTTGCTGATCTGCGCATTCCTAGTACTGGCGATCCTTGTGCCGCTGGGCCCGAGTTACACACGACTCCTAATGTTTTTCGCCGGTGCCGCCCTGGCGATCACCCCGCCCGCGATACTTAGGTCGCTGGTCGCGCGAATTCCGGATACCGTGATCATCACGGTGTGTGTGGCGGCGAACCTGGTGTTTGTGGTGAACCAGAATTGGTATTACTTCATTCCGGTCTTCCTCGTTACCGGCACCGCGCTCGTCGCCAAAGCCGTCTACGGAACTGGGATGCTGCACAAGCTGTTTTGCTGGACCCCGCTGCAGCGCTTAGGGAAGATTTCGTACAGCTTCTATCTATTCCACGGGACCGCACTGATAGTGTTTTGCGATCAGATCGGACCGCATCTTCCAGTATTGCCCGAGCTGCTCCGGTTCATCGTCCTGTTCGTCGGTTCGTTCGCGCTCAGCGTCGCGGCCGCCTTGGTGTCTTACGCATTGTTCGAGAGGCCGTACTTTCAGCATAAGCGCCGAACGGAGATCCGTGTCCGACCTAGCTTGGGCGACGCTTTCAGGTGAATCGCTGAGAGCGAATCGCACTAATGGAGACCCTACCAAGTAGTGCTCGCTATTCGACTCGACTCAGCGAACGTTCCAGACCGCCTGCCTGGGCCCGTTCTCGTATTCGGTCTAGCCTTCTTCAGCGCGGCACAACGCGGACGTTAGGCGCGAATGTCCGCTTTGGGTCGTAAGCCGCCCATTGGCGGCAGGTCGCTTCTCGGCCAGAAGCGGCCATTTGCTCCGAGGTAACCGCGCTCTTGCGTCGTCCGCTGCATCTGGCAGTTCGGCGTCGGCCTCGCCATCCTTCGCTCAAGGGCGGGATTCGTCTTCACTGGATCACTCGGGTAGCCTGTAACAGCACCGACTGTGGAATGGTTAGGCCGAGAACGCGTGCCGTCTTCAGGTTGACAAACAGGTCGAACTTCGTGGGCTGCTCCATCGGCAGCTCGGCTGGCTTGGCGCCCTTCAGAATCTTGTCGACGTAGGTCGCAGCTCGCCGGTATGACTCGACGAGATCTAGCCCGAGAGACATTAGGCCCCCGGCTTCCACGAATTCTTTAATGTCCATCATCGCCGGCAGCCGGTACTTGAGAGCGAGGTCTGCGAGCATTCTTGACTGGTTAGTAACCAAGGGATCGCCGGGCAGGATCACGGCCCCGGCGCGCTGCCTGACCGCCGCCTCGAAGGCGCCCTCGAAGTCCCCTGGAACGCGAACTTGCAGGCGCTGAAGCTTCACGTGCAGTGTTTGCGCCGCTGCCTCGAGCTCCTTCAAGATGGGCCCATAGGCGGGATTGGGCGGATTCCAGAATACCGCCACGCGCGTGAGATCGGGCAGGGTCCTTTTGAGAAGTTCGAGCCGTTTCCCGCCGAGCTGCGAGGTCATCATGCTCATGCCAGTGATGTTGCCGCCCGGACGCGCGAGACTCGCAACGAGTCCGGTCTCGACCGGATCGGCGGCAATGCCTCCCATAACGATGGGAATCGTGCTGGTAGCTTCCTTAGCGGCGAAGCTCGCCGGCGTACCAGAAGCCAAGATGAGGCGCACTTTCATGGCAACCAGCTCAGCCGCAAGCGCCGGTAGCCCATCGTTGCGGCCCTCCGAGAAGCGGTACTCGATGACGATGTTCTGTCCCTCGACGTAGCCGTGTTCGCGCAAGCCCTGGCGTAACCCTTCGATCAAGAACGCCCGACCCTGGCGCGAACCAACGGCCAGAAAGCCGATCCGCGGGATCTTTGCGGTCTGCTGGCCGGCTACCTCGCGGCGGGATAGAAGGGTCAAGACCGCGAGGGCCACACTGCTCTGCAGGAGCTGGCGACGGCTATGGCGGTGCATGTCGGCTCTCCTAGAACCGCGACCCCGGCTCGTCGCTCAATCCCATCGGTCTTCGTCTCAGCCGCGCGGCGGCCCTCGGCTCATGCGCTGCCCTCCGATGGCCGGCACCGAGGGCCCGCGCCAGCGTTGCTAACAGCTTGCCAACAACCTATTCACAGGTTTTCAACTGGCGGCTAGCGCCTTGCGCGGCGACCGATAGCTGCGGACATCGCGCACTGGTTCCTTGGTGATGATGTTGACGAGGCGCAGAAAAATATCTCGCGGCAGGTCGCGCTTGCCGGCCCAACTCACAAACTCCATTTCCGAACGCCGAGGTGCACCCTAAGCTCTTCATTACTGCCAATAATTTCCGCCGCGCACCGTAATGCGCGCTTGTGGATATCTTGAAGCAACACTTCCCCCTCTGGCTTATTGCAGAACTGCTTTGACTTACAATCCCCGATTCAGAGACTGCGCTACGCGCGACCCAGTGTCAATGCAAAAAAGCTGCAAGAGGCACACAAGAAATATACGAAATGCTTCTGGGTTACGCTTCCGGAAGATCGCCATCACCGGATCACCGCTCAATAGGCGGTTGCACACTTCTCGCGCCGCTTGCTTAATCGTCACCGGATGTCCGTTTTGGTCGTAAGCCGCCCATTGGCGGAAGGTCGCTTTACGGCCAGGAGCGGTCATTCACGCGTTCAAGCCATGACCAGCGAAGGACCTCAAGCTTCGGGAAGTGTTTTTCGGATTAGGGCGAGCAGGTCTCGCGGGCTGTAGGGCTTAGCGATGTACGCCGTGGCGCCCGCTTCCTTCGCCTTCCGGTCATCGCCCGAGAGCGCGAATGAGGTGATGGCGATAATGGGGGTATTGGCGGTGACAGGGTCGGCACGCAGGCGCCGCATCGCCTCAATGCCCGAGATCTTCGGCAGCTGGATGTCCATGAGGATGAGGTCCGGCCGCGCCTCGAGCGCCTTCGCCACCCCCGCCTCGCCGTCGTAAGCTTCGATCAGAGCGTAAGCCGTATTCATCAGAAGTAGGCGCACCATCTTGCGGTTCGCCTCGTTATCCTCGACATAAAGGATTGTCTTTCCGCCGGCAGGTTTCGTGTCAGTGTTCATTTACCTAGCTTCAGAGGAATCTCAAAGATAAACGTGGACCCCTTGCCGACTTCGCTCTCCACCCAGATGCGCCCGCCGTGCATTTCGATGAACTTCTTAGTGATCGACAGGCCCAGGCCCGTGCCTCCGTACTCGGAGGCGATGGTGGCGTCAGTCTGCTTGAACTCGGTGAACAGGCTGCCGATGCTTTCCGGCGCGATACCGATCCCGGTGTCGGCAACGCAGTAGCGCAGTTGCCCGTTCTGCTGCTGGACCGAGATTTCGACTCTGCCCTCCTTAGTGAACTTGAGCGAATTGCCAGCCAGGTTCATAAGGCATTGCGTGATGCGGCCGGCGTCACCGTAGGCGAGCGGAATGTCCGCAGGCACGTTGGCGAGGAACTCCAGCCCCTTCTGCGCCGCCAGCGGCCGCAGCGTCGAGTGCACGCTCTCCACGGTGTCGTGCACCGAGTAGTCGGCGAGCGCGAGCTCCATCCTCCCTGCCTCGATTTTGGCAAGGTCGAGCACGTTGTTGATCAGCCGAAGCAGATGCTTGCCGCTCTTCTGCGTTTCATCCAATGGGTCTTTGAAGCCTGCCGGCACCTCTCCACAAAGTCCATCGAGCATCATTTCGTTAAAGCCGAGTATGGCGTTCAAGGGCGTCCTCAGCTCGTGGCTCATGCTCGCGAGGAACTGCGACTTGTGGTGGCTGGCGACCTCGAGCTGGGCGCTCTTCTCTTGGATCTCGCGGAAGAGCTTGGCGTTCTGGATCGCAAGTGCCGACTGCGTGGCGAACGTCTTGAGGAGGTCCACCACCTCCGGCTCAAACGGCCCGGGCGTGCTCCGCTGCACGGCTAGAGCGCCAACGATCTGCTCTTCGTGCATGAGCGGCACTGCGAGCAGCGCCCTGCGTCCAGTTCGGATGATTAGATCGCGGAACTGGCTCTTGTAGCTCTCGTCCTGTGTCTCGGGGACCTGAATCGGCTCGCGCGTGACCGCGGTGCCGCCAACTGCGCCGTCGCCTTTGCGGATCGGCGTGCTGCGCAGTACCTCGAGCATCTCCTCGCTGATGTTCTGAGCGGCGCGCAGGTGGAACTGCTCGGTGGCTGCGTCGTACTCGTAGATCCCGCCCGCGTCGAGCCCTGTGAGGTGCACGGCGCGCGACACGATGGTCTTCAGCACTGTCTCAAGGTCGAGCGTCGAGCTGATCGCCTGCCCGACTTCGCCCAGTGCGGTGAGCTGACCCACCGACTTCGTGAGCGCCTCGGTGCGCTGCTGCAGCTCCTTGAACAGGCGCACATTCTCAATGGCGATCGCCGCCTGATCGGCGAAGGTCTTGAGCAGCGCGATCTGCTTCTCGTTGAATGGTCCGGCAACGCTGCGGCCGACCCAGATCGCTCCGACGCCGCGCTCTTCCCAGAACATCGGCGCAAACATGATCGAGCTGAAGCCAGCCTTATCCCCATTGCTTCGTACCGACACGGGACATCGGCCCCTGCCTGAACGTCCGGGTACTGCACAACGCAGCGCTGGACGATGGCACGGCCAGCTGCGGAATCTGTGGTAAGCGGCACCAAGGAGACGTCCGCCAGTGCCTGCGCTCCGAGGCCACGGCGGGCGGCTACGATGTATTTGCCCGTCCTCGCCGACGACGCCAATACCCATGAAATGGCCCTCGAACAGGCTTCACAGCTTCGAGGATCTTGTCGAACACCGGCTTCGTGTCCGCGATGGAGCTGGAGATCACGGCGAGCACCTCAGCCATCGCCGTCTGCTGGTCGAGCGCCTCCTTGGTCTCGTTGAACAGCCGCACGTTCTCGATGGCAATCACCGCCTGTCGAGCGAACGTCCTGAGAAGCGCAAACTGCTTATCGTCGAGCGCTACCGGCTGGTTCCGATGGACCGAGATATGGCCGATAGCGACGCCCTCGCGGAGCATCGGAACGATGGCGATGGAACGCCAGCCAGCCAGGCGGCCGCGCTCGCGGCTGAGGCGGGGCGTACCGGGAGCCTCGATGTCCGCGATGTTGAACTCGGTTCGGTCAAGGTAAACGGCGCCCGCGTAGCTGTCGCGATCGAGGGGAATAAGCGGGTCCGTGCCCCGGCCCGCAGAACTGATCGTACCAGCGCAGATCCGTATGGCATTGCCTTCGACGAGGCCTACGCTTACGTCCATGCCGCCGAAAATATGCAGTGCGCTTCTCGCGATCGCCTCGAAAACAGGCTGCGTATCGGTGGTGGTGGCCGAGATGACGTTCAAGATGTCAGCCGTGGCCGTCTGCTGCTCGAGCGCCTCCTTCGTCTCGTTGAACAGGCGCACGTTCTCGATCGCGATCACCGCTTGGCGCCCGAACGCCTTGACCAGGTCCCCCACCTGCTTGTCAGTGAAAGGTCGCACCTCCGCCCGATAGATGCTGAATGGCCCGAGCAGCTTGCCGTCCTTCAGCAGCGGCACGGCGAGGTAGCTCCGGGCACCGCCGAGTTCGACGAACTTTACTGCGATTTCCAC
>CAWENY010000034.1:0-112816 GCA_963810475.1 uncultured beta proteobacterium | reverse complement strand
GGCGCTAGACCCAGGTGCACAACCCCAGTTCGAACGGATGGGTCAGCAGGTCGTGGCGCGGGAACACGCGGATGCGGTAGTCGAGGCGGCCGGCGAGGCCGGGCTTCATCTCGACCCGGTAGCGATGCTCGCCGTGGCCCATGTCGCCGGCGTCCGAGAGCTCGTGTGAATGCTGCACCGGGCTACCCTCGCGCGCGCTGCGCGTGAGGAGCAGCTCGACGCACACATCGTTGGGCGCGAGGCCGTTCAGCTTGACGGCGACTTCGACCGGAATGGCCTCGCCGAACTGGATGCGCGCCTTGGGCGAGTCGATGCGACGCGCCGAGACCCCGCTCCACGCGCTGCGTATTTTGGCCTTCCAGGCCGACACCGTCTTCGCCGCCTCATAGCCGTTCTCTGAATAGCGGTGGCCCTGGCGCGAGGCCGGGATGTAGTACTTCGAGACGTACTCGCCCAGCATGCGCGACGCGTCGTAGCGCGGCAGGAGAGAGGCCATCGAGCGCTTGGCGATGCGCACCCAGCCCGGCGAGTAGCCGCCTTCGGTGCGGTCGTAATAGAGCGGCATGACGCGATCCTGCAGGATCTCGTACAGCGTGCGCGCCTCTTCCTGGTCGCGGCGGTGCGGGTCCATCTCGGGCGAGGCCGGCTTGATCGCCCAGCCGTTCTCGCCGTCGTAGCCCTCGTCCCACCAGCCGTCGAGGATGGAGAGATTGATGACGCCGTTCATTCCCGCCTTCATGCCGGAGGTGCCGGAGGCTTCGAGCGGATGCACCGGATTGTTGAGCCACACGTCCACGCCGGAGACCAGGCGGCGCGCGATGTGCAGGTCGTAGCCCTCGAGGAACAGGATGCGGCCGGCGAACTCCTCCTGCCGCGACATGTGGGCCAGGGTGCGGATCAGCTCCTGCCCGGGCTCGTCGGCGGGGTGCGCCTTGCCGGCGAACAGGAACAGCACCTGGCGCGAGCGATCGGCGAGCAGGCGGCGCAGGTTTTCGAGGTCGTTGAATAGCAACGTCGCGCGCTTGTAGGTGGCGAAGCGCCGACCAAAGCCGATGGTGAGGACGTTCGGGTTCGCCGGATCGGCGTATTTGAGCAGCCGCTGCAGGTGCGACTCGCTGCCGTGGTTGCGCGCGTGGTTGAGCGCCACGCGATGGCGCACCATGTGGAACAGGCGCGCCTTGATGTCCTGGCGCACGCTCCAGAAGATGTGGTCGGGAATGGCGCGGATTTTCTCCCAGATGCCCGGATGGCCGAGGCGGTGCATCCAGCCCACGCCGAGGAAACGGTCCAGCACCTCGCTCCATTCGGGCGCGAGGAACGTCGCCACGTGCACGCCGTTGGTGACGTAGCCGAGCGGGTTCTCGTCGGGCGCGACCTGCGGCCAGTAGTCGTGCAGCAGGCGCGCCGACACGCCGCCGTGGATGCGCGAGACCCCGTTCTGGTAGCGCGAGCCGCGGATCGCGAGCGCGGTCATGTTGAAGTCGCCGCCCGCCGGCGGGCGGCCGAGACCCAGGATGTTCAACTCCGGGAAAGCGCTCTTCACGTAGCCCGCCACCGTCGACTCCGGGAAATGATCGTGTCCCGCCGGGACCGGCGTGTGGGTGGTGAATACCGTGTTCGACGCCACGGCTTCGGTGGCGACATCGAGCGGCAGCCCTTCGGCCACCAGGCCGCGGATGCGCTCGAGCACCAGGAACGCGGCGTGCCCTTCGTTGATGTGCCACACCGTCGGCTTGTGGCCGATCGCCGCGAGCGCGCGCGCGCCGCCGACGCCGAGCACGAACTCCTGCTCGAGGCGCGTGACGCGGTCGCCGCCGTAGAGCCGGTGCGCGATGTCGCGGTCGCGCTCGTTGTTCTCCGGCAGGTCGGTATCCAGGAGGTAGATCGTGACGTGGCCGACTCTGGCCTGCCACACCTTGACGATCACTTTGCGGCCGGGAAACTGGATGTCGATGGTCAGGTCGGAGCCGCCGGCTTCTCCGCCTCCCTCCCGGCGCACCGGTTGGATCGGCAGGTCGTCGAAATCCGAGTCGTGGTATTCGGCGCGCTGGCGGCCATCGGCGTCGATGGTCTGCACGAAGTAGCCCTGGCGGTAGAGCAGCCCGACCGCGACGAACGGCAGCTGGAAGTCGCTCGCCGCCTTGCAGTGGTCGCCGGCGAGGATCCCCAGGCCGCCGGAATACGTCGGCAGGCTCTCGTGCACGCCGAACTCGGCGCAGAAGTACGCGACCAGGTCCCCGGGACGGAAGCCGCCGGAGTTCTGCTTGAACGGGGGTTCCGCGTGATACGCGTCGAACGCCCCTAACACCCGCGTCAACGAATCCAGAAACGCCGGATCCGCCGCCGCGTCGATCAGGCGCTGCTCGTCGATGCGCTTGAGCATCGCCTTCGGGCTGTGGCCGACGGCAGACCACAGCGCCGGGTTGAGCTTGGCGAAGAGGGCGCGCGTCGGCCGGTCCCAGCTGTAATAAAGGTTGGCCGCGATCTCTTCCAGGCGCGCGAGGCGCTTGGGAATGCGCGGGTTGACCTCGAGGGAATATCGGGTGGGGGTCTGCACGAAGCGCAGGATTCTACCGAATCACTCGTGACACTATCGAATCAGTGTTTCACCCGGCGCGAGGCGCACGATGTCGTGCAGCGCAAGCGGCAAGTCGCCGGGACGCGACACGGTCGAGATCGAAAAGCGCAGCACCACCGGCTCGCTGCCCCCGTTGCTGGCGATCGCCGGGGCCTGCACGAACGTGGTGCCCGCGGCGTCGACGTTGCTCGCGTCCAGCACCACGCTGCCGGTGACGATCCCGGCGGTGAATTCCAGCCGCGTATTTTTTGCATCGATGCCGTCGCGCACATGCGTGTTTAGGATCCGCACGGTGGAATGCGCGGCCTGGAGGTAACCGATGCGCGCGTTGCGGATTTGCACGTCCTGGCAGTGCTCGATCTCCACTCGCGTGTAGTCGCCGCTGAATTCCTGGTTGCGCTGCGCGCTGCAACGGCCGATGCGCTCCCCCTGGATCGGCTCGGTGCGCAAGGCGTAGGACTGGGCAGCGAACTGCCGGCCGTCGAGCTCGTCGATCAGCACTGGATTGAAGCGGTCGGGGAACTGCACCTGCGGTGCGTGGCCCGCACCCTCGATCACCGTAAGGCGGGCGCCCGGAATCGTCGCGGCGAGCGCCTGGCCGGTGCGCAAGGGCGCGATGGTGTCGTCGGCGCCCCAGATGATCAGCGTGGGCGCGACGACCGCGCGCAGCGATGCACTGAAATCGTGCTCGACCATGGCGAAAGCGGCGATGGCGCTCGGATCGCCGCGCAGCATGCGCTGGCGAACCCCGGCGCGCTCGAGCACGAGATCGCCGCGCACCGGCCAGTTCTCGGCGCGCAGCTGGATTGCGCGCACCACCGACTCGAACCACGGCGAATCCAGGCCCAGGGCGCGCTGTGCGGCGACGCGGCCGAGGAACTCGGCGTACACCGACCGATGCAGCACGCCGGCGACGTCGACCAGCACCAGGCGGCGGACGCGGCTCGGATAGGTGGCGGCATAGGCGAGCGCCACCGTCCCGCCCATCGAATGGCCGATGAGCGTGAAGCGGCCGGCGATGCGCGGCGTCAGCACGGTGTCGAGTGCGCGCGCCAGGTTGTCCGGTGAGTAGTGGTGATTGCCCTTGTCGGAGTAACCGAAGCCCGGAAGGTCCACCGCGTACACCGCGTAGCGCTGCGCGAGCGCCGGGATCACGTGCGTCCAGTCGCGCGCGGCGGCCTTGCCCAGCCCGTGCACCAGCACCACGGACTCGGTCGCGCCGGGCGGGCCGGCCCGGTAGAGCGCCACGCGCCCGGCGAACATCGTTTCCGGAACCAGCTCCGCCGTAGCGCCGGGCGCCTTGATCCAGTCGACCGGAGGGCTCGCGTGCACCGTGGTGCTCAACACCACGCAGGCCGCTAGGAGAAATTTCAATTAGGGAATCGGGACTGCGGCGAGAAGCTGCGCGCCGACGTCGACGCGTCGCGCACTGTCGTGCGCCGGGCGCAGGCGATGCGCGGCCACGCCCGGCATGATCGCCTGCACGTCCTCGGGAATCACCTTGTCGCGCCCTTCGAGCAGCGCCCAGGCGCGCGCCGAATGCACCAGCGCGAGCGCGGCGCGCGGCGACAGGCCGGCGACATATTCCGGCGAGCGGCGCGTGTGCTCGACGATCGCCTGCACATAGTCGAGCAGCGCCGGCGCGACGTGGATCTTCTGCACGTTGGACTGCAGCTCCACCAGCTCGGCGGGCGACATGCACGGATCGAGCGTCGCCAGCATGTCGCGGCGATCGGTGCCGGAAAGCAGCGCGCGCTCGGCGGCGCGGTCCGGGTAGCCGAGCTCGATGCGCATCATGAAGCGGTCGAGCTGCGACTCGGGCAGCGGGAAGGTGCCGACCTGCTCCGAGGGGTTCTGCGTGGCGATGACGAAGAACGGCGAGGGCAGCTTCCGCGTCTCGCCCTCGGCGGTGACCTGGTGCTCCTCCATCGCCTCGAGCAGCGCCGACTGCGTCTTCGGCGTCGAGCGGTTGACCTCGTCGGCGAGGATCACCTGCGCGAAGATCGGCCCGGGATGGAACTTGAAATTGCCGGTGTCGCGCTCGTAGATCGACACGCCCAGGATGTCGGCGGGCAGCATGTCGCTGGTGAACTGGATGCGCTGGAACTGCAGGCCGAGCGTCTTCGCCAGCACGTGCGCCAGCGTGGTCTTGCCCACGCCCGGCAGGTCCTCGATCAGCAGGTGGCCGCGCGCCAGCAGGCAGGCGAGGGCGAGGCGCACCTGCGTCTCCTTGCCGAGGATGATGTTGCTCGCGGCGCTGACCACGCGCTCGATCGGCGCGGTGCCGACGCTCGATGGCTGGAACTCGGCCTTCAGCAGCATGCGGAAATTGTACTCGATGCGATAAGATGAAATGGCATGACCACGGCGTTCATCACGCATGCCGATTGCCTCAAGCACGACATGGGCGCGCACCATCCCGAGCGCCCGGCGCGCCTCACCGCGATCGAGGATCAGCTCATCGCCTCCGGCGTCGGGCAGTACCTGACGCGCTACGAGGCGCCGCTTGCCACCGACGAGCAGCTCGCGCGCGTGCATCCGCCTGACTATGTGCGCGCCATCCGCGACGCGGCGCCGCACGCCGGCACGGTGCACCTCGACCCCGACACGGCGATGAACCCGTGGACGCTGCAGGCGGCGTTGCGCGCCGCGGGCGCGGCGGTGCTCGCCGTGGACCTGGTGCTTGAGAAAAAAGTCACAAGTGCCTTCTGCGCCGTGCGGCCGCCCGGGCATCACGCCTGCCGCGCGCGGCCGATGGGCTTCTGCATCTTCAACAACGTCGCGGTCGCCGCGCGCCACGCGGTTCACCAGCACGGCCTGGAGCGCGTGGCGATCATCGACTTCGACGTGCATCACGGCAACGGCACCGAGGACATCTTCGAGGGCGACGACAACGTGCTGATGGCGTCGACCTTCCAGCATCCGTTCTATCCCTATAGCGGCACCGACGATCCGGCGCGCAACATGGTCAACGTGCCGCTCGCTGCGGGCGCCGGCTCCAGGGAATTCCGCGAAGCCGTGCGTGAGGCCTGGATCCCGGCGCTGCATGATTTTTCACCTCAGTTAATCGTGTTCTCGGCCGGATTCGACGCCCACGCCGAAGACGACATGGCGATGCTGCGCTTCAGCGACGCCGACTATGCCTGGGTCACCGAGCAGCTGAAGGCAGTTGCCGACAAGCACGCGGGCGGCCGGATGGTGTCGATGCTCGAGGGTGGCTACGCACTGTCCGCGCTTGGCCGCAGCGCGGTACAGCACATAAAAGTAATGGCGGGACTCGCCTAGCAAGGCGTCTCGACCGTCGCCCCCGCGAAGGCGGGGGTCCATTTTGTTTTTCAAAAAAAATAGGTTCCCGCCTTCGCGGGAACGACGATTGGCTGCGGGAACGACGATTAAGCGCTAGAAGCGCTCCAGCACTTTCCGCAGCGCCTCGGGCGACACGGGCTTCACCAGGTGCTCATTGAACCCGGCTTCGCGCGCGCGATCGCGGTCGGCCTCGCGGCCCAGGCCGGTCACCGCGACGAAGGGAACGTCGCGGAACGCGAGGTCCTGCTTCAGCCGCCGCACCACGCTGTAGCCGTCGACGCCGGGCATGCTGATGTCGAGCAGCACGAGGTGCGGCTGGCCGGAGCGCGCGGCTTCGATCGCCGCCGCGCCGCCGTGCGCGATTTGCACCTCGCAACCCATCTGGCCGAGCAACAGGCCGAGACTCTGCGCGGCGTCCACGTTGTCGTCGACCACCAGCACGCGGCGCCGCGCGCTGCCGGGCTGGAGGTAGGCGAGGAACGGCGCGTCGCCGGAACCGGCCGACTGCGCCGACTCGGTGGCGGGCAGGCGCACGATGAATTCGCTTCCCTGGCCGGGTCCGGCGCTCTGCACCTGGATGGTGCCCGCGTGCATCTCGACCAGGCTCTTGGCAAGCGCGAGGCCGATGCCCAGGCCGCCCTGCGCGCGGTCGAGGGTGCGGTCCACCTGCGCAAACATGTCGAACACGCGCGGCAGCAGCTCCGCCGGGATGCCGACGCCGTTGTCGCGTACGGAGATCACCGCTTCGACCCGCGCGTCGGCGCGTTCGCCGCGCACCGAAAGCGCGATGCGGCCGCCCGGATCGGTGTACTTCGCCGCGTTGTTCAGCAGGTTGGCGAGCACCTGGGCAAGGCGCACGAAATCGGCGTCCACCGTCAGCGGCTGCGCCGGCAGGCTGATCTCCAGCTTGTGGCGCGCGGCCTCGATCGCCGGCCGCGTGGTCTCGACCGCGCTCAGCACCACCGCGGCGAGCTCGATCGGCGAGCGGCGCAGGTCGATCTTGCCGCGGCTGATGCGCGACACCTCGAGCAGGTCGTCGACCAGGCGGATGAGGTGGGTGAGCTGGCGCTCCATCATCGCGCGCGCCTGCTCCGCGCTCTCGCTGCCGGGCGGCGTGATGCGCAGCAGGTGCAGGCCGGTGCGGATCGGCGCCAGCGGGTTGCGCAGCTCGTGCGCGAGGGTGGCGAGGAACTCGTCCTTGCGCCGGTCGGCCTCGCGCAGCTTGGCGGCCGCCTCCTGCTCGGCGCGGTAGAGCCGCGCGTTGTCCATCGCGATCGCCGCCTGCGCGGCGATGCCCGCCACCAGGCGCTCGGTGCGCTCGGTGAACACCGCGGCCTGCTCGTGGCCGAAGAACAGCCCGCCGAGCACTTCGCCCGAGCGCGAGATCACCGGCACGGCAAGATAGCTGCGCACCGGCAGGTGCCCCTGCGGCATGCCGTGGTGCGGCGCGCTCTTGCCGTAGCGCGCATCCCGGCGGATGTCGTCGGATCGCACGACGCCGGTGCCGTCGAACGTCGGCGCGAACACCGCCGTGTTGCGCGGCATCGGGAATTTCGAGAACGCCTCGCGCGCCACGCCCGACAGCGCGTACAGCATGTACGACTCGCCGGCTTCGTTCTTCACGTTGTAGAAGAACGCGCCGAACTGCGCGCCGCTGGCCTCGGTCGCGGCGTCGGTCACTGCCTGCACCACGCGCTCGAGGTCGAGCTCGGCGGCGAGCGTGCGGCCGACCTGGTTCAGGATTTCGCGATCGGTGACGTCGCGGAAGTACACCGCAACGCCGCCGCTCTTCACCGGCGAGGCGCTGATCTCCAGCCAGCGCCGGTAGTGCGGGTAGTAGTACTCCATGCGTTCGCCGGCGCGGCTGCGCATCACGCGCTGGTACATCTGGTCCACCGGGTTACCGACGGCGTGCGGGAACGCCTGGTGCCAGGTCTTGCCGAGCACGTCCTCGCGTCGCCGCCCGAGGATGCGCTCGCCGGCGGCGTTCATATACGTCATGCGCCAGTCCTGGTCGTAGGCGACGAAGCCTTCCATCAGCCCTTCCAGGAAATCGCCGATGTCGGTGCCGCCGGGCGGAAGCACGCTCATCGAATGGCTATTGCGGCAGCGAGGCGAGCACCGCGCGCAGCGCGGTGATGTCCGCCGGCTTCACCAGGTGCTGGTTGAAGCCCGCGGCCTGGGTCTGGCGCCGATCGCTATCCTGGCCCCAACCGGTGAGCGCGATGATCAGCGTGCTGCGCGTGTCTTCGCGCGCGCGCATGTGCCGCGCGGTCTCGTAGCCATCCATCCCGGGCATGCCCAGGTCGAGGAACACCACTGCCGGCCGGAACGCGCCAAGCTCGTCCAGCGCGGTGCGACCGTCGTTGGTCACGCGCACCTCGGCGCCCAGCAGCTTGAGCACGGCGGCCAGGCTGTCGGCGGCGTCGCGATTGTCGTCCACCACCATCACGCGCGGCAGGCCCGGGATTGTCCTTCCCGTAGCGCCGGCCGCAGCAGGGGCGCGCCGGACATCGTGACGCGCGAGCGGCAGCCGCACCAGGAACTCGCTGCCGAGGCCGGCGCCGGCACTGCGCGCCGCCACGCTGCCGCCATGCATCTCGACCAGGCTACGCACCAGGGTGAGGCCGATGCCAAGACCGCTCTGGGCGCGGCTGTCGCGGGCGTTGGCTTGCACGAACATGTCGAACACGCGCGGCAGCGCCTCGGCGGCAATGCCGATGCCGGTGTCGCTGACGATGACTACTGCCGAGCCATCGTCGCGTTTCGCGGCGATGCCGATGCGTCCGCCCGGATCGGTGTAGCGCACCGCATTGTTGAGCAGGTTGGAGAACACCTGCGCCAGGCGAACCGGATCCGCCTCGACCGGCAGCGCTTCCGGCGGCAGCTCGATCGTCAGCTGGTGGCGCGCAGCGTCGATCAGCGGCCGGCTGGTTTCCACGGCGGCCGCCACCACCTCCGCCAGGTCCACCATTTCTTTGCGCAGCTCGATCTTGCCGCGCGTGATGCGCGACACCTCCATCAGGTCGTCCACCAGGCGCACCATGTGGTCGACCTGGCGGTCCATCATTTCCCACACTTGGCCCGCCGGCCCGGCGGCGCCCGAAAGCCGCAGCAGGCTCACCGAATTGCGGATCGGCGCGAGCGGATTGCGCAGCTCGTGGGCGAGCGTCGCCAGGAATTCGTCCTTGCGCCGATCGGCGTCCTCGCGCTCGAGAAGATGGGCGCGCGTCTGGTACTGGCGCTCGCGCGCGCGCAGCGCGCTGTGCACCGCGCTCGCCAGCGCCGTGACCCGCACCGGGCGCTCGAGCAGCGTGACGTTGCCCAGCGTGCGCAGCGCGCTGCGCCACGGCGGCAGAATCGGCGCCCGGGGCGCGTGAGGACGAGGACCGGAAGATCCGACCACGGCGGCTGATGCTGGATGAGCTCGGTGAGGCGGCCGTCGTGCGGCAGCGCTTCCTCGGCGATCAGGATCGCGGCGGCGCCGCGCTCGAGCTCGCGCGACAGGCACTCGACGTCGGCGCACGCGAGGCACGTCACGGCGTCCTTGCGCAGCATCGCTTCGACCAGCGACGCATCCTTGCCAACCGGGGCAAGGACCAGCAGCCGGCGCTCGAGGCGCTCGCCGGGCAGATCGCTCACAGCTTGGGCTTCTTCTCCGGCACCCCGGTGAAGACGCCGCGGTAGTCGCGCAACGGCTCGCCGATGTTGATCCGGCCGCCACGCATGCTGAACTCGCGGATGGTGCGCTCGTGCTCGCCGCCGCGCATCTTGACCACGGAGATCGCCTGGCGGACCTCACCGTCGGCCTCGAAGTAGCGCAGCAGCACGACCGAATCCGCCAGGTAGCTCGCATCCACCGGCGCGGTCATGGTGCGCGCCCATCAGCCCGTGCTGCGCCGCGACCAGCATGGTCGCTACCCCGTGCTGGCCGAGGTAGGTCAGCAGCTCGTGCAGCTGGATGATGAGGAATTTCTCGTCGGGCATCGCGTTGAGGTAGCCGTTCAGGCTGTCGATCACCACGATCTGCGGCGCCGTCCTCTTCTCGACGGCGCGGCGGATGGCATGGACGAACTCCCCGGGCGAAAGCTCGGCGGGATCGATCTGCTGCACGCCGACCAGCCCGGCGTCCGCGTGCTTCCTGAGCGGGATGCCAAGACCGTCGAGGCGGCTGAAGAGCGTATTGACGCTTTCGTCGAAGATGAAGAGCGCCGAGTGCTCGCCACGCTCGGCGGCTCTGGCGCAGAACAGGGCGGAGATGGTCGACTTGCCGGTCCCGGCGGCGCCCTGGACCAGCGTGCTGGTGCCGCGCTCGAGGCCGCCGCCGATCAGCTGGTCGAGGCCGGCGAGGCCGCTCTGCCAGGCGCTCGCGGCTCGATTCGCGCGCGGTGCTCGGCGGCGACCAGGCGTGGATAGACTTCCAGCCCGCCGCGACGGATCGCGTAGTCGTGGTAGCCGCCGCGAAAATCGCTGCCGCGGTACTTCGTGACGCTGAGCCGCCGCCGCGGCGGGCCGAAGGCCGGCATCGTGTGCTCGAGCAGCAGCGCGCCGTGCGCGATGCTCTGCACTTGCAGGTCGTGCTCCGCGGCCGTCAGGTCATCGAGCAGGATCACCGTGCAGCGCCGGCCGGCGAAAAACTGCTTCAACGCCAGGATCTGGCGGCGGTAGCGCAGCGGGTTGCCGGCGAGCAGGCGCAGCTCGGACAGCGAGTCGAACACGATGCGCGTCGGCTTGAGCTTGTCGACGTCGTCGACGATCTTCTTTGTCGTGTCGGAGAGCTCGACTTCGGAAGGGTGGAACACGGTGTATTGCTCGCCCGGCTCCAGGCTCTGCTCCGAGGGCACCAGCTCGCGTACCGAGATCCCGTCGAGCGTCCAGCCGTGCGACGCCGCCACCGTGCGGATCTCTTCCGCGGTTTCCGACAGCGTCACGTAGAGCACCGGCTCGCCGCGCCGCACGCCTTCGAGCAGGAACTGGAACGCGAGGGTGGTCTTGCCCGAGCCCGGCATGCCCTCGAGCAGGTAGAGCCGATTGGGCGTCAGACCGCCGTTCAGGATGTCATCCAGGCCGGCGACGCCGGTCGCAGCAACAGCGGGTTGCGTCATTTAGTTGGAAGAACTGGAAACGGAGAGTCTATCGAATTGCCCGCCGCGGTCATCGCTATAGCGCTTCCAACTACACGGCGCTCACTCTATTTCGCGCGCGGCCGCTCCATCGCCACGTCCGAGCGCACGAATCCCAGCTTCTCGTAGAACGGCGCCACTCCCTCGCGGCCGGCGCGCAGCACCCAGGTGATTCCGCGGTCTTCGCCCATGACGGCCTTCACCAGCGCCTGGCCGATGCCGCGGCGTCGATGGCTTTGCGCCACCACGAGCATCGCGAGGTACCCGTTCGAGATGTCGTCGCAAAGCGCGCGCGCGAAACCAATGACTTCGCCGTTGTCCACGGCGACCAGCGCGCGCTGCGAGCGTGAAACCAGCAGTTGAAATTGCGCCGCATCGGCCACGCGCTTCGCCCAGCCGTTCGCCGCCAGCAGCCGGCGGGCGGCTTCGATCTCCGTCGGCTGGATCGCGCGGATCTGCACCTAGGCGGTGGCCACGGCGATGCTTTCCAGGAGCGCCTGAGCGGCGCGCGTGAAAGCTGCATCGTCCGCTGCCGCAATCGGCAATTCCACCGCGTCCGCGAGCTGAATGTAATTGCGGTGCGAGGAGCGCCGGTACGCGGGGTCGTAGTGCTCGACCAGCAGGCGCGCGACGAACTCGCGCCACGCGCCGCGCGCCGCGAGGCCTTTCCATTCGGTGATGCGCTCGCGCCCGTGCAAGGCGACCAGGCAGTCGAGCTGGGCGTCGAGGCTTGCGCGGTCGGCGACGAAGTGCTCGTACTCTTCCAGCAGCAGCGAGACGCGAACCTGCAATTCGGCTTGCAACAGCACGCACGGCGAGGCGCGCATGCGATCCATCAGTGCCTCCGGGACCTGCAGCTGGCCGATCTTCTTCGATTCGCCTTCGACGTAAACCGGTTTTGTCAGTTTCAAGATCAGAAATGTTCTGAAGAAGCAGGCTCTCAAACATCTTCTGCGACGGTTGCGGCCGGCCCGGAAGGTTGCCGAGCACCGAGCCGCGGTGCGCGGCGAGGTGCTCCAGGTCGAGCACTTGGGCGCCAGCGGCTTTGAGCGCCGAGAGCAAGCGGCTCTTGCCGCTGCCGGTTGGCCCGTGGATCACGCGCCATTCCAGCTGCTGCGGGATTTCCTCGAGCTGCTGCACCACCCAGCGCCGGTAGGCCTTGTAGCCGCCTTCCAGCGTGTCCGCCTTCCAGCCGATCTCGCGCAGGATGTGCGCCGCGGCGCCCGAGCGCTTGCCGCCGCGCCAGCAGTAGACCAGCGGGCGCCAGCTCTGCTCTTTGTCCCTGAATAGATTTTCGACATGCCGGGCGAAGTTCTTGGCCAACAGCGCGGCGCCGAGCTTCTTGGCGTCGAACGCCGAGACCTGCTTATAGAGTGTGCCGACCTTGGCGCGCTCCTCGTCGTCCAGCACCGGCGCCGAAATCGCGCCGGGGATGTGGTCCTCGGCGAATTCGGCCGGCGAGCGCACGTCGATAATGGCATCAAACTGCTTGAAATTCATGCTCAAATAATACGCTTATGAATGCACCCGAAAAAATCCGCCTCACCGAGTTCAGCCATGGCGGCGGCTGCGGCTGCAAGATCGCACCCGCGGTGCTCTCCGACATGCTGTCGACCATGCCGCTGCGCGGGCTGCCGCAGGAGCTGCTGGTCGGCACCGAGACCGCCGACGACGCCGCGGTCTACCGCCTGAACGACACGCAGGCGCTCGTCGCGACGACCGATTTCTTCACGCCGGTGGTCGACGACCCGTACGACTTTGGCCGCATCGCCGCCACCAATGCGATCTCGGACATCTACGCGATGGGCGCGCGTCCGATCATGGCGCTCGCGCTGGTCGGCATGCCGCTCGAGAAGCTGCCGGTGAGCGTGATCCGCAAAGTGCTGGAAGGCGGCGAGTCGGTCTGCGCGCAAGCCGGCATCCCGGTGGCGGGCGGCCACTCCATCGATACGCTCGAGCCGATCTACGGCCTGGTCGCGCTCGGCCTCGTCCACCCGGAGAAGGTGAAGAAAAACAGCTCCGGCAAGCCCGGCGACGTGCTGATCCTCGGCAAGCCGCTCGGCATCGGCATCCTTTCGGCGCTGGTGAAGAAAGGAAAAATATCCGCCGCGGGCTACGCGCAGATGCTCGACTGGACCACGCGCCTCAACACGCCGGGCGAAGCGCTCGGCGCCATGCCCGAGGTGCACGCGATCACCGACGTCACCGGCTTCGGCCTCGCCGGCCACCTGCTCGAGATGTGCCGCGGCGCCTCGCTCGGCGCCGAAGTGCGCTTCGATGCGCTGCCGGTCATCGCCGAGGCGCTCGACTGGGTGAAGCAGGGCGTCGCCACCGGCGCTTCGGAGCGCAACTGGAAGGGCTACGGCCACGAAGTCGACTTCCAGGGCGAAGACTGGAAGCGCAAGCTGCTCTCGGATCCGCAAACCAGCGGCGGGCTGCTGGTGGCCTGCGCGCCGCAAGCCGAGAAGTCGGTGATGGAGATTTTCCGGCAGACAGGGCTTCGCCGAGGCGCGGGCGATCGGCCGCCTCGTCGCCGGGCCGCCGCGGCTAACGATTAAGTAACGGCTTCAGTTCCTTCCACACGCGCTCGAGCATCAGCGGCTGCGCGGCTTCGGTCGGGTGCAGGCGGTCGGGCTGGAAGAACTCGGGCTTGCCGGCGAAATCCTCGAGGATGAACGGCACCAGCGCGATGCGATGCGCCTTCGCCAGCTCGAGGTAGGCGGCTTCGAACGCCGAGGTGTAGACCTCGCCGTAGTTCGGCGGCAGCTTTACGCCGACCAGCAGCACGCGCGCGCCGGCGCTCTGCGATTCGCGGATGATGGCGGCGAGGCTGGTCTTCATCTGCGTCACCGGCAGGCCGCGCAGGCCGTCGTTGCCGCCGAGCTCGACCACCACGACCGCGGGGCGATGCTTGTCGAGCAGCGGCTTGAGCCGCGCACGGCCGCCGCCGCTGGTGTCGCCCGAGATGCTCGCATTCACGACGCTATAATCCAGCCGCTCGCGCTTCAGGCGCTCCTCGAGCAGCGCCACCCAGCCGCGCTCGCGCGCGATGCCGTACGCCGCGGACAGGCTGTCTCCCAACACCAGGATGGATTTTTCCGCCGAAGCCGCCGTGAACGGCGGCAGCCACAGGATGATGAACAACAATAGCGTGCTGACGGCGCGAGGCATCGGCAAGACCGTGAAAAGCGGGGCGAACGACCTCGTTATTTTGCGCGAGATCGATCTCGAGGTCACGCGCGGCGAGGCGGTCGCGGTGGTCGGCGCCTCGGGCTCGGGCAAGTCAACGCTGCTCGCGATCCTCGCCGGCCTCGATACGCCGAGCACCGGCGACGTGACGCTCGATGGCGCGGCGCTGACCGCGCTCGACGAGGATGCGCGCGCCCGGCTGCGGGCGATGAACGTCGGCTTCGTGTTCCAGTCGTTCCAGCTGCTCGCGTCGCTGACCGCGCTGGAGAACGTGATGCTGCCGCTCGAGCTTTCCAACGAAAAACAGGCTGAGGAAATGGCGCGCCAGGTGCTGACCCGCGTGGGTCTTGCTGAAAGACTGCACCACTATCCGCGCCATCTTTCCGGCGGCGAGCAGCAGCGCGTCGCGCTGGCGCGCGCCTTCGTCGTGCGGCCCAAGCTGCTGCTGGCCGATGAGCCCACCGGCAGCCTCGACGCCGATTCGGGGGCCGAGGTGATCCGCCTCTTGTTCGAAATGAACCGCGAGTACGGCACCACGCTGGTCCTGGTGACGCACGACGAAAGCCTGGCGGCACGCTGCGCGCGCGTGGTGCGCCTCGCCGGCGGCCGGATCCAGAAATGAGGCAAGCGCTGAAAATGTTGGCGCGCGATTGGCGCGCGGGGGAGCTGCGGGTGCTCGCCGCCGCGCTCGTTATCGCCGTCGCCGCGATCACCAGCGTCGCCTTCTTCGCCGACCGCATCGCGCAGGGCCTGGCGCGCGACGCGCATCAGCTGCTCGGCGCCGACCTCGTGCTGGTCGCCGACCAGCCTTGGCCGAGCGAGATTGCCGCACAACTGGAGAAGGCCGGCGTGCAGCGCGCGCAGGCGATCAACTTCATCAGCATGGCCTCGGCCCAGGAGGGTCAGCTTGCCGGCGTGAAGGCGGTCTCGGAGAACTACCCCTTGCGCGGACGCATGCGCATCGCCAAGGCCCCCGGCATGGCCGACGCGCCCGCCGAGCGCGGCCCGGCCCCCGGCACGGTGTGGCTCGAGGAGCGCCTGGTCACCTCGCTCCAGGCGCCGGTCGGCTCACGCATCAAGCTCGGCCGCGCCGAGTTCACCGTCGCCGCGGTGCTTACGCTCGAGCCCGAGCGCAGCACCAACTTCTTCAATATCGCGCCGCGCCTGATGATGAACATCGCCGACGTTCCGGCCACCGCGCTGATCCAGACCGGCAGCCGGGTTTCGTATTACCTGTATGCGGCGGGTAGCGCGGAGCAGATGCGATCGGTCGAAGAATCCTTGAAACCGCGCTTGGGCCGCGGCCAGCGCATCGACACGTTGGAAACCGGCCGCCCCGAAGTGCGCTCGGCGATCGACCGCGCGGAGCGCTTCCTTGGCCTGACGGCGCTGCTCGCCGCCGTGCTTGCCGGCGTCGCCGTCGCCCTCGGCACACGCCGCTTCGTCGAACGGCACCTCGACGGCTGCGCGGTCATGCGCTGCCTCGGCGCGACGCAGGCGCAGCTCCTGCGCCTGTATGCGATCGAGTTCGTGCTGCTGGGCGTTGGCGCCTGCGCGGCCGGCTGTGCCCTCGGCTACGTCGCCCAGGAAGCGATCGCCGTGGCGGTGTCGGAAGTGGTGCGCACCGAGCTGCCGGCGCCGCGCGTGCTGCCCGCGGTACAGGGCTTCCTCGTCGGCCTGGTACTGCTGCTCGGCTTCGCGCTGCCGCCGCTGGTCCAGTTGAAGAACGTGCCCGCGGTGCGCGTGATCCGGCGCGAGTCGGGCGCGCCCAAGCCCAGCGCGATCGCCGCGTACGGCATTGGACTGGTCTCGCTCGCGGCGCTCCTGGTCTGGCAGGCGGGCGACCTCAAGCTCGGCCTCACCGTGGTCGGCGGCTTCGCGGTTGCGGTAGCGGTATTTTTTGTCGTGGCCTGGTTTTCGCTGAGAGTGCTGACCGGACGCCGGGTGATTGCCCGAATTCCCAGCTCCATCCTGCGCTACGGCCTTGCCAACCTGCGACGCCACGCGCGCGGCAACGCGGTGCAGATCGCGAGCCTGGCGCTCGGCCTGACCGCGGTATTGCTGCTGACCTTCACGCGCAACGAGCTGGTCGATGCCTGGCGGCGCGCCGCGCCGCCGGATGCGCCCAATCGCTTCCTGATCGGCGTACAGCCCGAGCAGCTCGAGCCGCTGCATGCCTTCTTCTCCGCGCACAACGTGCCGGTCCCGGACCTGTACCCGATGGTGCGCGGACGCCTCGTCGCCGTGAACGGCGCGCCGGTGAGCGAGGCGGACTACAGCGAGGAGCGGGCGAAGCGCCTGGTCGAGCGCGAGTTCAACCTTTCCTATATGAAGGACCTGCCGGGCCATAACCAGGTGGTCGAAGGAACCTGGTTCCGGCCGGAAGAAAAAGCCGCGTCGGTGGAGCAGGGCATCGCGCAGCGCCTTGGCTGGAAGCTGGGCGACGAGCTCACCTTCGTGGTGGGCAGCGAGCGCTTCACCGCCCGCATCTCGTCCCTGCGCAAGCTGCGCTGGGACTCGATGAAGGTGAATTTCTTCGTCGTCACGCCGCCGGCGGTGCTGGAAGGATTTCCCGCCAGCTTCATCAGTGCGTTCTACCTGCCGGCAGGCTCGGATGCGCTGATCAGCGAGCTCGCCACGCGCTTCCCCAACATGACGGTGATCGACGCCGCCGCCGCGGTGCGCCAGGCGCAGGGCGTGATCGACCAGCTCATCGACGCGGTGCAGTTCGTATTCCTGTTCGCCTTGGTCGCCGGCCTGCTCGTGCTTTACTCCGCGCTCGTCGCCACCGAGGATGAGCGCCGGCGCGAAGCCGCGGTGATGCGCGTCTACGGCGCCTCGCGTGCGCAGGTGACCGGAACCCAGCGCGCGGAATTCCTCGCCATGGGCGTGATCGCCGGCCTGCTCGCCACGCTCGGCGCCGCCGCCATCGGCCAGATCCTGGCGCGCCGCGTGTTCGAGCTCGACCTGCCGCCCAGCCTCACCCTGTGGATCGCCGGCCCGCTCGCCGGCATCGCGCTCCTCTCGCTCAACGCCTGGATTTCCTCGCGCAAGGTTCTGCGCGCGTCTCCCGCGCTTACGTTGCGGGATTCCATCTAAATCAGGGACAGACCACGTTTTTCGCGCATGTTGCGCGTTGCCCGAGAAGAAAAAACGTGGTCTGTCCCTGATTTAGAATGCCGCATGGAAGTTGCGGCGTTTCTTCTGCTGGGCCTGGCGATCGGCGCGGTCGCTGGCTGGTTTCTTGCGAGCGGGCAGGACCGGGCCTGATCTCGCGGTCCTCAAGCAGCGCGCCGAGCACGCCGAAGGCCAGCTGCTTCAGGCCACTAAGCAGAAAGAGGCGGCGATCGATCAACTGCGCGAGGAGTCCAATCGTCGCGCGTCTTTTGAGGCCGTAGCGAGCGGCATCTCCGACCTGCAAAGGGAGATCGAGGCGCGCAGCATGGCGATCGCGCAGCAGCAGCGCACGATCCTCGAGCTCACCACCGAGAAGGAGTCGATCGCCGCGACGCTCGATGCGGAGCGCAAGGGCTTCAACGAGAAGCTCAAGCTGCTGGAGCAGGCGAAGACGGCGCTGAGCGACGCGTTCAATGCGCTCTCCGCCAATGCGCTGCGCAGCAACTCGGAAGAATTTCTCAAGCTCGCGCAGACGTCGGTGGCGCCGATCCGGGAGGCGCTGGGCAAGTTCGACGCCAAGATCCAGGCGCTGGAAGTGGCGCGCGAGGGCGCGTACCAGGGCCTGGTGCAGCAGGTGAGCCAGCTTCTGGATACCGGCAAGGAGCTGCGCTCCGAGACTTCGAACCTGGTGCAGGCGCTGCGCTCGCCGGTGACGCGCGGCCAATGGGGCGAGATCCAGCTGCGCCGCGTGGTGGAAATGGCCGGCATGCTCGCGTACTGCGATTTCCAGGAGCAGGAAGCGCTGCGCACGGAGTCGGGCATCGTGCGCCCCGACCTGGTGGTCAAGCTGCCCGGCGGCAAGACCATCGTGGTGGATTCCAAAGCGCCGGTGGCGAGCTACTTCGACGCCATGGCCTCGACGGACGAGGGCGAGCGCAAGCTGCGCCTGCAGGGCTTTGCGAAGCTGGTGCGCGATCGCGTCACCGAGCTCGGCCGCAAATCGTACTGGGACCAGTTCGACGAGACGCCGGAGCTGGTGGTGATGTTCCTGCCGGGCGATCACTTCTACAGCGCCGCGCTGCAGGAAGATCCGTCGCTCATCGAGTTCGGCGTCGACCAGAAGGTGCTGATCGCCACGCCGGTGAACCTGATCGGCCTGCTGCGCGCGATCGCCTACGGCTGGCGCCAGGAGGCGATCGCCGCCAACGCCAAGGAGATCAGCGACCTCGGCGCCGAGCTCTACAAGCGCATCTCCGACCTCGGCGGGCACTGGATCGAGCTCGGCCGCAACCTCGCGCGCACCGTGGAAAGCTTCAACAGCGCGGTGGGCTCGCTCGAATCCCGGGTGCTGGTGAGCGCGAGGCGTTTCAAGGATCTCGGGGCCGCGCCTTCGTCCGGCGAAATCGACGTGGTCGAGGCGGTGGTGAAAACGCCGCGGCCGCTCAAGGTGCTCGACATCGGGTCCGCGAAGGACTGAGCCAGGCGGTAGCGGGGCGTGTAGCGTATCCACGACAGACAGCGCGCAGGGGCGCGGCGTAATATTTGCTAGGGGCAAGGGGCTCAAAAAGGGGAGCTTGGAGAAGCTTTGCCGCTTTCGCTCAGATTCGTCGTACCGCTCGCACTAGCGCTTGCCGCCATCGCGTATGCGGTGGTTCCGCTGGTCGATCGCCTCACCTTCCAGTGGACGGTGCGCGACCTCGACATGCGCGGCTCGCTGATCGTGCAGGCCGCGCAGGAGCCGCTGGTGGAGCTGATGCGCAGCGGGCCGGGCGCTCGCCAACGCGTGCTGCGCTATTTCCAGAGCATCGCGCAGGGCCAGCGCATCTTCGCCCTCGGCTTCTGCGATCGGGCCGGCAAGCTGGCCTACGCCACCCCGGCCTATCCCGATTCGGTGCGCTGCGTGCCCGGCGAGCGGCGCGAGGCGCGCAATACCGTGCTCGAGCTTGCCGACGGGCCGCTGCACGTCTCCTCGCAGCCGATCAGCGCGGATAACGCCATCCTGGGCGAGCTGATGATCGTGCACGACATGAGCTTCGCGCAGCGGCGCAGCGAGGACACGCGCAAGTACGTGCTGTGGCTGTTCGCCGCCATCGCCGCCGTGGTGGCGTTGATTACGGTGGTGATCGCCGAGATCAGCTGGCGCGGCTGGGTCGCGGGCCTCAAGGCGGTGCTGTCCGGCGGCATGCTGCTGCGCTCGCCGGCGGCGATCCGCAACGCCGCTCCCGAGCTGCGGCCGATCGCGCGCGACCTGCAGGCGCTGGTGAGCGACCTCGAGAACGAGCGCCGCACGCGCGACGAGAGCCAGACCACCTGGGGGCCGGACGCGCTGCGCCGCATCCTGCGCCAGGACCTGAAGGGCGACGAGGTGATCATCGTCTCGAACCGCGAGCCCTACATCCACACGCGGCGCAAGGACAACGTGATCGAGATCCAGCGGCCGGCGAGCGGGCTGGTGACCGCGCTCGAGCCGGTGATGCGCGCGTGCTCGGGCACCTGGATCGCGCATGGCGCGGGCTCGGCGGACCGCGACACGGTCGACCGGCACGACCACGTCATGGTGCCGCCCGACAAGCCGTCGTACCGGATTCGACGCGTGTGGCTGTCGGAGGAGGAAGAGAAGGGCTACTACTTCGGCTTCGCCAACGAGGGCCTCTGGCCGCTATGCCACATCGCCCATACGCGGCCCACCTTCCGCGCGCCCGACTGGGAGCATTACAAGACGGTCAACCGCCGCTTCGCCGACGTGGTCGCCGACGAGGCGCGCACCGACGACCCGATCGTGCTGGTGCAGGACTATCACTTCGCGCTGCTGCCGCGCATGGTGCGCGAGCGCCTGCCGCGCGCCACCATCATCACCTTCTGGCACATCCCCTGGCCCAACCCGGAGGCGTTCGGTATCTGCCCGTGGCGCGAGGAGGTGCTCGAAGGCATGCTCGGCTCGTCGATCCTCGGCTTCCACACGCAGTTCCATTGCAACAACTTCTTCGACACCGTCGACCGCTTGCTCGAAGCGCGGGTGGACCGCGAGACTTTCACCATCTCCTACGGCGGCGAGCCGACCGAGGTGCGCCGCTACCCGATCTCGATCGAGTGGCCGCCGAACGCGCTCGCGGTCCAGGCGCCGGTGCCGGAATGCCGCAAGCACGTGCGCGAGATGCTCGGTCTGTCGCAGGACGTGAAGCTCGGCGTCGGCGTCGACCGCCTCGATTACACCAAGGGCATCCTCGAGCGCTTCGCGGCGATCGAGCGGCTGTTCGAGCTCGAGCCGCGCTGGATCGGCCAGTTCTCGTTCGTCCAGTGCGCGGCGCCGTCGCGCGTCTCCATCGACGAGTACCAGAACCTCGACACGCGGGTGCGCGCAGTGGCGGCGCGCATCAACGAGCGCTTCGGCCGGCCCGGCTGCCTGCCGATCGTGCTGAGGATCGAGCACCACGACGCCGCGCAGGTCTACGAGATGTACCGCGCCGCCGATATCTGCTACGTCTCCAGCCTGCACGACGGCATGAACCTGGTGGCGAAGGAGTTCGTCGCCGCGCGCGACGACGAGCAGGGCGTGCTGGTGCTCTCGCAGTTCACCGGCGCCGCGCGCGACCTGGCCGAGGCGCTGATCGTCAACCCGTACGACATCGAGCAGAGTGCCGCGGCGATGCACCTGGCGCTCACCATGTCGCCGGAAGAGCAGCGCGCGCGCATGCGCAGCATGCGTAACGTGGTGCAGGAATTCAACGTCTACCGCTGGGCCGGGCGCATGCTGCTCGACGCGGCGCGCATGCGTCACCGCAGCCGGGTGATGGCGCGCGCGCGCGCCGCGCGGCGCCGCGCCGGGGTGTCGTAGACGCATGCCGCCTGCAGCGCCGCCGTACGCCCCGAACTGGGCGTTTTTCCTCGATCTCGACGGCACGCTGCTCGAGATCGCCGAGACGCCCGACGCGGTCGACGCCGATTACAGCGAGCTCGCGCTCGTCGGTCGGCTGAGCCAGGCCGCCGGCGGCGCCGTCGCGGTAATCAGCGGACGCGCGCTCGCGCGCATCGACCAGCTTCTCGCGCCGCTCGTGCTGCCCGCCGCCGGCCAGCACGGCGCCGAGCGGCGCGACGCGCAGGGCGTGCGCCACCGCCACCGCTTCCAGGCGAACGTGCTGCGGCCGGTCGCCGTCGGCATCCGCACTTTCGCCGCGCAGCACCAGGGCCTGGTGTTCGAGGACAAGGGCGCGAGCGTGGCGCTGCACTATCGCCTTGCGCCGCAGCTCGCGCGCGCGGCGCAATCCATGGTGCGCGAGGCGGCCGAGCCGCTCGGCGAGGCGGTCGAGGTGCAGCAGGGAAAGATGGTGGTGGAGCTCAAGCCCGCCGGCTGCGACAAGGGCAAGGCCATTGCCCAGTTCATGCGCGAGGCGCCTTTCGAGGGCCGCGTGCCGGTATTCCTCGGCGACGACGTCACCGACGAGTACGGCTTCCGCGTGGTGAACGCGATGGGCGGCCACACCGTCAAGGTCGGCGAGGGCCCGAGCGTGGCGCGCTGGCGCATCGATAACCCGGCCGCGGCGCGCGCCTGGCTGCGGGGCTGGCTCGACTTGTTCCAGAAAAGGGGTCAGGACCCTTTATTGCAAAAAGGGTCCTGACCCCTTTATGAGGATCGGCGTAGACGTTGGCGGTACCAAGATCGCCGTAGTCGTGCTGGAGGCGGACGGCGGCGAGCGCCTGCGCCGCCGGATCGAGTATCCGAGCCGCGAGTATCCCGCGGCGCTCCGTCTGCTCGCCGAGCAGATCCGGATTGCGCAGAACGAGAGCTGCGAGGACTGCACCGTCGGCATCGGCATGCCGGGCCTTGTGGATGCCGACACCGGGCTGATCCAGAACGCCTATAACACTCCCTACAACGAGAGACCCCTCAAGAAAGATCTCGAGAACATCCTGGGCAAGGAAGTGCGCATCGCCAACGACGCCAACTGCTTCGCGCTGTCCGAGGCGGTGGACGGGGCTGCGCGAGGCTCGGCGGTGGTGTTCGGGGCGATTCTGGGCACCGGCGTGGGCGGCGGCATCGTGGTCGATCAGCGCGCGCTCGACGGCAGGCATGGCATCGCCGGCGAATGGGGCCATACGCCGCTGCCGTGGATGACGAAGGACGAATATCCCGGACCGCGATGCAACTGCGGCCGGCTCGGCTGCATCGAGCAGTTCCTCTCCGGACCGGCGAAGAACCGCGAACGCGACGCGATCGGCGAGCCGGCGGCCATGGCACGCTTTGAGGACCGGCTGGCGCGCGCCTTCTCCATGGTCATCAACGTGCTCGACCCGGATGTGATCGTGGTCGGCGGCGGCATGTCGAAGCACGACGAGATCTACACCGAAGTGCCGCCGCTGCTGCGCAAGTACGTCTACCACCGCGAGCCGCGCACGCCGATCGTGCGCGCCGTGCACGGCGATGCGAGCGGGGTACGCGGCGCGGCGATGCTATGGCCGCTCAGTTAACGAGCTAGTGCCTTTTGAATCAACCGAAGATCCTTCACCAATTGCTTGAAAGCCGCTTCCCGCTCCTCCTCTTCCCGCAGCCTGAGCAGTGCCGACGGATGAAACGTCGCGAATACATAGGGCGCGAGCGGACTGTCGACGAACTGCCCGCGCTGCACCGAGACCTTGAAGTCGCGCGAGATGATCGCCTTCGCCGCGGTCGAGCCGAGTGCGACGATGACGTGCGGCTTCACGGTCTCGATTTCGCGCTCGATCCACTGGTGGCATGCATCGATCTCGCGCTGCGCCGGGGTCTTGTGCAGCCGCCGCTTGCCGCGCAACTGCCATTTGAAGTGCTTGACCGCGTTGGTGACGTAAAGATGCTCGCGGTCCACGCCCGCCGCCTCGAGCGCGCGGTCGAGGAGGCGTCCTGCGGGCCCGACAAAGGGCAGTCCCTTCTTGTCCTCCTCGTCGCCCGGCTGCTCGCCGACCAGCATCACCCGCGCGTGCGGGTCGCCGGCGCCGAACACCGTCTGCGTCGCGTTCGCCCACAGCGGGCAATCCTGGCAGCGGCGGGCGTCTTCCCGGATCTTTTCAAGAGGCTTGGCCATCGGCCATTAGAATCGCCATGTTGAAAAAGATTGCAGTCCTGACGAGCGGCGGCGACGCGCCGGGAATGAACGCCGCCGTGCGCGCGGTGACGCGCGGGGCCCTGGCCCGGGGCTGGCAGGTGTTCGGCGTGCGCAACGGCTATGCCGGCCTGCTCGGCGACACGATCGAGCCGCTCGCCGCGCGCGATGTCGGCGGCATCATCCAGTCGGGCGGCACGGTGCTCGGCAGCGCTCGCTGCCCGGAGTTCGCCGAGCCCGCGGGGCGCAAGCAAGCACTTTCAAATCTGAAAAATAGGGGAATCGACGCCCTGGTGGTCATCGGCGGCAATGGCTCGCAGTCCGGGTCGGCAAGCCTGGCGCGCGAGGGCTATGCGGTGGTCGGCGTGCCCTCGACCATCGACAACGACCTCTACGGCAACGACGTCAGCATCGGCTGCGACAGCGCCATCAACGTCACGCTGGAAGCGATCGACCGCCTGCGCACCACGGCGTCATCGCACCAGCGCGCCTTCGCCGTGGAGACCATGGGCCGCAATTGCGGCTACATCGCGCTGATGTCCGGCATCGCGGGCGGCGCCGAGGTCATCGCGCTGCCCGAGCACGAGCTCGCGCCGGCCGACGTCGCCGAGCGCCTGCGCGACGCGTACCGCCGCGGCAAGACGCACGCGCTGGCGGTGATCGCCGAGGGCGCGAAGTGCGGCGTGCATGAGCTGATGGAGTACTACGGCGCCAACCGCAAGTCGATCGGCTTCGACCTGCGCGTCACGCGCCTTGGCCATGTGGTGCGCGGCGGCATCCCGACCGCCGCCGATCGCGTGCTCGCCACCCGGCTGGGCGCAGCCGCGGTCGATACGCTCGGCAACGGCCGGCACGGCGTGCTGGTGGGGATCATCAGGGGCGAGGGGGTCGTTACGCCGCTGGCCGAAATCACCGGCCGAACGCGCCCGGCCGACGCCGGGCTGCTCGAGCTTGCGCGCGTAATGGCGATCTAGGGAAGCGGCCGCACCGAGGGCCGCCGCAATGGTCTGTGCGGCAGCCTTAAGAATTCCTTAAGCGTGCGTCGCCTACATTGGCGGGCCTACTACGCGAGGAGGCGGAGGCGTGGAGTGCCGGGGCGGGCGCGTCGTCCGTCCCGGCATTTTTTTGCCTTCTGCATCCCTCAAGAATGGAAGACGCCGCCTTTTCCGATGAGTTCTGCCGTTTCCTGCGCGCCGCGGTGCCGACGGTCGAGGCAGCGGAAACGCTGCTACTGCTGCAGCGCGAGCCCGAGCGGTGGTGGTCTGTCGAGGAGGTCGTGAAGGCGCTGCTGCCCGGCGCATCGCTCAGCCCGGCAGCGGTGGCCGGCTATTTCGTGCTGTTCCACTCGAACGGCATGATCGCCATCGGCCCGGACAAGCGCGCGCAATACCGCCCCGGCACCAGCGAGCTCGAGCGGCATGCCGCTACGCTCGCCCAGGCCTATCTCGAGCGCCCGGTCACGCTGATCCGGGTCATCTACGCGTTGCGCGACGCCAAGATCCGCTCGTTCGCCGAAGCGTTCCGGCTGAAGAGACACTGAGGATGAGCTCTATCGGTGCCGTCCTTTCGCTGCTCGCCGCGCTCACCAGCCTGGGCTGCATGCTGCTCCTGTTCCGCGCCTACGCCGCCAATGGGCTGCGGCTGCTGCTGTGGAGCGCGCTGTGCTTCGTGTGCCTGACGGCGAACAACACGCTGCTGTTCTTCGACCTGGCGGTGTTTCCCGACGTCGATCTGCGCGCTGTACCGGCTGGGCGCTGCCCTCGCCGCGGTCCTCTGCCTGCTCTACGCGTTCATCTGGGAGACTGAATGATCGAGTTCCTGTCCGGCGCGGTGACCATGGGGTTCCTGGTGGCGGCCGGCTTCTTCGCGCGCTTCTGGCGCGACACTGGCGACCGCCTGTTCGTTGCCTTCGCCGTCGCGTTCGCGCTGCTCGCGCTCAACCAGGCGCTCGCGCAGTGGCTCGGCGCGGCCGACGAGCGCGTCGCCTATACGTACCTGCTGCGCGTGCTCGGCTTCGTGCTGATTCTCGCCGCCATCATCGACAAGAACCTGCACCAGAAGCCGACCTCGGCGCGGCGCCAGCCGTAGGGCGCTACCACGCGTAATCGATGCCCACCAGCAGCGTCGAGTCGGTCGACTTGCGCCCCGGCGCCGGGCGCCGTTCCCAGTCCAGATTGAGCTGCACGCTGAGGCCGAGGCCCTGCAGCAGCGGCAGGCGCAAGCCGGTCTTCGATCGCAGCGTGATCACCTCGGTGTCCTCGAGATTCCAGAAGCCTTTAGGCGCCGTCGGCGTTTCTTGCGTGGAGGTGGTGCGAGCGCCGGTGCCGCCGGCGCCGGGAGAACCAGGGGCTGCTGCAACCCCGGCCAGTCGAGACTGCGGCTCCGGGCGCGCACCAGGGCGCTCACGGGATGGAGCATGCGCCGGTTGCGACTTAACGCCGCCTTAAGCCTGCGCCGGAGCGATTCCGCCGCGCTTCATCGCCGCGCGCGCTGCCTCGGACCCGAGCAAATGCATGAGCCCGAGTGCGCCTTCCGGATTGGACGCGCGAGCGGAAATCCCGGCGGCGAAATGCGTCAGTTTTTGCAGCGGGTGAGGGAGCGGGCCGACGATGTCGATGCCCGGCACGGGCGCCAGCTCGCAAAGCTGCTGCACGCCGAGCTCCGCTTCGCCCGCCGCGACCACCAGGCCGACCGGCCCTTTCTCGACCACGATGCGCTTCTTCAGCGGGATGTCGAGGCGCTGCAGAAGCTCGGAGAAATAGATGCCGCTGGCGCCGACCTTGGAGTGCGCGACCGAGCTCGCCGCGGCGAGCGCGCGCTTCAGCGCGTCGACCGAGCCGATGTCCGGCTTCGGCGCGCCGGCGCGCACCGCGATGCCGACGCCCGAGCTGCCGAGAGCCCGGACCTGCGCCACCTTGCCGCTGTTTCGCAATTCTTCCAGCGCCTCGGCGGTCAGGACCAGCAGATCCGCGCGCAGGTCTTCTATTTGGGCGAGAATCGCCTGGGTCGCGTCGAAGCGCAGGTCCAGCCGCGACGCCAGCCGGCGCTCGAACGCCGGCCTGAATTCCTCCAGCACGCCTTTCAGCGCCAGGGAGCTCACGACCGTAATGCTTGGATCGCCGACCATGCGAGAATTTAAGTCATTTCCATGACCACCACACCGAATCGCAAGACGCAGATCGACGCCGTGCTGCTCAAGCTGCCGGGCGTGAGCACGAAAAAGATCAACGGCCTCGACGCCTATTTCGTCAACGACCGCATGTTCGCCTGCATCAGCGGCGACGGCATCGGCCTGCGGCTGCCGGCGGCCGCCGCCACCGAGGCGCAGTTCTCCAGGGACAACGTGGTGCCGTTCCAGCCGAAAGGATTGCCCAGCACGCGCGAGTGGATCCAGATCAACCGCGCTGATGCCGCGGATTACGAGAAGGACCTCGACATCTTTCGCGCTTCGCTGGAATTCGTCAGCGCCGCGCGCGGCCGCTAGGCCAAACCCTCGAACAGCTGCACGCTCACCGCTTCGCCGGCCTTCACCTGGCCGCGCTCGTGCTCGAGGACGATGAAGCAGTTCGCTTCCGACATCGAGCGCAGCACCCCCGAGCCTTGCTGGCCGGTGGTACGCACTTTCCATTCGCCTTGTTCCTTGAACAGGATGCCGCGCTGGTACTCGGTTCGGCCCGGCACCTTGCGCACACTTTCGGCCGAAATCGCTCTCAACAGTGGAATCGGCGCGTCCTCGCGTCCTGACATGTGCAGCAAGGCGTCGCGCACGAACTGGTAGAAGGTCACCATCACCGCCACCGGATTGCCGGGCAGGCCGAAGAGGAAGGCGTCGCCGATCTTGCCGAACGCCATCGGCCGGCCGGGACGCATGGCGATCTTCCAGAACAGCACCTCGCCGAGCTTCGCCATCATCTGCTTGATGAAGTCGGCTTCGCCGACCGACACGCCGCCCGTGGTGATGACGACGTCTGCCTTTTCGGCAGCAGTACGGAATGCTTTTTCCAGCTCGACCGGGTTGTCGCGGATCACCCCCATATCGATCGCCTCGACGCCGAGCCGCGCCAGCATGCCGTGCACGGTATAGCGGTTGGAGTCGTAGACCTCGCCTTCCTTGAGCGGCTGGCCGATGGAGGCCAGCTCGTCGCCGGTGGCGAAGAACGCGACGCGCAGCTTGCGCTTCACGCGGACTTCGCCGATGCCGAGGGAGGCGATGAGGCCGACGTCCGCGGGCTTGAGCCATCTTCCCGGGCCGAGCACGGCTACGCCGACCTTGAGGTCTTCGCCCGCGTAGCGCACGTTCTGCGCTTTTTTCTGCCCGGGCGGGATGGTGATGCGCTCGCCTTCGCGCTTTCACCTTCTTACCACTTCCTGGATGACGACGGTGTCCGCGCCGGGCGGCATTACGGCGCCGGTCATGATGCGCACGCACTCGCCAGCGCCGAGCTTGCCGTGGAAGGGCTTGCCGGCGAGGGCCGTGCCCACTTCCTTCAAAAAGGAACCGTTCTGAAGATCCGAAAAGCGAACGGCATACCCATCCATCGCCGAGTTGTCGTGCGCCGGCACGTTGATGCGCGGCACGATTTCTTCGGCGAGTACGCGGCCCAGGGCTGCTTGAATCGGAACCTGCTCGACCTCGGTAATGGGCGAAAGGCAGGCAAGGATCGCCTCGCGCGCCTTGTCGACGCGCAATGCGTCCGGGTCGTAGCCGTCCAGGCAGCTTACGGTCTGCGCGATGCTCATTCGCGCTTCAGTTCGTCCAGCGTATTGATGTTGCGGAACGCATCGGCCTCGTCATCGAAGGAAACCTCCACCACCTTGAGGGCGGCATACCAGGCGTCGATCTTGCGCCCGCCAGAGGCGAGAAACGCTTCCAGGCTTTCGCGCACCTCGCGCTTCATCAGTGCGAATACGGGATGGGCCTGGGCGCCGGTCTTGGCGACGGCGAGTCATGTGGTCCGATCGAGCATTCTTCAAGCGCGAAACCAGGTCATCCGGCAAGAAAGGCGAGTCGCACGGCACGGTGATCACCAGCGGATGCTTTGCGGCGTTGAGCCCGGCATGCAGCCCCGCGAGCGGGCCGGCGAAGCCGCCGATCGCGTCGGACACGACGCGGTGACCGTACTTTTCATACGTCGGCAGGTTCTGGTTGGCGTTGATGATGATCTCGGTCACTTGCGGCGCGAAGCGCGCGAGCACCCATTCGACCATCGGCTTGCCGCGCAGCGGCTGCAGGCCCTTGTCGACGCCGCCCATGCGGCTGCCCTTGCCGCCGGCGAGGACGATGCCGGTGATGCTCACGACGGCCCCCGGAAATGCGATGGCGGCGCGCCGAGCTCGCGCCGGAACATGGCGCTGAACGCCGAAGGGCTGTCGTAGCCGAGGTCGAGGGCGACGGCGAGAATCGGCCGGCCTTCGGCGATCCAGCCGAGCGCGCGCAGCAGGCGCGCGCGCCGGCGCCATTCGGCGAAGCTCATCCCGGTCTGGCGGCGGAAATGGCGCGCGAGCGTGCGCGCGGTGGTGCGGTGGCGCGCCGCCAGGTCTTCGAGCGTCGCCGGGTCGTTCGGCGCTTGCATCAGGCGCGCGCAGATGGCGTCGAGCGGCGCGGTCTTGGGCATCGGCAAGTTGTAGGGCAGGCGCGGCAGCGCGGCAAGCTCGTCGAGCAACAGACGCATCACGCGGCCCGCGGGGCCGCGCTCCTCGTACTCGAGCGGCAGCTCGGTCGCGCGCAGGATGAGCTCACGAAGTAACGGCGTCACCTCGAAGACCTCGCAGCCGCGCGGCATGCGCTTCGCCGCCGCGGGCTCGATGTACAGCGTGCGCATGTGCACTTCGCCGGAGGTGCGTATCCGATGACTCATCTTCGGCGGCATCCAGACCGCGCGCTGCGGCGGCACCATCCAGGTGGCCTCCTGCGTGTCGACGGTCATCACGCCGCGCACGGCGAAGATGAGCTGAAAGCGCGGATGGCTGTGCCAGGGGATCTCGAACGCCGGCGGCAAGTCGCGCGCCATCGCCCCCACGGGGCGGGGCACCTCCTGGTAAGCATCCCCGCGAATCGGCTTCTGTCCCATTCTCGACAGGAATTGTCCGGCGGTCGCGTGACGGACGCAAGCCCCGCAGGTACGATGCGGCCATGACCAATCGCGGCTTTCTGGTTCCGTTCATCAACATCGGCCACTTCGTCGACCACCTGGCGATGCTGATTTTTCCGGTGGTGGTGATCGCCTTGGCGCGGGAGTGGCAGCAGCCGTACGCCGAGCTGCTGCCGCTCGCGCTCGGTGGCTTCATCGCCTTCGGCGCGTTTGCCCTGCCGGCGGGCTGGCTTGCCGACCACTGGAGCCGCTACAAGATGATGGCGGTGTTCTTCTTCGGCATCGGCGGGGCGACCTTTCTGACCGGCTTCGCGCAGTCCTCGTGGCAGATCGGCCTCGGCATCTTCGTCATCGGCATGTTCGCCGCGATCTACCACCCGGTGGGCATCGCGATGCTGGTTGCCGTGCCGGAGAAGATGGGCCGCGCGCTGGGCTGGAATGGACTGTGGGGCAACCTCGGCCTTGCCGCGGCGGCGTTGATCTCCGGCGCGCTGATGGACTGGTTCGGCTGGCGCGCGGCGTTCTTCGTTCCCGGCGCGGCGACGATCGCCGTCGGGATTGCGTTTCTGCTGCTGGTGCCCGATCCGGGCCCGGTGGTGAAGAAGAAAAAGGGCATCGGCCTGCACATCGATCGCGCGACCATGACGCGCATCTTCGCCATCATGCTGATCGCCACGGCCTGCGGCGGGGTGATCTTCAACTCGACCACCATCGCGATGCCCAAGGTGTTCGACGAGCGGCTTGCCGCGCTGACCCAGACCAGCTTCGGCATCGGCGCGCTGGTCGCCATTGTCTACACCATGGCGGCGTTCGCCCAGGTGCTGATGGGTTCGCTCATTGACCGCTTCGAGCTACGCCGTCTGATGATCGGCGTGGCGCTGGTGCAGATCCCGATGCTCGCGCTGGCGGCGAACCTGCAAGGCTGGGCGATGCTTGGCGCGGCGCTGCTCATGATGCTGGCGATCTTCGGCCAGATCCCGCTCAACGACGCCATCGTCGGCCGATACGTGGCCGACGAATATCGCGCGCGCGTGCTCTCCGTGCGCTACGTGGTTTCTCTCGGGGTTGCGGCAGTCGCGGTGCCGATGATCGCGGTGCTGCACAAAACGCAGGGCGGCTTCAGCAACGTGTTCCTGGTGCTGGCGGCGCTGGCTTCGGGGATGCTGCTCGCTTCGCTGTTCTTCCCGTCGCGCCGCGAAGTCACGCAAGCGCCGTCGGCTGCGGCGACGACCTGACGAGTCTTTCCTTCCCGGTAAACGCGAGGTAGTGCCGGCCGCTCGCGCGGCCGAGCATCGTCATGTTCACCTTGCTTGCGATCTGGTGGCCCATATTGGTGAGTCCCGAGCGCGAGACCAGGAAGGGGATGCGCATCTGGGCGCACTTGATCACCATCTCGGAAGTAAGCCGGCCGGTGGTGTAGAACACCTTGTCGGAGCCGTCGATCGCGTCGAGCCACATGAACCCTGCGATCGCGTCCACCGCGTTGTGGCGCCCGACGTCCTCGACGAACATCAGGATCTCGCCGGCGGTGGTGGCGAGCGCACAGCCGTGCACCGCGCCGGCCTGCTTGTAGATGGTCTCGTGCTTGCGCACCTTTTCGATCAGCACGAAAAGATCGCTGTCCTCGAGGAACACGTCGTTGCGCAGCTGGATCTGGTCGATCTCTTCCATCAGGTCGCCGAAGACGGTGCCTTGTCCGCAGCCGCTGGTCACGGTTTTCTTGTCGAGCGCCGGGATCGGCTTTTTCGAATGGGTGGTGATGGCGACCGAGTCGGTCTCCCAGTCGACTTGCACGGCGGCAATGTCGTCGATCGAGGTAGCGAGGCGTTGATTGCGCAGATAGCCGATGGCGAGCGCCTCCGGCGCGTGGCCGAGCGTCATCAGCGTCACGATCTCGCGCTTGTCGAGGTAGAGCGTGAGCGGGTGCTCGCCGGCGATGGCGGTGGGCACCATCTCGCCGCGCTCGTTGTAGGCCTCGACCTCGAACGTCGCCGGCTTGGCGGCGTGGGTGAGCTTAGGTGCGTGCCGCGCGGGCTTTTTCACGAAGGGCGGCTCTCATGGCGGGTTGAATGCGGGTCTCGAAGGCGGTGGTACCGAAGGCGTGCGAGTGCACTTCACCGTTTACGAAAAGAGCGAACCACGGCGTGCCGCGCAGGCTGGCCTGCCCGGCGGCGGCCATGGCCTTTGCCAGTCCCGGCCGCAGCCGCGCCGGCGCATCGTCGGCGCTGAAGCGCGCGCGAAAGGTGCCGATGTCGACCCTCGTGAAGCGAACCTCGGCCCAGTCGAGCGAGGCCACGCTGCACACGAGCAGAAAAGTCGCGATGATCGAAGCCGCGGAAGCCAGGCTAGCCACCGATGTAGGACATCTCCACTTTTTTGTTCTTTGCAGTGAATTCAGTTCGTATTTCGGAGTAGCGATCCGTGCGCTTCTGCCACACCGCGGCGATCTCGTTGCGCAGCTCATCGTCCGACGCGCCATTGCGCAGCAGCGCCTTGAGATCGTGGCCCGACTGGGCAAAGAGGCAGGTAAAGAGGGAGCCTTCGGTCGACAGGCGCATGCGCGTGCAGCTGGAGCAGAACGCCTGCGTGACCGAGGAAATGACGCCGATCTCGCCGCCGCCGTCCACATAGCGCCAGCGCTCGGCGACTTCGCCCGGATAGTTGGCGTCAATCGGCTCGAGCGGCCAGCGATCGCTAATGCGGCGCACCACTTCGGCCGAAGGGATGACGTCGTCCATGCGCCAGCCGTTGGTGCTGCCGACATCCATGTATTCGATGAAGCGCACGATATGCCCGGTGCCGCGCCAGCGCTCGGCCATCTGCACGATGCTCTGGTCGTTGACGCCGCGCTTCACCACCATGTTGATCTTCACCGGGCCGAGGCCGGCGGCGGCCGCGGTCTCGATGCCGTCGATCACCTTGGCGACCGGGAAATCGGCGTCGTTCATCCTGCGGAAGGTGGCGTCGTCGAGCGAATCGAGGCTCACGGTGACGCGGTCGAGGCCGGCCTTCTTGAGCGCGGCGGCCTGCTTCGCGAGCAGCGAGCCGTTCGTGGTCAGGGTGACTTCCGCATCCAGCTCGGCGAGCATCGCCACCAGCCGGTCCAGGTTGCGCCGCACCAGCGGCTCCCCGCCGGTCAGGCGCAGCTTGTTGACGCCCAGGCCGACGAACACGCGCGCAAGGCGCGCGATCTCCTCGAAGCTGAGGATGGCCTCGTGCGGCAGGAAGCGATAGCTCGAGTCGAAGACTTCGCGCGGCATGCAATACACGCAGCGGAAGTTGCAGCGATCGGTGACCGAGATGCGCAGGTCGCGCATCGCGCGGCCGCGCGTGTCCGCGAGGCGGCCGCCCGCAAAAACCGGCGCCGCAGCGCGGGCGGAAATGCGTTGGTCCAGAAGGGGAATGACCTTGTTCATTAAGGGTTTTCTCTCGGAAAATCATAACAGAGCGCGTATAGTTCAGGCGTGGAAAAACCGTCCTTCGACATCGCAGTCGTGATGCAGCGCCGGCCAGTCAAGAGCCGTTGGGCCGACTCGATGTGGGAGCCGCACGGTGTGCTCGCCGACCCGGGCGGCGCTGCCCGGCTGCTGCGCGAGGCCGACGGCGTCACGCAATGGCTGTACCCCGGATTCAAGCTCGTGCTGCACAAAGATGAGCTCGAGGGCTACTACATGAACGTGTCCGCGCCCGAGCCGCGCGTGTTCATCCTCTGGCGGATGGAGGGGGAGAACGCGCTGCCGGTCGAGGTCACGGTGAGCTCGGACGAGGCGGCGCGCTGGCTCGACGGCGGCCACTCCGTGGACGGCGTGGCGATTCCGCCGGCGGTCTTCGCCTGGGTGGGCGAATACGTCGAGAACAACTATCGGCCGCAGCCGCAAAAGCGCATCAAGCCGCGCTCGTTCCAGCATCCGAAGGACCGAGTTTGATGACGACCGCTAGGGACCGCTGGTAAGGCAATGGCCGAGGAAAAGGAAGACTTCCTGCGGCGCTGGTCGCGGCTGAAGAAGCAGACACCAGCCGACAAGCCGGTCGAGACGCCGAAGCCGGAGCTGCCGTCGATCGACAAGCTCACGCCCGAATCCGACTTCTCCGCCTTCATGCATCCGAAGGTGGAAGACGCGCTGCGCCGCGTGGCGCTGAAGAAGCTGTTCCGCGGCGATCCGCATTTCAACCTGCCCGATCCGTTCGAGCCCTATTCGCGCGACTGGAACATCGCCGATCCGATCCCGGACGAGATGCTGAAGACGCTCAACCAGGCGCGCACGCTGCTTTTGAGCGACGAAGAAAAGCTGGAGCTGGCGAAGCAGGAGGCGGCTGCGGCGGCGCAGGCCCAGGCGCCGGAATCGGAAGCGCAACCGTCCAAGCCTGACGAGCCTGGGAAGCAGGATGCTTAAGGTCTGCAGCTGCAACCGCACCATCCCGCTCGACGCCAAGGCGCTCGCGGCGGCGCTCAAGTCGGGCGAGCCGCTTTCCGTCCACCACGAGCTGTGCCGCAAGGACATCGGCGCGTTCCAGGCCGCGCTCGGCAGCGGCGAGGACCTCACCGTCGCCTGCACGCAGGAAGCGGCGCTGTTTACCGAGATTGCGCAGAAGAGCATCAAGTTCGTGAACATCCGCGAGCTCGGCGGATGGTCCGGCGAGAAGTCCACCCCCAAGATCGCGGCGCTGATCGCGATGGCCACGCTGCCCGAGGCCGAGCCGGCGCCCGCGGTCGAGTTCAAGTCGCAGGGCAACGTGCTGGTGATCGGCCCGGCCGCCGCCGCGCTCGACTGGGCCGAGCGCCTTTCGGGGCAGCTGGAGGTGTCCGTGCTGTCCACCGGCGGCCAAGGCGAGCTGCCGCTCGAGCGCAAATACCCCGTCTGGTCGGGCAAAGTCACGGGCCTGTCCGGCTGGCTCGGCGCCTTCGAGGTGGAGTGGCGGCAGGAGAACCCGATCGACCTCGAAGTGTGCACGCGCTGCAATGCCTGCGTGCGCGCCTGCCCCGAGGACGCGATCGGCTTCGACTACCAGGTCGATCTCGCCAAGTGCAAGGATCACCGCGATTGCGTCAAGGCGTGCGGCAGTGTCGGCGCGATCGATTTTTCAAGAACGGATGTCTTGCGAAAAGACTCGTTCGACCTCGTCCTCGACCTGTCGCGCGAGCCGCTCATCAAGCTCCACACCCTGCCGCAGGGCTATTTCGCGCCCGGCGACGATCCGCTCGAGCAGGCGCTCGCCGCGCAGCAGCTTGCCGGGCTCGTCGGGCGAGTTCGAAAAGCCGAAGTTCTTCCAGTACCGGGAGAAGATCTGCGCGCACAGCCGCTCCGGCAAGCAGGGCTGCAACGCCTGCATCGACGTATGCTCGAGCGGCGCGATCCAGCCCGACGGCGACCACGTCAGGGTCGAGTCGCACCTGTGCGCGGGTTGCGGCGGCTGCGCCACCGTGTGCCCTTCCGGCGCCATGACCTACACCTATCCGAAGGTGCCGGACATGGGGGCCCGGCTGAAGACCGCACTCGCCACGTACCGTGATGCCGGCGGCAAGGATGCCTGCATCGTCTTTCATGACGCCGCCGACGGCCGCTCGGCCTTGCTGGCGTACGCGCGAAAGGGCAAGGGCTTGCCGGCCCGGGTGATCCCGCTCGAGTGCTTCCATGTCGCCTCGATCGGCATGGACCTGCTGCTCGGCGCGATGGCCTATGGCGCGAGCAACGTCAGCATTTTGATTACGGAGAAAACGGCAGAGAGCTATGTCGCTGCGCTCAGGCGCCAGATGGGCTACGCCGAAACCATCGTCAACGCGCTCGGCTATGCCGGAACGCATTTCTCGCTGATCGAGAACCCGGCCGACCTGTGGGAGCTCACCCCCGCCGCGACCGTCGCGAAGGCGGCGAGCTTCAACCTTTCGCCGGAAAAGCGCACCACGCTGGACTTTGCGCTGGACCACCTCGCGCGCCATGAATCGAAAACGATTGCGTTGCCGGCCGGCGCGCCCTTCGGCGCGCTTGCGGTCAACAAGCAGACCTGCACGCTGTGCAAGGCCTGCATCGGCGCTTGCCCGGAGTCGGCGCTGATCGACGCCACCGAGACGCCCAGCCTGCGTTTCATCGAGCGCAATTGCGTGCAGTGTGGCCTGTGCGTGAATACCTGCCCCGAGAACGCGATTACGCTGGTGCCGAGGCTGGTGATCGGAAAAGAAGCCAAGGAAGCGGTGACGCTGAATGAAGCCGAGCCGTTCAACTGCGTGCGCTGCGCCAAGCCCTTCGGCACGCGCCAGATGGTGGAGAACATGCTCGCCAAGCTCGGCGGCCATTCGATGTTCGCCGGCGGCACGCGCCGGCTGCAGATGTGCGGCGACTGCCGCGTGGTCGACATGGTGGAAAACAAGGCCGAGAGCACGATCTTCGACTACCGGAAATGATCGCCCCCGAGGACGCGGCGCGAGCCAACTTCTACGGCCTGATCGCGCGCCTGTTCTACGCGCCGCCCGACGCAGCGCTCATCTCGCAGCTGGTGCAGGCCGGTCCGATGCAGCTCGAGGCCGAGAGCAACGCGGAAGCCGAGGCGCTCGCCACGGCTTGGGGCGAAATGCTCGAGGCCTGCCGCAGCGCCGAGCGCGAGGCCCTCGAGGGCGAGCACACCGAGCTCTTCGTCGGCACCGGCAAGGCGGCGGTCACGCCGTACCTTTCGCATTACGTGCTGCGTCACAGCAACGACAGCCCGCTGGCCGCTTTGCGCGCGCAGTTGAGCGCATGGGGAATCGCGCGGCGCGAGGACGTGCCGGAATACGAAGACCACGTCAGCGGTGTGTGCGAAACAATGCGCTTCGTTATTGCGGTGCAGCAGCGGCCGCCCGAAGAGCAGCAGACTTTCTTCGCTCGCTTCGTCTATCGGGGCGCGGTGGCCTTCTGCGACGCGGTAAGCACCTCCAAGCAGGCGCGTTTTTACCGGCCGGTGGCGCGCTTCGCGCGCACGTTCATGGAGGTCGAGAAAAGCGCGTTCGAGATGGGCGGATAAATTCATTGAGAACGTTTCCCAACTCGTCGGGTAACTTGGTCTTGTATCAAAGGAAATTGAGCGGTAAGGTCCGTCTGATTTCACCCATCTAGAGTGACCGTAAACCAGGAGGTCGCCGTGACCGAGAAGAAAGCCAAACTTTCCCGCAGAAATTTCCTGCTGACGGTGGGCGCCGGTGGTGCCGCGACCGCCGCGGCGATCGTGACCTCGAAGAGCACGCCCACCGCGAAAAGCGGTGAAGGCAAGCGTGCGACGCGCGGTTATCACGCGACCGAGCACGTGAATAACTATTACCGCACCACCAAGGTTTAGGAGGGCCGCAATGCTTCTCACCAGAAAAGCCACCAGCCAGGCGACTCCTCAGGCCCGCCTTGCTCGGACGATTTCGATCAAGACGATTGATCGCCGCACGTTCCTGAAGCGCTCGGGCGTCACGCTCGGCGCCGGCGCCGTCGCTTCGCAATTGCCGTTCAACATGATCGGCGAAGCCGAGGCGAAGAACGAAGACGCCGGCAAGATCGAGGTGAAGCGCACGGTCTGCACGCACTGCTCCGTGGGCTGCGCGATCGACGCCGTGGTGCAGAACGGCGTGTGGATCCGCCAGGAGCCGGTGTTCGACTCGCCGATCAATCTCGGCGCGCACTGCGCGAAGGGCGCCTCCGTACGCGAGCACGGCATCACCCACGACTCGCACCGCCTCAAGTACCCGATGAAGCTCGAGGGCGGCAAATGGAAGCGCATCTCCTGGGACACGGCGTACGACGAGATCTCGAAGAAGATGCTCGACATCCGCAAGGAAAGCGGCCCGGACTCGCTGTTCGTGGTCGGCTCCTCGAAGCACAACAACGAGCAGGCGGCGCTGCTGTGCAAATGGGCGCGCCTCTGGGGCACGAACAACACCGACCACCAGGCGCGCATCTGCCATTCGACCACCGTCGCCGGCGTGGCCCAGACCTGGGGCTACGGCGCGATGACCAACTCCTACAACGACGAGCAGAACTCGAAGTGCATGATGTTCCTCGGCTCGAATGCGGCCGAGGCGCACCCGGTGTCGATGCTGCACACCCTGCACGCGCGCGAAAACGGCGCCAAGGTGATCGTGGTCGACCCGCGCTTCACGCGCACCGCCGCGAAGGCCGACATGTACGTACGCCATCGCTCCGGCAGCGACGTCGCCTTCCTGTTCGGCGTGCTTCACCACGTGTTCAAGAACGGCTGGGAAGACAAGAAGTACATCCATGACCGCGTCTACGGCATGGAGGAGGTGAAGAAGGAAGTGATGGCGAAGTGGACGCCCGACAAGGTGACCGAGGTCACCGGCGTGCCGGAGGCGCAGGTGTTCGCGGTCGCCAAGACGCTGGCCGAGAACCGTCCGGGCTTCATCATCTGGGCGATGGGCCAGACGCAGCACAACAACGCCAACGCGATCGTGCGCGCCTCGAACATCCTGATGCTCGCGCTCGGCAACGTCGGGCGCTCGGGCGGCGGCTGCAACATCTACCGCGGCCACGACAACGTGCAGGGCGCGACCGACGTCGGCCCCAACCCCGATACGCTGCCGGGCTACTACCCGGTCGCGGTGCCGGGCTCTTGGGTGCACTGGTCGCGGGTATGGAACGTCGACCTCGAGTGGCTGAAGAAGCAGTACGCCTCCGAGGCGATGATGGCCAAGCCCGGCATGACGGTGTCGCGCTGGATCGATGGCGTGATGGAGAAGAACGAGGCCATCGACCAGGATCCGAACCTGCGCATGATCTTCTTCTGGGGCCACGCGCCGAACTCGCAGACCCGCGGCTCGGAGATGATCGAGGCGATGAAGAAGCTCGACCTGATGGTGGTGCTCGATCCGTACCCCTCGGCGAGCGCCGCGATGTTCGCCAAGGTGCGCAAGGACGGCGCCTATCTGCTGCCGGTGGCGACGCAATTCGAGACCGAAGGCTCGGCGACCTGCTCCAACCGCTCGCTGCAGTGGCGCGAGAAGGTGATCGACCCGCTGTTCGAGTCGCGCACCGACCACATGATCATGTACCAGCTCGCCGCCAAGCTCGGCTTTGGCGACCAGTTCGTCGGCAAGAAGGACGGCAAGCAGACGATCCGCCTGGTGAAGGGCAAGGGCGGCGAGGAGCCGTCGATGGAAGACACGCTGCGCAACGAGATCAACGCCGGCGCGTGGACCATCGGCTACACCGGGCAGTCGCCCGAGCGGCTGCAGGCGCACATGCGCAACATGCACGTATTCGACGTGAAGACACTGCGCGCGCGCGGCGGCAAGGACGCCAAGACCGGCTACGACCTGACCGGCGACTACTACGGCCTGCCCTGGCCCTGCTACGGCAACGCCAAGATCAAGCATCCGGGCTCGCCGAACCTGTACGACACCTCCAAGCACGTGATGGACGGCGGCGGTTGCTTCCGCGCGCTGTTCGGCATGGAGAGGGACGGCGTCAACCTGCTGGCCGAGGACGGCTCGCATCCGAAGGGCGGCGAGATCACCACCGGCTACCCGCAGTTCGACCACGTGCTGCTGAAGAAGCTGGGCTGGTGGGACGAGCTCACCGACGAGGAGAAGAAGGAAGCCGAGGGCAAGACCTGGGCGACCGACCTCACCGGCGGCATCCAGCGCGTGGCGATGAAGCATGGCTGCATGCCTTTCGGCAACGCCAAGGCGCGCGCGGTGGTGTGGAACTTCCCCGACCCGATCCCGCAGCACCGCGAGGCGCTGTTCAGCCCGCGGCCGGACCTGGTCGAGAAATATCCGACGCACGACGACGTCAAGGTGTTCTGGCGCCTGCCGACGCTGTTCAAGTCGGTGCAGCAGCAGGCGGTCAAGGACGAGGTGCACAAGAAGTTCCCGCTGATCCTCACCAGCGGCCGCCTGGTCGAGTACGAGGGCGGCGGCGAGGAGACGCGCTCCAACCCCTGGCTCGCCGAGCTGATGCAGGACTGCTTCGCGGAGATCAACCCGAAGACCGCCGCCGACCGCGGCGTGCGCAACGGCGAATACATCTGGGTGAGCACCCCCGGCAAGAATCCGGGCGGCGGCAACGTCCGGCTCAAGGTGAAGGCCAAGGTGACCGAAGGCATCGGCCCGGATACGGTGTTCATCCCGTTCCACTTCTCCGGCTGGTGGCAGGGCGAGGACATGCTGCCCTACTACCCGGAGGGGGCGGCGCCGATCGTGCGCGGCGAGGCGGTCAACACCGCCACGACCTACGGCTACGACCGGGTGACGATGATGCAGGAATCCAAGACCACGCTGTGCCAAGTGGCGAAGGCATAAGGAGGACATCATGGCGAGAATGAAATTTCTGTGCGACGCCGAGCGCTGCATCGAGTGCAACGGCTGCGTCACCGCCTGCAAGAACGAGAACGAGGTGCCCTGGGGGGTGAACCGCCGCCGCGTCGTCACCATCAATGACGGCGTGGTCGGGGCCGAGAAGTCGATCTCGGTCGCCTGCATGCACTGCTCGGACGCGCCCTGCATGGCGGTGTGCCCGGTCGACTGCTTCTACCGCACCGACGACGGCGTGGTGCTGCACGACAAGGACCTGTGCATCGGCTGCGGCTACTGCTTCTACGCCTGCCCGTTCGGCGCGCCGCAGTTCCCGCAGGCGGGCGCCTTCGGCCTGCGCGGCAAGATGGACAAGTGCACGTTCTGCGCCGGCGGCCCCGAGGCCGACCGCAGCGCGGCCGAGTTCCAGAAGTACGGCCGCAACCGCCTGGCGGAAGGCAAGCTCCCGGCGTGCGCCGAAATGTGCTCGACCAAGGCGCTGCTCGGCGGCGACGGCGACGTGATCGCCGACATCTACCGCGAGCGCGTGCTGCGCCGTGGCAAGGGGTCGGAAGTCTGGGGCTGGGGCACCGCGTATGGCCCGGGCAAGCCGGGCGCGCAGCCGCCGCAGCAGCAACAGCCCAGCGGGACCCGTTCATGAGAACAGCATTGGTCCTCATCGCCCTGATGGGGCTGACCGCCTGCGGAGAGCGCGACCAGGTCATCGAGCCGCAGTCCGAGAAGCGCTACCAGGGCAAGCGCGACGGCAAGCCCTGGGACAGCGAGTCGCCGATCGCGGAGTTGCGCGGCGGCAAGTGGACCAAGGGCAACCAGGCGAGCTGGGAAGACCAGATCAAGCAGCGCCAGCTCGCCCAGCATGAGCACAAACGCATCTACCAGTAACGGTTAAACGGCAGGTAGAGCGGCCCTCGAAAAGGAGTCTTGGATGAGGATGCTTTTAGTTGCGCTGTCGTTCGCCTTGGCGGGCGCGGCAGTGGCGCAGGCGCCGAAGGACGATCCGGCGCCGGCCACGCCGGAGCAAGCCAGCAGCAGCGGCAGCTCAGCCAGCCCGGCAACAACGCGCCGATGTCTGGCGCGAGGTGCAGCGCGGCGACCCGAACTACACCAGCATTCCCGGGCGCGAGATGAACGTGCTGATCCAGCCGCCGGCGCGCTTCCTCGGGCAGGACGTGCGCGTGACCGCCGGCGAGGCCTGGCGGCAATTCCGCAACGGGCCGATGACGTTCTACGGTGGCTGGCTGGTGATCGTCGTGCTGCTCGATCCTGGCGGCGCTCTACTTCGCCTTCGGGCCGGTCAAGCTGCACGACCGGCCGAGCGGCCGGCTGATCCATCGCTTCAGCTCGCTGGAGCAGATCGCGCACTGGTCCACCGCGATCAGCTTCGTGGTGCTGGGCATCTCCGGCCTGGTGATGATGTTCGGCAAGTACCTGCTGCTGCCGATCATCGGCTACACGCTGTTCGCGTGGCTCACCGCGCTGTGCAAGAACCTGCACAACTTCGTCGGGCCGTTCTTCATCGTCTCGGTGCTGATCTTCATTTTCCTGTTCATCCGCGACAACCTGCCGCGCGCCTATGACTTCAAGTGGTTCGCCAAGTCCTGGGCCTACCTCACCGGCAAGGAGCATGTGCCCTCCGGCCGCTTCAACGCCGGCGAGAAGGTCTGGTTCTGGGGCGGGGTGATCGGCCTCTCCATCGTGGTGGCGTGGAGCGGCGTGATCCTGCTGTTCCCGAACTTCGACCAGTCGCGCGCGGTGATGCAGGACGCGTGGATCTGGCACGCGGGCGCGGCGCTGCATCTATATCGCGTTGTCGCTCGGCCACATCTACCTCGGCACGCTGGGCGTGGAAGGCGCCTACCAGGCGATGCGCACCGGCTACGTCGACGAGGTGTGGGCGAAGGAGCACCACGAGATCTGGTACAACGAAGTGAAATCGGGCAGGCGCCCGCAGGCCGCTGGTGGCGCGGTACCCGCCGGCGCTCCGCACATGAAAGACAAATCATGAAACAGACAATCGTTGCATTGCTGGGCGGTCTGCTGATCGGTGTTTTCGCCGCGACGCACGCGAAGCTGCCGCCGCCGCCGGCGAAGACCGATGCCGAGAAAACCGCGGAGGCGGAGAAGGCCGCCGCGAGCAAGGCCAAGGACGCCGCCGATCTCGCCAAGGCGCAGGACAAGGCGGTCGCGAACTACAAGAAGACCAAGGGCGCCTCGATGGCGCCGGAGAAGAAGGCGAATAAGTGAGGGTGGCTCTGGTCATCGGCCTTGCGGCGACGGCGCTGGCCGGCTGCGAGGCGATGCAGAGCATGTGGGGCGGCGGGGTGAAGGCCACGGCCAACCTGCAGCCGACCAAGGGCAGCACCGTGCGCGGCACGGTCAATTTCGAGCAGCGCGGCGACAAGGTGCGCGTCGCCGCCGATGTCAGCGGCCTGCGGCCGAACGGCGAATTCGGCTTTCATGTGCACGAGCTCGGCGACTGCAGCTCCGGCGACGGCATGAGCGCCAAGGGGCACTTCAACCCGTTCGGCAAGCCGCACGGCTCCCCTGGCGGCGCGGAGCGCCACGCCGGCGACCTGCCGAGCCTCAAATCCGACGCCAGCGGCACCGCGAGGCTTACGGTGGAGGTCGATACCATCAGCGTGGGCTCCGGCCCGGCCAACATCGTCGGCCGCGGCCTGATCGTCCATGCGCAGCCCGACGACTTCAAGACCCAGCCGACCGGCAATGCCGGCGCGCGCAGCGCCTGCGGGGTGATTCAGCGCCTCAGTTGACCGGCTAGCGAACGACTACTGGAGGAGGAGGGGCCGGAAGGGCGTCGCAAGACGCCCTTTCGTTTTCTAGGCCCCTTCCACGATGATGAGTTTTCCTTTGGCGGCCTTCTGGCGCAGCTTGATCAGCGGCGCGTATTCCGGCGAGCCGTACCACTTCTGCGCCTGCGCCATCGACGGAAACTCGAGCACCACGATGCGCTTCGGATTCCAGCCGCCTTCCTTGGGATCGACCTTGCCGCCGCGCACGATGAACTTGCCGCCGTACTGCGTGACCACCGCCAGCACCTGCTTGCGGTAGTCCTCGTAGGCCGCGGGGTCGGTGACTTCGATTTCGCCGATCACGTAGGCAGTCATGAGAGCAATCGTACCGCGATTCCCAGGGCGGCCATGATCCCGACCAGCTCGATCAGGCCGCGGTGCAGGATGAACGTGATGCCGGCCGCGACCAGCGCCAGCAACCCGACTTTCCAATCCAGGGTCGACAGGTCCAAGGCGTACCAGCGCACCGGCCCGGCGCGGATTTCGACCACCGATGCGAACAGCACGTGCAGCGCGAACCAGACGGTCAGGTTGAGGATCACGCCGACCACCGCCGCGGTGACGGCGGCGAGCGCGCCCGACAGCCGCTTGTTCGCGCGCAGCTGCTCGACGAACGGCGCGCCGGCGAAGATGAGCAGCATCGGCGGCACGAACGTCACCCAGGTGGCGAGCGCCGAGCCGAGCACCGCGCTGGTCACCGGCGAGAAGGGCTCCGGGCTGCGCCAGGCGCCGAGAAAGCCGACGAACTGCGTGACCTTGATCAGCGGGCCGGGCAGCGTCTCGGCGAAGCCGAGCCCGTCGACCATCTCCGGCGCCGTCATCCAGCCATGGGTCTCGACCGCCTGCTGCGCCATATAGGCGAGCAGCGCGTACGCGCCGCCGAAGCTGACCACCGCCAGCTTGGAGAAGAACAGACCGATGTCCACCAGCACGTGCTGCGTGCCGAGCGCCAGCACCGCCAGGGCCACCGGCGCCCACCAGAGCACCAGCCCGACCGCGGCCGCGAGCGCCGCCTGCCGCCAGCGGCCCGGTACCGGCGTTGAGGCTGCGCCCGTCGCCTGGGTGGTGAAGAAGCCGATCGCCGCCGCGACGGCGACGATGAGCGGGAACGGCAGATCGAGGAAGAAAATGCCGACGAAGGCGAGCGCGGCCAGAGCGACCAGCAGGCGCGTTTTCAGCGCGCGGCGGCCGATGCGAATCAGCGCCTCGACCACGATCACCAGCACCGCCGCCTTGATGCCGAGCAGAGCACCATCGATCACCGGGATGCCGCGGCCGAGCACGTAGAGCAGGCTGATCGCGAGCATCACCAGCGCGCCCGGCAGCACGAACAGGATTCCGGCCGCGAGGCCGCCGCGCACGCCGTGCAGCAGCCAGCCGACGTAGGTGGCGAGCTTCTGCGCCTCCGGCCCGGGCAGCAGCATGCAGAAGTTGAGCGCGTGCAGGTAGCGCTGCTCCTCGACCCACTTCTTCTCGTCGACCAGCAGGCGGTGCATGAGCGCGATCTGCCCCGCCGGCCCGCCGAAGCCGAGGCAGCCGATCTTGAGCCAGGTGCGGAACGCCTCCGCGAAGCTTACGGGCGGCTGCGGCACCATGCGTACAGCGCGTCGTACATCACCATGCCGTGCTCGAGCATCTCCAGGTCGTTCTCGTAGAGGTTCGCGACAGGCCTTGCGAGATCGCCAGCAGTCCGGCGGCTTGCGGCTGCGAGCTCCAGCCGGCCGGTGTCGGCGCCGCGCACGATGGTCGCCAGCGCGTCGAGCGCCGGGTCCTTGAGATGGAACTTGTCGAGGAAGGCGTCGAAGCTGCAGCGCTCGCCGACGTGCGTGAATTCGACCTCGGCCACGTCGTAGGGTGTTGCCGTTTTTTCTTCCGCAACGCGCTTGACCTCCGCCGCCGGCACGTAGAGAAACTCGGCGCCGGGGTCGATGAAGCGGCGCACCAGCCAGGGACACGCGATGCGGTCAATTTTCGGCCGCTCACGGGTGACCCAGCGTGACGAACAATTTTTGGGTTTACTAAAAAGATCTCCGCCCATTTCGCGCCAGGCTTCGATCCCGCCTTCGAGATACTTCGCACCAAGCGCCTTGGCCGCGTTCTGGCTGACTTCGTGGCCGTGCACGCAATACACCACGACGTTGGCCTTGCTCGGCAAGGTCTTCGACCAATCGGCGACCTTTGCCGGATCCCTTCTCAGGGCCCCGCGGATCAGGTCCTTGGCTTCAAAGAAGCGCTCGTTGCGCCGCACGTCGATGACGAGCGGCGGCTCGCTGCTGCGAAGGGACTTGCGGAGTTCGGCTGCAGTGATGCTCGCGTCCATGCGCTCTCCTTGAGTAGAGTGTGCCGCAGAGCTTGGACGCGAGGCGTCTTGTGTAGTAGGGCGGCTTCTTGCCTCCCTCTGTCGCCGGGAGCTGCGGTCCCGACTTAGGCGAAACCAGTCTAGATCAACGGTTCATCGACGGCAAGCAGGTGTGCGCGCCGCCCGGCAGCGGCATCACCTGCACCGACACGCCGTACAGGCGCTGCAGCGTATCGGCGCGGATCACGGCGCGCGGCGCGCCGATCTCGAGCACGCGGCCCTCGTCGAGCAGCAATGCGCGGCGCGCGCACAGGAACGCGTGGTCGGGGTCGTGGCTCGAGAACAGGATCGAGATCCCCGTAGCGGCGAGCGCGGAAATCCGCCGCAGCACGCGCACCTGGTTGCCGAAGTCCAGGCTCGCGGTGGGCTCGTCGAGCACCAGCAGCTTGGGCTCCTGCGCCAGCGCCCGCGCGATCAGCGCGAGCTGGCGCTCGCCGCCGGAAATCTCGGTGACCGGCTTGTCCCTGAGGTGCGCGATCCCGAGCGACTCGAGGGCCCGCTCTGCCACCATCCCATCTCTTTTTGCGGGCGAAGAAAAAATACCCAGGTGTGCAGTGCGTCCCATCAGCACGAATTCCCGTACCGTGAAGGCGAAGTAACCGGCGTGCCCTTGCGGCACATAGCCGACGCGGCGCGCGATTTCGCTGCGGGAGAGCTGTTCCAGGGGAGCGTCGCCGAGACGAATGTTGCCCGCGTGCTTCTCCAGCAACCCCAGCACGGTGCGGAAAAGCGTGGACTTGCCGACGCCGTTCGGACCCAGCACGCACATCACCTCGCCGGCCTCCAGCGCGAAGCTCACGTCGCGCCCGATGGTGCGCCCGGGGAAGCCGAAGGCGAGGGAGTCGACCGCCAGCACTACCAGCTTCTCCTCGCCAGGGCGAACAACCAGAGGAAAAACGGTGTGCCGATCAGCGCCGTCAGCACGCCGGGCGGCACCTCGATGGTGGCGATGGTGCGGCACAGGGTGTCCACCGCGAGCAGGAACGCGGCACCGAGCAGCATCGCGAGCGGCAAGAGGCGCCCGAAGTCCGGTCCGACCAGCAGGCGCGCGGCGTGCGGGATCAGCAGTCCCACCCAGCCGATGATGCCGCTGATGGCGACCGCTGCGGCCGTCATCAGCGTTGCCGCGGCGACGACGAGGATGCGCAGCTTGCGGGTATCGACACCGAGCGCGCGCGCCTCGTCGTCCGGCAGCGCCAGCAGGTTCATGCGCCAGCGCAGCAGCAGCATCGGCGCCAGGCCGATCAGGGCGAGCGGCGCCGCGGCGGCCAGGTCGCGCGGGGAAATGGCGGCGAGGCTGCCGAGCAGCCAGTAGGTGATCGCGGGCAACTGGTTGTAGGGATCGGCGAGATACTTGAGCAGCGCGATCGCCGACCCAAGCAGCGTGCCGATGACCACGCCGGTGAGCACCAGCGCGAGCAGCGGGTCATGGCCTCGCAGCCGCGAGCCGATGAAGTAAACCATGCCGACCGCCATCAGGCCGCCGGCGAAGGCGAAGATCTGAACAAAAAATACACCCAGGGACAGGAAGATGCCGAGCACTGCGCCGAGCGCCGCGCCGGTCGACACGCCGAGGATGTCCGGCGAAACCAGCGGGTTGCGGAACATGCCCTGATACGCGGTGCCGGCGGCGGCGAGAGCGGCGCCGACAATGAGGGCGGCCAAGACCCGCGGGCCGCGCACCTGGAGCACGACGGTTTCGACATTGGCCCCGACCGGCTGTCCCAGCAGAAGCGAGGTGATTTCGGAAAGCGATACCGGATAGCGCCCGACCGCGAAAGCGACGATGGTCAGGGCGAGCAGCGCACCCGCCGCGAGGACGTAGCTCAGCGAGCGGGAATTCATCCGGCGAGTTTACGAGTTATGCGACGGCGCCGCCGCAAGAGCTGCCGGCGCCCGCGGTGCAGCCGAAGCAATGGCGGCCGGTGACGATCGAGCGCTCGCGCAGGCGCGCGGGGTCGAAATCACGGATGTGCAGCGCGCCCGCGCCGGCGTCGACGGCGTCGAGCTCGAGCATCTGGTTGAAGTCGCAGTCGTAGAGGCGCCCGTCCCAGCCGACCGAAATGGTGTTGCGGCACATGAGGCCGGGCACGGTGGCCGGGTTGTACGCGTTGACCAGCAGCTCCATGTAGGCCTGCAGGTTGCCGGAATTCTCCAGCCATTCGAGGAAGCGCGAGATCGGCATGTTATTGAGCGCGATCAGCGCATCGAACGTTACGCCATGGTTCGCCGCCAGTCCTTCTTTCCACTCCTTCTCCATCGAGCGCTGGTCGCCCGCCAGGAAGGCGCCGGCCGGGTTGTGCACCAGCACCAGGCGCAGCCGCGGGTCGCCCTTGCCGTAGCCGGCGGCGTTGAGGCAGCGCAGTGCCTCGATCGACTTCTCGAACGTGCCGTCGCCGCGCTGCAGGTCGGTATTGCGCTTGCGATAGTGCGGCAGCGAGCAGACGATCTCGACGCCGCGCTGCGCGAGCCACGTCGGCAGGTCGCGGCACGGGCCGGTGAGCAGGACCGTCAGGTTGCAGCGGTCGATGACGCGCTTGCCGCGCGCCACGCATTCGTCCACCAGGTAGCGGAAGTGGGGGTTGAGCTCGGGCGCGCCGCCGGTGATGTCCACCGTGGTGGCCGCGGTGCGGTCGAGCGCGGCGAGGCACAGATCGACCGTCTCGCGGCTCATCACCTCGGCGGTGCGGTCGGGCCCGGCGTCGACGTGGCAATGGCGGCAGCTCATGTTGCACAGCTTGCCGACGTTGATCTGGAAGATCTCGAGGGCGGCCGGGCGGATGCTGGCCCTGAAATCGGAAAGCTCCAGCCGCTGCAAGACGCGCAGCTGCTCCGCGCCTGAAGCGAGCGGGGATCCCCGAGACACCAGCGACAGGACCGCGCCCATGGCTGCTACGCCATCACCTGCTTATGGACATGCTCGAGCATCTGCACGCCATGCACCAGCGATGCACCGCCACGGATGGCCGCCGCCACGTGCAGCGCCTCGGTCATCTGCTCCAGGTCGGCGCCCTGCTGCAAGGATTCCTTCGAGTACGCGTCGATGCAATAGGGGCATTGCACCGTGTGCGAGACCGCCAGGGCGATCAGCGCCTTCTCGCGCGCCGAGAGCGCGCCGGCCTTGAATACCTCGGCGTAGTAATCGAAGAACTTGTCGGCCAGCTTCTGGTTGCCTTCGCCGACGGTGGTGAACTTCGCCAGGTGCTCGGGCTTGTAGTAGGAGTCCATGGTTTCCTTTGTCGGATATCGGCAAGAATGCTTACGGGACAAACAAAAAGCCCGCCGCGCGGGCGGGCTTGCCATGCTAACGCGCGCCGCTTCAGGCTTTTATTTCGCGCGCCGTGATCGTGTACTTGAAATTGTCCGGATCCAGGCTGTCGAGGCGCTCGCGGCCGGTCTCGGCCTGGGGATACATGAGGAAGCCGACCGCCGGCCCGCTGGAGCCGGGCAGCTTCACGTCGTGGGCCTCGTTGTAGGCCACCCAGTTCATTTCCCAGGCGCCGAACAGCTTTTCGCGCACCGGCGGCACCAGCGGATCGGCCAGTGTCGTCGGCTGGGGCTTCTCCTCGAGCACCACCTTGCGCACATCGGCGGGATCGATCGGCACCCAGCCGTAGCCCGTCAGGAACACCTCCGCGCGGCAGTGCTGCGCGCGCGTCACGTTGGGGCTGCCGACGCCGAGGCTCCGATAGCCGAATTCGCTGCGCGCCACGCGCAGGCCGTAGACGTCGCGCGCCGGGATGTTCACCGCGCGCGCCAGGCCCACGTAGAGGGCATTCAGGTCCGCGCACTTGCCGCTGAGGTCGCCGGTCTCGAGCATCGACTTGATGTCGCCCACGCCGCAGCCGCGCGTCTTGGGATTGCGTTGCGTGTTGTCGACGATCCAGTCGTAGATCGCGCGCGCCTTCTGCAGGTCCGTGCTCTTGCCGCGCGTGATCTCGTACGCGGTCTTGCGCACGATGCCGTCGGTCGGGATCAGCTCGGTCGGGGCGACGCTGAACTTCGCCGTCGCCGGATCGATCTTGATGCTGGGGTTGCGCTTGCCGAAATCGACCGCCCGGTTCTGCGTCGAGAAAACGCTCAGCACCTCGAGCACCGGGGCCTTCTGGCTTTCGCTCCATTCCGACACCACCATCGCGGCGCCGTACTTGCCATCGCTCATGATGCGCGCCGAGCCGTTGCCGGACCACGTATTACCCAGCACTTTCTGGTAATCGCTCTCCACCGACGGTACGGGGACCCATACCCGCGATGGACCCGTCGGCTTGAGAACTTCCACGCGTGTAGTGACTTCGAACGTCCGCCATCCCGCGGGCCGCGGGTCATAGGGCAGCTGTTGCGCGAGGCCAAGGCGGGGGAAGGAGCCGAGCAGCGAAGCCGCTGCGCCGGCCTGAAGGAATGAGCGCCGATGCATATTGTCTCCTAGGAAGCCAATCCTACCGCGAGCGCTCGATCCACGACAGCGCTGCAGCGATCGACTCGTGCTCCCCGGCGCGCGCGGGATCGTAGCCCGGGAGACCGCCTACGGCGCTTGCAAACTCCTTGCCGCGCAGCGTGCGCAGAAGCGCCTGCGCCGGCGCTCCGCGCAGCGTGCGCCGCGCGGCGGCGAGGAAATAGCGCTCCTTGGCGAGCGGCACGAAATCCAGGCGCAGGCGCGAGGCGGCGGCGCGCAGGCCGAAGCCGGCGTCCGCGCGGCCGGCGGCGACTTCCTCGGCGACCCGCAGATCGGCGTTCGCGCTGTGGCCGGCTTGCGGCGGCCTGCCAGCAAAGCGCACGCCCGGGCGCGCGAGATCGTTGACGCCGCGGATGCGCGTGCCGGGACGCACGATCAATCCCTGCTCGCGGGTGACGAAGTGCACGAGCTGGTGCTTGCGCGGATCGAGCCATTGCCCGAGCGCCGCCGCGGCCGCGGCGGCGCGCGGCAGGGCGTCGGCGATGTGGAAGCCGGCGAGCTCGCACTCGTTTCGCGCCAGCCCGGCCAGGCAGTCCTCGGCGCCCTGGATCTCGATCTCGAGATCCACTTGCGGCGCGCAGATGCGCGCGAGGGCGCTCAAGGCAAGATCGTGGCTCGCGCGCACGCGCAGGCGGCCGCGGCCGGCGGGAAGCGCGCCGGCCAGCATGCCGCGCAACTCCGTGCGCAGGCGCTCGTACACCGGGTCGAGCGCGCTGCGGATGTGCTGATCGGCATCGAGCACGCGGCGGCCGAGCTCGGTCAATCGCGCGCCGCGCCCACGGCCCATGTCGACCAGCGGGCCGCCAAGGGCACGCGCCCCTTCACCGATCACGCCCCACGCGTAGCGATAGGAAAGTCCGCAGGCGCGGGCCGCATCGCGCAGCGAGCTCGAGCGCGCCAGAGCCGCGAGCAGGCGCAGCAGGTCGCGGCCGTGCTCGCGCGGCAGGCCTTCGCCCGCGAGCCAGGCGGCGTCGAAAGCCGGATCCGAGAACGTATGAAGGGACATGCCTATTCAGCTTGCTGCAGAGGATGGATATAGTCTGCCACGAGGATACTCTATATGCACCACGAAGCATAATGGCGGATGCGTTCCGCGCGGCGGGCGCGCTGGTGTGGTCGGCCGACCCGTCGCTGGTGGGCATCGTCGCCCTCAGCCTCGCGGTCAGCCTTACCGCGGTCGCGCTCGCCACCTTGCTCGGATTGCCGCTGGGCGCGGCGCTCGCCGTGGCGCGTTTCCCGGGCCGGCGGCCGATCATCGTCCTGCTGAACGCGCTGATGGGCTTGCCGCCGGTGGTCGTCGGCTTGGGGGTTTACCTCCTGCTGTCGCGCGCCGGTCCGCTTGGCGCCTTCGGGCTGCTATTCACGCCGGGCGCGATGGTCATCGCGCAAACCATCCTGATCCTGCCGATCATCGCCGCGCTTTGCCGCCAGGCGGTCGAGGACGCGTGGCTCGAATACGAGGAGCAGTTGCGCTCGCTCGGCGTCGAAGGCGCCAGGGCCGCGCTGACGGTGCTGTGGGACATCCGCTTCTCGCTCCTCACCGCAGTGCTCGCCGGCCTTGGCCGCGCCAGCGCGGAAGTAGGCGCCGTGATGATCGTCGGCGGCAACATCGACGGCGTCACGCGCGTGATGACGACGGCGATCGCGCTCGAAACCTCCAAAGGCGATCTGCCGCTGGCGCTTGGCCTGGGCCTGGTCCTGATCGCCGTGGTACTGGCGTTGAACGCCGCGGCGTTTCTCGTCAAGGAAGCGGCGCAGCGCCGCTACGGATGATGCTTCCGCTCAAGCTCGAGGAGGTTTCGTTCCTCCACGTCATCAAGCCGCTCTCGCTGGAGATCGAGGCCGGGCCCGAGCACCATCATTCTCGGCGCAAACGGCGCCGGCAAAAGTGTGCTGATGCGCCTGATGCACGGCTTGCTCGTCTCCGTCCTCGGGACGAATCTCCTGGAACAGCGCCGGCAGACAGGCCATGGTGTTCCAGCGGCCGGTGATGCTGCGCCGCTCGGCGCTCGAAACGTGCTGTACGCGCTCAACGTCGCGCGCGTGACGGATGCGGAGCGCGTGGCAAGGGAAGCGCTCGCCGAAGTGGGTCTCACATCGTCGCGCAGCGCCCGGCGCGCATTCTTTCCGGCGGCGAGCAGCAGCGCCTCGCGCTCGCGCGTGCCTGGGCGCTGCACCCCGAGGTGCTGTTCCTGGACGAGCCCACCGCCAGTCTCGACCCCACCGCGACGCGCGAGATCGAAGCCGTGATCCGCGCCTTCGACGGCGCCGGCACCAAGATCGTGATGGCCACGCACAACCTCGGCCAGGCGCGGCGGCTGGGCGACGAGGTGATCTACCTGCACCAGGGCCGCGTGGTGGAGCGCGCGCCGGTCGAAAAATTCTTTGCGCAACCGGCCACCGCGGAGGCGGCGGCGTTCATCAAAGGAGAACTGCCGTGGGTTTGATCCGAGGCTTTGTTGCTGCTATCGCGTGCGTGTCCTGTGCATGCCGTCCAGGCACAAGAACGCTACATCACCGTCGCGTCGACCACGTCGACCGAGCAGTCGGGCCTCTTCAAGCACCTGCTGCCCATCTTCGAGAAGAAGACCGGCATCCAGGTGCGCGTGGTGGCGCTCGGCACCGGCCAGGCGCTCGACATGGGCCGGCGTGGCGACGCCGACGTGGTGTTCGTGCACGCGCGGCCACTCGAGGAAAAATTCGTCGCCGAGGGCTATGGCGTGCGCCGCTACGAGGTGATGTACAACGACTTCGTGCTGATCGGGCCGAAGGCGGATCCGGCCAAGGTAGCCGGTGGAAAGGACGCGGTAAGTGCGCTCAGGAAAATTCAACGAGACAAAAGCGCGCCTTCGTGTCGCGCGGCGATCGTAGCGGCACGCACTTCGCCGAGCTCGAGCTGTGGAAGGCTGCCGGCATCGACATCGACCGTGACAAAGGAAGCTGGTATCGCGAGATCGGGCAGGGCATGGGTCCGGCGCTCAATACCGCGGCCGGAATGAATGCCTATGTGCTAGCCGATCGCGGCACCTGGCTGTCCTTCAAGAACCGCGCCGAGCTCGTCATCGCGGTCGAAGGCGACCGGCGCCTTTTCAACCAGTACGGCATCATTCTGGTGAATCCGCAGAAGCACCTCGGGGTGAAGAAGGAAATGGGTCAGGCGTTCATCGACTGGATCATTTCGAGCGAAGGTCAGGACGCGATCGCTGCCTACAAGATCGGCGGCGAGCAGCTGTTTTTTCCCAACGCGGGGAGCTGAGTGGCGCGCTACCGCGGCCTGACACTCCGTGTGCTGGGCAACCGCCTGCCGGCGATGGGACCCGGCAAGGCGGAGCTGATCGAGCGCATCGCCGCGACCGGCTCGATCTCGGCCGCGGCGCGCGCCATGGGCATGTCGTACCGGCGCGCGTGGCAGCTGGTGGAAGCCCTCAACAAGGATTACCGCGAGCGCGTGGTCGAAACCGCAGCGGGCGGCGCGCGCGGCGGTGGCGCGCGGGTCACGCCGTTCGGCGCGCGGCTCGTCGCCGAGTTCCGCGCGATGGAGGAGAAGGCTTCGGCCGCCATCGCCAGCGATCTGCGGCGCTTCCAGCGCTATATTCCGTGATATATAACGCGGGTGGAAGAGTGGATCGTCGCGCTGCTCGCGGCTCGGCATGCTGGTCGCGGCCTTCGGCTATGCCGCGGTTGGCCATGGCGGCGCCTCGGCCTATATCGCGGCCATGGCGCTGGCCGGCATCGCGCCGGCGGAGATGCGGCCGATCGCGCTGCTGCTCAATATCCTGGTCTCGTCGCTCGGCAGCTGGAAGTTCTACCGCGCGGGCTTCTTCCGCTGGCGGCTGTTCTGGCCGTTCGCCGTGGTTTCGATTCCGATGGCGTACCTCGGCGGCGCCATCACGCTGCCGGGAAACGCGTACAAGATTCTGGTCGGCGTGGTGCTGCTCTATGCCGCGTGGCAGCTTTGGCGCAGCGGCACGAGCGGCGACGAAATGCGCGAGGTGCGCGAGCCGCCGCTCGGCTGGGCGATGTTGATCGGCGCGGGCAATGGGCCTGCTGGCGGGCCTGACCGGCGTGGGGGGCGGTATTTTCCTTAGCCCGCTGCTGCTGATGCTCGGCTGGGCGGGAACCAAGCAGACCTCCGCGGTCGCGGCGCCGTTCATCCTGGTGAATTCGCTCGCGCGGCCTGGCCGCCGGTGTTCATCGCCAAGAGCGCAAGCCTGCCCGGCTATGTCGCGTTCCTCGTGCCGGCGGTGCTGATCGGCGGCTGGCTCGGCGCCGAGTACGGCAGCCGGCGCTTCGCCAATTCCGCTGGTGCGCCGGCTTCTCGCGGTGGTACTGGCGCTCGCCGGCGCGAAGATGATCACCGTATGAAGATCTTCGGCTTCGCTGGCTGGTCGGGGAGCGGCAAGACCACGCTGATCGAGCAGCTGATCCCGCGCTTCGTCGCGCACGGGTTGACCGTATCGCTGATCAAGCACGCGCACCACACCTTCGACGTCGACCATCCGGGCAAGGACTCCTACCGCCACCGCCAAGCCGGCGCCTCGGAGATCCTGGTCACTTCATCGCGCCGCTGGGTGCTGATGCACGAGCTGCGCGGTTCGCACGAGCCGTCGTTCGACGAGCAGGTGAAGCGCATCTCGCCCTGCGACCTGCTGCTCGTCGAGGGCTTCAAGTTCGCGCCGATCCCCAAGCTCGAGGTATGGCGCGCCGAGACCGGCGAGGCGCTGTTGCATCCGAACGATCCGCACATCGTCGCGGTGGCGAGCGACGCCAAAGTGGAGACAAAATTGCCGCTTCTCGATCTCAACGATGTTGACGGCATCGCCCAGTTCATTCTGAAAAAAATGGAGCTGCGTTGAATCAAGGACTACTCTCCGTCGACGAGGCGCTGGCGCGGCTGCTGGCCGAAGCCAAGCCGGTGGCCGAAATCGAGGACATTCCGACGCTGGATGCGACCAACCGCATCCTCGCGCGCGCGCAGACTTCAACCATGGACGTGCCGCCGATGGATAACAGCGCCATGGACGGCTATGCAGTGCGGGTCGCCGACGGCCAGCACCTCCAGGTGGTGCAGAAAATCATGGCCGGCGCCGTCGGCGAGCCGCTGATCGCCGGTACCGCGGCGCGCATCTTCACCGGCGCGCCCATTCCGCCGGGCGCGGACGCGGTGATCATGCAGGAGAACACGACCACCGAAGGCAATACGGTGCTGCTGAAGATGTCCCCGCAGCCCGGCGACTGGATTCGCCGCGCCGGCAGCGACGTGCGCAAGGGCGGCGAGATCCTGCCGGCGGGCAAGCGGCTGCTGCCGCAGGACACGGGACTGGCGGCCTCCGTCGGTATCAGCACCTTGCCGGTGTTCAGAAAAGTTCGATTGGGGTTGTTCTTTACCGGGGACGAGCTCGTCATGCCCGGCGAGGCGCTGGGCCCGGGTCGCATCTACAACTCGAACCGCTTCACGCTGCGCGGACTGGGCGAGCTGTACGGCTGCGAGCTGCACGACTACGGCATCGTGCCGGACAGCCTCGAGGCCACGCGCGAGGTGCTGCGGCGCGCGGCGGCCGAATGCGATGTGATCGTGACTTCGGGCGGCGTGTCGGTGGGCGACGCCGATTACGTGAAGCCGGCGGTCGAGGCCGAAGGCAAGCTCCTCATGTGGCGCATCGCCATGAAGCCGGGGCGGCCTTTGGCGTTCGGTTCGGTTCAAAAGGCGTTTTTCATCGGCTTGCCGGGCAACCCGGTGTCGAGCTTCGTCACCTTCCTGATCTTCGTGCGGCCGTTTCTGCTGCGCACCCAGGGCCTGACGTCGATCCACCCGAGGAGCATCGCCGCGAGAGCGGACTTCGAGTGGCTCGAGCCGGACGCGCGGCGCGAGTTCCTGCGCGTAAAATGGAACGCAGAGGGCGGGCTGGATCTCTACCCGACGCAGGATTCGGCGGTGCTCACCTCGACCTCGTGGGCGCACGGGCTGGTCGACAATCCGGCTGCTCAGCCCATACGCAAAGGTGACCTCGTGCGCTTCCTGCCTTATTCGGAGCTGTACTGGTGAAGGTGAAAATTCTGTTTTTCGCGAATCTGCGCGAGAAGGTCGGCACCAACGTCGAGGTGGTCGACCTGCCGGATTCCGCCAGCACGGTGGCGGGTCTGCGCCTGCATCTCATGAAGCGCGGCGGTGTCTGGCACGAGGTGCTGGCGGACATGAAGGTGGTGCGCGTCGCCGTCAACCAGGACATGGCTGCCGCCAATGCGCCGCTCAATCCGGGCGATGAAATCGCGTTTTTTCCACCAGTGACCGGCGGATGAAAATCTCCGTTCAACAGGAGGATTTCGATCTCGGGTTGGAAGTGCTCGACATCCAGCAGGACAACCGCATCGGCGCGGTGGCGAGCTTCGTCGGCCAGGTGCGCGAAGTGCCGATGACGCTGGAGCATTACCCGGGCATGACCGAGAACGCGATCAAGAAGATCGTCGAGGAGGCGCGCTCGCAATGGCAGATCATGGATTACACCGTGATCCACCGCTACGGCGACCTGCAGCCCAACGACCAGATCGTGCTGGTGGCGGTGGCGAGCAGCCATCGCGGCGATGCCTTCGCCGCCTGCCAGTTCATCATGGACTACCTGAAGACCCAGGCGCCGTTCTGGAAGAAGGAGCACCATCCCGACGGCGCGCGCTGGGTGGACGCGCGCGAGTCCGACGATCAGTCGGCCGAGCGCTGGCGCAAGATCAGGCAGCAGCAGCGGCTTTTGAAGCCCTGACGGCGAGCGAGGCTCTGAGCTCCTCGAGCTCGCCTTCCAGCAAAGTCTCTTTTTCCAGCAGCTTCTGCGCCCAGCGCTCGAGCTGCGCCTTCTCCCGCTTCAAGATGGCGAGCGCCTTGTCGTAGCACGCCTTGACGATGTCGCGCACCGCGATGTCGATCTCGCGAGCGGTTTCCTCGCTGAACTGCTTTTGCGTGATGTTGTTGTTGAGAAAGCCCACCGGCTCGTTCTCGTAGGCGACGTGGCCGAGGTTCTTCACCATGCCGTAGCGCATCACCATGCTGCGCGCGATCTCGGTCACCTTGGCGAGGTCGTTGGCGGCGCCGGTGGAGAGATGATCGAACATCACTTCCTCCGCCGCGCGCCCGCCGAGCAGCACCGCCATCTTGTTCTCGAGCTCGTCGCGCGTCATCAGGAAGCGATCCTCGGTCGGACGCTGCAACGTGTAACCGAGCGCCGCCACGCCGCGCGGGATGATCGAGATCTTGTGCACCGGGTCGCTGCCGGGCAGCGCCATCGCCACCAGCGCATGCCCGAGCTCGTGGTGCGCCACCACGCGCCGGTCCTGCTCGCTCAGCACGCGGTTGCGCTTCTCCAGGCCGGCGATGATGCGCTCGATCGCCTCGTTGAAGTCGGTTTGCGCCACCGCTTCGGCGCCGCGTCGGGTGGCGAGCAAGGCGGCCTCGTTGATCAGGTTGGCGAGGTCCGCGCCGGAGAAGCCGGGGGTGATTGCCGCGATCTTCTCCAGGTCGACACCGGAGGCGAGCTTCACCTTCTTCGCGTGGACCTGGAGGATCTGCAGCCGGCCCTTCTTGTCCGGACGGTCGACCAGCACCACGCGGTCGAAGCGGCCCGCGCGCAGCAGCGCCGGGTCGAGGATCTCGGGGCGGTTGGTGGCGGCGAGCAGCACCAGGCCGGTGCTCGGGTCGAAGCCGTCGAGCTCGACCAGCAGCTGGTTCAGCGTCTGTTCCTTTTCGTCGTGGCCGCCGATGCCGCCGGCACCGCGCGCGCGTCCGAGCGCGTCGAGCTCGTCGATGAAGATGATCGCCGGCGCCTTCTGCCGCGCCTGCTCGAACAGATCCCGCACGCGTGCCGCGCCGACGCCGACGAACATCTCGACGAACTCCGAGCCCGAGATCGAGAAGAACGGCACGCCGGCCTCGCCGGCCACCGCGCGCGCGAGCATGGTCTTGCCGGTTCCAGGCGGCCCGACCAGCAGCACGCCCTTCGGCACGCGCGCGCCCAGCCGTCCATAGCGCTTCGGGTCCTTCAGGAAGTCGACCACTTCCTGCAGCTCGCCCTTCGCCTCGTCGACCCCGGCCACATCGCCGAAGGTGACGCCGGTTTTCTTTTCGACATACACCTTCGCGCGGCTCTTGCCGATGCTCATGAAGCCGCCGCCCAGGCCGCCCTGCTGCCCGGCCATGCGGCGCACCAGCAGATACCAGATGCCGAAGAACACCAGCGCCGGCACCACCCACGACAGGATGTCGCGCAGGAAAGTGCTTTCGTGGACCTGGGTATAGCTGACGCCGAACTTGGACAGTCGTTCGGCGACGTCGGGCTGGACCAGGTTGGCGACTGCCACTTTCTTGCCCGAGCCGTTGCCCTTCAGCTTGCCGGTGATGCGGCTGTCGGAAACCACCACCTCGTCGACTTTTCCCTCGGCGAGCAGCTTCTCGAATTCGCTATAGGGAACGACCTCCACGGTTTGCGCCGTCTGCCACCACTGCTGCACCACGAGCATCGCCAGCAGGGCGAACACCAGGTAGCCGATATTGAATCGGGTGGCTCGTTCCATCACGCCTGAGGTGGGGGCAACATCGTTGTTTTCCAAGCAAGAATCAGACTTGAAAGCGCGTGTCCCACCCCCATGTGCCAAAGGAACCAAACGTAGGGACCGACGATGCGATTTGAAAAGTTCACCACCAAGCTCCAGGAGGCCCTCGCCGAGGCCCAGTCGCTGGCGCTCGGCCAGGACCACCAGTACATCGAGCCGCAGCACCTGATTGCCGCGCTTGCCAATGATCCCGGCATCGCTGGCCTGCTCGCCAAGGCGGGTGGCAACCTCACGGCCCTGAAAAAAGGCGTCGCCGAGCAGATCTCCCGGCTGCCGAAGGTGGAAGGCACCCCCGGCGAGGTCCACGTGTCGCGCGACCTCACGCAGATGCTGAACGTCGCCGACAAGGAGGCGCAGAAGCGCGGCGATCAGTACATCGCCTCCGAGATGTTCCTGCTGGCGGCGGTGCCGCTGCTGCAGGACTACGGCATCCGCAAGGGCGCGCTCGAGAAGGCGATCGAGGAAGTGCGCGGAGGGGAAAACGTGAGCGGACAAGCCGACGAGGGCCAGCGCCAGGCGCTGGCGAAGTACACGCTGGACCTGACGGAAAGAGCACGGCAGGGAAAGCTCGACCCGGTCATCGGCCGCGACGAGGAGATCCGCCGCTGCATCCAGATCCTGCAGCGGCGCACCAAGAACAACCCGGTGCTGATCGGCGAGCCCGGCGTGGGCAAGACCGCGATCGTCGAGGGACTCGCGCAGCGGATCGTGAACAATGAAGTACCAGATTCTCTTCGAAATAAAAGAGTTCTAGTGCTCGACATGGCTTCGCTGCTCGCCGGCGCGAAGTACCGCGGCGAATTCGAGGAGCGCCTGAAGTCGGTGCTGAAGGAGCTGGCGAAGGACGAGGGCCAGACCATCGTCTTCATCGACGAGCTGCACACCATGGTCGGCGCGGGCAAGGCCGAGGGCGCCATCGACGCCGGCAACATGCTCAAGCCCGCGCTCGCGCGCGGCGAGCTGCACTGCATCGGCGCGACCACGCTCAACGAGTTCCGCAAGCACGTCGAGAAGGACGCCGCGCTCGAGCGCCGCTTCCAGAAAGTGCTGGTCGGCGAGCCGAGCGTGGAGGCGACCATCGCCATCCTGCGCGGCCTGCAGGAGCGCTACGAGGTGCACCACGGCGTCGAGATCACCGACCCGGCGATCGTCGCCGCGGCGGAGCTTTCGCACCGCTACATCACCGACCGCTTCCTGCCCGACAAGGCGATCGACCTGATCGACGAGGCGGCGGCGCGCATCAAGATGGAGATCGACTCCAAGCCCGAGGCGCTCGACCGCCTGGAGCGGCGCCTGATCCAGCTGCGCATCGAGCGCGAAGCGGTGAAGAAAGAGAAGGACGAGGCTTCGCAGAAAAGACTGTCGTTGATCGAGGAAGAGATCCAGAGGCTGGAGAAGGACTACGCCGACCTCGAGGAAGAGTGGAAGTCCGAGAAGGCGGCGGTGCAGGGCACCCAGCACGTCAAGGAAGAGATCGAGAAGCTCAAGCAGCAGATGGAAGACGCGCGCCGCAAGGGCGACTGGCAGCGGATGTCGGAGATCCAGTACGGCAAGATTCCGCAACTCGAGTCTCAACAAGAAAAATACTCCGTGTAAAAGGCAAGCTACTGCGCACCGACGTTGGCGCGGAGGAAATCGCCGAGATCGTCTCGCGCTGGACCGGGATCCCGGTGTCGAAGATGCTGCAGGGCGAGCGCGAGAAGCTGATCCAGATGGAAGCCAGGCTGCACGAGCGCGTCGTCGGCCAGGACGAAGCGGTGCGCCTGGTGTCGGATGCGATCCGGCGCTCGCGCTCCGGGCTCTCGGATCCGAATCGCCCTTACGGCAGCTTCCTGTTCCTGGGCCCCACCGGCGTGGGCAAGACCGAGCTTTGCAAGGCGCTCGCCGGGTTCCTGTTCGATGCCGAGGACCATCTCATCCGCATCGACATGTCCGAATACATGGAGAAGCACTCGGTCGCGCGCCTGATCGGCGCGCCGCCGGGCTATGTCGGGTACGACGAGGGCGGCCAGCTCACCGAGCAGGTACGGCGCAAGCCGTACTCGGTGATCCTGTTCGACGAAGTCGAGAAGGCGCACCCGGACGTGTTCAACGCGCTGTTGCAGGTGCTCGACGATGGCCGCCTGACCGATGGCCAGGGGCGCACCGTCGACTTCAAGAACACCGTGATCGTGATGACCTCGAACCTCGGCTCGCAGCTCATCCAGAGCATGGTCGGCTCCAAGTACGACGCGATCAAGGCGGCGGTGATGGCCGAGGTGAAGAACCATTTCCGCCCGGAGTTCGTCAACCGCATCGACGAAGTGGTCGTGTTCCATGCCCTGGGCGAGGAGCACATCAAGTCCATCGCGCGCATCCAGCTCAATGTGCTGAAGGCGCGGCTGGCGAAGATGGACTACGGCATCGAGATCTCGGAAGCCGCGCTCGCCGAGCTGGCGAAGGTCGGCTTCGATCCGGTCTATGGCGCGCGGCCGCTCAAGCGCGCGATCCAGTCCGAGCTCGAGAACCCGCTGGCGAAGGCGATCCTCGAAGGCCGCTTCGCGCCCAAGGACACCATCGTCGCCGACTGGCGCGGCGGCAAGATGGTGTTCGAGAAGAAGAAGGCCGTTAAGGCCGCCGCCTAGAAAAGGGTCCTGACCCCTTTCCTGTTATTGGCCGACCAGTTTCACCAGGTTCTGATAGTCGGCAACCGTGCCGTGGCCGCCGGCGAAGCGCTCGGGCTCCAACCCGGCGCGCTTCACCGTGTTCACCACCGCCGCGAGACCGGGATTGGGCTTCGCGGGCAACGGCGGGCCCGGCGTCCAGATGTCGGTGACGAAGCCGAGCTTCGCGTGCGGGACCCAGCCCATCAGCATGCCCTTGGCGTGCGGGTTGTCCATGACGTAGACGATGACCTGGCGGCCGGCGCTGTCCGACATGACGTGGCTTTCCGGCACTTCCAGGATCGGCGTCATGTGGAACGAACGCGCCGGCAGGTCGGGATTGCGCGTCATCGGCGCGGACAGTACGCGGCGGAAATGCGCGCCCGCGCCCTGGCCGACGACCAGCATGCCGCCTTCGGCGAGGATGCCGCGCAGGCCGCCAGCATGGTCCATGTGGTGATGCGTGAGCACCAGCGCGCGGATCGGCTTGCCCGGGAAGCGCGCCCGCGTCTGGCCGACGAGCCACAGCGACTGAGCGTCGGACACCGGTGCATCCATCACGATCAGGTGGTCGCTCATCTCGACCACCAGGCTGTTGTGCGTGCCGCCCTGCACCTGGTGCACGCCGGGCGCGACTTCCTGCAGGCGTAGCCCTTGCGAAGCGCCGGTGTCATAGCTCGGGTTGTCCGAATCCATGTAGGTGCCGATGAACTGGCGACGGATCACCCACTGATGGGGCACGTTGCGCATCGCCGGCTTGCTTGCCGTCGAGCGCACCTCGGCCGGAATCTGAAGGCGAGCGGTATCGATCGGCGTGTTGAACTGCAGGTCGCTGAAATTCACGTCCACCACCGGCCGACCGTTCAGCTCGTATTTGCGACCCATGGCGATCCTGGCGCCGCCCACGTCGCGCCAATCGGAAAACACGACGTCGTAGGTCACGTCGCCCCAGATGTTGTCGTAGTCGAGCGTGCGCACGCGCGAAGGCAGGCCAGTGGCAGGATCGAAGGCGACGACAAAGCTGCCGAACGAAGCCGCCGGCTGACCGTTGATGTCGCCGGCGGGTTGCACCTTGTCGCCGGCGCGCTGCATCGCAAGCATCAGCGCGGCCGACCCGCCCCGCAGCAGCTCGCGCTGCGAAGTGGCGAGCCGATGGCCCGACATGGCATGGGCCGGCGGGCTGGCCTTGAGGTTCTGCGCGTTGCGCCCGTTGCTGTCCACGCCGATGACGTAGCCGGCCTCGGGCGTGGTGATTTCGCTGAAGGTAAAAGTGCGCGGAGCCGGATAGGCGAAGTTCCTCACCCAATCGATCCGGCTCGCGCGGGTACCGACGTCGGTCATGCCGCTGAAAGTCGACTCGTTGGCAAAGCGCATGTCGCCGCCGGGAACGTCGGACTGCTCGGGCTCCCAATATTTGGCGCTGCCTTTGAATGCGATGGTCTTGATCGCTGCAAGGCGTTCCGTGCCGCCCATGGCCGTGACCGCGCGGTCGACCAGGCTCTGCTCTCGCGTCGGGGTGGCGCAGGAAACGACGAGGATCGCGCTGAACAGCGCGAGAAGGGCGTGCTTCATGGGGCTCCTCCAGGTGGATGGACCAGCCTAGGCGAACAGGAGCCCGCTTACAACTATTCCGGCTTTTTCGCTTCCTGCTTGGGTGCTGGCGTCGAGCCGCCCGCCGCCGCGCTCGGCTGCTGCTGCGAAGCGGGCTGCGCGATGACGGTGGTGAACTCGCGGCGGCTGATGCGGCCGTCGCGGTCGCGGTCGATGGCGAGCCAGTTGCCGTTCTGCGCTGCGGGAGCGGCGAGCTCCTCCTTGCTCAGGAAGCCGTCCTTGTTGCGATCGAGGCGCTCGAACAGGGAAGCCTCCGGCTCGGCACTCCAGGAAAAGCCGGGACAAAGCAGCAGCGCCGCGGCGAGCACCAGCCACTCATAGCGGGACAACGCGAACATCCGGCCACAATAGCCGGCGAATCAGGTGACTAGGTGCGTTCCGGCCTGAGCCGGTCAGCGCAGGGCGATATCGACGTCGGGACCAAGCGGCAGATCGGGCCGTGCGCGGATGCGCTTGGATTGCTGCAGCAGCTCTTCCCAGAGGCCTTCGGTGTCCTTGCGGAAGATGACTTCCAGGTCGGCGTTGGCCACCGACCACAGGCCGCGGTCGATCTCGCCGCGCAGCTCGCCCGGGCGCCAGCCGACGTAGCCGACGAAATAGCGCGCCTCGTTCGGCGTGGCCTCGATGACCTGGTCGATGGTATTGGCGCGGAAGGCGAGATAGAGGTTCTTCATCAGCAGCACCGAGCCGCTGCCGGGGGTGTGGTCGGCGCGGACCAGCGCCACCAGGGCGCCGCGCGAGAACGGCCCGCCGTAATAAACCGGATCCGCCACCTTCTTCGAAGGCTCGTGCTCCGGGAACAGGCTGCCCAGGGAGCGGCGAGTGGGCCGGTTCAGGATCACGCCGACGTGGCCGCCGTTGGGCGCGGGCGCGGCCACCAGCACCGTCTGCCGGTACTCGAGGTCGCGGAACGCCGGGTGGGCGATGAGGATGAGGGCATCGTCCTGGCCCTGCGCACCGGCAAAAGGCGTGGCGATGAGTGACGCTAGGAGCGAAAGCATGCTCCAAATAGGCATGCGGCGGATACTCATGGGCTCAGTATACCCAAAGCGATTTCGCTTTCAACGCAATGCAACTCGCGCGCGGGCCTTCCTTGCCAATTCCTGCCACATTCCTGCCGTGTCTTTGCGAAATACCAACTCCGCGCTCGCCGGCAGCAGGTACCAGCCATCGCGCTGCATCTCGTTTTCAAGTTGTCCCGGTGCCCAGCCGGAAAAACCGGAGTACAGTCGATAGTTTCCGGTGCGCTGCTCGAGCAGCGGCTCGATGTTCTGCGGATGCATCGTCAGGTAGACGCCCTTCAGTACCGCAAACGCCGACGCATCCGGCGCCCGCTCCGCGCGAAACAGCGCCACGATCACTTCCCGCATAACCGGCCCGCCGAAGTACAACGTCTCGCCGGTCTGCGAATGCTTCGCCGCCGTCGGCCGGTTAAGGATTACGCCGACTGTACTGGCGTCCACCGCCTGCGTGACCAGCACCACCGTCTCGCGGAAGTTCGGGTCCAGAAGCTCAGGCTTCGCGATCAGCAGGATCGCATTGGGACTCTCGGCTTGGGGCTGCGCCATCGCTGAGGCGCTCACCAGAACAACCAGCAAGAACCATCTCATGCCGCCAAAGTACGGAACGTGATCGAGTAACGCAATGCCTTCGTCGCGGGCACGCTGTGCTGCCAGCGCCAGCGCACGTCGCCGCAGAGCTGGTAGGCGGAGCGCGGCGCGAGGTCGAGCGACAGCACCGGGCCGCCGCGGCGCGGCGGATAGGGCCGGAAGCGCATGCGGCAGGGCGCGCCGAGCGAGACACCGGCGACCAGGTTGAATTCCGGCGAGTCGCGGTGCCAGCCGAGGGGCGTGCCGATCCGGTACTCGTTGATCAGCATCTGCTTCAGCTCGGCGGCCTCGACGCCCAGCCAGCCCGCGACGCGGCCGGCGAGCGGTCGCAGGAACTCCGGCTTCGCGTCCTCCGGGCCCCAGCTCACGATGCGGCGCCGCGCGGTGTAGTCCTTGTAGCGCGCCTCGACGAACGACAGCCGTCCGATCTCGTCGAGCAGCGCGCTTTCTTCGTCCGTGGAAAGGTAATCGGCCTGGTAGACAAAGCCCGGCGGGCCGGTATGCGTACTGAAAAGTTCAGGTTGCCCAGTCAGCTGAACGCCGCGATTCCTGTGATGGCGCGGCCGAGGATGAGTGCGTGGATATCGTGCGTGCCCTCGTAGGTATTGACCACCTCCAGGTTCACCAGGTGGCGGATGACGCCGAACTCATCCGAGATGCCGTTGCCGCCGAGCATGTCGCGCGCGGTGCGGGCGATATCGAGCGCCTTGCCGCACGAATTCCTTTTCAGGATCGAAGTAATTTCCGGCGAAGCGCTGCCCTCGTCCTTCATCCGCCCGAGGCGCAGGCAGCCCTGCAGGCCGAGGGTAATCTCGGTCTGCATGTCGGCGAGCTTTTTCTGCACCAGCTGGTTCGCCGCCAGCGGGCGGCCGAACTGCTTGCGATCCAGCACGTAGGTCCTGGCGCGATGCCAGCAATCCTCCGCGGCGCCGAGCGCGCCCCAGGCAATGCCGTAGCGCGCGGAGTTGAGGCAGGTAAACGGTCCCTTCAAGCCGCGCACTTCCGGAAACGCGTTCTCCTCCGGGCAGAACACGTTGTCCATCACCACTTCTCCGGTGATGGACGCGCGCAGGCCGACCTTGCCGTGGATGGCGGGTGCCGAGAGGTTTTTAAAGTTTTTTTCTAATACAAATCCGCGAATGGCATCGCCCTCCTTGGCCCAGACGACGAAGACATCGGCGATCGGCGAATTCGAGATCCAGGTCTTGCTGCCGGTGAGGCTATAGCCGCCCGCGACCTTCTTCGCGCGCGTCTGCATCGAGCCCGGGTCGGAGCCGTGATTGGGCTCGGTCAGGCCGAAGCAGCCGATCGATTCACCGCTGGCGAGCTTCGGCAGGTATTTTTCCTTGGTCGCCGCATTGCCGAAGTCATGGATCGGCAGCATGACGAGGGATGACTGCACGCTCATCATCGAGCGATAGCCCGAGTCCACGCGCTCCACTTCGCGCGCGATCAGGCCATAGGAAACGTAATTCAGCCCCGGCCCGCCGTATTCCGCCGGGATCGTCGGCCCGAGCAGCCCGAGCTCGCCCATCTCGCGGAAGATGGCTTCGATCAGTTCTCTCATGGCGAAACGCTTCGAGGATCGCGAGGGGCAAGCTTTTTCTGGCAATAGGTGCGCGCGGCTTCCCGCACCATGCGCTCGTCGTCGGTGAGCTGCTGCTCGAGCAGCAGCGGGTCGTCCCAGACGAAGCCGGCTTTCACGTTCTCGCGCTTCATTGCATGCGCTCCAGGATGACGGCGAGGCCCTGGCCGACGCCGATGCACAGCGACACCGCGGCATAACGGCCGCCGGACTGCTGCAGCTCGCGCGCCACCGTCAGCGCAAGGCGCGCGCCGGAGCATCCCAGCGGATGGCCGATGGCGATCGCGCCGCCGTTCGGATTGACGCGCGGATCCTTCAAATCAATATTCATCAGCTTCAGGCAGCCGAGCACCTGGCTCGCGAACGCCTCGTTGATTTCGATGATGTCCATGTCCTTCAATTGAAGGTTGGCTCTTTCCAGGGCCTTCGGGATCGCGTACGCGGGACCCACGCCCATGATGCGCGGGTCGACCCCGGCACTGGCGGCGGACAGGATCCTCGCCATCGGTTTCTTGTTGTGCTTCGCACCCCACGCCTTCGAGCCGATCAGCAACGCCGCCGCGCCGTCGTTGACGCCCGAGGCATTGCCGGCGGTGACCACGCCGCCTTCGAACAGGGGCTTCAGCTTCTTCAGCGACTCCATGCTCGAGTCACGGCGCGGGTGCTCATCTGCGCTTACCGTGATTGTTTCTTTCTTCGACGGTAGCGTGACGGCGTGGATTTCCCCTTTGTAAAACCCCTCGGCCTCGGCCTTCGCGTATTTCTGCTGCGAGGCGAGGGCGAACTCGTCGGCCTGCTCGCGCGTGATGCCGAAGTCCTTCGCCACGTTGTCGCCGGTCTCGGGCATGGTGTGGTTGCCGAATTGCTTGACCACCTTCGGATTGGGAAAGCGCGCGCCGATGGTGGTGTCGAACATTTTCACTTCGCGGCTGAACGGCGAGTCCGACTTGCCCATGACGTAGGGCGCGCGGCTCATGCTCTCGACGCCGCCGGCGACATAGAGCTCGCCTTCGCCGCAGGTGATGGCGCGCGCGGCGTCGACCACTGCCTGCAGGCCGCTCGCGCAAAGGCGGTTGACGGTGACGCCCGGCGTGGTCGGCGGCAGCCCGGCGAGCAGCGCGGCGAAGCGCGCGACGTTGCGGCTGTCTTCGCCGGCCTGCGTCACGCATCCCATCACCACGTCGCTGATTTCCGCCGGCGCGACCTTGTTGCGCGTCACCACTTCCTTCAGCACTTCGGCGGCGAGGTCGTCGGGCCGCACGGGCGCGAGCTTGCCGGCATGGCGGCCGATCGGGGTGCGCAGTCCGTCGTAGATATAGGCGTCTAGCATTTTCGGGTTACTCCGGGGTAAGCAGGGATACGCCGAGCGCCGCGCGGCGCCGCAGCCAGGGGCTGGGGCGGTAGCGCGGCTCCTGATAGAAAGCATGCATCGCTTCGAGCACCGCGAGGATGCGCTTGGCGCCGAGCGCGTCGCCCATGGCGAGCGGGCCGCGCGGATAGCCGAGGCCAAGCGTGACGGCGCGGTCGAGGTCTTCGGGCGTGGCGATGCGCATCTGCACGATGTCGCAGCCGACGTTGACGATGTGCGCCACCACGCGTTGCGCGACGAAGCCCGGCGAGTCGTTGATCACCGATACCGGTACGCCGTCAGCGGCGAGCAGGCCGTGCGCCGCCTCGACAACGTCTTTTCTCGTCATCGGATTCTTCATCAGGGTGCGGCGCTTCTTGAAGCCAAACAGCGGATCGACCGCGACCGTGCGTTGCGGATCGAGGCCCTGCTCGAGTGCGGTGGTGGTGGCGTCCGCGCCCAGCGGCGCCACGAAGCAGATCGTTTCCGGCGTCGGCTTGAGCTCGGGCCTCGCGCCAACGCTGACCAGCAGCTCCTTCAGCTCCGGAACGGCCCACACCGGTTGCGGCAGATAGCGCGGCGCTGAAGGTTCGGGAGTGCTTTCGGCCACGCCGTCCTTGCCGTACCGGTACCAGCCCTGGCCGGTCTTGCGCCCGAGCAGCCGGGCGGCGACGCGCGGCTCGGCGAGGAAGGAAGGGCGGTACTTCGGCTCCTCGTAGTACTGCTCGTACATCGACTTCATCACCGCATGCGCGATGTCGAGCCCGACCAGGTCCATGAGGCCGAACGGCCCCAGGCGAAATCCCGCCGCGTCGACCAGGATACGGTCGATGGTGGCGAAATCGGTGACCCCTTCCGAAAGCACGCGCAGCGCCTCGGGTACGTACGCGCGGCCGGCATGGTTGACGACGAAGCCGGGCGTATCCTTGCAGCGCACCGGCGTGTGGCCGAAGCGCCGTGCGAGCGCGGTGAGCGCATCGCCCGCCCATGGCTCGGTCAGCGTCCCGTCCACCACTTCCACGATCTTCATCACCGGCACCGGGTTGAAGAAGTGGTACCCGGCGACGCGGCCCGGCCGCTCGCAGGCCGCGGCCATGGCGGTGACCGAAAGCGACGAAGTGTTGGACGCGAGGATACAGTCGGGCTTCACCACTTTTTCCAGCGCGGAAAAAAGCTGGCGCTTGGCCGACAAGTCTTCGACGATCGCCTCCACCACGAGGTGGGAAGGCGCCAGCCCCTCCACCGACTCCACGATCTCGAGCCGGCGCAGGGTCTTGTCGACGTCGCCTGCCGGCATGCGGCCCTTCTCCACCAGCTTGCCCAGGCTTTGGCCGATCGAATCCCTGGCCTTTTGCGCGGCACCGGGCTGGCTGTCGAACACCAGGGTGCGCACGCCGCATTGCGCCAGGACCTGCGCGATGCCGCGGCCCATGGTCCCCGTCCCGGCCACGCCGGCGACGAGATCGCTGCGGTTGGAATCTAGCAAGCCCTTATTCTAGCGGCGGGGGGCGCGGCTATAATCGCCCGAGGAGAAGGAGGAGGACGCAATGAGGAGAATACTCGGACTGGCGGCCGGGCTGCTGTTCGCGCTCTCGGCGCAGGCGCAGAGCTTCCCCACCAAGCCGGTCACGCTGATCGTCCCCTGGCCGGCCGGTGGCAGCACCGACATCTATTTCCGCAAGCTCGGCGAGGTGGCCGCGCGCCACCTGGGCCAGCCGCTGGTGATCGATAACAAGCCCGGCGGCAGCGGCATGAACGGCCCGGCGACGATGGCGAAGACCGCGCGCCCCGACGGCTACACGATATCGCAGCTCGCCATCTCGGCGTACCGCATGCCGCACATGCAGAAGGTCGACTGGGATCCGATCAGCGACTTCACCTACATCATCGGCCTCGCCGGCTACACCTTCGGCGTGGTGGTCAGGGCCGACTCGCCGTTCAAGACCTTCCAAGACCTGCTCACGTACGCGCGGGCCAACCCCGGCAAGCTCTCCTACGCCACGCCGGGGACCGGCACCTCGCTGCACCTCGCCATGGAGGAGGTCGCGGCCAAGGCCGGCGTACAGTTCCTGCACATCCCGTTCAAGGGCTACGCGGACGGCGCCATCGCCCTGATGGGCGGGCACGTCATGGTGCAGGTGGATTCGACCGGCTGGGCCAAGCAGGTGGACGCGGGCGCACAGCGCCTGCTCGCCACGCTCGGCGACAAGCGCACGCGCTGGGGCGCGCCGACGGTGAAGGAGCTCGGCGTGGATACGGTTTCGAATTCGCCGTTCGGCCTGGTCGGGCCCAAAGGCATGCCGCGCGAAGTCGTGAAGGTGCTGCACGACGCGTTCAAGAAGTCGCTCGACGATCCGGAGTACCTGAAGGTGCTGGCGCAGCTGGACCAGCCGGCCTGGTACATGTCGAGCGAGGACTACGCGCGTTGGGCGGTCGATATGCTGAAGGCCGAGCGCGCCACCATCGAGCGCGTCGGACTGCTCCTCAAGTAGACAAGGAGGGCGTATGAAGTACCGCAAGCTACTTCTCGCTTACAACGGATCTCAGGAAGGCAAGCGCGCGCTCCTGGAGTGCGCGGACCTCGCGAGCTTCCTGCAGGCCGAGACGCACCTGCTGGCGGTGGCGAGCATGCCGCCGAGCCTGTTCCTCACCGAAGGCTTCGTGCCCGAGGAGCTGCTCGAGGAGGAGAAGAAGCGCACGCAGGCCGTGCTCGAAGAGGGCATCCGCACGCTGCGCGACCGCGGCTTCGCCGCCACCGGGCAGCTCGCGGTCGGCGAGCCGGTGGAGGAAATCTGCCGCCTCGCCAAGGGCATCGGCGCCGACCTGATCGTGCTCGGCCACAACCAGAACACGTCGTTCGCGGCGCGCTGGTGGAAAGGATCGGTCGGCGCATCGCTGCTCGATTACGCGCCGTGCAGCATTCTGATTGCGATGTCCAAGGGCTAGAAGCTGACGTCGCGCTAGAAGCTGACGTCGTCCCCCCGCGAAGGCGGGGGCCTAAATATTTTTCTCGAATACAATCCGGCCATGCTGAAAGGCCGGCTCGAAGACGAACGCATGTTGACTGGTCGGGGACGCTACGTCTCCGACTGGAACCTCCCCGGCCAGGCGTACGGCCACTTCCTGCGCTCCGACCGCGCGCACGCCGAGATCGTCTCGATCGACACGCAGGAGGCGTTGCGCCATCCCGGTGTGGTCGCGGTGTTCACCGGCGCCGACGTGGCCGGCGTGCTGAAGTCGCTGCCGGCGGCGCTGCCGGTGAAGGGGCGCGGCGGCATGGAGCTGATCAATCCCGGCCGGCCGTCGCTGGCCCAGGGGCGCGTGCGCTTCGCCGGCGATGCGGTCGCCCTCATCGTCGCCGAGTCCGCGGTCGCCGCGCAGGACGCGGCCGAGCTCATCGCCGTCGAGTACCGCGAGCTGCCGGCCGTGGTGGACGCGGCCGAAGCGCTCGGCGCCGGCGCCCCGCTGGTGCACGACGCGGTGCCCGGCAATACGGTGCTCGACTACGAATCCGGCGACGAGGCCGGCGCGCGCGCCGCGTTCGAGCGCGCGGCGCGAGTGGTGAAGATGGATGTGCATATCTCGCGCGTGGTGGGCAACCCGATGGAGCCGCGCGCCTGCCTCGCCGCGTTCGTGTCGGATCAATATCATCTCTACACCTGCACGCAGGGCGTGGCGATCATGCGCAACCAGCTCTCCGCGGTGCTCGGCGTGCCGCCGGAGCAGATCCGCGTCATCGCCGAGGAGGTCGGCGGCGGCTTCGGCGTGCGTTTCAATCTTTATCCAGAGTATTGCGCCATGCTGTTCGCGGCGAAAAAGCTCGGCCGGCCGGTCAAGTGGACCGGCACGCGCTCCGAGGTCTTCCTCGCCGACGAGCAGGCGCGCGATGTGCGCTCGCACGGCGAGCTCGCGCTCGACCGCAATGGCCGCATCCTCGGCATGCGCTTCGACATGGTGTCGAACCTCGGCGCGTACCTTGCGCCCACCGGGCCGTTCATCAACACCGTCGGCATCGTCAACTGCCTGTCCGGGGTGTACGACGTTCCCGCCACCTACGCGCGCATCCGGCTCGCCGTCACCAACACCGCGCCGATGGCGGCGTACCGGGGTGCCGGGCGCCCGATCATGTCCTACGCGCTCGAGCGGCTGATGGACCACGCCGCGCGCGAGCTCGGCATGGACCCGGCCGAGTTTCGCCGCCGCAACTTCATCGCCAAGGACAAGTTCCCGTACAAGATCGCCGCCGGCTTCGAGTACGACTGCGGGGATTTCGCCGGGGTCATGGACAAGGCGTTACAGGGTTCCTCGTGGCAATCCTTTGAACAACGGAAAAACGAATCGAGAAAACGCGGAAAGCTGCGTGGGCGAGGTATGGCGACGTACATCGAGGCCACCGGCGCGGGCTTCGCGCCGCAGGACCAGGTCGAGCTGCGCTGGGACAATGATGGCAGCATCACGGTGTACGCCCCAACGCACAACCACGGGCAGGGACACGAGACCACGTTCGCGCAGCTGCTGTCCGGCGTGCTCGGCCTGCCGATGGAGTCCTTCCGCCTGCGCACCGCGGGCCCGGAATTCTTCATCGCCGGCAACGCGACCGGCGGCTCGCGCTCGTTGCTCGCCGTCGGCAGCGTGGTGATGCTGGCCGGGCAGGAGATGGTGAAGCGCGGGCTCGCGCTGGCGGCCGAAGAGCTGGAAGCGGCGCCGAGCGATATCGAGTTCGTGAAGGGCGAGTTCCGGATCAAAGGCACCGACCGTCGGATTTCCATAAAAGATCTTTCCAGGCAGCGCCCTGGTGCCCTCGACGTCGCGTACCAGAACAAATTCGGCGCCACTTTTCCCAACGGCTGCCACATCGCCGAGGTGGAGATCGAGCCCGAGACCGGCGCGACCGAAATCGTCTCCTACGTCGCCTGCGACGACGCGGGCAACATCATCAATCACCAGATCGTCGAGGGACAGGTGCAGGGCGGCCTGGCGCAGGGTGCGGGCCAGGTGTTCAGCGAGCTGGCGGTGTACGACGCCGCGAGCGGCCAGCTCCTCACCGGCAGCTTCATGGACTACGCGATGCCGAGGGCGGGGCTGGTGAACGGCCTGCAGCTGCTCGAGCATCCGGTGCCGACCAAGCTCAATCCGCTCGGCGCCAAAGGCGTGGGAGAAGCCGGCGTCACCGGCTCGATGCCGGCGCTGATGAACGCCGTGGTCGACGCGCTGCTACAAGCCGGGGTCAAGCAATTCGAGATGCCGGCGACCTCGGCACGCGTGTGGCAGGCGATCCAGCAGGCGCGCCAATAGGCAGGGTTCTTGCAATACGACTAGCCATGGATCCAGACCCTCCCAACAACGAACAACTTCCGCGGCGCTCCAGCTGGTCGGCGGCGCTGTCGCAGCTTCCCGGCTACCCGCGCGAGGAGCGCCCTGCGGTGCCGCGCGAGCTGAGCGAAACGGCGCGCACGGTGACGCCGATGAAGAGCGCGGACGACTAGAATCCGCGGGATGCGGCGCAGCATCGAGCGCATCCTCACCACGCACGTCGGCAGCCTCATTCGGCCGGCGCCGCTTTTGCCCTTCATCCGCGCGCGGCAGTCCGGCCAGCCTTACGACGAGCGCGCTTACGGTGCGTGCCTGGCAAGCTCGGTCGCCGAAGTGGTGCGCGCGCAGGCCGCCGCCGGCGTCGACGTGCCGAGCGACGGCGAATTCGGCAAAGGCATCAGCTGGTCGCAATATGCGCTCGAGCGCCTGAGCGGCTTCGAGCGCCGGCCGGCGGCCAGCGGCGAAAGCCGGTTCGCGCGCGGCGCCGACCGCAGCCGCTTCGCGGAGTTCTACGCCGAGCTCGACGCGGCGAGCGGCCCGCCGGCGAGCGCCGGCGCTGCGGTGGGCGAGGCGGTATGCGTCGCCCCCATCCGCTACACCGGCCAGGCGGAAGTGCAGCGCGATATCGACAACTTCAAAGCGGCGTTAAAGGCCGCCGGCGTGGCCGAAGGGTTCCTGCCGGTCGCCGCGCCGGCGAGCGTCATCCCGGACAAGCGCAACGAGTACTACAAGGACGACGAGGCGATGCTCGAGGCGATCGCCGATGCCATGCGCGTGGAGTACCGCGCGATCGTCGACGCCGGGCTGCTGCTGCAGCTCGACGATGCGCGGGCGGCGGTGACCTACGACCGCATGGTGCCGCCGGCGAGCTTTGCGGACTACCGCGGCTGGCTCGAGCTGCAGGTCCAAGCCATCAATCGCGCCACCGACGGCATCCCGACCGAGCGCATCCGCTACCACGTGTGCTGGGGCAGCTGGCCGGGACCGCACACCACCGACGTGCCGCTGAAGGACATCGCCGACCTCGTGTTGCGCGTGCGCGCCGGCGCCTACCTGATCGAGGGCGCGAACCCTCGCCACGAGCACGAATGGCGCGTCTGGGAAAAAGTGAAGCTGCCCAAAGGCAGCGTGCTGGTTCCCGGCGTGATCAGCCACGCCACCAACGTGGTCGAGCATCCCGAGCTGGTCGCCGAGCGCATCGTGCGCATTGCGCGCCTGGTGGGACGCGAGAACGTGCTGGCCGGCACGGACTGCGGCTTCGCGCAGGGTCCGTTCCACCGGCGCGTGCATCCGTCGATCATGTGGGCGAAACTGCAGACCCTCGCCGAAGGGGCGAAGCTGGCGAGCCAACAGCTTTGGAACTAAGGCCTAAGCCGCTCTAAGGTCACGCCAGCGCTTGCCGTAGCCGCGTTCGAACATGTGCAGTCGCGCGCTGCACGCGGCCAAGCGCGGCACCCAGCTTGTCCTTCACGTCGTTGCCGGCATCACCGCCGCGGAACAGCTCCTTGGCGTGCTGCACCAGGAGGTCGATCTGCGCCTGGAACTGGGCATCGCGCACGAGGAGCAGCGCGGCCCAGCACACGCGGCGAAATTCGAGCAGCGCTTCGTCATCGGCGCGGTCGCTGAAGCGCTTCTCCACCATGGCTTCAAGGGTGGCGAGATGACTGCGGGCCTTCTGGACGTCGGTGTATCTCATGGCGTGCAGCAAGGTTCCATCACGCGCGCACGTTAGACAACCCGTAAACACAGGTTTTTGCCAAGCCGGTGTGACGGAAATCACGCTGGTCCAAAAAAACTGACATCTCTTGGCACTAGCGCGCTGCGCCGGCCGCCGCGCGCGATTTTCTGGGCTCGGTAATGAATGGCTCTCGCCGTCCGTCGAAGGACGCCGCCTGGCCCTCGTCGTTTCGGTAATCGCGCACCCGACGGCGGCTGTCCTCCGCTCGCTGCCGCTGCCTACGAATCGCCGCATGGTGTCGTAGCACGCCGGACACGCCGAGCGCGATCACGCCGAGGCCGACGACGGCGAATATCGCGCCGGCGTGCACGCGGCTCAGAACCCACATCAGCGCCGTGTGCACCGGCAGGAGGGAATCCGGGCTCATCAGCCACGCCCATCCGAGCGCCGGAAGGAAGGCGAACGAATGCTCCGTGAGCAGCAAGCTCGACGGCAGCGGAACCCAGGTTCCGCGCTGGAACAGGGTAACGACCTGCCAGCCGACCAGCCCGGCGAGGTACAGCACCGGCGCGAGGCCGACGATTGCGACCGTCGCCCAGAACACCAGCATCACTTTTGCCCGGAGGGGCGGAAACCAAGCACTCATCGGATACAACTCCCGGATGGTTAGCCCCCCTACGATGAAAGGATGCCCCGGGTCGTCGGACGCCAGCAGGCGCGGGCACTAGCTCGATAGGACTATTGCCGTAGCTTCAACGCCATGGGCAAGGCCGCGGCGCATAACGCGCCCATGATCCAGAATCCGTGCGCGCCGGCGCCGGCATAGAGAAATCCCGATAGAAACGTGAGCAGCGCGGTGGCGGCGCCGATGCCGAGCGTGCCGTAGACCGCCTGGGCAGTCGCTTCCAGGCCGGCGGGCACCACCTCGGCGATCAGGCGCATGCACGCGAGGTGAAGCAGGGCGAAGGTCACGCCGTGCAGCGGCTGGACCAGCGCCAGCGCAAGCACCTCCGAGGTTTGCGCCATCACCGCCCAGCGCAGCATGCCGGCAAGCGCGGCGAGGGCGATCGCGCCTGCGGGCGTGAGGCGCCTGATCAACGCCGGACCGAGGGCAAAGAACACCGCCACCTCCGCCAGCACCGCCAACGCCCATAGCAGGCTGGCGGTCGATGGGCTCACGCCGGCGGCGGTCCAGCGGATCACCGCGAAGGCGTCGTGCATGGCGTGGCTTCCGAGGATCAGCGCGGCGACGAGCACCACGTAACGAAAGCGCGGCAAGCGCAGCAGCACCAGCATGCTGCCCGCCGCCGCGCTGCGCGGTTCGTGCACCAGCTCGGGAACCCGCGTCGCGGCGATCGCCGCGGCTGCGAGCAGCAGCGCCTGCGACCAGACGATCGCCTCGAGCCCGAAGCCGCCAACCAGCTGTCCGGACACGCCGATGCCGGCGATGAACGCCGCCGAGCCCGCGCCGCGCACCCAGCCATATTCGAACTTCGCCGCCTTGGATGATCCGAGCGCCAGCGCGTCGGCGAGGACCGTCATCGGCGCGAGGAATGCGGCATGCAACAGCGTAAGGAAGAGGAACGGGAGGAAGCCGTGTGCCGGCACGTACGCCAGCGTCGCCGCCGCCGCGCATGCGATGCACACCACCAGCACGGCGCGCAGCGCCTGCAGGCGATCGGCGATGCGCCCGGCAAGCGGGGCGGCGAGCAGACGAATCGCGGTGCCCGCGGCGAGCACCACGCCGATCTCTTCCGGCGGCACGCCGCGCGCATTGACGAACGCCGGCAGGAACGGCGAGGCAACGCCGTAGGCGGCGTACATGCCCGCATAGAGCAGTACGAACCTAGGCAGGAGCGCCGGTCGCCGCGTCATAACTGCACCCACACCGGCGCATGGTCGCTCGGCTTCTCCCTGCCGCGATGCGCGCTATCGACGCCGGTCGCGCTCAAGCGCGGCACGAGATTCGGCGTGAGCATGAGAAAGTCCATGCGGAAGCCGGCGTTGCGGCGGAAAGCGGCATCGTTCACCCAGAACGTGTAGATGCGCTCGTCGGGATGCAGGTGCCGCGTCGCATCGATCCATCCCTGCTCGAGGAGCCGGCCGAAGGCCGCGCGGGTTTCGGGCTGCACCACCGCATCGAGCCGCCAGAGCCATTCGTTGTAGATGTCGGCCTTGGTCGGGACCACGTTGAGATCGCCCGCCAGCACCACCGGCTTTCCAGAGTCCATCAAGGTACGCGCGTGCGCGTTGAAGCGCTCGAACCACGCGAGCTTGAAATCGAATTTCGGTCCCGGCTGCGGGTTGCCGTTCGGCAGATACACCGAGGCGACGACCAGGCCCTTGACCTGCGCCTCCAGGTAGCGTGCCTGCCGGTCGAGCTCATCGCCCGGCAAGCCGCGGCGCGTCTCCACCGGCTGCTCGCCCTTGGCGAGGATCGCAACGCCATGGTGCGAGCGCTGGCCGTGCCAGATCGAACCGTAACCCGCGTTCTCGAGCGCGCGCGCCGGACATTTCTCGTCGGTGGTCTTGATCTCCTGCAGGCAGACGATGTCGGGACTCGTCTCGTCGAGCCACTCGAGCAGCCGGGGCAGCCGGCCGTTGACGCCGTTGACGTTATAGGTCGCGACCTTCACCTGCCGGCAGGAAGAGAGGCGCCCGCAAGCAGCTCGTAAGAGCGCAGGCGCGCGGCATGCTCGAAGATGGCCGATACGACCATCAACTCATCCACCGCCGTCCGCTCGACGAATTCGTCCAGCCCCCGACGCACGCTCGCCGGAGAGCCGACAAAAGAATATTTCAGCATTCCGCCAACGTGCGCTTTCTCCGGCGGCGTCCAATAGCTTTCGATGTCGTCGATCGGCGGCTGCAGCTTGCCGCGGCGGTTTCGCACCATGTTGGTGAACTGCTGCTGCGCGCTGGTGAACAGGCGTTGCGCCTCGCGATCGGTTTCAGCGGCGAATACGTTGACCCCCGCCATGGCGTAAGGCCGCTCGAGCTGCGCGGAGGGCTGGAAACGGTTGCGGTATTCGGCGAGGGCGGCAAGCAGCGCGTCGGGGGCGAAGTGCGAGGCGAAGGCGTAGGGCAGGCCGAGCGCGGCCGCAAGCTGTGCGCCATAGAGGCTCGAGCCGAGAATCCATAGCGGCACCTGCGAACCGGCCCCGGGCACAGCCACGATGGCCTGGTCGGGCTGCACCGGGCCGAGCAGCGCCTGGAGCTCGAGCACGTCGCGCGGAAACTGGTCCGGGTCCGACCAGTCGCGGCGCAGCGCGCGCGCCGTGCGCTGATCCGTGCCGGGCGCGCGTCCCAGCGCGAGGTCGATACGGCCCTGATAGAGCGCTTCCAGCGTACCGAACTGTTCGGCGATCACCAGCGGCGAATGATTCGGCAGCATGATGCCACCGGCGCCGACGCGGATCCGGCTGGTGCCGCCGGCGAGGTAGCCGATGACGACCGAAGTGGCGGCGCTCGCGATCCCCTGCATGTTGTGATGCTCGGCCACCCAGTAGCGCGTGTAGCCCAGGCGCTCGGCGTGGCGCGCAAGCTCGAGTGAGTTTCGCAGCGCGTGCGCCGCCGTCTGTCCCTCGACGATGGGTGCGAGGTCGAGAACCGAGAGCGGCGTCACGGCGTAGCGGGCAATGGCGGGGCGGCGGGAATCAATTCGGCCGTCAGCGCGTGATTCTATCGATGGCGGCCACGCCGTTGAAGGCTCATTTCCAGGCGTATTCCATGGTCAGCGCCACGAATGCCGCGGTCGGCTTGCCATAGCTGAATGCGATCGATTCAAGCGAGGCATCCAGGGCATGGACGGGTGGCAGGTGTTCATACCGCCGCACGAGCGTCCGCGGCGCATCATTGTGGCCAAGCACGCGATCCGGAAGCAGGGTGAGGCCGCGGCGCGTGACAACCGGCTCATTCGACGCAGCCACCGCGAGTGCCTCCGTACGTCGGGTCCGCCCGTAAGCGTCGGCGACGAGCGCGAGGCGGATCTCATCGATGTCGCGGCGCACTTCGACGCCCAACGCCTCATGGCGCCAGAACATCGCCTTGTTGCTCAGGAAGGTGAGCAGGTGCTCCGAAGTAAGGCTGAACTGCTCACTGTCGTGCGTCGGGCTCCACTCGGCCACACCGAGCCGCTGACCAACTTCTTCCGCATGAGCTCGACCGGCGATGGCCTCGATCAGCGCCATGGAAATCGGGATGGACGCAGAGACGCCGGAGGTAGTGATGATCTTGCCGTCCGCGACGTAGCGTCGGTTCTTCACCCATTGCGTGCCCGGATACTTGCGCCCCAGCCGATCAATCGTGCGCCAATGCGTTGTCGCACGCCGGCCCTGGAGCAGACCGGCGTTGGCCAATGTCGGAACGCCATCACAGATACCGACGATGGCCGCGCCTTTGGCAGCCTGCGATCGCAACCACTCGAGAAGCGCCGGGTGGTTCTCTCCTTCATACACGTTCGGTACCACGACGTAATCCGCGCCCTCCGGGTAACGCGTGTCGAAAGCTTTAATGGTGGCGTGAGGCTCGAAGCGCAAAGCCGGGTTCATCTGGATGGGTCCGTCGCTTGTGCCCAGGGCCCAAACGTCCGCTACTCCAGATTCTGCGAGCACGCCGTAAGGGACAACGTAGTCGGTGACTTCCGTCGCGGTGTTGAAGCCAACCACGGCAATGACCGGGCGCTCCCGGCCAAACCGAGCCTCATATCGTGGAATGGCCATGTCCGGCATGTCTTGGGTCGTTGCTTTCTGCTGCGCACTCACAGGTACGCCGGACGCGGCGCTAACGAGCGCCAGCATCGCCGCCATGGTGCGGAAGGATGATTTGAACATCGAACACCTCTTGGCTTTTAAATTCAGGGTTACGCGGCCCGGGGCGTGTAGCCCGCCTCGCGAATGGCTTGGGCGATCTCGTCTTGCGCCGCGCTGCTGCGGACGCTGACGCGCTTGTCTCGGAGCGAGATGTCGACCTCTGCGTGGGAATCGACCGCCTTAACGGCCTGCGTTACGCTGCTCACGCAGTGGCCGCACGTCATGTCTTCGACATTGAATTGATACATGGTTGTCTCCGTTGCACCCGAAAGTGGGGTAGGCGGCCAGGTTCTTCCTTCCCATGATGGGAGGGTCAATGCGCCGGCGGCGCTTGACTCTCCCATTGGGTGAGGGTTGAGACTGTCGTCCATGAACACTTCCAACATCATCAAGCTGCCCTATCGAGGGCATGACCTGCGCCTCGTGCGCCACGCGGGTCGAGAAGGCCCTCAAGCGGGTTCCTGGGGTCGCCACGGCTGAAGTGAACCTCGCGACAGAGACTGCAACCGTCAGCATGGCCGAGGGCGCTGCGCCTCAGTCGCTGGTCGATGCCGTGCGGGGCGCGGGTTACGAGGCGCGGCTTTCGCCTGCTGCGCCGCCAGCCAAAGACCGGTCCTGGTGGCCGGTGGCCTTCGCAACGGCGCTGACGCTTCCGCTGATCGTTCCCATGCTGGCCGGGTTCGTCGACGTCGACTGGATGCTGCCCGGCTGGCTCCAGCTCCTGCTCGCGACGCCGGTCCAGTTCTGGCTGGGTGCGCGCTTCTACCGGGCCGGATGGAAGGCGGTGATGGCGCGGGCCGGGAACATGGATTTGCTCGTCGCTCTCGGCACCTCAGCGGCGTATGGGCTGTCCGTGTACATGCTGGTCGAGCATTGGGAACACGAGCCGCATCTTTACTTCGAGGCCTCGGCTGCGGTCATCACGTTGGTGCTTCTCGGTAAATGGCTGGAGAGTCGGGCCAAGCGCCAAACGACCGCTGCCATCCGGGCCCTCCAGGCCTTGCGCCCCGACACCGCCCGCGTACTCCAGGATGGCGTCGAGGCCGAAGTGCCGCTGGAAAACCTGCGGATCGGGGACGTCATCGTCATCCGACCCGGGGAGCGCGTTCCGGCGGATGGGAAGGTGCTCGAGGGTGAGAGCCATGCTGACGAATCGATGCTCACCGGAGAACCCCTGCCGATCGCCAAAGCGCCGGGGGATCGCGTGACCGGTGGTTCCGTGAACGCCGAAGGCGTATTGAACGTTGCGGTGCAGGCCATCGGTGCCCAATCCACCTTGGCGAAGATCATCCAGCTTGTAGAGAACGCGCAGGCCAGGAAGGCGCCGATCCAGCGCCTGGTGGATCGCGTGAGCGCAGTCTTCGTCCCTGTAGTGCTTGGCATCGCGTTGCTGACCCTGCTCGGCTGGGGGTTGACCACCGGCAACTGGGAGCAGGCGATCCTCAATGCGGTTGCGGTGCTCGTCATTGCCTGTCCGTGTGCGCTCGGTCTGGCAACGCCGACGGCAATCATGGCGGGGACGGGCGTGGCCGCGAAGAATGGAATTCTCATCAAGGACGCGGAAGCGTTGGAGAGCGCGCACGCGGTCGAAGCAGTCGCATTCGACAAGACCGGAACCCTGACCGTCGGCAAGCCGGCAATGGTGGCGTTCGAAGCGCACGACGCTGATCGGGATTCCATGCTCGCCCTGGCGGCCGCCGTGCAGGCGGGCAGCGAGCATCCCTTGGCCAAAGCGGTCGTGGACGCCGCCAAAGGAATGCAGACCGTGCGGGCGACAAACGTGAAAGCCGTCGCGGGTCGCGGAGTGCACGCCACCGTGAACGGCAGACGCCTCGCCCTGGGTTCTGATCGCTGGATGGGCGAGCTCGGCGTCAATCTGATGCCGCTCTCGGCCAAGGCTTCGGCGCTGCAGGCGAACGGCCTTACGGTTTCCTGGCTTGCGGATGTGACCGATGCGCCCGCTGCTGCTCGCAGCGATGGGATTCGGTGATCAGGCGCGACCGGAAGCCGCGGAGGCGGTGAGGCAGCTGCACGCCCGGGGTGTGCGCACGGTGATGGTGACAGGCGACAACGCAGCTGCGGCCGCCGCGATGGCCCGCAGCCTCGGAATCGAGGATGGGCGCTCGCAAGTGCTGCCCGAGGACAAGGCCAATGTCATCGCGGAGCTACGGGGCCGCGGTCACCGCGTGGCGATGGTCGGCGACGGAGTCAATGACGCGCCGGCGCTGGCGGCTGCGGATCTCGGCATCGCCATGGGCAGCGGCACGGACGTCGCCATGCACGCGGCCGGGGTCACCCTCATGCGTCCGGATCCGCGGCTGGTCCCGGCGGCAATCGAAATCTCGCGCCGCACTTACGCGAAAATCCGCCAGAACCTGTTCTGGGCTTTCGCATATAACGTCGTCGGCATTCCGCTCGCGGCCCTGGGCGTGCTGAGCCCCGTGATCGCCGGCGCGGCGATGGCGTTATCGAGCGTGAGCGTGGTCGCGAACACCCTTATGCTTAAGCGCTGGAACCCGGAGATCGCGAATGGGAAAGAGCGAAATGCTTGAGCGCGCGGATGCCTTGGAGCGTGGCCTGATGGACATCGGCCGCGCTTCCAAGGCGAGTGGCGTGTCCGTCAAGATGATCCGCCATTACGAGGCGATCGGGCTGCTGCCGAAGGTGGCGCGCACCTTCGCCAACTACCGGGTGTATCGGGAGGCCGACGTTCACACGCTGCGCTTCATCCGGCGGGCTCGCGCGCTCGGTTTCTCCATGAACGATATTCAGGAGCTGCTCGGCCTCTGGCAGAACAAGTCCCGTTCCAGCGCGTCGGTGAAGAAGATTGCCGGCAAGCATGTCGACGAGCTGAACCGCAAGATCGCCGAGCTCAAGGCAATGGTGGACACGCTCCAGCATCTGACGAAGCATTGCCACGGGGATCATCGGCCGGATTGTCCGATCCTCGACGACTTGTCGACCCGGGCGTAAGGAGGCTTCATGGATCATGCAAATCACGCCCACCATTCGCATCCGGATCAACCGCGGACGTCGCTAAACCGTACCGCCTGGTCGGCCACCCTGCATTGCCTGACTGGATGTGCGATCGGCGAGGTACTTGGGAATGGTGATCGGCACGGCTCTCGGTTGGGGCAATGGCGCGACCATTGCGCTCGCCGTCATCCTGGCGTTCTTCTTCGGTTACCTCTTCACCCTGCGGCCGCTGCTGGCCCGCATGAGCTTCGCCAGCGCTGCGAAGCTCGCGCTCGCCGCCGACACTGCCTCGATCACGGTGATGGAAATCGTCGACAACGCCATCATGCTGGTCATTCCCGGCGCGATGGCTGCCGGCCTTGCTCACTGCTGTTCTGGGGCAGTCTTGCGTTCTGCGCTCGCTGTGGCTGCAGTCGCGGCCTTTCCGGTCAATCGCTGGCTGATCGCTCGCGGCAAAGGTCATGCGGTGGTCCACGCGCATCACCTGTGAAATGTTTCACGAGAACCACCGGACGGGCAGGAAATGCGCCGGATGGGGAACCTCCGCTACTGGTCTCGCTAAAACCACTGCGTTACAATGCCTGCTGATGCCTAAGTCTTTCTTCCGGCTTGTTGCCGTGCTGCTGCTGGCCTTGACCATCCCGGTCCAGGGCCTGGCGGCGGTCACGGGCGCTCAATGCATGGCGCTCACGCATCACGAGGATGGAGCTGTCGCGGGCAGGAGAACCACGCTCACGCCCACGATGACGCGGATGGGCACGACGTCGCCGTTCATGACGAAGGCAACAATAACCATTGCGGTCCTTGCACGGCGTGCTGCGCGTCCGCTTCGATCGCGGGCCCGGTCGGGCATTCGATCCTTTCTTCGCCTTCGAACACGAAGTACGTCTTTTTCCAGTCGCTGCCACCCGGCGTCCAGCCGGATGGCCTCGATCGACCTCCTCTCGCTCTCTGACGTCTGACTGAGCGCGGCGCGCGCGTTTCGCGCGCCGTTTCCCGCGCACGCGCGCGTGCGCGCATGTCGAAGTTTCGAGAGAACCATGCGAACAATTTTGGTGTGCGTACCGGCGCTGTTATTCGCCGGCTTGGCCGTGGCGCAGAGCGACGGCCGGTCAGATCCGCGGGACCCCAAGGCCAAGGTGCCGCCGGTGGAGTTCCGGTCCGCATTGGAGGGCTATCGTCCTTACGCCGACGCCGATTTGCGCGACTGGCGCAAATCCAATGATGAGGTCGGCGCGGCGGGCGGCCATGCCGGCCAGCGGCCGGGCCAGGGTCCAGGCAGCGAAACCTCCAAGCCGCAGCCCGGCAAGCCGGAAAGCTCCGGCGGCCACGGAGGCCACAAATGAGAGCCCTGGTAGCCGGGCTGGCCCTGGCGGTGCTTGCCGGGTGCGCGAGTCTCAGTGACGACGCCCGTTTTTCGACGGTCGAGCAGGCGGTCAAAGAGCGCACGGGCGCTGATACGAAATGGACCCGCACCGACGACGAGGCGAACACGGTTCGCGGACGCGTCAAGGAGCTGCTCGCGAAACCGCTCGGGCCGACCGAAGCGGTGCAGATCGCCCTGCTCAATAACCCTGGCCTGCAGGCGAGCTACGCCGAGGTGGGAATCGCCGAAGCGGACCTGGTGCAGGCCAGCCGCTGGCGCGGGCCGACCTTCTCGTTTGCGCGGCTGCGCCGCGGCGACGAGGTCGAAACCGAGCGCGGCGTTTTCTTCGATGTGCTGGGCCTGCTGACGATCCCGCTCTCGACGCGGGCGAGCGAAAGCCGCCTGCAGGCGACCCAGAATCGGGCCGCGGGGGAGGCGCTGCGTCTCGCGCTCGATGCGCGCAAGGCGTGGTTCCAGGCCGTCGCCGCGCAGGAAGGCGCCAGGTACATGGCGCAGGTCAAGGAATCGGCGGAGACCAGCGCCGAGCTGGCGCGCCGCATGGCCGAGGTCGGCAACTTTCCCAAGCTGACCCAGGCGCGCGAGCAAGCGTTCTATGCCGAAGCGACGGCGCAGCTTGCGCGAGCGCAGCACAACGCCACCGCGGCGCGCGAACGCCTGGCGCGGCTGATGGGCCTATGGGGCGAGGACCTCGCCTTCCAGCTGCCCGATCGCCTGCCCGACCTGCCGAAGTCCCCGCGCGAAGGCGGCGACCTCGAAGCGCAGGCCATCGCGCAGCGCCTCGATGTGCAGGGCGCGCGCAGCGATGCGGATGCGCTCGCGAAGTCGCTGGGCCTCACCAAGGTGACGCGCTTCGTCAACCTGCTCGAGGTCGGCGTGCTTAGCAACACCGAGACCGGGCGGCCGCGGCAGCGTGGATTACGAGCTCGAGATCGGCTTGCCGATCTTCGACTTCGGCGGCGCGAGGGTGGCGCGCGCGGAGCGCCTTTACATGCAGGCGGTCAATCGGACGGTGGAAGCCGCCATCGAGGCGCGCTCGGAGGTGCGCGAAGCCTATAGCTCGTATCGCACCGCCTTCGACGTGTCGAAGCACTACCGCGACGAGATCGTTCCGCTGCGCAAGCGCATCTCCGAGGAATTGCTGCTGCGCTACAACGGGATGCTGATCAGCGTGTTCGAGCTGCTCGCCGATTCGCGCGAGCAGGTCGCGGCGGCGAACGGCTACATCGAAGCGCTGCGCGACTTCTGGATCGCCGAATCCGACCTGCAGATGGCGCTGACCGGGCGCTCGCCCGGCGGCATGCAAACGATGCGCAGCGCGGCGCCGGCCGGCGCAGCTTCCGGCGGAGGTCATTGAATGAATTCCCGGAGAAGGTTTCTTGCCGGCAGTGCGGCCGGGTTGTTCGGCGCGGCGATGGTGTCGCGCGTGGGCGCGGCATCGCTGCCGGAAGCGCCGATCCGCGACAAGGCGGAGATGGCGCCGCCGCTGTTCCCGAAGACCGGGCCGCAATACAACCCGGTGGTCACGCTGAACGGCTGGTCGCTTCCCTGGCGCATGAACAACGGCTGGAAGGAGTTCCACCTCGTCGCCGAGCCGGTGCGCCGGCAGCTCGCGCCCGGCATGACGGCGAACCTGTGGGGCTACAACGGCCAGTCGCCGGGGCCGACGATCGAGTGCGTCGAGGGCGACAAGGTGCGCATCTTCGTCACCAACAAGCTGCCCGAGCACACCACGATCCACTGGCACGGCATCCTGCTGCCGAACGGCATGGACGGCGTCGGCGGCCTCACGCAGCCGCACATCCCGGTCGGCAAGACCTTCGTCTACGAGTTCGCAGATGAAGCACTCGGGCACCTTCATGTACCACCCGCACGCCGACGAGATGGTGCAGATGGCGATGGGCATGATGGGCTTGCTGGTCGTGCATCCGCGCGATCCGAACTTCAAGCCGCGTCGACCGCGACTTCGCCTTCATGCTGGCCGCGTACGACATCGAGCCGGGCGCGGCGACGCCCAAGGTCGCCGAGATGACGGACTTCAACCTGTGGACCTGGAACAGCCGCGTGTTCCCGGGCATCGATCCGCTGGTCGGTGCGCCGCAACGACCGGGTGCGCGTGCGCATCGGCAACCTGACGATGACCAACCACCCGATCCACATCCACGGCCACAACTTCGACGGTCGACCTGCACCGACGGCGGCTGGGTGCCGAAGAGCGCGCGCTGGCCGGAGACCACGCGCCGACATCCCGGTGGGCGCAGATGCGCGCGATCGAGTTCGTCGCCGACAACCCCGGCGACTGGGCGTTCCACTGCCACAAGTCGCACCACGCGATGAACGCGATGGGCCACGACGTGCCGACCATGATCGGCGTCGACCACCGCGGCGTCGCCGAGCGCATCAACAAGCTCATCCCGGACTACATGCTGATGGGCGAGCGCGGCATGGCCGACATGGGCGAGATGGAGATGCCGCTGCCGGACAACACGCTGCCGATGATGAGCGGCAGCGGTCCGTTCGGCGCGATCGAGATGGGCGGCATGTTCACCGTGGTGAAAGTGCGCGAGGGCCTGGCGCGCAACGACTACAACGACCCGGGCTGGTACCAGCATCCCGCCGGCACGGTTGCTTACGAGTGGAAGGGCGAGCCGCCGCCGGCGGCGCGCAACAACCGGCGGCGGCGGGCGAGAAAGGCCCGGCGCTGCGAGTGAAGAAACCGGCAGGCCATGCCGGCCATTGATCGAATCGAGCGCACTTCCCTGATGTTCAACTCTGAAGAGGGAGTTAGTGCCATGCACCATGCAAGACCTGTCCTGGCGGCCTTGGCGGCCGCCGTCCTGATGTCGCCGCTTCCCGCCGCCTTCGGGCATGGCGACAGCGGGCACGGCAAACCCAAGGCCGTCGACTACTCGAAGGCCGAAGAAATGCCGTTCGGCCGCGCCGGCAATCCGAAGAATGCCGTGCGCACCGTGCGCATCGCGATGGACGACCAGATGCGGTTCGTGGCCGCGCCGCATCAAAACGCACGCAAGACCGATGTCGGCCCGGGCAGCGCACCGCACACCATGCCGGGAGACATCGAAGTGAAGAGAGGCGAAACGGTCCGCTTTGTCGTGCGCAACGACGGCAAGGTCATGCACGAGATGGTGATCGGCCGCATGAACGAGCTGAAGGAGCACGCCGAGCTGATGCGCAAGTTCCCGGGCATGGAGCACGACGAGCCCTACATGGCGCATGTCGCGCCCGGCAAGCAAGGCGAGATCGTGTGGCAATTCACCCGGGCGGGCGAATTCTATTACGCCTGCCTGATCCCGGGCCACATGGAGGCCGGCATGATCGCGAAGATCACGGTCAAGTGAGATGCGTCAAACCAAGAGGAGCAAGATCATGAGCAAAGTGTTTTTCGCTGCAGTGGTGGCCGGCGCGCTGCTCGCACCAGCCGCTTACGCCGAGGACGCGCACCACAAGGGTGGAGCGGGCGCCGCGCAGTCGGGCGCCGCGCTGAGCGACGGCGAAGTTCGCAAAGTCGACAAGGACGCGAAGAAGATCACCATCAAGCACGGGCCGCTGCAAAAGCTCGACATGCCGGCGATGACGATGGTGTTCCAGGTCAAGGACCCGGCGATGCTCGACCAGGTGAAGGTGGGCGACAAGGTGAAGTTCGACGCCGAGAAGATCGGCGGCGCTTTCACCGTGACCAGAATCGAGCCGGCCAACTGATGTTCGCGACCATCACCAGGCGGCTGCTGCGCCGGCTCCGGCTTTAAGCGCCGGCTTGACCTGGATCAAAATCGGCGCGCGCGTTATGCCATGCTGCAATCCATGACTACGCGCCTCGCGCGTTTCGTGTTCCTCGTGTTCGGGCTCATCGCCGTATCGGCGCTGCTGGCTCAGCCGATCTGCGAAGCCGCGGAACGAGAGGCTGCGCTGGCGAGCGATACCTGGCATGTCGCCGCGTCGGGCGGCGATGAAGGCGATCCGTATTGTTGCCCGGTGGCCGCTCCCGAAGCGCTGGTCGCGGCATCGCTCCTCACGGGCGGGCCGAGCATTCCAGCAGTCGTACCGGCCGTCGCCTCGCCCGTCGTGCGGGCCCCGGATCGTCATTTCCGATGCGTTGCCGGCCTCGGCCGCAGCGCCCCCCTTCGTCTCCGGCTACTACGTCCGTTCAGCGCGCATCCAGCGCTGAACTCTCCCGAAGGTTCCGGCCGCGAACGTGCGACGCACGGGCTCGCGGGTCGCTTGCTATCGACCAACTGGGAAGGAGCTGAAGATGAACCATCTGTCAGATTTGGCGCGGCGCTCGCCGCCACCGTGGCGATCGGATACGCGGCATGCAGCGTCGTCTTCTGGCTGTGGCCGGAAGCCGCCGCAACCTTCATGAACTCGCTGTTCCACGGGCTCGACTTCCGCAAGCTGCAGAGCGGGCCGGCACTTTTCGACTTCGGGTCGTTCGTCTACGCGCTGGTGGGCATCACGATCTGGGCTTTCGGCCTCGGCGCGGTGTTCGGCTGGCTGTCCGCAAGGAGCCGCAGTTGAAAGGCCGCTACGTGTTCTGGGGCTTCTTGCTGATCGCGGGCTTCTTTCTGATCACCGAGCACCGGGCGCACGTGTTCCAGTACCTGCCGTTCCTGCTGCTGGCGGCGTGCCCGCTCATGCACTTCCTCCACCGGCACGGAAGCCATGGGGGCGGCAAGGATTCCGAGGCGGCCAGCAAGCACTCGGGCGGCTGCCACTAAGGGAGATCCCATGGAACACGCATCCGACGCGCCGGCCTATGGTCTCTGGTCGCTGGTGATCATCAACTCGCTCGTCTTCATCATCTTTGCCTTCAGTTTCTCGAGGCCGCAGACCCGCGCGACTGGCGCTCGTTCAGCGCGTTCTCCGCTTTTCTGGTGGCGCTGTTCGCCGAGATGTACGGCTATCCGCTGACCATCTACCTGCTCTCCGGGTGGCTCAGCAGCAATTTCCCGGGGTCGATTTCCTTTCGCATGACGCCGGGCACCTGCTCGAGGTGATGTTCGGCTGGAAGGCGAATCCCCATCTCGGGCCGTTTCATTTCCTCAGCTTCGTGCTGATCGGCGCGGGATTCTGGCTGCTCGCCGTGTCGTGGAAACATCTCTACGAAGCGCAACGCACGCACCAGCTCGCCACTTCCGGTCCGTACGCGCGGCTTCGGCATCCCCAGTACATCGGCTTCGTGCTGATCATGACCGGCTTTCTCGTGCAGTGGCCGACCTTCGTCACGCTGGCGATGTATCCGGTCCTCGTGTTCATGTACGCGCGCCTCGCCAGGCGCGAGGAGGCCGAGATGCTCGAGCAGTTCGGCGACGCGTACCGCCAATACAAGGATCGCGTTCCGGCTTTTTTCCCCAAGCTCGGCGCCGACGGCGCCGTTTCTCAACCATGAAAGGAATGTCATGAAAAAGTTCTTGATCGCAGCGCTCGCAGGAATCACGCTCGCCTTGCCGCTGTCCAGCATCGGCGCGCCCGACGAAAGCCAGAAGCAGCTCATCCAGCGCGCGCAGGAAGCGAAGAAGAAGCTCGCCGCGGCGCAAGCCGCTCAAGGCCCGGAGCGGCAGAAGATGATGCAGGAGCACATGAAGATGATGCAGGACATGATGGCGCAGATGCAGAAGGCGAAGCCGGGCGCCGGCATGAAGCCCGAGCAGATGCGGGAGTGGATCGACGAGCACATGAAGCTCATGCGCGAGATGATGGGCCAGATGATGGACGAGCATCACATGATGATGCAGGGCATGGGCGGCATGGGCGGCATGGGCAAGAAGTAGCGGTCCCGCCATGTGGCGCTCTCGCCCTGCTGGCCCGCCACCGTGAACGATCGGCTGCACGCCAATAGGAGGCAAACATGTTGAATCCTGTTCGAACCGGCATAGCGCTCGCACTCACGGTTGGCATCGCCTATGCGACCTGTGCGCTTGTGTTCTGGATCTGGCCGGAAGCATCGGCGCAGTTCATGAACGGACTGTTCCACGGCCTGGATTTCCGCAAGCTGCGCGACGCGGCGGGCCGGTTCGGCTTTGAATCGTTCGGCGTCTCGCTGGCCGGAATCGTGGTGTGGGCCTTCCTGGTCGGATGCCTCTTCGGCTGGCTGTCGAATCGCCTCGCCATCCGCGGCTGATTGGCGAGGATGGCGGCCCGGGCTTACGCGTTCCATTATGAGAGCCGCGCCACGCTCGACGCGCCGGTCGAGGTCGCGTTCGCGTATCTCGACGATTTCCACAAGCTCTCCGCCCACATGGAGCGCTCATCCTGGATGATGCTCGGCTCGAAGATGAGGATCGAGACCGATAGCGCGGGCGGCCGCGCCGTTGGATCGAGAGTACGCATGTCGGGCAAAGCCCTGGGATTGACGCTCGCGCTGGAAGAAGTCGTGTCCGAGCGCAATCCTCCGCTTCGCAAGGCTTGGGAAACGGCCAACGCGAAATTGCTCGTGATCGGGCGGTACCGGCTTGGATTCGAGCTGGAGCGCGAGGGCTGTTCGTCGGCCCTGCGCGTATTCATCGACTACGACCTGCCGCTAAAGCCGCCTGCGCGCTGGCTTGGTCGAGCGTTCGCCAGCCGGTACGCGCAATGGTGCGCCGAGCGCATGTTGAGGGATGCGATCCGGCATCTTGGCCGTCAGCAGTTGATCCACGTCAACGGTTCCCGGCGGTGAGGAAGTATCATGAGTCGATGTTGGCCATGGCCATTCGGTTCATGAGCAGGCGGCGAGCGCGCTGCCTCGCGGCTGTTCTGGGTCTCGCGGCGGTGCTGTTTACCCAGGTTGCTTTGGCGCTCGTCGCCTGCAAGCTGGACGGCGGCACTCCATCGCGCGGTCTGGCGATAGCCATGGCCGTGGCGGAAGCGCCGGCCCCGTGTCACGAGCAAGCCCCCGCGAACGACGAGTTGTGTATCGCCCATTGCCAGGCGAGCGATCAGACGCTCGACAAGTACCAGGCGAAATTGCCCGTCCTGCCGGTCGACGTGCTTCGCGTTGGCCAGGTCGTTGACGTCAACCCGCATCCGCCGGTCTTCCTTCCTCCCGCCCGCGTGCCCGTGGTATCGCCGCCGGCGCGCATCCTTTTCCAGTCCCTCCTGATCTGATCCGCTGCCGCGCCCAGGCGCGGCCGTAACACATGGATCGGTCGCGGCCGCGTAGCTCGGCCGCCCATAGCTACAACTGGAGGCGACATGAAACGAACAGCACAATGGATGGCGAGCGGCCTCACGGCCGCCGCGCTGGGGCTTTGCTTGAGCATGCCTGCGACGGCGCAGGAAGATCCGGATCTCGCGCTTCTGCTCAAGGAGGCCGGCGAGCGCAACCCCGAGCTCAGCGCCGCGCGCAGGGAAGCCGAGGCAGCGGCGAGCCGCGTCGAGCCCGCGGCCGCACTGGACGACCCGATGCTCGAGGCCGGCTTGCTCAACGTTCCTGCGCAGTCGCTCGATCTGCGGCAGGAGGACATGACGATGAAGATGATCGGCATCTCCCAGCGGCTGCCTTACCCGGGAAAGCGCGCGCTGCGCCGCGGCGCCGCGCAAAAGGAGGCCGAGGCCGTCGCGCTCGGCGTGCAGGAGGCGGCGAACCGGGTGCGGCGCGACGTCAAGGCGGCCTACCTCGACCTGTGGCTTGCCGATGAATCGCTGCGCCTGACCGAAAGCAACCTGCGCGTGCTGGAGCAGTTCCTGTCGATCGCGGAATCCCGCTATGCGGTCGGACAGAGCACCCAGGCCGATGTTTTCAAGGCGCAGACGCAGCTCTCGCGGATGCAGCAGGAGCGAATCAGGCTGGGACGCGAGCGTCCGATGCTGGAAGCGGAGCTGAACCGGTCCGTCGGCCGCGGCGACGCCGCCAGCGTAACGCCCCGCGCGCCCGCGCTGCGCGAAGCGGACCTGCACCTCGAGGCGCTGCGCGCGTCGGCGAGGGCAAGCCGGCCGCAGCTTCTGGCGCAGCAGCGCGCCGTCGAGCGCAGCGCGGCGCAGGCGGAAATTGCGAGGAAGGACTCTTACCCGGACTTCGACGTGCGGTTCTCCTACGGGCAGCGCGACAACTTTCAGGGCATGCGCCGGGAAGACCTGATCAGCCTCACCGTGGCGATCAATCTTCCGCTCTGGGGCGAGAAGAAGCGCGAACCGCGCGTCGCCGAGGCGGAATCGATGCGCGGCCAGGCGTCCTCGATGTACCAGGCGCGGCTCAACGAGATCGATTCGATGCTGCGCCAGCAGGTCGCCGCCGCGGGCCAGGCGCTGCGCTCCGTGCGGCTGTATGAAGGCGCTCTCATCCCTCAGGCACGCCTGACCTCGGACGCATCGCTTTCGGCCTACCGGGTCGGGCGCGTCGATTTCTTCACTTTGCTCGACAGCCGGATGACGGTGTTCAACGCCGAGATCGACCGTGCCGCGAGCATGGTTGCCTACAACAAAGCCCTTGCCGAGATCGAATTCCTGACCGGCGCGCCCGGAGACGCGCGATGACCAGGCGAATGGCATGGGCCGTAGTCATCGCGCTCGGCTTAGCGGCAGCCATCGGCGCGGGTTACTGGCTGGGCGCGCGCGGCACGGCAACGGGGGAAGCCCCGCAGGTGGCCGCGGGCGCGGGCAAGGATCAGCGCAGGATCCTGTATTACCGCAATCCCATGGGTCTGCCCGACACGTCGCCCGTGCCCAAGAAGGACCCGATGGGGATGGACTACATCGCCGTCTATGAAGGCGAAGCCGCTCCAGCCGCGGCGCCGCCCGGCACGGTGAGCATCGCGCCCGAGAAGCAGCAGCTGATGGGCGTGCGCACGGAAGCCGTGAGCGCGCGCGATCTGCGGCGAATCGTGCGCGCCGTGGGGACGATCCAGCCGAACGAGAGGCTCATCTACCGGGTCTCGCCCCGCTTCGAGGGATGGATCGAGAAGCTCCACGTGAATACGACCGGACAAGCCGTGCTCCGCGGCCAGCCCCTCATGGAGGTGTACAGCCCGGAGCTGGTCTCCGCCCAGGAGGAGTACCTCATCGCGCTGCGCGCGGTCGAGCAGACGGCGGCGAGCGGACCGGACGCGCAGGCCGTGATGCGACGGCTCGCCGAGAGCGCCCTGCGACGCATGCGCAATTTCGGCGTGTCGGAGGCGGAGCTCAACCTGCTGCGCAAGGAAGGCAAAGCCAGGCAGACGCTCACCTATCGCTCACCCGCGGCCGGCGTGGTCACGCAGAAGCCGAGCGTTCAGGGCATGCGCTTCATGCCCGGGGAGCTGCTCTACGAAATCGCCGACCTCTCCACGGTCTGGATGGTTGCCGATGTTTCGGAGCGAGACCTCGGCCTGGCGAAGGTGGGGCAGGCGGCGACCCTCAAGATCACCGCTTACCCGGAACAGGCGTTCGCAGGGAAGGTGGTTTTCATTCAGCCGACGCTCGATGCCGATACGCGCACCGCCCGGGTGCGCGTCGAGCTGCCCAACCCCGCGGGCTTGCTGAAGCCGGCCATGTACGGCGAAGTCGAGCTCTCCGCAGGTGACCTGCGCGGCAAGGTGCTTGCCGTTCCCGACTCCGCGGTGCTCGATAGCGGCGCAAGACAGGTGGTCCTGGTGCAGCGCGGCGCCGGTCTTTTCGAGCCGCGAGAGGTCAAGCTCGGCGTGCGCGCCGACGGCTATGCACAGGTGCTGGAAGGCCTCCAGGCCGGCGAAGAAGTGGTGGTGCGGGCGAACTTCCTGATCGACGCGGAAAGCAATCTCAAGGCGGCGCTGCAGACCTTCGGCGCCCGGGCGACCCATCGGGGCAGCGGCAGGATCGCCGCGCTCGATGCGCAGGCGGGAACCATCGAGCTCGAGCATGAAGCGATGCCGAGCCTCGGCTGGCCGGCGATGACGATGGAATTCGGCGTTGCCGACCGCAGCCTGCTGCGCGGCCTGAAGCCGGGCGATCGAGTCGAGTTTGAACTGTCGACCAAAGCAGCGGGGGAATACGTGATCGAGCAGATCGCGCCGCCGGCAAAGCCGAAGCCGCCGGCCGCTGCCAAGCACCAGGGGCACTGACGTGCTCGCCCGCCTCATCGAATGGTCGGCGCGCAATGCTTTCATCGTGCTGCTCGCCAGCGCTTTCACAGCCGCGTGGGGCGTCTACGCGCTGGTGAAGACGCCGGTCGACGCGATTCCCGATCTGTCCGACGTGCAGGTCATCGTGTACACGGAGTATCCGGGCCAGGCGCCGCAGGTGGTGGAGGACCAGGTGACCTATCCCGCTCACTACGGCCATGCTCGCGGTGCCGAAGTCGAAGGTGGTGCGGGGGCTTTCGATGTTCGGGGCCTCATTCGTCTACATCATCTTCGAGGACGGCACCGACATCTATTGGGCGCGCTCGCGCGTGCTGGAGTATCTGAATTACGTTTCCGGGCGCCTGCCGCGCGGCGTGAGCGCTTCGCTCGGCCCGGATGCCACCGGCGTGGGCTGGGTCTACCAGTACGCGCTGCTCGCGAAGAACCGGACGCTGGAGGAGCTGCGCACGATCCAGGACTGGTTCGTGCGCTACCAGCTCACCAAGGCGCAGGGCGTTGCCGAGGTTGCCAGCGTCGGCGGGTTCGTCAAGCAGTACCAGGTGACGGTCAACCCGCGGCTGCTGCAGGCCTACGGCATCCCGCTGTCGCAGGTGATGCAGGTGATCCGCGAAAGCAACCGCGACGTCGGCGGCCGCGTGGTCGAGCTGACCGAGACCGAGTACGTGGTGCGCGGCCGCGGGTACCTGCGCGGCATGGCGGATCTCGAGACTCTGGTCCTGAAGGCGCAGGGCGGCACCCCGGTGCTGGTGCGCGACGTGGCGCGCGTCGAAGCGGTTCCGGAGGAGCGCCGGGGCATTGCCGAGCTCAACGGCGAGGGCGAGGTGGTCGGCGGCATCGCGGTCGCGCGCTACGGGCAAAACGCGCTGGACGTCATCCACAACCTGAAGACGCGCATCGGCGAGATCTCGAGCGGCCTGCCGGAGGGCGTTTCCATCCAGGCGGTGTACGACCGCTCCGACCTGATCCACCGCGCGATTGCGACGCTGAAGCGCACGCTGATCGAGGAGAGCCTCGTCGTCGCCGCCGTGTGCATCGTGTTCCTGTTGCACGTGCGCAGCGCGCTGGTGGCCATCCTCATGCTGCCGGTGGGCGTGCTGATCGCATTCATCGTGATGCGCTGGCTGGGGCTGAACTCGAACATCATGAGCCTCGGCGGCATCGCCATCGCGATCGGCGCGATGGTCGACGCAGCGATCGTGATGATCGAGAACGCGCACAAGCACCTGGAGCGCCTGCGAGCCGGGCGGCTCGCAGGCTCGAGGCGATCATCGCGGCGTGCCAGGAGGTCGGGCCCGGCGCTTTTCTTCAGCCTGCTCATCATCACGGTCTCGTTCCTGCCGGTGTTCACGCTCGAGGCGCAGGAAGGGCGGCTGTTCAGCCCGCTCGCCTATACCAAGACCTTCGCCATGGCGGGCGCGGCGCTTCTTTCGGTCACGCTGGTGCCGGTGCTGATGTGGCTCTTCATCCGCGGCCGCATTCCCGCCGAGCAGCGCAACCCGATCGTGCGCCTGCTGATCTGGGGGTACCGGCCGGTGATCGCCTGGGTGCTGCGCTGGCGCAAGCTCACCCTGGTCGCGGCGGCCGTGGCGCTCGCCGTGAGCGCATATCCCGGCGATGAAGCTCGGCACGAGTTCATGCCGGCGCTGAACGAAGGCACGCTGCTCTACATGCCGTCGACGCTGCCCGTCGCTCTCGATCACCAAGGCGGCCGAAATCCTGCAGACGCAGGACCGCATCATCAAGAGCTTTCCGGAAGTGGCCTCGGTCTTCGGCAAGGCGGGCCGCGCGAACACCGCCACCGATCCGGCGCCGACCGAGATGTTCGAGACGGTGATCAACCTCAAGCCGCAAAGCGAGTGGCGGCCGGGCATGACGCACGGACAAGCTGATCGCGGAGCTCGACCAGGCGCTTCAGTTCCCCGGCATCGCCAACGCCTGGACCATGCCGATCCGCGCCCGCATCGACATGCTTTCCACGGGCATCCGCACGCCGATCGGCATCAAGGTCTTTGGCAAGGACCTTGGCGGGCATCGAGGCCGTGGCGAAGCAGGTCGAGGCGGTGGTCAAGACCGTCGCCGGTACGACCAGCGCGTATGCCGAGCGCCTCACCGGCGGCTACTACGTGGAGATCGAGCCCGATCGCATGGCGCTCGCGCGCTACGGCCTCGCCGTGGACGACCTGCAGGACGTCATTGCGGCCGCGCTTGGCGGGGAGACGGTCACGACACCGTCGAGGGCCTGGAGCGCTACAGCGTGGCGGTGCGCTACCCGCGGGATTTCCGCAGCGACCCGGAGGCGATCGCCTCCCAGGTGCTGGTGCCGGTGATGGGCTCCAGTAACGCGGCCACGCCCGCCGCGATGGGGGCGCGGCGGCCGGCGCGAATCGGCCGGCAAGGACCGTGAGCGGTGTCATGGTTCCGCTCGGCCAGCTTGCCAAGGTGAAGCTCGCCAAGGGGCCGCCCAGCATCCGCACCGAGAATGCCCTGCTTGCGGCTTACATCTACGTGGACATCCGCGATCGCGACATCGGCAGCTACGTCGCCGACGCGCAGAAGGCGGTGCAGGAGCAGGTCAGGTTTCCGCCGGGGTACTTCGTGACGTGGAGCGGACAGTTCGAGTACATGGAGCGCGCCAAGGAGAAGCTGAAGCTCGTGGTGCCGCTCACGCTGGTCATCATCTTCCTGCTGCTGTACCTGAATTTCCGGCGCGTGAGCGACGCCCTGATCGTGATGCTTTCCGTGCCGTTCGCTCTGATCGGCGGCATCTGGCTCATGCATCTGCTGGGCTACAACGCGAGCGTCGCCGTGGCAGTGGGATTCATCGCGCTGGCGGGCGTGGCGGCGGAGACCGGCGTGGTGATGATCATCTATCTGAACAGCGCCTGGGAAGCCATCAAGCAAAAGCGCGCGGCGGAAGGCGCCCGGCTTTCGGCGTCGGATCTTCGTCAGGCCATCATGGAGGGCGCGGTGGAGCGCGTGCGGCCCAAGATGATGACCGTGGTTGCCATCATGGCCGGCCTGCTTCCCGATCATGTGGGGGACAGGCACGGGCTCCGAAGTCATGCGGCGCATCGCCGCGCCGATGGTCGGCGGCATGGTTTCTTCCACGGTGCTGACGCTGATCGTCATTCCGGTGCTGTTCGCGCTGGTCAGGGGCTATCGGCTTGAGCGCCCGTCAACCCAAAGAAAGGAATCAGCGGAATGAAGGGCAAAGCAGGTCCGTTCTCGCATTGGCCGGGGCCGCTTTAGCACATGTCCACCAGCAGCCCCGACCATGTGAAGTTGCGCGCGCCGTTCCCCTCGCCGGTGAGCGGGTCGTAGTACTCGCGAAAACCGCTCGCGCGGACGAGCTCGGCGAGCGAGGTGCGCAGCCGTTCCGCCCGCTCGGCGAAGCCGCGCTTTTTCAGCGCGTGGTAAAGAAACCAGTTGGTGGGCGCCCAGGTGGGCCCACGCCAGATGAACGGGGTGTCGCCCGGAAAGAAGGCCGCATCGCCGATCTCCACCGACGGGATGGGAAGCGGCACATTGAATTGGCCTTCATCGTCGAAGTGAGCATCGAGCACCCGCCGGGCGATGTCCTGGTCCAGCTCCGGGATGGCCAGCGGGAAAAAAATGGTCGGGGTGAGGATCGGTATTTGTCTCGATCCCGGCTCCTGCACATCCAGGAAGGCCGCCCGTCGTTCGTCGTACATCAGCGCGACCATGCTCTTCAGGAGCCGCCGGCGCCTTTCGGCGAACACTTCGGGGTCGTCGCCGGCGAGCGCGGCGAGTTTTTCCATGCAATGCAGATCAACGGCATAGATGGCGTTGAAACCCGCGTCCTTCACCCGGAATCTGCCGCGCTCCTTGATGCGCGCCAGGTCGTAGCTGAGAAGAAAGTTCGCCAGGTCGACGCCGACCGCCTTCCAGTAGAGCTTCGACGTATAAAGCCGCCGTGGCGTGGTGCGCTCGGCGTAGCCCAGCACCGGATCATAGGAAGCCTTCCAGTCCATGCCGGACTCGAACGGGCTGATGATCGTCAGCAGGCCGTCGCCGTCGAAGTCGCGGTTCTTCGCCAGCCATTCATGATGTCGCCTTACGCGGGCGTACATCTCGCCCAGATACACGCGATCACCGCAAGCCTCGTACAACGTATGCAGGGCCTGCGCGGCAAAGGGCGGCTGGATCAACGCGCTCATGTGAGGACGCAGCGACTGCCACGTGGGCCGCGCCTGGATCACGTCGGTCAGGCGCGTGGGCAGCAATTTATGCCAGAACACCATGTGGCCGACGAAACCGTTTTCCTCCTGCATCGCGAACAGGCTGCGCAGATTCCTCTTGGCCAGCTCGTACTCGCCGAGGCGCGCGAGGATCACGACGTGGAAGCAGGTATCCCAGAACCACTGGAACGGGTAGGGCTTGAGCGCCGGCGCGATGTAGCAGTAGTTCTGCCCGAGGAGCGCGGAATAGCCGTCCTTTACGTTTCCGGACAGCAGCTGCCGGACCGATTCGTGCACCACGTCGCGGCTAGCGCTGGCGCAAAGTCCAGGCCGCGAGCAAGCCGGCGAACGCGATCACCGCGTAAAACGTCTTCGGGTGCGTGGCCGCCCAGAGGTGGATGCTTCTCTTCTTCGCCTGGGCATCGAAGCGCCCATGCGCTCCGCGGTCGCCGGAAAGCGGGCGGTAGAGGTTGTCATCGGCGGCGGGCGGCAGCGGGGATACCTGGCCGTCGAAGCCAAGCCGCGCCAGCAAGCGGTCGAGCAATCCGGGCGCGATGCGCGTCCCGAGGATTGCCTGCTCCGTGGGAAGCCCGACCCATAGTTCGCGGCGGCGATGCTCGCTCGCCCACACGATCGCCTGCGCCGCGATTTCGGGCTGGTAGATCGTGCCCAGCGGGCGAGGGCGGCCGGGCAGGTGGGTGCGCCCTACGTCGAACTGCGGCGTGTTGACGGCAGGAAGCTGCACCATGGTGACGTGGATCGGGGAGCGCTCGTGGATCAACTCCGAACGCAGTGAATCCGTGAAGCCGCGCAACGCGCTTTTGGCGCCGCAATAAGCGGCCTGCAGCGGGATAGACCGATAAGCGAGTGCCGAGCCCACTTGCACGATCACGCCGCGACCTTGCCGTTTCATTTGCCGCAGCGCTGCCATCGTGCCCCAGACGGCGCCGTGGTAGGTCACTTCCGTCACGCGGCGCAACTCCTCCGCCTGGAGCTGTGACACGTCCGAGAACACCGTAACCATGGCGTTGTTGACCCAGACGTCGATGGCTCCCCATCGGGCGACGGCCGTGGCGGCAGCGGCCTCGACCTGCTCGGCGTCGCTGACGTCCGCCTGCAGGATCAGTCCTTCGCCGCCACAGTGCTCCACGTCGGCCAGCGCCGCCTGCAAGCCGTCCTGGCCGCGCGCAATCAATCCGACCCGGTAGCCGCCGCGCGCGAAGGCGATGGCCGTCGCTCGACCGACACCCGACGTCGCCCCGGTGACGATCGCGACCGGGCGCACCGAGCGCTCGCGGTTAAGTGCGGCTGACGCCGACGCCATGCTCGAACACCATCTTGCCGCCCAGCCAGCCCGAGACGACCAGCAGCCCGAGGCCGAGCACCGAAAGCCATACCAGGGTCGAGCCGTGCAGGCGCAGCCATAGATTCACTGCGTACAGCGCGACCACGGTGAGGTTGATGGCCATATGGATGAGCGCAGTGCGCTTGATGGGCGGCGGCAGGGACAGCATGTCGATAAAGCCGGGAACGGCGGCGAGGAGGGCGCCGGCGATGCCGCCAGCGAGCGTATACAGCGCGACGATATTCCAGCTATCCCCCAGCGCCCCGGAAACATGCACGAGATCGCAGACCAGGGAGAAGATCCATAGCCCGATCGGTACTGCCACCAGCATCGGATGGATGGGATGCCCCGCGATGCTCGCCGGCGTTTTCATGTTAAGTCCTCGCGTTTGACTTCGATGACCATCCGATGCCGCCAGCAGGCGCCGCGTTCCGGCATGTAGTTTCCTGCAGGTTGCTTTATATTTTTGCTGTGCTATGGTCGGTACATCATGGCGCGCGACTTCCGTACCGCATTCTTGATCGACGTCACCGCTCTCGCGGTGCCGGCGCGCCGCGTCATCAGCCCGGGCACCCTCGTCTTTCTTCGCCGCGCCCGGTAGCGCGGCCGCTCGCTCCGCTCGCTAGCGGAGTCCGAGCCTAGCCGCCTACCGGGGACCCTCGTCTCGAACCGCTGGCTGCGTGCTTTCGCGCGCGGCCGGACTCTTTTTCATTGCCTTTTAGACCATGGAGGTCATATGGCGAATGCTCATGAACTGATCGTTTCCAGAAGCGACGCGGAAGTGCTCGCACTCATGCTGGGAGAGCGCCGTCCGCAGCCCGCACTCGATGCGGCCGCCGCAAACGCACTTGCAGACGTGCTGCTCGAGGCCCGCCTGGTGGCGCCCGAGCAGCTTCCCGCGGATCGCATCGCCCTGGGATCGAAAGTGACTTACGAGGCAGGCCCGGCGCGCGAGCGCCGCTCGGTGGTCCTCGTGCATCCAATCGAAGCGGAAGTCGCCGCGGGACGCATCTCCGTGCTGTCGCCGGTCGGGCTTGCGCTGCTCGGACGTGCGGCCGGTGCGGTGGTCCACGTCGCGACCCCGGGCGCAAAGGTGCTCACGCTGCGCATCCTGGAAACCAGCAAGAACCGCGATGCCCTGGCGGCATGAGGCGGGCGACCTTGAGATCAGCTGCGGACGACCAGGTACGTCCGCATGCTGTCCTCGGGCTGGTAGATGATTTTTTCGATCCGCAAACGATGGACGCCGCTGCGAAGCTGGCATTCGATGGTTTGCCCGGGCGTGGCGCCAAGAAGCTGTGCGCCGCCTTCCTCGCGTACCGAGATCCGGCCGGCGTCGGCATCGGCATCCTCGGGGTAGACGACGCTCAGCACGCGGCGCTCGCCCGTGTTCTCGTCGATGACGACGACGTGCGAGTTCATGGTGACGACTTGCGGCGGCACCGCGTCCGAAGGCACCACGCGCGCCCGCTCGAGCACACGCTGGAGCGGCGCGCACGGCTCGAGCAGCGAGAGGTTGGCGAAATCGGCGACGGTGAGCGTCACCGAGCTATAGCTGTGGTCTTGGCTCACTCTGCGGCCCTTTCGGCTTGCGTGATCTGGTGCAGGAGGCTTTCGAGCTGCGGGCCGATGCGGCGCAGCTCCTCACGGTGGACTTCGGCGAGCTTTTCCAGCACCCGGTCGCCTTTGGACGTCAGGTGCAGGATGACCTTGCGGCCGTCGTCCGGTGAGGGCTCGCGCGACACCAGGCCCTGGTTGGCGAGGCGATCCACCAGGCCGACGGCGCTGTTGTGCCGGATGAGCAGCTGCTTCGCGAGATCGTTGATGGTGACGTGGCCGTCGGCGGTGGCGCACACCGCGAGCAGCGCCTGGTAGTGCTGCGCGCTCAGGCCGACCTTCTCCGCGGCAATCTCGCTGAAACGCAGGAAGCTGCGCAGCGCAAAGCGGAACGACGCGAGCTGCTGATATTCGCTCGCGTCGAGGTGGGCGGAGCGGCGGCGCTTCTGTTGACTCATGACCCGGCCTGGCAGGCCGCTTATAGGCGATCTCCGCACGCTTGACAATATATCGTAATACGATGTAAATGGATCGTACTCCGACACGAAGCCAAACAGGACCCGAAACCATGCTGATCGAACTGCCGGACCTGCCGTACCCCGCCGACGCGCTGGAGCCGTGGATCTCGCGCCGCACGCTGCAGACGCACCACGGCAAGCACCACCGCGCCTACGTCGACAAAGTGAAAGCCCTGATCGGCGACAGCGCGCTCACGCTCGAAGCGGTCATCACCCGCGCCGCCGGCGACCCGGCCCAGCAGGTGCTCTTCAACAACGCCGCCCAGGCCTGGAACCATGCGTTCTACTGGCGCTCGCTGCGCCCGCAGAGCGGACCGGCGCCGCGCGAATACGGCCCCTGGGCCGAGGCGCTCAAGACGGCGGCGCTCGGACATTTCGGCAGCGGCTGGGCCTGGCTGGTGCGCGAGCGCGGCGCAGCTCAAGGTGATCACCACCGCCAACGCCGATACGCCCATCGTGCGCGGGCTCGAGCCGCTGCTGGTGATCGATGTCTGGGAGCACGCCTATTACCTCGACTACCAGGAGCGCCGCGCGGCCTACGTCGGCGGCGTGGTCGACAACCTGCTCAACTGGGAGTTCGCCGAATGCCTGACGACCTGATCGTCGTTGAAGACACCCCGATGCGGGTGCAGGAGCTCGCGCGGCTCCTGAACCTGCTGCTGGAAGCGGAGCGCGCCGGTGCGCGGTTGCTCGCCGCCTATCTGGACGAGCTGCCGACCGGAACCGCGGAGTGGGTCGGGCTGCACGCGGTGCAGCGCGACGAGGCGCGCAATTGCGCGGTGCTGATCCAGTGCCTGCTCAAGGCCGACGTCACGCCGAGCATGGCAACCGGCGACTTCTATCGAAAGGGCCTCGAGCTCAAGGACTGGCGCGAGCGCTTGCAGTTCCTCAATCGCGGCCAGGGTTGGGTGGCCAAGCGTATCGCCGAGGCATTGCCGCGCATCGCGCCATCGACGACGAGGAGTGCATTGCAGGAGATGCACGAGTCGCACCTGGCAAACATCGCTCCTGTGCGAGCAGCTGCTGGTCTAACCGACGTTTTTCTTGGAGCAGAACATGAAAACCCACGCCGTACGTACGCCGGTCGAACGACCGACCGATACCGAGCTCATCGCCAGCATCCTGGCCGGAGACATGCGCGCGCTCGAGACGCTGATGCGCCTTCATAACCGCACCCTTTACCGAACCGCGCGCGCCATCCTGCGCGATGACGCCGAGGCGGAAGACGCCGTTCAGGAAGGCTACCTCCAGGCCTATCGCAAGCTCGGCACCTTCCGCGGCGAATCCAAGCTTTCCACCTGGCTGGTGCGCATCGTTGCCAACGAGGCGCTGATGCGCCGGCGGCGCAATCCGCGGCCCGCTGAAGCCGTCGAGCACGAAGCCGCATCCGATACGCCCGGCCCGCAGGAGGATGCCGAGCGCAGCGAGGCGCGACGCCTCCTCGAGACGCACATCCTTGCGCTGCCCGACGGCTACCGCGCGGTCTTCATGCTGCGTGCCGTCGAAGAATTCAGCGTGGAAGAAACCGCGGCCGCACTCGCCATCCCGCAGGCGACCGTGCGCTCGCGTTATTTCAGAGCGCGCGGCCTGCTGCGCTCATGGATGGCGGGCGAGCTCGATGCGCCGGCAGCCGATGCCTTCGCCTTCGCCGGCGCGCGCTGCGATCGCATTGTCCAAAGGGTTGTCGTGATAGTGCGACATTTGGCCGGTTTGTCACCGCTTCCTGACTTTTTCCGTCGCCTGCCAGCGACATACAAGCGGGCCGACTTGGCAAAGAATTCAGCATGAGCCAGATTGCGCCCACCGCACGTCCCGCCACCGCCGATGACGCCGCGCACGCGAAGACGCGCGACTCGCTGCGCATCCTGGTCGCGGACGATGACCACGACGCTACGCTCACCTTGGCGTTGCTCCTGAAGGACGAAGGTCATGACGTGCGGATGGTGCATTCAGGGCGCACGGTGATCGGCGCAGTGATCATTTTCGATCCTGATGTCGTGATCCTCGACATTCACATGCCAGGCCAGAGTGGCTGGGAAGCGGCTAGAGGGATACGCGCGAGGCGGGGACAGCGCAGGCCGGTGCTCATCGGCATCAGCGGCCGATACAAGACGCCGGTCGCTACGCGCCTTTCCGAGATCGCCGGCTTCCAGCATTACCTGCTGAAGCCATATGACCCCGTCAAGCTCCTTGCGCTGTTGGCAGCGCTCGGCCCGCCGGAACGTCGCGGGTCGTCTTGACGCCGGGTTGATTAGCCCGGCACCACCAGCACGTCGCCGCGGCAATCGGCGAGCACGTGCCGGCTGACGCTTCCCAGAAACAGCTCCTTCGCGACCGAGCGCTGGGCCTTGCCCAGGACGATCAGGTCGCTGCGCAGTGCGCGCTCCTTCTCGAGGATCAGGACAGGCGGGTGGCCCCAATACACCGCGTGCGCCAGGTGGATGCCGCTCTTTTCGCCGAGCGCCCGGATTGCGGCGGCCGCCTTGCGCGCCGCGTGAAAGCGGTAGGCGTCGATGGTTTCGTCCTCTACGCCGGCGAGGCGCAGCTTGCCCTCGAACGGCAGGTCATAGGCGTGCACCGCGGTGAAGGCCGCTCCCGGCGCGAGGCGCAATGCCGCGCGCAACGCGCTCTTGGCCGGTGCTGAGAAGTCCATGGCGACGAGCGCTCTGGCGTAGGCGTGTTCGGGCGGTCGCTTCACGACGAGGACCGGACGCCGGCATGTCCCGAGCAGGCGCTCGGCGGTGGTGCCGAGAATCGCATCGCGCAAAGGATTCGTGCCGTGCGCGCCGACTACGAGGAGATCGGCGCGGCGGCACTGCGCGGCGATGACATCCTGCACCGCACCGATCTCGACGCGCGAGGCGATCGAAGCCCCGGTTTTCTTCGCAAGCGCCGCGCCGGTCCGGGCGAGCGCGTGGCGCAGATCGTCGAGCAGGTCGGCCACGCGCGCGGGCTTGGTGCGGAATGCCTGGCGCAACGTATCCAGCGCCGCCTTGCCCACCACATGAAGCAGCTCGAGCTGCGCGCCGTGTTCGGCCGCGAGCAGGGCGGCGCGGCGGCAGGCGTAGCCCGCATCCCGGGAAAAATCGGTGGCCGCCACCCATCGTTGCTTCCTGCCGCGCATGCGTTCTCCAGTCACGCGTCCGGAGCCTTGCGCTCGCGGCGCAGCGCGGCGCGTCCAAGGAGCACGTAGGTCACCGGCGTGCTCAGCAGCATGAACACGCCGATCAGGATCTCGTGCAGCACCAAGCGAGACTCGAGCGCGGTGAAGTAGAGCATCGAGCCGGCCAGGACGAATGCCGTGCCGAGCGTGGTCCCCATGGTCGGCGGATGCACGCGCTCGAAGAAGGTCTTCATCCGCAGCAGGCCGAGCGAGCCGACGAAAGCGAGCAGCGCCCCGGCGAGCACCAGTACGGCGGCGACTGTAGTCATTCGATCACCTCGCCGCGCAGCAGGAACTTGGCCGCCGCGCCGGTCGACACGAAGCCGAGCGCGCCGATCACCAGCGCGACCTCGAAGAAGTCGCGGCTCCCCCACACCATGCCGAAGCTGAGGATGAGCAGCATCGCATTCACGTAGAGCGTGTCGAGCGCGAGCACGCGGTCGTGCGCGTGCGGCCCGCGCAGCAGGCGGCAGAAGGCGAAGGCCATGGCGAGCGCGAGCAGCAGCTGGGCGGCCGCCAGGGTGAGCACGACGAAATCGGAAGTCATTGGAAGATCTCCATCAGCAGGCGCTCGTAGCGCTGCTTGAACAAGCGGATCCAGTCGTCCGCGTCCACCAGGTCGAGCACGTGGATGGTCACCACGTTGGCGGCGCTGTCGTAGCGCACCCAGCTGGTGCCCGGGGTGGCGGTGATGATGCAGGCGATCACCGCCAGCCCGCCGGGATGCCGCAGCTCGAGCGGCAGCGCGAGGAAGCCGGCGCTGCGCTGGCCCCGGTCCAGCCCGAGCACGATGCGCGCCACGGCGAGGTTGGAGCGCACGATGTCCGCGACCACCAGGCCGAGCAGCCGCAGCGCCGCGCCGGGCCGGTTGCGCACCCGGTTGGCGGGGAGCTGCAGGCGCGAGTACACCGCGACGCCGCCGAGCGCGAGCGCGGCGCCGAGCAGCACCTGCCCCGGGGCGAGCGACTCGTTCAGGACCAGCCACAGCGCGAGCAGGGCGAGGAACAGCCTCATGGCCGCGAAAGCACGCTTTCGATGTAGGTCTGCGGCGCGTGCAGCGCGAGCGCCGCGTCCTGCAGATAGCGCATCACCGGGCCCGCGGCCAACGTGAGCGCGAAGCACAGGGCCAGCAGCCCGGCCACCGGCACGATCTCGACCACGCGCACGCGCGGCGTGCTGCGCTCTTCCGATGCCCAGAAGATACTCACGCCGGCGCGGCCCATCGCGATGACGGCGGCGAGCCCCGAAAGCGTGAGCAGCGCAATCAGCGCCCACGCCGGCGCGCTGACCGGCTGCGGGCCGAGCACCGCGGCCAGCAACGTGAACTTGGCGACGAAGCTCGGCAGCGGCGGCAGGCTGGCGACGATCAGCGCGCAGCACAGGAAGCTCAGGCCGAGCAGCGCCATGGCAGCCGGGATCACCGTGCCGGGCCGCTCTTCCGGCTCCGCGTCCTCGTCGCCGAGGCCGAAGGCCTCGGCGGTGACCGCCAGCACGTCGGCGCCGGGCTCGCGCGCGCGCTGCACCAGCTCGATCAGCAGGAAGAAGGCGGCAATGCCGAGGGTCGAGGCCACCAGGTAGAACAGCGCGGCGGCGGTCACCGCGCCGTCGCCGCGGCTGATCGCCGCCAGCAGCGTGCCCGACGAGAGCAGCAGGCTGTAGCCGGCGAGGCGCCCGAGTTCCTGCGACGCGAGCATGCCGATCGCGCCGAAGACCAGCGTCGCCATGCCGCCAAGGTAGAGCAGCTCGGCGCCCACGCCGCCGCCGAACAGCAGCAGCCAGAGCCGCAGCACCGCGTAGAAGCCGACCTTGGTGAGGATCGAGAACAGCGCGGCAGCGGGCGCGCTCGCCGCCGCATAGGTGGATGGCAGCCAGAAGCCGAGCGGCCACATGCCCGACTTGACCAGGAAGGCGATCGCGAGCACCGCCGCGCCGGCCTCCACCAGCACGCGGTCTTCCGCGGCGACCAGCGGGATGCGCTGCGCGAGGTGCGCCAGGTTCAGCGTGCCGGTCACGCCGTAGATCAGGCTGACGCCGATCAGGAACAGCAGCGAGGCCGCGAGGTTGATGACGATGTAGTGCATGCCCGAGCGCACGCGCGCGGTGCCGGAGCCGTGCAGCGCGAGGCCGTAGGAGGCGGCGAGCAGCAGCTCGAAGAACACGAACAGGTTGAACAGATCGCCGGTGAGGAACGCGCCGTTCAGGCCCATCAGCAGGAACTGCAGCAGGGCGTGGAAGCGCGGCCCGGCGCGATGCCAGCGCGCCAGCGAGAACACCGTGGCGGCGAGGCCGAGCAGGCCGCTGAGCAGCACCATGGCGGCCGCCAGCCGGTCTACCACCAGCACGATGCCGAACGGCGCCGGCCAGCTGCCGAGCGCGTACACCGGCGCGAGCGGGCGGTCGGCGAGCGGCAGCAGCGCGAGCGCCGCGGCGAGCAGCAGGGCGAGCGCGACCAGGCTGATCGCCGCCTTGAGCCGCTCGCGGCGTTCGTCGAGCAGCAGCATCAGCGCGCCGGCGGCGAGCGGCAGCACGATGGGCACGACCGGCAGGTGCGCGCTCCAGCTCATTCGCCGGGCTCCTGCCCGTCGACATGGTCGGTGCCGGTCAGCCCGCGCGCCGCGAGCAGCACTACGAGAAGCAGCGCGGTGGTGGCGAAGCTGATGACGATTGCGGTCAGCACCAGCGCCTGGGGCAGCGGGTCGGCGAAGCGCGAGAAATCCACCGCAACGCCCGGCTCGACGAACGGCGGCCGCCCGCCGCGCACCCACCCCATCACGAAGATGAAGAGGTTCACCCCATAGGAGAGCAACGACAGGCCGATGATCACCTGGAAGGTGCGCGGCCGCAGCAGCAGCCACACCCCCGAGCCGGCGAGCGTGCCGATGAGCAGCGCGATGATCAGCTCCATGGGTGGCGTACCGACTGGTGCGCGATGGCGATCAGGATCAGTCCGGTGGCGCCGACCACCACGGAGAAGATGCCGAGGTCGAACAGGAATGCGCTCGGCAGATGCAGCTCGCCGAGCACCGGCAGGTGCAGATGCGCGGTATGCGAGGTGAGGAAGGCATGCGAGAACAGCCACGCGCCGGCGCCGGTGGCGCCGCCGAGCAGCAGCCCGGCGCCCATCCAGCGCATCGGCCGGATCGAGAGGCGGTCCTCCGCCCAGCGCGTGCCGCCCGCGACGTACTGGAGGATCACCGCGACCGCCAGCGCCAGGCCGGCGACGAAGCCGCCGCCCGGCAGGTTATGGCCGCGCAGCAGCAGGTAGCCGGCGAGCAGGCCGATGACCGGGAACATGAAGCGCATGATCACGCCCGGCACCAGCAGATCCTCGGCCGCGGCCTGCAGTGCCTCCTGGCGGGGCGGCGTGTCGAGACTCTCGCGCGCCGGCCGGAAACGGCGAAGCAGCGCGTAGACCGAGATGCCGACCACGGCCAGCACGCTGATCTCGCCCAGGGTGTCGAAGCCGCGGAAGTCGACGAGGATCACGTTCACCACGTTGCTGCCGCCGCCAAGGGGCCAGGCGTTCTCCATGAAGTAGCTGGAGATGGTTTCGGGCAGCGGCCGCGTCATCACCGCGTAGGCGAGCGCCGCGACGCCGACCCCGCAGCTCACCGCGAGCGCCAGGTCGCGCACCCGCCGCGGCCGCGCGGCGCGCGCACCTTCGCGCGTCCACGCGAACGGAATGCGCTTGGGCAGCCAGCGCAGGCCGAGAAGCAGCAGCACCGTGGTGACGATCTCGACCATGAGCTGGGTGAGCGCGAGGTCGGGCGCCGCGCCGCGCACGAACGTCAGGCAAACCACCAGTCCGGCGCCGCCGGCGAGCGCGAGCGCCGCGAAGCGGTGGAACTTCGCCTGCCAGGCCGCCCCCAGCGCGCAGGCGGCGCCAATCGCCGCAACCGCCGCGAGCGCCGGATCGACCGGCGACCAGGGCAGCGGGCCGAATTGCAGCCCGCGCTCCAGCACCGGCCAGAGTCCCGCGACCAGCGCGGCGAGCACCAGCCAGCGCAGCTGCGGCTGCAGGCGCTGCGTGCCGAACAGGCGCTCGACCCAGCGCGCCCAGCGCCAGGAGACCACCAGCAGCAGGCGATCGAAGATCGCCCGGGCGTCGAGCGCCGGCAGAAGCGGGATGCGCTCCTCGCCGCGCGCGAGGTAGCGGAACAGGATCGCGTAGAGCGCAACGCCGCCGCCGAGCGCGACCAGGCTCATGAGGAACGGCGTGGTGAAGCCGTGCCATACCGCCAGGCTGTAGCTGGGCGCCTGGGCGCCGAGCAGCGCGCGCACGCCGACATCGAGGAACGGTCCGATGGTCAGCGCCGGCAGCACGCCGACCGCCAGGCACGCGAGCACCAGGAACTCGATGGGAAAGCGCATCCAGCGCGGCGGCTCCTGCGGCACGCGCGGCAGGCCGGCCGGCGGCGGGCCGAAGAACACGCCGTGGATGAAGCGCACCGAGTACGCGACGCTGAACATGCCCCACAGCGTGGCGATGAACGGCAGCGCGCGGTCGAGGGCGCGCACCGGGCCTTCCACCTCGAGCGCTTCGGCGAAGAACATTTCCTTGGAGAGGAAGCCGTTCAGCAGCGGTACGCCGGCCATCGCGCCGGCCGCGACCATGGCGAGCGTCGCGGTGATCGGCATGAAGCGGTACAGGCCGTTCAGGCGCCGGATGTCGCGCGTGCCGGTCTCGTGATCGATGATGCCGGCGGCCATGAAGAGCGAGGCCTTGAACGTGGCGTGGTTCAGGATGTGGAACACCGCGGCCACCGCGCCGAGCGGCGTATTGAGGCCGAGCAGCACCGTGATCAAGCCGAGGTGGCTCGCCGTCGAGTAGGCGAGCAGTCCCTTGAGGTCGTGCTGGAAGATGGCGAGGTACGCGCCGAGCACCAGCGTGATCAGGCCGGCGATGCCGACCGTCCACATCCAGGCGTCGGTGCCCGCCAGTACCGGCCAGAGCCGTGCCATGAGAAAAACGCCGAGCTTCACCATTGCCGCCGAATGGAGGTACGCCGACACCGGCGTGGGTGCGGCCATTGCCTGCGGCAGCCAGAAATGAAATGGGAACTGCGCGCTCTTGGTCAGCGTTCCGGCGAGCACCAGAAGCAGTGCCGGCAGATAGAGACTGTGCGAGCGGATGGCGTCCCCCGAGCGCAGCACGGCGTCGAGATCGTAGCTGCCGACGATGCGGCCGAGGAGCAGGGCGCCGGCGAACAGGCACAGGCCGCCGGCCGAAGTGACGATGAGCGCCATGCGCGCGCCGTCGCGCGCCGCGGCGTTGTGGTGCCAGTAGCCGATCAGCAGGAACGAGAACAGGCTGGTCAGCTCCCAGAAAAACACCAGCTGGATCAGGTTGCCCGACAGCACCACGCCGAGCATCGAGCCCATGAAGGCGAGGAAGAACGCGAAAAAGCGCGGCACCGGGTCGGCCGGCGACAGGTAGTAGCGCGCATAGAGCACCACCAGGAAGCCGATCCCGCTGACCAGGATGGCGAACATCCAGGCGAAGCCGTCCAGGCGGATGGTGAAATTCAGGCCGAGCGCCGGCAGCCAGGCGCAGTCGAAGCGCAGCACCTGCCCGTTGGCCATCTCCGGGTATGCCGTCCACGCCAGAGCGTGCACCGCGAGCGCGACGGCCCCGGCGAGCCATGCCTCGCGATTGCGCGCGTTGGCGGGGAACAACGCGGCGGCGATGCTGCCTGCAAAAGGCAGTCCGAGCAAAGCGACGAGCACGGCTTGGTTCGACATGGACCCGCGAGCTTACCGTGTCATCGCAGCGCGCCTATGATGAGCGCGGTGAGCGCGCTGAAAAACTTCGACGCCCTCGTGATCGGCACCGGCCAGGCCGGGCCGGCGCTCGCGGCGCGGCTCTCGGGCGCAGGGATGAAAGTCGCCGTGGTCGAGAAGGCAAAGTTCGGCGGCACCTGCGTCAACGACGGCTGCACACCGACCAAGGCGATGGTGGCGAGCGCCTACGCCGCGCACCTGGCGAGGCGCGCAGGCGAGTACGGCGTGCTGCTCGACTCGAGCCCGCGCGTCGACATGAAACGTGTCAAGGCGCGCAAGGATGAAATCGTTCGCGCCTCGAGCGAGGGCGTCGAGAAGTGGATGGAAGGGCTGAAGGACGCCACGGTCTATCGCGGGCACGCGCGTTTCGTCGCGCCGGCAGAGGTCCAGGTCGGCTCGGAGCGGCTGGCTGCGGACAAGATCTTCGTCGACGTCGGCGGCCGGCCGCTCGTTCCGAAGATGCCGGGACTCGACCGCGTGCCTTACCTGACCAACGTCGCGATGATGGACCTCGACTTCGTCCCGGAGCATTTGCTGGTGATCGGCGGCAGCTACGTCGGGCTCGAGTTCGCGCAAATGTTCCGCCGCTTCGGCAGCCGCGTCACGGTGGTGGAGATGGGCCCGCGCCTGGTGGGACGCGAAGACGAGGACGTGTCGCTCGCGATCCACGATTTCCTGCGCGCCGAAGGCATCGAGCTGCGCCTGGGCGCGGAATGCCTGAGCGTGCAGAAGGAGGCGGATGGCGTTTCCGTCGGCGTGGACTGCAAGGAAGGCGCGCCGCGCGAGCGCGGCACGCATCTCCTCCTCGCCGTCGGCCGGGTGCCGAACACCGACGACCTCGGCCTGGAGGCGGCCGGCATCAGGACCGACAAGCGCGGCTATATCGAGGTGGATGACGGCTTGCGCACCTCCAATCCGCGCGTGTGGGCGCTCGGCGACTGCAACGGCAAAGGCGCCTTCACCCATACCGCCTACAACGACTACGAGATCGTCGCCGACAACCTGCTGTCGAACGCCGGGCGCAAGCACACCGACCGGATCCCGGTCTACGCGCTCTACACCGACCCGCCGCTCGGCCGGGTCGGTCTTTCCGAGAAGGAAATCGAAGAGAAGGGTATCAAGGCTTCTGTGGGCAAGCGGCCCATGTCGCGGGTTGCGCGTGCTGTGGAGAAGGGCGAGACGCAGGGCTTCCTCAAGATCCACGTCGAGGAAGGCTCCAAGCGCATCCTCGGCGCCTCGCTGCTCGGCACCGGCGCGGACGAGGCGGTGCACTCCCTCATCGACGCGGTGTACTCGAAGCTCCCCTACACCGAGTTCCAGCGCCGCGTGCGCATCCACCCCAACGTCAGCGAGCTCCTGCCGACGGTGCTGGAAGACTTGAAACCGCTTTGAAGGCCTGAACGAAATGAGCGCATCCAGCCTAAAAGGAAAGACGGCGCTGGTGACCGGCTCCACCTCCGGCATCGGCCTCGGTATCGCCACGCGCCTGGCGGCCGAGGGCGCCAACATCGTGTTGAACGGCTTCGGCGCGGCCGCGGAGGTCGAGCGCCTGCGCGCGCAGCTCGCCGCCGCGCACGGGGTCAGCGTGATTTACGACGGCGCCGACATGACGAACCCTGCGGCGATCGCCGCGATGGTCGGCAAAGCGATTGCCCGGTTCGGCGCCGTGGACATCCTCGTCAATAACGCCGGCATCCAGCACGTCGCGCCGGTCGACGAATTTCCGCTGGAGAAGTGGGACGCGATCATCGCGATCAACCTGTCTTCGTCGTTTCACACGGTGCGCGCGGCGCTGCCGGCGATGAAGGCGCGGGGCTGGGGACGCATCATCAACATCGCCTCGGCGCACGCGCTGGTGGCGAGCCCGTTCAAGTCGGCCTACGTCGCGGCGAAGCACGGCATCGCCGGCTTCACCAAGACCATAGCGCTGGAGGTCGCCGAGAAGGGCATCACGGTGAATGCGATCTGTCCGGGCTATGTGCTTACGCCCCTCGTCGAGAAGCAGATCCCCGACACCGCCAGGGCGCGCGGCATCACCGAAGAGGCGGTCAAGCGCGACGTGCTGCTTGCCGCTCAGCCGACGAAGAAGTTCGTCGCGGTCGAGGAGGTCGCGGCGCTCGCCGCTTTCCTCTGCTCGCCCGCCGCCGCCTCCATCACCGGCGCGCTGCTGCCGCTCGACGGCGGGTGGACCGCGCAATAGTGGCGAAGGTTCCGGGCCAGGTGGTGCTGGTGCTGCAAGGCGGCGGCGCTTTGGGCGCCTACCAGGTCGGCGTCTACGAGGCGCTGCACGAGGCGGGCATCGAGCCCGACTGGGTCATCGGCACCTCGATCGGCGCGATCAACGGCGCCATCATCGCCGGCAACAAGGCCGCCGATCGCGTGCCGCGGTTGCGCGAGCTCTGGCGCCGCTTCCAGCAGCAGCCCCAGTTCCAGGCCTGGCAGTACTTCTCGGCGCTGGTCGGCGGCATCCCGGGGTTTTTCTCGCCGCGGCTGCCGGCGTGGGGCGGCGTGCAGGCAAAGGTCGGGCTCGACGCCGCCTCCTATTACGACACTACGCCGCTGCGCGAGACGCTCTCGTCGCTGATCGATCTGGCGGTCCTCAACGCCGCCCACCCGCGCCTGACGGTCGGCGCGGTGAACGTGAAGAGCGGCGAGCTGCGCTACTTCGACAGCCGCGAAGGCGCCCTGGGCCTCGAGGAAGTGATGGCCTCGGGCGCATTGCCGCCGGGCTTCCCCGCGATCCGCGTCGACGGCGAAGCCTACTGGGACGGCGGCCTTTACTCCAACACGCCGCTCGAAGCGGTGCTCGACGACAACCCGCGGCGCGACTCGCTGATCTTCGGCGTCAACGTCTGGCAGCCCACCGGCCACGAGCCCGATTCGCTGTGGCAGGTGATGGGCCGGCAGAAGGACATCCGCTACGCGAGCCGCGACGACAGCAACATCGCGCGCCAGAAGCAGATCCACCGGCTGCGCCACGTGATCCGCGAGCTTTCGAAGAAGCTGCCAGCGGACAAGCAGGCCACCGCGGAGTGCCGGGACCTCGCGTCCTGGGGCTGCGGCACCACCATGCACGTGGTGCGCTTGCTCGCGCCGGCGCTCGACGGCGAGGATCTGCTGAAGGACCTCGACTTTAGTGCCTCGGGCATCCAGTTCCGCTGCGAGGCCGGGTATGCGGACGCGCGCCGCATGATCGAGCGCGCGCCCTGGGAACTGCCCATCGATCCAATGGAGGGCGTGATCGTGCACGAGCTCTCCGCCCGCAAAGGCGATTAGC
>CAWENY010000033.1:0-34149 GCA_963810475.1 uncultured beta proteobacterium | reverse complement strand
GTTTGCTGGTAATGCGCGACCGCGGCCGCTTCCTGGCGCTCGTCCTTGAACTTGGAGATGTCCGCGCCCGAGGCGAAGGCCTTGCCGCCCGCGCCGGTGACCACCACGACACGCACCGCCTTGTCGGTGCGAAAGTCCTGCATGGCCTCCATGGCGGCGGTCCACATGTCCAGCGAGATGGCGTTGTGGCGCTCGGGGTTGTTCAGGATCGTCCAGCCGACGCCGTTCTCTTTCTTCGCAATGAGCTTCTCGCTGGGCATTAGACGATTCCTTTCTTTCGCAGGTCTTCCACCGCTGCAGCGGTGTAGCCGATTTCGTTGAGAATCTCTGCTGTGTGCTCGCCCTGCTTGGGCGGATGGGCATAGGGCTGGCTCGGCGTGCGCGACAAGGTCACCGGCTGGCCGAGGTACGGAACCTCGCCGAGCTTCTGCACCATGTCCAGGCTCTTCACCTGCGCATCGGCGAACGCCTGGTCGATCGAGTAGATCGGCCCCGAGGGCACGCCGGCCTTGTTGAGGATCTCGATCCAGGCGGCGGTATCGCGCTTGGCGAAATAGGTCTCGAGCTCGTCGTGCAACTTGTCGCGGTTCTTGGAGCGCAGGGCGCCGGTCGAATAATCGGGGTGAGTGGCGAGCGCGGCCGCGCCGATCGCCTCGCACATGCGCGTCCAGATCTTCGTCCCGCTCACCGCGAGGTTGAGGTAGCCGTCGCGCGTCTTGTACACGCCGGTCGGGATCGAGGTCGGATGGTTGTTGCCGGCTTGCTTGGCGACTTCGCCTTTCATCAGCCAGCGCGCCGCCTGGAAGTCGAGCATGAAGAGCTGCGCCTGCAGGAGCGACGACTTCACCCATTGGCCCTTGCCGGACTTCTCGCGCTCGAGCAGCGCGACCATGATGCCGTGCGCGCAGAAGATTCCGGCGCACAAATCCGCGATCGGGATACCGACGCGCACCGGTCCCTGCCCCGGCAGTCCGGTGATCGACATCAGGCCGCCCATGCCCTGCGCGATCTGGTCGAAGCCCGGGCGCATGCGATAGGGGCCGTCCTCGCCGTAGCCCGAAATACTGCCGTACACCAATCGCGGATTGACCGCGGCCATCGCCTCGTAGCCGATGCCGAGCCGGTCCTTCACATCGGGGCGATAGTTCTCCACCAGCACGTCGGCCTTCGCCGCGAGCTTCTTCAGGATCGCTACCCCGTCGGGCGATTTCAGGTTGAGCGTGATCCCGCGTTTGTTGCGCTGCAGGTTCTGGAAGTCGCTGCCGTCGCGCGGTCCTCCCGGCCCTTCGCCTTCGTCGAGCCCGGGCGGCATCTCGATCTTGATTACTTTCGCGCCCCAGTCGGCGAGCTGGCGCACCGCGGTCGGACCGGCGCGCACGCGCGTCAAATCGATTACGGTGATATGCGAAAGCGCGGTAGAGGCAGGCATGATTTTGAGTTTACACTGCGCGCCGAGGAGGATTCCGAAACATGACCGATACGAATCGCAGGCGCCTGCTCGGTTTCGCAGGCGGGGCCGCGGCGCTTTCCGTTCTTCCCGCAAACGCCCAGGACAAATTTCCGTCGAAGCCGATCGAGGTGGTGACGCACTCCGGCGTCGGCGGCGGCACCGACATCACCGCGCGCATGATGATGGTCCACGCGCCGGGCGTATTCAAGACCGAGTTCGTGGTGGTGAACCGCACCGGTGGCAGCGGCGCGGCGGCGATGGATTACCTGCTCGACCGTCCGAAGGACGGTCACACCATCGCGCTCATCACCCAGACGCACCTGCTCACCATCCTGCGCAGCAAGGGGAAGTACAAGTACGAAGATCTCGTGGCCCTCGCCCGCGCCACCGAAGATCCACAGGTGCTGATGGTCGGCAAGAACAGTCCGTTCAAGACCGGACAGGATTTCGTCGCCGCGGGCAAGGGCAAGGCGCTCAAGTGGGGCACCACGCACGTCGGCAGCGTCGACCACATCGGCTCGGTGGCCGTTGCGCGCGCCGCCAAGCACCAGCCGCCGGTCATCGTGCCGTTCCGCGGCGGCGGCGACATCGTCATCAACCTGGTCGGCGGCAACATCGATTGCGCGCTGGTGAACTATGCCGAGGCCGAGTCGCAGATCAAGTCTGGCGACATCCGGCCGCTCGCCATCTTTGCGGCCAACCGGCTCAAGGCACTGCCTAACGTGCCGACCGGCAAGGAAATCGGCGTCGACGCCGGCAGCCAGTCCACGGTGCGCGGCTTCGTCACCTCGCGCGGCACGCCGCCGGATCGCGTCAAGGCGCTCGAGGATGGGCTGGTGAAGGCGATGCAGGGCCAGATGTTCACCACCTATCTGGAAAGCTCCGGCCAGGCGCTGGACAGCGTGGCCGGATCTGGTGCGTGGAAAGCGCAGCTCGACCACTTTATGGTGGAAGGCAAACAGACACTGGAAGCCCTTGGTCTGCTGAAGTGACCTCGAACCGCGCGGCCGCCGCGGTGGTCGTTGCGGTCGCGGCCGCGCTGTTTGCTGCGACTTTCTGGTTCGAGGAGATGCCGGAAGGCATCACCCGTGGCTTCGGCGCGGAGCTCTTCCCGCGCATGGTGCTCGGCACCATCATCGCGCTCGCGCTGCTGCTGGCGCTGACCCCGGCATCCGATGCGCCGCTGCCGCGCATCCCACCGATGATGTGGTATTCCGCCGCGTCCCTGCTCGCGTTCATGGCGCTGGTCCGCGTGGCCGGCATGCTTCCGGCGATGTTCGTGCTGCTCATCGGGCTGGGCTATCTCTGGGGTGAGCGGCGTCACTGGTTGTTGTTGGTGAGCGCGATCCTGCTCATGGCGGCGGTGTGGGGCGTGTTCGTCAAGGGCTTCGGTGTGCAGCTCCCCAAGGGGCTCTTCGCCTAGATGGAAGCCTTCATCGGCGGCATGGCGTTGCTGCTCGATCCGAAGATCCTGCTCGTCGTATTCCTCGGCACGGTGATCGGCATCATCGTCGGCGCGCTGCCGGGGATCAGCGGCTCCACCACCACCGCCCTGCTCCTTCCATTCACCATCACGATGGGACCGGTGCCGGCGATCGCCTTCCTCGGCGCGATCTACTGCGCCGCGAATTTCGGCGGCTCGATCACCGCCATCCTGGTCAATTCGCCGGGCGACCCCTCCGCCTCGGCCACCGCGTTCGACGGCTATCCGATGGCGCAGCGCGGCGAGGCCGGGCGCGCGCTCGGCATGTCGGCGGTGGCGAGCGCCATCGGCGGCATCTTCAGCGTCGTGGTGCTCATCATCTTCGCGCCGCTGCTCGCGCGCGTCGCTTACTCGTTCGGCCCGCCGGAATATTTCGCGCTCGCGGTATTCGGCCTGTCGATGGTGGCGATGACCGGCGGCGACAGCGCCACCAAGAACCTGATCGCGGGCGCGTTCGGCGTGCTGCTGGCCACGGTGGGCCAGGATCTCACCACCGGCGTCGAGCGCTACACCTTCGGCATCCACTCCTTCACCGACGGCATCGAGTTCATCCCGGTGCTCATCGGCCTGTTCGCGCTCGCCGAGCTGTTCGAGCAGGCGACGCAGCTCGGCAGCAAGGTTGCGATCGCAAAGCTCGGCGCCGTGCGCCTGCCGAGTTGGCAGGACACCAAGGATTGTATGAAGGCGATCTCGCTCTCGAGCGTGCTCGGCACCTTCATCGGCATCCTGCCGGCGCTGGGAGCCACCACCGCGGCGATGATCGCTTACGTCGAGACCAAGCGCTGGTCGAAAAACAAGGCGCAGTTCGGCAAAGGCGCGATCGAGGGCGTTGCCGGACCGGAAGCCGCGAACAACGCCGCCGTCGGCGGCGCCATGGTGCCGACGCTGGCGCTCGGCATCCCCGGCAGCACCACGACCGCGATCATCCTCGCCGGCCTGATCGTGCAGGGCATCCGCCCCGGACCGCACCTCTTCACCGAGCAGCCGATGCTGCTCTATGCGGTGTTCTCGTCGATGCTGCTCGCGAACCTGCTCTACCTGGTGCTCGGCCTGGGCTTCGCGAAGGTGTTCGCACGCATCAGCCTGATCCCGGCGCCGCTGCTCTGGCCGGCGGTGTTCGTGCTTTCGGTCATCGGCGCCTATGCGCCGAACCAGGCCATGGCCGAGGTCTGGGTCGCGATCGCGTTCGGCTTCATCGGCTTCTTCATGAAGCGCTACGGCTTCTCGCCGGCGCCGCTGGTGATCGGCCTGGTGCTCGGCCGCATGGTGGAGGAGACGCTGAAGCAGTCGCTGCTGATCTTCGACCTGAGCTGGGGCGGTTTCCTCGGCCGGCCGATCGCCTTGACCCTGTTCGGCCTTACTGCGCTCTTCCTGCTAGGACCTTTTCTGCTGCAGCGCCTGCGCGGCCGGTAGCGAGGCTTTCAATCCCACGCGCCTCCATTTCGCGGCGCACGCGCACCGCGGTGGACTTGGCGTCGACCGCAACGTCGCTCCATTTCACCGGCTGGCCGGCTGCAACCGGGCGTACCATCTTCCATCCGTGGGCAAGGCCCAGGGGCAGGCAGCCGAATTTCACTGAGTCCGCGGCCGGCATGAGCCGGCCGACCACCGTGTAGCCGCCTTCGCCGTCCAGCAACTCGCCTTGCTTGAGATCTTTCTTCGCGACCGCGACTGCATCGGCGCGCCATCCGGTGGCGCAACCGGTGGCTTCGCCCCGCAGTCCCACCGAGGCAACGGAAATACCGACCTCGAGGCCGATCAGGTGCCAGCGCTTGTACATGCACGCATAGCGCCCGGATGGATCGGTTTTCACCCCGTACTCGTGGAAGCAGCGGCGGATGTAGTCCGTCTCGCCCTCGAACACGACCCACACGCCAAAGCGGATGTCGTACGGAATGGGTTTCCCGTCCGAAGTGAGCGACGAGATGACTTCCACTTGTCCCTTGTGGTGCAGGAGCCCGCCTTCGCTCTTCGGCCGCATGAGCGCCGGGATTTCATCCACCGATCCCGCGGGGTAGTTCAGTCCCTCGGGAGCCGGCGTCAGGCCGGTGGCATTGCAGACCGCGGTGGTCTCGATCGCCGGCTTGGAGCCGTCGAGGAACGAGTTGAACATTTTGGGGTTGAGGCCGCCGACCTTCGCCTCCTCCGGCGTCAGCCCGTAGTGGCCCCATACCGTTTCCGGCGTCGATTGCGCGAAATGCGGCAGCCACTTGTGGCCGCGGCCCGCCGCCACCACCGGGAAGCCGGCGGCGCGCGCCCAGTCCACCAGATCGCAGATCAGCGCCGGCTGATCGCCGTAGGCAAGGCTGTAGACCACGCCGGCTTCCGCCGCCTTGCGTGCCAGCAGCGGGCCGCAGAACGCATCGGCCTCCACCGTCACCATGACGACGTGCTTGTGGTTGCGGAACGCCGCCAGTGCATGGTCCACCGCCGCCGGCGGATTCCCGGTGGCCTCGATCACGATGTCGACCGCCGGGTGCGCCACGAGCTTCTGCCAATCGTCCGTCAGGAACGTTTGCCCCGTCTTGACGGCGTGCTCGAAAGACTGCGCGCCGTATTGCTCGGGCTTCCATCCCACCCGCGCCAGGTTGTGCTTCGCATAATCCGGCGCGATGTCCGCGATGCCGACGAGGTGCACGCCCGGGGTCTTCGGCACCTGCGCGATGTACATCGCGGCGAACTTGCCCGCGCCGATCAGGCCGATGCGCAGTGGCTGGTCTTTTCTTTGCAGCAGCTTTGCGTAGAGATTCATGATTCCTGGACGCGCAGGCCGACGACATTGTGTGCGTGCACCGGGCGGTGGAATCCCTTGAGGGAAAGCTCGCCGACGGACCGCGCATCGACCAGCGTGTCCGTCTTGGAGAAGATGCCGGGCGAAACCAGGATCTGTCCCGCGGCGGCCTCGCCGCACAGGCGCGCGGCGAGGTTGGTCACGCTGCCGATCGCGCCGTAGTCGAGGCGACCCTCGAAACCAATGGTGCCGATCGTGGCATAGCCACCGGCGATGCCGACGCCGAAGCCCAGAGCATGGCCGCGCTTCTTCCATTTCTGCGCGAGCATCGCCATCGAGTCGCGCATGTCGAGCGTCATGCGAATTGCCTGTAGCTCATGATTCTCGACCGGCACCGGAGCGTTGAACAGGATCATGACGCCATCGCCCGCGAAGTGCTCGATGGTGCCGTCATGCGCCATGATGGCGCGACCAAGCTCGGCGTGATACTCGCGCAGCACGCCCATCACCTCCTCCGGTTCCGCCGTCTCGGTGAATGCCGTGAAGCCGCGCAGATCTACGAACACCACCGTGATCTCCCGGCGATGCGTCTTCAGCGGGTCGTCGGCATCCCCTGCCATGATCAGGTCGCTGACCTTGGGCGAGAGAAACCGGGTCAGCTTCGACATTTGCCCGATTTTCGCTACCTGCTCGGTGACGCGCGTTTCGAGTCTTGCATTCCATTCGGCGATCTGTGCCGCCTGCTCCTGCAACTGCCGGTTCTTGTCCTGGATTTCGGCGTTCAGCGCTTCCAGGATGCGGTTCTTTTCCGTGATGAGTTTGTTCGCATCCTCGGTGCGGCGCGTGGCCTCGATCAGGTCGCGCTCGGCCTGCTTCTGCTCGGTGATGTCCGTCATCACGGTCACCGTGCCGCCCGCCGCGGCCCGGCGCCGCAGGACGCGATACCATCTGCCGTCCGGCGCGTGATCCTCGAAGCTCTTGCCCGACGGACTGCGCAGGCTCTCCACGCGCTGCGCCACCATGGCGTCCACGTCCCCCTCACCGTGATACCCGTTCTCGGCGAGATAGCGCAGGAATGCGGCATAGGAGCCGCCCGGTTGCAGCAGCTCCTGGGGGACGATGTACATTTCCTTGAAGCGCTCGTTGCAGACCACGATGTTCAGATTGTCGTCCGTGTAGGCAAGCGCACCCGGGAGGTTGTCCAGCGCAACCTGCAATTGCGCTTCCTTCTGAGCCAGCGCGCGTTCGGCTCGCTTCTGCTCGGTGATGTCCGTCATCACCGTCACCGCGCCGCCTGCCTCCAGCCGGCACCGCAGAATGCGGTACCACCGTCCGTCCGGTGCGTGATCCTCGAAGCTTCTGCCCGAGGGATTACGCAGGCTGTCGACGCGCTGCGCGACAAGGGCGCCAACGTCTCCCTCGCCGTAGTAACCCTTGTCTGCCAAATGCCGCAGGAATTCGGGATAAGGGCGGCCCGATTGCAGCAGATCCCTCGGCACCGGGTACATCTCCCTGAACCGCTCGTTGCAAAAGACGATATTCAGATCCTCGTCCGTGTAGACCAGCGCGCCCGGCATGTTGTCGAGCGCAACGCGCAACTGGTCCTCTGCACCCCGTTTCATGCTGCCTTGAGGATCCCCTCGAGCTCCTCGGATGGCGTGCCCTCCTTCCAGGGAAGGGCAACTTCGTAATGCTTGAGCAGGCAATCGTCCGGCAGGCACTGGATGGGCGAGAAGTCGCGGTGCGCGATGTAGCCGGGGCGCTTGAAGCGGCGGATGTGGTTCGACACCGCGCATAGCGACAGGTAGACGCTCACGCGATTCCACGGCGAAAGGTTTGAGGTCGAAGCGTGCACCAGGCAGCCGTGGAACAGGATCATCGAGCCGGCGGGTCCCTTGGGCGCGACGATGCCGCCATTCGCGACCAGCTGGCGGATGGTGTCGTGGGTGATCACCCACAGCGGATAGCTCGTGGTGCTGGTGTCGTGCTGAGCATCGAGCACGCCCTGCTTGTGGCTGCCCGGGATGAACATCAGCGGCCCGTTGAACTCGTTCACCTCGTCGAGGAAGATGGCGACGTTCATCGCCCGCGCCTCGGGCATCTGGTCGTCGGCGCGCCAGGTACCGTAGTCCTGGTGCCATTGCCAGACGTCGCCATCGAACGCCTGCTTGCCGTTGATCTTGAATTGGTGCATGTACACGTCCTCGCCGAACAGCTGCTTGATCGGCTCCACCATGCGCGGATGGCGCGCGAGCTTGGCGAAAGGATAGCTGTACAGGTGCGCGGCAAAGTTGGTGCGAACCACGTCGCCGGTCTTTTCGCGCACGTTCTCCGGCCGGCGCTGCGCGTAGAGGGACGGCACCTCGTCGGTCAGCGTTTTGATTTCGTCCCTGGTGAAAAGGGACGGGAAAAACAGATAGCCATCCCGATCGAACCGCTCAGTCTGTTCCGCGGACAGTTTCATTCAAATAGTATAAGCCTGTGAAAGCCGACTCGACCCGCACCATCTTCTACGCGCTGGGCGCGAACCTTGCCATCGCGGCAGCCAAGACCGCCGGGGCGGTCGCCACCGGCTCGAGCGCCATGCTGGCCGAGGCGATCCACTCCTACGCCGACGCCGGCAACCAGGTGCTCCTCCTCTGGGGCATGAAGCAGGCCAAGGGCCCGCCGAGCGCCGACTATCCGCTCGGCTGGGGCAAGGCGGTGTTCTTCTGGTCGTTCATCGTGGCCATCGTGCTGTTTTCGCTCGGCGGCATGTTTTCGCTCTACGAAGGCTGGCACAAGCTCAAGCACCCCGAGCCGCTGAGCTATGCGTGGGTGGCGGTGGGCATCCTGGTGTTCGGCCTGGTGGCTGAGGCGATCTCCATGCGCGCCTGCCTGCAGGAGGTGAACAAGGTGCGCGGGCAACGAACCGTCTGGCGCTGGTTCCGCGAGAGCCGCCAGAGCGAGCTGGTCGTCATCCTCGGAGAGGATTTCGCCGCACTGCTCGGCCTCGCCCTCGCGCTCATTGCAGTGCTGATGACGATTCTGACCGGCAATCCGATGTGGGACGGCCTGGGCTCCATGTGGATCGGCGTGGTGCTGATCGCGGTCGCGATCGGCATCGGGCGGGAAATCATGGCGCTGCTCATCGGGCAGAGCGCCGAGCCGCAGACCGTGGAAAGCCTGCGGCGCTTCGCCGAGGGCTGCCAGGGGGTGGAGAAGGTCTACCGTGTCGTCACTCTGCAGCTCGGCACCTCGCTGATGGTTGCGCTGAAGGTAAAGATGAACGCGGTGAGCGCGGCGGAGCTGGTCACGCGCATCAACGAAGTTGAGGCCGCGTTGCGCATCGAGTTCCCCGAGATCCAGTGGCTGTTCTTCGAACCCGACGTCGCCGACTGAAGGAGTAAGCCGATGGAGTGGATGACCGATCCCACCGTGTGGATCGGCTTGTTGACGCTCGTTCTGCTCGAGGTGGTCCTCGGGGTCGACAACCTGATCTTCATCGCCATCCTGTCCGACAAGCTGCCGCCAGAGCAACGCGACCGCGCGCGCATCATCGGCTTGTCGCTCGCCCTGCTCATGCGCCTGGGCCTGCTGGCGAGCATCTCGTGGGTGATGTCGCTCACCACGCCGCTGATCTCGTTCTGGCGGCTGGAGATCTCGTGGCGCGACCTGATCCTGATCGCCGGCGGCGTATTCCTGCTGATCAAGGCCACCACCGAGATCCACGACCGCGTCGAGGGCGGGCATGAAGCGCGCGTGGACGCAGGAACCCATGCGGCGTTCTGGCCGATCGTCGCCCAGATCGTGGTGCTCGACGCGGTGTTTTCGCTCGACTCGGTGATCACCGCGGTCGGCATGGTGGACGAGCTGTACGTGATGATGGCCGCGGTCATCGTCGCGGTGGCGGCCATGCTGTTCGCCTCCAAGCCGCTCACCGCGTTCATCAACAAGCGGCCCTCGCTCATCATCCTGTGCCTGGGCTTCCTGCTGATGATCGGCCTGGTGCTGGTGGTCGACGGCCTCGGCCTGCACATCCCGAAAGGCTATGTCTACGCAGCGATCGGCTTCTCGGTGCTGATCGAGATGCTCAACCAGCTCACCACGCGCGGCAAGCGCCCCGCCGGCCTGCGTACGCGCCAGCAGGTCGCCGAAGCGATCGTGCGACTGCTCGGCGGCGTTCCGCTCACCGCGCAGGCGGCGCCTGCCGGGCCGATGTTCGCCCCGGCCGAGCGCCAGATGGTCGGCGGCGTCCTCAGCCTGCGCGAGCGCCAGGTCAGCTCGGTCATGACTCCGCGCAGCGATGTGGTGTGGCTCGACTTGACGGACCCGGATCCGCTGCCGAGCCTGCGCGAGAGCCCGCACCGCGAGCTTCCAGTCGGCCGCGGCGGCATCGACAAGGTCGAGGGCGTGGTGCGCAAGGAAGATGTGCTCGCGCTTTGCGTCGACGGCAAACCGATCGAGCTCCAAAGCGTGCTGCGGCCGGCGCCGGTCGTCGCCGCCCGCGCCTCGGTGCTCGACGCCCTCAACCAGTTCAAGCGCCAGGCCGCCGAGCTCGCCATCGTGCTCGACGCGCAAGGCCGCTTTGCCGGCGTCGTCACGCGCACCGACTTGCTCGAGGCGATCGCCGGCGAGTTTCCGGACGAGGGCGAACAGTAGTCCGCTTGTCCTCTCATCAGGAGTAGTCGTGATGCGTTAGCAGCGCAGGAATGGCGCCGGTGGCAAATCTTTGGCGCGTACTGTCAACTGATAAAAGCAGGCTCGCGTTGAAATACGTCAATGAACATCGAGCCAGTCTTGGCAGGCTTGCTACGGTTTGGCGAAGATGAGTGGATCGGACTATGGGTTATCGCAGACGAGGTGGCCCAGGACTTGGGCGTCGAAGATTGGGCAGAGAACCTTGAAGCAACTCTCGCCTTGGTCAGGGAGCTCCTTAGGCGCGGCTACCGTGCAGGAGATTCACCTCTCGAGAACGGCGCCGTTCACTTCGCACCTTGGCGCAACCAGGATGCCGAGGCCGTCGTTGATTTCATCAGACGGCAATGGATGCGCAGAGCAGACCTTCCTTCTTGGGGTGACTCTCCCTGGTTCGCTGCCCCGCGATTCTGCCGCCTCGATGGCTGAGCTTGACGGCGTCAAACACGAGCTTGTCTACCTCCGGCTCTGGCTGTTGTTTGCCCTGGGCGTTGGTGGCATGATCGTCCTAGGCATGGGTATCTACATGCTTCACCGGCACATCGAACGGCGCATCAGAGAAATCCGGAGCCTGTAGACGTGGATCTTGTGGTCGGTATCCTCATCCTGGCCGTAGCGCTTCTCTTCGTCGGCATTGCGCTCGACGCCGCGCGCCGAAAATAGCGCCCCGCGGGTTTTACTTCATTACCCACCCGAACGTCGTCATCAGCCGCGACGTCCCGGTGCCGCGCTGGCCGCTTTCCGAGCTCGGAAAGCAGCGTATGCGTGCCGGCCTGCGCCAGCCATGGGTGCGCGACCTCACCGCCATTTATTGCAGTACCGAGCAGAAGGCCATCGACGGCGCCGCGATCCTCGCGAAGCACCTCTCGCTGCCCTTTCACGAGGTCGAGGCGCTAGGCGAAAACGACCGCTCGGCCACCGGCTTCCTGCCGCCGGACGAATTCGAGCACGTTGCTGATCAGTTCTTTGGCTCGCCGGAAAAATCGATTCGCGGCTGGGAGCGAGCCGTAGATGCGCAGAGCCGCATTGTGCGAGCAGTGGAGCAGATCGGAAAAACACAGAGCGGCGATGTCGCGATCGTGTCCCACGGCGCCGTGGGCACGCTGCTTTACTGCCATCTTGCCGGCGAGCCGATCGCCCGGCGCTGGGACCAGCCGCCGAATGGCGGCGGCAACTACTACCGCTTTACCCTTTCACCGCGTGCGGCGCACTTCTGGTGGCGTGCCTTCGACGGCTGACGCCTTGCCGGGAACGATCTGGTAGAAGACCTCGTCGCGCGCGGATCATGCCGAGCTCGTAGCGGGCGCGCTCCTCGACTGCCTCGGTGCCTTGTTTGAGGTCGCGCACCTCGGCGGCGAGGCCGGCGTTGCGCCGCTCGAGCTGGACGGTTTTGGACTTTTCGGTCTCGAGCTTGTTCTCCAGGCGCCACGCCGTAAGCCAGCCGCCCTTGCCGATCCACAGCGGGTACTGGATCAGCACGATCAGCGCGCCCAAGATGGCGGCGAGGATTTTCACGCGGCGCGCAGGGCTTCGCGGCCCGGATAGCTCACCGAGTCGCCGAGGTCCTCTTCGATGCGCAGCAGCTGGTTGTATTTCGCCACGCGGTCGGAGCGCGACAGCGATCCGGTCTTGATCTGCAGCGCGTTGGAGCCGACCGCGATGTCGGCGATCATGGTGTCCTCGGTCTCGCCGGAGCGATGCGAGATCACGGTGCCGTAGCCCGCGCGCTTGGCGAGCTCGATGGCGGCAAAAGTCTCGGACAGCGTGCCGATCTGGTTCACCTTGATGAGGATCGCGTTCGCCACGCCCAGACGGATGCCTTCCTTGAGGATGCCCGGGTTGGTGACGAAGATGTCGTCGCCCACGAGCTGCACCTTCTTGCCGAGCTTCTCGGTCAGGCGCTTCCAGCCGTCCCAGTCCGCCTCGGCCATGCCGTCCTCGATCGAGACGATCGGATAGCGCGAGGCGAGCTCGCCGAGATAGTCGGTGAACTCGGCCGAGCCGAGGGTCTTCTTCTCGGACTCGAGCACGTATCTGCCGTCGCGATGGAATTCGGAGGCCGCGCAATCCAAGGCGAGCACCACGTCCTGCCCCGCGTTGTAGCCGGCGCGGCCGATGGCGTCCAGGATGAGCTCGATCGCCGCGGCGTGGGTCGGCAGGTTGGGGGCGAAGCCGCCTTCGTCGCCCACGGCCGTAGACATCCCTTTGGAGTCGATGATCTTGCGAAGAGAAGCAAAAACTTCTGCGCCGCAGCGCAGCGCCTCGCGGAACGACTGCGCGCCGACCGGCAGGATCATGAACTCCTGGAAGTCGAGATTGTTGTTGGCGTGCGCGCCGCCGTTGATGACGTTCATCATCGGCACCGGCATCTTCATTCCGCCCGCGCCGCCGAGGTAGCGGTAGAGCGGCAGCCCCGATTCCTCGGCCGCGGCCTTGGCCACCGCCATGGAAACCGCGAGCACCGCGTTGGCGCCGATGCGCGCCTTGTTGTCGGTGCCGTCGAGGTCGATCAGCGTCTTGTCGATGAATGCCTGCTCGGTGGCGTCGAGGCCGACGATGGCCTCCGAAATCTCGGTGTTGACGAACTCCACCGCCTTGAGCACGCCCTTGCCGCCGTAGCGGCTCTTGTCGCCGTCGCGCAGCTCCACCGCCTCTCGAGTGCCGGTCGAGGCGCCCGACGGCACCGCGGCGCGCCCCATGACGCCGGACTCGAGCAGCACGTCGGCCTCCACGGTCGGGTTGCCGCGCGAATCCAGGATCTCTCTTGCCACCACGTCGACGATGGAGCTCATTTGCCTTTCACTTTCTCCTCCACGAACCCGCGGCGCTTCACCACCCGGTCAAGCTCCGCAAGGGTATCAAGCAACTCCGGCATCAGGTGCAGCGGCCAGGAATTCGGGCCGTCGCACAGCGCTTCATCCGGCTTGGGGTGCGTCTCCATGAATACGCCGGAGACGCCGGCGCCCACCGCGGCGCGCGCGAGCACCGGAATGAATTCGCGCTGGCCACCCGACGCGTTGCCCTGCCCGCCCGGCAGCTGCACCGAGTGCGTGGCGTCGAAGACCACCGGGCAGCCGGTGTCGCGCATCGCCGCGAGCCCCCGCATGTCGACCACCAGGTTGTTATAGCCGAAGCTGAAGCCGCGCTCGCACACCAGGATCTGCTGGTTGCCGGTGCTCTTCGCCTTCTCGACCACGTTGTTCATTTCCCAGGGCGAAAGAAACTGGCCCTTCTTGATGTTGACCGGCCTTTTCTGGCTGGCGGCGCTGCGGATGAAATTGGTCTGGCGGCAGAGGAAGGCCGGGGTCTGGATCACGTCGACGACTTCAGCGACCTCGCTTAAGGGGGTGTCCTCGTGCACGTCGGTGAGCACCGGAACACCGATGCGCTTCTTCACCGACTCCAGAATCTTGAGACCTTCCGCCATCCCCGGTCCCCGGTAGCTCTTGCCGGAGGTGCGGTTCGCCTTGTCGAACGAGCCCTTGAAGATATAGGGCATGCCGAGCTTGGCGGTGTGCTCCTTCAGCTTCCCGGCGACGTCGAGGCACAGCTGCTCGCTCTCCAGCGTGTCCGGGCCGGCAATGAGGAATAGCGGCCTGTCGAGGCCGACATCGAAGCCGCAGAGTTTCATTTGGTCAATTAGGCCGCGACGACCCGGAGCTTCGAGCTGGCGCGGTAGCGCAGCGCCGCGGCGACGAACGCCTTGAACAGCGGGTGGCCGTGGCGCGGCGTGGAAGTGAACTCGGGGTGGAACTGCACCCCGATGAAGAACGGATGCCCGGGCAGCTCCATGATCTCCGGCAGGTTCTCGCTCGGCGTGCGCGCCGAAACCTTGTAGCCCTTGGCCTCGAGCTGCGGCACGTACACGTTGTTCACCTCGTAGCGATGGCGGTGCCGCTCATTCACTTCGGCGCCGTAGATCGAAGCCGCGAGCGTGCCCGGCTCGACCGGGCATTTCTGGCTGCCCAGGCGCATGGTGCCGCCGAGGTCGGACTTCTCGGTGCGCTGCTCGATGCGCCCGGTGCGGTCGAGCCATTCGGTGATCAGCGCGACCACCGGGTGCGGCGTCTCGCGGTCGAACTCGGTGCTGTTGGCGCCGGCGAGCCCCACGACATTGCGCGCGAACTCGATGGTCGCGAGCTGCATGCCGAGGCAGATGCCGAGATACGGAACGCCGTTTTCCCTGGCGTGGCGGATCGCCTTCATCTTGCCTTCGGTACCGCGCTTGCCGAAGCCGCCCGGCACCAGGATCGCGTCCATCTTCTCGAGCGGGACCGGGCTCGCGCCTTTCTCGAGCTCCTCGGAGTCGAGGTAATGGATATTGACCTTCGAGCTGGTGTGGATGCCGGCGTGGCGCAGGGCTTCGTTGAGCGACTTGTACGAGTCCTGCAGCTCGACGTACTTGCCGACGAAGGCGATGTCCACCTCGTGCTCGGGATGCTCGAGCGCGTGCACCAGCTTGCGCCACGGCGCGAGGTCGGCGGCTTTCGCCAGGATCTGCAGCTTGTGGCAGACGATCTCGTCGAGCATCTGCTCGTGCAGCATCATCGGGATCTTGTAGATGTGATCGACGTCCCAGGCCGAAATGACCGCTTCCTTCTGCACGTTGGTGAACAGCGCGATCTTGCGCCGCTCGTCCTCGGGCAGCGGCTGGATGGTGCGGCAGAGCAGCGCGTCGGCCTGGATGCCGATCTCGCGCAGCTCCTTCACCGAGTGCTGCGTCGGCTTGGTCTTGATCTCGCCGGCGGACGCGATGTAAGGCACCAGCGTCAGGTGGATGTAGCAGACGTTGTTGCGGCCCAGATCGAGCCCCATCTGCCGGATGGCCTCGAGGAACGGCAGCGACTCGATGTCGCCCACCGTGCCGCCGACTTCGACGATCGCCACGTCGGCATCGCCGGCGCCGCGCTTGATGTAGAGCTTGATCTCGTCGGTGATGTGCGGGATCACCTGCACCGTGCCGCCGAGGTAGTCGCCGTGGCGCTCCTTCTTGATCACCGACTCGTAGATCTGGCCGGTGGTGAAGTTGTTCCAGCGCCGCATCTTCGAGCTCTGGAAGCGCTCGTAGTGCCCGAGGTCGAGGTCGGTTTCCGCCCCGTCCTCGGTGACGAACACCTCGCCGTGCTGGAACGGCGACATCGTCCCGGGATCGACGTTGATGTACGGGTCCAGCTTGATGTTGGTGACTCGGATGCCGCGCGATTCGAGGATCGCGGCGAGGGATGCTGCGGCGATGCCCTTGCCAAGGGAGGAAACTACACCGCCTGTTACGAAAACATATTTGGTCATCTACCGAGGGCGTGTACTGCCTTTAGGGGGAAGCGCCGCCCCACAGTGTACGTCCAGTGTACGGCCGGCTGGGTGGGGTCCATGGCGGAGAACCATGGACGGTCATGATACCCGCGTTCGGCGCGGAGCGCCGGGCACGCCCTAAGCGTCGCAAAACCCTTTCCGGGTATATTTTAGGTCGTCGGCCAAAAGAAGCCGACCGCGGTGCTGGGGGTGTCCTGGCCCGGCGACAACCAAAAAAGGAAGGACCGGAGCTACGTCATGCACAAGAAAAAAATCCTCGTTGCCTTAATTGGCGGCACCGCATTCGGCGCGAACCTCGAGCATGAGCGCCACCTCGATGTAGACATCATCGGAAAAGCAATAGCGCCACCGCGGTATGTGACCTACTCGCTTCTTGGCCGGATGCCCCACGGCAACGAGCCGGAGAGCCCGAGCGCGCCGGTCCCAGGCCAGTTCATGGAGATGGCGACGACTTCGTCGGCCACCGCGGTTGGCACGCCCGTGCTCAATTACCTCGGGCGGTACAAGTCCACCTAAAGGACGACCGTTGTACCGTCATTGCGAAACTCCCGTGTACCGTTGAGATCGTGGCCGGCATAACCTCCGGCATGGAGCCGATTGAGGTTTGGCGATGGCAGTACACAGAAACCGAAGGGGCAAATTGCGGCAAGCGGGCCGTAACGTCCTGGCACATGTCCGCCGAGGACGCCAAGCGATACAAGCTTGGCGTTGCCGCAGCAAACGAGGGGCCGCGACTAACTGGGGGGGATTGACCAAAACATTGGTTGCCTTGGGTGCCCTCGCATGCGGCATTTTGATGTCGGCATGCGGGGGCGGGGGCGGCGACTCGGGGACCTCGCCCTCGACGGGCATGGTGACGATCTCCGGCGTTGCCCGGTTTGAATCGGTGCCAACCAGCGCGGTCACCGGTGCTTTGGTGTACAGCACAACGGCCGCCAAGCCGATACGCGGGGCCACTGTAGAAGTCCTGTCTTTTCCGTCCAACGTAGTCATTGGTAGTTCCGAGACCGATTCGAACGGTGCATATGCGGTGCTCATTCCCGCGACGCAAAGCGTCCGGGTGCGCGTCAGGGCGCAGCTGCTTCGTGTCGGAGCTCCGAGCTGGAATTTCCGCGTCACCGATAATACGAACGCGAACGCGCAGTACGCTCTCGATTCTCCAATTCTTGCAGGCGTAGCGTCTGCCGTGGTGCCCGAGTTGCTGGCAGGGTCCGGGTGGACTGGGTCGTTTTACGGGGCCACGCGCGCGGCCGCTCCGTTTGCCATTCTCGACGCTGTATATGAGGCGCACCGCAAGACTCTCACGGTCGCACCAACCCAGGCCTGGCCCGCCCTCAACCTCTTCTGGAGCATCAACAATCGACCTAGCCCCGGCAACCCGGCGGTGGGCTTTATCGGTACAACGACCTTCGATATCGGCACTCCGACGACACCGGCAGCCATCTACATACTCGGACAAGCTAACGTCGATACGGACGAGTATGACTCGCACGTCCTTGCGCATGAGTTCGGCCACTATTTGCAATGGGCGGTGTCGCGGGATAACTCAGTGGGCGGCCAACATGGTTCGAGCGACCGCCTGGACATGCGGGTTGCGTTTTCCGAGGGTTGGGGGAATGCCTGGGCGGGTATCGTGTTCAACGATTCTATATATCGCGATTCCTTTGGTAATGCGCAGGCAATGGGCGTCACATTCAATGTGGCCACGGCGCCCAATGTGCAACCGGGCTGGTACAAGGAAGATTCGCTGGCATACGTCGTCTGGAGAGTCAACGAGCAGATCGGATTCAGCGCCCTGTGGCACGCCCTTACCGGCCCGATGCGAACCACCGACGCCGCGACCGGCGCCCATTTGCTTGCATCCTCGCTAAAGCAGGTCGCACCTGGACAGGCGGCAACGGTGAACGCGATCTTCGCGTCGCAAGCGATCACAACTGCCGACGTGTTTGGCACGACGGAGACGAACAGCGGCGGGATAGCCGATGCCCTGCCCGTGTACAAACAGTATCCCGGCATCGGTGTGCCGTATGCCGTATGCGTCACCGCTGAAGCTGGAACGCCGAACAAGCTTGCCAACTATGCATTCGTGCGGGTGGCCATCCCGTCTACGCGGGCCTACACCGTTCAACTTGTCGGAGGGATCGATCCGGACTTCGAAATCTTCAATGCCAGCTTCCAGCAGTTCGCGCAAGGCATAGTCCCCGGATCTGAGCAGTTGACCGTCAACCTACCTGCGGGTTCATACGTTATCGCCGTCGAGGACTTCCAACTCGTAGGACGCCCCTGCTTCACCTTGACCATCAATTGAGGTGCTTCATGACAAACCGGACGCACCATATTTTCTGGTACCCCGTGACCCTGGTCTCGGCACTCCTTGCGCTATTTGCGTTCTCCGGGTGCGCAGCCGGTACGCCGAAGCAAAAGGTTGATCAACGGGGATTGGTTCACGCGGCGGCGAAAAAAGGGGGGTCCGGTGTCAGAGTCGCCTACCGCATAGAGGGCATGCCCCAAGCAAACATTCCGACCCGAGTTGTCGTTGAATTTGACGGTATTAGCGCGCCCGACGGCGCGATCGCATCCTTCAGCGCTGAAGACCCCGCCGTTTTGACCGGTGCGTCGACGCTAACGCTCAACCCGGGGGAAATGCACAGCACGACAGTCCTCGTGACTGCCGCCGAGGATGGCGTTTACTTTCTCAACGTGGCAACTATGCAGGCGGGTCGTTCGAGCATCCTCTCCATACCCGTCAAGGTCGGAGCCGGTACACCGAGGCTTGAAAAGCCGGGGACAGTCGAGACAACGCCGAGCGGCGAGCGGGTTATCTCTCTGCCTCCCACGGAGCCCCGCTAGAAGCGACGGCGAGAGTTAGGCGCTTGTCGACCAGGGGGCGTAGCATGCAGGTACCACCCAAGGTCCGAGGCGGAAAGCCATGCGCGTGGGTCAGCTGTTAGGAGCGTCATTCGCCGTCTCTGCCGCTCTCGTCGTAGTTGGCTGCGCTGGTTCAGCGTCGCCGCCACAAGAAATCACAGGTCAGTCCACTACGCCGAGCGAGACGCTCTTCGCCGCAGAAGACGGCCAACTCACCGTCGGCATGACCTTGGATGAGGTAGAGCAATCCTGGGGCGATACGGACTGCATCTTCGAGGTGTCCGTTGATGGCCGTTCCTTCGACGCCTGGGGCTACGCCCATGCTCGAGATACTGGCGAGGTCGTCGGCACGCAGGACTGTCGCTCCGCCACCGTAGCGTTGTATTTCGAAGACAGCCGGCTCCATAGCTGGGCGCAGTACCAGTGAGGTGCTTTCGTGGCTGCTCGCCCTGTGCGCGGTGGTGGGGCTAATCGTTCCGCAGGGGCTAGACGCTCGAGGATCCTCTGGCGGGCGAAGCAGTGGCACACGCGCAAAAAGGGTAGCGGCCCTGACGGTTGCCGAGCGCAAAATCGTGGCTGCCGTTGTGCATCAAAGGAGCGCACCCAACAAGGTCATCGCCGCAGCGCTACACATCAGCGAACACACGCTGCGCAACCACCTAAGCACGATTTACGGAAAGCTTGGCGTGAATCGGCGGGTAGATTTGGTCCTCTATGCAATGGAGCATCGGCTTGGGCAACTTTCTGCTAGCACGCATTAGCTGCACGGAGAATTCGAAGCCAGGCCATGCAGCCAGCGTGGCACCGAGCGCCGCCACGCCGAATATCCGCAAGTAGAACTTGCCGGTCAGGGGCTCCACGACACGAGCGCAAGGCGGGCCGGCAATCCGCGACCCGTACCTACACACAAGGGCGCACCGTTGGCTCAAGCATCCAAGACCGCGCTCACAGCGCGTTGATAAAGTCCTCGACCGAGATGCTCGAGCGTGGCGGCCTCGGGCCCGCCGATAAGAGCTTGGCAATGTGAATCTGCACCTGGCTGAGAGAACGAAGTTTCGCTTTCTCCTCGTCCAATGTCATTGAGTCTCCTGTCTTGCATCTTCGAGCGAGCTGTAGAGCTCGCGCACCATGGCGTGGTGAATAGCGGGCTTATCCATGCGAGCGATTAAATGTCCCGAGGCACTTGGGGTAGAAGCGGGGGTATCTATGACGAGCTCGATAGCTTCCCCCTTGCTAGACATGATGATAGGAGAGGCATGAGGGTTGAAGAGCCGCCATTCCTCCGCCGAGATTGCGCGCGCCGGCGGCTATTAGGGGATGCCTAGGCAATGCTGGCCGAATCAGGGGCGCGGCTGTCCGTTACCTGCGGCGCCGCGTCAAGTGCTGGCAAGCCATTTCAGGGCTTCGTCCATGTCAAAGAACCACTGGGCTTTCCAGCCGTGCATATTCCTAACACGCACCATGAAAGACATTACATCCTCCTGTTCCCGCGACCCAACGACACAGATGCGGAAGTCGGGATCCAGTCCCAGCAAAGGGTCGAGATTCACACCGCGGAGGATGTAGTTGTAGAAATTGGTGAGGTCAGCGAGCCGAACGTCAAACAGTATCTTCTTGGTTCCCACCTCCCGTGCAGCCGCTACAGCGGCAGCCAACGCCGTTTGGCGGTCTTCAAACAGCGGTACGCCTTTTCGGACAATAACCACGACATCGCCCCGAACTTCGACATGAAATTCCGCTGGTATCAGGTGGCCTCACAAGCGCAGGCTGTCCACTACTTGTGCCGTCGCGGAATCCACCTTAGACGAGAGCCGCGGCGCTCGGTATCGGACCTTGGTCCAATACCCGACAACAAGGGGGCGAAGCGCAAGGAGATCGTCCAAGACGCGCTGGACGCACAGCCGGCTAAAAGGACTACGAGGCAGCAAATCGCTTTTTTCATATTCCCCCTCAGCGACTAGGCTCGGTCCACGCGCCAACTCGGCCATCACGATCAAACACCACATCGCCGCCCGGCTGGTACTGCCACGCAGTAAAGCGCGCGGTCGCGTTGACTTTGTGAGGTTCGCCCAGAAGGCGCCTTACATCGGCCTCGGTCATGCCGCGTTTGAGTGACCGCCAGTTTTCCACTTGTTTCCACCGATCCTGGCCACCGGCGATTTGTAATTGACTTGGCGAGGACGCTGACTGCTTGGCCTGTTTTTCCAATTGCTCGACTCGCCGCTCAAGGTCGCGAACACGGTCGTCAATCGACTGACCAAAAACAGCTGTCGTAGCAAACAGGCTGAGTAAGACCGTGGGCACGCACTTGAGCATTTGGACTCTCCCGAATGTCCACTTTGGCTCGTAAGCCGCCCATTGGCGGAAGGTCGCCTTACGGCACCGCCAGCCGTGCTAGTCACGCCGCGGGCATGGCCAAGCTTCTCCGCTCCAATAGCCAAGGTTCGCGCATGCGTTATCAGTACCGCGTCGGTTCGCGTCGCGCACTCTGAAGTTCTTGCGCTCGCAACCGCGGAGTGCGACTGGCGTCCCGGGGTAAGAGATTGGCACACCAAGGGAAGCGATCCCTCCCGTGAGAGGGGATGCTTACGTGTCGCTAACCACACGGGCCACTAGATCATGAGCGCGCTGCTCGAAAGCTTGACCAACACGATGCATAGGATGCAATGGCACGAGTTCGCAGGGGTGGCCGTCATCGGTGTCGTCGCCCTGTGCTGCTTCGGGATTGTCGCCGTCGAGATCGGAGGCGCGGTGCGCCGGCTCATCCGTCGGAAGGCGGCTTTTCCTTATAAGGTGATTAGTGGTTAAAACCGCCAAACCCGCTGCGCCGTCACCTGAAGAAGCGCTAGACACGATGTGCCGCGAAACCGATGAAATTTTGGCCAAGACCGCAGCTTTGCTGCGGGAAGTTGACGAGCTAGTCGAAAGGTCTAGACAACTCAGGGCCGCGAACCGCGCTCTGCTAGACCAGCGCCGTAAGAACAGAGGCGGCGCCAAGTAATGTCGCTTTGTTCCACTACGTTCCTTTCTAGGACGTAGTGCTCCCCATAAGAAAATGCCGAGCCCTCCTGTTCACTGGCGCCGATCGTAGCCCGGCCCCGTTGGAGCCGTAATAACGCGACGTACCGGCGCCAAAGTAGGTTTTGACGCCGGTTGCCTCGAAGTGCAGTGTCACTTCGTGTAAAGCTGCAACCTCGGCTGTACTCGCCGCTTCCGTAAACTCTGCCGCCATGGAGTCCCCCCTGGACGAGCATGGTAAGGGACTTCTCGACGTGGCGTGGAATGGTGGCGGCAGGCTGCGAGTCGGGGTACGGGCGCGGACCGCGGCGCCCGAGCGGGCAGGCGCGCCGAGGTAATTACAGCTAAAACCGCTCCGCCGGAGCCAGAGTCGCATCCCCGTGGGGACGCCACTTAAACCCCGGTTTGCGCAAACCGAGTTCGGCCGCAGCCGTAGGGACATTGAAACGGGGTTGCCGTTCACGCCGATCCGGTAGTGCCGCAAAGAGGAAATCAAGGTGCTTACGTTGAGGGATCGAAATGAGCGCCGAGGTCAGCCGCACACGATCTACGACCGTGATCCGCTGACCTCGCAGCGCGACCGAATTGCCGGCTCGGCAGCGGCGGCTGGCCTGCCTTAGGCTGGCGCCAGGGTAGGCGCTATTTCTTAGGCTCTTCCTTTTTCTCCGCCGGGGGCGGCGTCGTAGCGCCGCTCGGGGCCTTCTTGGAGGCGTCTTCACCGCACGCGGAGAAAAGAAAGGCGACTGCTGCAATCGAAAGCAGTGATCTAATCATGAAACGTGTCCTCCGAAATCCGGCGGAAATTCCAGCCCCGCCGAAGCGGGGCTTTTTGCAGGCAGCAAGATTGCGCTACTGCTTCTTCGGTTCTTCCGGCTTCGTGGCGCCTACGCCGGCCTTGGCATCTGCCTGCTCGCTTGCGGAGAGCTTACCGTCACCGTCCTTATCCAGCTTGCTGAAATCCTTCTCCAACGGTGTCCCCTTCGCCTCTTCGCGCGAAATGGAGCCGTCTTTGTCCTTGTCCATAGCAGCCTTTGGCGCCGCTGGTGCCCCGGCTGAAGTGCCGCTCGATGGCTTGTCACTCTGAGCGAGCGCCGAGAGGGGTACGGCAAAGGCGGCTGCGACTGCTACTGCAACTAACGTCTTGAGTCTCATTTGCTGGTCTCCTCCTTGGTTGAGAAACCATCAGGGTGGAAGCAAGAAACACGCCGCTCCGCTGAATCCCTGCGACGTCTAGAAAGCCCGACGCTCGTCTGCGTAGGCTGGAAAGAATGCCCGGCGCCCGCAAAACAAGGGAAAAAAGGCGTCGCCGGGCTGATGGCGCCGGCCGGAACGCCGCCCGCGTTCGTCGATCGCCTGAACCGCGAGATCAACGAAATTTTCGGCGTCGCCGGAAATGAAGGTGATCCTCGAACCGGATGGCTCGGTCCCGGTGGCGATGAATGCAGCGGCGTTCGGCGCGCGCCTGCGAGAGGAACTGGCGCTCTGGAAGCGCATCGCCACCGAGCGCAAGATCAGCGTCGACTAGTTTCCCAGTTCGGAGCGGTTGCGGAAGTAGTCGAGCGCCTCGGGATTGGCGAGCGCTTCCAGATTCTTCACCGGGCGGCCGTGCACGACTTCGCGCACCGCGAGCTCGACGATCTTGCCGCTCTTGGTGCGTGGGATATCCGATACCTGCACCACCTTGGCGGGAACGTGGCGCGGGGTGGTATTTTCGCGGATGCGCCGCTTGATGCGGTTGACCAGCGCATCGTCCAGCTGGACGCCTTCCTTGAGCTTCACGAACAGGACCACGCGGACATCGGCCTCCCACTCCTGGCCAATGACCAGCGCCTCCATCACCTCATCGATCTGCTCGACCTGGCGGTAGATCTCCGCGGTGCCGATGCGCACGCCGCCGGGGTTCAGCACCGCGTCCGAGCGGCCATAGATGACGAGCCCGCCATGCTCGGTCTCCTCGGACCAGTCGCCATGGCGCCAGACGTTCGGGTATTTCTCGAAGTACGCCGCGCGATACTTGGCGCCGTCGGGGTCGTTCCAGAATCCGATCGGCATCGCGGGGAACGGTTTGGTACAGACCAGCTCGCCTTTTTCGCGGGTCACTGGTTTTCCGGATTCATCGAACACCTCCACCGCCATCCCCAGCCCCTTGGCCTGGATTTCGCCGCGCCACACCGGCCCCATCGGGTTGCCGAGCACGAAGCAGGAGACGATGTCGGTGCCACCCGAGATCGACGACAGGCAGACATCGTCCTTGATGTTCGCGTAGACGTAGTCGAAACCCTCGGGCGCGAGCGGCGACCCGGTGGAAAGCACCGCGCGCAGCTTGTCCAGGCGGTGCGTGTCCTTCGGCTTGAGGCCGGTCTTGGCCAGGGCATCGATGAACTTGGCGGAGGTGCCGAAGTGCGTCATCCCCTCGGCTTCGGCGAAATCAAACAGCACCCGGCCGCGCGCGATGGAAGGCGAGCCGTCGTAAAGCAGCAGCGTGGCCTCCGAAGCCAGCCCGGAGACCAGCCAGTTCCACATCATCCAGCCGAGCGTGGTGAAGTAGAACACGCGGTCCCCCGGCTTCACATCGCTGTGCAGCCGGTGCTCCTTCAGGTGCTGCAGCAGCGCGCCGCCGGTGCCATGGACGATGCATTTCGGCACGCCGGTGGTGCCCGACGAATACAGGATGTAGAGCGGGTGGTTGAACTCCACGCGCTCGAAGTCGATCTCGCCGGCATCGAAGGGCTCGAGGAAGTCGTAGAGCGAGGTGCCGGCCGTTGCCGGCGCGCCGAGGTAGTCGACCACCACGCACTCCTCGACGCTCGGCAGCTGCTCGAGCACCTGGCTCGCCTTTTCCTGCGAATCGAATTCCCGGCCGTTGTAGAGGTAGCCGTCGGCGCAGAACAGCACCTTGGGCTCGATCTGGCCAAAGCGGTCGAGCACGCCCTGCACGCCGAAATCGGGCGAGCAGCTCGACCACACCGCGCCAAGACTCGCCGTCGCAAGCAGCGCGGCGGTCGCTTCCGGAATGTTCGGCAGGTAACCGGCGACCCGATCCCCCTTCTGTACGCCGGCGTCACTTAGCGCCCGGGCGATGCGCGAGACCAAGGCACGCAGGTTCTTGTGGCTGAGCCTTCTCTTGATCCGATCCTCGCCCCAGAACACGATGGCGTCCGCGGAACCGCGGTTGCGCAACACATTTTCGGCGTAGTTGAGGCTTGCCTGCGGAAACCACTTCGCGCCCGGCATGCGGGTCGCATCGACCACGACCTCGCCGCCCTTTTCGCCCCGGACCGCGGAAAAATCCCAGACCGCATTCCAGAAATCCGCGCTGTGCTCGATCGACCAGCGATGCAGGTCGGCGTAGCTCGACTGGCCGGCGAGCTTCATGAAGCGCGCGAGCTCGGTCTTCGCCGCCCGCTCGGGCGAGGGCGTCCAGAGCGCGCTCATTGCATGAGCGAGCGCACGCGCTCGGGAATGCGCATCGGCTTCTGCTTTTCGGGGTCGACGAACACCACCGTGGCGGCGCCGTCGGCGTAGAGCTCGTCGCCGACGAGCAATTCGTAGTAGGTCGGCACGCTCGAGCCGCCCGGAGCGCCGGCGAACACCTTCACCTCCACGCTGCCCGGATAGTTGATCGGCTTCTTGAAGTTGCAGGACGCGTTGACGATGACGATGCCCATGCTGCGCCACGCCTCGCCGCGTGGCACCAGCGACTCGAACCAGCCGATACGCGCCTGCTCCATGTAGCGGAAGTACACCGTGTTATTGACGTGGCCCATCGCGTCCATGTCGCCCCAGCGGATGTCGATGCGCTCGGTGTGGACGAGTTTTCGGTCTGCCATCGGGCGCTGATTATAATTCGCGCATGTCCCGCGAATCGATGCAGTACGACGTCGTCGTCGTCGGCGGCGGCCCCGCGGGACTCGCCGCCGCGATCCGCCTGAAGCAGCGCTCGCCGGAACGCTCGGTCTGCGTGCTGGAAAAAGGCTCGGAGATCGGCGCGCACATCCTTTCCGGCGCGGTGATGGACCCTCGGGCGCTCACCGAGCTGATCCCGGACTGGAAAGAGAAAGGCGCCCCGCTCAATACGCCCGTGAGCGAAGACCGGTTCCTCTTTCTCACCGAAAAATCCTCATTCAACACCCCAGGCTGGATGTTGCCCGGATGCTTTAGAAACCACGGCAATTACGTCGTCAGCCTGGGGAATGTCTGCCGCTGGCTCGGCAAGCAGGCCGAAGAGCTCGGCGTGGAAATCTTCCCCGGCTTCGCCGCTGCCGAGGTGCTCTACGAAGGCGACGCGGTCAAAGGCGTGGCCACCGGCGACCTCGGCATCAACCGCAAGGGCGAGAAGACCGACGCCTACCAGCCGGGGATGGAGCTGCACGGCAAGTACACCTTCTTCGCCGAAGGCGCGCGCGGCCACCTGGGGCGGCAGCTCGAGGAAAGATTTTTTCTCAGAAAAACCCCCCAGGTGTACGGCCTCGGCCTGAAGGAACTCTGGGAAGTGAAGCCCGAGCGCCACCAGCCCGGGCTGGTGACGCATACCGCGGGCTGGCCGCTCGGCGCGGACGTCTACGGCGGCTCGTTCCTTTATCACATGGAAGACCGGTTGGTCGCCGTCGGCTTCGTGGTCGGCCTCGGCTACCAGAATCCGTACCTGTCGCCGTTCGAGGAATTCCAGCGTTTCAAGACCCACCCGGAGATCCGCAGGACTTTCGAGGGTGGCAAGCGGGTTTGTTACGGTGCGCGCGCCATCGCCGCCGGCGGGCTGCAATCCCTGCCCAAGCTCGCCTTCCCCGGCGGCGCGCTGGTGGGCGATGAAGCCGGGTTCCTGAATGCCTCGCGCATCAAGGGCAGCCACGCCGCCATCAAGTCCGCCATGCTCGCCGCGGATGCCGCGCACGATGCGCTGCAGTCCGGGCGCGCAAGCGACGAGCTCTCAGCGTATCCCGAAGCGTTCCGCGCGAGCTGGCTGTACGACGAGCTGCACCGCGCGCGCAACTTCAAGCCCTGGATGTCGAAGGGCCTGTATGCCGGCACGCTGATGGTTGGCATCGACCAGGTGCTGTTCCGTGGCAAGGCACCGTGGACCTTGCGCCACGCGCATGCCGACAATGAAACGCTGGAACACAAGAACGCGGCAACACCGATTGCTTATCCCAAGCCCGACGGCGTTTTGACTTTCGATCGACTGTCCTCGGTCTTCGTCTCGAACACCAACCACAATGAAGATCAGCCGGTGCACCTGACTCTGAAGGATCCGGCGATTCCGGTGAAGGTCAATCTCGCTGATTACGCCGGCCCGGAAGGCCGCTATTGTCCGGCGGGCGTGTATGAGTTCGTCGAAGTCGAGAGCAAGCCGCGCTTGCAGATCAACGCGCAGAATTGCGTGCACTGCAAGACCTGCGACATCAAGGACCCTCTGCAGAACATCGTGTGGGTCGCGCCCGAGGGCGGCGGCGGCCCGAACTACCCGAACATGTAGCTAATGCGTGCGCTGCATGTGCTGCAGCAGCGTCTTCGGATCCACCGGCTTGACCAGGTGCTCGTCGAAGCCCGCGGCGAGCGCGCGCAGGCGGTTCTGCGTCCCGCCGAGGCCGGTGACCGCGATCATCAGCGCGCCGGCGCTGTAGCCGCTCTGCCGTAGCACGCTGCCGACCACATAGCCGTCGCTGTCCGGAAGGCCGATGTCGCACAGCACGATGTGGGGCTCGATGCGGCGCGCGGCCTCGATGCCCTGCTGGCTGGTGCGTGCTACGACGACCAGGTAGCCGCAGAGCGCAAGCAAGCTTCGCAGGCTCTCCGCGGTGTCCTGGTCGTCCTCCACCACAAGTACTCTCAACACCTGCTGATCATGGACCCGCGGCGCGGGCTTGGATATCGCCGGGTGCCGAAAGTAGCCGGCGGCTTCGGCGACGCGCTGTCACCGAGTGGCGAGTTGCTCCTCGCGCCGGCGCCCGGCCATCGCGCCGAACACGGCGGCGAGCAGCGAAAGCACCAGTGCGCCGAGCGTGATCCACGCGGCCTTCGCCGCCTGCGGCTTCACTTCCTCGGCTTTCTGCTGCAGCGCCCCGCTCGACTTGGCGCTGTCCATCAGCCGCGCCATGCCCTGCTTCGCCTCGGCCGCAGCCTGGGTGGGATTGTCGCGGTTGTTCTCCACGCGCTGTGCGGTCTCGCTCAACGTGGCTTCCACCTCGCTCTGCTGCATGCCGGTGGCGGAGGCGATTTGCCGCGCGGTGCTCGGATCCTTCAGGCGTTGGAGGATCTGGTCGACGCCGCCGGAGGTGTCGATGCCGCTGCTACCCTGCATCACGGTGCCGATGGCTTGCGTAGCACCGCCCACCATCTTGAACGCACCGCCCGCCAGCGTGCCGATGCCGCTGGTCGTGAGGTAGCCCATCAGCAGGATGCTCACCACCCACACCAGCGCGCCTTCGAAAAACCCCGTGGTGCGGTCGGAGATTGCGCCGACGCGCGTCGAGACCAGGCCGCCCAGGAAAAGCGCGAGCAGCAGCGAGAGCCCGGCCCAGATGCCGGCGCCCATGCCGAGCGTCGAACCTTCCGTTTCGCCGGGTTGGAGTGCCGAGATGCCGACCGCTATGCCCAGCGCCGTCAGCAGGATGAGTAATCCCACCGCGGACAGCACGCCGGCCCAGATACCGCCCCAGGAGACACGCAAGCCCTCGGCGTTGCGCAGCCCGCCGAGATACTCGGAGATTCGTCGCCGTTCCTGAGTACGGCGCTCGTGATAGGGACGTTCATGAACTACAGTGGCCATTCGAATTTCCTTTCACAAATGCAGGTGAAAGGAGGGGCCGCCGCAAGTTTTGCGCCGCGCGGCGCGCTTGTCGCGGATTGCCTTACGCGGCGGCCGCGCGGCGCTGCTCCAGGCCGCGCAGCAGGGCGACGATCTGGTCGGCGGGCACGGGATGGCTCACATAGAAGCCCTGGATCTGGTCGCAGCCCAGCTCGCGCAGCAGGCGCACCTGCTCGTCGTCCTCCACGCCTTCGGCAACGACGCGCAACCCGAGCGTGTGGGCGAGCGAAACGATCATGGCGACGATGTTGCGCGGGTAGCCGGCATCGCGCATGCGCACCACGAAGCTGCGGTCGATCTTCAGCGTGTCGACCGGCAGCCGCGCAAGGTAGCTGAGGGAGCAGTAGCCGGTGCCGAAGTCGTCGACCGAGACCTCGACCCCGGCGCGGCGCAGCGCCTGCAGCTTGCGCGTGCTCTCCTCGATGTCGTCGAGCAGCACGCTCTCGGTGATCTCGAGGTCGAGCAGCGGCGCGGCGCCCTCGAACTGCGACAGCGCGTCGAGCACGGTATCGACGAAATCCTTCTGCCGCAGCTGCAACGCGGAGATGTTCACCGAGGTGCGCGGCACTTTGAGGCCGAGCGACTGCCAGCGGTGCACATCGTCGACCGCCTTGCCCAGCGCCCAGCGGCCGGCGGCGAGGATCATGCCGGTCTCCTCGAGCAGCGAGACGAACTTGGCCGGCGGCACCGAGCCGAGCTCCGAATCGTTCCAGCGGATCAGCGCCTCGAGCCCCGCGACCTCGCCGCTCGCCATGTTGATCTTCGGCTGGTAGTGCAACGACAGCGTGCCGTCCTCCAGCGCGCGGCGCAGACGGTGCTCCATTGCCAGCGATTCCGCGACGCGGGCATTCATCTCCGGCGCGTAGAACAGATAGCGGTTGCCGGCGTGCTTCGCCTTGTTGAGCGCGGTCTCGGCGTTGGCACACAGCGCCTCGGTCGAATCGCCGTCGGTGGGGAAGACCGCGATGCCCGCCTTCAACGCGACGCGCAGCTCCACGCCTTCGATCACGATCGGCCGCGCCAGCGACTCGTCCAGGCGCTCGAGGAACGAATACGCGGTGTCGCCCGGTCGGTCGAAGGGCGCCACCGCGACGGCGAAATGGTCCGCGCCCACGCGCGCCACCGTGTCCTGCTCGCGCGCCGCCTCGCGCAGGCGCTCGCCGATCTCGCGCAGCAGGTCGTCGCCCGCCTTGCGGCCGAAGGTCTCGTTCACCATGCGGAAGCGCTGCACGTCGACGAAGATCGCCGCGGCGAAGCGCCGCTCGCGCCGCGCGGCGTTCAGGGCCTGGCTCATCCGATCGGTGAACAGGCTGCGGTTGGGAAGATCGGTGAGCGAGTCGTGGTAGGCGAGATAATCCATGCGCGCTTTCTGCGCGAGGTGGCGCAGCGCGAACGCGATGTCGCCCGCGAGCTCGTGCAGCAGGCGCATCTCCTCTTCGTCGAAGAAATCGCGCTGCGTCGCATACAGGATGACGATGCCGGCCACCTCGCCGCCGACGAGCAGCGGCAGCGCCACGAACGAGCCGCTCTGCGCATCGTTCCAGATCAGCGAGCGCGTGCCGAGCTTGAGGCGCTCCAGGTCGCGCTCGGCGCTGCCCTCGCCCGCCGCCGCCACCTGGCGCATCGCCTTGCCCGGGCCCTCGGCGAGGCCGATCGCCGCCAGCCGGAAGCCGCCCTTCTCGACCGCGATGCGGCAGGCCTCGTCGAGCAGCGCCTGGCGGTCGCCCGCGCGCACGATGAGCGCGTTGATCGCGCTCAGCATCTCGAGGGTGCGGTTGAGGCGCTCGATGCGCCGCTGCTGCAGCTCGAGCGCGCCGGTCTTCTCCAGGAGCTGATCGACCATCACGCGCAGGTGCTCCTGGTCGAGGTCGGCGCTCGCCTGCGCCGGGACCTCGTGGCGCGAGGCGAGCGCGGCCTTCACCTCGCGCAGGATTTCGTCGTTGTCCGACGGCTTGACCAGCACGCGCGACACGCCGTGCGCCTGCGCCAGGGCTTGCGCGTCCTGGCCGCCGAAGTAGGCGGTATAGAACATCACCGCCGCCTTGGCGGTGCCCGGGTCGGCGCGCAGGTTGCGGGCGAGCTCGTAGCCATCCATCACCGGCATCAGGACGTCGGAGATCACCAGCTCCGGGTGCGCTTCCCGCGCCCGCGCCAACGCTTCCCGGCCGTCGGCGGCGCGGATGACGTCATGCCCAGCGAGCTCGAGGAGCGCCGCCAGCGCCTCGCGATTCGCGCGGTTATCGTCCGCGACGAGGATGGTGGCCATGTGGAATGGACAATGTTGGCGTAAGGTCGTGCGGCTGCCTGCCCGCGCAACGCCAACTATTTCGTAGTGAAAAGCGGAAATCAATTGTCGCGCTTCAACGACAAGCGCTTCGGGCTCCGCAGGCACGTCCGTTGCAGCTACAGGGAATGCCGATAAAGCCCAGCGCGCCGGCAATGCTACATCCGCGAGCAGATCGTCGAAGATCTGCCGAGCGGCCTGACGCTGCAGTTCGAAGCCTTCGAGGGCGGCGTACGCCTCACGATCGCCAGCAAGGCGTTGCCAACAAATCGTGAAATCGTGTTCGACACCGAGGGCGCGGCATCGAAGACGGGCCCGAGCAAGCGCGCGTTTCGGCGCCCATCCTGGCTGCATTGAAGCGCATTGAAAATTTTGCATCTGTAGCGGATTGCGCGACATGGCTACAATGGGCGCATGGGAGAGCCCATCAAGGCTGCCGTGAACAGCGCAGTTTTTCCGACTTCTATCCGTTCTACCTTTCGCAGCATTCGGACCGCACCTGCCGGCGGCTGCACTTCGTCGGCACCTCGCTGGGCCTGCTGGCGGTGTTGCATGCGTTCTCGACGCTGAATTTCTGGTGGCTGCTCGCCGGCCTGGCCGCCGGTTATGCGTTTGCCTGGGTCGGCCACTTCTTCTTTGAAAAGAACCGGCCGGCCACGTTTACGCATCCGCTCTACAGCTTCATGGGCGACTGGGTGATGTGGAAGGACATGCTCACCGGAAGAATCCGGCCATGAACGGAACGCCGAGCCCGTTCGGGTTCTGGAGCTCGGCCGCGCCGTGGCTGGCGCTGGCGGCGTTCGGCATGACCTTCGCGCTGCTGCACGCACGCCCGACGGAACGCTCGACGTTCCTCAACACGCTGTGGCTCTTCCTGCTCGGCATCGGCGGCGAGGCCGCCGCGTCCGTGATCTGGGCGCTGAACTTCACCGACGCGGCGAGCACCGTGCACGCCATTTCGCGCTTCGTGGCCTCGATTGCGCTCATCCGCCTTCTGGGCTTCACCGTCTTCCGGCTGCTGCTGCCGCTGGCCGGAAGCCAACCGCCGCGCATCGTCGAGGACCTCGGCATCGTGGCGGTGTACGTGATCTACGGCTTCGCCCAGCTGCGCGGCGCCGGACTGGATCTCTCCAGCATCGTCACCACCTCGGCGATCCTGACCGCGGTGGTGGCCTTCGCGATGCAGGACACGCTGGGCAACGTGCTCGCCGGCGTCGCGGTGCAGCTCGACAACTCGGTGCGCATCGGCGACTGGATCCGCGTCGACACCGCGAGCGGGCGGGTGCGCGACATCCGCTGGCGCTCGACGCTGATCGAAACGCGCAACTGGGAAACCGTGGTGGTGCCGAACAGCATGTTGATGAAGGCGCGCGTCGAGATCCTCGGCCAGCGCGACGGCGCGCCGCTGCAGTGGCGGCGCCTGCTCAACTTCATGGTCGACCCGGGCGTGCCGCCGGCGCGCGTGATCGCCATCATCGACGACGAGATGCGCGAGCTGTCGATCCCCAACGTGGCGCGCACGCCCACCCCGAGCTGCGTGCTGAAGGCCTTCGACGAAGGCAACCTCTGCTACCAGCTGCGCTACTTCCTCACCGACCTGCACGAGGACGACCTCACCGACTCCATGGTGCGCGTGCATCTGTTCGCTTCGCTGCAGCGCGCCGGCATCCGCGTCGCCGAGCCGCAGCGCACGACCTATGCCGTGACGCGCGACCAGGCGCACGCCGAGACCGTGCGGCGCCGCGAGCTCACGCGCCGGCTGCAGGCCCTCGCCAGCGTGCCGCCGTTCGCCGCCCTGCCCGAGGAAACCAAGGCCGACATCGCCGAACGGTTGCAATACGCCCCGTTCGCGCGCGGCGACGTCATCACCAAGCAGGGCAACAAGGCCAACTGGCTCTACATCCTCGCCTATGGCGAAGCCGAGGTGCTCTACGAGCCGCCCGGCGGCGCGCCCAGCGTCCTCGGCATGGTGCACGCCGGCGAATTCTTCGGTGAGATGGCGCTGATCACCGGCGATGCGCGCACCGCCACGGTAGTGGCGAAGACCGACGTCGAGTGCTACCGCCTGGACCGCGCCTCGTTCCAGGAGCTGCTGCTCGGGCGCGCCGAGATCTCCGAGGAGATCAAGCGCGTCATGGGCGGCCGGCGCGGCGACCTCGAGCGAGTGCGCCAGGCGTTTTCCGACGCCGGGCCCGTCGCCGAGGCCGAGGTGCGTCTCGGGACCAAGATCCGCCGCTTCTTCGGGATGCGCCCATAGAAGACCTGACCGAGTCGTTCGAGCCCGTCACGGGCACCTCGGTAACACTGCGCCTCTTACGCCCCGAGGATAGCGACATCGAGCTCGCGTTCGTCAGCGGCCTTTCCGCCGAAACGCGCCATAACCGCCTGCTCGGCGGCGCCATCAGGATCACCCGCGAATACATCCAGCGCCTGGTCAGCGTGGACTTTTCGCGCGATATGGCGCTCGCCGCTACCGCCATGCTCGACCGCGAAGAGTAACGCTGCTCGGCGTGGCGCGCTATGTGCGCGAGAGCTACTGCAACGCGGCGGAGTTCGCCATCGTGATCGCCGACGCGTGGCACGGCCGCGGCATCGGCTCCCGCCTGCTAGCCAAGCTCATCGACGCCGCCCCGCCGCCACGGGGCGTGAAGGGCCTCTACGGGGACATCCTCGCCATGAACCGGCCGATGCTGACGCTCGCCACCAAGCTCGGATTCAAGCTCAGCCGGCACGAAGACGCGACGCTGACGCGCGCCTGCCTTCAGCTGGAATGATGGCGGCGGGAGGCACGCAATATGCTGCGGCACTGGCATGAAAACCGAATTCACAGCCGCGCCGGCCCGCCTTTCCAGGAGTTACGCCCGCCTGGGTGCCTTGGCCATCGGCGCATTCGCCCTTGTGCTCCCGCGATCGGTGCAGTCGCGATCGGACGGCTAGCGGTCGGTCGCGTTGCCGTGAGTCGCGCCAGAATCGGGCGGCTGGAGATCGACGAACTCGTGGTGCATAACCTGCGCCGGTAGGGCGGCGGGCACGTAGCGGAACGCAGCCGCGGCGGCAATTGGTCCTCGGGGAGGTCGAGAACGCCGGCGGCGCCATTGACGAATCTATTGCGCAGGCCGGGGGCCTGCACCAGGACGTGGTCGGCATAGAAGCGCGCCGTCGCCTTCTTTGCTTTCTAGGAATTCCTTGATCACCGCCCTTGCATTGTGTCGGCCGCCAACGCCGCACGCGCCATCTGCCAGCCGCCGGCGACGATGCCCATCAGCTTGAGGAACGGCACGGCGCCGGCGAACTGGACCCGCGGGTCCTTGGCGGCGACGATGAAGTCGACGCACTCCTCCACGGCCTTCACGCCATCGGCCAGGGCTTTGCGGATTTCCGGGTGAGCCGCGAGCTTCGCATCGAGCTTTTTCAGCTCAGCGAGCCAGGCCTTGGCGGTGGCGCCGCCTTCGGCGCGGGTGATCGGCCGGCCAACGAGGTCGATGGCCCGGATGCCGGTGGTGCCCTCGTAGATGGTGGT
>CAWENY010000032.1:0-26519 GCA_963810475.1 uncultured beta proteobacterium | reverse complement strand
GGCCTGTCGATGGTGGCGATGACCGGCGGCGACAGCGCCACCAAGAACCTGATCGCGGGCGCGTTCGGCGTGCTGCTGGCCACGGTGGGCCAGGATCTCACCACCGGCGTCGAGCGCTACACCTTCGGCATCCACTCCTTCACCGACGGCATCGAGTTCATCCCGGTGCTGATCGGGCTGTTCGCGCTCGCCGAGCTGTTCGAGCAGGCGGCGCAGCTCGGCAGCAAGGTTGCGATCGCAAAGCTCGGCGCCGTACGCCTGCCGAGTTGGCAGGACATCAAGGATTGCGGGAAGGCGATCTCGCTCTCGAGCGTGCTCGGCACCTTCATCGGCATCCTGCCGGCGCTGGGGGCCACCACCGCGGCGATGATCGCCTACGTCGAGACCAAGCGCTGGTCGAAGAACAAGGCGCAGTTCGGCAAAGGCGCGATCGAGGGCGTTGCCGGGCCGGAAGCCGCGAACAACGCCGCGGTCGGCGGCGCGATGGTGCCGACGCTGGCGCTCGGCATCCCCGGCAGCACCACGACTGCGATCATCCTCGCCGGCCTGATCGTGCAGGGCATCCGCCCCGGACCGCACCTCTTCACCGAGCAGCCGATGCTGCTCTATGCGGTGTTCTCGTCGATGCTGCTCGCGAACCTTCTCTACCTGGTGCTCGGCCTGGGCTTCGCGAAGGTGTTCGCACGCATCAGCCTGATCCCGGCGCCGCTGCTCTGGCCGGCGGTGTTCGTGCTTTCGGTCATCGGCGCCTATGCGCCGAACCAGGCGATGGCCGAGGTCTGGGTGGCAATTGCATTTGGGTTTATCGGCTTCTTCATGAAGCGCTACGGCTTCTCGCCGGCACCGCTGGTGATCGGCCTGGTGCTCGGCCGGATGGTGGAGGAGACGCTGAAGCAGTCGCTGCTGATCTTCGACCTGAGCTGGGGCGGTTTCCTCGGCCGGCCGATCGCCCTGACCCTGTTCGGCCTTACTGCGCTCTTCCTGCTAGGACCTTTTCTGCTGCAGCGCCTGCGCGGCCCGTAGCCAGGCTTTCAATCCCACGCGCCTCCATTTCGCGGCGCACGCGCACCGCGGTGGAATTGGCGTCGACCTCGACGTCGCTCCATTTCACCGGCTGGCCGGCTGCAACCGGGCGCACCATCTTCCATCCGTGGGCAAGGCCCAGGGGCAAGCACCCGAATTTCACCGAGTCGGCGGCAGGCATGAGCCGGCCGACCACCGTGTAGCCGCCTTCGCCGTCCAGCAACTCGCCTTGCTTGAGATCTTTCTTCGCGAGCGCGACTGCATCGGCGCGCCATCCGGTGGCGCAGCCGGTGGCTTCGCCGCGCAATCCCACCGACGCGACCGAGATACCGACCTCGAGGCCGATCAGGTGCCAGCGCTTGTACATGCAAGCATAGCGCCCGGATGGATCGGTTTTCACGCCGTACTCATGGAAACAGCGGCGGATGTAGTCGGTTTCGCCCTCGAACACGACCCACACGCCAAAGCGGATGTCGTACGCAATCGGCTTTCCGTCAGCGGTGAGCGACGAGATGACTTCCACTTGTCCCTTGTGGTGCAGGAGCCCGCCTTCGCTCTTCGGCCGCATCAGCGCCGGGATTTCATCCACCGATCCTGCCGGGTACTTCAGTCCCTCGGGAGCCGGCGTCAGGCCGGTGGCATTGCATACCGCGGTGGTCTCGATCGCCGGCTTGGAGCCGTCGAGGAACGAGTTGAACATCTTGGGGTTGAGGCCGCCGACCTTCGCCTCCTCCGGCGTCAGGCCGTAGTGGCCCCATACCGTTTCCGGCGTCGATTGCGCGAAATGCGGCAGCCACTTGTGGCCGCGGCCCGCCGCCACCACCGGGAAGCCGGCGGCGCGCGCCCAGTCCACCAGATCACAGATCAGCGCCGGCTGATCGCCGTAGGCGAGGCTGTAGACCACGCCGGCTTCCGCCGCCTTGCGTGCCAGCAGCGGGCCGCAGAACGCATCGGCCTCCACCGTCACCATGACGACGTGCTTGCGGTTGCGGAACGCCGCCAGGGCATGCTCCACCGCCGCCGGCGGATTCCCGGTGGCCTCGATCACGATGTCGACCGCCGGGTGCGCCACCAGCTTCTGCCAATCGTCGGTCAGGAACGTTTGCCCCGTCTTGAGGGCGTGCTCGAAAGACTGGGCGCCGTATTGCTCGGGCTTCCATCCCACCCGCGCCAGGTTCTGCTTCGCATAATCCGGCGCGATGTCCGCGATGCCGACGAGGTGCACGCCCGGGGTCTTCGGCACCTGCGCGATGTACATCGCCGCGAACTTGCCCGCGCCGATCAGGCCTACGCGTAGCGGCTTGTCCCGTCTTTCCTGAAGCTTGGCGTAAAGATTCACAGGCACCTCGAAAACAGGGACAGACCACGTTTTTTCGACAGGCGGAAAATCGTGGTCTGTCCCTGATTAGCAGTTATGCAGCCTTTAGTTCTTCCTGGGGTGTGCCGTTCTTCCAGGGAAGTGGCACGTCGTATTGTTTCAGCAGGCAATCGTCCGGCAGGCACTGGATGGGCGAGAAGTCGCGGTGCGCGATGTAGCCGGGGCGCTTGAAGCGGCGGATGTGGTTCGACACCGCGCAGAGCGAGAGGTAGACGCTGACGCGATTCCACGGCGAAAGATTCGAGGTCGAAGCGTGCACCAGGCAGCCGTGGAACAGGATCATCGAGCCGGCGGGACCTTTCGGCGCGACGATGCCGCCGTGCTCCACCAGCTTTCCGATGGTTTCGTGGGTGATGACCCATAGCGGATAGCTGGTGGTGCTGGTGTCGTGCTGGGCGTCGAGCACGCCCTGCTTGTGGCTGCCCGGGATGAACATCAGCGGCCCGTTGAACTCGTTCACCTCGTCGAGGAAGATGGCGACGTTCATCGCCCGCGCCTCGGGCATCTGGTCGTCGGCGCGCCAGGTGCCGTAGTCCTGGTGCCATTGCCAGACGTCGCCATCGAACGCCTGCTTGCCGTTGATCTTGAACTGGTGCATGTACACGTCCTCGCCGAACAGCTGCTTGATCGGCTGCACCATGCGCGGATGGCGCGCGAGCTTGGCGAAAGGATAGCTGTAGAGGTGCGCGGCGAAGTTGGTGCGCACCACGTCGCCGGTCTTCTCGCGCACGTTCTCGGGCCGGCGCTGGGCATATAAGGAGGGGACTTCGTCGGTCAGGGTCTTGATTTCGTCCGGAGTAAAAAGGCTCGGGAAGAACAGATACCCGTCCCGGTCGAATCGCTGGAGTTGTTCCGCGGACAGTTTCATTCAAATAGTATAAGCCCGTGAAAGCCGACTCCACCCGCACCATCTTCTACGCGCTGGGCGCGAACCTTGCCATCGCGGCAGCCAAGACCGCCGGGGCGGTCGCCACCGGCTCGAGCGCGATGCTGGCGGAGGCGATCCACTCCTACGCCGACGCCGGCAACCAGGTGCTCCTCCTCTGGGGCATGAAGCAGGCCAAGCGCCCGCCGAGCGCCGACTATCCGCTCGGCTGGGGCAAGGCGGTGTTCTTCTGGTCGTTCATCGTGGCCATCGTGCTGTTTTCGCTCGGCGGCATGTTTTCGCTCTACGAAGGCTGGCACAAGCTCAAGCACCCCGAGCCGCTGAGCTATGCGTGGGTGGCGGTCGGCATCCTGGTGTTCGGCCTGGTGGCCGAGGCGATCTCCATGCGCGCCTGCCTGCAGGAGGTGAACAAGGTGCGCGGGCAACGAACCGTCTGGCGCTGGTTCCGCGAGAGCCGCCAGAGCGAGCTGGTCGTCATCCTCGGCGAGGATTTCGCCGCGCTGCTCGGCCTCGCCCTCGCCCTGATTGCGGTGCTGATGACGATTCTGACCGGCAACCCGATGTGGGACGGCCTGGGCTCGATGTGGATCGGCGTGGTGCTGATCGCGGTCGCGATCGGCATCGGGCGGGAAATCATGGCGCTGCTCATCGGGCAGAGCGCCGAGCCGCAGACCGTGGAAAGCCTGCGGCGCTTCGCCGAGGGCTGCGAGGGGGTGGAGAAGGTCTACCGTGTCGTCACTCTGCAGCTCGGCACCTCGCTGATGGTGGCGCTGAAGGTAAAGATGAACGCCGTGAGCGCGGCGGAGCTGGTCACGCGGATCAACGAAGTTGAGGCCGCGTTGCGCATCGAGTTCCCCGAGATCCAGTGGCTGTTCTTCGAACCCGACGTCGCCGACTGAAGGAGTAAGCCGATGGAGTGGATCACCGATCCCACCGTCTGGGTCGGCTTGTTGACGCTCGTTCTGCTCGAGGTCGTCCTCGGGGTCGACAACCTGATCTTCATCGCCATCCTGTCCGACAAGCTGCCGCCAGAGCAACGCGACCGCGCGCGCATCATCGGCTTGTCGCTCGCCCTGCTCATGCGCCTCGGCCTGCTGGCGAGCATCTCGTGGGTCATGTCGCTCACCGCGCCGGTGCTCTCGTTCTGGCGGCTGGAGATCTCGTGGCGCGACCTGATCCTGATCGCCGGCGGCGTATTCCTGCTGATCAAGGCCACCACCGAGATCCACGACCGCGTCGAGGGCGGGCATGAAGCGCGCGTGGACGGAGGAACCCACGCGCCGTTCTGGCCGATCGTCGCGCAGATCGTGGTGCTCGACGCGGTGTTCTCGCTCGACTCGGTGATCACCGCGGTCGGCATGGTGGACGAGCTTTACGTGATGATGGCCGCGGTCATCATCGCCGTGGCGGCGATGCTGTTCGCCTCCAAGCCGCTCACCGCGTTCATCAACAAGCGGCCCTCGCTCATCATCCTGTGCCTGGGCTTCCTGCTGATGATCGGCCTGGTGCTGGTGGTCGACGGCCTCGGCCTGCACATCCCGAAAGGCTATGTCTACGCAGCGATCGGCTTCTCGGTGCTGATCGAGATCCTCAACCAGCTCACCACGCGCGGCAAGCGCCCCGCCGGCCTGCGTACGCGCCAGCAGGTCGCCGAAGCGATCGTGCGACTGCTCGGCGGCGTTCCGCTCCCCGCCCAGGCGGCGCCGGCCGGGCCGATGTTCGCCCCGGCCGAGCGCCAGATGGTCGGCGGCGTCCTCAGCCTGCGCGAGCGCCCGGTCAGCTCGGTCATGACTCCGCGCAGCGATGTGGTGTGGCTCGACTTGACGGACCCGGATCCGCTGCCGAGCCTGCGCGAGAGCCCGCACCGCGAGCTTCCCGTCGGCCGCGGCGGCATCGACAAGGTCGAGGGCGTGGTGCGCAAGGAAGATGTGCTCGCGCTTTGCGTCGACGGCAAGCCGATCGAGCTCCAAAGGGTGCTGCGCCCGGCGCCGGTCGTCGCCGCCCGCGCCTCGGTGCTCGACGCCCTCAACCAGTTCAAGCGCCAGGCCGCCGAGCTCGCCATCGTGCTCGACGCGCAAGGCCGCTTCGCCGGCGTCGTCACCCGCACCGACCTGCTCGAGGCGATCGCCGGCGAGTTTCCGGACGAGGGCGAACAGTAGTCCGCTTGTCCTCTCATCAGGAGTAGTCGTGATGCTTTAGCAGCGCAAGACGTGGCGCCGGTGACAAATCTTTAGCGTGGACTGTCAACGACAAAAGCAGGCTCGCGTTGAAATACGTCGATGAACATCGAGCCAGTCCTGGCAGAGTTGTTACGGTTTGGCGAAGATGAGTGGATCGGACTATGGGTTATCGCAGACGACGTGGCCCAGGACTTGGGCGTCGAAGATTGGGCACAGAACCTTGAAGCAACTCTTGCCTTGGTCAGGGAGCTCCTTAGGCGCGGCTACCGTGCAGGAGATTCACCTCTTGAGAACGACGCCGTTCACTTCGCACCTTGGCCCAACCAGGATGCCGAGGCCGTCGTTGATTTCATCAGACGGCAATGGATGCGCAGAGCAGACCTTCCTTCTTGGGGTGACTCTCCCTGGTTCGCTGCCCCGCGATTCTGCCGCCTCGATGGCTGAGCTTGACGGCGTCAAGGAGCAGCTGGTCTACGCGGCTCTGGCTGGGGGTCGCTGATTGCTAACGCTCGCTTTCGCTGTCACCATGGTGCTCGCCATGGGCATTTTTCTGCTGCATCGCAGAATCAAACGCCGTATCGAGCAGATCTGGAGTCTCTAGACGTGGACTTGTCATCGGTATCGTGATGCTTGCCGTAGCGCTGCTCTTCGTCGGCATTGCGCTCGACGCAGCTCGAGACAAATAGCCCCCCTGTACTTCATCAGCCACCCGAACGTCGTGATGAGCCGCGACGTGCCGGTGCCGCGCTGGCCGCTTTCGGAGCTGGGAAAGCAGCGCATGCGCGCCGGCCTGCGCCAGCCATGGGTGCGCGACATCACCGCCATCTATTGCAGCACCGAGCAGAAGGCCATCGACGGCGCCGCGATCCTCGCGGAGCACCTCTCGCTGCCCTTTCACGAGGTCGAGGCGCTAGGCGAGAACGACCGCTCGGCCACCGGCTTCCTGCCGCCGGACGAATTCGAGCGCGTTGCTGATCAGTTCTTCGGCTCGCCGGACAAATCCATTCGCGGCTGGGAGCGAGCCGTGGATGCGCAGAGCCGCATCGTGCGCGCGGTGGAGGAGATCGCCAAAAGACGAGAACTGGCAATGTCGCGATCGTGTCGCACGGCGCTGTCGGCACGCTGCTTTATTGCCATCTCGCCGGCGAACCGATCGCGCGGCGCTGGGACCAGCCGCCGAATGGCGGCGGCAACTACTACCGCTTCACGCTTTCACCGCGTGCGGCGCACTTCTGGTGGCGCGCCTTCGACGGCTGACGCCTTGCCCGGCACGATCTGGTAGAAGACCTCGTCGCCGCGGATCATGCCGAGCTCGTAGCGGGCGCGCTCCTCGACTGCCTCGGTGCCTTGCTTGAGGTCGCGCACCTCGGCGGCGAGGCCGGCGTTGCGCCGCTCGAGCTGGACGGTTTTGGACTTTTCGGTCTCGAGCTTGTTCTCCAGGCGCCACGCCGTGAGCCAGCCGCCCTTGCCGATCCACAGCGGGTACTGGATCAGCACGATCAGCGCGCCCAGGATGGCGGCGAGGATTTTCACGCGGCGCGCAGGGCTTCGCGGCCCGGATAGCTCACCGAGTCGCCCAGGTCCTCTTCGATGCGCAGCAGCTGGTTGTATTTCGCCACGCGGTCGGAGCGCGACAGCGATCCGGTCTTGATCTGCAGCGCGTTGGAGCCGACCGCGATGTCGGCGATCATGGTGTCCTCGGTCTCGCCGGAGCGATGCGAGATCACGGTGCCGTAGCCCGCGCGCTTGGCGAGCTCGATGGCGGCAAAAGTCTCGGACAGCGTGCCGATCTGGTTCACCTTGATGAGGATCGCGTTCGCCACGCCCAGACGGATGCCTTCCTTGAGGATGCCCGGGTTGGTGACGAAGATGTCGTCGCCCACGAGCTGCACCTTCTTGCCAAGCTTCTCGGTCAGGCGCTTCCAGCCGTCCCAGTCCGCCTCGGCCATGCCGTCCTCGATCGAGACGATCGGATAGCGCGAGGCGAGCTCGCCCAGATAGTCGGTGAACTCGGCCGAGCCGAGGGTCTTCTTCTCGGACTCGAGCACGTATCTGCCGTCGCGATGGAATTCGGAGGCCGCGCAATCCAGGGCGAGCACCACGTCCTGCCCCGCGTTGTAGCCGGCGCGGCCGATGGCGTCCAGGATGAGCTCGATCGCCGCGGCGTGGGTCGGCAGGTTGGGGGCGAAGCCGCCTTCGTCGCCCACGGCCGTAGACATCCCTTTGGAGTCGATGATCTTGCGAAGAGAAGCAAAAACTTCTGCGCCGCAGCGCAACGCCTCGCGGAACGACTGCGCGCCGACCGGCAGGATCATGAACTCCTGGAAGTCGAGATTGTTGTTGGCGTGCGCGCCGCCGTTGATGACGTTCATCATCGGCACCGGCATCTTCATTCCGCCCGCGCCGCCGAGGTAGCGGTAGAGCGGCAGCCCCGATTCCTCGGCCGCGGCCTTGGCCACCGCCATGGAAACCGCGAGCACCGCGTTGGCGCCGATGCGCGCCTTGTTGTCGGTGCCGTCGAGGTCGATCAGCGTCTTGTCGATGAATGCCTGCTCGGTGGCGTCGAGGCCGACGATGGCCTCCGAAATCTCGGTGTTGACGAACTCCACCGCCTTGAGCACGCCCTTGCCGCCGTAGCGGCTCTTGTCGCCGTCGCGCAGCTCCACCGCCTCTCGAGTGCCGGTCGAGGCGCCCGACGGCACCGCGGCGCGCCCCATCACGCCGGACTCGAGCAGCACGTCGGCCTCCACGGTCGGGTTGCCGCGCGAATCCAGGATCTCTCTTGCCACCACGTCGACGATGGAGCTCATTTGCCTTTCACTTTCTCCTCCACGAACCCGCGGCGCTTCACCACCCGGTCAAGCTCCGCAAGGGTATCAAGCAACTCCGGCATCAGGTGCAGCGGCCAGGAATTCGGGCCGTCGCACAGCGCTTCATCCGGCTTGGGGTGCGTCTCCATGAATACGCCGGAGACGCCGGCGCCGACCGCGGCGCGCGCGAGCACCGGAATGAATTCGCGCTGGCCGCCCGACGCGTTGCCCTGCCCGCCCGGCAGCTGCACCGAGTGGGTGCCGTCGAACACCACCGGGCAGCCGGTGTCGCGCATCGCCGCGAGCCCCCTCATGTCGACCACCAGGTTGTTATAGCCGAAGCTGAAGCCGCGCTCGCACACCAGGATCTGCTGGTTGCCGGTGCTCTTCGCCTTCTCGACCACGTTGTTCATTTCCCAGGGCGAAAGAAACTGGCCCTTCTTGATGTTGACCGGCTTTTTCTGGCTGGCGGCGCTGCGGATGAAATTGGTCTGGCGGCAGAGGAAGGCCGGGGTCTGGATCACGTCGACGACTTCGGCGACCTCGCTTAAGGGGGTGTCCTCGTGCACGTCGGTGAGCACCGGAACACCGATGCGCTTCTTCACCGACTCCAGAATCTTGAGACCTTCCGCCATCCCCGGTCCCCGGTAGCTCTTGCCGGAGGTGCGGTTCGCTTTGTCGAACGAGCCCTTGAAGATATAGGGCATGCCGAGCTTGGCGGTGTGCTCCTTCAGCTTCCCGGCGACGTCGAGGCACAGCTGCTCGCTCTCCAGCGTGTCCGGGCCGGCAATGAGGAATAGCGGCCTGTCGAGGCCGACATCGAAGCCGCAGAGTTTCATTTGGTCAATTAGGCCGCGACGACCCGGAGCTTCGAGCTGGCGCGGTAGCGCAGCGCCGCGGCGACGAACGCCTTGAACAGCGGGTGGCCGTGGCGCGGCGTGGAAGTGAACTCGGGGTGGAACTGCACCCCGATGAAGAACGGGTGCCCGGGCAGCTCCATGATCTCCGGCAGGTTCTCGCTCGGCGTGCGCGCCGAAACCTTGTAGCCCTTGGCCTCGAGCTGCGGCACGTACACGTTGTTCACCTCGTAGCGATGGCGGTGCCGCTCATTCACTTCGGCGCCGTAGATCGAAGCCGCGAGCGTGCCCGGCTCGACCGGGCATTTCTGGCTGCCCAGGCGCATGGTGCCGCCGAGGTCGGACTTCTCGGTGCGCTGCTCGATGCGCCCGGTGCGGTCGAGCCATTCGGTGATCAGCGCGACCACCGGGTGCGGCGTCTCGCGGTCGAACTCGGTGCTGTTGGCGCCGGCGAGCCCCACGACATTGCGCGCGAACTCGATGGTCGCGAGCTGCATGCCGAGGCAGATGCCGAGATACGGAACGCCGTTTTCCCTGGCGTGGCGGATCGCCTTCATCTTGCCTTCGGTACCGCGCTTGCCGAAGCCGCCCGGCACCAGGATCGCGTCCATCTTCTCGAGCGGGACCGGGCTCGCGCCTTTCTCGAGCTCCTCGGAGTCGAGGTAATGGATATTGACCTTCGAGCTGGTGTGGATGCCGGCGTGGCGCAGGGCTTCGTTGAGCGACTTGTACGAGTCCTGCAGCTCGACGTACTTGCCGACGAAGGCGATGTCCACCTCGTGCTCGGGATGCTCGAGCGCGTGCACCAGCTTGCGCCACGGCGCGAGGTCGGCGGCTTTCGCCAGGATCTGCAGCTTGTGGCAGACGATCTCGTCGAGCATCTGCTCGTGCAGCATCATCGGGATCTTGTAGATGTGGTCGACGTCCCAGGCCGAAATCACCGCTTCCTTCTGCACGTTGGTGAACAGCGCGATCTTGCGGCGCTCGTCCTCGGGCAGCGGCTGGATGGTGCGGCAAAGCAGCGCGTCGGCCTGGATGCCGATCTCGCGCAGCTCCTTCACCGAGTGCTGCGTCGGCTTGGTCTTGATCTCGCCGGCGGACGCGATGTAAGGCACCAGCGTCAGGTGGATGTAGCAGACGTTGTTGCGGCCCAGATCGAGCCCCATCTGCCGGATGGCCTCGAGGAACGGCAGCGACTCGATGTCGCCCACCGTGCCGCCGACCTCGACGATCGCCACGTCGGCATCGCCGGCGCCGCGCTTGATGTAGAGCTTGATCTCGTCGGTGATGTGCGGGATCACCTGCACCGTGCCGCCGAGGTAGTCGCCGTGGCGCTCCTTCTTGATCACCGACTCGTAGATCTGGCCGGTGGTGAAGTTGTTCCAGCGCCGCATCTTCGAGCTCTGGAAGCGCTCGTAGTGCCCGAGGTCGAGGTCGGTTTCCGCCCCGTCCTCGGTGACGAACACCTCGCCGTGCTGGAACGGCGACATCGTCCCGGGATCGACGTTGATGTACGGGTCCAGCTTGATGTTGGTGACTCGGATGCCGCGCGATTCGAGGATCGCGGCGAGGGATGCTGCGGCGATGCCCTTGCCAAGGGAGGAAACTACACCGCCTGTTACGAAGACATATTTGGTCATCTACCGAGGGCGTGTAGGGATGGAGGAGTTTACAGGAACTACGCCATCGGCTCAAATGGCCGATGGAGGTTTTTTCATGACGCGACTCGCTTTTCTCATCGGCGCCGTTCTTGCCGCCTCCTTCGCCTGGGCACAGCCGGCGCTCATGCGCATCGTGGTGCCTTTCCCGCCCGGCGGCAGCAACGACGTCATCGCGCGGGCGATGGCGCCGCAGCTCGCCAAGCGTCTGGGCACCAATGTGATCGTCGAGAACAAGGGCGGCGCGGCCGGCGTCATCGGCTCCGACGCCGTCGCCAAGGCGGCCCCGGACGGCTCGTACCTTCTGCTGACTTCATCGACCTTCCTCACCACCGCCGCGACACAGGCCAAGCTGCCCTACGATCCGCTTGCCGCGTTCATCCCTGTGGCGATGGTCGCGGAGGGCCCGTTGCTGGTCGCGGTCCCCGCCGAGCGGCCGATCAAATCCACCGCCGATCTCGTCGCCGCAGCGCGCGCGAAACCGGGCGCGCTGAATTACGGCACCGCCGGCGTGGGCTCGCTTGCCCATCTGGCGACCGAGCTCCTGAACGGCGCGGCCAACATCCAGATGACCCACGTCCCTTATAAGGGGGCCGGGCCGGCGCTGATCGACCTCGCCGCCGGCCAGATCGACGTCATGGTCTCCAACTACAGCACTCTTATTTCGCAAATGAAATCCGGCAAGGTGCGCGCGATCGCTGTGACTTCCCCAAAGGCGAGCGCCGCCTTCCCCGACCTGCCGCCGGTGGCGGCCGCGGTTCCGGGGTACGCCATGGACATCTGGGTGACCGTGTTCGCGCCGGCCGGCACGCCGGCCCAGCTAATCGAGCGCCTCAATCGTGAGATCAACGCCATTTCGGCCTCGCCGGAGCTGCGCGTTTTTCTCGAACCTGATGGCGCCCAGCCGGTGGGCTTGGCCCCGGCGGCGGTGGCGGCACGAATGAAGGACGACCTCGCGCAACTCAAGCGCATCGCCGCCGAACGGAAAATCTCACTAGATTGAATTCGGGGACGGAGCCCTAATTAGTTAGGGCTCCGTCCCCGAATTAGCCGGGAACCTCGAGGTCCAGCAGCGGGGCGTACTGCTGCGAGCCGAAGATGTCCGGATCGCCGGGGCTGCCGCTCGGGCGCAGGCGCGTGATGGTGAACTTGATCGCGAACGCCGGATCGAATTCGACGAAGTCCACGATGCGCTCCGGCGCCAGGCCATAGAGCTTCGCGACGGTCTCCCGCGTCAGTACCTTTGCGCGTTTCACCCGCTCATAGGGCTCGCGATCCCTGAAGATCACATCGAAGGTGATGAGGTCGACGCCGGCGTTCTTGCTGCGGACCGTCTTGGCGAGCTGGGAGAGTTTCATCCCACCTCCACAACTCTGGTTTTGAACAATTCCATCGGATGCTCGCAACGCAGCGTGTGATTGAGCGTCCAGCGGTGCGCCGGGCTCGCCCTTAACACCTCGTCGATGGCGAACGCCACGCCGCCGGCCGAGCCTTTCACTTCCGGCAGGCGCGCGTAGAACATCTGGCGCGTACCGGTCATGCACACTTCCTCGGCCATTTCGGCGCTCGGCGCGATGCCCTGCACCAGGATGCAAAGCTCGTGCGCCGGCTTGTGCTTGAGCGGCTCGAGCTCCCCCATCACGCCGTTGCGGCCGTAGACCGTGTAATGCAGCTCATAGCCCTGCTCGCCAAACCGCTCGCGCACCTTGTCGCGCGCCCAGGCAATAACGGTATCGACGTTGGCGATGGTGTACGGATCGCGGATGCCGACCATGCCGACGTAGCGCTCGCCCACCTTGCCCGCCCCTTCCAGCTTCACGCGGAACTCCGGCGCCGGCTGGAACCGCGCCCCAGTGATGCGCGTGGTCTTCTCGCCCACCTGCTCGTAGCGGCACTCGGACATGTCCAGCGTCCCTCCGGCGACATGCTCGAAATACGGATTGGAGCGCTCGTACATCGCATGGCCGGATACCGATGCGACGGTGCAGCGCTGCTCGGGATGCATCGCGGTGACCTTGACGTCGTTCGCCGTGATCTCCCCCAGCACGGTTTCTTTGCCGCCATAGGGCTCGGCGCAGAAGGACGCGCATTCGAGCACCTTGCCCAGGTAATAGGACTCGGCCTCGGGGAAACCGTGATGGATGGCGGGCGCTGCAAAAACGCAGCTGTCCGAGCTGCGGCCGCCGATGATCACATCCGCGCCCTGCTTCAGGAGCTCGATGAATGGATGCACCCCGGCCATCGCCACGATCCGCTCCGTTGCATCCAATTCACTTTCCGAAAGATCTTTATGAGCGTCCAGGCCCATGATCCGCTCACCGGCGCGCATGCGCCGGCGCAGGTGCTCCTTGTCCACCTCGGAATAGAACCAGCCGAGCTTGAAGCGCTTCAGCCGGTGCTTGGCGGCGAGCTCGCGGATGATCTTCACGTAGAGATCGACGCGGCTGTTCGAGCCGGTATCGCCCGAAGAACCGATGATCATCGGCACGCCGAGCGAGCGCGAGGCAAGCAGCATCTGCTCGAGATCGTGCGTTTGCCACGCGAGCGGGCTGGTGGAAGTGTCGCTGCCCAGCGGAATCGGACCGACGTCGTCGCTGCCGGAGTCCGCGGCGATGTAGTCCGGCCGCGCCGCGACGCCGAGCTTGAAGCTCTCGACGCGGATCGGCGCGAAGCCGAGGTGCCCGTTGGGGCAGATGATGGTCAAGGATTTCATGCCGCGAGCTCGCTGCGATCGCGGAAATACTCCAGCGCCTCGGGGTTCGCGAGCGCTTCGAGGTTCTTCACCGGGCGGCCATGGACCACTTCGCGCACCGCGAGCTCGACGATCTTGCCGCTCTTGGTGCGTGGGATATCCGATACCTGCACCACCTTCGCGGGAACGTGGCGCGGGGTGGTGTTTTCGCGGATGCGCCCCTTGATGCGGTTGACCAGCGCATCGTCCAGCTGGACGCCCTCCTTCAGCTTCACGAACAGGACCACGCGGACATCGGCCTCCCACTCCTGGCCAATGACCAGCGCCTCCATCACCTCATCGATCTGCTCGACCTGGCGGTAGATCTCCGCGGTGCCGATGCGCACGCCGCCGGGGTTCAGCACCGCGTCCGAGCGGCCATAGATGACGAGCCCGCCATGCTCGGTCTCCTCGCACCAGTCGCCATGGCGCCAGACGTTCGGGTATTTCTCGAAGTACGCCGCGCGATACTTGGCGCCATCGGGGTCGTTCCAGAATCCGATCGGCATCGCGGGGAACGGTTTGGTGCAGACCAGCTCGCCTTTTTCGCGCGTCACTGGTTTTCCGGATTCATCGAACACCTCCACCGCCATCCCCAGCCCCTTGGCCTGGATCTCGCCGCGCCACACCGGCCCCATCGGGTTGCCGAGCACGAAGCAGGAGACGATGTCGGTGCCACCCGAGATCGACGACAGGCAGACATCGTCCTTGATGTTCGCGTAGACGTAGTCGAAACCCTCGGGCGCGAGCGGCGACCCGGTGGAAAGGACGGCGCGCAGCTTGTCCAGGCGGTGCGTGTCCTTCGGCTTGAGGCCGGTCTTGGCCAAGGCGTCGATGAACTTGGCGGAGGTGCCGAGGTGCGTCATCCCCTCGGCTTCGGCGAAATCAAACAGCACCCGGCCGCGCTGGATGAAAGGCGAGCCGTCGTAAAGCAGCAGCGTGGCCTCCGAAGCCAGCCCGGAGACCAGCCAGTTCCACATCATCCAGCCGAGCGTGGTGAAGTAGAACAGGCGGTCCCCCGGCTTCACATCGGTGTGCAGCCGGTGCTCCTTCAGGTGCTGCAGCAGCGCGCCGCCGGTGCCGTGGACGATGCATTTCGGCACGCCGGTGGTGCCCGACGAATACAGGATGTAGAGCGGGTGGTCGAACTCCACGCGCTCGAAGTCGATCTCGCCGGCATCGAAGGGCTCGAGGAAGTCGTAGAGCGAGGTGCCGGCCGTTGCCGGCGCGCCGAGGTAGTCGACCACCACGCACTCCTCGACGCTCGGCAGCTGCTCGAGCACCTGGCTCGCCTTTTCCTGCGAATCGAATTCCCGGCCGTTGTAGAGGTAGCCGTCGGCGCAGAACAGCACCTTGGGCTCGATCTGGCCAAAGCGGTCGAGCACGCCCTGCACGCCGAAATCGGGCGAGCAGCTCGACCACACCGCGCCAAGACTCGCCGTGGCAAGCAGCGCGGCGGTCGCTTCCGGAATGTTCGGCAGGTAACCGGCGACCCGATCCCCCTTCTGTACGCCGGCGTCGCTTAGCGCCCGGGCGATGCGCGAGACCAAGGCATGCAGGTTCTTGTGGCTGAGCCTTCTCTTGATCCGATCCTCGCCCCAGAACACGATGGCGTCCGCGGAACCGCGGTTGCGCAACACATTTTCGGCGTAGTTGAGGCTTGCCTGCGGAAACCACTTCGCGCCCGGCATGCGGGTCGCATCGACCACGACCTCGCCGCCCTTTTCGCCCCGGACCGCGGAAAAATCCCAGACCGCATTCCAGAAATCCGCGCTGTGCTCGATCGACCAGCGATGCAGGTCGGCGTAGCTCGACTGGCCGGCGAGCTTCATGAAGCGCGCGAGCTCGGTCTTCGCCGCCCGCTCGGGCGAAGGCGTCCAGAGCGCGCTCATTGCATGAGCGAGCGCACGCGCTCGGGAATGCGCATCGGCTTCTGCTTTTCGGGGTCGACGAACACCACCGTGGCGGCGCCGTCGGCGTAGAGCTCGTCGCCGACGAGCAATTCGTAGTAGGTCGGCACGCTCGAGCCGCCCGGAGCGCCGGCGAACACCTTCACCTCCACGCTGCCCGGATAGTTGATCGGCTTCTTGAAGTTGCAGGACGCGTTGACGATGACGATGCCCATGCTGCGCCACGCCTCGCCGCGTGGCACCAGCGACTCGAACCAGCCGATACGCGCCTGCTCCATGTAGCGGAAGTACACCGTGTTATTGACGTGGCCCATCGCGTCCATGTCGCCCCAGCGGATGTCGATGCGCTCGGTGTGGACGAGTTTTCGGTCTGCCATCGGGCGCTGATTATAATTCGCGCATGTCCCGCGAATCGATGCAGTACGACGTCGTCGTCGTCGGCGGCGGCCCCGCGGGACTCGCCGCCGCGATCCGCCTGAAGCAGCGCTCGCCGGAACGCTCGGTCTGCGTGCTGGAAAAAGGCTCGGAGATCGGCGCGCACATCCTTTCCGGCGCGGTGATGGACCCTCGGGCGCTCACCGAGCTGATCCCGGACTGGAAAGAGAAAGGCGCCCCGCTCAATACGCCCGTGAGCGAAGACCGGTTCCTCTTTCTCACCGAAAAATCCTCATTCAACACCCCAGGCTGGATGTTGCCCGGATGCTTTAGAAACCACGGCAATTACGTCGTCAGCCTGGGGAATGTCTGCCGCTGGCTCGGCAAGCAGGCCGAAGAGCTCGGCGTGGAAATCTTCCCCGGCTTCGCCGCTGCCGAGGTGCTCTACGAAGGCGACGCGGTCAAAGGCGTGGCCACCGGCGACCTCGGCATCAACCGCAAGGGCGAGAAGACCGACGCCTACCAGCCGGGGATGGAGCTGCACGGCAAGTACACCTTCTTCGCCGAAGGCGCGCGCGGCCACCTGGGGCGGCAGCTCGAGGACAGATTCGGTCTCGCGGAACGCCCCGCAGGTCTACGGCATCGGCCTGAAGGAGCTCTGGGAAGTGAAGCCCGAGCGCCACCAGCCCGGGCTGGTGACGCATACCGCGGGCTGGCCGCTCGGCGCGGACGTCTACGGCGGCTCGTTCCTTTATCACATGGAAGACCGGTTGGTCGCCGTCGGCTTCGTGGTCGGCCTCGGCTACCAGAATCCGTACCTGTCGCCGTTCGAGGAATTCCAGCGTTTCAAGACCCACCCGGAGATCCGCAGGACTTTCGAGGGTGGCAAGCGGGTTTGTTACGGTGCGCGCGCCATCGCCGCCGGCGGGCTGCAATCCCTGCCCAAGCTCGCCTTCCCCGGCGGCGCGCTGGTGGGCGATGAAGCCGGGTTCCTGAATGCCTCGCGCATCAAGGGCAGCCACGCCGCCATCAAGTCCGCCATGCTCGCCGCGGATGCCGCGCACGATGCGCTGCAGTCCGGGCGCGCAAGCGACGAGCTCTCAGCGTATCCCGAAGCGTTCCGCGCGAGCTGGCTGTACGACGAGCTGCACCGCGCGCGCAACTTCAAGCCCTGGATGTCGAAGGGCCTGTATACCGGCACGCTGATGGTCGGCATCGACCAGGTGCTGTTCCGTGGCAAGGCACCGTGGACCTTGCGCCACGCGCATGCCGACAATGAAACGCTGGAACACAAGAACGCGGCAACACCGATTGCTTATCCCAAGCCCGACGGCGTTTTGACTTTCGATCGACTGTCCTCGGTCTTCGTCTCGAACACCAACCACAATGAAGATCAGCCGGTGCACCTGACTCTGAAGGATCCGGCGATTCCGGTGAAGGTCAATCTCGCTGATTACGCCGGCCCGGAAGGCCGCTATTGTCCGGCGGGCGTGTATGAGTTCGTAGAAGTCGAGAGCAAGCCGCGCTTGCAGATCAACGCGCAGAATTGCGTGCACTGCAAGACCTGCGACATCAAGGACCCTCTGCAGAACATCGTGTGGGTCGCGCCCGAGGGCGGCGGCGGCCCCAACTACCCGAACATGTAGCTAGTGCGTGCGCTGCATCTCATGCAGCAGCGTCTTCGGATCCACTGGCTTCACCAGGTGCTCGTCGAAGCCCGCGGCCAGCGCGCGCAGGCGATTCTGCGTCCCGCTCAGTCCGGTCACGGCAATCAGCAGGGCGCCCGAGGTGTGGCCGCTCTGCCGCAGCACGCTGCCGACGACATAACCGTCGCTGTCCGGAAGGCCGATGTCGCACAGCACGATGTGGGGCTCGATGCGGCGCGCGGCCTCGATGCCCTGCTGGCTGGTGCGTGCTACGACGACCAGGTAGCCGCAGAGCGCAAGCAAGCTTCGCAGGCTCTCCGCGGTGTCCTGGTCGTCCTCCACCACAAGTACTCTCAACACCTGCTGATCATGGACCCGGCAGCGCGGGCTTGGATATCGTCGGGTGCCGAAAGTAGCCGGCGGCTTCGGCGACGCGCTGTCACCGAGTGGCGAGTTGCTCCTCGCGCCGGCGCCCGGCCATCGCGCCGAACACGGCGGCGAGCAGCGAAAGCACCAGTGCGCCGAGCGTGATCCACGCGGCCTTCGCCGCCTGCGGCTTCACTTCCTCGGCTTTCTGCTGCAGCGCCCCGCTCGACTTGGCGCTGTCCATCAGCCGCGCCATGCCCTGCTTCGCCTCGGCCGCAGCCTGGGTGGGATTGTCGCGGTTGTTCTCCACGCGCTGTGCGGTCTCGCTCAACGTGGCTTCCACCTCGCTCTGCTGCATGCCGGTGGCGGAGGCGATTTGCCGCGCGGTGCTCGGATCCTTCAGGCGTTGGAGGATCTGGTCGACGCCGCCGGAGGTGTCGATGCCGCTGCTACCCTGCATCACGGTGCCGATGGCTTGCGTAGCACCGCCCACCATCTTGAACGCACCGCCCGCCAGCGTGCCGATGCCGCTGGTCGTGAGGTAGCCCATCAGCAGGATGCTCACCACCCACACCAGCGCGCCTTCGAAAAACCCCGTGGTGCGGTCGGAGATTGCGCCGACGCGCGTCGAGACCAGGCCGCCCAGGAAAAGCGCGAGCAGCAGCGAGAGCCCGGCCCAGATGCCGGCGCCCATGCCGAGCGTCGAACCTTCCGTTTCGCCGGGTTGGAGTGCCGAGATGCCGACCGCTATGCCCAGCGCCGTCAGCAGGATGAGTAATCCCACCGCGGACAGCACGCCGGCCCAGATACCGCCCCAGGAGACACGCAAGCCCTCGGCGTTGCGCAGCCCGCCGAGATACTCGGAGATTCGTCGCCGTTCCTGAGCACGGCGCTCGTGATAGGGACGTTCATGAACTACAGTGGCCATTCGAATTTCCTTTCACAAATGCAGGTGAAAGGAGGGGCCGCCGCAAGTTTTGCGCCGCGCGGCGCGCTTGTCGCGGATTGCCTTACGCGGCGGCCGCGCGGCGCTGCTCCAGGCCGCGCAGCAGGGCGACGATCTGGTCGGCGGGCACCGGGTGGCTCACATAGAAGCCCTGGATCTGGTCGCAGCCCAGCTCGCGCAGCAGGCGCACCTGCTCGTCGTCCTCCACGCCTTCGGCAACGACGCGCAACCCGAGCGTGTGGGCGAGCGAAACGATCATGGCGACGATGTTGCGCGGGTAGCCGGCATCCCGCATGCGCACCACGAAGCTGCGGTCGATCTTCAGCGTGTCGACCGGCAGGCGCGCAAGGTAGCTGAGGGAGCAGTAGCCGGTGCCGAAGTCGTCGACCGAGACCTCGACCCCGGCGCGGCGCAGCGCCTGCAGCTTGCGCGTGCTCTCCTCGATGTCGTCGAGCAGCACGCTCTCGGTGATCTCGAGGTCGAGCAGCGGCGCGGCGCCCTCGAACTGGGACAGCGCGTCGAGCACGGTATCGACGAAATCCCTCTGCCGCAGCTGTAACGCCGAGATGTTCACCGAGGTGCGCGGCACTTTGAGGCCGAGCGACTGCCAGCGGTGGATGTCGTCGACCGCCTTGCCCAGCGCCCAGCGGCCGGCAGCGAGGATCATGCCGGTCTCCTCGAGCAGCGAGACGAACTTGGCCGGCGGCACCGAGCCGAGCTCCGAATCGTTCCAGCGGATCAGCGCCTCGAGCCCCGCCACCTCGCCGCTCGCCATGTTGATCTTCGGCTGGTAGTGCAACGACAGCGTGCCGTCCTCCAGCGCGCGGCGCAGACGGTGCTCCATTGCCAGCGATTCAGCGACGCGGGCATTCATCTCCGGCGCGTAGAAAAGATAGCGGTTGCCGGCGTGCTTCGCCTTGTTGAGCGCGGTCTCGGCGTTGGCACACAGCGCCTCGGTCGAATCGCCGTCGGTGGGGAAGACCGCGATGCCCGCCTTCAACGCGACGCGCAGCTCCACGCCTTCGATCACGATCGGCCGCGCCAGCGACTCGTCCAGGCGCTCCAGGAACGAATACGCGGTGTCACCCGGTCGGTCGAAGGGCGCCACCGCGACGGCGAAATGGTCCGCGCCCACGCGCGCCACCGTGTCCTGCTCGCGCGCCGCCTCGCGCAGGCGCTCGCCGATCTCGCGCAGCAGGTCGTCGCCCGCCTTGCGGCCGAAGGTCTCGTTCACCATGCGGAAGCGCTGCACGTCGACGAAGATCGCCGCGGCGAAGCGCCGCTCGCGCCGCGCGGCGTTCAGGGCCTGGCTCATCCGATCGGTGAACAGGCTGCGGTTGGGAAGATCGGTGAGCGAGTCGTGGTAGGCGAGATAATCCATGCGCGCCTTCTGCGCGAGGTGGCGCAGCGCGAACGCGATGTCGCCCGCAAGCTCGTGCAGCAGGCGCATCTCCTCTTCGTCGAAGAAATCGCGCTGCGTCGCATACAGGATGACGATGCCGGCCACCTCGCCACCGACGAGCAGCGGCAGCGCCACGAACGAGCCGCTCAGCGCATCGTTCCAGATCAGCGAGCGCGTACCGAGCTTGAGGCGCTCCAGGTCGCGTTCGGCGCTGCCTTCGCCCGCCGCCGCCACCTGGCGCATCGCCTTGCCCGGGCCGTCAGCGAGGCCGATGGCCGCCAGCCGGAAGCCGCCCTTCTCGACCGCGATGCGGCAGGCCTCGTCGAGCAGCGCCTGGCGGTCGCCCGCGCGCACGATGAGCGCGTTGATCGCGCTCAGCATCTCGAGCGTGCGGTTGAGGCGCTCGATGCGCCGCTGCTGCAGCTCGAGCGCGCCGGTCTTCTCCAGGAGCTGATCGACCATCACGCGCAGGTGCTCCTGGTCGAGGTCGGCGCTCGCCTGGGCCGGGACCTCGTGGCGCGAGGCGAGCGCGGCCTTCACCTCGCGCAGGATTTCGTCGTTGTCCGACGGCTTGACGAGCACGCGCGACACGCCGTGCGCCTGCGCCAGGGCTTGCGCGTCCTGGCCGCCGAAGTAGGCGGTATAGAACATCACCGCCGCCTTGGCGGTGCCCGGGTCGGCGCGCAGGTTGCGGGCGAGCTCGTAGCCATCCATCACCGGCATCAGGACGTCGGAGATCACCAGCTCCGGGTGCGCTTCGCGCGCCCGCGCCAACGCTTCCCGGCCGTCGGCGGCGCGGATGACGTCATGCCCAGCGAGCTCGAGGAGCGCCGCCAGCGCCTCGCGATTCGCGCGGTTATCGTCCGCGACGAGGATGGTGGCCATGTGGAATGGACAATGTTGGCTAAGGTCGTGCGGCTGCCTGCCCGCGCAACGCCGACTATTTCGTAGTGAAAAGCGGAAATCAATTGTCGCGCTTCAACGACAAGCGCTTCGGGCTCCGCAGGCACGCCCGTTGCAGCTACAGGGAATGCCGATCAAACCTTGCGCCCGGCGGTGCTACATCCGCGAGCAGATCGTGGAAGATCTGCCGAGCGGCCTGACGCTGCAGTTCGAAGCGTTCGAGGGCGGCGTACGCCTCACGATCGCCAGCAAAGCGTTGCCGGCAAATCGCGAAATCGTCTTCGATGCCGAGGGCGCGGCATCGAAGACGGGCCCGAGCAAGCGCGCGTTTCGGCGCCCATCTGGCTGCATTGAAGGCGCATTGAAAATTTTGCATCTGTAGCGGATTGCGCGACATGGCTACAATGGGCGCATGGGAGAGCATGCCTTCAGCCGTTTCTCTGACTTCTATCCGTTCTACCTTTCGCAGCATTCGGACCGGACCTGCCGACGTTTGCACTTCGTCGGCACCTCGCTGGGTCTGCTGGCTGTGTTGCATGCGTTCGCGACGCTGAATTTCTGGTGGCTGCTCGCCGGCCTGGCCGCCGGTTATGCGTTTGCCTGGGTCGGCCACTTCTTCTTTGAAAAGAACCGGCCGGCCACGTTTACGCATCCGCTCTACAGCTTCATGGGCGACTGGGTGATGTGGAAGGACATGCTCACCGGGAGAATCCGGCCATGAACGGAACGCCGAGCCCGTTCGGCTTCTGGAGCTCGGCCGCGCCGTGGCTGGCGCTCGCCGCGTTCGGCATGACCTTCGCGCTGCTGCACGCACGCCCGACGGAACGCTCGACGTTCCTCAACACGCTGTGGCTTTTCCTGCTCGGCATCGGCGGCGAGGCCGCCGCGTCCGTGATCTGGGCGCTGAACTTCACCGACGCGGCGAGCACGGTGCACGCCATTTCGCGCTTCGTCGCCTCGATTGCGCTCATCCGCCTTCTGGGCTTCACCGTCTTCCGCCTGCTGCTGCCGCTGGCCGGAAGCCAACCGCCGCGCATCGTCGAGGACCTCGGCATCGTGGCGGTGTACGTGATCTACGGCTTCGCCCAGCTGCGCGGCGCGGGGCTCGACCTGTCCAGCATCGTCACCACCTCGGCGATCCTGACCGCGGTGGTCGCCTTCGCCATGCAGGACACGCTGGGCAACGTGCTCGCCGGCGTCGCGGTGCAGCTCGACAACTCGGTGCGCATCGGCGACTGGATCCGCGTCGACACCGCGAGCGGGCGGGTGCGCGACATCCGCTGGCGCTCGACGCTGATCGAAACGCGCAACTGGGAAACCGTGGTGGTGCCGAACAGCATGCTGATGAAGGCGCGCGTCGAGATCCTCGGCCAGCGCGACGGCGCGCCGCTGCAGTGGCGGCGCCTGCTCAACTTCATGGTCGACCCGGGCGTGCCGCCGGCACGCGTGATCGCCATCATCGACGACGAGATGCGCGAGCTGTCGATCCCGAACGTGGCGCGCACGCCCTCCCCGAGCTGCGTGCTGAAGGCCTTCGACGAAGGCAACCTGTGCTACCAGCTGCGCTACTTCCTCACCGACCTGCACGAGGACGACCTCACCGACTCGATGGTGCGCGTGCATCTCTTCGCTTCGCTGCAGCGCGCCGGCATCCGCGTCGCCGAGCCGCAGCGCACGACGTACGCGGTGACGCGTGACCAGGCGCATGCCGAGAGCGTGCGGCGCCGCGAGCTCACGCGCCGGCTGCAGGCCCTCGCCAGCGTGCCGCCGTTCGCCGCCCTGCCCGAGGAAACCAAGGCCGACATCGCCGAGCGGTTGCAATACGCCCCGTTCGCGCGCGGCGACGTCATCACCAAGCAGGGCAACAAGGCCAACTGGCTCTACATCCTCGCCTATGGCGAAGCCGAGGTGCTCTACGAGCCGCCCGGCGGCGCGCCCAGCGTCCTCGGCATGGTGCACGCCGGGGAATTCTTCGGTGAGATGGCGCTGATCACCGGCGATGCGCGCACCGCCACGGTAGTGGCGAAGACGGACGTCGAGTGCTACCGCCTGGACCGCGCCTCGTTCCAGGAGCTGCTGCTCGGGCGCGCCGAGATCTCCGAGGAGATCAAGCGCGTCATGGGCGGCCGGCGCGGCGACCTCGAGCGAGTGCGCCAGGCGTTTTCCGACGCCGGGCCCGTCGCCGAGGCCGAGGTGCGTCTAGGAACCAAAATTCGCCGCTTCTTCGGGATGCGCCCATAGAAGACCTGACCGAGTCGTTCGAGCCCGTCACGGGCACCTCGGTAACACTGCGCCTCTTACGCCCCGATGATAGCGACATCGAGCTCGCGTTCGTCAGCGGCCTTTCCGCCGAAACGCGACATAACCGCCTGCTCGGCGGCGCCATCAGGATCACCCGCGAATACATCCAGCGCCTGGTCAGCGTGGACTTTTCGCGCGATATGGCGCTCGCCGCTACCGCCATGCTCGACCGCGAGACGCTGCTCGGCGTGGCGCGCTATGTGCGCGACAAGGATGGCAACGCGGCGGAGTTCGCCATCGTGATCGCCGACGCCTGGCACGGCCGCGGCATCGGCTCCCGCCTGCTAGCCAAGCTCATCGACGCCGCCCGCCGTCACGGCGTGAAGCGCCTCTACGGGGACATCCTCGCCATGAACCGGCCGATGCTGACGCTCGCCACCAAGCTCGGATTCAAGCTCAGCCGGCACGAAGACGCGACGCTGACGCGCGCCTGCCTTCAGCTGGAATGATGGCGGCGGGAGGCACGCAATATGCTGCGGCACTGGCATGAAAACCGAATTGACAGCCGCGCCGGCCCGCCTTTCCAGGAGTTACGCCCGCCTGGGTGCCTTGGCCATCGGCGCATTCGCCCTTGGTGCCCTCGCGATCGGTGCAGTCGCGATCGGACGGCTAGCGGTCGGTCGCGTTGCCGTGAGTCGCGCCAGAATCGGGCGGCTGGAGATCGACGAACTCGTGGTGCATAACCTGCGCCGGTAGGGCGGCGGGACCGAAAACTTACGCAGCCAGGAATTGGTCCTCGGGGAGGGCGAGAACGCCGGCGGCGCCATTGACGACTGTATTGCGCAGGCCGGGGGCCTGCACCAGGACGTGGTCGGCATAGAAGCGCGCAGTCGCCTTCTTTGCTTTCAGGAACTCCTGATCACCGCCTTGCATTGTGTCGGCTGCCAACGCCGCACGCGCCATTTGCCAGCCGCCGGCGACGATGCCCATCAGCTTGAGGAACGGCACGGCGCCGGCGAACTGGACCCGCGGGTCCTTGGCGGCAACGATGAAGTCGACGCACTCCTCCACGGCCTTCACACCATCGGCCAGGGCTTTGCGGATTTCCGGGTGAGCGGCGAGCTTCGCATCGAGCTTTTTCAGCTCAGCGAGCCAGGCCTTGGCGGTGGCGCCGCCTTCGCGCGCGATCTTGCGGCCAACGAGGTCCATGGCCTGGATGCCGGTGGTGCCCTCGTAGATGGTGGTGATCCTCGCGTCGCGCAGGTACTGCGCGGCCCCGGTTTCCTCGACGAAGCCCATGCCGCCGTGCACCTGGACGCCGAGCGAGGCGACCTCGATCCCGGTCTCGGTGCACCAGCCCTTCACCACCGGGATCATCAGGTCAACGAACGCCTGATGGCGCTTGTCCCCGGTCTTGTGCGCGAAGTCCATGGCCGCCGCGACGACATAGGCCAGCGCGCGCATCGCCTCGGTCTGCGACTTCATCAGCATGAGCATGCGGCGCACGTCGGGATGCTTGATGATCGGCACGGTCTTCGCGCCTTCCACCAGATCTCGGCCCTGCAGACGCTCTTTCGCGTATGCGAGCGCGCGCTGGAAAGCGCGCTCGGAGATCGAGACGCCCTCCAGCCCGACGCTGAAACGCGCCGCGTTCATCATGATGAACATGTAGGAGAGGCCCTTGTTCTCCTCCCCGACCAGATAGCCCACGGCGTCCTCGAACACCATGACCGCGGTCGGGCTCGCGTGGATGCCGAGCTTGTGCTCGATCGACGCGCAGCGCGCGCTATTGCGCTTGCCGGGCGTGCCGTCTTTGTTGGGGATGAACTTGGGCACGAGGAATAGCGAGATGCCCTTCACCCCCTCGGGCGCCTGGGGCGTGCGCGCCAGCACCAGGTGCACGATGTTCTCGGACAGGTCGTGCTCACCGTAGGTGATGAAAATCTTCTGGCCGGAAATCTTGTAATGGTCCCCCTGCGGCACGGCCCGGCTCCGCACCAAGGCGAGATCCGAGCCGGCTTGGGGCTCTGTGAGGTTCATGGTGCCGGTCCACGAACCCTGGATCATCTTGGCGAGGTATGTGTCTTTCAGCGCGTCCGAACCGCAAAGCTCGAGCGCATGAATCGCGCCTTGGGTCAGCAGCGGGCAAAGCGAGAACGACATGTTCGAAGAGGTGAGCATCTCCTCGACGGCGGTCGCCACCAGCTTGGGCAGCCCCTGTCCCCCGACCGCCGCATCGAACGGCAGCGCGCCCCAGCCGCCCTCCACGTATTGCTGGTATGCCTCCTTGAAACCCTTGGGTGTCTTGACCGCGCCGTCCCGCCATACGGAGCCTTCTTGGTCACCGATATGATTAATTGGATCAAGGACTTCGGATGCGAACTTCGAGGCTTGCTCGAGGATGGCGTCCACTGTGTCGGAGGTCGCGTCCTCATATCCCGGCAGCTTCGCTACCTCCTCCAGCCCCGCGAGCTCGTTGATCACGAACCTCATGTCTTTCAGCGGAGCCTGGTAACTCATTTCTTCAATTCCTCGACCAGCGACGGGACCAGCTGGAACAGGTCCCCCACGACCCCGAAGTCGGCGACCTGGAAAATCGGCGCCTCCTCGTCCTTGTTGATGGCGACGATCACCCGGCTGTCCTTCATGCCGGCCAGGTGCTGGATGGCGCCCGAGATGCCGACCGCCACGTAGAGGTCCGGGGCGACGATCTTGCCGGTCTGCCCCACCTGCCAGTCATTCGGCACGAAGCCGGCATCCACCGCGGCGCGCGAGGCACCCATTGCGGCGCCCAGCTTGTCGGCGAGCGGCTCGAGCACCTTGGTGAAGTTATCCCCCGACCCCATGCCGCGCCCGCCGGAAACGATGATCTTGGCGGCCGTCAGCTCCGGGCGCTCGGATTTCGACACTTCCCGGGTGACGAACGAAGAAAGGCCGGTATCGGCGGGGGCGGTGACGTTCTCTACCGAAGCAGACCCGCCAGTGGCTGCCACCGCGTCGAAAGCAGTAGTCCGTACGGTGATGATCTTGATCGGATCCTTGGACTTCACCGTCGCGAGCGCATTGCCGGCGTAAATCGGGCGTACGAAGGTGTCGGCGCTTTCGACCGCCGAGATATCGGAGATCTGCTGCACATCGAGCAGCGCCGCGACTCGCGGCATGACGTTCTTGCCGTTCGACGTCGCCGGCGCCAGAACGTGGGAATAG
>CAWENY010000031.1:0-58473 GCA_963810475.1 uncultured beta proteobacterium | reverse complement strand
TGGTCTGCGCCTGGACCGGGCTGCCGCCCGGCGAGTTGATGCGCACCACTACGCCCTGCGTGTTCTTGTCCTTGAATGCCGCCTGCAGCGCGCTATTGATGCGCTCCGCGCTCGCGTCGCTCCCCGGAGCGATGATGCCGTTCACCTCCACCATCGCGGTGTGCTTGCGCCCGCCGGCGACGTCGGCGCCCTTCCAGTCGATCGCCATCAGCAGGATGAGCGAGATGTAGGCGAAGGTCAGCAGCTTGAAGAAGATGCCCCACAGTCGTGCCCGCCTCTGCTCTTTCAGCGCGGCCGTGGCGAGCTTGGTGACCAGCTCGCGTTCCCAAATGCCGGAACTGGACGTTTCGTCTTCCTTAGTCATCGTCGAATCCTATGAAGTAAACCTGCCCATCGCGTTCCTCGAGGCGCAGCTTGACCAGCGGAGTGCCGTTGCACGGGCCGCCGATGCAGCGGCCGCTGCGCGCCTCGTACACGGCGCCATGCGTCGAGCATAGCAAATCGCGTCCGTCGGCATCGAAAAACACCCCTTCCTGCCAGTCGAGCTCCATCGCCACATGGCCGCAGCGATTGAGGTAGCCGTGCACCACGCCGTCCTTGCGCACCACGAACGCCGGCGCCGCCTCGCCGAAGTAGTCGACCTCGAAGCGCACGCCGCGGCCCTCGTCCGGCACCGCGCGGGACTCGCAGATTACGCGTGGGTCTTCAGCCACTCGTTCAATTCCTTTACCGAAGAGAAGCACCCCAAGGGAGCGCACGCGCGCAACCCTGCTTCAGGATGCGCGCCGTATGTGACGGCCAGCGCATCGACGCCGGCCGCGCGCGCCATCTCGAGGTCGTGCGAAGTGTCGCCGATCATGAGCGTGCGCTCCTTCGAAGCGTTCAACTCATCCATCAGCTCGAGCAGCATCGCCGGGTGCGGCTTCGGGTTGGTCTCGTCGGCGCAGCGCGACGCGGTGAAGTAGGCCTTGAGGTCGCCCGCCTCGAGCGCGCGGTCGAGCCCGCGGCGGCTTTTCCCGGTCGCGATGGCCAGCACGTGGGTCTTCCTCAGCTCCGACAGGAGCTCGCGCATGCCGTCGAACAACTGCATGGAGTCCTGGCACGCAAGGAAGTGGTTTCGATAGTGCGCGACGAAGTCCGCGTAACGCTCGGCGGGGAGCTCCGGCACGGCGAAGCGCAGCGCGTCGTGCAGGCCAAGGCCGATGGTGTGCGCCGCCCGCTCGCGCGGCGGCACCGGGATGCCGGTGTCGCGCGCGGCCGCGCAGATGCAGTCGACGATGGCGGTCGCAGAGTCGATGATCGTGCCGTCCCAGTCGAACACCAGCAACCGGTAGCTCATCGCAGCCGGCTCATTGCAGCCGGCTCGCCACGAAGGCTTCCATCTCCGCCGGCAGCGGCGACTCGAGCTTCATCGACTCGCCGGTGATCGGGTGGCGGAAAGCCAGCCTCGCCGCGTGAAGCAGGAGCCGCTGCTTGAGCTCGCGGTTGAGCGCGAAGTCGCCGTACTTGTCGTCACCGACGATCGGATGCCCGGCGTGCGCGAGGTGCACTCGGATCTGGTGCGTGCGCCCGGTCAGCAGCTGGACTTCGAGCAGGCTGAATTCGCCGTCGTCTTTCAGTGTGCGGGTCTTGGTAAGAGCCTTCACCCCATCCGCTTGGACGGCGACCCGCCGCTCGCCCGAGGCCGTTACATACTTATGAAGCGATTCACGCAATTCCAGGCTCTTTTTCGCCACGCCCTTGACCACTGCCAGGTAGACCTTGCCGACCTCTCCCTCGCGCAGCATGCGATGCATCTCCACCAGCGCGCTGCGCTTCTTGCAGAGGATCAGCAGCCCGGAAGTATCGCGGTCCAGGCGGTGGGCAAGCTCGAGGAACTTGGCCTGCGGCCGGGCGGCGCGCAGCGACTCGATGACGCCGAAGCTCACCCCGCTACCGCCGTGCACTGCCACGCCGCTGGGCTTGTCGACCACCAGGAGCGCGTCGTCTTCATATTTGATCGGCAGCTCCAGCGGGCGCAGCTTGAGCGTCTGCTTTTCGCCGACCCTCATGGGCGGGATCCGGACCTTGTCGCCAATGCGCAGCCGGTAGTCCGGCTTTACCCGCCCGCTGTTGACCCGCACTTCCCCGCTTCGCAGCACGCGGTAGACATGGCTCTTCGGCACGCCCTTCAGCTCGCGCAGCAGGAAGTTATCGATGCGCTGCGCCTCGCCTTCTTCGCCGACCACCAGCCATTTCGCCTTCGGCTTGGCTGCGGCCTTGCTTAAGTCATTCATTTTCCGTATGATCTTCCGGTCGCTTTGAGTTGCGAGGCACAGGATGCACTGGAGCTTTCCCGGTTATTGCCGGGGGCCGGCACCTGCAACCCGCCTCCTGTCCGGCCACAGCCGGGCCTGAAGCGCTGGTTAATTTCGCTCACCGGAAGTAGCGATACTACTAGCAGCGCGCGTAGGGGCAGTTTCCAGAAGAATTTTCTGAGGACCCCAAGAGGTCATCCCACGAGGAGATTTTCTTAGCCGGCTGATACCTCTCTCCTGCGCGCGCAGGAGAACAACAAGTGAAGCGCATGCTGTTTAATGCGACCCAGCAGGAAGAGCTCAGGGTCGCCATCGTCGACGGACAAAAGCTCGTCGACCTCGACATCGAGTCCGCATCAAGGGAACAACGCAAGAGCAATATCTATAAAGGCATCATCACCCGCATCGAGCCCAGCCTCGAAGCCGCCTTCATCGACTACGGTGAAGAGCGCCACGGGTTCCTGCCGTTCAAGGAAGTCGCCAAAAGCTATTTCCGCTCCGACGTCGACGTAGGCCGCGCCCGCATCCAGGACGCGCTGCGCGAAGGCCAGGAGATCATCGTCCAGGTGGAGAAGGACGAGCGCGGAACCAAGGGCGCCGCCCTGACCACGTTCATCTCCCTGGCAGGCCGATACCTGGTCCTGATGCCGAACAACCCGCGCGGCGGCGGCGTTTCCCGCCGCGTGGAAGGCGAGGACCGCAACGAGCTGCGCGACACGCTCGACCAGCTGAAGCTCCCCGAAGGCATGAGCGTCATCGCCCGCACCGCGGCGATCGGCCGCTCGCTGGAAGAGCTGAACTGGGACCTGAACTACCTGATGCAGCTGTGGGGCGCGGTCGAAGCCGCCTCGGCCGACCAGTCGAAGAAGCCGTTCCTCATCTACCTCGAGTCGAGCCTGGTGATCCGCGCGATCCGCGACTACCTGCAGCCCGACATCGGCGAGATCCTGATCGACACCGAGGAGATCTTCGAGCAGGCGAAGGCGTTCATGGAGACCGTGATGCCGGACAACGTCGGCAAGGTGAAGCTCTACCGCGACGACGTGCCGCTCTTCTCGCGCTTCCAGATCGAGCACCAGATCGAGAGCGCCTATTCGCGCCAGGTCGCCCTGCCCGCCGGCGGCGCCATCGTCATCGACCATACCGAGGCCCTGACCGCCATCGACGTCAACTCCGCGCGCGCCACGCGCGGCGGCGACATCGAGGAAACCGCCTACCGCACCAACCTGGAGGCCGCCGACGAAGTGGCGCGCCAGCTGCGCCTGCGCGACCTCGGCGGCCTGATCGTCATCGACTTCATCGACATGGAGTCGCAGCGCAACCAGCGCGAGGTGGAGAACCGCCTGCGCGACGCGCTCAAGTACGACCGCGCCCGCGTGCAGATCGGCAAGATCTCGCGCTTCGGGCTGATGGAGCTCTCGCGCCAGCGCCTGCAGGCCTCGCTCGAGGAAACCGCGCACATCAGCTGCCCGCGCTGCAGCGGCACCGGCTTCATCCGCGGCACGGAATCGACCGCGCTGCACGTGCTGCGCATCGTGCAGGAAGAGGCGATGAAGGAGAACACCGGGGCGGTGCACGCCCAGGTGCCGGTCGACGTGTCGTCGTTCCTGCTGAACGAGAAGCGCGCCGAGATCCAGAAGCTCGAAGCACGCCTGAAAGTGAACATCGTGCTGGTGCCCAACCCGCACCTCGAGACGCCGCACTACAAGGTGCAGCGCCTGAAGCATGACGAGCTGAACGCGATGGAGCACGTGCCCTCGAGCTACGAGCTGGTCGAGCGCCCGGAGGAGCCCAAGGCTCCCGGCGCCGAGGAAGAAGCCAAGATCGAGCGCCAGCAGCCGGTGGTCAAGAGCATCACGCCCGACCAGCCCGCGCCGCTGCCGCAGGCGCCCGCATCTCGTCCTTCGTCGCAGCCGGTTCAAGCCCCGGTGGCGGCAATTCCAGCACCGCAACCGCAACCCGTTGCCCAGCCCAGCGGATTCCTCAGCCGCATTTTCGGCACGCTGTTCGGCGAGCCCGCTCCCGCAACGGCGCCCGCGCCCGCAGCGACCCCCGTCGCGCAGCCGGTGCAACCGTCGCAGCGCGATCCGCGCCGCGATCAGCACCGCCGCGACGGCCGGCAGCAGCAGGACCACCGCCGCCGCGATGGCCGTGGCCGCGATGGCGGTCGTAACGGTGGCCGCGAGGGCGGCCGCGACGAGCACCGCGATCGCCAGCAGCAGCCGCGCCTGGAGCAGCGCCGCAATGGCCAGCAACCGCGTGGAGACCGCCCGGACCGGGGCGATCGCCCCAGGCACGAGCAGCAACAGCGTCCGCCGCGCCCGCCGCAGCAGCCGGGCCAGCCCCCGCAGCAGCAGGGCCAGCAGCAGCCGCAGCAGCCGCGCCCGCCGAGGCCGGAGGGCGAGCCGCGCGAGGGCCGTGAAGGTGAAGAGCAGCAACGCCGTGGCCGCCGCAACCGCGGCGGACGCGATCGCCATCGCGGCGGGCGCGACGAGCGGCCGGCGCAGCAAGGCGAAGGCCGCGGTCCGGCCGGCGCAACCCCCGCCTTCCTGATGAAGGAAGAGCAGCTGCGCGAGGACCAGCGGCGCGAAGCCCTGGCGCGCCGGGACGAGCCGCATGCCGAGGACACCCTGCCGCCGCCGGTCCAGGCGCAGCAACCGGCCCCGGAGCCCATGCACGCCGACAGCAGGCAGGCCGAGCCGATGCGCGCCGAGCCGGTGACCGCCGAGCCCGCGCGTCCTTCGCCGGTACGCCACGAACCACAGCAGCCGAAGATCGACCCGAAGGTGCTTTTGGAGAGCGCGGGCCTCGTGATGATCGAGACCGACCGCTCCAAAGCCCCGGTCGTGTCGGCGCCCGCGGAGGAGCCGCTGCACCTCGGCCGTCCGCGGCGCGAGCGTTCCAAGCCGCAGGCGCAGGACGACGAGCTGCAGCAGGTCGAGACTAAGAGATAGCTTGCTTCAATTCCTGGAGGAGGCGCCGGCACTGCGCCTCCACCATATCCAGGACTATCTCGAAACCTTCCACGCCGCCGTCATAAGGGTCCGGCACGTCGAGGTCGGCGTGGAACAGGCGGATCTTGGCGCGGTGGCGCGGCGGCGCCATCTTCTGCAGCGCGCGCAAATGCCCGCGGTCCATGGCGAGGATCATGTCGAAGTCTTCGAAGTCGCGCGCCTTCACCTGCCGCGCGCGCTGCGCGCTGAGGTCGTAGCCGCGCTTGCGGGCGTGATCCTGCGAGCGCTCGTCGGGCGGCTGGCCAATATGCCAGTCACCCAGCCCGGCGGACTCGATATGCAGCGCCAAGTTTTCCAGCCGGGCAAGATGCCGTAGCACGCCCTCCGCCGTAGGCGAGCGGCAAATGTTGCCGGTACAGACGAATAGGATGCGTCTTTCTTTCATATCATCGCCATTATGACTTCCTGCGCCGACGTCCTCGCCGGCCGCGCGCCGAAGGAAACCCCCGTGACCCTGAAGGGTTGGGTGCGCACCCGGCGCGACTCCAAGGCGGGGTTCTCTTTCATCCACCTGTCGGACGGCTCTTCGTTCCATCCGGTGCAGGTGGTCGCGCCGAAGGATCTGGCGAATTACGAAAAGGACATCCTGCATCTCACGGCGGGCTGCGCCATCGAGGCCACGGGCAGCATCGTGCCCTCGCCCGCCAAGGGCCAGCCCTTCGAGATGCAGGCCGCGTCGGTCAAGGTGGTGGGCTGGGTGGAAGATCCCGATTCGTACCCGATCCAGCCCAAGCCGCATTCGCTCGAGTTCCTGCGCGAGGTGGCGCACCTGCGGCCGCGCACCAACGTCATCGCCGCCGCGACGCGCGTGCGCCACACGCTCGCGCAGGCGATCCACCGCTTCTTCCACGAGCGCGGCTTCTTCTGGGTCAACACGCCGATCATCACCGCCGCCGATGCCGAGGGCGCCGGGGCGCTGTTCCGCGTCTCTACCTTGGACCTGGCAAACCTGCCACGAGGCCAGGATGGCAAAGTCGACTACTCGAAAGACTTCTTCGGCCGCGAAACCTACCTGACCGTGTCAGGCCAGCTCAACGTCGAGGCTTATTGCCTCGCGCTCTCCAAGGTCTACACCTTCGGCCCGACCTTCCGAGCGGAAAACTCCAACACCAGCCGCCACCTCGCGGAATTCTGGATGATCGAGCCGGAGATTGCGTTCGCGAACCTTTCGGACAACGCAGACCTCGCCGAAGCATTACTCAAAAATGTATTTGCCGCGCTGTTGAAGGAAAGACCTGAAGACATGGCCTTCTTCGACGAGCGCATCGAGAAGGGCATCGTCACCAAGCTGCAAGGCATCGTCGACTCGGAGTTCGTGCGCATGGACTACGCCGAGGCCATCACTATCCTCGAGCGCGCCAAGGAGAAGTTCGAATTCCCGGTGAAATGGGGCATCGACCTGCAGTCGGAGCACGAGCGCTTCCTCACCGAGAAGCACGCGAAGAAGCCGGTGATCGTCATGAACTACCCGAAAGCCATCAAGGCGTTCTACATGCGCCAGAACGACGACGGCAAGACGGTGGCGGCGATGGATGTGCTCGCGCCCGGAATCGGCGAGATCGTCGGCGGCAGCCAGCGCGAGGAGCGGCTCGATCTCCTCGACGCACGCATGGCGGAAGTCGGAATCGAAAAAGACAGCCTGAACTGGTACCGCGACTTGCGCCGCTACGGCACCGTGCCGCATGCCGGCTTCGGCCTCGGCTTCGAGCGCACGGTGGCTTATGCCACCGGGCTGGCCAACGTCCGCGACGCGATCCCATTTCCCCGCACGCCCGGCAACGCGAAGTACTGATGCGCATCCGGCTCGCGACGCCCGCCGATGCGGGCGTGCTCATCGAGTTCAATGCGGCGATGGCGCTCGAAACCGAGGGTAAGGAGCTCCTGCCCGACGTCATCGGTGCCGGCGTGCGATCGCTCCTCGGCAACCCGGCCGCCGGCTTCTACCTGCTCGCCGAAGAGGACAGCGCGGTCGGCTCGCTGATGATCACCAAGGAATGGAGCGACTGGCGGAACGGCACCTTCTGGTGGATCCAGAGCGTCTACGTGCGACCCCAGTTTCGCCGTCAAGGCGTGTACAAAAACCTCTACCGGCACGTACAGGAACTGGCGTCGAAAGATCCCGCGGTTTGCGGCTTCAGGCTGTACGTCGAACGCGAGAATGAGCGGGCACAAGCAACCTACAGCGCGCTTGGCATGAAACAGACTCACTACCTGGTGTTCGAAGAGCTGAAGCCCGGCGTCCGCTTCTACCGGTAGAACAGGTGCTTGCCGATGCGTGCGACCTGCCGCTTCTCGGCTGACCAGTCAGGCCGCACGTAGGTAGCATGGAAGTGCAGCACGTTGGGCTGCAGGGTCCGCGGGCGGCGCTGGTAGTACACGTCTTCCGCCACCTGAACCGCGCGCACCCAGGCAGGGCCGGTGGGCGGCTCGAGCACGCTGAGCTCGGTCCAGGAGAACGCCTCCTTCTGGTAGACCACGTCGCACACGGTCTTGGGGTAATGGCGGGAGGCTTTGCGATTCATGGTCACTTCGGCGACCGCGTACTGCCCGGCCGACGGTTCGCCGCGCGCCTCGTAGTAAACGTTGCGCGCCAGGCAGTCCAGGCTGCGGGCGTGGAACTCCTGCAGCCGCGCGGCCTGCGCTTCCCGATCCCAGAACACCAGGTTGAGCGCAAAGATCAGCGCGCCGACGATCAGGCTGAAAAAAAGCCCGAAGGCGAGCGCGGCCTTGTCGGCGCGGTACCACAGCAGGCGCAGTTTCCACAGCATGCGACCCACTTTGCCGCGAGCCGCGCGCCGCGCGAAGGTCAAATGCCCGCTTTACCTTGTCTTACGCCTCGATTCCGAACACCTTTTTTTTCAGTTCGCTCAGCCGGTCGCGCGCCGCCGCGGCATCCTCGAACTCGAGATTCTTGGCGTGCTCCAGCATCTTCTTCTCGAGCGCCTTGATCTCGCGCGCGATCTGCTTCTCCGACATGGCTTCGTAGCGCGCCTCGTCCTGCGCCGCCTCCATCTGGCTCGAGTCGTACACGCCGTCGATCAGGTCCTTGATGCGCTTGATGATGCTGCTCGGCGTGATGCTGTGGTCCACGTTGTAGGTGATCTGCTTGGCGCGGCGCCGGTCGGTTTCGGCGATGGCGCGCTTGATCGATTCGGTCATCACGTCGGCATACAGGATCGCGGTGCCGTTGAGATGGCGCGCCGCGCGGCCCATGGTCTGGATCAGCGAGCGCTCGGAGCGCAGGAAGCCTTCCTTGTCCGCGTCGAGGATCGCCACCAGCGAAACCTCCGGCAGGTCGAGACCCTCGCGCAGCAGGTTGATGCCGACCAGCACGTCGAACTCGCCCAGTCGCAGGTCGCGGATGATCTCGACCCGCTCGACCGTCTCGATCTCGGAGTGCAGGTAGCGCACCTTCACGCCGTGCTCGGCGAGGTATTCGGTCAGCTCCTCGGCCATGCGCTTGGTGAGGGTGGTGACCAGCACGCGCTCCTGCTTCTTCACCCGCAGATTTATTTCGGAGAGCAGGTCGTCCACCTGCGTCGAGGCCGGACGCACGATCACCTGCGGATCGACCAGGCCGGTCGGCCGCACCACCTGCTCCACGATCTGGCCGGACTTCTGGCGCTCGTAGTCGGCCGGCGTGGCGGACACGAACACGGTCTGGCGCACCACCTTCTCGAATTCGTCGAAGCGCAGCGGCCGGTTGTCGAGCGCCGAAGGCAGGCGGAAGCCGTACTCGACCAGGTTTTCCTTGCGCGAGCGGTCGCCCTTGTACATGCCGCCGAGCTGCGGGATGGTGACGTGACTCTCGTCGATGATCATCAGCGCGTCCTGCGGCAGGTAGTCGATCAGCGTCGGCGGCGGCTCGCCCGCCTGGCGCCCGGACAGGTGGCGCGAGTAGTTCTCGATGCCCTTGCAGAAGCCGATCTCGACCAGCATCTCGAGGTCGAAGCGCGTGCGCTGCTCGATGCGCTGCGCCTCGACCAGGCGCCCGGCTTTCTGAAAGAAATCGATGCGCTCGCGCAGCTCGGCCTTGATCGCCTCCACCGCGCGCAGCGTGGTTTCGCGTGGCGTGACGTAGTGGCTGGACGGATACACGGTGAAGCGCGCCATCGGGTGCTGGACGCGTCCGGTGAGCGGATCGAACAGCTCGAGCTTCTCGATCGAATCCTCATCCAGGCAAATGCGGATCGCGTTCTCCGCGTGCTCCGCCGGAAAGACGTCGATCACGTCGCCGCGCACGCGAAACGTGCCGCGCCGAAAGTCGAGCTCGTTGCGCTCGTACTGCATCGCCACCAGCCGCCCGAGCACGTCGCGCTGCGACATCTTCTCGCCCTGGCGCAGGTGCAGGATCATGCCGTGGTACTCCGACGGATCGCCGATGCCGTAGATCGCCGACACCGTGGCGACGATCACCACGTCGCGGCGCTCGAGCAGCGACTTGGTCGCCGACAGCCGCATCTGCTCGATGTGGTCGTTGATCGACGAGTCCTTCTCGATGTAGAGGTCGCGCGCCGGCACATAGGCTTCCGGCTGGTAGTAGTCGTAGTAAGAAACGAAGTACTCGACCGCGTTTTCGGGAAAGAACTCGCGGAACTCGGAGTACAGCTGCGCCGCCAGGGTCTTGTTCGGCGCGAGCACCAGCGCCGGCCGGTTATGGCGCGCGATCACGTTGGCCATCGTGAAGGTCTTGCCCGACCCGGTGACGCCGAGCAGCGTCTGGAAGGCGAGGCCGTCGTCGATGCCTTCGGACAGCTTGTCGATCGCCTCCGGCTGGTCGCCGGCCGGCGCAAAAAGCTCTGCTAATTTGAAGGCCACGAGTAGAATGCGTTCTGGGAAACCCACCATTTTAATCCAATGAACGCGCCTCACTCCCCCTCTCCATTGGCCGCGGTGCCGATGGCACCCGCCGATCCGATCCTCGGCGTCACCGAAGCCTTCGTCGCCGACCAGAGCCCGAAGAAAGTGAACCTTGGCGTCGGCGTCTATACCGACGACAACGGCAAGATCCCGCTGCTGGACTGCGTGCGCCACGCCGAAAGCGAGCGGCTGAAGAGCTCGCCGCCGCGCGGCTACCTGCCGATCGACGGCCTGAAGGCCTACGACCAGGCGGTGCAGGAGCTGGTTTTCGGCTCGCAGAGCAAGAACATCGTCACCGTGCAGGCGCTTGGCGGCACCGGCGGCCTGAAGATCGGCGCCGATTTCCTGCGGGTGATGAATCCCGCCGCCGAAGTCTGGATCAGCGACCCGAGCTGGGAAAACCATCGCCAGCTGTTCGAAGGCGCCGGGTTCACGGTGAAGTCATACCGCTACTACGACCCCAAAACGCGCGGCCTCGATTTCGCCGGCATGCAGGAGTCGCTGAACGCGATGCAGCCCGGCTCCATCGTCGTTCTGCACTCGTGTTGCCACAACCCAACGGGCGTCGACCTGACCAATGAGCAATGGTCGGCGGTGCTCGAGATCGTCCGCGCGCGCGGCCTGGTGCCGTTCCTCGACCTTGCCTACCAGGGCTTCGCCGAGAGCCTCGAGGCCGACGCGTACGCCGCGCGGCTCTTTGCCGGCGGCATGTCGCCGGTGTTCCTGTCGAGCTCGTTCTCCAAATCGTTCTCGCTCTATGGCGAGCGCGTCGGCGCGCTCAGCGTGGTGACCGGCAGCCCCGAGGAAGCCATGCGCGTGCTGTCGCAGGTCAAGCGCCTGGTGCGCACCAATTACTCCAACCCGCCGACGCACGGCTGCCAGCTCGTCGCCACCGTCCTTGCGAGCGCGCAGCTTCGCAGCCTGTGGGACCGCGAGCTCGGCGCCATGCGCGATCGCATCAAGGAGATGCGCAAGCGCCTGGTCGAGAAGATCCACGCCCGCGCCCCCGGCTCCGACTTCAGCTTCGTCCTCAAGCAGCGCGGCATGTTCTCCTACTCCGGCCTGAGCAAGGAGCAGGTGCGCCGGCTGCGCGAGGACAAGTCGATCTACACCATCGACACCGGCCGCATCTGCGTCGCCGCGCTCACCTCGAAGAACGTCGACTACGTCGCCGATGCCATCGCCGAGGTAATTCGGTAAAATCTCCGGTTCTCCCGATTCCCCGATAGCTCAGTTGGTAGAGCGACGGACTGTTAATCCGCAGGTCCCAGGTTCGAGCCCTGGTCGGGGAGCCAGTACAAACAAGCAGTTATCTGCAAATCGGCAACTCGAATGTTCTTCGTGTCTCCACAGTGACTCCGGTCGCTAGGAACGCGCAGGACGCGCGCTTTTTGAACTGCTCGAGCATGTACATCACGACTTCGTATGTGACTCCATGAACCATTTGACAACACGAAATGCGTTGGGGGCCTGCTCCAACTTGCCGAAGGCGTTGGCATCGACCTTCCAGGCGACCTTCGTGGCTTCCTCCCGGCTGACCTCGAACACAAAGGCCCAGTCCTGCCGGGTGATCGGCAGACTCGCCATCTTGCGGATGAGCCATTTGAGATCGGGTTTCACATCAAATCCCATTCCAGGGGCCCGCGTTAGCAACTTCGCAGTACGCACACGGTAGCGATCTCGGACGTGGGCCGCGTGAGCGGTTCCAACCAACCTGAAGGGTATTATTCGACTACGTCTTGCCATACAAAACCGCTGCTAATTTGGACCCAGCGTACGGCGGATATTTAGCAATCGTCTAAGGCCGAGCGAATCGAGAGGACGCTGGAGATCCGCAAGGGGCCGCCGGTATCGACGAGCGATTTTCAACGCTCGCCGCCCACGCTAGAAGGCGGCTATTACCCGTTGATTTACTTTCGTGGTCGTCTGCTAGTTGTCGTGGAGTACGGGCTAGGTAGGGACTGTTAATCCGCAGGTCCCAGGTTCGAGCCCGGTCGGGGAGCCAATATTCAAAAGCCAGCGTTCGGTTACCGGGAGCCAAGCAGGCTGCCCAAAAATCGAGGGTCCACCGGCTTCTGTAGAAATTGATCGCAGCCTGCGTCCATAGCACGCTCGCGGTCGCCTGCGCGGGCGCTTCCGGTCATGACCAAGATGCGCGCGTTTTGAAAGCCTGGCTCCTGCCTTAATTGCCGACAGAGGATCGTCCCGTCTATATCCGGCAATGCCAGATCCAAGAACAGTACTTCAGGGCGAAAGCGTCGAGCCGCCGTGAGAGCGGCCTGCGCGGAAATGGCGAATTCCGTTTGATGCCCCATTTCTTTCAGGAGCAAGGCGAGCATTTCTACGTGGTCCATATTGTCGTCGACCACCAACACGCGGCGCGCCCGAAAGGCTTTTGATAGAACTGCCATGGACGTACTCAACAGCATCAGCCGTGCCAGTTTTGTGGGTACGTTTGTTGCTGACTGCGCCGGTCTCAGGCGGTTTGAGCCCCGGTCGGGGAGCCACCTCTTAGCGCGCCTTGCGCGTACTCCGCAGGGCACGCACCTCCCGCACCGATTTAAGCAGCCGGACGAGGGCCCTGGCCCCTTCGGGCGTCGCGTCCCAGGTTTGTAGCGCGGCGCGCACCACTTCCTTCTCGCTTCGCGACCGGTCGGTCACCGCCGCCACCTTGGCGCCGTTCGCCGCATAGGCGAGCAGCGTGCGCACGTTTGGCGACAGGCGTGTGAACTGGCCGCGGAACAGACGCGACACCTGACTCTGATGGATGCCGGTCTCTGCCGCCGCCTGAATGGTCGGCACCCGCTGCGCCAGTTGCAGCAGGCTGCGCCGGGCCGCAGCGAGCTGCGCCGACGGTCGTTTGACATTAACTTGCATTCTGCATATCGTACTGCATATGCATTTTATCGCAGTGCGACGCAGGTCCGCAACATGAGCACTTCCGTGCACCCTAAGGCGCCGGAAACACCACCGCTGACGCAGCGCCAAACGACGGTGCTGTTTGCCGAAGCTCGCGGCGCGGGCGCCGCCGGGTACGCCGAGGTGCTCGGCCAAGCCGCAGAGCTCAGCGGCGGCCGGGTGCTGCACAAGCGGGACAACGGGGTACTCGCGCTCTTTGCCACGCCGAACGCGGCCGCGGTGGCAGCGGCGCGCATGCACACCTATGCGCAGACGCTTCCGCCGTTGTCCGAACGGACAGGCCTGCGCATCGGATTCCACGCCGGCCCGGTGGGCCAGCGCGGTCACGACATCTTCGGCGATACGGTCAATCTCGCACTTCGGGTCGCGGACAAGGCCAAGGACGGCCAGGTCCTGGTCACTCACGACACCGCGTCGAGCCTCAGCCCGGCGCTGCAGGAACTGGTGCGTCCCTCCGGTCACGTAACGGCAAGCGGCAGGTCAGACAACATCCTCCTCGGCGCGCTCACCTGGCAGCATGCAATCCGACAGATCACCGCAGAGCGCGACGCCGACACGGGACCACGCACTGTCCTGGAGGTCAGCTATGGCACAAGGAGAATTCTGCGCCGGCGCCAGGGCGACTCGGTGTTCATCGGGCGCGACGAAGCATGCGACCTGGTCGTCGAGGCGGCACGTGCCTCGCGACGACATTGCACGATCGTCAGGCGGGGCGCATCACTCGTCTTGCGCGATACCAGCACCAACGGCACCTTTGTCACCCCGCAAGGTGCCAGCGAGATCCAGGTACACGGCGCGGAGATAGCCCTGGAAACGTCGGGCTGCATTTCGCTCGGGCAGCCGGCAGCCTCCAGCGCAGACCTGATACGGTACCGCTGCGTCTGATTATTTGCCGGATGACTTCGCCGGCTTCCGGACCACGATCGTAATAAAGATCTGGCTGACCTCTTCGCGCGTTTTACCGTCCCGAACCGCGGGCGCGATCTGCTCCCAATCCGCATCGCTGATACTCTGGTTCGGGTAAAACACCCGAATCTGCTCGCGGCTGTAGGCCGACTTGATTTCGGTGGCGTATTCAAGGATCTCAAAACCGGCCTGCTCGAATGCCCGGCGAAAATCGACCGGCCTCCATTGATTCACGTAGTCATGCAGCGGCGCGCGACCGGGCCCGAACTGCGCCCTCCAGCCCGCAGGGTTCAGTTTCAGATATTCGTAAGGTTTGGAAAAATCGCGATGATCCGCGAGGCCCGCGATGTGCGCCGAAATCCCGCCGGGCTTCAGGATTCGCTTCCACTCCGCGATCGATCGAAGCGGGTCGTTGATATGCTCGATCGTGGCCAGTGAAAATACATAATCGATGCTCGCGTCGGGCAGGCCGGTATCGAAAGACTCGCGCTTGAGGAAGGAAATGTAGTCCGGATTCAGCGTCGCCTTGCCGCCTTCCTCCTTAAGGATGATTTCGTTGGCGTCTCGCACAAAATAGTCCGAATCGAGTTTTGCCAGATCGAACGCTGTGCGGTACGGCAGTGCATCGCGAATAGCGGGGTGCTCGAAAATATCCACGCAGTAGAGGTGCTTGGCGCCGGCGCTGGCGTAGAGTGCAGCGGGAATCATCGTGCTACCCGGCCCGATCTCGACGATGTTCAAGTCTTTCAGCGAGCCTAAATGCTTCATGGCGAACTGTTTGAACATCCCCGCGGCCCACACGAAATAGAATGGGCTGCGGATATCGCCCTCGAGATCCTGCTTGCGCCAGCTGGCAAGGATCTCCCGCTGCAGTTTCATCTGACGTACGTACTCTTTTGCGCGCGCCTCTTCTGTGGGCTTCGCCCTCGGCCAGGACATCACGCGAAAAGCTTCAATACCCACCACAACCGCGCAGACAACGACGACGGCCAAGGCGATTCGTCCCTTTCTGATCATTGCTGCCCCCTTTCCCCCAAAATGAAACGCCCCGAGTGCTTGCGCAGTCGGGGCGTTTGGTAAGGCCAGAGCCGGCGCTGTTTAGCTAGCGTCGCTCCCGATACCGTTGCTGGTTGATCCGGAGTTTAGCCCGCCGGTCCTGCCTTGATGGTCTCTCACTGGATCACCTCCTTTCAAAGTTGCCAGCCCGCAGTTTAACAAATTATCGCCGCGCTTACTTCTTCAGATTCTCCGGCACGCCGCCGGGGTATTGCTCGGCGATCGCTTGCTTGATGCGCTCGGAGCGGTTTTCCGGCGCCGGATGGGTCGACATGAATTCCGGCTGTCGCGAGCCGCCCGACGCCTTGGCGAGGACTTCCATGACGCGGATCATGCCGCGCGGGTCGTAGCCGGCCTCGCTCATGATGCGGATGCCGAGCGTATCGGACTCGATCTCGTCCTCCCGGCCGTAGCTCATGTTGATCATGCTGCCGACCACCTGGCCGATCTGGGCGGTGGTGAAGTCGCCGCTGCCCACCACCAGCGCGCCGAGCAGGCCCTGCGTGAGCTGCTGCTTGGCGAGGCGCTCGGAGGAATGCCGCGCGATGACGTGGCCGATCTCGTGGCCGAGCACGCCGGCGAGCTCGGCCTCGCTCTTCAGCAGGCGCAGCAGCCCTTCGGTGATGAACACCGGCCCGCCGGGAAGGGCGAAGGCGTTGACCGTCTTCGGGTCGGCGAGCACGTGGAAGCTGAACCGGTACGGGCTCTTGGCGGCAACGCTCTGGCGCACCAGGTGTTCGCCGACGCGCTGCACGAGCGCCACCGCCTGGGCGTTGCGCGATATCCCGCCCATCTGCGCCGCCATCTGCGGCGCGCTCTGGTAGCCGAGGGCGATCTCCTGCTCCGGCGTCATGGCGACGCGCTGCTTCTCCCCGGTGAGGGGATTTTCGCTGGTGCTGCTGAAATAGGTGATGATCGCGAACAGCGCGATGATCACCGCGATCACAAGGCGTGCCATCGACTACTTAGTCCATCGCATCCTGCAGACGTTCGCGCGGAACTCGCACGCTCACCTTGGCGCGCTCCTCCTGTAGCGTCATCGCTACACGGCAGTCTCGATCGCTCCATCCGCGCTGCATCGCCGCGGCAAGCTCGTCGAGCGCCGCCTGGCCGATTTTCATCGGCACGCCTTCCGCTGCGGCGAGCTCCATGGCGAGCGACATGTCCTTGTGCGCCAAGCGTAAGGTAAATGCAGGCGGATCGTAGACGCCGGGCAGGAAATGCTCCGGCAGGCGGTCAAAGGTGCGCTTGCGGCCGGTCGCGCCCTGGCGCAGCGCCTTGAACAACGCCAGCGGCTCGACGCCGGCCTTGACGCCGAGCGTGAAGATCTCGGCCAGCGCCGCCTGCACGGTGAAGCTGGCCGCGTTGTGCGCGAGCTTGGCCACGGTGCCGGCGCCGATCGGGCCGACGTAATACGGCTGATCTCCTATTGCTTTCAAGATGGGTTTGAATTTTTCAAAAACGATCTGGTCACCGCCGACCCAGATGGCGAGCTTGCCGCTCTCCGCGCCGCGCGGTCCGCCGCTCACCGGGGCATCGAGCAGCTCGATGCCTTTGCCTTGCAGCTTCTGATGCAGCTCGCGCACCTTCGCCGGGGAATTGGTGCTGAGGTCGAACCACGCTTTCACGGACTGGACCTGTGGCGCGATGGCCCCCACCTCGGCCGGGCCGGGCAGCGAGGTGAACAGAACCTCGCAATCTTTGGCCGCTTCTGTGACGGAGGCTTTGAAATTGGCAAAGCCCTCCACCCGCCGCAGGTCGTGCACCTGCAAGTCGTGACCGGCGCGCTGCAGGCTCGCCGCCATCGGCCGGCCCATCGCGCCCAGGCCGATGAAGCCGATCCTCATACGCCGCGTTCCTTGAACACTTCCTTCGCGATCAGCGCTGCGGTGCCGCCATTCGGCCAGCCGGCATAGAACGAGAGATGGGTGATGATCTCGATGATCTCCTCCTTGGTCACGCCGTTGTCGAAGGCGCGGTGCAGGTGGCCGCGCAGCTGGTCGGGGCGGTAGAGCGCAGTCAGCGCGGCAACCGTGATCAAACTGCGATCGCGCTTCGACAGCTGCTTGCGTTCCCAGACATCGCCGAACACGACCTTGTCGCTGATTTCGCCGAGCTTGGTGAACACGTCCTTGACCTGCGCGATGGTGGATGGGGGTACCTTCGTGGCCATGAAACAGTCCTCCTGAATGAAAAGCGCGACGATACTATGAACGCGAGTCATGTCCGCCCAGCGAAGCGAAACCGAATCGACCTATGCGTGGCTGCGCCTCGGCGCGGCGCTCGCCGTGATGACCATCGGCGGCTCGGGCATGTACGCGATGGCGGTGGCGCTCGCGCCGGTGCAGGCCGAATTCGGCGTGACGCGCGGCGACGCCTCCCTACCCTACACCCTCACCATGCTCGGCTTCGGCATCGGCGGCATCGTAATGGGACGGCTCGCCGACCGCTTCGGCGTCGTGGTGCCGGTGACGATCGGCGCGCTCGGCATCGGCAGCGGCTTCATCCTCGCGGGCAACGCATCCACCCTGTTGCAGTTCAGCCTCGCGCACGGCCTGCTGATCGGCTTCCTGGGCTGCTCGAGCACCTTCGCGCCGCTGGTGGCGGACACCTCGCTCTGGTTCACCCGGCGGCGCGGCATCGCGGTGGCCATCTGCGCCAGCGGCAACTATCTGGCCGGCGCGGTCTGGCCGCCGATCCTGCAATACCTCTTCGACACCGCCGGCTGGCGCGCCACCTACACCGGAATGGGAATTTTCTGCACGGCCACCATGCTGCTGTTCGCGCTCGCGCTGCGCCGCCGGCCCCCGGCGCTGGAAACTTCCATGAGCGCGAGCCAGATCGAGCGAAGCGAAAGGCCGCTTGGCCTCGCGCCCAATACCCTCATGACCCTGCTCATCGTCGCCGGCATCGGCTGCTGCGTGGCGATGTCGATGCCGCAGGTTCACATCGTCGCCTACTGCGGTGACCTCGGCTACGGCGCGGCGCGCGGCGCCGAGATGCTCTCCATCATGCTGGCCTTCGGCATCGTCAGCCGCCTGCTTTCCGGCTGGATCTGCGACCGCATCGGCGGGCTGCGCACCCTCCTCCTCGGCTCGTTCCTGCAGGGCGTCGCGCTACTGCTGTTCCTGCCGTTCGACGGCCTGATCTCGCTTTACGTGGTTTCGGCGATGTTCGGCCTGTTCCAGGGCGGCATCGTCCCGTCCTACGCCATCATCGTGCGCGAGTACTTCGCGCCGCGCGAAGCCGGCATACGCACCGGCATCGTGCTGATGTCAACGCTCCTCGGCATGGCGATCGGCGGCTGGATCTCGGGCGCGATCTTCGATGTCACCGGCTCGTATCGCGCGGCTTTCCTCAACGGCATCGCTTTCAACGTTCTCAACCTGAGCATTGCGACTTGGCTGCTTCGCCGGAGCTTGGGTGGTGGATTTATCGCGGTGTCCGCTAAACGAGGGTAATTGGCACGCCGTCTGTTTCACAGCCGCTAGTAGGCGCAGAATGACTCCGGAGAGGGGCTCCGGCACATGAGACGCGATCTCGATCGCGGTCGGCGACGAACCATTTTTGTTTTCGGCGCGGCTGCGCTCGCCGGGCCGCTGAAGGTATTCAGTCAGCAAAAGTTCCGCATCGGCTACCTCGCAAACGATCCCGACCGCGCGAGTCCGACCTTCCAGGCGTTTGTCGGCGCCATGCGCGAGCTCGGCTGGGTCGAAGACGCGAATCTCGAGATCCTTTATTTATCGAGCGGAGGTCGCGACGAGTTGTTCCCCGGCATCGCGGCCAATGCGTTGCAGGCTAGCGTAGACCTTATCGTGACGACCGGATCCGCTTCGACAAGAGCGGCCATCGCGGCCACCCGCAATGTCCCCATCGTGTTCGGCTCGGCCGCCAATCCGGTCGAGCAGAAATTTGTCGCCAGCCTTGCCCGGCCCGGCGGCAACGTCACCGGCCTCGCACTGCTGGTCCAGGAGCTCGGACCCAAGCGGCTGCAGCTTCTAAAAGAACTGCTGCCAACCGGGTCGCGCTTCGCGCGCCTCTACCAGAGCACTAGTATCGCGCCATTGCAGCCTGCGATCATCGGCGTGGATGACGCCGCCGCAAAGAAGCTCGGGATAGAGCTGCGCCATATTGCGGTGAAGGCCATCGATGGCTTGCAAGCGGCGTTCGCCGAGGCCGCGCGCGAAAAATTGGATGGGATCACAGTCACGGCTGCCGCCCTTTTCGTCGTCAACCGCGAGTGGATTGCCAAGCTCGCCCTGCAATACCGTCTACCGATAATGTGCGCCGATGCGCGTTTTTGCGACGCCGGCGCCCTCGCCTCCTACGGCGAGAATTTCGCTTCGCGCTATCGGCGCGCCGCATTCCTCGTCGACAAGATTCTCCGCGGAGCAAAGCCCGCGGATCTGCCCGTAGAACAACCAACTGCGTTCGAACTCGTGCTCAACCTAAGAACCGCGGCGGCTCTGGGCATGTCCATTCCCGCCTCAGTCGTGCTGCAGGCTGATCGCCTGCTCAAATAAATGAACTCAAAACTCGTGTCGTGCCTGGCGGTGTTGCTAGCCGCCGGTTTGCATTTCACCCCGACGCTTGCGCAAGTGCAGTTGAAATCGCGCACCGTCGCGCCCTCCGCAGCAACGACCGCCGCGTTCGTCAGCGCGCTGAAGGCAACGCCGGGGAATGCCTTGCACGGCCTCGCGTCTTTCTCCCGGATTCCCAGTTCCGCGGAGCGCATGGCTCTGGAGAGAGCCGGCATTCGCCTGCTCGCGCCGTTTTCGGGTTTCACCTATCGCGTACGGGTCGAAAAGCGGCTGGACGTCGCTCGACTCGCGATCCAGAACTTGAGCATCGATTTGATACCCCTCGCCCCCGAGGATCGGGTCGAGCCGCGGCTTTGGCGAGAGGACTTCGCGAAATACGCCGTCAGCCCGCCCGCAGCAAAACCGCATAACTACGTTCTGAACGCCGATGGCACTCTCATCCTGAGCGTAAGCATCCACCCGGGCGTCGATCCGGCAGAGACCATGCGCGTTCTGCAAAAGCACGCGCAGAAATTCCAACGAGAGGGCGATCTGGACTGGGTAGCAGTCGTGCCGCGCACTTCTCTGAGGACGCTGGCGGGCGAAGACATTGTGCAGTGGATCGATGCCGGGCCCCTGCCTTTTTTGCCGGAGAACGATGTCATCCGCACTGTAATCAACGTGGACCCCGTGCAGAACTTCAATGCAGCGACAGGTCAATTGCAGGGACGGGGTGGTAATGGCGTTGAGATCGGCATATTCGACAAGGGCGTCGATCAGGGTCACGGCGATTTCGGTACAAGAGTCATTCGGGACGACGCCGGATTGACCGAATACCACGCCACGCACATAGCCGGCACGATTGCAGGCGCGGGAACACTGAGCAACGCGGCCGACAGCTGGGCGACGAACAACAACGGCACGCCGTTCCAGTGGAGAGGGATGGCGCCACGCGCGCACTTGATCGACATCGATCAAATGCCGCCCTTCGGTCAGAACGGCAAGAATCCTGATACGCACATGGACTATGTCTCGAACACCGGCATGGACCTATCCAACCACTCCTACGTGTTCAGCACGGACGGCGCCTACGACCAGAGCAACCGGGCGCGTGACCAGATCATCCGCGGCGACGCGACGTCGGGTGGCAACCTGGTTCCACCGCGCCTGCATGTCACTTCTGCCGGGAACCACGGCGAAGTTGCCCTTTATGGAAATCAAGTGGGGTACTTCGCGCTGACGAAGGAGCTGAAGAATGCGCTGGTGGTCGGCAATTGGGACACGGTCGCCGGTCGAATCGACATGACCAGTAGCCTGGGCCCGGCGCATGACGGCCGCATCAAGCCGGACGTGGTGGCGCCAGGCAGGACGATCAACGCAACTCCACAGGCGCCGAAGGGTGGTGTGCGATCGACTGGCTTCTGTGCGGGCGGTGGCGCTGACACCTCTCCCTTCTGCCTGAATTCCGGCAGTTTTGTACAACGGCAGAACTTCTATCGCGTAGCACGCGGCACGTCGATGGCAGCGGCTGCAGCGACCGGTTCGGCCGCGCTCGTCCTCGAGCAGTACGCGGCGACTTACGGTGTGAATCTCGACCAGAATCCTCCGCTGCCGTCGACGCTGCGCGCCGTCATGATCCATACCGCAAGCGACCGGCAGGGAAGCGTTCCGTTTGCAAACGCCGACGGCACCGTTCAAGACACAGCCGGACCGGATTTCGTCACCGGCTGGGGACTCATCGACGCTCACGCTGCCGTAACCGTCGTGGCGAGCCGCCGTATTCGAGAGGACGTCATATCGGCTACGTGCCACGTGCGGACTTATCTCGTCTCACTCACCGCAGCTGGATCGGCTCGCGTCACCTTGGGATGGGATGACGTAGCAGCGCAAGAGGCAGCGACGGCTGCTACAAGTCCGACGCTCATCAACGATCTTGACCTCGTCCTCGTGGCTCCGGGCGGCACCCAGCGGTATCCCTGGAAGCTCGATCAAAAAATCGTAGACACCGCAGGCAACGAAATTCCGGACGGTCAACAGCAGTGCAACACGTTCATCAGCGTGCAGCGGCAGTTCGTGCCTGTAGGCAACCCCGTCTACGATGCAGCAAACCCCGCAAACAACATCAACGACGCCATTCCGCCGGGTGGCGTTCCGTCGGCGGTACACGGGCGTGATCATTTGAACAACGTCGAGGTGGTGGATGCGCCGGGGGCATCCGGCATCTGGATCGTCAAGGTGATCGGCTTCAAGGTCATGCAGGGGCCGCAGAAGTTCTCACTGGTAGGCGGGAACTTCGTCCCATTCCCGGTACATCCGACTTCGCTTTGCAGCCTCTATCCCGTGCTGTGCTCGAAGCTGGCGATCCGGATGAACGTTTGCGAGCGCTTTCCGAAGCTTTGCGAGACGCGGATCTCGTTTCCGAGCCGGGAGCGGATCCGGGTGCAGTTCATGCACAACCGGCAAAAGCTCGTGCTACCGATCGATGCGGGTTGCCATGCCATTAGCTGCCCGCCGTGCGCGGCCAGCCGGACTTGCCGCGGCCACGAGCTCGAAGTCACCAATCCGGCGCCGCCGATGCGTGCGGAAATCTATTCATCGGCGGGCGACCTGATCAAGACGATAGCGCCCCGCGCTGCAGGGGAGTCGGCACATTTCGCTACGCGCGCCGGCGAGCGTTACTTCCTGGTGCTCAGCCCAACAGCGCGAACCCGCCTCGAAACCGACTACGACATTGTCTTGCGGCTAAGGTAGCCGCGGCGCGTCTACGGTTTTTTTACCTCGACCTTCACGCCCTTGTATTTCCCGACGGTCTTTTGCAACTCCATCAGCAGGGCTTCGGCTTCCTTCTTCGGCAATCTCCCCGAAATTACGATCACCATTCCGCTGCTCTTGCCGCCGGTGGAAGTGACGACGCCATCGATATCTTCGGACATTTTGGCTCCCCTGAAAAAGACTCCTGTTCGCGCCGCAAGTATAGCCCTCGGCTACCGGCCGTCGGAAATCCCTTCGAAAAACTGATTGGCGTGCAACACCGCAGGCAGCGTATCGACCGACCGCACTAGGTAATAGTTTTCTGCGAAATCGTAGGGCTCCGCCAGTTTGACCTTTTTGTCCAGCGCCAGGCGGACGAAGGTTACTGCCATGTTGTGCGCCCCGGCCAGGTCGTGGATGCTCGTAATGGTGGCGAAGCGCCCGGCGTTGATCTCGGTAATGCACGGGCGTCCGTCCGCGCTCTCCTTGATGTCGACGAAAAAGACCCCTTGGGCACGGGCATCGAGCGCCTGGATCGCCTGCCTGCAGACCTCAATAACCGCAGGCTCGAATACGGTCTTCGCCAGCGCCGGTGTCGACGACACGCCGCTGGGGCTACCGCTGTCGATGTACTCCACCCGCTCGGCCATCTTCGCGAGGACCAGCCGGCCTTTCTTCCATAGGCACTGGACGCAGAAGTCCCGCCCCGGCAGGTATTCCGACAGCGTGAACGAACCCGGCGGAACACCGCGCATCTGCTCGAAATACTCGATCCAGCTGCGAACCTGCTTCGGGTTTGTCACTGGAATTGCGCCAAGCGACCCGGTCCCTTTGCGGATGCGGCACCAGAGCCGCTCGCTCGCCTTCAGGCGGCGGAATACCGCGTCGACCTGCCGCAGCGATCTCACCGCATAGGTGAGAGGCGCCGGAATGCGTCGCTGGCGCAGGAACTGGGTCAAAGCGTATTTGTCCTGACAACGCTTGATCACTCGCTTTGCGGGAAGGAAGGTCCGGCAGCCGATCCGCACGCGCAATTCGGCGACCCGCAGCACATCGACATCACTGGTCGGAATCAGCAGGTCGATGCGCTCGGTCCTGGCGAGCCGGCGCAACCCTTCCGCGAAGCCGCGTTGCGCTCGGCCCGGTACCAGGTAGTTGCGATCGGCAAGCGATTTCTTGAGGACGAACCGGTCGTCGTTGCAGCCGACGACGAACAGCGACGGATCTCCGGCCTTGAGGCTGCGGATCAGATTGTTGCTCGCTGCGGAGCCCGCCTTCAGAACCAGCATTCGAGCGTTCATCAGGAACTCTTGCGGTTGATCATTCGCTTCCACAACTCCCACGGCCGCTCGAGCGTGCCGCGGTTGGAAGCCTGGGAGCGCCTGCCCTCCTCGTCGCTGAGGAACTCGATCGGGCCTTCGAGCTGTGTGGCCTGCAGCTGCATGCGCGCGTTCATCTCGGTGTAGATCGCGCGGAAGACTGCTTCCGGCACGCTGTCGCCGATCACGGTCATGCCGTGGCCGCGCATCAGGACGCAATTGCACTTTGCCAGCGTTCCGGCCAGTGCCTTGCCGAGCGGGCGGTCGCGGATCAGCAGGTCGTTCTCTTCTCTCACCTTGCGGATGTCGAACACCGGTGCGCCGGACCAGAGGAACGATCCCATGTGGTAGATCGGCCGCAGCCGGGTGCGCGTGGCGCCGAAGGGGATGACCGACGCGGAGTGGCTGTGCACGACCGCCATCACCTCGGGCCGCGCGCGGTAGATCTCGCCGTGGATGTAGCGCTCGATGAATCCTTTGCGCTTGTCGCCGGGGAGTGGCTCGCTGTCCGCATCGAGCTCCATCAAGTCGGCGGCGGTGACCAGCGCGGGCGCCAGCGAGCGCGACATGACGAAGCGCTCCGGGCTCTTGTCGCTGCGCGCGCTGACGTGGCCGTAGGCGTCGAGCACTTCGTGCTGGGCGAGGATGCGGCTCGCGGCGACCAGGTCTTCGATGAGCGCGCGGCTGGCGGAGAGTGTCGGTTTTTTCATTTATGCCTCAGGGATCGCAGCACCGGGGATGAAACGTAAAGAATGAGGATGGCCGCCATCGCCGCCGCGGCCAGCACCATCGAAGCCTGCCGCACGCCGAGCGCGTCGGACAGCGGGCCGGCGATCAAGGCGCCGAGCGAGATCAATGCCGGGTTGAGCATCAGCAGGCTGGAGATGCGTCCGCGCATCGCCTCGGGTGCCGACATCTGCAGCATCGCCATGTTGCTCGAGGCATGCGCCATCTCCGCCGCGCCGCCGATCACGCTGAACGCGATGGCGATCGCGAGCGACGGGCTGAAGGCGACGCCGATGATGCACGCGCCCATCACCATGACCCACATCGTCTGGAGCAAGCCCTGCCGCTCGGCGCGGCCGAGCGCGTTGGCGATGAAACCGCCAAGCGTGCCGCCCACACCCACCGCGGTGAGCAGCAACCCAAGCCCCGCCGGCCCGGCGGCGAATTCGTCCTTGGCGTAAATCGGGTACAGCGTGCCGAACACCGGGATCAGCAGGAAGAACGGCAGCGCACCGACCAGGAACAGCACGCGGATGCGCGGGTTGGTGACTGCGAAATGGAGCCCGTCGGCCATGTCGCCCCATGGCGAGCGCGTGCGCTCGTGAGACGTTCTGACCGGAAACACCACGAACAGCACCATCACACCGGAGGCGGCATACAGAACGCCTTGCAGGAAGAACGTCCCGGCACCGCCGAACGCGGCGATCAGATAGCCCGCGAGCATCGGGCCCAGCACCCGCGCCATGGAGAAGCCGATGGTGTTGAGGGCCACCGCCTTCACCGCCAGCTCGCGCGGCACCAGCTCGAATGCGGTGCTGAACCGTGCCGGGCGATCGGTCACGTTCGCCGCGCCCATCAGCATGGTGAAGGCGAACAGCATCCAGGTACTCACCATGCCGAGGGCGAGCGCGGCGCCGAACGCCAGCGTCACCGCGGCGGCGAGTCCCTGGCTGGCGTAGATCAACCGCTTGCGGTCGTAGCGGTCGGCGGCCACCCCGGACACCGGCGTCAGCAGGATCATCGGAATGGCGCGCGCGCCCATCACCGCGCCGAGCAGCGTGCCGGAGCCGGTGATCTCGTAGACCACCCAGCCGAGCGCCGCGTGCTGAATCCACTGGCTCGACCAGGAAAGCAACGAGCCCGCCCAGAGCGTGCGGAACTCGCGGTAGGCTAATGGACTCAGTCAACGCCTCGCGGCCGAGGCGGCTCCACTCATGTTGGTTTCGTAGCCCGCCAGCACGCGCACGTCGACCACGCACACCTTTCCGGCTTTGACGTGGTCAATGGCCTGCTTTACGGCGGAATGAAGCTCGTTGAGCTGCGTCACCGGACCGATGCCGACTGCGCCCTGCGCACGCGCCATCGCGGCCAGATCGATGTCGGGCTCGTCGATGCGCTGCCCGATCCACTTGTTCTCCACCGGCCGGCCGCGCTCGCGCGCCACGCGCTCCTGGTGAAGCTCGTCGTTGTAGAACGAGCGATTGTTGGCGATGAGCATCAGGCATGGCACGCGGTAGTGCGTCGCGGTCCAGACCGCCGTTACGCCCATCAGGAAATCGCCGTCGCCCATGATGCCGACCACCATGCGCTTCGTGTCCTTCAGCGCCAGCGCCGCGCCGACGGTAAGCCCGGGCCCAGCCCCTACGCCGCCGCCGCCATCCGCGCCGAGGTAGTCCATCGGGTGCCTGAAGTGCCGGTCCGCGCCGTTCCAGCCGAGCGGCAGCTTGGAAAAACATACGTCCATGTGCTCGGTGAGCTCGTTGAAGACCTGCGCGAGGGCCGGAATGGAGACGGCGTTATCCGTGCGGGTTTGGTTCTCCCGCTCGGCGTGGACCACTGCCGGCCGCGAGCGAACCGCTTCCACCAGGAGCGGCACTGCGACATCCGGCTCGCACATCATGTACACGTCGGAAGGCGGCAGGCCTTGGTAGTCCATGCTCCAGCCGCGATGCGAATGTGCATCGACAGAGACGCGAATGACCTTGCATCCGATCGCATCGCCCCACGCAGCCTTCAGCATTCCCGCGGGGTCGACCCAATCGAGCAACAGCACGACGTCGGCTTCCCTGAGGATCTTCTTGCTGGCGTCGTCGGGAAACGTGGCCGGCGGCGCGGCGTGCAGCGGATGGTCGGTCGGAAACGCCGCCGGCGTTTTGATGTCGGTGAACACGCGGGCCTGCAGCTTCTCGGCGAGCGCCACGCGCGCTTTCCAGCCGGCTTCGGTGCGGCCGACGCGCCCGGCGAGGATGACTGGGTTCCTGGCCGATGAGAGCAGCTGGGCAGCCTGTTGCACGAGCTCGTTGGATGGGACAACCGATGGAGGAGCGCTGAAGCGGCCCACTTCCGGTAATGCCGGCAGCGCGCCGATCTTCGCTTCCTGAAGCGCGGCATCGAGGTTGACATAGGTCGGGCCGCGCGGCGCGGTGTCGGCCATCTGCACCGCGCGCAGCAATGCTTCGTAGGCAGCCGGGACGGAAGCCGGCTGGTTGTCCCATTTGGTGTAGTCGCGCACCAGCGCGCCCTGGTCGGCCGAGGTGTGGATCCAGTCGATCCACGGCCGGCGCTTGGCGGCGTCCCAGGGGCCGGTGGCGCCGAGGATCAGCATCGGCACGCGGTCGCACCAGGCGTTGAAGATTGCCATCGAGCCGTGCATCAGCCCGACGTTCGAGTGCAGCACCACGCCCATCATCCGCCCGGAAGCCTTGGCGTAGCCGTGCGCGATGGCGACGGCGGCTTCCTCATGCAGGCAAAGCAGCATCTGCGGCCGGGTATTGCCGAGATAGTTGACGATGCTGTCGTGCAGGCCGCGGTAGCTGGCGCCAGGATTGAGCGCCAGATACGGAATGTCGAGCGCGCGCAGCATCGCGGCGATGGCGTCGCTGCCCCAAATGTCCTGCTGGGAAGGAGAAGCGACCGGAACGTCGCGCAGAAATTCCGAGGCCACTCAGTCCGCCTTGATGCCGGCTTCTTTGATGAGCTTGCCCCACTTCAGGTTGTCCTCGCGGATGAAGCGTGCGAATTCGGCCGGGGAATTGGTCACCAGCTCGATCCCCTGCGGGCCGAGCTTGCCCTTGAGATCCGGGCTGCTCAGGATCTTGACCACCTCGCCGTGGATCCTCATCACGATTTCGGGCGGCGTCTTGGCCGGCACGAAGAGCCCGAGCCACGGATCGAGCGAATAGCCAGGAACGGTTTGGGCGATGGTCGGCGTGTCGCCGAGCAAGCGAAGTCTTCCGTCCTTGACGTGCGGCAGGATCGTGTTCGCGGCGCCGATCCAGACCTGGATGCGCCCCGGCAGCAAATCGGCGATCGCCGGCGCCGCGCCCTTGTACGGCACGTGATTCATCTTGGTGCCGGTGAGCACCTGGAACATCGTCGCACCTAGGTGCTGCGGGCTGCCGTTTCCGGACGAGCCGAAGTTCAGCTCGCCAGGTTTCGCCTTCGCCAGCGCGATCAGCTCCTGCACCGACTTGGCCGGCACGTCCGGATTCACCACCAGCAGGAACTGGATGCGGGCCACTTGCGTCACGGGCAGAAGATCCGTGAGCGCATCGAACGGCTGCTTGCCGATGTGCGGATTGACCGAAAACACGTTGTCGGGCGCGAGCAACCAGGTGTGGCCGTCGGGCGGGCTCTTCGCCACGAGATCCGAGCCGATGTTCTGGCTGCCGCCGGTGCGGTTTTCGACCACCACCGGGTGCGGCCAGACGCCCTGCAGGTTCTGGGCGAGCGCGCGAGCGATGGTGTCGGGAGAGCCGCCCGGTGTGAGCGGCACGATGATCCTGACGGGACGTTCAGGAAAGCCCTGCGCTGCAGCAAATGCCGAGAAAATCGCGATCAGTCCAGTCAGCAACCATCTGCCCATTGATATTTCTCCGGCGGTCGATTTCGCGCCGCCCAGTTTACCTATTCGCCACTGCGGCATACGATGGCCTTTCACAGGAGGAGACCCGCATGCTGACCCCCGAGGAACTCGAGAAGCTGTCCGGCGCCGAGTCGCTGTTCCCGTCGCCCATCCCGGTGCAGTTCGTGTCGAGCGACGAATACATGCCGCAGCCGCAGAGCGCGCAGCAGAAGGAGTTCGAGGCGCGCGTGAAGGACATCGGCGCGCGCATGGCGAAGAAGAACGGCATGAGCCGGCGCAAGTTCTTCAAGACCGCCGGCGGCATGGCGGCAGCGTTCACGGCGATGAACCAGGTGCACGCCAAGGGCGGCCAGCCGATCTACGAAGTCCTGAAGGGCGAATCGTCCAACCTCGACATCGCGCAGGCTCGCGCGGACGACCTGAAGAATCAGTTCGTGATGGACATGCACACGCACTTCCTGCGCGAAGGCACGCCGATCCGCGCCTTCGTCGCGCAGCGCGAGGCGGTGGGCAAGGCGGGTTGGAACCCGGCGCTGGTCGGCAAGCCGCAGACCATCGACGACCTCATGTTCCCGAACTACGTGAAGGAGATCTTCCTCGACAGCGACACCAAGGTCGCGTGCATCAGCGGCTCGTACTCCGAGGACGAGAAGTTCTCGTTCCTCACCAACCAGATGAAGTTCGACGCGCGCGAGAAGCTGAACAAGGAATCCGGCACGCGGCGGATGTTCTCGCACGCCATCTTCACGCCCGGGCGTGACGGCTGGATGGAGAAAGTGGAAGAAGAGAACGCCAAGCTCAGGCCGGACTCCTGGAAGGGCTACACCATCGGCGACAACACCAACAAGCACCTCGCCAAGCGCCCGTTCCGGCTCGACGACGAGAAGCTGATGTATCCGTTCTACGAGAAGCTGGTGAAGTGGTCGCAGCAGTATCCCGACCGCCCGGGCCTGAAGAACGTGTGCATCCACAAGGGCCTGTTTCCGCCGTCGGTGGAGCGGCAGTTCCCGCATCTCGTCGGCTACTGCACCGTGGCCGACGTCGGCCAGGCGGCCAAGGACTGGCCGCAGCTCAACTTCGTGATCTATCACTCGGCCTACCGCTGGGTCGCGGGCCCGGGCGGCACCGCCGCCGCGGCCTGGGACCAGCTGCAGCGCGAAGGCCGCGTCGACTGGGTCAGCGACCTCGCCGTGATCCCGGAAAAGTTCGGCGTGAACAACGTCTACGCCGACCTCGGCCAGATCTTCGCCCATAGCAACATGGCCGAGCCGCGCGTTGCCGCCTACATGCTCGGAATCATGATCAAGGGCATGGGCGCCGACCACGTGGTGTGGGGCACCGACTCGCTGTGGACCGGCGCGCCGCAATGGCAGATCGAGGCCCTGCGCCGCATGGAGATCCCCGACGAGATCCAGAAGAAGTACGGCCTCGCGCCGATGGGCCCGGCCAACGGCCCGGTGAAGAGCGCCATCCTCGGCGGCAATAACGCCCGCCTCTACGGCTACACGCCGAAGATGATGGGCTCGCTCGAGAACGACAAGCTCGCCTACTGCAAGTCGATCTACGACAAGCACGGCGGCGAGCGCACCAACCTCGCGTACGGCTACATCAATAAGGGCTAGCGCCTAGGGACAGGAAGAGGCCCGCGAGCGATCGCGGGCCTTTTTCTTTTCAGGAGCCGGTACTCCAGCGGTACTGCCAGGCGACGCCGAGGGTGCGGAAATCCGTGCCCGTGCGCACCGAGATGCCGTCGCTCGCGTGCAGCTTGATCGAATGCTGCCGGTTCAGCGGCAGGGCCAACGTGATGCCCAAGCGCGAGTTGGACAATTCGTCGTTCTGCTCGACGCCTTCGACCGTGGTGCGCCCGCGCGCGTAGTAGTTCGCGTTCAGCGCCACCCAGCCCCCGCCGCGGAACTCGTAGATCAGGTGCACCTGGGCGGTGACGATCGGCTCCTGCTCGCGCCTGCGGCCGCCGAAAAAGTCGTCGTTCGCGGTAAACAAGCTCGCGCCGAGCGCGGTCTCGACCACCAGGGCGCCCAGCTTCTTCGACAGGCCGACCTCCGGCTTGAATGCCCAGCGGTTGCTGCCGAGGTTCACGAGCCTGCTCGAGTCGTACTGGCCGAGCGGCGGCACGACCTGCAGGCTCACGCCGAAGATCAGGTCCTGCCGGTAGCCGGCGAACGCCTTGAGCGGCAGCGCGGGCGCGCCATACAGGTTCACCGTGACCCGAAACGCCGGGTCGAGCCCGCCGCACACGTCGCGCGACACCGCCACGCCGTTCGCCTCGGCGGACCCGGACAGGCAGGCCGCGCCCAGCACGGCGTCGAACTTCGCCGACTTGCCCCACGCGTCGAAGCCACGCGCATAGGCCACGAGCGGCGCATGAATGTCGAGCTGCGCGCGGTCCAGGCGTTGCGCCGGATCGGTGGCGAGGCCGCCCGACGAGTAGGTATATCCGACGATTAGGAAATGGAGGTCGACGGGGACATTCGAATAGGCGCGAGGCTCGAGCTGCTGCGCACGCGCGACGGCCGAGACGAACAGCAGGATGCACAGCCCGCCCCGCCAGGCTGCCCTGCCCCGCTCCTGCTGCCACCGGTGTTCCGTCCTTCTATTGTGCCTGCGGGGGCTGTCAATCCCGCGGCCGCACCTTGCGGAACATGACGAGCAGCGCCACGTCGTAGGCGGACTTCAGGACACCGCACAGCACGAGCGGCGCTGCCATGGCGCCGGCGGCGAACAGGGCGCCGGTGATCGCCGGACTGAGCGACGAGGCGAGACTGCGCGGCACCGCCGTGAAGCTCGCTGCCGCCGGTCGCTCGGCCGGCGTGACCACCGACATCACATAGGCACCGCGTGCCGGCACGTCCATCTGCGAAAGCGCGCTGCGCACCAGGAGCAGCGCCAGGGCGATGTCGAGCGTCGGCGCGAACGCGGCCGCGATCAGGCAGAAGTTCGCCGGCAGGTGGGTGAATACCATGGTGTTGACGAGCCCGATGCGCCGCGCGAGCGGTGCCGCGGCAAGCTGCGACACCGCGCTGAGCAGCCCGGTCCAGAAGAAGAACGCGCCCGCCGCGGTCAGCGACATCTGGAAGCGCTCGAACAGCCATAAGGCGAGCAGCGAGTTGATGATGAAGCCGCCGGCGAACGAATCGACGCTGAACAGGCCGGCCAGCTTCCACACCGTGGCCTTCGAGGGTCCCAGCGGCACCGGCGGCTTTTCAACGTCGGCCGGCGCAGCGGGGAAGCGGGCATAGATCGACGCCGACGGCGATGCCGATGGCGCCGTACAGGACGAACATCAGCTTCAGCGCATCGAGCATGCCGACGGTATTGCTCTGCGCCAGCCATTCGGGTGCCGCTGCACCGAGCGCCCCCACGGCACCGAACATCGAGCCGATGAAGCTGTAGCGGGCAAAGGCGCTGGTGCGCGTCTGCGCCGGTGTGGCGGCGGCAAGCGCCGTGTGCTCGAGCGGATAGAACACGCTCACGTCTCCCCCGCCGGGGTTCATCGTGCCCGCCAGCGCGACGATCAGCAGCGGCCAGAGGGATGAAAACGCGGCGAAGCCGACCCCGGTCACCGTCATCAACGCCGCAGCGGCCATCAGCATGCGACGCAGCTCGAAGCGATGCCCCCACCGCCCGACGGCAAGCGTCGCCGCCGCCGAGCCCAGCATCGTCATGGTGCTCAGGACACCGACCTCGATGGTCCCGTACCCAAGCGCCAGCAGATACGCCGGAAGCAAGACCGCGACGTAGCCGTCGGCGAACGCCCGCAGCGAGCGCGCGGTCAGCAGCAGCCCGATCACTGGGCGCCGTAGCGAAAATCGTCGAACGCCGTCACGCTGTCGGCCTTGGTCCAGACGCCGACCGCGCCGGCGCCTTTGATGTGCGCGTCCTCGAGCTCGATATAGGTCTTGCCGTTGAGCGACACTTTGATCCGCGCGCCGCTGAAATCGACCGCCAGCGTGTGCCAGGTGTTCGCCGGCACCGGCGCATCGACATATTTGAGAGTGATGCGCCGGCCCTTCTCCGTGTAGTACAGCGAAACGTTGTTCTCCAGCGCGTTGGCGCGCGCGACGTAGTAATTGTCACCGTCCTTCCAGCGCCAAACCACGCCGCCGGCCTGATCCTGCCTGCCGCGCAACGCCTTGAACCTCACCTCGACGTGCCCGTCGGCGAGCGAAGCGTCCTTTTTGACGCACCACGGGAAGGTCCCGGAACCACTTTGCTGGAGCACCTGCGGCCGCTCGGCGCCGTGGGGTCCACTTCCACCGTCCATCGCGGCGTGCCTTTGCCGGTAACGCCGCATTCCCAGCCCGGCGGCAGCGCTCCCGGCTTTACGCCGGCGCAGCGCGAAGGTGGGTAGCGTGCCTTTCATGACGCTCTCCTGCTTCCAAAGCCCGTCTATAGACCGCAATCGCTGCAGCGACGTCCTGCAATCCGGTGCCGGTCGAGTCGAACACGATGATCTCGTCCGCACTCGCGCGCGCTGGCTTGCGGCCGGCGATCACCTCGCCGAGCTCTGCATGCACGTCCGCGGCGGTCATCACGCCAGCCTCGATCGCATGATGCAGGTCGCCAATGCGTGCGGCCTGCTCGGTGAGATCGGTGACGACCTTCGCCTTCGCGAGCAGCGCTGGATCGATTTCCTGCTTGTTGTCATTGTCCGCGCCCACGGCGGCGATAAAAGCGCCGGGACGGACCATTTCGCGCGTGATGAAGTAGTCGGGTCGCCGTCGTACAGGTCACGACGATGTCGCTCGCGCGTGCCGCCTCGACCAGGTCGTCCACCACTTCGGCATTGAAACGTGTCGAGAAAGCCCTCGCCCTGCCCCGGTCCCGGTCGTAAGCGAAAATGCGCCGCGGCTTGCGCACACACAACAATGCTGTGAGCTGCGACGCGGCCTGTCCGCCGCAGCCGCAGACCAGCATCGTCTCGCACTCCTCGCGCGCCAGGTACTTCGCCGCCACGGCAGTCGCCGCAGCGGTGCGGATCGCGGTGATCGAGATCGAGTCCATGATGGCGAGCGGCCGGCCGTTGACAGCATCGAACAGGATCACCGCGCCCTGGATCGTCGGCAGCCCGGTATTGCCGGGAAAGTTCGCATTGACCTTGGCGGCGAAGTAGCTGCCCAGAAAGCCGGCCTTGACGTGGAAGCCGCCATTGGCCGCGTGCATACCGAGGATTCCGGGCGCCGGAACCTTGCCGAGCGCGTGGTCGCGGAAGGCCTCCTCGACCGCCTCGATACAGGCGCCGGCCGGCAGCAGACGCTCTACGTCGGCGCGACCAAGCAGCAATGTCATGGGAAGTGCTTCAACGCCCCGCCGATCGCCTTCCACGCCGCATGCCCGCCTTTCATGTATTTCGCATCGAAGCCGGCTTCACGCAGCGTCCCTGCGGTCTGGCATCCGATATGGAACCCGTACACGCAGAACACCACGACCGGGTCGGACTTCGACAGCTCGCCGGCCCACTCCTTTACGCGCTCGGGGTCGCGCCACGTCGCGCCGTCGGCGATGTCCTGGGTGCGCGTCACGTAGTGCTTGGGCCGCGCATCGATGAACTGGATACGCTGCCCGGAGTCCAGCAGGGTCTTCACCTCTTCCACGCTCACCCCTGGCAGATCGCCGAACTCCTTCTGCACCAGGTCCGTCAGTGGCTCGACCTTCAGGGCGCCTTGGTAGCGCGCAGCCACTCCCTTCCAGTCGATATTGCGCAGGAAGGTATCGACGTAGGCGGCGGCGTTCGCGCCGAAATCGATGTGGTAGGCGTGCTCATACATGTCCAGTGCGAGCATCGGAATGCCGCTCGCGAGCGACTGGCTGTGATCCGAGGCGTACTGGTTCACCAGCGTTCCCTCGCGCGGCACATACGTCAGCAGCACCCAGCCGGATCCGCCGCCGAGCGCGCGGCCCATCGCCGCGAATTCGGCCTTCCAGCGTTCCACCGAGCCGAAGTCGCGCGTCAGCACTTCGGCGAAGCTTCCCGGGTCGCGCCCGTCGCCCCCAAGGCTGGCGAAGTACAGCTCGTGAAGGATCACGGAATTGTGCGCGATCAGCTCCTCGCGCTTCAGTCCGTTGAGCGTGAAGCCGGGCAGCTTGGCGAAATCGGCGCCCTCGAGCTGGGACGCGATGGCGTTCAGGCGCCTCAGCGCTCCGCCGTAGTTGTTCTCATAGTGGCTCTCGATCAGCTTCGGCGAGAGGCCCTGCAGCAGCCACGGGCGGCAGTGCAACGGTTTCAGGGCATAACGCTTCATCGTGAACCTCCGGTCAGGGCGAATGGATTCGAAGGGCAGCCGGTCGACTGGACGTAGGCCGAGCGCTGGTCAGGCGAGAGACTGACGCTCTTGCCCTGCAGGCAGAGCCTGGTGAAGCGGCTGAGGCGCTCCTCGCGCTGCATCGACAGCGCACAAGCGCCACGCACCGGCTCCGACAAAGCGATTTTCTGAGCGCGGCGCAGCATCGGATCGATGCGCCACAACGAGCCGTGCAGCTCGCTCACCGCGAAATAGGCGCCGTCACGCGCCGAGTAAACCAGCCCGGAGAAGCCGACATCCTTGTCCAGATCGGCGTCCAGCTCCAGGCTGTGCACGGTGACTGCGAGGGTCTGCGGGTCGATCTTCCACAGCACCGGCAGCACGTTGCTTGTTACCAGCGCTTCGCCGCGCGGCCCGATGGCGACAGCCGGCGGGCAGGCGTAGGGCTCGTGTGCCCAGTGCCACCCGGGCAGCTTGACCTCGACCCGCGGCTTGCGCGCCTGCTGAACGTAGACGCCATCCACGTTGAGGACCCATGTCTGCTCGGCGGCCGCGGGGCCGGACAACAACGAAGCGGCGGCGACGAACCAGAGGACTTTGTTACGCATGGACGCACTCCTTTCCCTTTCGGGAACTCGGAGCAGCGCTTGAGACGAGGTGTCTTGACTGCCGGGTGTCTGCCTTAGGACCCGGCCAGGGCGTCGCCCTGCATGAGCCGCACCTTACGGAGCCCGGCGCCAGCGGTCAACGCTTCCCGGCCAGTTAGTGGCACGTTTCTGTGATACGTATAACATGCCTCCGATGTTCCAGACCCTGGTTCTCAGCCTCCCGACGCGCAATTCGACGCTGCGCATGCGCGTCTGGCGCGCGCTGAAGGAGTGCGGCGCCGCCGTGCTCCGGGACGGCGTTTACCTGCTGCCGCAAGCGAAAGCATTCGACAAATTGGAAAAAGAAATCCGCTCGCACGGCGGCTTTGCGATGACGTTCGATGCAACGCCAAAGGACCCCGACGACCACGCCGCGCTGCGCGCGCGCTTCGACCGCACGGCCGAGTATGCCGCCTTGGTGGCTCGCATTTCGGCGGCGAAAGCGTCGCTGCCGACGCTCGGACCGCGCCGCGGCCTGACCGCGCTGCGTCGCCTCGAGCAAGCTCTGGACAAGCTATCGCGCATCGACTTTTTCGCCGGCCAGGCGAAGGAGCAGGCCGTCGCGGCGCTCGCATCGCTCAAGGCGCGCTATGCCGAGCTCCATGCGCGCAACGAGCCGCGCTCGTCGATGAAGGGCCTGCGGCCGACCGAGCGCGCCCGCTACCAGAAGCGTGTCTGGGCCACGCGCAAGACGCCCTGGGTGGATCGCCTGGCCAGCGCCTGGCTCATCAAGCGCTTCATCGACCGCGACGCGAAGTTCGTCTGGATCGCGCGGCCGAGCGAATGCCCGAAGAAGGCGGTCGGCTTCGACTATGACGGGGCCGAGTTCACCCATGTGAAGAACCGCGTGACCTTCGAGGTGCTGGCCGCTGCGTTCGGGCTGGACCAGGACCCGGCGCTCGCCAAGATCGGGGCTGCGGTCCACTTCCTCGACGTCGGCGGCATCCCGGTGCCGGATGCCACCGGCCTCGAGACCATGCTGAAGGGCGCCCGGGAAAAGGCGCGCGGCGACGATGCATTGCTCGCGGAGGCGATGCGCACTTTCGATCTGCTGCACTCGGCGTATCGCGCTCATACCAAGCCGGCCATAGCAAGCTGATCGGCAGATGCAACGCAGCGCCATCTTCTACGCGCTCGCTTCCGCCGCGCTGTTCGGCGCCAGCACGCCGCTCGCCAAGCTGCTGGTGGGCGAAGTGCAGCCCCTCGCCCTCGCCGGCTTGCTTTACCTCGGCAGCGGCATCGGACTGCTGGCGTGGTTTCTGCTGCGCAAGCGCGAGGAGCGCGCCACAAATCTTTCGCGCGCCGACCTGCCCTGGCTCGCGGGGGCAATCCTCGCGGGCGGCGTCGTGGGACCCGCGCTGCTGATGTACGGCCTGACGCGCACCGACGGCGCGACGGCTTCGCTGCTGCTCAATCTCGAGGCGGTCCTCACGGCCTCGATCGCGTGGATCGTGTTCCGCGAGAATGTCGATCGCCGGGTCTTCCTCGGCATGGTCGCGATCGTCGCCGGCGGCGTCGTGCTGTCGTGGGACGAGATGCCGCGGGGCGGCGGCCTTACCGGACCGCTGCTGATCGCCGGGGCCTGCCTCGCGTGGGCGGTCGACAACAACCTGACGCGCCGCGTGTCGGGCGGCGACGCGGTGACGATTGCCGGCGTGAAGGGCCTGGTTGCGGGGGCAGCCAACCTTTCGCTCGCGTTATTCCAGGGCGCCGCGCTGCCCGGCACCGGCATTCTGGCGTCGGCCGCTGCGGTAGGCTTCTTCGGCTATGGCATCAGCCTGGTGCTTTTCGTCGTCGCCCTGCGCAATCTCGGCACCGCGCGCACCGGCGCCTATTTCTCCGTCGCGCCGTTCTTTGGCGCCGCGCTCGCACTTCTCGTGCTGCGCGAATCGGCTTCAGCCGCGTTCTGGATCGCCGCCGCGCTCATGGCGCTCGGCGTGTGGCTGCACCTCACGGAGCGCCACGAGCATGAGCACGTGCACGAGCCAATGGAGCATACGCATCCGCACGCGCACGATGATCACCATCAGCATGGGCACGGCTTCGCGTGGGAAGGAGAAGAGCCGCACACGCATCCGCATCGCCACCGCAGGATGACGCACAACCATCCGCACTACCCGGACCTGCATCACCGGCACGATCATGGCTAGGCGGTAGTTCTTTCGGCCCAGAGCGCCGCGTAAGGCCGTCAAGCCTTTCCTTTAGCATCGGGCGCCATGCCCTACCCGTTCGCCCATCCGGCGGCCCTGCTCCCGCTCGCGCCGCTCATGGGGCGCCTCGCCGTGCCTTCGGCCCTCGTCATCGGCAGCATCGTTCCGGATCTCTGGCAGGTGTTGCCGTTCGGCAGCCGTCCGCTGAGCCACAGCGGTTCCGGCCTGCTCCTCTTTTGCCTGCCGGTGGGGCTGGCGGTGTATCTCGCTTTTCACCTGCTGCTGAAAAGCGCTTGCATGGCGCTGCTCCCGCCAGCGCTCGCGGGGCGCGTACGCGGCTTCGCGGCGACAGGCTTGCCCGCGGTGCCATGGCTCGCCGTGCTCGCGTCGCTGGTCGTCGGCGCGCTTACCCATGTGCTGTGGGACGGCTTGACGCGCGATCACGACGCGCAGGCGCATTCGATCAAATGGCTGCAGCACGCAAGCACGCTCTTCGGCACGCTGGTGCTGGCCTGGTGGCTGTGGCGCAAACTGCGCACGGCGCCGGTGTCGCCGCCGCATGACCGGGAAATTTCTCCGACCGCGCGGGCCTGGGTTTGGGCGCTGCTCCTGACGGTAACCGCCGCCTCTGCCGGATGGTCGGCGTATGACTGGCCGGCGATGAATTTCGATCTCGCCACGCTGCGAAAGATCGCGCGGACCGCGGCGAGCGCGGCGCTGCAGGGATTTGCCGTCGCCGCGGTTGCGTATTGCGCGGCCTGGAAGGTGCGCTAGTGCGAGCCGGTCGGCTCGCCCGCGCAGTACGCGCGCTGCTCGGTCGGGAGGTTTACGAATGCCTCACCGTCGATTGGCACACGGACCAAGGAGCTGCGGTCAATCTCCCCGCGCCTGGCGTGCAAATCAGAGCCGTGGAGCGCTCCGAGCTCGCTCGCCTCAGTGCCGCAGGGTTCTCCGGAATGTCGCAGAAGTTCCTGGGCGGCATCGAGCGCACGCCGGACGTTTGCTTCGGCGCCTTTGCCGGCGAAGCGCTCGTCAGCTACGTTTTCTTCGCCCCGGCATCTCCCATCCCGATCGACGCGCGCCTGCAGTTCGCCTTCCCCGCCGATTGGATCTACGTCTACAAGGCGTTTACTGAGCCCGCCTGGCGCGGCAAGCGGTTGCTGCATCAAGTTCTGACGCATGCGATGACGCGCCTGGGCCCTCATCGGTTCGTTACGCTCGTCGTCGCCGGAAACCAGGCCTCACGCAAAGCTTTCGAACGCTGCGGATTCCGACCCACGCAGCGCTTTCCGGTCTGGCGATTGCTCTCACGCCCGTGGCCGATGACGGCGCCGGATGCGTTGGGGTTCTCAGTTATGATCCAAGGCGATCATGCAGCCGGCCCAGCCCATCGCGCGCGGCATACACCATCTAGCGCTTAATACCGATGACATGAAGATGACGCTCGACTTCTACGTCGGCGTCCTCGGCATGCCACTGGTCCACGCGCTCAAGGTTCCGCCCGGCCTCGGCACCGGCCCGGGCAATCGCGGTAACCCGCCCTACGAAAACCTGCGCCATTACTTCCTCGACGCCGGCGGCGACATGCTGCTCGCGTTCTTCGAGATGCCGAAGGGCGTCAAGCCACGCGCGGACCGCGACGCCATCGGCACCATGCAGCATGTCTCTTTCGCCGTTTCCGAGGATCGTTTCGACGAGGTGAAGCTCAAGATTGAGAAAGCCGGGCTGCCGTATCTCGGCCCCGTCAACGTCGGCTGCGACACCTGGTCGATCTACTTCTACGATCCGAACGGCATTCGCCTCGAGTTCTCGCACCAGAAGGAAGCCGAGCCTCGGGTCGTGGAGCGCTGGCGGCAGACCCGCGCCGAAGCGCTGGCGGAACTTGGAACGCTGTCGCAGGACAGCGAATGGCTCGAAACGCTGGTCGCGCACCTGCCGGAGCGCCGCTAGACTCGCGGCATGCAAATCCTCGGAATCTGCGGCAGCTTGAGAAAAGCCTCGCTCAACATGGCCGCGCTGCGCGCCTGCAACGAGCTCCTCCCGTCCGGCATGACGATGCGCATCACCAGCATCGCCGACCTGCCGATGTTCAACCAGGACTTGTTTGACGCCGGCATTCCCGAGCCGGCGAAGCGCCTGCGCGCCGAGATCGCCGAGGCCGACGGCGTGCTGATCGCCAGTCCCGAGTACAACTTCTCGCTCAGCGCCGCGCTGAAGAACGCGATCGACTGGGCCTCGCGCCCGCCGAACCAGTCGTGGCAGGACAAGCCGGTGGCGGTGTTTTCGGTGTCGCAGGGCCCGCTCGGCGGCGCGCGCGTTCAGTATGACGTGCGGCGCATCCTCGGCCAGCTCTGGGCCCACGTGCTGCCGCGGCCGGAGGTGTTCATCGGCGCGGCGCCGTCGAAGTTCGACGCGCAGGGCAAGCTCACCGATGAGAACACCCGCAAGTTCCTTGCGGATCTCCTCACCGGCTTCAAGCCGTGGATCGAACGCATGAAGGTGAAGAAGTAGCTTACGGATCGACCTGGCAAACGGCGAAGTTGCCGGGATTGGTGAAGAACCCCGGGCCGCTACCGCAGTTCCTCGATCCCGCGTGCGCCACTCCGGTCCGCAGCCTCATGAAGCTGAGCGCGCCTACGTTGATGTTGCCATTGAGCGTGCTGCCGACAAATCCGGCCACATTGCGCACCTGAAATTGGGATTGCTGGTTCACATCGACGTTGCCGGTTGCCGTTACACCACGCACATCCACCAGAGACGCGCGGTAGACATCCACGCTCACGCGTCCGGACGGCAATGAGGTAATGGTATCGCCCTCTGAGCGATAGGTGCCGTGATCACCCGCGTCGATCCCGGCGTTGGCATTGCCTTCCATCGTGTTGCGCAGCCCACGCGCCATACTGCCGGTTCCCACGAAGATTCCGCTGCCCTCGGCGTTGGTCCGCCCGTTGCGGCTGAGGACGCTGCTTTCGACGAGAGCGAACGAGCCGTTACGCACGGAAACGCCGTAACCGCCGTTGTCCACCATGGTGCTGCCGCGGATCGTGGCAGAGCCGCCGTTGACGACAGTCACTCCATCGCCGGCTGCATTCATCACCGCGAGGTCGACGAGTAGCGCGCGTCGACCGGTGTCGATCGTCACCGAGCCGGTGATGGTCGCCCCGCCGCCATCGCCTCGCAGCGTGACGTCATCGCGTTTGATCAGGACGTGTTCCGGGCAATTTCCCTGGATGCGCAGTTCGAGCGACTGCTTGCCGTCCTCGGCCGCGATCGCCCCGCCGATCGAGCTGCCTGCGCTGCAGTTGATGGTCAGCACCTTGATCAGACCTGCCGCTGTGAATCTGGCATCGGTGTAATTCTTCGCATCCAACACAGCGGCAGCATCGCCGCTATTGATGTTGTTTTGGAGGGTCTGGTCAGCCGCTTGGCGGGCGGCGATCTCGGCGTTGAGCGCTCCGGAAGCCAAAATGGGTGCGCAGATAAGGGACCCGGCGGAAAATCCTTGGATTGCCTGCCCGTCAGGGCAGCTGCGCAGCATTTGCGAATAAGCAGTCGGCGCGGCGAGTGAGAACAAAAGCAAGGATCGGATGATCAGCGAGCCTATTTTCATGACAAGAATCTCCCCTAGGTAAGAAGTGACCGGCAGGGCTAGCTTGCTCCTCCCGGACGCTCTGCGTAATCCCATACCTGGGTGATGTTCCTGGCTACCGGCTCACCGGCTTCAAGCTAATGAAAAATAAATGTCGCGCAGATCGGTGCGACGCGCGAGGTTCGCGGTGCTGTCGTCCAGTACGACCTTCCCCTTGACCAGCACGTAGGCGCGCTGCGCGAACTGCAGCGCGATGTCCAGCTTCTGCTCGACCATCAGCATCGTCATGCCGCTGGCTCGAAGCTTCTCGAGCGCGTCCCTTATTTGCGCCACGACCAGCGGCGCCAGGCCGAGAAACGGCTCGTCGAGCAGCAGTAACCGCGGCCTGCTCATCAGCGCGCGCGCGATCGCCAGCATCTGCTGCTCGCCGCCCGACAGCGTGCCGGCCGCCTGCCGGCGGCGCTCTGCCAGCCGGGGAAAGAGCCTATAGACATAGTCGAAGCGTTCGGCGATCTCGCCCTGCAGGCGTACCGCGCCAAGGCGAAGGTTGTCTTCCACGCGGAAAGGGGCGAATACCAGGCGACCCTCCGGCACCAGCGCCACGCCGGAGGCGACGATGGCATGGCTTTGCTCCTTGGAAAGATCGACGCCGTCGAGGTCGATGCGCCCTTGCCTTCGCGGGATGGTCCCGGTGATGGCCGCAAGCAGCGTCGACTTGCCGGCGCCGTTGGGGCCGAGCAACGCCACGGTCTCACCCTGGTCGACCGCGAGCGAAACGCCTTGCAGTACCGGGGCGGCGCCATACGAGGCGTGCAGGTCAGAGAGCCGCAGCATCGCCAAGATAAGCCTCCATCACCGCCCGCTGCGAGCGCACTTCCGCCGGCGTGCCTTCGGCGATGCGCGCGCCAAAGTTGAGCACCACCACGCGGCTCGCGAGGGGCAGCAGGAAGCGCATGTCGTGCTCGATCAGCAGCACCGCGATGCCGCGCTCGGCGATGCCGCGGATGATGCCGGCCAGGCGCTCGAGCTCCGCCGCCGTCAACCCGGCCGCAGGCTCGTCGAACAGGATCAAGCGCGGCTCGCCGGCCAAGGCGCGCGCGATCTCCAGCAGCCGCCCCTGGCCGAACGACAGCGTGCCGACGTCGGCGTCGCGCAATCCGGCCAGGCCGACGAACTCGATCAGCGCTTCGGCCCGCTGGCGCTGTGTGCGCTCTTCACTCGAAGCCTTCCTTGAAAAAACATTCCGGCTGAACCGGACATGCGCGCCCACCATCACGTTCTCCAGCACCGGCATGCCGGCGAACGGCCGGTTGTGCTGGAAGGTGCGCATGATGCCCCGGCGCGCGATGCGGTGCGGCGGCAGGCCGAGAATCGGCTCGCCGGCGAAGCGGATTGCGCCGTGGTCCGCGGCGTAGGTGCCGGCGATGATGTTGAACGTAGTGGTCTTGCCGGCGCCGTTGGGGCCGATCAGGCCGAGGATCTCGCCTTCGCGCAGATCGAAGTCGAGCCCCGCGACGGCGGTCAGCCCGCCGAAGCGCTTGGTGAGGTTCCTTACCTCGAGAATCGATCCCACAGCCCGATCAGTCCCTTGGGTTGAAGAAGGATCGCCGCCACCACGAGCGCACCGAACACCAGCTGATGGTGATGTCCGACCAGCGGCGAGAGCCAGAACGGCAGCAGGAACAGCAGGATCGCGCCGATCACGGCGCCGGCATGGCGGCCCGCGCCGCCGACGATCACCATGAAGAGAATCAGAAACGCGTTTTCCAGGCCGAAGATCGGCGGATTCACCGTGTTGTCGACGAACGCGTAGACCATGCCGGCCACGCCGGCGAGCGCGCTGGTCAGCGTGAAGACGATCACCTTGGTGCGCGCCACGTCCACGCCCATCGCGGCGGCCGCCTCGGGGTTGTCGCGTACTGCGCGGCACGCGCGCCCGAACCAGGAATGGTCGAGTCGCCAGAGGACCGCAAACGTGCCGGCCAGCAGCGCCACGATGACGACGGTGTACGCCGGTCCGGCGATGCGCCAGCCGAAGATCGGCGGCAGGCGATAGTTCGCGATGCCGCCGGTGCCGCCGGTGACATTGCCGCCCTCGTTCAGCACTACGATGAAGAGCTGCGCCAGCGCCAGGGTCACCAGCGCGAGGTAAAAGCCCTCCAGGCGCGTCGCCGGGATCGCCACCACGAGCGCCAGCACCACGCAGACCACCACACCGAGGACGATCGCCACCGGCAGCGGCAGTCCCAGCTGGAACAGCAGGATGACGACGCTATAGGCGCCGATCCCGTAGAAGGCGAAGTGCGAGAACGCCACCTGCCCGCAGATACCGAACAGGAAGTTGTAGCCGAGCGCGAGCGTGACCCACAGCAGCATCTTGCGATAGACGTCGTTGTGGTAGCTGCCGAGGAAAAATGGCAGCGCGGCGAGGATGATGAACCCGCCGACCCAGGCGAGGACTCTCATGCTTTCTTTGACCGGGTTTGTTTTGCGCGAAAAGCGAACCCCCCGTTCGCCTTCGGCTCACTTCCCCCCTTGACAGGGGGGCGGCAAAGAATAGCCAGCGTCATGCTCGAGCCTTCAACAGACCCGTTGGTCGAACAAGCAGGAAAACCATCAAGAACAAGAGCGGCACGCCCTGCGTGTAACCAGAAGGAATCGGCGCATAGCGCGCGATGAACTGCTCGGCGAAGGCGAGCAGCAGGCCGCCGAGGAGCGCGCCTTCTACGCGGCCGACGCCGCCGACGACCAGCGCGGTGAAGCCCTGGATGGCGAGCGGCACGCCCATCAAGTAATGCGCCGAGATATTCGGCGATACCAGCAGGCCGGCCAGCCCGGCGGCGCCGGCGCCGCCCGCGAAGGACAGCGCGGTGACGCGCGAGAGATTGATGCCCATGAGCGCCGCGGCCCTGCGGTTGAGCGACACCGCCTCGAAGCTCTTGCCCCAAAGCGTTTTTTCGAAGAAGAACCAGGTGCCGGCGAATACGGCGAGCGTTACGGCGATGATGAAGAAGCTCTGGTAGGAGCCGCCGATCGGCCCGATCTCGATGCGGCCGATGCCGAAGGGGAACGGCACCGGCAGCGGATCCGGCGGGAAGCTGACCGAGATGATTTCGCGCGTGACCACCAGCACGCCGAGCAGCGCCAGGATCGGGGCGAGCAGCGGCGCGCCCTTCTCCACCAGCGGACGCACCGCGATGCGCTCGGTGGCCCAGCCGACCAGGATCATGATGGCCACGACCGCTGCCATGCCGAGCGGATAGGGCCATTCGTACTTGGTGAGGAAAATGAATCCGCCGAAGGACGCCACCATCGCCCACTCGCCGACCGCGAAATTGATGATCCCGGTGGGCCGGATCATCAGCAGGTAGGCGAGCGCGATCAGGCCATAGATGCAGCCCGAGGCCGTCGCGCTGACGGCCAGCTCGAGGATGTCCTGCAAGCGTTACTTCGAGCCGACGTGCAGCACTCGGCCCTGGCGATCCTTCTCGTACACGCGCACCACCATGCCATCCGGGTCGAACCCGGCGCGCTTGCCCTCGGGGAAGCTGTACTTCATGCCCTTCTTCCCCATCACGCCCGCGTAGTTCGTCTTCTGCATCGCCTCGCGGATCTTCTCCTTGTCCGTCGAGCCCGCGCGGCGGATGGCGTCGGCGATCAGCATGATCCCGTCGTAGCCGTAGCCGTGCAGGTTCTGCGGGTCCTTGCCGGTGGCCTTCTTGTAGGCCGCTTCGAACGCCTTGACTTCCGGCTTGTCCGGGTCGTAGGCGTCGACGAAGGTGATGCCGTTGATCAGCCCCTTCGCCACCGTCTCGTAGATCGGCACCGAGAGGTTGTAGGAGGAGTGGATCGGAAACTTCACGCCGAGCTCCTTGTAGGCGCGGAAGATGAGCACGTTCTCCGCCGTGAGCACGCCGGCGAGGAACATGGCTTGCGGATTGGCGGCGCGCAGCTTCTGCATCTGCGGCATCGCGGTGGTGGCGCCGCGCGCCACCACTTCCTCGGCGACGATCTGGATACCGGCCTTCTCCAGCGTCCCTTTGAACGCCTTGGCGATCGCCTGGCCCAGATCCGAATTGTCCGTGATCAGCGCCACGCGCTTGAAGTTCTTGGTCTTGGCATGCGCGAGCAGCGTGGCGATCTGCACCGAGCCGAGCGGGCCGGTCTGCCAGAAGTACGGGTTGTCGAGCTGCGTCGTCAGGTAATCGGCCGAGTTCATCGGCGTCATCTGCGGCGTCTTCGCTTCCATGGTCACCGTCTGCTGCTGTTGCGTCGCCGGGCTGAGCGATACGCTAAGGATGAAGACCGCACCCTGCTCGACCAGCTTGCGCGCGAGCGCCGCCGAGATGTCGGGCCGCGACTGGTCGTCCTCGACCAGCAGCTCGATCTTGCGGCCGAGCAGGCCGCCGCGCCGGTTGATCTCGTCGGCGCCGAAAATCACGCCCTCGGTCGCGGGCTCCGAGTACGGCTTGGATACCCCGACGCGATCCGTGATCACGCCAATCTTTATTGTTTGCGCATCCGCGGCCCCGATGCACAGCGCGAATGCGAGCAATCCCCAGATCCTCACCATGTCTCCTCCTCAATCCAGCAATCGTTGTTTGTCCATCCATCCTACACAAAGATCCACCGCCTGCTGCAGCAACTCCGGCTGGCCCTGGTAGTAGTGGGTCGCGCCCTTGATGACGTGGAATGTCTTGTCAGTGCTCGCCGCCGCGTCATGGATGATGCGCGCATGCGGCTGCGGGACTGCGTCATCGGCCGAGTTCTCGATCGCTAGCAACGGGACGTTGATGGAGCGCGCGCACTTCAGCCCGTCGGCATTGGAATCGTCGAGCGACCACTGCGAGAGCCACGCCCGCAGGGTCGAAAAGCGGCCGATTCCCACCGGGCCGGTATTGGCGGTCTCCGGCGCGCCGAGGAAGGTCCAGCGCGGCTTGCGGTCGTTCGCCTCGATCGCGGGATCCATGAAGCGCACGTCGCACAGCGTCCTGTAGGTGACGAAGCCGCGCTCCAGTTCGCCGGTGTTCAGCTTTTTCAGCTTCTGCAGCGTGTCCTTCACCCACGCTGTCCGCGCCCTCACCCGGCGTAGCTGGGCGGAGCGAAACGCCCGGACGAAGTCCTCAGAGTAAGGCGGCTGGTTGGGACATTTCGGGTTGTAGATGTCGAGCTCGAGGTCGCGCTGGTCCGGGTCGGCTTCGTCCGTGACCGAGGGGTCGATCCATTCGGCAAGGATGCGGGCGCGCGAGAGGTGCGCGGCCTGGAAGATCAACGCATCGGCCGGAATGAGGTTCGACAGCTCGACCGGATCGCCCGCCGGCGTCTGCGTCACGAAAGGCTTCTGCGCCTGCGCCTGGTAGAAGAGCGACAACGAGCCGCCGCCCGACCAGCCGCAAAGCACGACCTTCTCGTAGCCCCACTTCTCCTTTGCGTGCCGGATATAGGCGCCCAGGTCGAGCACGACCTTCTCCATGATCAACGGGGTGTCGTTTTTGGCGAACCGCGACCCGGCGCAAAGCACGTGCACCCCGGCCTTCGCCAGCGCCTGCGGCACCGGCAGCAGTTGCAACGTGGTCGCGGGATGCATGAATACCGCGAGCGTCTTCGACGGCTTGCCCTTGGGCACGAAGCGGATGCCTTCCAGGTTCACCAGGCCTTGCGCGCCAGCGAAGCCGTAGACCTCTCGGAATTGCGCGGTTTCGGGATACTGGATGTGCACCCATTCGGGTGTCACGTGCGGGTCACTTCTTGTGCACCCAATCCGCGTGATGGGGCGCCTTCTTGGTCTTGCTCCACTCCTTGAGCATGTCGCCGCTTACCGCGGCGAGCTTCTTCTTCATGGCCGGCGTCGTGGTGTCGACGGCGAGTTCCAGCCGGTGGCCGTTCGGATCGAAGAAGTAGATCGACTTGCAGATGGTGTGGTCGGTCGGGCCGACGACCTCGATGCCCAGCTTCTCGAGCTTGCGCTTGTAGGCCATCAGCGTCTTCATGTCCGGCACGCGCAGCGCGAGGTGCTGCACCCATGCCGGCGTGTTCTGGTCGCGGCCCATCGGCGGCGACTCCGGGATCTCGAAGAAGGCGACGTAGCTGCCGTCGCCCATGCGGAAGAAAATGTGCATGTAGGGCGACTGCTCCCCGGTGCTGGGCACGCGGTCCTCGGCCATCGCCATGGCGTACTCGAGCCCCAGCACCTTGGTGTAGAAGTCCGTCGTCTGTTTCGCATCCTTGCAGCGGTAGGCGACGTGGTGCAGCGATTTGATGTCCATATAATCCGATTATTTCCCACGGAGGAGCGATGGACAAGCGAAACCACAAGGAACGCTACGACGCCGGCCTGAAAACCCGCCGCGAGGTGCTTGGCGCGCCTTACGTCGACAAGGCGATGGCGGGGGTGGACGAATTTAGCCAGGAATTCGTCGAAATGCTCAATACCTATTGCTGGAACGACATCTGGAACCGGCCCGGCCTGCCGCGCAAGACGCGTTCCATCCTGAATCTCGGCATGCTGTGTGCGCTCGGCAAGGAGCATGAGCTCAAGCTGCATATCCGCGGCGCGCTGAACAACGGCCTGACCAAGGAGGAGATCAAGGAAGTGTTCCTCCAGGTCGCGATCTACTGCGGCGTGCCCGCCGCCGTGGTCGCCTTCCGCTGCGCCAAAGAAGTGTTCCAGAGTTGAAGACCGTCGGCTTCATCGGCCTGGGCGTCATGGGCAAGCTCATGGCGGCAAACCTGGCGAAGAAGTTCAAGGTCCGTTCCTACGATCTGAACGGCAGCGGAAACTGCCGGTCGGCGCGCGAAGCGGCCGAGGGTTCGGATGCGCTGATCACCATGGTGCCCGACGGCAACGACGTGCGCGACGCGGTGCTCGATGCCCTGCCCGGCCTCAAGCGCGGCGCCGTGGTGATCGACATGAGCTCCGCGGATCCGGCCGGCACCCTGGCTTTGGGAAAGGTACTCAAAGCCAACCAGATCGCGATGGTCGATGCCCCGGTTTCGGGCGCGCGCTTCAAGGCGAAGGACGGCACGCTCGCCATCATGGCGGGCGGCGACCGGAAAGCATTCCAGAAGGTGCTGCCCGTACTGAAGGCGATGGGAACCGAGATCTTCTACTGCGGGAAGCTCGGCGCCGGTCACGCCGTGAAGTCGCTGAACAACTATCTCGGCGCGGCCGGAACGCTCGCGGGATTCGAGGCGCTGCTGATCGCGCAGCGCTTCGGGCTGGATCCGCGGCCGATGATCGACGCGATCAACGCCTCCACCGGCCGCAACAGCACCACGGCGCGCAAGATCCCGCAGGACATCCTCACCGGCGCTTACGCGTCGGGCTTCAAGCTGTCACTGATGACCAAAGATGTCGGCATCGCGGCCGAGCTGGCGCGTGGGCTCGGGGTGAAAACACCATTCCTGACGGAAACGCTGAAGCACTGGAAAGCCGCGCAGAAGATGCTCAAGCGCGATGCGGATCATACGGAGATCTACAAGTACCAAAAAAAGCTTACGCGCCGATGAATTTCGGCTTGCGCTTCTCCATGAAGGCGGCCTGCCCTTCCTTGTAGTCCTTGCTGGCAAAGCAGGCTTCGACGGCGCGCTCGGTGGCGGCGACGTCGCGCTTGTCGGCGTCCTTCACCACCTCGCCTACCACCAGCTTCGCGCACTTGATGGTCAGCGGCGCGTTCTCGGCAATGGTCTTTGTGATCTCATCGATCGTTGATTCGAGCTGGTCGTTCGGCACGACGCGGTTGACCAAGCCCATTTTCTCGGCTTCCTGCGCGGTGAACTGGCGGCCGGTGAAGAACATTTCCTTCGCGTAGGCCGGGCCGACCAGGTCGACCAGCGGCTTGGCGCGGTTCATGCCATAGCCCAGGCCGAGCTTCGCCGCCGGCACGCCGAACTTGGCGTTCTCGGTGCAGATGCGGATGTCGCAGCACACGGCGAGCGCGGTGCCGCCGCCGATGCAGTAGCCGCGGATCATGGCGATGGTGGGAATCGGCATGCCGAGCACCGTGTCGTAGGCCTTCTGCGTGGTCTGCTGGTAGTGCGCGACCGCGGCCGCTTCCTGGCGCTCGTCCTTGAACTTGGAGATGTCCGCGCCCGAGGCGAAGGCCTTGCCGCCCGCGCCGGTGACCACCACGACGCGCACGGACTTGTCGGTGCGAAAGTCCTGCATGGCCTCCATGGCGGCGGTCCACATGTCCAGCGAGATGGCGTTGTGCCGCTCGGGGTTGTTCAGGATGATCCAGCCGACGCCGTTGTCCTTCTTCGCGATCAGCTTTTCACTCGGCATTAGACGATTCCTTTCTTTCGGAGATCTTCGATTTCGGCGTCGCGGTAGCCGAATTCTTTTAGTACGTCCGCGGTGTGCTCGCCCTGCTTGGGCGGGTGGGCATAGGGCTGGCTCGGGGTGCGCGACAAGGTCACCGGCTGGCCGAGGTACGGAACCTCGCCGAGTTTCTGCACCATGTCCAGGCTCTTCACCTGCGGATCGGCGAACGCCTGGTCGATCGAGTAGATCGGCCCCGACGGCACGCCGGCCTTGTTGAGGATCTCGATCCAGGCGGCGGTATCGCGCTTGGCGAAATAGGTCTCGAGCTCGTCGTGCAACTTGTCGCGGTTCTTGGAGCGCAGGGCGCCGGTCGAATAATCGGGGTGAGTGGCGAGCGCGGCCGCGCCGATCGCCTCGCACATGCGCGTCCAGATCTTCGTCCCGCTCACCGCGAGGTTGAGGTAGCCGTCGCGCGTCTTGTAGACGCCGGTGGGAATGGAGGTCGGATGATTGTTGCCGGCCTGCTTCGCCACCTCGCCGCGCATGATCCAGCGCGCCGCCTGGAAGTCGAGCATGAAGAGCTGCGCCTGCAGGAGCGACGACTTCACCCATTGGCCCTTGCCGGACTTCTCGCGCTCTAGCAGCGCGACCATGATGCCGTGCGCGCAGAAGATTCCGGCGCACAAGTCCGCGATCGGGATACCGACGCGCACCGGTCCCTGCCCCGGCAGTCCGGTGATCGACATCAGGCCGCCCATGCCCTGCGCGATCTGGTCGAAGCCCGGGCGCATGCGATAGGGGCCGTCCTCGCCGTAGCCCGAGATGCTGCCGTAGACCAGCCGCGGATTGACCGCGGCCATCGCCTCGTAGCCGATGCCGAGCCGGTCCTTCACATCGGGGCGATAGTTCTCCACCAGCACGTCGGCCTTGGCCGCGAGCTTCTTCAGGATCGCTACCCCATCGGGCGATTTCAGGTTGAGCGTGATGCCGCGTTTGTTGCGCTGCAGGTTCTGGAAGTCGCTGCCGTCGCGCGGTCCGCCCGGCCCTTCGCCTTCGTCGAGCCCCGGCGGCATCTCGATCTTGATTACTTTCGCGCCCCAGTCGGCGAGCTGGCGCACCGCCGTCGGACCGGCGCGTACACGCGTCAGATCGATTACGGTGATATGCGAAAGCGCGGTAGAGGCAGGCATGATTTTGAGTTTACACTGCGCGCCGAGGAGGATTTCGAAACATGACCGATACGAATCGCAGGCGCCTGCTCGGTTTCGCAGGCGGGACCGCGGCCCTTTGCGCAATTCCCTCGCTGCGCGCGCAGGACAAGTTTCCTTCGCGCCCGATCGAGGTCGTGACCCACGCCGGCGTGGGCGGCGGCACCGACATCACTGCGCGCATGATGATGGTCCACGCCCCGGGGGTGTTCAAGACCGAGTTCGTAGTGGTGAACCGCGTGGGCGGCAGCGGCGCGGCGGCCATGCAATACATGCTCGACAAGCCACGCGACGGACACACCATCGCCCTCATCACCCAGACCCACCTGCTCACCATCCTGCGCAGCAAGGGCAAGTTCAAGTACGAGGACCTGGTGCCGATCGCGCGCGCCACCGACGATCCGCAGATTCTGGCGGTCGGCAAGGGCAGCCCGTTCAAGTCGGCGAAGGACCTCCTGAGCGCGGGCAAAGGCAAGGCACTCAAGTACGGCACTTCGCTGGTCGGCGGGGTCGACCACATCGCGGTCGTGAGCATCGCGCGCAGCGCCGGCATGCAGCAGCCGACCATCGTGCCGTTCCGCGGCGGCGGCGACGTGGTGATCAACCTGGTCGGCGGCAACATCGACTGCGCGCTGGTCAACTATGCCGAGGCCGAGTCGCAGTTCAAGGCCGGCGACCTCCGCGCGCTCGCCGTGTTCGCCGAAAAGCCGATGGAGACGTTGCCGAACGTTCCCACCGGCAAGGAGATCGGCGTGCCCGGCAGCTATTCGACCGTGCGCGGCTTCGTCACCTTGCGCGGCCTTCCCGAGGCCAACCTCAAGATGCTCGAGGAGGGCCTGGTCAAGGCGATGAAGGGGCAGATGTTCAATACCTATCTGCAGAGCTCCGGGCAGTCGCTCGACAGCGTGGTCGGCGCCGGCCCGTGGAAGGCGCAGCTGGACGAGTTCATGGTCGAAGGCAAGAAAACACTCGAAGCGCTCGGCCTGCTGAAATAAAGGTGTCTGCAAACCGCGTGGCGGCAGCCGCGGTGATCGCCGTGGCGGCGATGCTGTTTGCGCTCACCTTCGGCTTCGAGAAGCTGCCCGCCGGCCTGGTCGGCGGCTTCGGCGCGGAAGCCTTCCCGCGCCTGGTACTGGGCGTGATCGCCGCCCTCGCGGTGCTGCTGTTCGTCGCCGGCCCGCAGAGCGAGCCGCAGACGCGCATCCCGGCGATGGTGTACTACACCGCAGGCGCGCTCCTCGCCTTCATGGCGCTGGTCGCGCTCCTCGGCATGCTCGGCGCCATGTTCGTATTTCTGATCGGCCTGGGCTATCTCTGGGGCGAGCGCCGCGCCTGGCTGCTGCTGCTGGTCAGCGCTTTGGTCATGGCCGCGATCTGGGGCGTGTTCATCAAGGGCTTCGCGGTCCAGGTGCCGCAGGGGCTCTGGCACTAAGTGGACGCCTTCCTCGCCGGCATGGCGCTGCTCCTCGACCCGAAGATCCTGCTGGTGGTCTTCGCCGGCACGCTGCTCGGCATCGTGGTCGGCGCCCTGCCCGGCATCAGCGGCTCCACCACCACCGCCCTCCTCCTGCCTTTCACCATCACCATGACCCCGGTGATGGCGATCGCCTTCCTCGGCGCGATCTACTGCGCGGCGAATTTCGGCGGCTCGATCACCGCGATCCTGGTGAATTCCCCCGGCGATCCGTCGGCGTCGGCCACCGCGTTCGACGGCTACCCGATGGCGGTCCGGGGCGAAGCCGGACGCGCGCTCGGCATGTCGGCGGTGGCGAGCGCCATCGGCGGCATTTTCAGCGTGGTGGTCCTGATCTTCGCCGCGCCCCTCCTAGCGCGCATGGCGTACTCGTTCGGGCCGCCCGAATACTTCGCCCTCACGGTGTTCGGCCTGTCGATGGTGGCGATGAGCGGCGGTGACAGCGCGGTGAAGAACCTGATCGCCGGCGCCTTCGGCGTGATGCTCGCGACCGTGGGCCAGGACATCACCACCGGCGTCGAGCGCTACACCTTCGGGGTCTACTCGTTCAGCGACGGCATCGAGTTCATCCCGGTGCTGATCGGCCTGTTCGCGCTCACCGAGCTGCTCGAGCAGGCGAGCCAGCTCGCCAAGCGCACGGCGATGGCCAGGCTCGGCGCGGTGCGGCTGCCGAGCTGGGCCGATGTGAGGAAATGCGCCAAGGCGATCTCGCTGTCGAGCGTCCTGGGCACGCTTATCGGCGTGCTGCCGGCGCTCGGCGCCACGACCGCAGCGATGATCGCCTACGTCGAGACCAAGCGCTGGTCGAAACACAAGGCCGAGTTCGGCAAAGGCGCGATCGAGGGCGTTGCCGGGCCGGAGGCGGCGAACAACGCCGCCGTCGGCGGCGCGATGGTGCCGACGCTCGCGCTCGGCATTCCCGGAAGCGGCACCACGGCGATCATCCTCGCAGGCCTGATCGTGCAGGGCGTGCGGCCGGGGCCGCATCTCTTCACCGAGCAGCCGACCCTGCTGTACGCGGTCTTTTCCTCGATGCTGCTCGCCAACCTGCTCTATCTGGTGCTGGGACTTGGGTTCGCGAAGGTCTTCGCGCGCATTACCCAGATTCCGCCGCAGTTCCTCTGGCCGACGGTGTTCGTGCTCTCGGTGATCGGCGCCTATGCGCCGAACCAGGCGATGGCCGAGGTCTGGGTGGCGATCGCTTTCGGTTTCATCGGCTTCTTCATGCGCCGCTTCGGCTTCTCGCCGGCGCCGCTGGTCATCGGCCTGGTGCTCGGCAAGCTGGTCGAGGAGACGCTGAAGCAGTCCCTCATCATCTTCGACCTGAGCTGGGGCGGTTTCCTCGGCCGGCCGATCGCCTTGACCCTGTTCGGCCTTACTGCGCTCTTCCTGCTAGGACCTTTTCTGCTGCAGCGCCTGCGCGGCCGGTAGCAAGGTTTTCAATCCCACGCGCTTCCATTTCGCGGCGCACGCGCACCGCGGTGGAATTGGCGTCGACCTCGACGTCGCTCCATTTCACCGGCTGGCCGGCTGCAACCGGGCGCACCATCTTCCATCCGTGGGCAAGGCCCAGGGGCAGGCAGCCGAATTTCACTGAGTCCGCGGCAGGCATGAGCCGGCCGACCACCGTGTAGCCGCCTTCGCCGTCCAGCAACTCGCCTGGCTTGAGATCTTTCTTCGCGAGCGCGACCGCATCGGCGCGCCATCCGGTCGCGCAACCCGTGGCTTCGCCGCGCAATCCCACCGAGGCGACCGAGATGCCGACCTCGAGGCCGATCAGGTGCCAGCGCTTGTACATGCACGCATAGCGCCCGGATGGATCGGTTTTCACGCCGTACTCATGGAAGCAGCGGCGGATGTAGTCCGTTTCGCCCTCGAACACGACCCACACGCCAAAGCGGATGTCGTACGCAATGGGTTGTCCGTCAGAAGTGAGCGACGAGATGACTTCCACTTGCCCCTTGTGGTGCAGAAGCCCGCCTTCGCTCTTCGGCCGCATCAGCGCCGGGATCTCATCCACCGATCCTGCCGGGTACTTCAGTCCCTCGGGAGCCGGCGTCAGGCCGGTGGCATTGCATACCGCGGTGGTCTCGATCGCCGGCTTCGAGCCGTCGAGGAACGAGTTGAACATTTTGGGGTTGAGGCCGCCGATCTTCGCCTCCTCCTGCGTCAGCCCGTAGTGGCCCCATACCGTTTCCGGCGTCGATTGCGCGAAATGCGGCAGCCACTTGTGGCCGCGGCCCGCCGCCACCACCGGGAAGCCGGCGGCGCGCGCCCAGTCCACCAGATCACAGATCAGCGCCGGCTGATCGCCGTAGGCGAGGCTGTAGACCACGCCGGCTTCCGCAGCCTTGCGTGCCAGCAGCGGGCCGCAGAACGCATCGGCCTCCACCGTCACCATGACGACGTGCTTGTGGTTGCGGAACGCCGCCAGTGCATGCTCCACCGCCGCCGGCGGATTCCCGGTGGCCTCGATCACGATGTCCACCGCCGGGTGGGCCACCAGCTTCTGCCAATCGTCCGTCAGGAACGTTTGCCCCGTCTTGAGGGCGTGCTCGAAAGACTGAGCGCCGTATTGCTCGTCCTTCCATCCCACCCGCGCCAGGTTCTGCCTCGCATAATCGGGCGCGATGTCCGCGATGCCGACGAGGTGCACGCCCGGGGTCTTCGGCACCTGCGCGATGTACATCGCCGCGAACTTGCCCGCGCCGATCAGGCCCACGCGTAGCGGCTTGTCCCGTCTTTCTTGAAGCTTGGCGTAAAGATTCACAGACACCTCAAAAACAGGGACAGACCACGTTTTTTCGACAGGCGGAAAATCGTGGTCTGTCCCTGATTTATGCAGCCTTCAGTTCTTCCTGGGGTGTGCCGTTCTTCCAGGGAAGAGGCACGTCGTATTGTTTCAGCAGGCAATCGTCCGGCAGGCACTGGATGGGCGAGAAGTCGCGGTGCGCGATGTAGCCGGGACGCTTGAAGCGGCGGATGTGGTTCGACACCGCGCAGAGCGAGAGGTAGACGCTGACGCGATTCCACGGCGAAAGATTCGAGGTCGAAGCGTGCACCAGGCAGCCGTGGAACAGGATCATCGAGCCGGCGGGACCCTTGGGCGCGACGATGCCGCCATTCGCGACCAGCTGGCTGATGGTGTCGTGGGTGATCACCCACAGCGGATAGCTGGTGGTGCTGGTGTCGTGCTGGGCGTCGAGCACGCCCTGCTTGTGGCTGCCCGGGATGAACATCAGCGGCCCGTTGAACTCGTTCACCTCGTCGAGGAAGATGGCGACGTTCATCGCCCGCGCCTCGGGCATCTGGTCGTCGGCGCGCCAGGTGCCGTAGTCCTGGTGCCATTGCCAGACGTCGCCGTCGAACGCCTGCTTGCCGTTGATCTTGAACTGGTGCATGTACACGTCCTCGCCGAACAGCTGCTTGATCGGCTGCACCATGCGCGGATGGCGCGCCAGCTTGGCGAAGGGGTAGCTGTACAGGTGCGCGGCGAAGTTGGTGCGCACCACGTCGCCGGTCTTCTCGCGTACGTTCTCGGGCCGGCGCTGGGCATATAAGGAGGGGACTTCGTCGGTCAGGGTCTTGATTTCGTCCGGAGTAAAAAGGCTCGGGAAGAACAGATACCCGTCGCGGTCGAATCGCTGGAGTTGTTCCGCCGAAAGTTTCATTGAAATAGTATAAGCCTGTGAAAGCGGACTCCACCCGTACGATCTTCTACGCGCTGGGCGCGAACCTTGCCATCGCGGCAGCCAAGACCGCCGGGGCGGTCGCCACCGGCTCGAGCGCGATGCTGGCCGAGGCGATCCACTCCTACGCCGACGCCGGCAACCAGGTGCTCCTCCTCTGGGGTATGAAGCAGGCCAAGGGCCCGCCGAGCGCCGACTATCCGCTCGGCTGGGGCAAGGCGGTGTTCTTCTGGTCGTTCATCGTGGCCATCGTGCTGTTTTCGCTCGGCGGCATGTTTTCGCTCTACGAAGGCTGGCACAAGCTCAAGCACCCCGAGCCGCTGAGCTATGCGTGGGTGGCGGTGGGCATCCTGGTGTTCGGCCTGGTGGCCGAGGCGATCTCCATGCGCGCCTGCCTGCAGGAGGTGAACAAGGTGCGCGGGCAACGAACCGTCTGGCGCTGGTTCCGCGAGAGCCGCCAGAGCGAGCTGGTCGTCATCCTCGGAGAGGATTTCGCCGCGCTGCTCGGCCTGGCCCTCGCGCTGATTGCGGTGCTGTTGACGATTCTGACCGGCAACCCGATGTGGGACGGGCTGGGCTCGATGTGGATCGGCGTGGTGCTGATCGCGGTCGCGATCGGCATCGGGCGGGAAATCATGGCACTGCTCATCGGGCAGAGCGCCGAGCCGCAGACCGTGGAAAGCCTGCGGCGCTTCGCCGAGGGCTGCCAGGGGGTGGAGAAGGTCTACCGTGTCGTCACTCTGCAGCTCGGCACCTCGCTGATGGTTGCGCTGAAGGTAAAGATGAACGCGGTGAGCGCGGCGGAGCTGGTCACGCGGATCAACGAAGTTGAGGCCGCGTTGCGCATCGAGTTCCCCGAGATCCAGTGGCTGTTCTTCGAACCCGACGTCGCCGACTGAAGGAGTAAGCCGATGGAGTGGATGACCGATCCCACCGTGTGGGTCGGCTTGTTGACGCTCGTTCTGCTCGAGGTGGTCCTCGGGGTCGACAACCTGATCTTCATCGCCATCCTGTCCGACAAGCTGCCGCCGGAGCAACGCGACCGCGCGCGCATCATCGGCTTGTCGCTCGCCCTGCTCATGCGCCTCGGCCTGCTGGCGAGCATCTCGTGGGTGATGTCGCTCACCACGCCGCTGATCTCGTTCTGGCGGCTGGAGATCTCGTGGCGCGACCTGATCCTGATCGCCGGCGGCGTATTCCTGCTGATCAAGGCCACCACCGAGATCCACGACCGCGTCGAGGGCGGGCATGAAGCGCGCGTGGACGCAGGAACCCATGCGGCGTTCTGGCCGATCGTCGCCCAGATCGTGGTGCTCGACGCGGTGTTTTCGCTCGACTCGGTGATCACCGCGGTCGGCATGGTGGACGAGCTGTACGTGATGATGGCCGCGGTCATCATCGCGGTGGCGGCCATGCTGTTCGCCTCCAAGCCGCTCACCGCGTTCATCAACAAGCGGCCCTCGCTCATCATCCTGTGCCTGGGCTTCCTGCTGATGATCGGCCTGGTGCTGGTGGTCGACGGCCTCGGCCTGCACATCCCGAAAGGCTATGTCTACGCAGCGATCGGCTTCTCGGTGCTGATCGAGATGCTCAACCAGCTCACCACGCGCGGCAAGCGCCCCGCCGGCCTGCGTACGCGCCAGCAGGTCGCGGAAGCGATCGTGCGACTGCTCGGCGGCGTTCCGCTCACCGCGCAGGCGGCGCCTGCCGGGCCGATGTTCGCCCCGGCCGAGCGCCAGATGGTCGGCGGCGTCCTCAGCCTGCGCGAGCGCCCGGTCAGCTCGGTCATGACTCCGCGCAGCGATGTGGCGTGGCTCGACTTGACGGACCCGGATCCGCTGCCGAGCCTGCGCGAGAGCCCGCACCGCGAGCTTCCAGTCGGCCGCGGCGGCATCGACAAGGTCGAGGGCGTGGTGCGCAAGGAAGATGTGCTCGCGCTTTGCGTCGACGGCAAGCCGATCGAGCTCCAAAGGGTGCTGCGCCCGGCGCCGGTCGTCGCCGCCCGCGCCTCGGTGCTCGACGCCCTCAACGAGTTCAAGCGCCAGGCCGCCGAGCTCGCCATCGTGCTCGACGCGCAAGGCCGCTTCGCCGGCGTCGTCACCCGCACCGACTTGCTCGAGGCGATCGCCGGCGAGTTTCCCGACGAGGGCGAATGACGGCCTTCTTTACTCGTCACAACCTGCAACAGTAATCCGCTTGTCCTCTCATCAGGAGTAGTCGCGATGCGTTAGCAGCGCAGGACGTGGCGCCGGTGGCCAATCTTTAGCGCGTACTGTCAACTGATAAAAGCAGGCTCGCGTTGAAATACGTCAATGAACATCGAGCCAGTCTTGGCAGGGTTGTTACGGTTTGGCGAAGATGAGTGGATCGGACTATGGGTTATCGCAGACGACGTGGCCCAGGACCTGGGCGTCGAGGATTGGGCACAGAACCTTGAAGCAACTCTTGCCTTCGTCAGGGAGCTCCTTAGGCGCGGCTACCGTGCAGGAGATTCACCTCTTGAGAACGACGCCGCTCACTTCGCACCTTGGCCGAACCAGGATGCCGAGGCCATCGTTGATTTCATCAGACGGCAATGGATGCGCAGAGCAGACCTTCCTTCCTGGGGTGACTCTCCCTGGTTCGCTGCCCCGCGATTCTGCCGCCTCGATGGCTGAGGTTGACGGCGTCAAGGAGGAGCTTGTCTACCTCAGGGCGCTGGTGGCATGATCGTCCTAAGCATGGGTATCTACATGCTTCACCGGCACATCGAACGGCGCATCAAAGAAATCCGGAGCCTATAGACGTGGATCTTGTGGTCGGTATCCTCATCCTGGCCGTAGCGCTTTTCTTCGTCGGCATTGCGCTCGACGCCGCGCGCCGAAAATAGCGCCCCGCGGGTTTTACTTCATCACCCACCCGAATGTCGTCATCAGCCGCGACGTTCCGGTGCCGCGCTGGCCCCTTTCGGAGCTGGGAAA
>CAWENY010000030.1:0-63253 GCA_963810475.1 uncultured beta proteobacterium | reverse complement strand
GCGACCCCCGTCGCGCAGCCGGTGCAACCGTCGCAGCGCGATCCGCGCCGCGATCAGCACCGCCGCGACGGCCGGCAGCAGCAGGACCACCGCCGCCGCGATGGCCGTGGCCGCGATGGCGGTCGTAACGGTGGCCGCGAGGGCGGCCGCGACGAGCACCGCGATCGCCAGCAGCAGCCGCGCCTGGAGCAGCGCCGCAATGGACAGCAACCGCGTGGAGACCGCCCGGACCGGGGCGATCGCCCCAGGCACGAGCAGCAACAGCGTCCGCCGCGCCCGCCGCAGCAGCCGGGCCAGCCCCCGCAGCAGCAGGGCCAGCAGCAGCCGCAGCATCCCCGCCCGCCGAGGCCGGAGGGCGAGCCGCGCGAGGGCCATGAAGGTGAAGAGCAGCAACGCCGTGGCCGCCGCAACCGCGGCGGACGCGATCGCCATCGCGGCGGCCGCGACGAGCGGCCGGCGCAGCAAGGCGACGGCCGCGGTCCGGCCGGCGCAACCCCCGCCTTCCTGATGAAGGAAGAGCAGCTGCGCGAGGACCAGCGCCGCGAAGCCCTGGCGCGCCGGGACGAGCCGCATGCCGAGGAAACGTTGCCGCCGCCAGTCCTAGCGCAGCAACCGGCCCCGGAGCCCATGCACGCCGACAGCAGGCAGGCCGAGCCGATGCGCGCCGAGCCGGTGACCGCCGAGCCCGCGCCTCCTTCGCCCGTCCGCCACGAACCACAGCAGCCGAAGATCGATCCGAAGGTGCTTTTGGAGAGCGCGGGCCTCGTGATGATCGAGACTGACCGCTCCAAGGCCCCGGTCGTGTCCGCGCCCGTGGAGGAGCCGCTGCACCTCGGCCGTCCGCGGCGCGAGCGTTCCAAGCCGCAGGCGCAGGACGACGAGCTGCAGCAGGTCGAGACTAAGAGATAGCTTGCTTCAATTCCTGGAGGAGGCGCCGGCACTGCGCCTCTACCAGGTCGAGCACTGCCTCAAAGCCTTCGCCGCCGCCGTAGTACGGATCCGGGACGTCGCTGTCAGCCACGAAGAGGCGGATCTTCGCGTGGTGCTGCGGCGGCGCCATCTTCTGCAGCGCGCGCAAATGCCCGCGATCCATGGCGAGGATCATGTCGAAGTCTTCGAAGTCGCGCGCCTTCACTTGGCGCGCGCGCTGCGCGCTGAGGTCGTAGCCGCGTTTGCGGGCGTGAAGCTGCGAGCGGTCGTCGGGCGGCTCGCCAATGTGCCAGTCACCCAGCCCGGCGGACTCGATATGCAGCGCCAAGTTTTCCAACCGGGCAAGATGCCGTAGCACGCCCTCCGCCGTAGGCGAGCGGCAAATGTTGCCGGTACAGACGAATAGGATGCGTCTTTCTTTCATATCATCGCCATTATGACTTCCTGCGCCGACGTCCTCGCCGGCCGCGCGCCGAAGGAAACCCCCGTGACCCTCAAGGGTTGGGTGCGCACCCGGCGCGACTCCAAGGCGGGGTTCTCTTTCATCCACCTGTCGGACGGCTCTTCGTTCCATCCGGTGCAGGTGGTCGCGCCGAAGGATTTGGCGAATTACGAGAAGGATGTCCTGCATCTCACGGCGGGCTGCGCCATCGAGGCCACGGGCAGCATCGTGCCCTCGCCCGCCAAGGGCCAGCCCTTCGAGATGCAGGCCGCGTCGGTCAAGGTAGTGGGCTGGGTGGAAGATCCCGATTCGTACCCGATCCAGCCCAAGCCGCATTCGCTCGAGTTCCTGCGCGAGGTGGCGCACCTGCGGCCGCGCACCAACGTCATCGCCGCCGCGACGCGCGTGCGCCACACGCTCGCGCAGGCGATCCACCGCTTCTTCCACGAGCGCGGCTTCTTCTGGGTCAACACCCCGATCATCACCGCCGCCGATGCCGAGGGCGCCGGGGCGCTGTTCCGCGTCTCAACCTTGGACGTGGCAAACCTGCCACGAGGCCAGGATGGCAAAGTCGATTACTCGAAAGACTTCTTCGGCCGCGAAACCTACCTGACCGTGTCAGGCCAGCTCAACGTCGAGGCGTATTGCCTCGCGCTCTCCAAGGTCTATACCTTCGGCCCGACCTTTCGCGCGGAAAACTCCAACACCAGCCGCCACCTCGCGGAATTCTGGATGATCGAGCCGGAGATTGCGTTCGCGAACCTTTCGGACAACGCAGACCTCGCCGAAGCATTACTCAAAAATGTATTTGCCGCGCTGTTGAAGGAAAGACCTGAAGACATGGCCTTCTTCGACGAGCGCATCGAGAAGGGCATCGTCACCAAGCTGCAAGGCATCGTCGACTCGGAGTTCGTGCGCATGGACTACGCCGAGGCCATCACTATCCTCGAGCGCGCCAAGGAGAAGTTCGAATTCCCGGTGAAATGGGGCATCGACCTGCAGTCGGAGCACGAGCGCTTCCTCACCGAGAAGCACGCGAAGAAGCCGGTGATCGTCATGAACTACCCGAAAGCCATCAAGGCGTTCTACATGCGCCAGAACGACGACGGCAAGACGGTGGCGGCGATGGATGTGCTCGCGCCCGGAATCGGCGAGATCGTCGGCGGCAGCCAGCGCGAGGAGCGGCTCGATCTCCTCGACGCACGCATGGCGGAAGTGGGAATCGAAAAAGACAGCCTGAACTGGTACCGCGACTTGCGCCGCTACGGCAGCGTGCCGCATGCCGGCTTCGGCCTCGGCTTCGAGCGCACGGTGGCTTATGCCACCGGGCTGGCCAACGTCCGCGACGCGATCCCATTTCCCCGCACGCCCGGCAACGCGAAGTACTGATGCGCATCCGGCTCGCGACGCCCGCCGATGCGGGCGTGCTCATCGAGTTCAATGCGGCGATGGCGCTCGAAACCGAGGGTAAGGAGCTCCTGCCCGACGTCATCGGTGCCGGCGTGCGATCGCTGCTCGGCAACCCGGCCGCCGGCTTCTACCTGCTCGCCGAAGAGGACAGCGCGGTCGGCTCGCTGATGATCACCAAGGAATGGAGCGACTGGCGGAACGGCACCTTCTGGTGGATCCAGAGCGTCTACGTGCGACCCCAGTTTCGCCGTCAAGGCGTGTACAAAAACCTCTACCGGCACGTACAGGAACTGGCGTCGAAAGATCCCGCGGTTTGCGGCTTCAGGCTGTACGTCGAACGCGAGAATGAGCGGGCACAAGCAACCTACAGCGCGCTTGGCATGAAACAGACTCACTACCTGGTGTTCGAAGAGCTGAAGCCCGGCGTCCGCTTCTACCGGTAGAACAGGTGCTTGCCGATGCGTGCGACCTGCCGCTTCTCGGCTGACCAGTCAGGCCGCACGTAGGTGGCGTGGAAGTGCAGCACGTTGGGCTGCAGGGTCCGCGGGCGGCGCTGGTAGTACACGTCTTCCGCCACCTGAACCGCGCGCACCCAGGCCGGGCCGGTGGGCGGCTCGAGCACGCTGAGCTCGGTCCAGGAGAACGCCTCCTTCTGGTAGACCACGTCGCACACCGTCTTCGGGTAATGGCGGGACGCTTTGCGATTCATGGTCACTTCGGCGACCGCATACTGCCCCGCCGACGGTTCGCCGCGCGCCTCGTAGTACACGTTGCGCGCCAGGCAGTCCAGGCTGCGGGCGTGGAACTCCTGCAGCCGCGCGGCCTGCGCTTCCCGATCCCAGAACACCAGGTTGAGCGCAAAGATCAGCGCGCCGACGATCAGGCTGAAAAAAAGCCCGAAGGCGAGCGCGGCCTTGTCGGCGCGGTACCACAGCAGGCGCAGTTTCCACAGCATGCGACCCACTTTGCCGCGAGCCGCGCGCCGCGCGAAGGTCAAATGCCCGCTTTACCTTGTCTTACGCCTCGATTCCGAACACCTTTTTTTTCAGTTCGCTCAGCCGGTCGCGCGCCGCCGCGGCATCCTCGAACTCGAGATTCTTGGCGTGCTCCAGCATCTTCTTCTCGAGCGCCTTGATCTCGCGCGCGATCTGCTTCTCCGACATGGCTTCGTAGCGGGCCTCGTCCTGCGCCGCCTCCATCTGGCTCGAGTCGTACACGCCGTCGATCAGGTCCTTGATGCGCTTGATGATGCTGCTCGGCGTGATGCTGTGGTCCACGTTGTAGGTGGTCTGCTTGGCGCGGCGCCGGTCGGTTTCGGCGATGGCGCGCTTGATCGATTCGGTCATCACGTCGGCATACAGGATCGCGGTGCCGTTGAGATGGCGCGCCGCGCGCCCCATGGTCTGGATCAGCGAGCGCTCGGAGCGCAGGAAGCCTTCCTTGTCCGCGTCGAGGATCGCCACCAGCGAAACTTCCGGCAGGTCGAGACCCTCGCGCAGCAGGTTGATGCCGACCAGCACGTCGAACTCGCCCAGTCGCAGGTCGCGGATGATCTCGACCCGCTCCACCGTCTCGACCTCGGAGTGCAGGTAGCGCACCTTCACGCCGTGCTCGGCGAGGTATTCGGTCAGCTCCTCGGCCATGCGCTTGGTGAGGGTGGTGACCAGCACGCGCTCCTGCTTCTTAACCCGCAGATTTATTTCGGACAGCAGGTCGTCCACCTGCGTCGAGGCCGGACGCACGATCACCTGCGGATCGACCAGACCGGTCGGCCGAACCACCTGCTCCACGATCTGGCCGGACTTCTGGCGCTCGTAGTCGGCCGGCGTGGCGGACACGAACACGGTCTGGCGCACCACCTTTTCGAATTCGTCGAAGCGCAGCGGCCGGTTGTCGAGCGCCGAAGGCAGGCGGAAGCCGTACTCGACCAGGTTTTCCTTGCGCGAGCGGTCGCCCTTGTACATGCCGCCGAGCTGCGGGATGGTGACGTGACTCTCGTCGATGATCATCAACGCGTCCTGCGGCAGGTAGTCGATCAGCGTCGGCGGCGGCTCGCCCGCCTGGCGCCCGGACAGGTGGCGCGAGTAGTTCTCGATGCCCTTGCAGAAGCCGAGCTCGACCAGCATCTCGAGGTCGAAGCGCGTGCGCTGCTCGATCCGCTGCGCCTCGACCAGGCGCCCGGCTTTCTGAAAGAAATCGATGCGCTCGCGCAGCTCGGCCTTGATCGCCTCCACCGCGCGCAGCGTGGTTTCGCGTGGCGTGACGTAGTGGCTGGACGGATACACGGTGAAGCGCGCCATCGGGTGCTGGACGCGTCCGGTGAGCGGATCGAACACCTCGAGCTTCTCGATCGAATCCTCATCCAGCCAAATGCGGATCGCGTTTTCCGCGTGCTCCGCCGGAAAGACGTCGATCACGTCGCCGCGCACGCGAAACGTGCCGCGCCGAAAGTCGAGCTCGTTGCGCTCGTATTGCATCGCCACCAGCCGCCCCAGCACGTCGCGCTGCGACATCTTCTCGCCCTGGCGCAGGTGCAGGATCATGCCGTGGTACTCCGACGGATCGCCGATGCCGTAGATCGCCGACACCGTGGCGACGATCACCACGTCGCGGCGCTCGAGCAGCGACTTGGTCGCCGACAGGCGCATCTGCTCGATGTGGTCGTTGATCGACGAGTCCTTCTCGATGTAGAGGTCGCGCGCCGGCACATAGGCTTCCGGCTGGTAGTAGTCGTAGTAAGAAACGAAGTACTCGACCGCGTTTTCGGGAAAGAACTCGCGGAACTCGGAGTACAGCTGCGCCGCCAGGGTCTTGTTCGGCGCGAGCACCAGCGCCGGCCGGTTATGGCGCGCGATCACATTGGCCATCGTGAAGGTCTTGCCCGACCCGGTGACGCCGAGCAGCGTCTGGAAGGCGAGGCCGTCGTCGATGCCTTCGGACAGCTTGTCGATCGCCTCCGGCTGGTCGCCGGCCGGCGCAAAAAGCTCTGCTAATTTGAAGGCCACGAGTAGAATGCGTTCTGGGAAACCCACCATTTTAATCCAATGAACGCGCCTCACTCCCCCTCTCCATTGGCCGCGGTGCCGATGGCACCCGCCGATCCGATCCTCGGCGTCACCGAAGCCTTCGTCGCCGACCAGAGCCCGAAGAAAGTGAACCTTGGCGTCGGCGTCTACACCGACGACAACGGCAAGATCCCGCTGCTGGACTGCGTGCGCCACGCCGAAAGCGAGCGGCTGAAGAGCTCACCGCCGCGCGGCTACCTGCCGATCGACGGCCTGAAGGCCTACGACCAGGCGGTGCAGGAGCTGGTTTTCGGCGCGCAGAGCAAGAACATCGTCACCGTGCAGGCGCTTGGCGGCACCGGCGGCCTGAAGATCGGCGCCGATTTCCTGCGGGTGATGAATCCCGCCGCCGAAGTCTGGATCAGCGATCCGAGCTGGGAAAACCATCGCCAGCTGTTCGAAGGCGCCGGGTTCACAGTGAAGTCCTACCGCTACTACGACCCCAAAACGCGCGGCCTCGATTTCGCCGGCATGCAGGAGTCGCTGAACGCGATGCAGCCCGGCTCCATCGTCGTTCTGCACTCGTGTTGCCACAACCCAACGGGCGTCGACCTGACCAATGAGCAATGGTCGGCGGTGCTCGAGATCGTCCGCGCGCGCGGCCTGGTGCCGTTCCTCGACCTTGCCTACCAGGGCTTCGCCGAGAGCCTCGAGGCCGACGCGTACGCCGCGCGACTATTTGCCGGCGGCATGTCGCCGGTGTTCCTGTCGAGCTCGTTCTCCAAATCGTTCTCGCTCTATGGCGAGCGTGTCGGCGCGCTCAGCGTGGTGACCGGCAGCCCCGAGGAAGCGATGCGCGTGCTGTCGCAGGTCAAGCGCTTGGTGCGCACCAATTACTCCAACCCGCCGACGCACGGCTGCCAGCTCGTCGCCACCGTCCTTGCGAGCGCGCAGCTTCGCAGCCTGTGGGACCGCGAGCTCGGCGCCATGCGCGATCGCATCAAGGAGATGCGCAAGCGCCTGGTCGAGAAGATCCACGCCCGCGCCCCCGGCTCCGACTTCAGCTTCGTCCTCAAGCAGCGCGGCATGTTCTCCTACTCCGGCCTGAGCAAGGAGCAGGTGCGCCGGCTGCGCGAGGACAAGTCGATCTACACGATCGACACCGGCCGTATCTGCGTCGCCGCGCTCACCTCGAAGAACGTCGACTACGTCGCCGATGCCATCGCCGAGGTAATTCGGTAAAATCTCTGGTTCTCCCGATTCCCCGATAGCTCAGTTGGTAGAGCGACGGACTGTTAATCCGCAGGTCCCAGGTTCGAGCCCTGGTCGGGGAGCCAGTACAAACAGGCAGTTATCTGCAAATCGGCAATTCGAATGTTCTTCGTGTCTCCACAGTGACTCCGGTCGCTAGGAACGCGCAGGACGCGCGCTTTTTGAACTGCTCGAGCATGTACATCACGACTTCGTATGTGACTCCATGAACCATTTGACAACACGAAATGCGCTGGGGGCCTGCTCCAACTTGCCGAAGGCGTTGGCATCGACCTTCCAGGCGACCTTCGTGGCTTCCTCCCGGCTGACCTCGAACACAAAGGCCCAGTCCTGCCGGGTGATCGGCAGACTCGCCATCTTGCGGATGAGCCATTTGAGATCGGCTATAGCGAGCAGGGCCTCGCAGCAGTCGGCGTTGCGGTCCGCGATGCCTTCCGGCATCTGCGGCCTCGTGCTCTCCAGGCTCTTGAGCGAGCCAATCCAGGCCACCAATCGGTCGCGCAGGCCGTGACCTACGGCAGCATGATCTCGACGCCGGTAAGGCTCGATCTGCTCGTCTCGGCGCCCGACGGCGCATCTTGATGACGATGGAGCGCGTCAGGATCGTGTCGGGCAGGTTGCCGCCAGCCCGGCGATGGCCACGGCGCAGTACGCCGGCATCGCCTCAACCGAGATCTCCTTACCGCGAATCACACACCGGAGCGCGCTGGCGCCCTTGCGATGGCCAGCATTCAGTAACCCGCGGATGTCCTCATTCTCCTTCGCTCTGGGGCCGAATAGGGTGTCGATTTCGTCCCAAAGCAGCGTTGGGGACCCCTCCGGGTCCGACACTTTGCGGAAGATGGCGGCGCTCGTGGCGTTGACGGTCTCGATCGGCCTAGGCACCAACGTCTCGGAGATCTCGAGCGCCCTCGTCTTGCCGCTGCCAGGCTCAGGAGATAGAAATGCCAGTCGCGGCGTGCTCTCCCAAGCGTCCATGGCGCGCGCTCGCCGGACGATAAGCGGCGATCAGTCCATGAGCCGTTGACCGCATGCATAACACACTCCGATTTTCTTGAATTCCGCCTGGATCCTGTCCATGGCCGCGTAGATCGACTGGCGGGAGCGCTTGCATAGTCGAGTCGCCTCGGCCACCGTGCGCCCTTCGACCAACACCATGCGCGCGCCGTCGTAGCTGCGTTTGCCTCCGTACCTCGGTCTTATGCGTTGGAACGCCAGCTCGAAGATGGCTGGGCCCATTGTGCGTTTCCGCGGCGGTAGCAAGCGGCGCATGCCGCCACGCACTTGGGCAGGGGTCAAAGCCTTGCCGTTCGCCTCGTTCGCCTCGTTCGCCACGGAGCCTCCTTTTCTGGTTGTTTAGCCGCTCGGTGATCCATCCCTGAACCTCGGCTTCTCGGCTAGATGCGGGCCAAGGACGGAAAGCTCGACGGCGGCGAAATCCAAATGAACGTGTCGCCTCGTCAGCCATGCGGCCGTCCCGTTACGGAGCGCCAGGCTTAGGCTGGTGCCAGGGTAGGCGCTATTTCTTAGGCTCTTCCTTTTTCTCCGCCGGGGGCGGCGTCGTAGCGCCGCTCGGGGCCTTCTTGGAGGCGTCGTCACCGCACGCGGAGAAAAGAAAGGCGACTGCTGCAATCGAAAGCAGTGATCTGATCATGAACGTGTCCTCCGAAATCCGGCGAAAAACTAGCCCCGCCGAAGCGGGGCTTTTTTGCAAGCAGAAGGAACTGCGCTTACCCTCCTGGCTTTTCTGTTTTCGGAGCTTTGCTTTCGCCCGTCGCGCCTGCGCCGGACTTGGCCTCGGCTTGCTCGCTTGCGGAGAGCTTACCGTCACCGTCCTTATCCAGCTTGCTGAAATCCTTTTCGAACGGCGTGCCTTTCGCCTCCTCGCGCGAAATGGAGCCGTCTTTGTCCTTGTCCATAGCGCTACTACCAGCGCTTGGCGCCGCTGAAGTGCCGCTGGATGCTTTATCGCTCTGAGCCTGGGTCAAAGGCGATACCGCGAAGGCGGCTGTTACTGCTACTGCAATTAGCGTCCCTAGTCTCATCGCTGTCTCCTGTAAGAAATTACGGGATGGAAATGCACGCAAGAAACACGCCACTCCGCCGGAGTAGGCCGCTCACCTTCAGCGGGAAAGGTGCAGGCGGTTTTTACCCACCGCCTCCTAGGGCACGCATTTGCCTAGCAGTCTGGATTGCCCGGCGCCCGCAAAAGGGTTAAGCGTCGCCGGGCTGCGGATGTTGGAGCCCACTTGTCCGCTAGGGCGGCCGATTGCTCCTTGAGCTCGAGCGAGGTTGCCTACCTCTTCCTAAGCGTGGCGCTCGGTTTGCGTTACGCGCGTAATGTCGCCCGCGCCGTTGCGCTCAAATTCCGAGACCGACTTGCGCGCCGGCACTTCGACGTGAACGATCGGCGGCGGCGTTTCGCGCATCGTCTGCACGGCAGCGTGCATTTCCAGCGCCGCATCGCGGGTAGCATCTGCAAGTTGCTTCATCGCGCCGCCGGCTTGCGTGTCCCGCTGCGCGATGGCTTCAATGCCTTCGCGCAGTCCCCGCTCAATCTGCTCGCCCGCGCTGCCGTCCATCGGCACGATGGTGATGCTCGGCGCCGCCGAGCGGCTGCCTTCGGTGTTGACGGCGGGCGCAGTCGCGCCGACGCCGGTATTCAACGGAAGCGCGATATCGTCATACCCGACGTCCGGCATCCTGTTCATGTCCGAGAGCTGCCGTGACGTGCCCCCCGATTTAGTACGGAATCGAAGTGGAGTCCGGGGTTAAAGATACGATGTTTTTAAGGTTTTCGCGCACGCGATCGGCGGAACGCCGAGAAGCGTGCGCATCTCTGAACTCTTCGGGTGTTTGATCATCAAGGGAGCTGTGCGGGCGCTCGGTGTTGTACTCGATGCGCCAGCCTTCAATCGTTGAGCGCGCGTGCTGCATGCTCATGAACCAGTGCTCGTTCAGGCATTCATCACGCAGGCGCCCGTTGAAGCTCTCGATGTAGCAGTTATCCACGGGCTTGCCTGGACGGATGAAGGCAAGACGCACGCCGCGCTTGTACGCCCAAGCGTCGAGCACCTGGCCCTCGAACTCTGGCCCATGGTCCACTGTGATCGATGAGGGCAAGCCACGAAGATCGCGCAGGCGCTCGAGCACGGCGACCACGCGGCTGCCTGGAAGCGAGGTATCGACCTCGATCGCCAGGCACTCGCGCGTGAAGTCGTCCACGATCGTGAGCGCTCGCAGCTTCCTGCCGTCGATCAGGCCGTCGGCCACGTAGTCCATCGACCAGCTCTGGTTGGCGCTCTGCACCGCGGGCAGTAGCAGCCGCTCGGTGAGACCGATGCGCTTGCGCTTTCTCTTGCGCACCATCAGGCCCTGCTCACGGTACAAACGGTACGTCCTCTTGTGGTTCACCGACCAGCCCTCCCGGCAAAGCAGCACATGAATCCTTCGATAGCCGTAGCGGCGCTTCATCGCCGCGAGCTCGGCAATGCGATTGCGCAGCTCAAGCGCCGCCGGCCGGCGGCTGTGGTAGCGCTACAGCGAGCGCGAAATCCCCACAGCCCGCAGGCGCGCGTCACGCCCATCGCACGCTCGGCGGTGAGAATCCCCACCGCCTCGCGCTTGCACTGCGGGCTTACCACTTTCGGCCGAGCAGGTCCTTCAGCGCCGCGAGGTCGAGCACCTGGTCGGCAACAATTCGCTTGAGCTTGGCGTTCTCCCCCTCGAGCTCGCGCAGCCGCCGTACATCGGCCACCGTCATGCCGGCGTACTTGGCCTTCCAGTTGTAGAACGTCGCATCCGAGATGCCGTGCTTGCGACACAGATCCAGCACCTTCGCGCCGGCCTCGGCTTCCTTCAGGACCGCAATGATTTGCTCTTCGCTGAACCGCTTCTTCTTCACGTCCGCCTCTCCTGTTTTGGCGGACTCTACCTCAGAGTCGTACTATTTCAGGGGGGCACGTCATTTTCATGCCACCTCCCGTAAGGTCGGGAAGACCCCGCTCCTACATATCATCCAGCGCACGCCGTACCTGTCGCCAGTCCTTGCGCCTTGGTGCGCCGATACAGCCTGCCCCAGGGCAGCAGTGGCGCCTCGGCCGAAGTGCAGCATCAACCATCGTCCGCCGCCAATGCGAACGAAAAGATGCTTGCCGTGCCGGTACGTAGACTCGAAACGCTTCCGAACCAGGGCGCGGCTAAGCGAGCGAGCCGAAGTACCGGCAACCTGGCCCGGCGAGGATGCTTTTACACGGTGATCTGTCGATGCAGCGCATGCGCCGACAGGTAGCGCTTGTAGACCTCTACATCGGGCAGCTCGGGCATTCGCGCATGCCCCGGCTACATGCGCCTCGCGCGCCGCATGCCCAAAGGCTCATCATCTTTGAGCTTTGGATGCTTATGCCCGAAGAGCGCAAGGCCGATACCGGTGCCGAGGCCCCAGGCCGCGTTGACGATCGGCCCGACGAGCATTGCCATCGGCGCGAAGCCAGCGGCGAAGGGTTGGCCCTTCAGCGCCGCCACGACGAACCATGCGACGAGCGTCGGCAGCACCGCTCCGAAGATCGCGGCGCCGACGATGAACGCCCCGCCGCGAAGCCGCGCGAGCGTCGCGGCGAGGAGGACGCCCCACACCCCGCCCCAGAAGGCGAGCGACCATACCAGCGGGATGCCAAGCGGCGCTGTTCCATCCATGGAATAGGGGGCGCGCGGCGTGAGCTCGAGGGTGTGCAGCAGCGCCGCTGCGCCCTGATGGAAGAGCAGCACGGAAACCGCTCCCGAAATGAAACCGACGATCAGCCAGCGCGGGAGCTGCAGCGCCGTCGTCCGATCCTCACGCATGGCGTGTGTTGTCATCGCGAGCCTCCTGCATCGCCTTCTCAGCAAGCGACGTGCCGCTGGCAGACCGAACGTTGGTGAGCGACGAATGTCGCAGGAGCAGGATGATTCACGATGCGTCCGCACCGCAGGTTGAATCGATCAGCGCTGTGACCCTTGCGACTCACAACATGGAGCGAGCGGTCCAGTTCTACTTGGCGTTGGGCTTTTCCATGCGATACGGTGGGACATCGGCGGCGTTTACGAGCTTTCACGCCGGCAGCAACTATCTCAACATCATCGTCGCCCCCGCCGATCAGCGCTTGTCATGGTGGGGGAGAGTGATCTTCTACACGCCGGATGTAGACGGCTTGTACGAGCGTGCCTTGGCGCGTGGCCTGCAACCGCAGGCTGCGCCGCGCGACGCAGAATGGGACGAGCGCTATTTCCACATCAGCGACCCAGACGGCCACGAGCTAAGTTTTGCGACACCCCTCTTGCGGTAACGGATCGCGCTTCTAGGATGCTTTCCGTTCCTCGCCGACCAGTGCTGCCAGTTCCCAGGCATCCGACGCCGTGTCATGCCGCAAGATGAAGCGCCGGCCGTCGTCGGTCTTCACCTTGAAATAGCGGTGCCGGGGATCGAGCCAGCGATCGAGGATCTCGAGCATCGTGAAGCGCCGCTCGCCGAGCGTGAAGGCGCGCGGCTCCTGCTCGCCGCGGTAGCCCGCGTAGCATTCGACGCGGATCGTCAGTGGGCTTGCATCCATCGGACAATCCGGGGCCAAAGCGATGCGTGCGCGCGCGGCCCCACCAGCGGGCCGACGTGCTGGAGCGAAACGCCTGGCTCGCGTTCGTAGTGAAGCAGAGTCTTGTTGCCGCTGCCCGCGGCCTCGAAGACGGGCAGCACGGTCTCCGGAGGAACGACCGCGCAACGTGCATCGATAACGCACAGGAGCGGCGCGGTGAGCCGTAAGGGCGACGCACTACGGCCGTCGATCTCAAGCGTGCCGCGCGCGAAGCGGTTTTCGCGCACGATCGGCGCGAGGAGATCGGCGACCAGCCGGCGCGGCAGCGGAAATTCGTCGAGCGACCAGCGCTCGACCTGCATGTGTAAGCGCAGGGCACTGGCATCGGCGAGGCTCAGCGCGCCGTCCGCCCAGCGTTCCCAGCCGAATGTCCCTGGCGCGGCGTTGAAGCTCGCGATGCCGAGAAACGAGCCGGGCAGCAAGTCGGGAAGATCTTCGACATCGAGCGCGGCAGCCATCCTGCTGAACACGCGCGCGTCAGGCCCGAAGTTGAGCGGCGAGGCCAGCAGCGCGAGACCGCGCACGCGTTCCGGGTAAGCCGCCGAGAAAATCGCGGCGAACAGCCCACCGAGCGAGTGGCCAAGCAGAATCGCCCGCTCGCCGCCGGCCGCATCGAGGCAGTCGGCAATAAGGCGCCCCGCGTAGTCGGCGAGACCGAAATGCGGCGGCGCGGGTTGCCAGTCGATGAGGAAGATCCGCGCGCCACCGGCGAGGCAGCGGCGCACGACGCTGACGTCCGGTGCGAGGTCCCAGACATAGGGCCGCTTGATGGGCGCCGGGACGATGAGCACGATCGGACCGGACGCCGCGCCTTCGTAGCGGCGCAGCGCCACACCGCTTTCGGTGTGGGCGACCGTATGCGGCGTTTCCAGCGGACCGAGCCCCATCGCTTCGAGCGTCGCGCCCTGCATGCGGCGAACGCAGTCGAGCTGGTCGAATGAGGTCCAATCCATATCGTGCCGACCAGGCAGAGCAGCGATGGTTCGGCCACGGGGCTGGCTGCGAACGATTCTTGCGGCCGACGGCGTATGGACGGACGGATTTTCAGAGATCGCCGCGACGCGGGCGCGCAGCTTGCTGAGCGGCTCGCGCGCTTCAGCATCGGCGGCCGCTACACAAATATCGGTTTGCTCGCCATGCTGAAGGCAATGCCATGACCACGGTCAGCGTGTTCGGCGGCACTGGCTTCCTCGGCCGGCGGCTCGTGCGGCGGCTCGTCGCCGAAGGAGCGACGTTGCGCATCGCGGTTCGGTCCCCCGATCGGGCGCGGAGCGTCCTCGGAGCGGCTGATTTGGACCGTGTCACGGTCTCGCGCGCCGACGTGCGCGACCAAGCCTCGGTCGCCGCCGCCGTAGCCGGGGTCGACGCCGTCGTCAACGCCGTTTCCACCTATGTCGAGAAGCTCGGCGTGACTTTCCAGTCGGTGCATGAGCAAGGCGCCAAGACGGTCGCGCAGGAGGCGGCTGCTGCCGGCGTCGCGCGGCTCGTGCTCGTTTCCGGGATCGGTGCCGATGCGGCGTCGCCGTCTCCTTACATTCGGGCGCGCGGTCGCGGCGAACTCGTAGTTAGACAGGCATTCCCGGGCGCCACGATTGTCCGCCCGAGCGCGATGTTCGGTCCGGGCGACGCCCTATTCGGCACGCTCGCCGACATCGTCCGCCTGCTCCCCGTCGTGCCGCTTATCGGCGGCGGCCGCACCCGCCTGCAGCCCGTTTACGTAGAGGACGTGGCGGAGGCCATCGTTCGCATGCTCGCCGACCGCGGGACCGCCGGCCAGACCTACGAGCTCGCCGGCCCTGGCGTGTACACACTGCATGAGTTGGTCGGGTTCGCGCTACGCCTCATCGGTAAGCGGCGGTTCCTCGTGCCGGTGCCCTTCGTTGTGGCCGAGATTCAGGCGCGGTTGTTCGAGTTTCTGCCCAGCCCGCCACTCACTACCGGCCAGGTCGACCTACTCAGGACGGATAACGTGGCAAGCGGGGACCTGCCAGGCTTTCGCGATCTCGACATCCGGCCGAAGGCAGTCGAGCACATCGTGCCAACCTATATCGGCGGGCTGCGAAAACCCGGGCCGGACTAAGGATGAGGAGCTCCGAACGCGGCCGTGGTGAGCATCAAGCTGTTGCGTACTAACGCCGTCTATCTGGCGGAAGTCTGCGGGAACATCGAACTAGGCTGCAAGTTGGCTCGGGGACCGAGTGACTGCTTATGGCCGAAAGCGGAAATAGGTGACCGACACAGATTTGCTGTGACCAAAATGTGCCTTGATGTGACTGCTAAGCGAACCAGCAAGCGCCGCAGGCTACTGATCTAGCTACATCACAAGATGGCTCGGAGCGCCTACGAACCAGGGGGTCGTGTGTTCAAATCCTGCCGGTCGCGCCAGAATTCTCCCTGTAGACATTCAAGCGGTTGGCGCTCTGCACGCCAGCCGCTTTTTCGAGTGCGACCACTGCGGGACCGTTGCGGGGGCCCCAACCGATACCCTTCTCCGCGCTAAGTCGATCGCCGCGGTTGGTCCACTTTATAACAGCGAGATACGTGCTTTTGTCCTAGAAAGATGGGACCCTAACCGAGCCCGGGCGAGGCCCAACAGCCTAGGGGTGTTCGCCGCAGGCTCGCGCGGCTTGGCCGCCGTCATGGGCGGCGGAGCGATGACGGTCGCGGTAATCCAAGACTTCATGCTCGCGCAACCGACCGATGCGCACACGCAGGCGCAGATCGCGCGGCCAGGCGGGCATCGGCGCCGCGCGCGCCATGCGGCGGGACGCCCTTTTTGTGCAGACGTGTGGACGCGTTCCGTGACTCCGTGATAAAAGCGTTCCACGGAGTTCGGCGGCGTCTCACCGAGACGTTCAGCGGCGGCTAACCCGACTGTTAATCCGCAGGTCCCAGGTTCGAGCCCTGGTCGGGGAGCCAGTACAAACAAGCAGTTATCTGCAAATCGGCAACTCGAATGTTCTTCGTGTCTCCACAGTGACTCCGGTCGCTAGGAACGCGCAGGACGCGCGCTTTTTGAACTGCTCGAGCATGTACATCACGACTTCGTATGTGACTCCATGAACCATTTGACAACACGAAATGCGTTGGGGGCCTGCTCCAACTTGCCGAAGGCGTTGGCATCGACCTTCCAGGCGACCTTCGTGGCTTCCTCCCGGCTGACCTCGAACACAAAGGCCCAGTCCTGCCGGGTGATCGGCAGACTCGCCATCTTGCGGATGAGCCATTTGAGATCGGGTTTCACATCAAATCCCATTCCAGGGGCCCGCGTTAGCAACTTCGCAGTACGCACACGGTAGCGATCTCGGACGTGGGCCGCGTGAGCGGTTCCAACCAACCTGAAGGGTATTATTCGACTACGTCTTGCCATACAAAACCGCTGCTAATTTGGACCCAGCGTACGGCGGATATTTAGCAATCGTCTAAGGCCGAGCGAATCGAGAGGACGCTGGAGATCCGCAAGGGGCCGCCGGTATCGACGAGCGATTTTCAACGCTCGCCGCCCACGCTAGAAGGCGGCTATTACGAATGCCCTTGGCAGTTGTTCCGGCTCGGGCACTTCAAGAGCTTAGATGACGAGCCCGCAGCGCGAGAGGTCATGGCATGGGCGCGCCGGAAAAGGACAACGTGAAGTTTGAGGTCCGCAAGGTGCGTGATTTGGACGTGCCGTACCTCCTGCTCAAAGCAAGTAGGTCTTAGGCGGCACGTTCGTTGCTCGGTTTACTAAAGGGGTGCTGCGGCGGCCATGCTTCGCGACCCTTCTCCACGGTGTACGTCTTGTGGCCGCCGTACCCCGCCTTCGGATACCGAGAGACCCTTAAGGCGCGGCTCGTTTCGCTCGACGAAGGGCTTAACGTGTTCGCGCTGCCCGACAATTGCCCAAATCAAGGCGAACCACCAGCCGACGAACGTCCAGCCGAGGAACAGATCGACGAGGAGGATGGCCGCTCTCCGCTCGTGTTGCCGGATGTAGGCGATCATGGTGGGCACGAAGTAGATCGCCACCATCGCGGTGAAGGCGACGACCAGGATGAGATCGAGAGTAGGGTCGTTCGTCAGGTGAAGATTCACAAGTGACCATTCTAGTGGTGGCCGGGAGTCCCGAGGGGGCACGGTATGACCGCGCTCGAAAAGGCAAGAATCTGCTTCACCATTTCCGAAGATTGACGAACCGAAAGACGCCCCCCTGGCAGCCAAGACCTCTCTCTTTGGCTAGCAATGGTCGGGTGTTCATCGCCGGCAGACGGTGAATTCATCACATCCCACTGTCGCATTTGGTCATAGAGCACCCGCAAGGGGGTGAGCTACTTTGGCACCGTAGGCAAAGGAGGGATGCGATGAAAGCGATTACCGAGTACTTGTACTTTGTGGTCCCGATGCTTCCGACCGTCATTCTGATCGGGCTCGCCGCAACTACTCTGACGACCGAAGTTTCAAGAGAACCCGTGTCCCTCACGGTGGCACACGCGCAAAAAGGGTAGCGGCCCAGGGTCCTAGCGTGTAATAGCCGGCAGCGGCGTCGCCCAACGCCGGGGCCCGGTTCCCGAAAGGGGCCGGGCCATTTTTTTCCTGCCTAACGGGCTGCCTTCCCTGGCCGCTTGTGAGCGCTTAGGCGCTGCGCGCGCGCTGGGCTTGTGGAAGCCAGAAGCCTTCGCTTTTCGGGGCTCACTTGTTCTGTGGCTATAACTCATGGGCTGGATCCCCCGTTACGAACGAGTGAACCAAGCGATAGGCGTGAGCGCTCCTGTCGTCGGATTGACCTCAAATGCAGAAACGGTACTGAGAACCGCAATTAGCTCCTGTGTACGAACTTTCCGGACGGAGCGACCGCCACGTGCGGGTGATAGTGGTGATGGGTGCCGAAACAGGCGTGTCTATGAGGCTGAGCGCTCCTGTGCTCGCCATTAACGGCGAACGCGGAAACTGAAACTATGGCTCGAAACGTAAACGAAGTTCCTGCTGGATCGACTGCCACTGCGTTGGGGGAAGCTGCCACGCCAATAGTGCCGTTAGCGGTTAGCGCCCCGCTATTCGGATCGATGGCATACGCGGACACGTTGTTGCTAATACGGTTCGCGGTGTAGGCGAGGTTCGAGCCCTGGTCGGGGAGCCAATATTCAAAAGCCAGCGTTCGGTTACCGGGAGCCAAGCAGGCTGCCCAAAAATCGAGGGTCCACCGGCTTCAGTAGAAATTGATCGCAGCCTGCGTCCATAGCACGCTCGCGGTCGCCTGCGCGGGCGCTTCCGGTCATGACCAAGATGCGCGCGTTTTGAAAGCCCGGCTCCTGCCTTAATTGCCGACACAGAATCGTCCCGTCTATATCGGGCAACGCCAGATCCAAGAGCAGTACTTCAGGGCGAAAGCGCCGAGCCGCCGTGAGAGCCGCCTGCGCGGAAATGGCGAATTCCGTTTGGTGCCCCATTTCTTTCAGGAGCAAGGCGAGCATTTGTACGTGGTCCATATTGTCGTCGACCACCAACACGCGGCGCGCCTGAAAGGCTTTTGATAGAACTGCCATGGACGTACACGACAGCATTAGCCATGCCAGTTTTTGGGTACGTTTGTTGCTGACTGCGCAGGTCCGACGGTTTCAGCCCTGATTGAGAAGCCACGTCTTAGCGCGCCTTGCGCGTGCTGCGCAAGGCACGCACCTCCCGTACCGATTTAAGCAGCCGGACGAGGGCCCTGGCCCCTTCGGGCGTCGCGTCCCAGGTTTGTAGCGCGGCGCGCACCACTTCCTTCTCGCTTCGCGACCGGTCGGTCATCGCCGCCACCTTGGCGCCGTTCGCCGCATAGGCGAGCAGCGTGCGCACGTTTGGCGACAGGCGTGTGAACTGGCCGCGGAACAGACGCGACACCTGACTCTGATGGATGCCGGTCTCTGCCGCCGCCTGAATGGTCGGCACCCGCTGCGCCAGTTGCAGCAGGCTGCGCCGGGCCGCAGCGAGCTGCGCCGACGGTCGTTTGACATTAACTTGCATTCTGCATATCGTACTGCATATGCATTTTATCGCAGTGCGACGCAGGTCCGCAACATGAGCACTTCCGTGCACCCTAAGGCGCCGGAAACACCACCGCTGACGCAGCGCCAAACGACGGTGCTGTTTGCCGAAGCTCGCGGCGCGGGCGCCGCCGGGTACGCCGAGGTGCTCGGCCAAGCCGCAGAGCTCAGCGGCGGCCGGGTGCTGCACAAGCGGGACAACGGGGTACTCGCGCTCTTTGCCACGCCGAACGCGGCCGCGGTGGCAGCGGCGCGCATGCACACCTATGCGCAGACGCTTCCGCCGTTGTCCGAACGGACAGGCCTGCGCATCGGATTCCACGCCGGCCCGGTGGGCCAGCGCGGTCACGACATCTTCGGCGATACGGTCAATCTCGCACTTCGGGTCGCGGACAAGGCCAAGGACGGCCAGGTCCTGGTCACTCACGACACCGCGTCGAGCCTCAGCCCGGCGCTGCAGGAACTGGTGCGTCCCTCCGGTCACGTAACGGCAAGCGGCAGGTCAGACAACATCCTCCTCGGCGCGCTCACCTGGCAGCATGCAATCCGACAGATCACCGCAGAGCGCGACGCCGACACGGGACCACGCACTGTCCTGGAGGTCAGCTATGGCACAAGGAGAATTCTGCGCCGGCGCCAGGGCGACTCGGTGTTCATCGGGCGCGACGAAGCATGCGACCTGGTCGTCGAGGTGGCACGTGCCTCGCGACGACATTGCACGATCGTCAGGCGGGGCGCATCACTCGTCTTGCGCGATACCAGCACCAACGGCACCTTTGTCACCCCGCAAGGTGCCAGCGAGATCCAGGTACACGGCGCGGAGATAGCCCTGGAAACGTCGGGCTGCATTTCGCTCGGGCAGCCGGCAGCCTCCAGCGCAGACCTGATACGGTACCGCTGCGTCTGATTATTTGCCGGATGACTTCGCCGGCTTCCGGACCACGATCGTAATAAAGATCTGGCTGACCTCTTCGCGCGTTTTACCGTCCCGAACCGCGGGCGCGATCTGCTCCCAATCCGCATCGCTGATACTCTGGTTCGGGTAAAACACCCGAATCTGCTCGCGGCTGTAGGCCGACTTGATTTCGGTGGCGTATTCAAGGATCTCAAAACCGGCCTGCTCGAATGCCCGGCGAAAATCGACCGGCCTCCATTGATTCACGTAGTCATGCAGCGGCGCGCGACCGGGCCCGAACTGCGCCCTCCAGCCCGCAGGGTTCAGTTTCAGATATTCGTAAGGTTTGGAAAAATCGCGATGATCCGCGAGGCCCGCGATGTGCGCCGAAATCCCGCCGGGCTTCAGGATTCGCTTCCACTCCGCGATCGATCGAAGCGGGTCGTTGATATGCTCGATCGTGGCCAGTGAAAATACATAATCGATGCTCGCGTCGGGCAGGCCGGTATCGAAAGACTCGCGCTTGAGGAAGGAAATGTAGTCCGGATTCAGCGTCGCCTTGCCGCCTTCCTCCTTAAGGATGATTTCGTTGGCGTCTCGCACAAAATAGTCCGAATCGAGTTTTGCCAGATCGAACGCTGTGCGGTACGGCAGTGCATCGCGAATAGCGGGGTGCTCGAAAATATCCACGCAGTAGAGGTGCTTGGCGCCGGCGCTGGCGTAGAGTGCAGCGGGAATCATCGTGCTACCCGGCCCGATCTCGACGATGTTCAAGTCTTTCAGCGAGCCTAAATGCTTCATGGCGAACTGTTTGAACATCCCCGCGGCCCACACGAAATAGAATGGGCTGCGGATATCGCCCTCGAGATCCTGCTTGCGCCAGCTGGCAAGGATCTCCCGCTGCAGTTTCATCTGACGTACGTACTCTTTTGCGCGCGCCTCTTCTGTGGGCTTCGCCCTCGGCCAGGACATCACGCGAAAAGCTTCAATACCCACCACAACCGCGCAGACAACGACGACGGCCAAGGCGATTCGTCCCTTTCTGATCATTGCTGCCCCCTTTCCCCCAAAATGAAACGCCCCGAGTGCTTGCGCAGTCGGGGCGTTTGGTAAGGCCAGAGCCGGCGCTGTTTAGCTAGCGTCGCTCCCGATACCGTTGCTGGTTGATCCGGAGTTTAGCCCGCCGGTCCTGCCTTGATGGTCTCTCACTGGATCACCTCCTTTCAAAGTTGCCAGCCCGCAGTTTAACAAATTATCGCCGCGCTTACTTCTTCAGATTCTCCGGCACGCCGCCGGGGTATTGCTCGGCGATCGCTTGCTTGATGCGCTCGGAGCGGTTTTCCGGCGCCGGATGGGTCGACATGAATTCCGGCTGTCGCGAGCCGCCCGACGCCTTGGCGAGGACTTCCATGACGCGGATCATGCCGCGCGGGTCGTAGCCGGCCTCGCTCATGATGCGGATGCCGAGCGTATCGGACTCGATCTCGTCCTCCCGGCCGTAGCTCATGTTGATCATGCTGCCGACCACCTGGCCGATCTGGGCGGTGGTGAAGTCGCCGCTGCCCACCACCAGCGCGCCGAGCAGGCCCTGCGTGAGCTGCTGCTTGGCGAGGCGCTCGGAGGAATGCCGCGCGATGACGTGGCCGATCTCGTGGCCGAGCACGCCGGCGAGCTCGGCCTCGCTCTTCAGCAGGCGCAGCAGCCCTTCGGTGATGAACACCGGCCCGCCGGGAAGGGCGAAGGCGTTGACCGTCTTCGGATCGGCGAGCACGTGGAAGCTGAACCGGTACGGGCTCTTGGCGGCGACGCTCTGGCGCACCAGGTGTTCGCCGACGCGCTGCACGAGCGCCACCGCCTGGGCGTTGCGCGATATCCCGCCCATCTGCGCCGCCATCTGCGGCGCGCTCTGGTAGCCGAGGGCGATCTCCTGCTCCGGCGTCATGGCGACGCGCTGCTTCTCCCCGGTGAGGGGATTTTCGCTGGTGCTGCTGAAATAGGTGATGATCGCGAACAGCGCGATGATCACCGCGATCACAAGGCGTGCCATCGACTACTTAGTCCATCGCATCCTGCAGACGTTCGCGCGGAACTCGCACGCTCACCTTGGCGCGCTCCTCCTGTAGCGTCATCGCTACACGGCAGTCTCGATCGCTCCATCCGCGCTGCATCGCCGCGGCAAGCTCGTCGAGCGCCGCCTGGCCGATTTTCATCGGCACGCCTTCCGCTGCGGCGAGCTCCATGGCGAGCGACATGTCCTTGTGCGCCAAGCGTAAGGTAAATGCAGGCGGATCGTAGACGCCGGGCAGGAAATGCTCCGGCAGGCGGTCAAAGGTGCGCTTGCGGCCGGTCGCGCCCTGGCGCAGCGCCTTGAACAACGCCAGCGGCTCGACGCCGGCCTTGACGCCGAGCGTGAAGATCTCGGCCAGCGCCGCCTGCACGGTGAAGCTGGCCGCGTTGTGCGCGAGCTTGGCCACGGTGCCGGCGCCGATCGGGCCGACGTAATACGGCTGATCTCCTATTGCTTTCAAGATGGGTTTGAATTTTTCAAAAACCACCGGGTCACCGCCGACCCAGATGGCGAGCTTGCCGCTCTCCGCGCCGCGCGGTCCGCCGCTCACCGGGGCATCGAGCAGCTCGATGCCTTTGCCTTGCAGCTTCTGATGCAGCTCGCGCACCTTCGCCGGGGAATTGGTGCTGAGGTCGAACCACGCTTTCACGGACTGGATCTGTGGCGCGATGGCCCCCACCTCGGCCGGGCCGGGCAGCGAGGTGAACAGAACCTCGCAATCTTTGGCCGCTTCTGTGACGGAGGCTTTGAAATTGGCAAAGCCCTCCACCCGCCGCAGGTCGTGCACCTGCAAGTCATGACCGGCGCGCTGCAGGCTCGCCGCCATCGGCCGGCCCATCGCGCCCAGGCCGATGAAGCCGATCCTCATACGCCGCGTTCCTTGAACACTTCCTTCGCGATCAGCGCTGCGGTGCCGCCATTCGGCCAGCCGGCATAGAACGAGAGGTGGGTGATGATCTCGATGATCTCTTCCTTGGTCACGCCGTTGTCGAACGCGCGGTGCAGGTGGCCGCGCAGCTGGTCGGGGCGGTAGAGCGCAGTCAGCGCCGCAACCGTGATCAAACTGCGATCGCGCTTCGACAGCTGCTTGCGTTCCCAGACATCGCCGAACACGACCTTGTCGCTGATTTCGCCGAGCTTGGTGAACACGTCCTTGACCTGCGCGATGGTGGATGGGGGTGCCTTCGTGGCCATGAAACAGTCCTCCTGAATGGAAAGCGCGACGATACTATGAACGCGAGTCATGTCCGCCCAGCGAAGCGAACCCGAATCGACCTACGCGTGGCTGCGCCTCGGCGCGGCGCTCGCCGTGATGACCATCGGCGGCTCGGGCATGTACGCGATGGCAGTGGCGCTCGCGCCGGTGCAGGCCGAATTCGGCGTGACGCGCGGCGACGCCTCCCTGCCCTACACCCTCACCATGCTCGGCTTCGGCATCGGCGGCATCGTAATGGGACGGCTCGCCGACCGCTTCGGCGTCGTGGTGCCGGTGACGATCGGCGCGCTCGGCATCGGCAGCGGCTTCATCCTCGCGGGCAACGCATCCACCCTGCTGCAGTTCAGCGTCGCGCACGGCCTGCTGATCGGCTTCCTAGGCTGCTCGAGCACCTTCGCGCCGCTGGTGGCGGACACCTCGCTCTGGTTCACGCGGCGGCGCGGCATCGCGGTGGCCATCTGCGCCAGCGGCAATTATCTGGCCGGCGCGGTCTGGCCGCCGATCCTGCAATACCTCTTCGACACCGCCGGCTGGCGCGCCACCTACACCGGAATGGGAATTTTCTGCACGGCCACCATGCTGCTGTTCGCGCTCGCGCTGCGCCGGCGGCCCCCGGCGCTGGAAACTTCCATGAGCGCGAGCCAGATCGAGCGGAGCGAAAGGCCGCTCGGCCTCGCGCCCAATGCCCTCATGACCCTGCTCATCGTCGCCGGCATCGGCTGCTGCGTGGCGATGTCGATGCCGCAGGTTCACATCGTCGCCTACTGCGGTGACCTCGGCTACGGCGCGGCGCGCGGCGCCGAGATGCTCTCCATCATGCTGGCCTTCGGCATCGTCAGCCGCCTGCTTTCCGGCTGGATCTGCGACCGCATCGGCGGGCTGCGCACCCTCCTCCTCGGCTCGTTCCTGCAGGGCGTCGCGCTGCTGCTGTTCCTGCCGTTCGACGGCCTGATCTCGCTTTACGTGGTTTCGGCGATGTTCGGCCTGTTCCAGGGCGGCATCGTCCCGTCCTACGCCATCATCGTGCGCGAGTACTTCGCGCCGCGCGAAGCCGGCATACGCACCGGCATCGTGCTGATGTCAACGCTCCTCGGCATGGCGATCGGCGGCTGGATCTCGGGCGCGATCTTCGACCTGACCGGCTCGTATCGCGCGGCTTTCCTCAACGGCATCGCGTTCAACCTGCTCAACCTCACCATCGCGCTCTGGCTGCTGCGGCGGACTACCGCCTCGGACCGATCCTCGCCTCTTTTATCAAAAAGTCCATGCCCAGCGATCCTTATCCGTGGCGCGGGCCGGCCATAATCTCGCCGAGCGGAGGGGCAAATGGCTACTCGCGGAAAAGGAAAAAGCGGGCGCGTTCAGCTCCAGAGCGTCCGGCTGTCCGTAATTGCAGCACGTCGGAAATGCACAAACGGCTGGCGCATGTCGATGCCGAATACCGTGCACGGCGCCGCCAGATCCGAATACGAAGTCCAGCAATGGAAGCTGCGATACGCGGGCGGCGCGCCTCGCCTGGGATCATTCGCATCCCGGTAGTCGTGCATGTCGTCTACAACTCGGCGGCGGAGAATATCAGCGACGCCCAGATCCGCAGCCAGATCGACGTTCTGAACGCCGACTACCGGCTGCTGAACGCCGATGCGCCTGGCGTACCCGCAGCTTTTGCTCCGGTGATCGCCGATGCGCGCATCGAGTTCGGTCTTGCGACTTGACGCGCGCCCGACTGCACAGCGACGAACGGCATCACCCGTACCCATACGGCCATTCCATTTTTCACCCCGGATCTCGCCTCGGAGCAGAAGCTGAAGTCGACCGCGGGCGGCGGCCACGATCCCTGGCCGAGCGACCGCTATCTCAACGTCTGGGTCTGTCCCTACGAATCCTGGGCTACGCAAGGTACCCGGGCGCGCCCGCGCACCTAGATGGCGTGATCATTACGTATTACGCGTTTGGAACCACCGGCGAGGCGTCGGCCCCTTTTGACCTTGGGCGCACTGCCACGCACGAGATCGGGCACTGGCTCAATCTCCTGCACCTTTGGGGCGACGACGACGATGCGAGTGGAATCTGTATGACCAGCGACGACGTGGCGGATACGCCAACGCAGGCCACGGACAACGCGAACTGCCCGGGGTTTCCGCATGTCTCCTGCAATAACGGTCCCAGCGGCGACATGTTCATGAACTATATGGACTACACGGATGACGCTGCATGTTCATGTTCACCGCCGGACAGGTCGAGCGCATGCATGCCACCCTTCTGACCACACGCAGCTCCATCCTTACCTCGGACGGCCTCACTCCTCCTCCCGGCCGGCAACGTGCCCGACCTGTGGAGCCGAAATACCCCGAACGACGTCGGTGTGGAGCCCGACTCAACACCCGGGCCCATGTTCGTCAGCGACGACATCTGGGTGCGTCAGGGCAGCGACGGCCTGGCGAACGACGATCATGAGAATCCGCAGTACCGCGTCTGCGGGCCCACCGAACTATGTTTATGTCCGGGTGCGCAATCGTGGTTGCCCGGCGGCCGGCGCGCAAAGCGGAACGCTGCGCCTGTACTGGGCCAAAGCCTCGCCTTCCCTTCCTGGCCGGCCCCATGGGACGGAAGCGTGACCGTTCCGGCGCCGATGGGCGGCCCGATCGGCGCCGTGCCGGTCAGCATCGTCGGCGGCGCCGAGGAAATCTACGAATTCCCCTGGTCACCGCCGAATCCAGCCGACCTATGCCGCGTTCGGCGCGGGCAGTGGCCATTTCTGCCTGCTGGCTCGCATCGAGACTGCCGCGGCGGCGCCTTTCGGCATGACCTATCCCGAGACCGCCAACTTGGCGCCAACGTGCGCAACAACAACAACATCGTGTGGAAGAACGTGACGGTGCTCGAAGGGGCCGGCGGCGGAGCGGGCCGATTCGGTGTCGTTTGTGCTCGGCAACTTCACCGAGCGCGAAGGAGCCGCCACGCTGCGATTCGAGGCGCCCGAAGGACACCAGCCGTCCATCTTCGACTGGGGCAGGATTGAGCTGACGATGGCACAAAGCCTTCATGCGGGCTGGGTAAACGCCGGGAAAGATCTGTCGGCATCCAGATGCAGGGCAACCGCGGTCTAGTGACGGAATCGGGCGCTACGCTGACGCGCTTGCCACTTGTGCCCGGCGAGTTCCATAACGTCGAACTTCGGTTCACGCCCGGCGACCGGCCCATACTGGGCACCCGTGTACTCGCGCTCGACGCTATACAACTGAACGAAAAGAAACAGATTGTCGGCGGGCAGCGGTTTTATGTAAGGACCGGCCTGTCCCGGGAAGACCACGCGCGGGACCGGAACATGAGATTGTTCGACGGCGTCTCATGGCGTCGCGCTTGACTGGATGAATACCCGCCGCCGGCTGATAGGCGCGTTCGGCGCGGGAGCGCTCCTGGCGCCGCTCGGAGCGCGCGCGCAGCAGAAAGTCTACCGCGTCGGCTACCTCGCCAACGACCCGGACCCGCGAAAAGCATCCGAGACGTTTAAGGCGTTCGTCGGCGCCTTGCGGGAACTCGGCTGGATCGAAGGCGAGAACCTGGAGATCCGCGTGCGCTCAAGCGCCGGCCGCGACGAGTTGTTTCCGGCGCTCGCCGACGAATTCGTGCGCGAGAACGTAGACATCATCGTCACGACCGGCTCAGGTTCGACCCGCGCGGCGAAGAACGCCACGAGCACGATCCCCATTGTGTTTGGCTCCGCCGCCAATCCGGTCGAGCAGAAGTTTATCGAAAGCCTGGCCCGGCCCGGCGGAAACGTCACCGGCCTCGCGATCCTAGTGCAAGAGCTGGGTCCCAAGCGCATGGAGTTGTTGAAGCGGATCGTGCCGCGCGCCCGACGCATCGCACGCTTCTTCTCGCGGCTGAACATCGTGCGCCTGCAGCCGGCAATCATGGGCGAGTACGACACAGCTGCACAAGTGCTCGGCGTATCAGTGCAGCACGTCTCCATCGCCAAGCCCGAGGACATCGAAAGTGCGTTCGCGGCGGCGGCGGACAGCCAGATCGACGCGGTGGTAGTCGAGGCGGACGCGGTGCTCGTCGTCAATCGCGCCCAAGTTTGCGCGCTGGCGCTTGAAGCACCGCCTGCCGATGATGGGGCCGGATGTGCGCTTCGTCCGGGTTGGCGCGCTGGCGTCGTACGGCGAAAACTTTCCTTCCCGCTACCGCAAGGCGGGCTTCCTGGTCGACAAGATCCTGCGCGGTGCAAAACCCGCCGATCTGCCGGTCGAGATCAGCGTCGTGTTCGAGACCGGCGTGAACCTGGCCACGGCAGCGAAGCTCGGCCTGCTCCATCCTCCGAATCCGATCCGCCTGCAGGCGGATCCTGCTGCTGCGATGACGCCGCCCCTACTTCTTTTTCTTGGAGCTCTTCTTCTTCTTGAAGGAGCTTTTCTTCACCTGGAAGCTTCTGACCTGGAGCCCGCATTCACTCAGGATCTCCTCGATCGCCTTCCGGATGTCCTCGAGGTTGCAACCTCGCTCGAGTTCACCCTCGATCTTCACCAAGATGCTCGACTTGCCACCACCCAACCGCAGCAGACCTGTTACGTCCCGTGCGCCCATAACAACCCCCTTTCGTTGCGATAATGTAGTCCTTCAGGATGCCGATCGCCGCCGCCATTCCCGGCGCGGCCGGGCATCGCGGATGTCGTCCGACAGCCGGCTCACCGGGAAAACCGCCGGCACGGTATCCAGATCCCGCAGCACGTAGCACTCCTCCGCATTGTCCTGCGCTTACGCGCTTTCGGCGGCGCTTCGCCCAAGGCGAGGCGCACGTAGGCGAGCGCCATGTTCGGCTTGCCGGTCTGATCGTGAATCGTCGGCACGTTCGCGAAGCGCCCGGCGTTGATCTCCGTGATGCAGGCCGCGCCGGCGTCGTTCTCCTTGAGATCGACAAAGAAAACGCCCGACGCTTTGCGGTCCAGAGCTCGGATGGCTTTCTGGCACAGCTTGATGATGCGTGGTTCGAACACAGTGCGCGCGAACGCCGCCGTCGACGACACGCTGCTCGGCCCGCCGCCCGCGACGTAGTAGCCAAGCCGCTCGTGCATCTTGGCCATGAGCAGCGTGCCTTCGTGCCACAGGCACTGGACGCAAAAATCCCGGCCCGACAGATATTCGGAGAGCGTGAAGGAGCCCGTGGCTACCCCGCACATTTCCTCCCAGTACCGAATCCAGCTGCGCACATGCTCCGGCGTCTTGACCGGGATGGCGCCGAGAGAGCCGGTACCCTTGCGGAGTCGGCACCAGAGCACCGAGCCGCCAGGAAAACGGCCGAACAGCGCCTCGATTTTGCCGAGGTCGGTCACTGGATACGTGCGAGGCGCTGCAATTCCCTTGCGGCGCAGAAATGCCGACAGCTGGTACTTATCCTGGCAGCGTTCGATGACGGCCTTACGCGGGAGAAAGGTGCGGCACGGCAAGCGCTCACGCAGGTTCGGAGACCGTCGTGACGTCCGCTTCGCTGTTCGGAATCAGCAGATCGATCGCTTCAGACTCGACGATCCTGCGCAGGGCGGCCAGGAAATCGGGCCGCGACGCCTTGGGAACGAGATAGTTCCTCTCGGCCATCGACTGGCGAAGAACAAAGCGATCCTCGTTGCAGCCGACGATGAACAGCGACGGATCCCCCGCCTGCAGGCTGCGGATGAGATTGTTGCTGGCGCCGCTTCCGGCCTTCAGAACGAGCAATCGCCTACCCAACGCACCCTCCCCGAGTCACTATACGCCCGTGGGTCCGGCCGGCGAAAGCGCTACTTTCGACCCAGGGCTGTTTTCTTCCACAGCTCCCAAGGCCGCTCCAGCGTGCCGCGGTTCGATGCCTGGGAGCGCCTGCCCTCCTCGTCGCTAAGGAACTCGATCGGCCCTTCGAGCTGCGTGGCCTGCAGCTGCATGCGCGCGTTCATCTCGGTGTAGATCGCGCGGAACACCGCTTCCGGCACGCTGTCGCCGATCACGGTCATGCCGTGGCCGCGCATCAGCACGCAATTGCATTTGCCCAGCGTATTCGGCCAAAGCGCCTGGCCCAGCGGGCGGTCCCGGACCAGCAGATCGTTGTCTGGCGGTTTCACCTTTCTGATTTCGAACACCGGCGCTCCGGACCAGAGGAACGATCCCATGTGGTAGATCGGCCGCAGCCGGGTGCGCGTGGCGCCGAAGGGGATGACCGACGCGCGAGTGGCTGTGCACCACCGCCATCACCTCGGGCCGCGCGCGGTAGATCTCGCCGTGGATGTAGCGCTCGATGAATCCTTTGCGCTTGTCGCCGGGGAGTGGCTCGCTGTCCGCATCGAGCTCCATCAGGTCGGCGGCGGTGACCAGCGCGGGCGCCAGCGAGCGCGACATGACGAAGTGCTCCGGGCTCTTGTCGCTGCGCGCGCTGACGTGGCCGTAGGCGTCGAGCACTTCGTGCTGGGCGAGGATGCGGCTCGCGGCGACCAGGTCTTCGATGAGCGCGCGGCTGGCGGAGAGTGTCGGTTTTTTCATTTATGCCTCAGGGATCGCAGCACCGGGGATGAAACGTAAAGAATGAGGATGGCCGCCATCGCCGCCGCGGCCAGCACCATCGAAGCCTGCCGCACGCCGAGCGCGTCGGACAGCGGGCCGGCGATCAAGGCGCCGAGCGAGATCAATGCCGGGTTGAGCATCAGCAGGCTGGAGATGCGTCCGCGCATCGCCTCGGGTGCCGACATCTGCAGCATCGCCATGTTGCTCGAGGCATGCGCCATCTCCGCCGCGCCGCCGATCACGCTGAACGCGATGGCGATCGCGAGCGACGGGCTGAAGGCGACGCCGATGATGCACGCGCCCATCACCATGACCCACATCGTCTGGAGCAAGCCCTGCCGCTCGGCGCGGCCGAGCGCGTTGGCGATGAAACCGCCAAGCGTGCCGCCCACACCCACCGCGGTGAGCAGCAACCCAAGCCCCGCCGGCCCGGCGGCGAATTCGTCCTTGGCGTAAATCGGGTACAGCGTGCCGAACACCGGGATCAGCAGGAAGAACGGCAGCGCACCGACCAGGAACAGCACGCGGATGCGCGGGTTGGTGACTGCGAAATGGAGCCCGTCGGCCATGTCGCCCCATGGCGAGCGCGTGCGCTCGTGAGACGTTCTGACCGGAAACACCACGAACAGCACCATCACACCGGAGGCGGCATACAGAACGCCTTGCAGGAAGAACGTCCCGGCACCGCCGAACGCGGCGATCAGATAGCCCGCGAGCATCGGGCCCAGCACCCGCGCCATGGAGAAGCCGATGGTGTTGAGGGCCACCGCCTTCACCGCCAGCTCGCGCGGCACCAGCTCGAATGCGGTGCTGAACCGTGCCGGGCGATCGGTCACGTTCGCCGCGCCCATCAGCATGGTGAAGGCGAACAGCATCCAGGTACTCACCATGCCGAGGGCGAGCGCGGCGCCGAACGCCAGCGTCACCGCGGCGGCGAGTCCCTGGCTGGCGTAGATCAACCGCTTGCGGTCGTAGCGGTCGGCGGCCACCCCGGACACCGGCGTCAGCAGGATCATCGGAATGGCGCGCGCGCCCATCACCGCGCCGAGCAGCGTGCCGGAGCCGGTGATCTCGTAGACCACCCAGCCGAGCGCCGCGTGCTGAATCCACTGGCTCGACCAGGAAAGCAACGAGCCCGCCCAGAGCGTGCGGAACTCGCGGTAGGCTAATGGACTCAGTCAACGCCTCGCGGCCGAGGCGGCTCCACTCATGTTGGTTTCGTAGCCCGCCAGCACGCGCACGTCGACCACGCACACCTTTCCGGCTTTGACGTGGTCAATGGCCTGCTTTACGGCGGAATGAAGCTCGTTGAGCTGCGTCACCGGACCGATGCCGACTGCGCCCTGCGCACGCGCCATCGCGGCCAGATCGATGTCGGGCTCGTCGATGCGCTGCCCGATCCACTTGTTCTCCACCGGCCGGCCGCGCTCGCGCGCCACGCGCTCCTGGTGAAGCTCGTCGTTGTAGAACGAGCGATTGTTGGCGATGAGCATCAGGCATGGCACGCGGTAGTGCGTCGCGGTCCAGACCGCCGTTACGCCCATCAGGAAATCGCCGTCGCCCATGATGCCGACCACCATGCGCTTCGTGTCCTTCAGCGCCAGCGCCGCGCCGACGGTAAGCCCGGGCCCAGCCCCTACGCCGCCGCCGCCATCCGCGCCGAGGTAGTCCATCGGGTGCCTGAAGTGCCGGTCCGCGCCGTTCCAGCCGAGCGGCAGCTTGGAAAAACATACGTCCATGTGCTCGGTGAGCTCGTTGAAGACCTGCGCGAGGGCCGGAATGGAGACGGCGTTATCCGTGCGGGTTTGGTTCTCCCGCTCGGCGTGGACCACTGCCGGCCGCGAGCGAACCGCTTCCACCAGGAGCGGCACTGCGACATCCGGCTCGCACATCATGTACACGTCGGAAGGCGGCAGGCCTTGGTAGTCCATGCTCCAGCCGCGATGCGAATGTGCATCGACAGAGACGCGAATGACCTTGCATCCGATCGCATCGCCCCACGCAGCCTTCAGCATTCCCGCGGGGTCGACCCAATCGAGCAACAGCACGACGTCGGCTTCCCTGAGGATCTTCTTGCTGGCGTCGTCGGGAAACGTGGCCGGCGGCGCGGCGTGCAGCGGATGGTCGGTCGGAAACGCCGCCGGCGTTTTGATGTCGGTGAACACGCGGGCCTGCAGCTTCTCGGCGAGCGCCACGCGCGCTTTCCAGCCGGCTTCGGTGCGGCCGACGCGCCCGGCGAGGATGACTGGGTTCCTGGCCGATGAGAGCAGCTGGGCAGCCTGTTGCACGAGCTCGTTGGATGGGACAACCGATGGAGGAGCGCTGAAGCGGCCCACTTCCGGTAATGCCGGCAGCGCGCCGATCTTCGCTTCCTGAAGCGCGGCATCGAGGTTGACATAGGTCGGGCCGCGCGGCGCGGTGTCGGCCATCTGCACCGCGCGCAGCAATGCTTCGTAGGCAGCCGGGACGGAAGCCGGCTGGTTGTCCCATTTGGTGTAGTCGCGCACCAGCGCGCCCTGGTCGGCCGAGGTGTGGATCCAGTCGATCCACGGCCGGCGCTTGGCGGCGTCCCAGGGGCCGGTGGCGCCGAGGATCAGCATCGGCACGCGGTCGCACCAGGCGTTGAAGATCGCCATCGAGCCGTGCATCAGCCCGACGTTCGAGTGCAGCACCACGCCCATCATCCGCCCGGAAGCCTTGGCGTAGCCGTGCGCGATGGCGACGGCGGCTTCCTCATGCAGGCAAAGCAGCATCTGCGGCCGGGTATTGCCGAGATAGTTGACGATGCTGTCGTGCAGGCCGCGGTAGCTGGCGCCAGGATTGAGCGCCAGATACGGAATGTCGAGCGCGCGCAGCATCGCGGCGATGGCGTCGCTGCCCCAAATGTCCTGCTGGGAAGGAGAAGCGACCGGAACGTCGCGCAGAAATTCCGAGGCCACTCAGTCCGCCTTGATGCCGGCTTCTTTGATGAGCTTGCCCCACTTCAGGTTGTCCTCGCGGATGAAGCGTGCGAATTCGGCCGGGGAATTGGTCACCAGCTCGATCCCCTGCGGGCCGAGCTTGCCCTTGAGATCCGGGCTGCTCAGGATCTTGACCACCTCGCCGTGGATCCTCATCACGATTTCGGGCGGCGTCTTGGCCGGCACGAAGAGCCCGAGCCACGGATCGAGCGAATAGCCAGGAACGGTTTGGGCGATGGTCGGCGTGTCGCCGAGCAAGCGAAGTCTTCCGTCCTTGACGTGCGGCAGGATCGTGTTCGCGGCGCCGATCCAGACCTGGATGCGCCCCGGCAGCAAATCGGCGATCGCCGGCGCCGCGCCCTTGTACGGCACGTGATTCATCTTGGTGCCGGTGAGCACCTGGAACATCGTCGCACCTAGGTGCTGCGGGCTGCCGTTTCCGGACGAGCCGAAGTTCAGCTCGCCAGGTTTCGCCTTCGCCAGCGCGATCAGCTCCTGCACCGACTTGGCCGGCACGTCCGGATTCACCACCAGCAGGAACTGGATGCGGGCCACTTGCGTCACGGGCAGAAGATCCGTGAGCGCATCGAACGGCTGCTTGCCGATGTGCGGATTGACCGAAAACACGTTGTCGGGCGCGAGCAACCAGGTGTGGCCGTCGGGCGGGCTCTTCGCCACGAGATCCGAGCCGATGTTCTGGCTGCCGCCGGTGCGGTTTTCGACCACCACCGGGTGCGGCCAGACGCCCTGCAGGTTCTGGGCGAGCGCGCGAGCGATGGTGTCGGGAGAGCCGCCCGGTGTGAGCGGCACGATGATCCTGACGGGACGTTCAGGAAAGCCCTGCGCTGCAGCAAATGCCGAGAAAATCGCGATCAGTCCGAGTCAGCAACCATCTGCCCATTGATATTTCTCCGGCGGTCGATTTCGCGCCGCCCAGTTTACCTATTCGCCACTGCGGCATACGATGGCCTTTCACAGGAGGAGACCCCCATGCTGACCCCCGAGGAACTCGAGAAGCTGTCCGGCGCCGAGTCGCTGTTCCCGTCGCCCATCCCGGTGCAGTTCGTGTCGAGCGACGAATACATGCCGCAGCCGCAGAGCGCGCAGCAGAAGGAGTTCGAGGCGCGCGTGAAGGACATCGGCGCGCGCATGGCGAAGAAAAACGGCATGAGCCGGCGCAAGTTCTTCAAGACCGCCGGCGGCATGGCGGCGGCCTTCGCGGCGATGAACGAGGTGCACGCCAAGGGCGGCCAACCGATCTACGAAGTCCTGAAGGGCGAATCGTCCAACCTCGACATCGCGCAGGCTCGCGCCGACGACCTGAAGAATCAGTTCGTGATGGACATGCACACGCACTTCCTGCGCGAAGGCACGCCGATCCGCGCCTTTGTCGCGCAGCGCGAGGCGGTGGGCAAGGCGGGTTGGAACCCGGCGCTGGTCGGCAAGCCGCAGACCATCGACGACCTCATGTTCCCGAACTACGTGAAGGAGATCTTCCTCGACAGCGACACCAAGGTCGCGTGCATCAGCGGCTCGTACTCCGAGGACGAGAAGTTCTCGTTCCTCACCAACCAGATGAAGTTCGACGCGCGCGAGAAGCTGAACAAGGAATCCGGCACGCGGCGGATGTTCTCGCACGCCATCTTCACGCCCGGGCGCGACGGCTGGATGGAGAAGGTGGAAGAAGAGAACGCCAAGCTCAGGCCGGACTCCTGGAAGGGCTACACCATCGGCGACAACACCAACAAGCACCTCGCCAAGCGCCCGTTCCGGCTCGACGACGAGAAGCTGATGTATCCGTTCTACGAGAAGCTGGTGAAGTGGTCGCAGCAGTATCCCGACCGCCCGGGCCTGAAGAACGTCTGCATCCACAAGGGCCTGTTTCCGCCGTCGGTGGAGCGGCAGTTCCCGCATCTCGTCGGCTACTGCACCGTGGCCGACGTCGGCCAGGCGGCCAAGGACTGGCCGCAGCTCAACTTCGTGATCTATCACTCGGCCTACCGCTGGGTCGCGGGCCCGGGCGGCACCGCCGCCGCGGCGTGGGACCAGCTGCAGCGCGAAGGCCGCGTCGACTGGGTCAGCGACCTCGCCGTGATCCCGGAGAAGTTCGGCGTGAACAACGTCTACGCCGACCTCGGCCAGATCTTCGCCCACAGCAATATGGCCGAGCCGCGCGTTGCCGCCTACATGCTCGGAATCATGATCAAGGGCATGGGCGCCGACCACGTGGTGTGGGGCACCGACTCGCTGTGGACCGGGGCGCCGCAATGGCAGATCGAGGCCCTGCGCCGCATGGAGATCCCCGACGAGATCCAGAAGAAGTACGGCCTCGCGCCGATGGGCCCGGCCAACGGCCCGGTGAAAAGCGCGATCCTCGGCGGCAATAACGCCCGCCTCTACGGCTACACGCCGAAGATGATGGGCTCGCTCGAGAACGACAAGCTCGCCTACTGCAAGTCGATCTACGAGAAGCACGGCGGCGAGCGCACCAACCTCGCGTACGGCTACATCAACAAGGGCTAGCGCCTCTTTTCAGGAGCCGGTACTCCAGCGATACTGCCAGGCGACGCCGAGGGTGCGGAAATCCGCGCCCGAGCGCACCGAGATGCCGTCGCTCGCGTGCAGCTTGATCGAATGCTGCCGGTTCAGCGGCAGGGCGAGCGTGAGGCCCAGGCGCGAGTTGGACAATTCGTCGTTCTGCTTGACGCCTTCGACCGTGGTGCGCCCGTTCGCGTAGTAGTTCGCGTTCAGCGCCAGCCAGCTCCCGCCGCGGAATTCGTAGATCAGGTGCACCTGGGCGGTGACGATCGGCTCCTGCTCGCGCCTGCGGCCGCCGAAAAAGTCGTCGTTCGCGGTAAAAAAGGCCGCACCGAGCGCGGTCTCGACCGCCAGCGCGCCCAGCTTCTTCGACAGGCCGACCTCGGGCTTGAATGCCCAGCGGTTGCTGCCGAGGTTCACGAGCCTGCTCGAGTCGTACTGACCGAGCGGCGGCACGACCTGGAGGCTCACGCCGAAGATCAGGTCCTGCTGGTAGCCGGCGAACGCCTTGAGCGGCAGCGCCGGCGCGCCATACAGGTTCACGGTGACCCGAAACGCGGGGTCGAGCGCGCCGCACACGTCGCGCGACACCGGCACGCCGTTCGCCTCGGCGGACCCGGACAGGCAGGCCGCGCCCAGCACCGCGTCGAACTTCGCCGACTTGCCCCACGCGTCGAAGCCACGTGCATAGGCCACGAGCGGCGCATGAATGTCGAGCTCCGCGCGGTCCAGGCGTTGCGCCGGATCGGTGGCGAGGCCGCCCGACGAGTAGGTATATCCGACGATCAGGAAATGGAGGTCGACCGGGACATTCGAATAGGCGCGAGGCTCGAGCTGCTGCGCACGCGCGGCGGCCGAGACGAACAGCAGGATGCACAGCCCGCCCCACCAGGCTGCCATGCCCCGCTCCCAATGCCACTGGTGTTCCGTCCTGCTATTGTGCCTGCGGGTGCTGTCAATCCCGCGGCCGCACCTTGCGGAACATCACGAGCAGCGCCACGTCGTAGGCGGACTTCAGGACACCGCACAGCACGAGCGGCGCAGCCATGGCGCCGGCGGCGAACAGGGCGCCGGTGATCGCCGGACTGAGCGACGAGGCGAGGCTGCGCGGCACCGCCGTGAAGCTCGCTGCCGCCGGTCGCTCGGCCGGCGTGACCACCGACATCACATAGGCGCCGCGTGCCGGCACGTCCATCTGCGAAAGCGCGCTGCGCACCAGGAGCAGCGCCAGGGCGATGTCGAGCGTCGGCGCGAACGCGGCCGCGATCAGGCAGAAGTTCGCCGGCAGGTGGGTGAATACCATGGTGTTGACGAGCCCGATGCGCCGCGCGAGCGGTGCCGCGGCAAGCTGCGACACCGCGCTGAGCAGCCCGGTCCAGAAGAAGAACGCGCCGGCCGCGGTCAGCGACATCTGGAAGCGCTCGAACAGCCATAAGGCGAGCAGCGAGTTGATGATGAAGCCGCCGGCGAACGAATCGACGCTGAACAGGCCGGCCAGCTTCCACACCGTAGCCTTCGAGGGTCCGAGCGGCACAGGCGGCTTTTCAACGTCGGCAGGCGCAGCGGGGAACCGAGAATAGATCGCGCCGACGGCGATGCCGATGGCGCCGTACAGGACGAACATCAGCTTCAGCGCATCGAGCATCCCGGCGGTATTGCTCTGCGCCAGCCATTCGGGTGCCGCTGCACCGAGCGCACCCACGGCACCGAACATCGAGCCGATGAAGCTGTAGCGGGCAAAGGCGCTGGTGCGCGTCTGCGCCGGTGTGGCGGCGGCAAGCGCCGTGTGCTCGAGCGGATAGAACACGCTCACGTCTCCCCCGCCGGGGTTCATCGTGCCCGCCAGCGCGACGATCAGCAGCGGCCAGAGGGATGAAAACGCGGCGAAGCCGACCCCGGTCACCGTCATCAACGCGGCAGCGGCCATCAGCATGCGGCGCAGCTCGAAGCGATGCCCCCACCTCCCGACCGCCAGCGTCGCCGCCGCCGAGCCCAGCATCGTCACGGTGCTCAGGACGCCAACCTCGATCGTCCCGTAGCCAAGCGCGAGCAGATACGCCGGAAGCAAGACCGCGACGTAGCCGTCGGCGAACGCCCGCAGCGAGCGCGCGGTCAGCAGCAGCCCGATCACTGGGCGCCGTAGCGAAAATCGTCGAACGCCGTCACGCTGTCGGCCTTGGTCCAGACGCCGACCGCGCCGGCGCCTTTGATGTGCGCGTCCTCGAGCTCGATATAGGTCTTGCCGTTGAGCGACACTTTGATCCGCGCGCCGCTGAAATCGACCGCCAGCGTGTGCCAGGTGTTCGCCGGCACCGGCGCATCGACATATTTGAGAGTGATGCGCCGGCCCTTCTCCGTGTAGTACAGCGAAACGTTGTTCTCCAGCGCGTTGGCGCGCGCGACGTAGTAATTGTCACCGTCCTTCCAGCGCCAAACCACGCCGCCGGCCTGATCCTGCCTGCCGCGCAACGCCTTGAACCTCACCTCGACGTGCCCGTCGGCGAGCGAAGCGTCCTTCTTGACGCACCACGGGAAGGTCCCGGAACCACTTTGCTGGAGCACCTGCCCGCTGGGCGCCGTGGGGTCCACTTCCACCGTCCATCGCGGCGTGCCTGTGCCGGTAACGCCGCATTCCCAGCCCGGCGGCAGCGCTCCCGGCTTTGCGCCGGCCAGCGCGAAGGTGGGTAGCGTGCCTTTCATGACGCTCTCCTGTTCCAAAGCCCGTCTATAGACCGCAATCGCTGCGGCGACGTCCTGCAATCCGGTGCCGGTCGAGTCGAACACGATGATCTCGTCCGCACTCGCGCGCGCTGGCTTGCGGCCGGCGATCACCTCGCCGAGCTCTGCATGCACGTCCGCGGCGGTCATCACGCCAGCCTCGATCGCATGATGCAGGTCGCCAATGCGCGCGGCCTGCTCGGTGAGATCGGTGACGACCTTCGCCTTCGCGAGCAGCGCTGGATCGATTTCCTGCTTGTTGTCATTGTCCGCGCCTACGGCGGCGATAAAAGCGCCGGGACGGACCATTTCGCGCGTAATGAAGTATTTCGTGGCGGTGGTGCACGTCACGATGATGTCGCTCTCGCGTGCTGCCTTGGCCAAATCTTCCGCCACTTCGGCACTGAAACGCGTCGAGAAAGCGCTCGCCCTGTTCCGGTCCCGGTCGTAAGCGAAAATGCGCCGCGGCTTGCGCACACACAACAATGCTGTGAGCTGCGACGCGGCCTGTCCGCCGCAGCCGCAGACCAGCATCGTCTCGCACTCCTCGCGCGCCAGGTATTTCGCCGCCACGGCAGTCGCCGCAGCGGTGCGGATCGCGGTGATCGAGATCGAGTCCATGATGGCGAGCGGCCGGCCGTTGACAGCATCGAACAGGATCACCGCGCCCTGGATCGTCGGCAGCCCGGTATTGCCGGGAAAGTTTGCATTGACCTTGGCGGCGAAGTAGCTGCCCAGAAAGCCGGCCTTGACGTGGAAGCCGCCATTGGCCGCGTGCATACCGAGGATTCCGGGCGCCGGAACCTTGCCGAGCGCGTGGTCGCGGAAGGCCTCCTCGACCGCCTCGATACAGGCGCCGGCCGGCAGCAGGCGCTCCACGTCGGCGCGACCAAGCAGCAATGTCATGGGAAGTGCTTCAACGCCCCGCCGATCGCCTTCCACGCCGCATGCCCGCCTTTCATGTATTTCGCATCGAAGCCGGCTTCACGCAGCGTCCCTGCGGTCTGGCATCCGATATGAAACCCGTACACGCAGAACACCACGACCGGGTCGGACTTCGACAGCTCGCCAGCCCACTCCTTTACGCGCTCGGGGTCGCGCCACGTCGCGCCGTCGGCGATGTCCTGCGTGCGCGTCACGTAGTGCTGGGGCCGCGCATCGATGAACTGGATACGCTGCCCCGAGTCCAGCATGGTCTTCACCTCTTCCACGCTTACCCCTGGCAGATCGCCGAATTCCTTCTGCACCAGGTCCGTCAGTGGCTCGACCTTCAGGGCGCCTTGGTAGCGCGCAGCCACTCCCTTCCAGTCGATATTGCGCAGGAAGGTATCGACGTAGGCGGCGGCGTTCGCGCCGAAATCGATGTGGTAGGCGTGCTCATACATGTCCAGTGCGAGCATCGGAATGCCGCTCGCGAGCGACTGGCTGTGATCCGAAGCGTACTGGTTCACCAGCGTTCCCTCGCGCGGCACATACGTCAGCAGCACCCAGCCGGATCCGCCGCCGAGCGCGCGGCCCATCGCCGCGAATTCGGCCTTCCAGCGCTCCACCGAGCCGAAGTCGCGCGTCAGCACTTCGGCGAAGCTTCCCGGGTCGCGCCCGTCGCCCCCAAGGCTGGCGAAGTAGAGCTCGTGAAGGATCACGGAATTGTGCGCAATCAGCTCCTCGCGCTTCAGTCCGTTGAGCGTGAAGCCGGGCAGCTTGGCGAAATCGGCGCCCTCGAGCTGGGACCCGATGGCGTTCAGGCGCCTCAGCGCTCCGCCGTAGTTGTTCTCATAGTGGCTCTCGATCAGCTTCGGCGAGAGGCCCTGCAGCAGCCATGGGCGGCAGTGCAACGGTTTCAAGGCGTAGCGCATCCAAGTTCTCCTTAAGTGGGAAAGACCTTCACGGGCGCACCGACGGCGCGCCAGCCGGAATGACCGCTGTTCATGTACTTCGCGTCGAATCCGGCCTGGCGCAGCTTGATCGCGGTCTTGCAGCCGACGTGGAAGCCGTAGGAGCAGTAGACGACCACCGGCTCGGACTTCGACAGCTCACCCATCCACTGCTGGATTTGCTCCGCATCGCGCCAGCGAATGCCGTCCGCGATGTCCTGGTCGCGCGAAACCGCCGCCCGCGGGCGCACGTCGATCACCTGGACCGGCTTGCCGGACGCCATCATCTCCCGCACTTCCTCGACGCCCATGCCGGGCGCGTCGGCGAATTCGGGCTGCTCGAGCGGCCGCGGCGGCGCGACCCTGCGCGCATCCTCGTAGCGGACTTCCAGCGCCGGCCAGTCGATGTTGCGCATGAACGTGTCGACATAGGCGCGGGCGTTGGCGCCGAAGTCCATGTGATAGGCGTGCTCGTACATGTCGAGCGCGAGGATCGGGACGCCGCTCGCGACAGCCTGCGTATGCTCCGCGGCGTACTGGTTGATGAGCCGACCGTCGCGCGGCAGGTAGGTGAGCAGCACCCAGCCCGACCCGCCGCCAAGCGCGTAGCCCATTGCCCTGAACTCGGCGCGCCACCGGTCGAGCGAGCCGAACTGATCCGCGAGCGCCTGCAACATGCCCTTGGTCGGCTGCCCGTCCCCGCCCAGGCTGGCGAAGTACAGCTCGTGCAACAGCGTCGAGTTCAGCGCGACCAGCTCCTCACGCTTGAGTCCGTTCAGTACGTGCGCGGGCGTAGTGGCGTAGTCGAGCGCCTCGAGCTGCTCGGTGAGGGCGTTAAGGCGCCGCACGGCCCCGCCGTAATTGTTTTCGTAGTGGCTCTCGATCAGCCGGACCGAGAGATACGAGAGCGTCCAGGGACGACAAGAAATCTGCTTGATGCGGTACTTCATCGAGAACCTCCAGTCATGAGGTAGGCCGAGCGCTGGTCCGGCGCGAGGTTGACGGTCATGCCGTGCACAGTGAGCCGGCTGAAGCGGCTGGTGCGTTCCTGGCGCTGCATGGACACCGAGCAGGCACCGCGCACCGGCTCGGAGAGCGCGATCTTTTGCGCCCGGCGCAGGAGCGGATCGATCCGCCACAGCGTGCCGTGCAGCTCGCTGACCGCGAAATAGGCGCCGTCACGCGCCGAGTAAACCAGCCCGGAGAAGCCGACATCCTTGTCCAGATCGGCGTCCAGCTCCAGGCTGTGCACGGTGACTGCGAGGGTCTGCGGGTCGATCTTCCACAGCACCGGCAGCACGTTGCTTGTTACCAGCGCTTCGCCGCGCGGCCCGATGGCGACAGCCGGCGGGCAGGCGTAGGGCTCGTGTGCCCAGTGCCACCCGGGCAGCTTGACCTCGACCCGCGGCTTGCGCGCCTGCTGCACGTAGACGCCGTCGACATTGAGGACCCATGTCTGCTCGGCGGCCGCAGGGCCGGACAACAACGAAGCGGCGGCGATGAACCAGAGGACTTTGTTACGCATGGACGCACTCCTTTCCCTTTCGGGAACTCGGAGCAGCGCTTGAGACGAGGTGTCTTGACTGCCGGGTGTCTGCCTTAGGACCCGGCCAGGGCGTCGCCCTGCATGAGCCGCACCTTACGGAGCCCGGCGCCAGCGGTCAACGCTTCCCGGCCAGTTAGTGGCACGTTTCTGTGATACGTATAACATGCCTCCGATGTTCCAGACCCTGGTTCTCAGCCTTCCCACCCGCAATTCGACGCTGCGCATGCGCGTCTGGCGCGCGCTGAAGGAGTGCGGCGCCGCCGTGCTCCGGGACGGCGTTTACCTGCTGCCGCAAGCGAAAGCATTCGACAAATTGGAAAAAGAAATCCGCTCGCACGGCGGCTTTGCGATGACGTTCGATGCAACGCCAAAGGACCCCGACGACCACGCCGCGCTGCGCGCCCGCTTCGACCGCACGGGCGAGTATGCCGCCCTGGTGGCTCGCATTTCGGCCACCAAAGCGTCGCTGCCGACGCTCGGCCCGCGGCGCGGCCTGACCGCGCTGCGTCGCCTCGAGCAAGCCTTGGACAAGCTAGCGCGCATCGACTTTTTCGCCGGCCAGGCGAAAGAGCAGGCCGTCGCGGCGCTCGCATCGCTCAAGGCGCGCTATGCCGAGCTCTATGCGCGCAACGAGCCGCGCTCGTCCATGAAGGGCCTGCGGCCGACCGAGCGCGCCCGCTACCAGAAGCGTGTCTGGGCCACGCGCAAGACGCCCTGGGTGGATCGCCTGGCAAGCGCCTGGCTCATCAAGCGCTTCATCGACCGCGACGCGAAGTTCGTCTGGATCGCGCGGCCGAGCGAATGCCCGAAGAAGGCGGTCGGCTTCGACTATGACGGGGCCGAGTTCACCCATGTGAAGAACCGCGTGACCTTCGAGGTGCTGGCCGCTGCGTTCGGGCTGGACCAGGACCCGGCGCTCGCCAAGATCGGGGCTGCGGTCCACTTCCTCGACGTCGGCGGCATCCCGGTGCCGGATGGCACCGGCCTCGAGACCATGCTGAAGGGCGCCCGGGAAAAGGCGCGCGGCGACGATGCATTGCTCGCGGAGGCAATGCGCACTTTCGATCTGCTGCACTCGGCGTATCGCGCTCATACCAAGCCGGCCATAGCAAGCTGATCGGCAGATGCAACGCACCGCCATCTTCTACGCGCTCGCTTCCGCCGCGCTGTTCGGCGCCAGCACGCCGCTCGCCAAGCTGCTGGTGGGCGAAGTGCAGCCCCTCGCCCTCGCCGGCTTGCTTTACCTCGGCAGCGGCATCGGTCTGCTTGTGTGGTTTCTGCTGCGGAAGCGCGCAGAGCGCGCCATAAATCTTTCGCGCGCCGACCTGCCCTGGCTCACGGGGGCAATCCTGGCGGGCGGCGTCGTGGGACCCGCGCTGCTGATGTACGGCCTCACGCGCTCCGACGGCGCGACGGCTTCGCTGCTGCTCAATCTCGAGGCGGTCCTCACGGCCTCGATCGCCTGGATCGTGTTCCGCGAGAATGTCGATCGCCGGGTCTTCCTCGGCATGGTCGCGATCGTCGCCGGCGGCGTCGTGCTGTCGTCGCATGAGATGCCGCGGGGCGGCGGCCTTACCGGACCGCTCCTGATTGCCGGGGCCTGCCTCGCATGGGCGGTCGACAACAACCTGACGCGCCGCGTGTCGGGCGGCGACGCGGTAACGATTTCCGGGGTGAAGGGCCTGGTTGCGGGGGCGGCCAACCTTTCGCTCGCGTTATTCCAGGGCGCCGCGCTGCCCGGCATCGACATTCTGGCGTCGGCTGCTGCGGTAGGCTTCTTCGGCTATGGCATCAGCCTGGTGCTTTTTGTCGTCGCCCTGCGCAATCTCGGCACCGCGCGCACCGGCGCCTATTTCTCCGTCGCCCCGTTCTTTGGCGCCGCGCTCGCGCTTCTCGTGCTGCGCGAATCGGCTTCAGCTGCGTTCTGGATCGCCGCCGCGCTCATGGCGCTCGGCGTGTGGCTGCACCTGACGGAGCGCCACGAGCATGAGCACGTGCACGAGCCGATGGAGCATACGCATCCGCACGCGCACGATGATCACCATCAGCATGGGCACGGCTTCGCCTGGCACGGAGACGAGCCGCATACGCATCCGCATCGCCACCGCAGGATGACGCACAGCCATCCGCACTACCCGGACCTGCACCACCGCCACGATCATGGTTAGCCGGTAGTTCTTTCGGCCCAGAGCGGCGCGTAAGGCCGTCAAGCCTTTCCTTTAGCATCGGGCGCCATGCCCTACCCGTTCGCCCATCCGGCGGCCCTGCTTCCGCTCGCGCCGCTGATGGGGCGCCTCGCCGTGCCTTCGGCCCTCGTCATCGGCAGCATCGTTCCGGATCTCTGGCAGGTGTTGCCGTTCGGCAGCCGTCCGCTGAGCCACAGCGGTTCCGGCCCGCTCCTCTTTTGCCTGCCGGTGGGGCTGGCGGTCTACCTCGCCTTTCACCTGCTGCTGAAAAGCGCTTGCATGGCGCTGCTCCCGCCAGCTCTCGCGGGGCGCGTACGCGGCTTCGCGGCGACAGGCTTGCCCGCGGTGCCATGGCTCGCCGTGCTCGCGTCGCTGGTCGTCGGCGCGCTTACCCATCTGCTGTGGGACGGCTTGACGCGCGATCACGACGCGCAGGCGCATTCGATCAACTGGCTGCAGCACGCAAGCACGCTCTTCGGCACGTTGGTGCTGGCCTGGTGGCTTCGGCGCAAACTGCGCAGGGCGCCGGTGTCGCCGCCGCATGACCGGGAAATTTCTCCGACCGCGCGGGCCTGGGTATGGGCGCTGCTCCTGACGGTAACCGCCGCGTCTGCCGGATGGTCGGCCTATGACTGGCCGGCGATGAATTTAGATCTCGCCACGCTGCGAAAGATCGCGCGGACCGCGGCGAGCGCGGCGCTGCAGGGATTCGCCGTCGCGGCGGTTGCGTATTGCGCCGCCTGGAAGGTGCGCTAGTGCGAGCCGGTCGGCTCGCCCGCGCAGTACGCGCGCTGCTCGGTCGGGAGGTTTACGAATGCCTCACCGTCGATTGGCACACGGACCAAGGAGCTGCGGTCAGTCTCCCCGCGCCTGGCGTGCAAATCAGAGCCGTGGAGCGCTCCGAGCTCGCTCGCCTCAGTGCCGCAGGGTTCTCCGGAATGTCGCAGAAGTTCCTGCGCGGCATCGAGCGCACGCCGGACGTTTGCTTCGGCGCCTTTGCCGGCGAAGCGCTCGTCAGCTACGTTTTCTTCGCCCCGGCATCTCCCATCCCGATCGACGCGCGCCTGCAGTTCGCCTTCCCCGCCGATTGGATCTACGTCTACAAGGCGTTTACTGAGCCCGCCTGGCGCGGCAAGCGGTTGCTGCATCAAGTTCTGACGCATGCGATGACGCGCCTGGGCCCTCATCGGTTCGTTACGCTCGTCGTCGCCGGAAACCAGGCCTCACGCAAAGCTTTCGAACGCTGCGGATTCCGACCCGCGCAGCGCTTTCCGGTCTGGCGGGTGCTGTCACGCCCATGGCCCCTGACCGTGCCGGATCCGCTGGGTTTCTCGGTCAGCGCGCCCGGCCGCCAGGCACTCGCGCAGGTCTGATGCTCGAAACGCTGGTCGCGCACCTGCCCGAGCGCCGCTAGACTCGCGGCATGCAAATCCTCGGAATCTGCGGCAGCTTGAGAAAAGCATCGCTCAACATGGCCGCGCTGCGCGCCTGCAACGAGCTCCTCCCGTCCGGCATGACGATGCGCATCACCAGCATCGCCGACCTGCCGATGTTCAATCAGGACGTGTTCGACGCCGGCATCCCGGACCCGGCGAAGCGCCTGCGCACCGAGATCGCCGAGGCCGACGGCGTGCTGATCGCCAGCCCCGAATACAACTTCTCGCTCAGCGCCGCCCTGAAGAACGCGATCGACTGGGCCTCGCGCCCGCCGAACCAGTCGTGGCAGGACAAGCCGGTGGCGATGTTTTCGGTGTCGCAGGGCCCGCTGGGGGGCGCGCGCGTTCAGTACGACGTGCGGCGCATCCTCGGCCAGCTCTGGGCCCACGTGCTGCCGCGGCCGGAGGTGTTCATCGGCGCGGCGCCCACCAAGTTCGACGCGCAGGGCAAGCTCACCGATGAGAACACCCGCAAGTTCCTTGCGGATCTCCTCACCGGTTTCAAGCCGTGGATCGAACGCATGAAGGTGAAGAAGTAGCTTACGGATCGACCTGGCAAACGGCGAAGTTGCCGGGTTTGGTGAAGAAGCCCGGGCCGATGCCGCAGTTCCTCGATCCGGCGTGCGCCACTCCGGTCCGCAGCCTCATGAAGCTGAGCGCGCCTACGTTGATGTTGCCACTGAGCGTACTGCCGACAAATCCGGCCACAACGCGCACCTGAAATTGGGATTGCTGGTTCACATCGACGTTGCCGGTTGCCGTTACACCACGCACACCCACCAGAGACGCGCGATAGACCCGGCTTCAAGCTAATGAAAAATAAATGTCGCGCAGATCGGTGCGACGCGCGAGGTTCGCGGTGCTGTCGTCCAGTACGACCTTCCCCTTGACCAGCACGTAGGCGCGCTGCGCGAACTGCAGCGCGATGTCCAGCTTCTGCTCGACCATCAGCATCGTCATGCCGCTGGCTCGAAGCTTCTCGAGCGCGTCCCTTATTTGCGCCACGACCAGCGGCGCCAGGCCGAGAAACGGCTCGTCGAGCAGCAGCAACCGCGGCCTGCTCATCAGCGCGCGCGCGATCGCCAGCATCTGCTGCTCGCCGCCCGACAGCGTGCCGGCCGCCTGCCGGCGGCGCTCTGCCAGCCGGGGAAAGAGCCTATAGACATAGTCGAAGCGTTCGGCGATCTCGCCCTGCAGGCGTACCGCGCCAAGGCGAAGGTTGTCTTCCACGCGGAAAGGGGCGAATACCAGGCGACCCTCCGGCACCAGCGCCACGCCGGAGGCGACGATGGCATGGCTTTGCTCCTTGGAAAGATCGACGCCGTCGAGGTCGATGCGCCCTTGCCTTCGCGGGATGGTCCCGGTGATGGCCGCAAGCAGCGTCGACTTGCCGGCGCCGTTGGGGCCGAGCAACGCCACGGTCTCACCCTGGTCGACCGCGAGCGAAACGCCTTGCAGTACCGGGGCGGCGCCATACGAGGCGTGCAGGTCAGAGAGCCGCAGCATCGCCAAGATAAGCCTCCATCACCGCCCGCTGCGAGCGCACTTCCGCCGGCGTGCCTTCGGCGATGCGCGCGCCAAAGTTGAGCACCACCACGCGGCTCGCGAGCGGCAGCAGGAAGCGCATGTCGTGCTCGATCAGCAGCACCGCGATGCCGCGCTCGGCGATGCCGCGGATGATGCCGGCCAGGCGCTCGAGCTCCGCCGCCGTCAACCCGGCCGCAGGCTCGTCGAACAGGATCAAGCGCGGCTCGCCGGCCAAGGCGCGCGCGATCTCCAGCAGCCGCCCCTGGCCGAAAGACAGCGTGCCGACGTCGGCGTCGCGCAATCCGGCCAGGCCGACGAACTCGATCAGCGCTTCGGCCCGCTGGCGCTGTGTGCGCTCTTCACTCGAAGCCTTCCTTGAAAAAACATTCCGGCTGAACCGGACATGCGCGCCCACCATCACGTTCTCCAGCACCGGCATGCCGGCGAACGGCCGGTTGTGCTGGAAGGTGCGCATGATGCCCCGGCGCGCGATGCGGTGCGGCGGCAGGCCGAGAATCGGCTCGCCGGCGAAGCGGATCGCGCCGTGGTCCGCGGCGTAGGTGCCGGCGATGATGTTGAACGTAGTGGTCTTGCCGGCGCCGTTGGGGCCGATCAGGCCGAGGATCTCGCCTTCGCGCAGATCGAAGTCGAGCCCCGCGACGGCGGTCAGCCCGCCGAAGCGCTTGGTGAGGTTCCTTACCTCGAGAATCGATCCCACAGCCCGATCAGTCCCTTGGGTTGAAGAAGGATCGCCGCGACCACGAGCGCGCCGAACACCAGCTGATGGTGATGTCCGACCAGCGGCGAGAGCCAGAACGGCAGCAGGAACAGCAGGATCGCGCCGATCACGGCGCCGGCATGGCGGCCCGCGCCGCCGACGATCACCATGAAGAGAATCAGAAACGCGTTTTCCAGGCCGAAGATCGGCGGATTCACCGTGTTGTCGACGAACGCGTAGACCATGCCGGCGACGCCGGCGAGCGCGCTGGTCAGCGTGAAGACGATCACCTTGGTGCGCGCCACGTCCACGCCCATCGCGGCGGCCGCCTCGGGGTTGTCGCGTACCGCGCGGCACGCGCGCCCGAACCAGGAATGGTCGAGTCGCCAGAGGACCGCAAACGTGCCGGCCAGCAGCGCCACGATGACGACGGTGTACGCCGGTCCGGCGATGCGCCAGCCGAAGATCGGCGGCAGGCGATAGTTCGCGATGCCGCCGGTGCCGCCGGTGACGTTGCCACCCTCGTTCAGCACCACGATGAAGAGCTGCGCCAGCGCCAGGGTCACCAGCGCGAGGTAAAACCCCTCCAGGCGCGTCGCCGGGATCGCCACCACGAGCGCCAGCACCACGCAGATCACCACACCGAGGACGATCGCCACCGGCAGCGGCAGGCCCAGCTGGAACAGCAGGATGACGACGCTATAGGCGCCGATCCCGTAGAAGGCGAAGTGCGAGAACGCCACCTGCCCGCAGATACCGAACAGGAAGTTGTAGCCGAGCGCGAGCGTGACCCACAGCAGCATCTTGCGATAGACGTCGTTGTGGTAGCTGCCGAGGAAGAACGGCAGCGCGGCGAGAATGACGAACCCGCCGATCCAGGCGACGCGCTTCATTGCCTTGACCCCCTGACAAGGGGGTCGTGAGCCGAAGGCGAGCGGGGGGTTTGCTTCTTATCAAAGGCAACCCCCCGCTCGCAAAAAACCCGCTCGCCTCCCCCCTTATCAGGGGGGCAAGAAAAACGGGCCTCGCTCATATCCGCGCCTTCAGGAGACCAGTAGGCCGAACCAGCAAAAAGATCATCAGGAACAGAAGCGGAACACCCTGCGTGTAGCCGGAAGGGATCGGCGCATAGCGCGCGATGAACTGCTCGGCGAAGGCGAGCAGCAGGCCGCCGAGGAGCGCGCCTTCTACGCGGCCCACGCCGCCGACGACCAGCGCGGTGAAGCCCTGGATGGCGAGCGGCACGCCCATCAGGTAATGCGCCGAGATATTCGGCGATACCAGCAGCCCGGCCAGCCCGGCGGCGCCGGCGCCGCCCGCGAAGGAGAGCGCGGTGACGCGCGAGAGATTGATGCCCATCAACGCGGCCGCCCGGCGGTTGAGCGACACCGCCTCGAAGCTCTTGCCCCAAAGCGTTTTTTCGAAGAAGAACCAGGTGCCGGCGAATACGGCGAGCGTTACGGCGATGATGAAGAAGCTCTGGTAGGAGCCGCCGATCGGCCCGATCTCGATGCGGCCGATGCCGAAGGGGAACGGCACCGGCAGCGGATCCGGCGGGAAGCTGACCGAGATGATTTCGCGCGTGACCACCAGCACGCCGAGCAGCGCCAGGATCGGGGCGAGCAGCGGCGCGCCCTTCTCCACCAGCGGACGCACCGCGATGCGCTCGGTGGCCCAGCCGACCAGGATCATGACGGCCACGACCGCCGCCATGCCGAGCGGATAGGGCCATTCGTACTTGGTGAGGAAAATGAATCCGCCGAAGGACGCCACCATCGCCCACTCGCCGACCGCGAAATTGATGATCCCGGTGGGCCGGATCATCAGCAGGTAGGCGAGCGCGATCAGGCCATAGATGCAGCCCGAGGCCGTCGCGCTGACGGCCAGCTCGAGGAGATCCTGCAAGCGTTACTTCGAGCCGACGTGCAGCACTCGGCCCTGGCGATCCTTCTCGTACACGCGCACCACCATGCCATCCGGGTCGAACCCGGCGCGCTTGCCCTCGGGGAAGCTGTACTTCATGCCCTTCTTCCCCATCACGCCCGCATAGTTCGTCTTCTGCATCGCCTCGCGGATCTTCTCCTTGTCGGTCGAGCCCGCGCGGCGGATGGCGTCGGCGATCAGCATGATCCCGTCGTAGCCGTAGCCGTGCAGGTTCTGCGGGTCCTTGCCGGTGGCCTTCTTGTAGGCCGCTTCGAACGCCTTGACTTCCGGCTTGTCCGGGTCGTAGGCGTCGACGAAGGTGATGCCGTTGATCAGCCCCTTCGCCACCGTCTCGTAGATCGGCACCGAGAGGTTGTAGGAGGAGTGGATCGGAAACTTCACGCCGAGCTCCTTGTAGGCGCGGAAGATGAGCACGTTCTCCGCCGTGAGCACGCCCGCGAGGAACATGGCTTCCGGATTGGCGGCGCGCAGCTTCTGCATCTGCGGCATCGCGGTGGTGGCGCCGCGCGCCACGACTTCCTCGGCGACGATCTGGATACCGGCCTTCTCCAGCGTCCCTTTGAACGCCTTGGCGATCGCCTGGCCCAGATCCGAATTGTCCGTGATCAGCGCCACGCGCTTGAAGTTCTTGGTCTTGGCATGCGCGAGCAGCGTGGCGATCTGCACGGAGCCGAGCGGACCGGTCTGCCAGAAGTACGGATTGTCGAGCTGCGTCGTCAGGTAGTCGGCCGAGTTCATCGGCGTCATCTGCGGCGTCTTCGCTTCCATGGTGACCGTCTGCTGCTGCTGCGTGGCCGGGCTGAGCGAGACGCTGAGGATGAAGACCGCACCCTGCTCGACCAGCTTGCGCGCGAGCGCCGCCGAGATGTCGGGCCGCGACTGGTCGTCCTCGACCAGCAGCTCGATCTTGCGGCCGAGCAGGCCGCCGCGCCGGTTGACCTCGTCGGCGCCGAAAATCACGCCCTCGGTCGCGGGCTCCGAGTACGGCTTGGATACACCGACGCGATCCGTGATCACGCCAATCTTTATTGTTTGCGCATCCGCGGCCCCAATGCACAGCGCGAATGCGAGCAATCCCCAGATCCTCACCATGTCTCCTCCTCAATCCAGCAATCGTTGTTTGTCCATCCATCCTACACAAAGATCCACCGCCTGCTGCAGCAACTCCGGCTGGCCCTGGTAGTAGTGGGTCGCGCCCTTGATGACGCGGAATGTCTTGTCAGTGCTCGCCGCCGCGTCATGGATGATGCGCGCATGCGGCTGCGGTACTGCGTCATCGGCCGAGTTCTCGATCGCGAGCAAGGGGACGCTGATGGAGTGCGCGCACTTCGGCCCGTCGGCATTGGAATCGTCGAGCGACCACTGCGAAAGCCAAGCCCGCAGGGTCGAGAAGCGGCCGATTCCCACCGGGCCGGTATTGGCGGTCTCCGGCGCGCCGAGGAAGGTCCAGCGCGGCTTGCGGTCGTTCGGCTCGATCGCGGGATCCATGAAGCGCACGTCGCACAGCGTCCTGTAGGTGACGAAGCCGCGCTCCAGTTCGCCGGTGTTCAGCTTTTTCAGCTTCTGGAGCGTTTCCTTCACCCACGCCGTCCGCGCCCTCACCCGGCGTAGCTGGGCGGAGCGAAACGCCCGGACGAAGTCCTCAGCGTAAGGCGGCTGGTTGGGACATTTCGGGTTGTAGATGTCGAGCTCGAGGTCGCGCTGGTCCGGGTCGGCTTCGTCCGTGACCGAGGGGTCGATCCAGTCGGCAAGGATGCGGGCGCGCGAGAGGTGCGCGGCCTGGAAGATCAACGCATCGGCCGGAATGAGGTTCGACAGGTCGACCGGATCGCCCGCCGGCGTCTGCGTCACGAAGGGCTTCTGCGCCTGCGCCTGGTAGAAGAGCGACAGCGAGCCGCCGCCCGACCAGCCGCAAAGCACGACCTTCTCGTAGCCCCACTTCTCCTTTGCGTGCCGGATATAGGCGCCCAGGTCGAGCACGACCTTCTCCATGATCAACGGGGTGTCGTTTTTGGCGAACCGCGACCCGGCGCAAAGCACGTGCACCCCGGCCTTCGCCAGCGCCTGCGGCACCGGCAGCAGTTGCAACGTGGTCGCGGGATGCATGAATACCGCGAGCGTCTTCGACGGCTTGCCCTTGGGCACGAAGCGGATGCCTTCCAGGTTCACCAGGCCTTGCGCGCCAGCGAAGCCGTAGACCTCTCGGAATTGCGCGGTTTCGGGATACTGGATGTGCACCCACTCGGGTGTCACTTCTTGTGCACCCAATCCGCGTGATGGGGCGCCTTCTTGGTCTTGCTCCACTCCTTGAGCATGTCGCCGCTTACCGCGGCGAGCTTCTTCTTCATGGCCGGCGTCGTGGTGTCGACGGCGAGCTCCAGCCGATGGCCGTTCGGATCGAAGAAGTAGATCGACTTGCAGATGGTGTGGTCGGTCGGGCCGACGACCTCGATGCCCAGCTTCTCGAGCTTGCGCTTGTAGGCCATCAGCGTCTTCATGTCCGGCACGCGCAGCGCGAGGTGCTGCACCCATGCCGGCGTGTTCTGGTCGCGGCCCATCGGCGGCGACTCCGGAATCTCGAAGAAGGCGACATAGCTGCCGTCGGCCATGCGGAAGAAAATGTGCATGTAGGGCGACTGCTCGCCGGTGCTGGGCACGCGGTCCTCGGCCATCGCCATGGCGTACTCGAGCCCCAGCACCTTGGTGTAGAAGTCCGTCGTCTGTTTCGCATCCTTGCAGCGGTAGGCGACGTGGTGCAGCGATTTGATGTCCATATAATCGATTATTTCCCACGGAGGAGCGATGGACAAGCGAAACCACAAGGAACGCTACGACGCCGGCCTGAAAACCCGCCGCGAGGTGCTGGGCGCGCCTTACGTCGACAAGGCGATGGCGGGGGTGGACGAGTTCAGCCAGGAATTCGTCGAAATGCTCAATACCTACTGCTGGAACGACATCTGGAACCGGCCGGGCCTGCCGCGCAAGACGCGCTCCATCCTCAACCTCGGCATGCTGTGCGCGCTGGGCAAGGAGCACGAGCTCAAGCTCCATATCCGCGGCGCGCTCAACAACGGCCTGACCAAGGAGGAGATCAAGGAAGTGTTCCTCCAGGTCGCGATCTACTGCGGCGTGCCCGCCGCCGTGGTCGCCTTCCGCTGCGCCAAAGAAGTGTTCCAGAGTTGAAGACCGTCGGCTTCATCGGCCTGGGCGTCATGGGTAAGCTCATGGCGGCAAACCTGGCGAAGAAGTTCAAGGTCCGTTCCTACGATCTGAACGGCAGCGGAAACTGCCGGTCGGCGCGCGAAGCGGCCGAGGGTTCGGATGCGCTGATCACCATGGTGCCCGACGGCAACAACGTGCGCGACGCGGTGCTCGATGCCCTGCCCGGCCTCAAGCGCGGCGCCGTGGTGATCGACATGAGCTCCGCGGATCCGGCCGGCACCCTGGCTTTGGGAAAGGTACTCAAAGCCAACCAGATCGCGATGGTCGATGCCCCGGTTTCGGGCGCGCGCTTCAAGGCGAAGGACGGCACGCTCGCCATCATGGCGGGCGGCGACCGGAAAGCATTCCAGAAGGTGCTGCCCGTACTGAAGGCGATGGGAACCGAGATCTTCTACTGCGGGAAGCTCGGCGCCGGTCACGCCGTGAAGTCGCTGAACAACTATCTCGGCGCGGCCGGAACGCTCGCGGGATTCGAGGCGCTGCTGATCGCGCAGCGCTTCGGGCTGGATCCGCGGCCGATGATCGACGCGATCAACGCCTCCACCGGCCGCAACAGCACCACGGCGCGCAAGATCCCGCAGGACATCCTCACCGGCGCTTACGCGTCGGGCTTCAAGCTGTCACTGATGACCAAAGATGTCGGCATCGCGGCCGAGCTGGCGCGTGGGCTCGGGGTGAACGCACCGTTCCTTAAGGAAACGCTGAAGCACTGGCGCGCGGCGCAAAAACAGCTCACGCGTGACGCTGACCACACCGAGATCTACAAATACCAAAAACAATTGGGGAAGAAAGTCAGGCGCCGATGAATTTCGGCTTGCGCTTCTCCATGAAGGCGGCCTGCCCTTCCTTGTAGTCCTTGCTGGCAAAGCAGGCTTCGACGGCGCGCTCGGTGGCGGCGACGTCGCGCTTGTCGGCGTCCTTCACCACCTCGCCCACCACCAGCTTCGCGCACTTGATAGTCAGCGGCGCGTTCTCGGCAATCGTCTTTGTGATTTCATCGATCGTCGATTCGAGCTGGTCGTTCGGCACCACCCGGTTGACCAGTCCCATTTTCTCGGCATCCTGCGCGCTGAACTGCCGGCCGGTGAAGAACATCTCCTTGGCGTAGGCCGGGCCGACCAGGTCGACCAGCGGCTTGGCGCGGTTCATGCCATAGCCCAGGCCGAGCTTCGCCGCCGGCACGCCGAACTTGGCGTTCTCGGTGCAGATGCGGATGTCGCAGCACACGGCGAGCGCGGTGCCGCCGCCGATGCAATAGCCGCGGATCATGGCGATGGTGGGAATCGGCATGCCGAGGACCGTGTCGTAGGCCTTCTGCGTGGTTTGCTGGTAATGCGCGACCGCGGCCGCTTCCTGGCGCTCGTCCTTGAACTTGGAGATGTCCGCGCCCGAGGCGAAGGCCTTGCCGCCCGCGCCGGTGACCACCACGACACGCACCGCCTTGTCGGTGCGAAAGTCCTGCATGGCCTCCATGGCGGCGGTCCACATGTCCAGCGAGATGGCGTTGTGGCGCTCGGGGTTGTTCAGGATGATCCAGCCGACGCCGTTCTCTTTCTTCGCAATGAGCTTCTCGCTGGGCATTAGACGATTCCTTTCTTTCGCAGGTCTTCCACCGCTGCAGCGGTGTAGCCGATTTCGTTGAGAATCTCTCCTGTGTGCTCGCCCTGCTTGGGCGGATGGGCATAGGGCTGGCTCGGCGTGCGCGACAAGGTCACCGGCTGGCCGAGGTACGGAACCTCGCCGAGCTTCTGCACCATGTCCAGGCTCTTCACCTGCGGATCGGCGAACGCCTGGTCGATCGAGTAGATCGGCCCCGAGGGCACGCCGGCCTTGTTGAGGATCTCGATCCAGGCGGCGGTATCGCGCTTGGCGAAATAGGTCTCGAGCTCGTCGTGCAACTTGTCGCGGTTCTTGGAGCGCAGGGCGCCGGTCGAATAATCGGGGTGAGTGGCGAGCGCGGCCGCGCCGATCGCCTCGCACATGCGCGTCCAGATCTTCGTCCCGCTCACCGCGAGGTTGAGGTAGCCGTCGCGCGTCTTGTACACGCCGGTCGGGATCGAGGTCGGATGGTTGTTGCCGGCTTGCTTGGCGACTTCGCCTTTCATCAGCCAGCGCGCCGCCTGGAAGTCGAGCATGAAGAGCTGCGCCTGCAGGAGCGACGACTTCACCCATTGGCCCTTGCCGGACTTCTCGCGCTCGAGCAGCGCGACCATGATGCCGTGCGCGCAGAAGATTCCGGCGCACAAATCCGCGATCGGGATACCGACGCGCACCGGTCCCTGCCCCGGCAGTCCGGTGATCGACATCAGGCCGCCCATGCCCTGCGCGATCTGGTCGAAGCCCGGGCGCATGCGATAGGGGCCGTCCTCGCCGTAGCCCGAAATACTGCCGTACACCAATCGCGGATTGACCGCGGCCATCGCCTCGTAGCCGATGCCGAGCCGGTCCTTCACATCGGGGCGATAGTTCTCCACCAGCACGTCGGCCTTCGCCGCGAGCTTCTTCAGGATCGCTACCCCGTCGGGCGATTTCAGGTTGAGCGTGATCCCGCGTTTGTTGCGCTGCAGGTTCTGGAAGTCGCTGCCGTCGCGCGGTCCTCCCGGCCCTTCGCCTTCGTCGAGCCCGGGCGGCATCTCGATCTTGATTACTTTCGCGCCCCAGTCGGCGAGCTGGCGCACCGCGGTCGGACCGGCGCGCACGCGCGTCAAATCGATTACGGTGATATGCGAAAGCGCGGTAGAGGCAGGCATGATTTTGAGTTTACACTGCGCGCCGAGGAGGATTCCGAAACATGACCGATACGAATCGCAGGCGCCTGCTCGGTTTCGCAGGCGGGGCCGCGGCGCTTTCCGTTCTTCCCGCAAACGCCCAGGACAAATTTCCGTCGAAGCCGATCGAGGTGGTGACGCACTCCGGCGTCGGCGGCGGCACCGACATCACCGCGCGCATGATGATGGTCCACGCGCCGGGCGTATTCAAGACCGAGTTCGTGGTGGTGAACCGCACCGGTGGCAGCGGCGCGGCGGCGATGGATTACCTGCTCGACCGTCCGAAGGACGGTCACACCATCGCGCTCATCACCCAGACGCACCTGCTCACCATCCTGCGCAGCAAGGGGAAGTACAAGTACGAAGATCTCGTGGCCCTCGCCCGCGCCACCGAAGATCCACAGGTGCTGATGGTCGGCAAGAACAGTCCGTTCAAGACCGGACAGGATTTCGTCGCCGCGGGCAAGGGCAAGGCGCTCAAGTGGGGCACCACGCACGTCGGCAGCGTCGACCACATCGGCTCGGTGGCCGTTGCGCGCGCCGCCAAGCACCAGCCGCCGGTCATCGTGCCGTTCCGCGGCGGCGGCGACATCGTCATCAACCTGGTCGGCGGCAACATCGATTGCGCGCTGGTGAACTATGCCGAGGCCGAGTCGCAGATCAAGTCTGGCGACATCCGGCCGCTCGCCATCTTTGCGGCCAACCGGCTCAAGGCACTGCCTAACGTGCCGACCGGCAAGGAAATCGGCGTCGACGCCGGCAGCCAGTCCACGGTGCGCGGCTTCGTCACCTCGCGCGGCACGCCGCCGGATCGCGTCAAGGCGCTCGAGGATGGGCTGGTGAAGGCGATGCAGGGCCAGATGTTCACCACCTATCTGGAAAGCTCCGGCCAGGCGCTGGACAGCGTGGCCGGATCTGGTGCGTGGAAAGCGCAGCTCGACCACTTTATGGTGGAAGGCAAACAGACACTGGAAGCCCTTGGTCTGCTGAAGTGACCTCGAACCGCGCGGCCGCCGCGGTGGTCGTTGCGGTCGCGGCCGCGCTGTTTGCTGCGACTTTCTGGTTCGAGGAGATGCCGGAAGGCATCACCCGTGGCTTCGGCGCGGAGCTCTTCCCGCGCATGGTGCTCGGCACCATCATCGCGCTCGCGCTGCTGCTGGCGCTGACCCCGGCATCCGATGCGCCGCTGCCGCGCATCCCACCGATGATGTGGTATTCCGCCGCGTCCCTGCTCGCGTTCATGGCGCTGGTCCGCGTGGCCGGCATGCTTCCGGCGATGTTCGTGCTGCTCATCGGGCTGGGCTATCTCTGGGGTGAGCGGCGTCACTGGTTGTTGTTGGTGAGCGCGATCCTGCTCATGGCGGCGGTGTGGGGCGTGTTCGTCAAGGGCTTCGGTGTGCAGCTCCCCAAGGGGCTCTTCGCCTAGATGGAAGCCTTCATCGGCGGCATGGCGTTGCTGCTCGATCCGAAGATCCTGCTCGTCGTATTCCTCGGCACGGTGATCGGCATCGTCGTCGGCGCGCTGCCGGGGATCAGCGGCTCCACCACCACCGCCCTGCTCCTTCCATTCACCATCACGATGGGACCGGTGCCGGCGATCGCCTTCCTCGGCGCGATCTACTGCGCCGCGAATTTCGGCGGCTCGATCACCGCCATCCTGGTCAATTCGCCGGGCGACCCCTCCGCCTCGGCCACCGCGTTCGACGGCTATCCGATGGCGCAGCGCGGCGAGGCCGGGCGCGCGCTCGGCATGTCGGCGGTGGCGAGCGCCATCGGCGGCATCTTCAGCGTCGTGGTGCTCATCATCTTCGCGCCGCTGCTCGCGCGCGTCGCTTACTCGTTCGGCCCGCCGGAATATTTCGCGCTCGCGGTATTCGGCCTGTCGATGGTGGCGATGACCGGCGGCGACAGCGCCACCAAGAACCTGATCGCGGGCGCGTTCGGCGTGCTGCTGGCCACGGTGGGCCAGGATCTCACCACCGGCGTCGAGCGCTACACCTTCGGCATCCACTCCTTCACCGACGGCATCGAGTTCATCCCGGTGCTCATCGGCCTGTTCGCGCTCGCCGAGCTGTTCGAGCAGGCGACGCAGCTCGGCAGCAAGGTTGCGATCGCAAAGCTCGGCGCCGTGCGCCTGCCGAGTTGGCAGGACACCAAGGATTGTATGAAGGCGATCTCGCTCTCGAGCGTGCTCGGCACCTTCATCGGCATCCTGCCCGCGCTGGGAGCCACCACCGCGGCCATGATCGCTTACGTCGAGACCAAGCGCTGGTCGAAAAACAAGGCGCAGTTCGGCAAAGGCGCGATCGAGGGCGTTGCCGGACCGGAAGCCGCGAACAACGCCGCCGTCGGCGGCGCCATGGTGCCGACGCTGGCGCTCGGCATCCCCGGCAGCACCACGACCGCGATCATCCTCGCCGGCCTGATCGTGCAGGGCATCCGCCCCGGACCGCACCTCTTCACCGAGCAGCCGATGCTGCTCTATGCGGTGTTCTCGTCGATGCTGCTCGCGAACCTGCTCTACCTGGTGCTCGGCCTGGGCTTCGCGAAGGTGTTCGCACGCATCAGCCTGATCCCGGCGCCGCTGCTCTGGCCGGCGGTGTTCGTGCTTTCGGTCATCGGCGCCTATGCGCCGAACCAGGCCATGGCCGAGGTCTGGGTCGCGATCGCGTTCGGCTTCATCGGCTTCTTCATGAAGCGCTACGGCTTCTCGCCGGCGCCGCTGGTCATCGGCCTGGTGCTCGGCCGCATGGTGGAGGAGACGCTGAAGCAGTCGCTGCTGATCTTCGACCTGAGCTGGGGCGGTTTCCTCGGCCGGCCGATCGCCTTGACCCTGTTCGGCCTTACTGCGCTCTTCCTGCTAGGACCTTTTCTGCTGCAGCGCCTGCGCGGCCGGTAGCGAGGCTTTCAATCCCACGCGCCTCCATTTCGCGGCGCACGCGCACCGCGGTGGACTTGGCGTCGACCGCAACGTCGCTCCATTTCACCGGCTGGCCGGCTGCAACCGGGCGTACCATCTTCCATCCGTGGGCAAGGCCCAGGGGCAGGCAGCCGAATTTCACTGAGTCCGCGGCCGGCATGAGCCGGCCGACCACCGTGTAGCCGCCTTCGCCGTCCAGCAACTCGCCTTGCTTGAGATCTTTCTTCGCGACCGCGACTGCATCGGCGCGCCATCCGGTGGCGCAACCGGTGGCTTCGCCCCGCAGTCCCACCGAGGCAACGGAAATACCGACCTCGAGGCCGATCAGGTGCCAGCGCTTGTACATGCACGCATAGCGCCCGGATGGATCGGTTTTCACCCCGTACTCGTGGAAGCAGCGGCGGATGTAGTCCGTCTCGCCCTCGAACACGACCCACACGCCAAAGCGGATGTCGTACGGAATGGGTTTCCCGTCCGAAGTGAGCGACGAGATGACTTCCACTTGTCCCTTGTGGTGCAGGAGCCCGCCTTCGCTCTTCGGCCGCATGAGCGCCGGGATTTCATCCACCGATCCCGCGGGGTAGTTCAGTCCCTCGGGAGCCGGCGTCAGGCCGGTGGCATTGCAGACCGCGGTGGTCTCGATCGCCGGCTTGGAGCCGTCGAGGAACGAGTTGAACATTTTGGGGTTGAGGCCGCCGACCTTCGCCTCCTCCGGCGTCAGCCCGTAGTGGCCCCATACCGTTTCCGGCGTCGATTGCGCGAAATGCGGCAGCCACTTGTGGCCGCGGCCCGCCGCCACCACCGGGAAGCCGGCGGCGCGCGCCCAGTCCACCAGATCGCAGATCAGCGCCGGCTGATCGCCGTAGGCAAGGCTGTAGACCACGCCGGCTTCCGCCGCCTTGCGTGCCAGCAGCGGGCCGCAGAACGCATCGGCCTCCACCGTCACCATGACGACGTGCTTGTGGTTGCGGAACGCCGCCAGTGCATGGTCCACCGCCGCCGGCGGATTCCCGGTGGCCTCGATCACGATGTCGACCGCCGGGTGCGCCACGAGCTTCTGCCAATCGTCCGTCAGGAACGTTTGCCCCGTCTTGACGGCGTGCTCGAAAGACTGCGCGCCGTATTGCTCGGGCTTCCATCCCACCCGCGCCAGGTTGTGCTTCGCATAATCCGGCGCGATGTCCGCGATGCCGACGAGGTGCACGCCCGGGGTCTTCGGCACCTGCGCGATGTACATCGCGGCGAACTTGCCCGCGCCGATCAGGCCGATGCGCAGTGGCTGGTCTTTTCTTTGCAGCAGCTTTGCGTAGAGATTCATGATTCCTGGACGCGCAGGCCGACGACATTGTGTGCGTGCACCGGGCGGTGGAATCCCTTGAGGGAAAGCTCGCCGACGGACCGCGCATCGACCAGCGTGTCCGTCTTGGAGAAGATGCCGGGCGAAACCAGGATCTGTCCCGCGGCGGCCTCGCCGCACAGGCGCGCGGCGAGGTTGGTCACGCTGCCGATCGCGCCGTAGTCGAGGCGACCCTCGAAGCCAATGGTGCCGATCGTGGCATAGCCACCGGCGATGCCGACGCCGAAGCCCAGAGCATGGCCGCGCTTCTTCCATTTCTGCGCGAGCATCGCCATCGAGTCGCGCATGTCGAGCGTCATGCGAATTGCCTGTAGCTCATGATTCTCGACCGGCACCGGAGCGTTGAACAGGATCATGACGCCATCGCCCGCGAAGTGCTCGATGGTGCCGTCATGCGCCATGATGGCGCGACCAAGCTCGGCGTGATACTCGCGCAGCACGCCCATCACCTCCTCCGGTTCCGCCGTCTCGGTGAATGCCGTGAAGCCGCGCAGATCTACGAACACCACCGTGATCTCCCGGCGATGCGTCTTCAGCGGGTCGTCGGCATCCCCTGCCATGATCAGGTCGCTGACCTTGGGCGAGAGAAACCGGGTCAGCTTCGACATTTGCCCGATTTTCGCTACCTGCTCGGTGACGCGCGTTTCGAGTCTTGCATTCCATTCGGCGATCTGTGCCGCCTGCTCCTGCAACTGCCGGTTCTTGTCCTGGATTTCGGCGTTCAGCGCTTCCAGGATGCGGTTCTTTTCCGTGATGAGTTTGTTCGCATCCTCGGTGCGGCGCGTGGCCTCGATCAGGTCGCGCTCGGCCTGCTTCTGCTCGGTGATGTCCGTCATCACGGTCACCGTGCCGCCCGCCGCGGCCCGGCGCCGCAGGACGCGATACCATCTGCCGTCCGGCGCGTGATCCTCGAAGCTCTTGCCCGACGGACTGCGCAGGCTCTCCACGCGCTGCGCCACCATGGCGTCCACGTCCCCCTCACCGTGATACCCGTTCTCGGCGAGATAGCGCAGGAATGCGGCATAGGAGCCGCCCGGTTGCAGCAGCTCCTGGGGGACGATGTACATTTCCTTGAAGCGCTCGTTGCAGACCACGATGTTCAGATTGTCGTCCGTGTAGGCAAGCGCACCCGGGAGGTTGTCCAGCGCAACCTGCAATTGCGCTTCCTTCTGAGCCAGCGCGCGTTCGGCTCGCTTCTGCTCGGTGATGTCCGTCATCACCGTCACCGCGCCGCCTGCCTCCAGCCGGCACCGCAGAATGCGGTACCACCGTCCGTCCGGTGCGTGATCCTCGAAGCTTCTGCCCGAGGGATTACGCAGGCTGTCGACGCGCTGCGCGACAAGGGCGCCAACGTCTCCCTCGCCGTAGTAACCCTTGTCTGCCAAATGCCGCAGGAATTCGGGATAAGGGCGGCCCGATTGCAGCAGATCCCTCGGCACCGGGTACATCTCCCTGAACCGCTCGTTGCAAAAGACGATATTCAGATCCTCGTCCGTGTAGACCAGCGCGCCCGGCATGTTGTCGAGCGCAACGCGCAACTGGTCCTCTGCACCCCGTTTCATGCTGCCTTGAGGATCCCCTCGAGCTCCTCGGATGGCGTGCCCTCCTTCCAGGGAAGGGCAACTTCGTAATGCTTGAGCAGGCAATCGTCCGGCAGGCACTGGATGGGCGAGAAGTCGCGGTGCGCGATGTAGCCGGGGCGCTTGAAGCGGCGGATGTGGTTCGACACCGCGCATAGCGACAGGTAGACGCTCACGCGATTCCACGGCGAAAGGTTTGAGGTCGAAGCGTGCACCAGGCAGCCGTGGAACAGGATCATCGAGCCGGCGGGTCCCTTGGGCGCGACGATGCCGCCATTCGCGACCAGCTGGCGGATGGTGTCGTGGGTGATCACCCACAGCGGATAGCTCGTGGTGCTGGTGTCGTGCTGAGCATCGAGCACGCCCTGCTTGTGGCTGCCCGGGATGAACATCAGCGGCCCGTTGAACTCGTTCACCTCGTCGAGGAAGATGGCGACGTTCATCGCCCGCGCCTCGGGCATCTGGTCGTCGGCGCGCCAGGTACCGTAGTCCTGGTGCCATTGCCAGACGTCGCCATCGAACGCCTGCTTGCCGTTGATCTTGAATTGGTGCATGTACACGTCCTCGCCGAACAGCTGCTTGATCGGCTCCACCATGCGCGGATGGCGCGCGAGCTTGGCGAAAGGATAGCTGTACAGGTGCGCGGCAAAGTTGGTGCGAACCACGTCGCCGGTCTTTTCGCGCACGTTCTCCGGCCGGCGCTGCGCGTAGAGGGACGGCACCTCGTCGGTCAGCGTTTTGATTTCGTCCCTGGTGAAAAGGGACGGGAAAAACAGATAGCCATCCCGATCGAACCGCTCAGTCTGTTCCGCGGACAGTTTCATTCAAATAGTATAAGCCTGTGAAAGCCGACTCGACCCGCACCATCTTCTACGCGCTGGGCGCGAACCTTGCCATCGCGGCAGCCAAGACCGCCGGGGCGGTCGCCACCGGCTCGAGCGCCATGCTGGCCGAGGCGATCCACTCCTACGCCGACGCCGGCAACCAGGTGCTCCTCCTCTGGGGCATGAAGCAGGCCAAGGGCCCGCCGAGCGCCGACTATCCGCTCGGCTGGGGCAAGGCGGTGTTCTTCTGGTCGTTCATCGTGGCCATCGTGCTGTTTTCGCTCGGCGGCATGTTTTCGCTCTACGAAGGCTGGCACAAGCTCAAGCACCCCGAGCCGCTGAGCTATGCGTGGGTGGCGGTGGGCATCCTGGTGTTCGGCCTGGTGGCTGAGGCGATCTCCATGCGCGCCTGCCTGCAGGAGGTGAACAAGGTGCGCGGGCAACGAACCGTCTGGCGCTGGTTCCGCGAGAGCCGCCAGAGCGAGCTGGTCGTCATCCTCGGAGAGGATTTCGCCGCACTGCTCGGCCTCGCCCTCGCGCTCATTGCAGTGCTGATGACGATTCTGACCGGCAATCCGATGTGGGACGGCCTGGGCTCCATGTGGATCGGCGTGGTGCTGATCGCGGTCGCGATCGGCATCGGGCGGGAAATCATGGCGCTGCTCATCGGGCAGAGCGCCGAGCCGCAGACCGTGGAAAGCCTGCGGCGCTTCGCCGAGGGCTGCCAGGGGGTGGAGAAGGTCTACCGTGTCGTCACTCTGCAGCTCGGCACCTCGCTGATGGTTGCGCTGAAGGTAAAGATGAACGCGGTGAGCGCGGCGGAGCTGGTCACGCGCATCAACGAAGTTGAGGCCGCGTTGCGCATCGAGTTCCCCGAGATCCAGTGGCTGTTCTTCGAACCCGACGTCGCCGACTGAAGGAGTAAGCCGATGGAGTGGATGACCGATCCCACCGTGTGGATCGGCTTGTTGACGCTCGTTCTGCTCGAGGTGGTCCTCGGGGTCGACAACCTGATCTTCATCGCCATCCTGTCCGACAAGCTGCCGCCGGAGCAACGCGACCGCGCGCGCATCATCGGCTTGTCGCTCGCCCTGCTCATGCGCCTGGGCCTGCTGGCGAGCATCTCGTGGGTGATGTCGCTCACCACGCCGCTGATCTCGTTCTGGCGGCTGGAGATCTCGTGGCGCGACCTGATCCTGATCGCCGGCGGCGTATTCCTGCTGATCAAGGCCACCACCGAGATCCACGACCGCGTCGAGGGCGGGCATGAAGCGCGCGTGGACGCAGGAACCCATGCGGCGTTCTGGCCGATCGTCGCCCAGATCGTGGTGCTCGACGCGGTGTTTTCGCTCGACTCGGTGATCACCGCGGTCGGCATGGTGGACGAGCTGTACGTGATGATGGCCGCGGTCATCGTCGCGGTGGCGGCCATGCTGTTCGCCTCCAAGCCGCTCACCGCGTTCATCAACAAGCGGCCCTCGCTCATCATCCTGTGCCTGGGCTTCCTGCTGATGATCGGCCTGGTGCTGGTGGTCGACGGCCTCGGCCTGCACATCCCGAAAGGCTATGTCTACGCAGCGATCGGCTTCTCGGTGCTGATCGAGATGCTCAACCAGCTCACCACGCGCGGCAAGCGCCCCGCCGGCCTGCGTACGCGCCAGCAGGTCGCCGAAGCGATCGTGCGACTGCTCGGCGGCGTTCCGCTCACCGCGCAGGCGGCGCCTGCCGGGCCGA
>CAWENY010000029.1:0-96061 GCA_963810475.1 uncultured beta proteobacterium | reverse complement strand
GCCTGGCACGGCGCCGGAGCCGGGTGGCGAGAGAGCGCAAGGCGGAGGCGAGCATCATCGGCGCAAGCGCTCCGCGAGCTCCAGGCACACCCAGAGAACGAGGGGCGAGAGGGCGAATACGAGATCGAGGGGAATCATGCCGGGCACGGTAAAGCCGGCGGTGGCTCAGGGTGTGAGCCCGTAAGCGATTTACCCCCGGTAAACGCTCGAGCGGTGGCCGATGCGAACGACGGTGATCGTGCTGGACTCGTCGGCAAGGTCGCAGATCACCCGCCAGTCGCCGACACGGTAGCGCCAGGCGCGCTCGTCGCCCTGCAAGGCGTCGCCGGCGCGGCGAGGATCGCCGGCCGCGATCGACTCGAGTTCTCCTCACGATGCGGCGCGCAACCTGAGGATCGAGCTTCGAGAGGGTTTTCTCAGCGCCGGCGGCGAGCTGGACGGTCCAGGCCAAGGCGCGTCTTCACTTCGGCAAGCGGTGCCGTGCGGCCAGGCCGGGAGCGGAACGCCTTGACCGCCTCATGGTCCTCCAGCTCCTGGAGCGACTCGGCGATCAGTCGCCTGACCAGCCGGTCGACCGTGGTTCGCTCCTTGCGGGCGCGCGCCTGGAGGGCGCGAATCAGCGAGGCATCGAGTTCGACGGCGGACATGGGCTGCTCGTGGGCGTGTTCCAGCGAGGGCATTTTACCCCGCGTCCTTGTCGAGCAAGCTGAGCGCGAGCCAAAGCGCGGCCGGCGCAACCGCGATAACCAGATCGAGGGGAATCATGCCGGGCACGTTAGCGCCCGGGGTGGCTCAGGGCGTGAGCCCGCCCTTTCCGGGTATACGATGCCGGGAGGCGTCGTCCAAGAACGCCTCCAGTCTGGTCTTCGGGCCCGCGGGGGCCGTGTTTACCGGCACAGCTGTGCCGCTCTGCGAGGAGCCGGGCCGCAGCTCGCGCGTCCGGCATTCATGAATCGCTACCAAGCTCGAGAGGGAAACCAGATGCCAATGTTCATGCTGATGGGCCGGTATTCGCCGGAGGCGGTCAAGGCGATGATGGATTCGGGTGCCGATCGCGAGTCGGCGGCGAGGGAGGCGGTGACGGCGGCCGGCGGCAAGCTGCTCGGCTTCTACGGCATGTTCGGCCAGGACTACCACGTGGCGCTCATCCTGGACATGCCCGGAAACGCCGAGTACATCGGCACGCTCGCGACGGCGATGATGGCGGGCACGTTCTCCACCTACAAGACGATCCCGCTGTATACCTCGGCCGACCTGGCGAAGGCATCGGCCGTGTCGAAGAAGGTGCGCTCGGTGTATCGGCCGCCTGCGGCGTAGGCGAGCGGCGGGGTCCGGGCCGTGGAGGCTCGGACCCTTGCGGCTCCGACGCCCGCGACGCCTAGGCTCGTGCTGCGTAGCTCTAGCGTTCGCGCACCGAGGTCAGGCTCGAGCGCATCGAGAGTAGAAGCGAAGAGCTCGTCGCCGAGATCCTCTCCTTGCCGGTCCACGAGAGCATCGAGCTGGCCGAGACCATCTGGGCGAGCATTTCGGCGTTCCGCGATGCCCTGCCCCGACGGATCTGCGAAGGATGAGCTAGATCGCCGCCTCGCTGAAATGGAGGCCGATCGGCCACGGCGGCCCACGATGCAAGAGCTGCCGCGGCATGCGCCGAGGCAAATGACGCGACGGGTCGTTCTTCGCCAGCGCGTGCAGAACGACCCGCTCGGCGTTCGACATGGTACTGAAAGCCAGCGTCTCGGACTCGGCGAATCATTTCGTGATCGCGGTTGAAGAGTAGCTTGACAACGTCGCGGCTTCGATGCGAATCGGGTCGTCTACCGCAATCGCGCCGCGCAGTCTCGCGCGGTTTCGCTATCGGATCTTTTACATGCGCGAAAGCGGAGCGCGTTGAGGCGTTCTTGCCATCCTTCACCACGCCCGAATCCAGCCGACTGGCCGTCACGCTAGCCGGAATTAAGGCCCGTCGCCCGATCTTCGTCGTAGCGCTGCGCCGCCTCTTTCAGCGCTTCGGCCACGCGCTTGCGCAGGCCGGGGGCTGCAGCACCTCCACGTCCGCGCCGAACTTGAGGATCTCCATCACCAGCTCCCGGTCCTCGGCATACGGAAGCTCGAGCACGTAGCTGCCGTCCTTCTCCACGCGCGAGCGCTGCTTCGGATGCCAGTTCTGCGCCGAGACCCAGCGCGCGGCCTCCGGCGTGAACTTGAGCGTCGCCCACTCCACCTTGCGTCCGGCGAAGATGCCGTAGCCGCTGCCGAGGTATTCGTCGAGCTCGCCTGACGGGATTTCCTTCGCGCGCGTGTCCAGCAGGCGCGCTTCACGCACGGCGTCGACGGCGAAGCTGCGCAGGTCCTGGCGGAGGTGGCAGTAGGCGTCGAGGTACCAGTTGTCGCGGTAGTGCACCAGGCGCTGCGGCGAGATCTCGCGCTCGGTCTCGCGGTCGTCCTTGCGGCTGTAGTGCCGGATCCACACGCGCGAGCGCTTGAGGAGCGCGGCCGCGACCACGCCGAAGTGCTCGGCCTTCCCGGCGCGCCGCTCGGGCAGGAAGATGCGCATGCGCTTCACCACCTCTTCCCAGGAGTGGTCGCCGGTGCCGAGGATCGAGCGCAGGCGCTCGAGCACCGGCTTCACCTGGCCGTCGAGCAGGCCCGGCTGCAGGTTGGAGAGAAGCTGCAGCGTGGTGAGGAGCGCCTGCACTTCGGCGGCGTTGAACCACAGGCCCGGCAGCTCGTAGCGCGGGCCGCTGCGCGGTCTTCCGAAGCGGTAGCCGTTCGATGCCCGGTCGTACTCGATCGGCGCGTTGAAGCGGCTGCGCATGTACTCGAGGTCGCGCTTCACGCTCGCGCGCGACATGCCCAGCTTCTCTTTGAAGAGCGCAAAGGAAACGACCTTGCGGTCTTTCAGGAGCTGGTCGATCTTGTAGTAGCGCTCGAGCGGACTCATCGGGGATGCCGGACGTGGCTGGCCCAGATGCCGCGGCGCTGCAGCCTGGCGTGGTCCTCGATTGACTGGAGTCGCTGCGCGTGAGCGCGCGCCGTCTCTCCGGACGGCAGGCCCAGGCGGCTGCCCTTGTTGCGCGCGAGCCCTTCGCTGACAAGAACCTGGTGCAGATAGCGTCCGTCGACCTGCACCAGGCCGTAGTACCGGTTGGCCTTGCTGCGTCCCTGGGCGAACGTCTTCTTCGTGTGGATGACGAAAGGCCGCTGCAGAACGGCCCGCACGTAATCGCGCGCGCTCGCACCGGCTCGCGCCAGCTCGTCCGCGGTCACGCCAAAGTACTCGTATTGCTGCCGGACGCGGTCGGGAAAGCTCGCATCGGATTCGGGCGCATCGACGAAGTACAGCCGGACGAAGAAGCGTTCCCGGCCGCACTGCACGAGGAAGCTGTCGCCGTCGTTCGACTTGTCGGAGACATACCGGCACGCCTCCAGGGTCGTCCATGCCTTCGTCTCCGCCGAATGGCAGGTCGCGCCGGCAGCAGGGCAAGGAGCGCAATGAAGGCTTTCTTCATGGGCCGGAGTGTACGTGCGAGCAAACCAATGAGAAAAATGGGGTCCGTCCCCATTTAGTATCGGGGGATGATTGGCCAACCCGTCCGCCGCACCGAAGACCCCACCCTCCTCCGCGGCGAAGGCCGCTACACCGACGACCTGAACGAGCCCGGGCAGGCGTACGCCTATATCGTGAGAAGCCCTTACGCCCACGGGATCATCAAAAGTATTTCGGTTGAAAACGCGAAGTCGATGCCCGGCGTGCTGGCCATCTACACCGCCGCCGACCTGGCGGCGTACGGGCCGCTCAAATGCGCCCTCGACTTCAAGCAGCGCAACGGCACGCCGATGCACAAGCCCATCCGCAAGTCGCTGGCCTCGGACAAGGTGCGATTCGGCGGCGATCCGATCGCCTGCGTGGTGGCCGAGACCTACATGCAGGCGAAGGATGCGGCGGAGGCGGTGGAGCTGGACATCGAGCCGCTGCCGGCCGTGACGGTGCCGAGCGAGGCGGTCAAGCCCGGGGCGCCGCAGCTCTACGACGAGGTGCCGAACAACGTCTGCCTGGACTTCGTCTGGGGGGAGCCGGAGAAGGTGGCCGCCGCCATCAGGGAGGCGGCGCATGTCACCAAACTGACCGTGAGGAACACGCGCGTCGTCGTCGCGGCGATGGAGCCGCGCGCGGGAATCTGCTCCTACGACAAGGCGAGCGGAAAGTTCACGCTCACGGTGCCGGGCCAGGGCGTGTGGGGCCAGAAGGGCCAGCTGGTCGACATCCTGGGCGTGACGCCCGACAAGGTGCGCATCCGGACCTACAACGTCGGCGGGTCGTTCGGGATGAAGGCGCCGATCTACCCGGAGTACGTCTGCCTGGCGCACGCGGCGCGCGCGCTCGGGCGGCCGGTGAAGTGGACCGACGAGCGCTCGGGCTCGTTCATGTCCGACCACCACGGCCGCGACCACGAGATCACGGGCGAGCTGGCGCTCAGCGCCGAAGGGCATTTTCTGGCTTTAAGAATGTCTGGTTACGGCAACGTCGGCGCGTACTTGAGCACGGTGGCGCCGCAGCCGCCGTCGATGAACCTGGTGAGGAACGCCTGCGGCGTCTACCGCTTCCCGGCGTTCGAGGTCTCGACCAAGGTGTGCTTCACGAACACCTCGCCGGTTTCCGCCTACCGCGGGGCCGGGCGCCCGGAGGCGAACATGTACATCGAGCGCCTGATCGACGAGGCGGCGCGCGAAATGAAGATCGACCGCTTCGACCTGCGGCGCCGCAACCATGTGAAGCCTTCGGAGATCCCGTACAAGAACCAGGCGCAGATGACGGTGGACAGCGGCGACTTCGGCACGGTGTTCGAGAAGGCGCTCGAAGCAGCGGATGTAAAGGGATTCTCGAAAAGAAAAGAAGAATCGAAAAAGCGCGGCAAGCTGCGCGGCCTCGGTGTCGGGAGCTACATGGAAGTGACCGCGCCGCCGAACAAGGAGATGGGCGGCATCGAATTCGGCGGGGACAAACACATCACCTTCATTACCGGCTCGCTCGACTACGGCCAGGGCCATGCCTCGCCGATGGCGCAGGTGCTCTCCTCGAAGCTCGGCGTGCCGTTCGAGAACATTCGCCTCCTCCAGAACGACTCGGACAAGCTCGTGTTCGGCGCCGGCACCGGCGGCTCGCGCACCGCGATGATGAGCGGCGGCGCGGCGGTGCAGGCCGCGGAGCTGGTGATCAAGAAAGGCAAGGCACTCGCCGCCGAGGAGCTCGAGGCTGCAGAAACCGATATTGAATTCTCAGAAGGAAACTTCGTGGTGGCGGGAACCGACCGCAGGATCTCGCTCATGGACCTGGCGGTGAAGCACCCCGGAAAGCTCGACGTCACGCATGTCACCGAGGTCATCCCGTCCGCCTTTCCCAACGGCTGCCATGTGTGCGAAGTGGAGATCGACCCGGAGACCGGCGTGACCGAGGTGGTGCGCTACAGCTCGGTGAACGACTTCGGCACCGTGATCAACCCACTCATGGTCGAGGGCCAGATCCACGGCGGCGTGCTCCAGGGCCTGGGCCAGTGCTTCATGGAGGATGTGCGCTACGACGAGACCGGCCAGCTCCTCACCGGCTCGTTCATGGACTACGCGCTGCCGCACTTCAGCGACTTCCCGGCCACCTTCGAATGGCAGAGCCACCCGGTGCCGGCGACCACCAATCCGCTCGGCGCGAAGGGTTGCGGCGAGGCGGGCTGCGCGGGGGCGATGACTTCGGTGATGAACGCGGTGGTGGATGCGCTATCCGAGGTCGGCATCACGCACTTCGACATGCCGGCGAGCCCGCCGCGGGTGTGGGGCGCTTTACAGCTAGCTCGCGGACGCAGTTAGGTTAATCACACACGGCATCGACCGACGGACGGCGGCGCCAGCAAGGGATTCATATGGCGCTTTCATCCTCGGATTGCCAATCCGAACATCAGCGAACACAGGCAGAATGTCTGCTTTCGACCCATAGCGGACATCCGGGTGAGGTAAGCAAGCGGCGCGAGAAGTGTGCAACCGCGTATTGAGCGGTGATCCGGGTGATAGCGATCTTCCGCAGGCCTAAACCCAGAGGCATTTCGTTTGTTTCTTGTGTGTCTTCGCAGCTTTTTTTGCATTGACACTGGTTCGCGCGTAGCGCAGTCTCTGCATCGGGGGTTGTAAGTCAAAGCAGTTCTGCAATAAGCCAGAGGGGGAGTGGTGCTTCAAGATATTCACAAGCGCGCATTACGGCGCGCGGCGGAAATTATCGGCGGTAATGAAGAGCTTAGGTTTCAACTCGGCGTCTCGGAAGTAGAGTTTGGGAGCTGGTTCGGCAAGCGTGACCTGCCGCGAGACATTTTTCTGCGTCTCGTCAACATCATCACCAAAGAACAAGAGCGCGATGTCCGCAGCTATCGGTCGTCGCCCAAGACGCTGGCCGGCAAATGAGAACCTGTGGATAGGTTGTTGACAAGCTGTTAGCAACGCTGGTGCGGCCATCGCACGGCAGCGCTTGAGCCGCGGGCCGCCGCGCACCTCACCTGAGACGAAGACCGATGGGATTGAGCGACGAAGCCGGGTTCACGGTTCTAGAGAGCCGACATCCACGGCCATACCCGTCGCCAGGTCCTGCAGAGCAGTGTAGCCGTCGCGGTCTTGACCCTTCTGTCCCGCCGCGAGGTAGCCGGCCAGCAGACCGCAAAGATCCCGCGGATCGGCTTTCTGGCCGTTGGTTCGCGCCAGGGCCGGGCGTTCTTGATCGAACGGTTACGCCAGGGCTTCCGCGAACACGGTTACGTCGAGGGACAGAACATCGTCATCGAGTACCGCTTCTCGGAAGGCCGCAACGATCGGCTACCGGCGCTTGCGGCTGAGCTGGTTGCCATGAAAGTGCGACTCATCCTGGCTTCTGGTACGCCGGCGAGCTTCGCCGCCAAGGAAGCGACCAGCACGATTCCCATCGTTATGGGAGTCATTGCCGCCGATCCCGTCGAGACCGGACTCGTTACCAGTCTCGCGCGTCCGTGCGGCAACATCACTGGCATGAGCATGATGACCTCGCAGCTCGGCGGGAAACGCCTCGAACTTCTCCAAAGGGCCCTTCCCGGTCTCACGCGCGTGGCGGTCTTCTGGAATCCGCCCAATCCCGCCTATGGGCCCATCTTGAAGGAGCTCGAGGCAGCGGCGCAAACACTGCACCTGAAGCTTCAGCGCCTGGAAGTTCGCGTTCCAGGGGACTTCGAGGGCGCCTTCGAGGCGGCGGTCACGCGCGCGCCGGGGCCGTGATCCTGCCCGGCGATCCCTTGGTTACTAACCTGCCAAGAATGCTCGCAGACCTCGCGCTCAAGTACCGGCTGCCGGCGATGATGGACATCAAGGAATTCGTGGAAGCCGGGGGGCTGATGTCTCTCGGTCTAGATCTCGTCGAGTCATACCGGCGAGCTGCGACCTACGTCGACAAGATTCTGAAGGGCGCCAAGCCAGCCGAGCTGCCGATGGAGCAGCCCACGAAGTTCGACCTGTTCGTCAACCTTAAGACGGCACGCGTTCTCGGCCTAACCCTTCCACAGTCGGTGCTGTTACAGGCTACGCAAATGATCCAGTGAAGACGAATCCCGCCCTTGAGCGAACGATGGCGAGGCCGACGCCGAACTGCCAGATGCAGCGGACGGCGCAGGAGCGCAGTTACCTCGGAGCAATGGCCGCTCCTGGCCGATAGCGGCCGCAGCTGCGTCGCTGCAGATGGTGTCGGGACTTTTGTCGGGAATCGGCTGGGCTCGGTTGTGCATCGCTCTGCGTAGTGGCGTCAACGGGCGCCCTCAGTCAGTTCAAGAAAATACAGCTAGTTAGCGATGCACTAACGAATTCTACGAACCAGGGGGTCGTGGGTTCAAATCCTGCCGGGCGCGCCAGATTCCCTGTCGGAAAACAGTTGCTTAATTGTTTTCCGAGTCTCGTCGGTTCGCCACACACATCCCCGGGCTAACTCCGGGCTAACGACCCGCTATCGGGTTCGGACGGGTATAGCGCCGCAGCGCCGCCCGAAATACCGGTGCGCCGGTCCCTAAAGCAAAGCGGAGGACTATCGTCAAGGCGAGAGAATTCGTCGCCTTGCCTCGACGAGGGGTCCTATTTTCTCATCGCCGCCACGAGTTCTCCTGACCCGGCTCCCCATCGGGAGACGGACTTGATGGCTTGGGTGAATGGGATGTCGACGAGATGCACGCGTTCCCGGCTGAGGATGTAAACGGCTCCGGCGAACGGTGTAGGTACGGACGGCACGAAGACCGTGAAGCTACCGTCGGCGAGCTCCTCGACGATGAAGGCCGGAACGAGAGCATCCTCGATCTCGACGAGCACCGGCTTCCACGCGATCTCGTCACTCTCGCCAGCCAGCCGTTGTGTCAGGCTGCGAAACAACGCGTAGCCGGGAATTCTTCCAAAGAACCCCATCTCCATCCGCTCTCGAACCACTCGCCCTGCCCGGGTACGCACGGCAGCACCGACCAAAAAGCAGACGATCAGCACTACTAAGAGAGCCAAGGCGTTTTCTGCCGGCAACCATTCCGGAAGCAACGCTGCAATTGGCCGCACCAAGCCCACGACCGCCTTCATTCCCTTGAGTAACAACAACACAGCCAGGTAGATCGGCAGCAAGACCAGCACCCCACCGACAACCGCGTTGATAATGAACGCGCGTGCATAGCTCATTTTTCAGGCCTCCGTTGAAGGCAAAGCCGCAAAGCTGACCGGTGAACTTTCCCGCAGGACTATAACTCTTGATCAGCACGTCGTAGATATTGTCGCAGCTCCCGACCTCGCCGCTTTCGCCGCCGGGTCGACGAAGATGAGCTTGTGGTCCCGCGTCTGCGGGAACATCGAGAAGGCTGCTATTTGGATCGAGGACCGAGTGACTGCTCATGACCGTAATGCGACCTTCCACCAATGGGCGGCTTACAACCCAAAGCAGACGCTCGAGCCCTTGATTAGCTAGACTCACGCCTTTCCGACGGAGGGCAACATGGCGGGCGTGAACCAGAAGTCGGTCGACGAGCTGAGAGCTCGTCTGCGCGGACCGCTCCTTACTCCCAGTGACCCTGGGTATGAGGACTCGCGTACGGTCTGGAACGCAATGATCGATCGGCGACCCGCGCTCATTGCGCGCTGCCTTGGCATTGCGGACGTTGCCACTTGTCTGAGCTTCGCGCGTGAACGCAACCTGCCGCTCTCCATCAAAGGCGGCGGTCACAACGTGGCCGGGCTTGCGACTTGCGACGATGGGTTACTGCTGGACATGTCGCTTATGCGCGGCGTCTGGGTCGATCCGCGGACGCGCACCGCGCGTGCGCAGGCGGGCTGCCTGCTGGGCGACGTCGACCGGGAGACGCAAGTACACGGCCTTGCAGCGGTGCTGGGCTTCGTCTCGAATACTGGCATCGCGGGGTTGACGCTCGGCGGCGGCTTCGGCTATCTCACGCGCAGGTCCGGATGGACGAGTGACAACCTACTGTCTGTCGATGTAGTGACCGCTGACGGTCGTGCGTTGCGGGCGAGCGAAACAGAAAATAGCGACCTCTTTTGGGGTCTGCGAGGTGGCGGTGGCAATTTCGGCGTTGCGACGAGCTTCGAGTACCGACTGGATCCAGTGGGGCCACAGATCATGGCCGGAGCGATCGCTTGGCATGCGAGCGAGGCGAGCCGCGTCCTGGAAATATGGCGGCAGCTCGTCAACGAGGCGCCGCCAGAGCTGACCTCCCCGGTGGTGTTGCGCCTTGCACCGCCCGCGCCATGGCTTGACAAGGAAGTCCACGGCAAGCCAATTGTCGTGGTTCTGTTTTGCCACTCGGGGCGGATCGAAGACGGCGAAAGGCTAGCTGCTCCGCTCAAGGCGTTCGGCTCTCCGGTGGGCGATGTACTGCAGCGACGCTCCTACGTCTCGCAGCAGAGCTTGCTCGACGCCACTCAGCCGAAGGGGAGACGTTACTACTGGAAATCCGAGTTCCTTCCACGATTTGAGCAGGCGCTGGTTGAGAAGGCAGCCGAGCACGCGGCGCGCACCGTTTCACTCCATTCTGGAATCATTCTCTTCCCGATTGACGGCGCGCTTAGCCGTCTCCCGGACAGCCACTCTGCGGTCGGAAACCGCGATGCGGGGGCAGTCATAAACATCACCGCGGCCTGGGAGAAGGCCGATGATGACAAGGTGAACATTGAGTGGGCGCGGGCTGCCTGGCGAGACGTGCGCCGGTTCTCGACTGGCGGTACGTATATCAATTTCCTCACCGAGGAGGAAGGAAGCGAGCGGACTCAGGCCGCGTATCGTGACAACTACCGGCGTTTGGTCGAGATCAAGACACGCTGGGACCCCGGCAACGTGTTCAGGATCAATAAGAACATTACGCCGCAGCCAGTCCGGCCTGATCTCGGCGTTGCCGCGCACAGCGTTCTTGAAGCTCAGTTCCCGAGTGGTCATCAGCGACCGCTCTTGGCCGATGACAGACGTCTGGTTACGACCCTCACCAGACGGTCGGGATCCTCCAAAGCAGACGGGCAACGGATCAAGTTACCTGGCAACCCCGGTCGGCGGATTGAACCCGCGCGATCAGCGCGCAATGCCCATTACTGAATCACTTCCTCGGCACGTAGCAGCAACGCCGGCGGGATCGTGAGGCCGAGCGCCGTTGCAACCTTGCGGTTGATCAAGAACTCGAGCTTGGTTGGTTGCTCGACGGGTAGATCACCGGGTTTGGCGCCCTTCAGGATCTTGTCGACGAAAACGGGCCCGCGGCGACACATTGCAACTTGGTCGGCGCCATATGACATGAGCGCGCCGGCCTCGAAGGTTTCTCTCGACCAGACGGCCAACGGAAGACGACGTGCAAGCGTCATTTTCGCGACGGCTGCTCGCTGCTGATACACGAGCCCCTCGCCGTTTATGGTCACCGCTTGCACTCCGGCTTTGGCCATTGCGTCAAATGCATGCCCGAGCTCCTCGAGCGAGCGCGCTTCAAATGTCTGGTTTTCCAAACCGAGCTCATCCGCGGCGGTATCGGTAACCCGTTTGTACAGAGTCGCGACTTCGGTATTGGGATTGACGAGCAAGCCGACACGAGACAAACCGGGAATGAGATCTCTGAGAAATTGCAGGCGTTTGAGGACGAGATCTTTCCCGAAATGCGACAGCCCGGTCATATTTCTTCCCGGCCGTGCCAGTCTGTCGACGAAACCACTGCCCACAGGGTCGGGAACGAAGATGAACACGACCGGTATTGAGGTGGTCGCGTTTCTTGCGTAAGGCGCAGTCTGTGTTCCAACCGTCACCAGAACATCGACCTTGAGCGCTACCAGCTCGGCGACCATGCTCCGAAATCGCTCCGGCATTTCATTGGGAAAGCGATGTTCGAGGATGATGTTGCGCCCTTCGACGTACCCGAGGTCTCGAAAACCTTCAAGAAGGCCCGTGTAATACGACCCTTCAGCACTTGCATGCCGATAACGCATGTAGCTTCAACCGGGGGCGGAGCATCAGCGTGAACGCTGAAACACTCGGGCATACCCAAAACTAGATGGCAATTAGGGCCGGTACCGCTATACCGCTGAGCGTAGTACTACGCGCCTATACATATGATCGAAGCGACTCATGCGCTGGGCCGGGACGGAACAGTACCTTGATGCTGTGCGTGTTTAGCAATCCAACTGCGAGGACGGGAAGCAGTAGCAACGAAAAGGATTCGTGGCATGGGGACACCGCAAAGAAAGCTGCATTCCCTGGAGAGCGTTGTGGCTGCTTGCGCCCTCTTCTTCGTCCTCGCAATATCGGTAGGTTTCGCACAGGCGGGCAGCGGTAAGTCAGTCTTCCTGCGCTCCTCATCGGCACTGGTACAGGACGTCGAAACCGGCGATGTGGTGATTGACAAAAACAGTGACGCGGTTGTCCCGATCGCGTCGATTACCAAGCTCATGACCGCCATGGTGATCCTCGACCGGGGGCTCGACCTCCAGCAGCGCATCGTCCTGAGCCGCGAAGACATCGGTTCGGTCAAGGTCACACGCTCGCGCCTGCGCACGGGCACCGCGCTGACACGCGAGGAGCTGCTGATGGTCGCCCTCATGGCCTCCGAGAACCGCGCCGCCGCGGCGCTCGGCCGCACCTACCCGGGCGGCATGCCGGCTTTCGTCACCGCGATGAATGCCAAGGCCGAGACGCTCGGCATGACCGACAGCCACTTCGCCGAGCCGACGGGCCTGTTGCCTGCAAACGTGGCGAGCGCCCGCGACCTCGCCAAGCTGGTCCGCGCGGCGCACGCCTACCCCCTCATCCGCGAGTATTCCACGCGCGGCAAGGCGCGAGTGATGTCCTTCCGCCGGCCGCTCAACTTCGTTAACACCAACGCCCTGGTGCACAGCGCCTACTGGGAGATTGACCTCTCGAAGACTGGCTACATCAGCCAGGCCGGCCGCTGCCTTGTGATGCACGTGCGCATGGCGGATAAGGATCTGATCGTGGTGCTGCTCAACTCCTGGAGCAAGCGCTCACGGATCGGCGACGCCAACCGCATCCGCGAGTGGCTCGAGAAGCACATCGAGCTCACCGCTAGTGCCGCCGGCAGCAGCAGCTGAATCGGGAAGATTGCGCAGCGGTAAGTAAGCGACGGTTAGCGGTCACGGGCCTCGGTGTGCGCAACCCCGCGCCCTGCGTCTCGCGCCGCGCTATCCGACATCTGGAATGGGGTGGGACATTACGCGAGTGACCGCTCGTGGCCGATAGCGGAACGTACGTCGCAGGTCCGATCTAGCCGTTTTCGGAAACAAACCGGTAACAAAGCGAGCGCAAGCGGAAATCAGACTGATGCGCGCGTTCCCTAGCATTGCGGCTTCAACGAATGGAGGCAGCAATGGCACGGAGCACTACGAATCAGGAGCGCAGGCGCGTCGCAGCGGCGTTTCGCCGCATGGCGCGCGGTGTCGAACCGAAGAGGGCCTACGCCAGTACCGTCGGCTTCTACCGCTCTAGCGGGCAGGAGTGGACCCGCCAGCTCGGGTAGTTACGCCTTCTTTTCCGGGCCGGGCGATGAAGGCTCCACGTCTGCGCGTGCTGGCGTAGTCGTGGGGGCAATGCCGTCCTTTCGCTCGGCAGCACTGGGCGGCTTGAACGGCCAGTCGAGGCGCCGCCGTTCCTTTCCGTCGTACGGCGCCTGGGACTTGCGGCGCTCGGGTCCTTGGTACTGCGGGTTCTTTTCCATGCCTCTCCTGAAGCAATCGGCGTGCGCGCAGCGCTAGCCGATATCCGTGTACTTGCGAATGCTTCCGCGAGCCTTGTCTGCCGGATACTTCAGCGCGTTTTTCCTGATCTTGTCTTGCGCCGCTTCCAGCAAATCAATATTGAGCTTGTCGGCCAGCCGTACCAGATAGATCAATACGTCGGCCATCTCTTCACCGACTTGAGAACGCTGTTGCGCCGTCAACGCCTTCGAAGCGTCCTCGGTCAACCACTGAAAATGTTCGAGCAACTCTCCGGCTTCGACAATCAGGGCCGCCGCGAGATTCTTGGGCGAGTGGAATTGGTCCCAGTCGCGCTCCGCCGCGAAGCTGCGCAGGCGGTCCCTGAGATCCGACAACGTAATGTCGCCGCTGCCCTTGATGGCCATAGTGCTCCCCAAGCGAGATGTTACTCGGGACGTGCCGGATAATCCGGCATGCCCACAAATCCTGAACGCATCGCGGCGGCGACCAAGCGCCGCTACGGCACGGCGCTCGAAGTCCCGCGCGGAGTGCCAAACCTCGAAGCCCTCGCCGCACTGAACGAGCGCTCGGTGTGCCGGCGCTACCGCCCTGACCCGGTGCCGGAAGAGATGGTGCGGCTGCTGTGCGCCACGGCGCTCGCGGCGCCCACCAAGAGCGACCTGCAACAGGCGACGCTGGTGCGCCTCGCCGATCCGGCGAAGCGCGCCGCGGTGTGCGCGCTGCTGCCTGGCTCGCCGTGGCTGGCGCAGGCGCCTGAGCTGTTCATCTTCTGCGCCGATGGCTGGCGGCTGCGGCGCATTTTCGCGAAGAGGGACAAGGTGTTTCCGAACGAGCACCTGGACGCGTTCTTCAACGCGAGCGTGGATGCTGCGATCGCGCTCGGCGCGTTCGTCGCCGCGGCGGAGCTCGCGGGCCTCGGCACGTGTCCGATCAGCCAGATCCGCGACCACGTCTCGAAGATCGACCAGTTGCTCGGCCTACCCGATTGGGTGGTGCCCGTAGCAGGACTCGCGCTCGGCTACCCGGAGCAGAAGGAGCCGCTCAGCGCGCGACTGTCGCTCTCGGCCACCGTGCATACCGACCGCTACGACCGCGCCGCGGTGGAACGCGAGCTCGACGCCTACGACGCGCGTCGCGGGCGCGACTGGAGCGGCGACAAGGTGAAGCAGTACAGCACCGTGTGGCGGGCGGATTTTGGGGCGCATGTGAGGAGGAAAAGGTTTGAGGTGGGGTGAGAGGGAAATTCGGGGTCAGGGCCTAAACCTGCTGACGCGTAGCTGGACCGGATTCGAGCCCTGACCCCGGCGTCCGGACGCAAGTATTTTTGCGGGACGTCGGGGCGCTCCCGACGCTGCTTCTTTACCAGGGCACGTGCATTGCAAACCTTGCGGGCATTCTTTCAGGAGCCCGCTATGGCCACATCTACGCTTTCACACGATCCCCGGCGCGACGCCGTCATCTATGACACCCCCCGCGGAGGCGGGGGCTCGGTCTCCGGGCCCAGCGCGGTTTCCTGGGCCGCGGTCTTTGCCGGCGCGGCCGCCGCGGCCGCGCTGTCGCTCTGCCTCATGCTGCTCGGCACGGGCCTCGGCCTCTCGGCGATGTCGCCCTGGGCGGAAGAAGGCGTGAGCGGCAAGACCCTCGGCGTCGGCACTGGCGTGTGGCTCGTCTTGATCCACGTCCTGGCTTCCGCGCTGGGCGGCTACATCGGTGGCCGGTTGCGGACCAAGTGGGTCTCGCTTCAGACCGACGAGGTCGCCTTCCGCGACACGGCGCATGGCTTCCTTACCTGGGCGGTTTCGATTTTGTTGACAGCCGGCGTGCTCACCTCGGCCGTGACGACCATCGTCAGCGGCGGCGTGCGAGCTGGAGCGCAGGTCGCCGGCGGCGCGGCGAGCGCGGCGACGACCGCGGCGGCGAGCGGTGCCGCAGCCGCGGGCGCCGACGCGTCCAAGTCCGGCAACGGCAGCGGGCCGATGGACTACGCGGTCGACTCTCTCTTCCGCAATCCCAAGGGCGCTAAATCCCAGGGGTCGCCGGAGCAGGCCACGGCCGAAGTCGGGCGCATCTTCGCCAACGCCGCCGCCTCGGGGAAACTGCCCGAAGACGACGCGCGCTACGCCGGCCAGCTGGTCGCGCAGCGCACCGGCGTTTCGCAGGCCGAGGGCGAGAAGCGCGTGAACGAGGCGTTCAACCAGGTGCAGCAGAAGAAGCAGGAAGCCGAGACCAAGGCGCGAGAGGCGGCCGATGCGGCGCGCAAGGCTTCCGCGGCCGCGGCCCTCTTCCTCTTCATCACGCTGCTGATCGGCGCGTTCGTCGCCAGCTATTCCGCCGTCGTCGGCGGGCGGCAGCGCGACGACTGATCGGGGAAACCAGGAAAGTAAAATTCGGGGCCAGGGCCTTAACCGTCGTACAAGCTGCACCAGGTCCGAGCCCTGCCCCAAAGAAAAACCGGGTGAGACCCCGGTTTTAGATCTTGGTGGAAGGCGGGAGGTCGTGCCAGACGACCTGCCGCGGCCAGGGCGCGGCGAGCGGGCGCGGGGTGGTGAGCCCGTGCCCGTACGAGCGAATCGCGTTGAGCTGGAACACGTTGGTGCTGAGGTGGAAGACATTGTCGTCCGCCGGCGTTTCGGGCTCCTGAATGGTGTAAAGGTCGGTCGGCTTTTTCATCACTGGCCCGCGGTCGGTTCCGGCACCGCCGGGGTGTTGTCGGCGGCAGCGCTGAAGCGGATGGCTGCCGCGGCGGCGGCCATCAGCGCGACGCTGGCTCGCATCCACATCCATTGTTCTCGGCTCATTTGCTTTCTCTTTCTTGTCGATTCTCGGAGTGACGGGAGCGCCATTGCGCAAGCGCTCCCGCGTACTGCCCCCCTAGCTCTTGGCCGGGGCGCGCTTCTTGATCTGCTTCGCCTGCCACGCGGCGATTTGCCGCTCGGTCTCTTCCTCGCTCAGTGCATAGACTTCCTGCACCTGGTTCACCAGGAATTCGCGCCGGCCCAGCGTGTCCGTGAGCTGCGGGTCGGACAGCTTGCTCCATTGCTGCTTGGCGCTGGCTTTGTACTCGTTCCAGCCGTTTTCGATGTGGGTCCAGTTCATGGTGCTTCCTTCGCATTGCGTTTACGCCGGTCCGCCCCGAAAGGCGGGCACTACTTTGATCTGCGTAGCGGGAGAGGTGGTGAAGGGTCGCCATTGGGCGGCGGTGGGGACGGGTTACTTCCGGAACACGGCCCACCATACGGGGCCGGCACGGCGGGGGTCAAGGCGTATATTTTTTATTTACTGCGCGGTCCAGCCGCCGTCGACCAACAGGCTGGTTCCAGTGACCAAAGCAGCGGCCGGCGAGGCGGCGAACACCACCGCCGAAGCGACATCCTCCGGCCGCCCCACCCCGCCGGCCGGAATGCGCTCCTTCACCCATTGCGCGAACCCCGGCTTCGCCGCCGCCAGCTGGTTGTAGAGCGGGGTTTCGACGAAGGTGGGCGCGATCGAGACCACGCGGATGCCGTGCGGGGCGAGCTCGAGCGCCATGGCCTTGGTCAGGCCTTCGAGGGCGTGCTTGGTCATGCAGTAGACGGTGCGGTTCACCGCGCCGACGTGGCCCATCTGGCTGGACATGTGGAGGATGGCGCCGCCGCGCTGCCTGCGCTCGGGCGCTTCGAGCATCTTCTTCGCCGCGGCCTGGGCGACGAGGAAGGCGGCGCGCACGTTGAGGTCGAGCAGGCGGTCGAGGTGCTCTTCGCTCACTTCGACGAACGGCTCGGGGATGTTGCTGCCGGCGTTGTTCACCAGCACGTCGAGCACGGGCATCGCCGTGACGACTTTCTTACTTCGGCGGAGCTCAGGACGTCGCAGGCCACAGCGTGGGCCTTGCCGCCGCCGGCGCGGATCTCGGCGGCGGCTTGCTCGATCTCGTCCCTGGTCCGTGCAATCAGCCACACTTCCGCGCCGGCTTGCGCGAGGGCGATGGCGCAGGCGCGGCCGATGCCGCGGCCGGCGCCGGTGACGAGCGCGGCGCGGCCATCGAGGCGGAATCTGTCATTGACGGTCAAAGGCAACCCCCGCTGGCTCGCGACCCCCTTAGTCAAAAGAAAAACCCGTGTTCGTGAAAAGTGCAGCATCCATAGTGAAGCCAATCCTGCTCCAATGGCTGCAAGGGAGAAGCAGTGAATACGTCTATTTTCATTGGAGCGCTAGCGCTCGTGCTGGCAGGGTTGCTGGCCACCGGACATGCGTTCGAGCAGGAAGAAGCATCAGCAACCAAGCCGGTAGTAAGTGTGACGCAGGTCAAGTCCTAGCAGTCAAGATCAACCGCTACCCAAACCTATCTTCTGGCCGCCGTAGCGGCGCAGGCGCAGGTCGGCCTGCTCCTTGTGGCCCCAGAAGCGCTCGATCGCGCACAGGCGCGAGCAGTACTCGCCGACGGCGACGCTCGCCTCGCGGGTGATCTCCTGGTAGGTGCAGGTCTTGAGGAATTTGCCGACCCACAGGCCGCCGGTGTAACGCGCGGCGCCGAGCGTCGGCAGGGTGTGGTTGGTGCCGATCACCTTGTCGCCGTAGGAGACGTTGGTCTCGGGCCCGAGGAACAGGGCGCCGTAGTTGCGCATGTGCTCGAGGAAGTAGCGCGGGTTCTTGCAAAGAATCTCCACGTGCTCGGCGGCGACGCGATCGGCTTCCTTCACCGCTTCCTCGCGCGACTCGACCAGGATGATCTCGCCGTAGTCGCGCCATGCCACGCCGGCGACGTCGGCGGTGGGAAGGACCTTGAGTTGCCTTTGAATCTCGGCTTCCAGATTTTCTGCAATGGATCTCGAAGTCGTAATACAGATGGCCGGGCTGGTCGGGCCGTGCTCGGCCTGGCCGAGGAGGTCGGTGGCGATCATCTCGACGTCCGCGCTCTCGTCGGCGACAACCAGGATCTCGGTCGGGCCGGCGAAGAGGTCGATGCCCACCTTGCCGAAGAGCTGGCGCTTGGCCTCCGCCACGTAGGCGTTGCCCGGGCCGCACAGCATGTCGACCGGCTGGATAGTCTCGGTGCCGAGCGCCATCGCGGCGATCGCCTGCACGCCGCCGACGACGTGGATCTCGTCGGCGCCGCCGAGCACCATCGCGGCGATGGTCTCGGCGTGCGGCTCGCCCTGGTTCGGCGGCGTGCACGCGATGATGCGCTTCACGCCCGCGGTGCGCGCGGTGACGATGCTCATGTGCGCCGAGGCGACCATCGGGTAGCGGCCGCCGGGCACGTAGCAGCCGACGCTCTCCACCGGGATGTTCTTGTGGCCGAGCTTCACCCCCGGCAGGGTCTCGACCTCGATGTCGCGGATCGCGGCGCGCTGGTGCTCGGCGAAGTTGCGGATCTGCGCCTGGGCGAACTTGATATCGGAGATCGTTCCAGGGGATACGCGGGCGAGGATGGCCTCGAGCTCGCCTTTGCTGAGTTTGTTCGGAACCCACTTGTCGAACTGCTGTGAGTACTCGCGCACGGCGGCATCGCCGCGCGCCTTGACGCCGGCGAGGATGCCTTCGACCGTGTGGCGGACTTTCGCGTCGATCTCGTCCGTGACGTCACGGGCGAGGCGGCGCTTGAGGTGGGTGGCCATGGCAATTCTCCGAATTCGGGCTCTGACCCCGAATTCTATGGGCTTGCTATGGGCCTACCCGAAATTCGGGGTCAGGGCCCTAAACCTGCTGACGCGGAGCTGGACCGGATTCGAGCCCTGACCCCAACCGGCCTAGCGGCGGCGCTTGGCGCGCTTGCCGCCGTTGCCGGAGTTGCCTTCCGGCGCGCGGAGCGCTTGCGCTGCGGCGCATCCGCCTCGGGAAGCACGGCGACGCGCACGGTGCGCGCGTTCTTCGCCAGCGCCTCCATGGAGTTGAGCATCATCTCGCCCCCCTTCAGGACAGCGTTGCTCCACGCGAACATCGGATTGACGATGGCCTTGACCATCTCGCGGCTCTGCCTGGACTTTTGTGTCATGAAATGCTCCTTGGGAAAAACAACTTTCCTGGAGCAAGCGTCATGCCGCGCAGCAACAATATTCGCTAGGCGGGAGACAGGATGTGGATAACCCGGCTCGCCAGCAACTCTTTGGTCTTCGCGCCGTACGCGGCCATGTGCGGCGCGGCGGCGTGGGCCTTGAGGGCGTCCATGCTTTCCCATTTCTCCACCACCAGGAAAGTGTCGGGCCCGTACTTGGTCTGGACCGGCAGCGCCGGGTCGGCGTCGATCGCCGCGCCGTACTCGATGCAGCCCTTCTCGGCGCGCACGGCAGGGACGTTGGCGCGGAAGTGCTTGAGCACTTCTTCACGCTTTCCGGGCTTGGCGGTGATGACGGCGATGACGTGGATCATTTGGATGCACTCCCCGGGGAAATGAGCAAGACTGGTCCGATTATCGTATTGTCGCGGCCACGATGGCGCCAAGCCAGGATATCGATTCAACGCCCCCACCGGCCAGTCGCGAGGCGGCGGTGATATTCGCGGAGCTGGTCGGCGCGGCCGAACTGTACGCCCGCCTCGGCGACGCCGCCGCGCACGACGCCATCGCGCCCTGCGTCGAGACAGCTGCAGCAGAGCGCCGAGTCGACCCAGGCGCGCGTCGTGAAGCGCATCGGCGGGCGGCTGATGCTGCTCTCCGCGAGCGCCGACGCGGCCGCCCGCACCGCGGTCGCCATGCAGGTCGCGGCCGGCGATTTTCCGGCGGCCGGCGATACCCGGCTCGGCCTCGGCGTCGGCTTTCACTACGGCCCGGTGATCCAGAACAACGCCGACGTGTTCGGCGACACGGTCAACCTCGCCGCCCGGCTGGTCGAGCAGGCGGCGCGCGGCCAGATCCTGCTCGCCTCCGACACCGCGGAGCAGGTCGGCTCGCTCTACCGACGCTCCATCCGGCGCCTGTACGCGGTGCAGCTCAAGGGCATCGGGGAGGAGCTCTCGCTGTGCGAGATCGTCTGGCGCGCGGACGAGCCCGCCACCTTCTACCCGTTCGACGCCGCGTCCGAGCCGGCGCGCGCCAAGCTCAAGCTCAAGTACCGCGGCAACAAGATGGTCCTGCGCCGCATCCTCGAGGCCTTCACCATCGGGCGCGACCCGCGCTGCGGCCTGGTGATCGACAACGAGCACGCCTCGCGCCACCACTGCACCATCGAGCGGCGCCACGCGCACTTCGTGCTCGCCGACAAGAGCACCAACGGCACCTTCGTCACCGTGGAAGGCGAAGAGGAGGCCGTGCTGCACCGCGAGGAGTTCACGCTGCGCAAGAACGGCTGGATCTCGTTCGGGCAGCCGCGCAGCGCCGGGGGCGAGGCGCTCGAATACATCTGCGACTGAAATTCGGGGTCAGGGTTGACAAGCCTAATTCGGGGTCAGGGTCACAACTTGTTTTTACGTACGTGCAAACGAGTTGTGACCCTGACCCCGAATTAGACCTGACCCCGAATTACGCTTGCCAGACGGCGTAGCCCTGCTCCCTTAACGCGATCGCCAGCTCGACCTCCATGTCCCGCGCGGCGTCGTAGGGCATCGGGTTGGCGTAGGCATAGAGCTTCGGCAGCAGGCGCAGGCCGAAGCGCTGCACGAACTTGTTGGCGCGGATGCCGGCCTTGTGCTTCTCGAAGCGCTGCTCGGGCGTAAGGCCGGTGCAGCCGACGTAGACGCACGGCTTGGTGAGGTCGTGGTCCGGATTGGCCTTGCGGAAGCGCGCGCTGTTGTAGATCGCCGGGTCGAGCTCGATGACGTAGACCGAGTGGCGCTGCCGGCTGCTTATCCCGCTTCTTCTCCCTTTGCGCTTCTTTGCGGCTTTCTTCACGGCGCGATCTTAACGCCGGCGAAATGGATTCGCGGCGCGTGCCGGAGTGCCTCGACGCGCCCGTCAAAAATTGAAAGACTCGTTGCGTAGGGGACGATCAAGGAAAGGCCTGCAATGGAACTGTCGAAGACCGTCGGAGCGCTGGCCATCGTCCTGGGAGTGGTGCTGACCGCGGGGTTCGCCGTCGGGGAAGACGGCGCGGCCGGCGTATCCAAGCAGACGATGCAGATGAAAGTCGATGAACGCGAGGCGCAGCGCCGCGCGGCGCTGGAAGAGCAGCAAAGACGCAAGGACGCCTTCGAGCGCGCCTGCAACAAGCCGATGAAGTCGGACACCGACCGCGACCTTTGCCGCGTCGCCTACAAGCGGCTCGATCTCACCAAGTAGAAATAGAAGTAGCCCAAGAAGCCGGGCAAACCCAACCCCCAAAATGAAGGCCCCGCCATGAAGGCGGGGCCGGGTGCCCGAACACTCGGGCGGCGCCTAGCTGGGCGCCTGTTCCAATCGCGGCTACCGCCGCGCTGAGCTTGCCGTTGCCAGGTATCCCGACAGGTAGCCGGGAATCCCATGCTTACTGCCGCAATTGCTGCGACGGCCCGTGCAGGCTCGGCTCCCAATCTACGCCGTTCGCCGTTGCCGTCAATCACCATTCGTACTACCGCGTCTAAGATGCGTGCCCATGTCCCTGCCGCCCGAGCTGCTGCGCCACGTCTCGCGCGAAGAGGTCAACGCGCTGCCGATCCGCCGCTACGAAGGCGCGGTCCACGTCATCGCCGCGCCAAGCGAGCTCGCGCCGGCGATGGACGACATCCTGCAGGAGACGCTGGTCGGCTTCGATACCGAGACCCGGCCCGCCTTCAGGCCGGGCGAGAGCTACCCGCCGAGCCTGGCGCAGGTCGCCACCGGGCGCGCGGTTTATCTCTTCCAGGTGCAGCGCCCGGAGATCGCCGCGGCGGTGGCACGCATGCTGGGCGAGGCGCACATCGTCAAGGCCGGTGTCGGCCTGGCCGATGACCTGAAGAGCCTGAAGAAAATCGTCGCCTTCCACGAAAAATCGATCGCCGACGTCGGCGCGCTGGCGCAGCGCCATGGCCTGAAGCAGAGCGGTGTGCGCAACCTCGCGGGCCTGTTCCTCGGCTTTCGCATCCCGAAAGGCACCAAGACTTCCAACTGGGCGCGGCAAAAGCTCTCCGAGCAGCAGATCGTCTACGCCGCGACCGATGCCTGGGCGTGCCGCGAGCTCTACCTGAAGTTCAGGGAGCTCGGCCTCACGATCTGAAACGGAAGCTTGCGGCGCGCGAGGTCCAGCAGCTCGCTGTCCTTGGTCACCAGGTAGTCCGCGCGCGCCGCCGCCGCGGCTTCGAGGAACACCTGGTCCGCGGGATCGGCGCACAGCGGGAGCCCAGTCCCATTGATAAGGATGTCTTTGAGCGGCGTTGCAACGCGACGGCATTCGGCAAGGCAGGCGGCCTGCTTTTCAACATCGATGCTGTGCTTGCCGAGGTCGTAGGCCAGCACGCGCGCGAGCTCCGCTTCGCCGGCGGCGTCGATGAAGATCTCAGCGCGGCCCTCCGCCACCGCAGCCTTGAGCGCGGCCACCGAGGCATCGCCGAACACCAGCCAGTCGAGCCACACGTTGGTATCGAGGACCAGCTTCAAGCCAAAACCACGAGCTCCGGCGCGGCGCCCTTCTCGATGAACACGATCGCGTTCTGGCCGAACAGGCGCCCGAGCGCTTCGGCGTTCTCGCGATAGATGCCGATGACCAGGCGGCTGGGCTCGCTCCAGCTTCCGTCGGGCTCGCGGCCCTCGCCCGCACGCCACGGATAGCCCGCGGCCGCGACCAGCTGGTCGAGCGCGCTCAGCGCGGAGGCGTTTTCCGCCGCGGATTTCTTCTTGCTGCGCGGGTTGGCCGCGGTGACGAACGCCGCGGTGCTGGCGCCTTCCTCCTCGAGCAAGGCATCGAGCCGCGCGCTCGGCTCGCCGATCTTCAGCACGAACGGCGGCTCGGCGAAGATGACGTAGTCGGCGCTTTCATAGGCCGCGATCAAATCTTTGGAAATCATAAGTACACGGGTGTCGGGAGCCCTTCGAAGCGCGCTTTCAGCTGCAACGCGAGGTAAAGCGAATAGTGGCGCGACTGCATGAGGTTGCCGCCGTGGAACCAGAGATTCTCCTGCGCGGTGGGCTTCCACATGTTGCGCAGCTCGCCGACCCACGGCCCGGGATCGCCCTTGGTGTCGGAGCCCACGCCCCACACCTTGCCCACCTTGTCGGCGACTTCCGGGCTGATCAGCGCGCGCGCCCACTGCGTCATCGAGCCGTAGCCGGTGGCGAACACCAAGAGGTCGGCGGGCAGCTCGCTGCCGTCGGAGAGCTTCACCGTCCTGTCGCTCGCCTGCTCGACGCTGACGCCGGCCTTGAGCTTGATCTTGCCATCGATGATCATCTGCGAGGCGCCGACCTCGATGTAGTAGCCCGCGCCGCGCCGCAGATACAGCGCGTGGATGCCGGAGCCGTCCTCGCCGAAGTTGTACTGGAAGCCTGCTTTGTCGAGGCCTGCGTACAGATCCGCATCGCGCTCTCGAATGGCTTGGTAGATCGGCCGTTGCAATTCAGGCAGCACCCTGAAGGGCACCGAGGCCACCGTCAGGTCCGCGATCGCGGTGCTCACGCCGCGCGCCACCGCCTGCTCCGAATAAAGCGGCCCCCAGGCGAGCTCCATCAGGCTCTCGGTGCGCACCACGATGCTCGGGGCGCGCTGGATCATGGTGACCCGCGCGGCGCCGTGCGCGTGCAGGTCCTGGCAGATGTCGTGCGCCGACGTTCCCGAGCCCACGACGACCGCGTGCTTGCCCTTCCATGCCGCGCCGCCTGCGAACTTGCTGGAATGCACCACCGTGCCGTGGAATCCTTCAATGCCTTTGATCTGGGGCACGCTAGGAAAACCTGACATTCCGGTCGCAAGCACCAGGTGCTCAGGCCGCAGCGTCAGCGGCTCGCCATTTCTCAGCAGGTTTACTTCCCATTCGCCGTCGCTGAAGGTGGCCTTGGTGCAAACCGTGGAACTGCGGTAGTCGAGCTGCATCACCTTCACGTACATCTCGAGCCAGTCACCCATCCGATCCTTCGGTGTGAACACCGGCCAGTGCTCCGGAAACGGCAGGTACGGCATGTGGTCGTACCACACCGGGTCGTGCAGGCAGAGCGACGCATAGCGCTTGCGCCAGGAATCGCCCGCGCGCTCGTTCTTCTCCACCACCACCGCGGGCACGCCGAGGCGCTTCAAGCGCGCGGCGAGCGCGATGCCGCCCTGCCCGCCGCCGACGATGAGGACGAAGGGCGCCTGGGCAGGCGACGGCTCGCTGGGGGAGCGACGCATTTCCTCCCTTCTTTCTTCGAAGCCCTTCAATTCCTGCAAGCTCGTGAGCAGCGTCCACGCGTGCTCGCCGCGCAATCTCAGGTGGCCGATGCCGCGACCGACCGCGGTTTCAAAGGTGAACCAGTCGTTCGACTTGGCTACGAAATTGCGCGGCTTCACACCGGCCAGCGTCGCGGCGAGCATGGCCTTGATCTCGGCGCGGCCCTCGCAGGTCTTGAGGTTCCAGGTGAACGAGACCAGGTCGCGCCAGAAACCGTCGGGCTCGAACAGGCCGGCGGCGGCGTCGATGTCGCCGCGCTCGAGCGCGGCGCCGAACTGTTGCAGCCAGTCGCGGGGAGTCACTGCGTCAATTGTCACCTAATTGCTGAAAACCCTGATTGCCGCGCTGCGCCCCTTCCGCTAGCGTTTCGCAAGGCCCATGGAACCGAGCCGCGAAACCACCGTCCTGTTCGCCGTCATCGTCGGCGCCGGCGAGCTGCGCGAGAAGGCGGGCGACAAGGTCGCGCACGAGGCGCTCGAGCGCTGCCAGTTCCGTCTTGGCCAGGCGGCTGCGTCGTGCGGCGCGCGCCTGATGCAGAGCACCGCCGACAAGGTGATGGTGCTTGCCGCGTCGCCCGACGCCGCGGCCGACGCCGCCTCGGCGATGCACCTCGCGATGGAAAAGCTGCCCAAGACCGCGGAGATCAAGCTCTCGGTCGGCATCGGCTTCCACTTCGGCCCGGTGGTGCAGAAGGGCGACGAAGTGTTCGGCGACACCGTGAACCTGGCGGCGCGCCTGTGCGAGCACGCGGGCAGCGCGCAGATCATCACCACCGAGTGGACCGCGAAGCTGCTCTCACCGCTCTACCGCGCCTGGCTGCGCAAGCTGGAAAGCACCCAGATCCGCGGCCGCTCCGAAGAGACCCCGCTGTGCGAGCTGGTCTGGCGCGCCGACGACAATGCCACCGCGCTGGTGCGACATCGCGTGGAGGACGGGCGGCCGCAGCAGGTCGCGCTACGGCTGACCTATCGCGGCCGCACGCTCGAGCGCCGGCGGGAGAAGGACGCGATCAGCCTCGGCCGCGGCGAGGAATGCGGCATCGTGGTCGCCGACCAGAACGCTTCGCGCCAGCATTGCACCATCGAGCGGCGCAAGGACAAGTTCGTGCTGATCGACGTCAGCACCAACGGCACCTACGTCACCGTCGAGGGCGAGAAGGAAGTGCTGCTGCAGCGCGAGGAGTTCGTGCTGCGCAAGCGCGGCTCCATCACCTTCGGCACCCCGCTGGTCAAAGCGGCCGAAGGCGTCGAATTCGACGTGGAGTGAATTCGGGGTCAGGTGCACAACTTGTTTTTGCGTACGCGAAAACGAGTTGTGCACCTGACCCCGAATTCATTTGGCCGCGTGAGCGGCTAAGACATCCGCCACGCACGCCGTAAGGCGCTTGGCGTAGTCGATGTGCAGGAATTCGTTCGGCCCGTGCGCGTTGGAGTGCGGGCCGAGCACGCCGGTGATCAGGAACTGGGCCTGCGGGTACTGGGCGCCGAGCATGCCCATGAACGGGATGGTGCCGCCCTCGCCCATCCACATCGCGGGCTTGCCGAAGTGGGCCGTCGAGGACTCGTTCAGGACTTTCTCCAGCCAGGGCGCGGTCTGCGGCGCGTGCCAGCCGGTGCCGGCGTGGCCGGATTCGAATCGCACGCGCGCGCCGTACGGCGGATCGGCCTCCAGGATGGCCTTCAGCTGCCGGGCGGCGCTATCGGCCTTCACCGTCGGCGGCAGGCGCAGCGAGAGCACCAGCCGGGTCTGCGGGCGCAGCACGTTGCCCGCGCTCGCCGGCGGCGGCAGGCCGTCGGCACCGGTGACGGCGAGGAACGGCCGCCAGGTGCGGTTCAGCACCAGGTCGGAGAGGTCGGCCTGCATCGGCTCCATGCCGGGCATGAAGGGAAACTTGCGCCAGATTTCCTCGCCGAGCACTTCGGCGGCGCGGCGCGCCTGCGTGGAGCGCTCCGCCGGGATCTGCGCGTGGAAGGCGGCGTGCTTGACGATGCCGGTGTCGGCGGCGTCGATGCGCTCGAGCAGCATGCGCGCGATGCGGAAGCTCGAAGGCACCACGCCGCTCGCGTCGCCGGAATGCACGCCCTCGCTCAGGACTTCGACCGTGAGGACGCCGTTCACCAGGCCGCGCAGCGAGGTCGTGCTCCAGAGCTGCTCGTAGTTGCCGCAGCCAGAGTCGAGGCCGATGACCAAGTCAGGAGGAGAAATCCTCGATGAAAGGGCTTCCAGATACGCGGGAAGATCCCCGCTGCCGCTCTCCTCGCAGCACTCGATGAGGATCGCGATGCGGCCGTGGGGCTTCTTTTGCGCCTGGAGATCGCGGATCGCCGCGATCGAGGAAAAGACCGCATAACCGTCGTCCGCCCCGCCGCGGCCATAGAGCTTGCCGTCGGCGATGACCGGGGTCCACGGCCCATAGCCCTCGCGCCAGCCGACCATCTCCGGCTGCTTGTCGAGGTGGCCGTACATCAGCACGTTCTTCTGGGACGAAGCGTTCGAAGGGATGTCCAGGAACAGCACCGGCGTGCGCCCGGGCAGGCGCATCACGTCGAGCTTCATCCCCGCCACCGCGTGCTTGCGGCACCAGGCAGCGGCGAGCTCGACCGCGGCGTCGATATGGCCGTGCTTCGCCCACTCCTGGTCGAAGTGCGGCGACTTGGCGGGGATGCGGATGTAATCGACGAGCGTGGGGACGATCGCGTCGTCCCAGAATTGCGCGATGGAGGAAGGCATGTCGAATTCTAGCTGGCGGATTTGTCGACGAACCGCGACAACCTTTTTCGAAATAGTTTTGCGCGCGCTAGTTGCGCAAGAATCGGATCCCCACAATGGCTCCATGCAGCTCTATCGCGCGACCGCCCTCATTGCCGTGGTGCTCATCGTTCTGCTGTCCGCCGGCTATGCCGCCGGCGAGCACAGCGCCGAGGAGCATCGCGCGCAGAATGAAGCTACGGCCAGTAGGTAAGCCAGAACAGCAGCGTCGATACCTCGTTGACCCCCGCGATGCGCGGGGCGAAGGCCGCGTTGACCGTCACCGAGCGAAAATCCCACGCCGCGAGCGGCAGCGGGGCGAGCGCCGGGTCACCGCCGTTGTAGGTCTCGCTCTTGAACAGGGCGAGCGCAGCGCCCAGGCGCAGGCTCTCGCCGGCCTTCCACCAGGCGCCGGCTCCCACCACCATGGCGGTGCGCTCGGCCGAGTCGTGATAGATGCCGGCGTCGGCAATCCATTCCATGCGCTCGGACGACTGGCGGTAGCGCACGCCGATGCCGGGGTTGAACTGGTTATCGAGCCCCAGCTCGCGCGCGCGGTCGCGCTCGAAGTGGTAGGAGGCGCCGTACAGGTTGATGCCGATCTCGCCAGCGCCGGCAACACCGGCCGCCAGCAGCGCGAGCACGCCGCACGCGGCCCTTACGAGCACACGTTTCCAGCCAGGCGTCGGAGCCTCAGCAGGACCGCCGCGCTGGCCAGCAGGAGCAAGAGCACGGCCAGCGGCCCGCGGTAATCCATTTTCGGCTGGCTCACCACGTTCTTCGGGAAGCGCACCACCACCATCACTTCCTCGTGCGGCGCGATCGCGCGCATCGCGCGGAAGGCGGCGCGGCCGTCGCGCACGAAGCTTTGTGCGTCCTTGCCGGCGTCGGTCCTGATCTCGCGCCGCGGCACCGTCGACGGCAGGACGATCTCGGCGGTGATGCGCTCGGCGGGGCCGAGGCGCCAGTGCAGCTCGTCGTGGGCGTCGAGGAAGCGCACCTGGCGCTGGCTGCGGTAGGCGATCTGGTAGGTATGGCGCCCGTGCTCGAGCGCGGCACCGGGCTTGCCGATGCGCAGGCGCGCGCCGTCGCCGTCGGGTTCGAGCGACCACGGCTCGGGATGGCCGTTGCGGATCACGTCCGCCACCTCGATCGGCGCGCGCAGCTCGCGCCGCAGGACGGAGTGCGGCTGGCGGTCGTCGACCTCGAGCGTGATGCGCTCGGTCACGCTGAGCTCGCCGTTGCGCGCGATGCGGATGTCGCTGTGGAAATCCACGATACGGGCTTGCCCTTGCATCGAGAAGCATCATCCCCAGACACAGCGCCAGCTTTCTCATCGTCGCTGGACCAGCGCTTCCGCCAGCTCGAGGATGTCGTCGGGCCAGTAGGTGGCGGGCCGCGGGCGCGGCGCGCCGGCGTCGATGGTGGAGCGGCAGGCGAGCAGCGGCAGGATCCAGCGCGGCGGAATCGCCGGGCGGCCGAGCGCCGCGCCCAGCAGCGCGCCGCAGATCGCGGCGTTGGTGTCGGTGTCGCCGCCGGCGGAAACGGTCGCGATGAGGGACTCTTCAAAAGAAGAATTTTCCAAGTGAAAGAACGCGTTCTGCAGCGCGACGAGGACCCAGCCCATGTGCGTGAAATAGTCGCCCGGCGGCTTGCCGCTGGCGATGGCCTCGCGCACGCGTCCGCTGCAGTTCGCCAGCGCGGCTTCGCGCATCGCCGCGCGTCCCTGCCCGACGACGCCCACAGCGATGGCGGCGGCGTAGGCGGCGCACGCCTCGATGCACAGCGGGTTCTTGTGCGTGAGCGCCGAGTCTTCGCGCGCAATGCGCGCCGCGCGCCCGGGATCGCCCGCCGCCCAGACGCCGATCGGCGAGACGCGCATCAGCGAGCCGTTGGATTCGCTCTCGGTGGTGTGCATGCCGAGCAGCCCGCGCTCGGTGGTGGCGCCGATGTCCAGCGGCCGCGAGGTGAGCCACCCGCGGTACGCGTCCAGGACTTTGTCCGGCAAGAACTCCCTTTCGGCAACCAGGCAGCGCGCCAGCGCCAGCGCCATCTCGCTGTCGTCCGTCGGCTGGCCGGCGATGGTGTGGAACACGCCGCCGTCGGCGAGCGCGCGCACGCCCTGCGGGAAGAGGCGCGCGATCTCCGACGCTGCCTTGAACTCGACCAGCGAGCCGAGGCTGTCGCCGATCACCTGTCCGAGCAGGCAGCCCTGCGCCTGCGCAAGGACCGCCTCCGACGCCTTGCGCGGGAAGCCGAGCGTCACGCGCGCCTTCAGCGGCGGCTCGTTCTCGAGCGATTTCCAGTCGTGGCGCGCGAGCTGCGCCGCCGCACCGGGCGCGCCGGCGAAGCAGCCCGAGAGGCGGCGCTCGAGCTCGCCGCTGAGCTGGATCTCCTTGCCTTCGGCGTCCAGCGCCACGCCGCCGGACGCGCGCAGCAGCGCCATGCCGGCGGCGATGTCGTATTCGTTCACGCCGTGCGTCGACACGGTCGCCACGCCGTCGCCCGCGGCGATGCGCGCCAGGCGGTAGGCGATGCTCGGCATCGCGATGTAGCGCGCGGGCGCCACGGCGCGCGACCAGGCACCGGGTCGCAGCGCCGACGAGGCGGTGGCGAACACGAATTCGCCCGCGCCCACCAGCCGCTGGGAGAGATCGACGTTGACCGGCTTGCCGTTCCTCAGCAGCGGGCCGGCGTCTTCCGCCCAGGCGATGGTGTCTCGCCCGCGGTCGGGCGACAGCGGGCTGCAGACCACGCCGAGCACGGGAATACGGTCTTTGACCAGGGCAACCGAGACTGCCGAGCCGCGCTTGCCGCTGGTGAACTCGAACGTGCCGTCCTGGGGATCCACGATCCACACCGAGGTCTGGTCGGGTCCGGGCGTGAGGCCGGTTTCCTCGCCGACGAACGGGCAGGGCACCAGCGCCTGCAGCTCCTCCCTCAGGCGCTCCTCGATCTCGACGTCGATCGGCGCCGAGCCGCGCCGGCCGCGCGGCCCGTCGGGGCGCAGGAACTCCGCGGCGAGGAGCTCGCCCTCCGCCTCGACGGCGGCGATGACGGCGGCGAGGAGATCCTTCAATCGAAAATCCTCGAGCGCAGCGCCTTGATGCGGGAATTGCGCTTTTTCGTTTCCAGGCGCTTCAGCTTGGAGCCGCGCGTCGGCTTGGTGGGCCGGCGCGGCTTGGGCAGGTGCGCCGCGGCCGCGACCAGCGACTGCAGCCGCGCGATCGCCTCGGCGCGGTTTCGCTCCAGGCTGCGATGGTTCTGCGACTTGATCACCACCATCCCGGTGCGCGTCACGCGCTGGTCGCCCATGCGCAGCAGCCGGTCCTTCACGTGCTCGGGCAGCGACGAGGCGCGCACGTCGAAGCGCAGGTGCACGGCGTTCGACACCTTGTTGACGTTCTGCCCGCCGGCGCCCTGCGCGCGCACCGCGGTGATCTCGATCTCGTGCTCGGGGATGATGATGTTCAAGTGCTCACCCGGTTGCGGCCACCCTGCTTGGCACGATACAGCGCCTCGTCCGCAGCTTGGATCACCTGCGCCGGCGTGCGCGCCTTTTTCCTCGGGCCGCAGGCGCCTATGGAGACGGTGACCGAAAGATGCTTTTCGGGACTTCCGTCGCCTCTGAGCTTTGCGCCCTGCTCGCCGGATTTCGGCCGGTGCGGGGCGCGCACCGCCATGCGGTAGCCCTCGATCGAGGCGCGGATCGCCTCCAGGTGCGGCAGGGCGTCTTCCAGGCTCGAGCCCGGGAAGAGCACGCTGAACTCCTCGCCGCCGTAGCGGAAGGCGATGCCGCCGCCGCCGACCTCGGCGAGGCGCGCCGCGACCAGCTTCAGCACCTGGTCGCCGATGTCGTGGCCATGCGTGTCGTTGAATTGCTTGAAGTGGTCGACGTCGACCATGGCGATGGCGAAGCGCCCGCCCAGGCTGCGCAGCCGCTCCTCGAGCGCGCGCCGCCCCGGCAGCCCGGTGAGCGTGTCGCGGAACGCGAGGCGGTGCGACTCCGCCAGCAGCGAGGCGACCATGATCACGCCGGCGGCGGACATGAAGGCGGCGTAGACACCCGGCGAGGCGGCCCACTCCGCCGCGACGAAGAACGCGGCGAGCGCACCGGCGACGCCCACCTGCAGCGCGGTGAGCTCCGGCCACGCGCGCCACACCGCGGCGGCGAAGGCGGCAGCGAACATCAGGCGGCCGAGCAGCGGCGTGGGCGGCGAGCGCAGCAGGAAGTTATCCGTAGCCCATTCCTTGTTGGCGAACCAGACGAGGAATAACGCCTCCACAGCCAGAAGTGCCAGCCATACGTACGCTGCGCGATAGCGCGCGCCGCGCTCGGGGCGCACCATCGCGAACAGCACGTTGAGCGGAACCAGCACGGTAAGCGCCGCGTATACCGCCCTGGTCTGGTAGAGGTCGTAGGCCGCGACCGCACCAAGAAGTGACGCGACGAGCACGAAGGCGCGGCCGCGGTTGAACCACCACGCGAGCAGCAGCCCGGTACCGAGCAGCGCGTACGGGCCCCACTTGCGCAGCCCGGCGAGTTCTTCCGGCAACGAGACCCACCAGGCCAGCAGTGCGGTCGCGGCAAGGATGCCGGCCGGCGCCCACGCGGGGCGTACAACCTTCAGGAAATCGATCAACCGTAAAACAGGGACAGACCACGTTTTCGCTCGCGCGTTTTTCACGAAAACGTGGTCTGTCCCTGATTCCGGCATCAGGGCGACAGTTCGATGCGGTCAGGGCGGAAGCCGACATCGCACAACCTTCCGCGCTGGGCGCGCTTGCCCAAGTGCTCGGCGAGCTGCTTCGCATCCAGCGTCTCGGTGGCGCGGTTCTTTCGCTTCACGCCCGACACGACGAGCGACTTGCCGTCGGTGGGCGCCACCGCGGCGAGCTTGCCGCCTTCGGGAAGCGCGATCAGCTGCACCCCGACGCCGCCGTTCGGCCGTTCCGGAATTTCGTCGATCGGGAACAGCAGAAGCCTCGAGTCCGAGGACAGCGCTGCGACCAGGGAAGCTTTCTCAGGAACGGAAACCGGCGGCTGCGCAGAAGCCCCTTCCTCCACCCTCATGAAGTCCTTGCCCTGGCGCGTCTTGCTGGCGAGGTCGCCGAGCTTGCACAGGAAGCCCAGGCCGGCGGAGCTGTTCATCAGCAGGCGGCGCTGCGGATCGCCGGTGCCCATCCATACGATGTCGTCCGAGCCTGAGTTCACCAGGGTGTTCACCGGCGCACCGTCGCCGCGGCCGGAAGGCAGGTTGGCCGCTTCGAGCGTAAAGGTCTTGCCGGACGCGGCGAGCACGCTGACGTCGGTGGTGGTGCGGCATTCGAGCGTCTGAAGTAATGCATCTCCATCTTTGAAAGTAAATGAAGTGGGGTCCAGGGCATGGCCGCCCCGCGCGCGGATCCAGCCCTTCTGCGACAGGATCACGGTGATCGGCTCGTCGACCACGGTGCGCTCGACCTGCGAGCGCTCCGCCGGCTTGATCATGGTGCGGCGCTCGTCGCCGTATTTCTTCGCGTCGTCGTCGAGCTCCTTGATCACCAGCTTCTTGAGCTCTTTTTCATCAGCAAGCAAACTTTTCAAATCTTTTCGTTCGCTTTCGAGCGCCTTGCGCTCGTCGTTGAGCTTGATGCCGTCGAGCTTGGTGAGCTGGCCCAGACGCAGGTCGACGATGTCCTGCGCCTGCCGCTCCGTGAACTTGAACTTGTCCCTCAGCTTCTGCTTTGCCTCGCCCTGGTCCTCGCTCGCGCGGATGAGCTTGATGATGTCGTCGATCTTGGCGAAGGCGAGCAGGCGGCCGAGCACCAGCTCGAGGCGCTCCTGCACGCGGTCGAGCCGGAACTGGGTGCGCCGGCGCACCGTGTTGACGCGCCATTCGCCCCATTCGCGCAGCACCTCGACGATGCCCTTGGTCTCGGGCAGGCCGTCGAGTCCGAGCCAGGTCAGGTTGATGGCGTAGCGCGTCTCGAGGGAGGTGTGCACCATGAGCGCGGTCATCATTTCTTCGGGGTTGATCTTCGACGTGCGCGGCTCGATCACCAGGCGCAGCTTCGACTTGCGGTCGGACTCGTCACGCACGGTCTCGACCTGGTCGAGGATGAACTGCTTCAGCCGCTTCTGCTCCTGCGTGACGTCCTTCTTGCCGAAGCTCGGCTTCGGATCGGCGAGCGCGTCGAGCTCCTGCTGGATCAGCTTCGCCGAGACGCCGTGCGGCAGCTCGGTAATGACGACGCGCCACTGGCCGCGCGCCAGCTGCTCGCGCTCCCACTTGCAGCGCATGAGGAGCGAGCCACGCCCGGTTTCGTACGCCAGGCGGATTTCCTCCGGCGGCGAGATCACCCGCCCGCCGCCGGGAAAATCCGGCCCGGGCAGGCGCTCGAGCACGTCCTCGATCTTCGCGCGCGGATGCTTGATGACGTACGCCGCCGCGGCGGCGACTTCCTTCAGGTTGTGCGAGGGGATGCGCGTCGAGAAGCCGACGGGAATGCCGAAGCTGCCGTTGAGCAATCCGAATGGCAGACGGGCCGGCAGCAGCACCGGCTCCTGGAACTTGCCGTCGTAGTTCTTCGCGAAATCGACGGTGCCCTCCCCGATTTCGCTGAGCAGCAACTCGGCATAGCGGGAGAGCTTGGCCTCGGTGTACCGGTATGCCGCGGCTGAATCGCCATCACGGCTACCAAAATTTCCCTGGCCATCGATCAGCGGATAGCGCATCGAGAACGGCTGCGCGAGGTGCACCAGCGCTTCGTAGGTCGAGGAGTCGCCGTGGGGATGGTATTTGCCCAGCACTTCGCCGACGTAGCGCGCGCATTTCGAGAAGCCTTGCCCGCCGCCCGGGGTGTCGCCCATCGCGTACAGGATGCGGCGCTGCACCGGCTTCAGGCCGTCGGCGACCTCCGGCAGCGCGCGCGCCTTGACGGTCGAGACCGCGTAGCCGAGGTAGGCCTGCGAGGCGTGCTGCTCGATCGGCGCGGCATCGTCGCCGTTGTCGGGAGTGAAAAGATCGGGCGTTCGAGTGTCTTCGGTCATTTGAATAGATCCAGTTGCTTGTCGGCCATCGCGGCGGCGAGCTCAACCGCTTTCTTGGCCTTCTCCAGGTCTTCGGAGGCGCCGGCGCGGCCGCCGGCTTCCCAGGTGTAGCGGCCCTTCTCGGCGAGCGTGACCTTGCCGAGCTTCGCCTTGCCGAGCCAGTAGGCGTGGCCCTTGTATGCCCTTTCCCAGAAGGGCTTGTTCTTCTTAGATGTCCGCTTCAACGGTTTTCCAGTGCTCCCGCATCCAGTTGCGCCGGCCTTCGGCTTCTCCCGCGTCCATCAGCAATTCGAACTTCTCGGTGATCTTCTTGATTTCCTTCGGGTCGAGCTCCATCCGCACCAGGCGCCGCGTGTCCGGGTTCATCGTCGTTTCCCAGAGCTGCTCCGGGCTCATCTCGCCCAGGCCCTTGAAGCGCGAGATTTCCCACGAGCCCTCTTTCACTTTTTCTTTCTTCAGCTGCGCGAGGACTTCGGCCAGCTCGTCGTCATCCAGGCAGTACAGGCGGCGCTGCGGCTTGCCCTTGCCCTGCGCGGGCACCTCGATCTTGTAGAGCGGCGGCATCGCCACGTAAAGGTGCCCGGTCTCCACCAGCTTCGGCGCGTGCATGAAGAAGAAGGTGAGGAGCAGCGCCTGGATGTGGCCGCCGTCGACGTCGGCGTCGGTCATCACGACGACTTTTCCGTAGCGCAGTCCGCTCATGTCGACCTGCTCTTCGGAAGAGTGCGGATCGACGCCGATGGCCGTGGCGATGGCCTGCAGCTCCTTGTTGGAGAGCACGGTGCGGCTGTCCTTCGACATGGTGTTCAGCACCTTGCCGCGCAGCGGCAGCAGCGCCTGTGTTTCCTTGTCGCGCGCCTCCTTGGCCGAGCCGCCGGCCGAGTCGCCCTCGACGAGGAACAGCTCATTGCGCGCCACATCGCCGGATGCGCAGTCCACCAGCTTGCCGGGAAGGGTGGCGATGCCGCTCGACTTCTTGCGCTCGACCTTCTTGCCCTTCGACAGCCGCGCCAGCGCCTGCTCGATGGCGAGGGCAACGATCTTGGTGCCTTCCTCGGGATGCTCGTTCAGCCACAGCTCGAAGGCGTCGCGCACGCACAGCTCGAGCAGCCGCGCCGCGTGGCGCGTGGTGAGCTTTTCCTTGGTCTGGCCGTGGAACTGCGTGCGCACGATGCGCGCCGAGAGCGTGAAGCAGGCGCGCTGCCACAGGTCGTCGGCAATCACCTTCACGCCCTTGGGCGCGAGGGCGCGCCGGTCCATGAACGCGGCGAGCGCCTCGAAGATGCCGGAGCGAAACCCGGCCTCGTGCGTGCCGCCCGAGCGCGTCGGGATCAGGTTGACGTGGCTGTCGGCGAACACTTCGCCGTCGGCGACCCAGCCGATCGCCCACGCCGCCCCCTCGCCCGGCTCTACTTCCGGGATGTTGCTTTCCTTGAAGAAGCGCTCGCCGGTAAATAGCGGCGCCACCAGCTCGCGTCCGTCGAGGCGGAACTCGAAGTACTGCGCCATGCCGCGTTCGTATTTCCAGGTCTTGGTTTCTTTTCCTTCGACCTCGAGAACGGTGGTGAGGCCGGGGAGCAGGTAGGCCTTCGAGCGCACCAGGTGCTCGAGCTCAGGCTGCGGGATGTTGGGCGAGTCGAAGTACTTGGGATCCGGCCACAGGCGCACCACGGTGCCGGTTTTCTTCTCCTTGATCTTCTCGCTCTTCAGCTTGTTCTTGAGCTCGCCGCCTTCGAACGCGATGGTGTGCTTTTCGTTGTTCCGGAAAACCACCACCTCGCAACGCTTGGAAAGCGCGTTCGACACCGCCACGCCGACGCCGTGCAGGCCGCCGGAGATGTGGTACACGCCGTCGCCCGAGCGCGAGAACTTGCCGCCGGCGTGCAGCATGGTGAACGCCACCTCGACCGCCGGCTTCTTCTCCACCGGGTGCATGTCGACCGGCACGCCGCGGCCTTCGTCGGTGACTTCCACCGAGCCGTCCTTGCGCAGCGCGACGGTGATCTTCTTGCCGTAGCCGGCGAGCGCCTCGTCGACCGCGTTGTCGATCGCTTCCTGCACGATGTGCAGGGGATGCACGGTGTGGGTGTACATCCCCGGCATGCGCCGCACCGGCTCCAGGCCCTTCGAGGGCCGTGATCGCCGAGGCGTCGTAGACCGCTTGCTTCGTTGCCATGGATCTAGTGGTTCCTGTTCTGTACCCTACTAAATATTGTAGGCCGCGGGCGTGATTTTCATGAAATTAGCGCCTTTCTTGCTTCTTCGAGGTCGAAATCGACCTGGAGTTGCATCCAGAACTTCTCGGAATTGCCGAAGTGCTTGGCCAGCCGGATCGCCGTGTCGGCGCTGATGCCGCGCTTGCCGAGAACGATCTCGTTGATGCGCCGCGGCGGCACGCCTATGTCGCGCGCGAGCGCATTCTGACTGATGCCCTTGGCTTCGAGAAAGTCCCTGAGCAGGACCTTTCCGGGGTGGACTCCTCGCAGTCGCGCCATATAACGGGGTCCGTTATATAACGGATTCCGTCATAGTGCAAACCGCGGCGATGCTAAGTGCGGTTACCGCGGTAACTGTGTGCAAAGCGCTCGATGCTGGCGGCGATGGAAGTGGCAAGCGGCGCCTCTTCCCAAAGCTGCAACAGCTGCTTTTGCATGCGAAGCGCGTGCTGATCGTTGGACACCAACCTGGCGATCAAATCTTCGCCTGGCCCGATTTCCTCGATCAGCCCCCACTCGAGCGCCCGGCGCGCGTCGATCGCCTCGCCGGTGAGCACCAGCCACGCGGCGCGGCCGGAGCCCATGAGGCGCGGCAGCAAGTGCGGCCTCGACCACCGACGGAATGCCGAGCCGCACTTCCGGCATGGAGAATTTCGTGCCCTCGGCGGCGACGCGCAAGTCGCAGGCGGCGGCAATCTCGAGGCCCGCGCCGATCACGGCGCCGTGAAGTTTAGCGACCACCGGAACGGGAAGGCCGCGGATTTTCGCGCAGACCTGATGGATTTTTTCGACGAACGCACCGGCGTTCGCCGGCACCAGAGCCTTCAATTCGGCGGCGTCGGCGCCGCCGCAGAAGTTGCGGCCGCGGCCGGCGATCACGGCGACGCGCAGCGTGGCGAGGTCGAGCGATTCGAGCGCAGCCGCCAGCGCCGACAACATGGCGGAATTCAGAGCGTTTGCTTTTTCCGGCCGGTTGAGGAAGATACGGGCGACCGCATCTTCGAGTTCGACATCCACCATGCTTTCATCTTATAGCCGGGAGGCGCTGAAGAAAGCTTCCAGCGCGACGCTCACCACCGTGCTGTTCAAGCGCGGCCTGCGCAACGTGTTCATCCAGGGAATCTTTCTGCTGAACCGCGAAGCGCCGCGCATGGTCGGCGAGGCTTACACCTTGCGCTACATCCCGGCGCGCGAGGATATCGATCAGCTCGGCGCGTTCGAGGGCCGCGGCCACCCGCAGCGCGAGGCGATCGAGGCCTGTCCGCCCGGCCAGGTACTGGTGATGGACGCGCGGCGCGACGCCACTGCCGCGACCGGCGGCGACATCCTGATGACGCGCCTGATGGTGCGCGGCTGCGCCGGCATCGTCACCGACGGCGGCCTGCGCGACTCGCAGACCATCGAGAAGCTGCCCTGGCCGGCGTATTGCGGCGCGCGCTCGGCGCCGCTCAACCTCGTGCGGCACCACGCGATCGACAGCCAGGTGCCCGATCGGCTGCGGCGGCGTGCCGGTCTACCCGGGCGACGTGATGGTCGGCGACCAGGAAGGCGTGGTCGTGATCCCGGCAAAGATGGCCGAGGAGGTGGCGAAGGAAGCGGAAGCGCAAACCGTGTTCGAGGACTGGGTGGAAGCGAAGGTAAAGGAAGGACGCTCCATTTTCGGGCTCTACCCGCCCAACGCCGAGACCAAGGCCGAGTTCGAGGCCTGGAAGAAGGCCCAAAAATAAAATTCGTCAGTTATCATACAAGCTGACCCTAGAGGAGGGAGCTCCATGTTGAGGAAGGTACTTGCCGCCGCGGCGCTCGCGGCGTTCTGCTCCGCAGTCGCGGCGCAGGAAACCCTGGTGATCTACTTCGCCAAGGGGTTCTACCCGGCCGAGGACAAGGCGGTCGATGAGCTGATCGAAAAATTCCAGAAGAAGACCGGCGTGAAGGTGGAGCTGTCGCGCTACTCGCCGCAGGAAATGATCCCGAAGACCGTGGCCGCGCTCGACGCCGGCTCGCCGCCCGACGTGGTGTACGGCGACGTGTTCGACTTCCAGGTGGCGGGCAAGTGGGCCTACGAGGGCCGCCTCGAGGACCTGTCGGACATCCTGACGCCGATGAAGGGGCGCTTCCTGCCGAACACGCTGGAAACCACCTTCATGTACAACGACAAGACCAAGAAGCGCGCGTATTACGCGTTCCCGGTGAAGCGCCAGACCATGCATATCCAGTACTGGAAGGACATGCTGGCCGACGCGGGCTTCAAGGAGTCGGACATCCCGAAGGACTGGAAGGCCTACTTCGACTTCTGGTGCACCAAGGTGCAGGAAGGCTACCGCAAGAAGACCGGCAAGCGCGTCTACTCGGTCGGCAGCCCGATGGGCGTCGACTCGTCGGACTCGTTCTACTCGTTCCTCACCTACATGGACGGCTACAACGTCAAGCTGGTGAACGACGACGGCAAGCTGAATCTCGGCAAGGACACGCGCGCCGGCCTGATCAACGCGGTGCGCGACTACACCGAGACCATCGGCAAGGGCTGCACGCCGCCCTCGGCCATCAACTGGAAGGACCCGGACAACAACGTCAACTTCCACAACAAGACCATCATCATGACCCACAACGCGACCATCTCGATCGCGTCGAAGTGGCTCGATGACATGAACAACGACAAGCTCAAGCCCGAGGAGCGCGCGCAGGCGAAGACCAACTACGAGAAGCTGATCGCCACCGCCGGCTTTCCGAACAAGCCCGACGGCAAGCCGATGCAGTACCGCGCGGCGGTCAAGGTGGGCGTGATCTTCGCGAACGCGAAGAACAAGAAGCGCGGCAAGGAATTCGTCGCCTTCCTGATGCAGGACGAGAACCTGCAGCCTTACGTCGAGGGCGCGCTCGGCCGCTGGTACCCGGTCACCAAGTCCGGCGCCTCGAGCAAGTTCTGGACCGAAGACCCGCACCGCAAGGTGGTGCACGACCAGTTCTCGGCCGGCACGGTGACCTTCGAGTTCACCAAGAACTGGAAATTCACCATCCTCAACAACGAGAACGTGTGGGCGAAGGCGATGAACCGCGTGGTCACCGACAAGTGGCCGGCGGAGAAGGCGGTCGACGAGATGATCGCCCGCATCAAAGAGGTCGCGGGGTAAAAGGAACAGGTAAAAAGGGGGGCCGGGTTTAGCGACCTGCGCCCCCTTTTTTATGTCCTCCATCGCCCTCCCCCACGTGCCCGCCGCCCCGCCGCGGCGGGGCATGAGCACCTGGCAGACCTGGGGCCTGATCATGCTCGCGCCCTACGCGATCGTGTTCCTCGCCTTCGTGGTCTATCCGGTGAGCTACGGGCTGTGGCTTGCGCGGCATCCCGACAGCTACGCGCGCCTGTTCGCCGATCCGATCTTCGTGCGCACCGTCATCAACACCATCCTCTTCCTGGGGATCGCGGTGAACCTGAAGTTTCTGCTCGCGCTGTGGCTGTCGGGCTTCTTCGTGCACGAGCGCGCGTGGATCCGCTGGATGTCGGTGCTGTTCCTGCTGCCCTGGGCGGTGCCGTCGATCCCGACCATCTTCTCGATCCGCTTCATGTTCAACCCCGAGTGGGGGGTGATCAACTCCACCATCTTCAAGCTCACCCTGATGGACGGGCCGAACTGGCTGAACGATCCGCAGATCGGCCTCGGCCTCGCGATGCTCACGCACATCTGGAAGTCGCTGCCGTTCTGGACCCTGATCCTGATCGCGGGCCGCCTGGCGATCCCGCGCGAGCAGTACGAAGCCGCCGCGGTGGACGGCGCCTCCACCTGGCAGAAGTTCAAGTACGTCACCTGGCCCTCGCTGCGCACGCTCTATTTGAGCTCGACGATCCTGTCGATGATCTGGTCACTCGGCGACTTCAACAGCGTCTACCTGCTCACCGGCGGCGGGCCCGCGGACCTCACGCACGTCCTGGCGACGCTGGGCATCCGCTACATCCGCTTGGACCAGGTCGACCTCGCGATGGCGACCATCGTGTGCGCGATGCCGCTGGTGCTGCCGCTGGTGTATTTCATGATGAAGAACCTGTCGCGGCCTTCGCAATGAAAAAGTATTCGAAGGACGCACTGCTGGTTCTGATGGCGATCCCGATCCTGCTGTGGACGCTGATCCCGATCTATCACATCTTCCTGTTCGCGATCTCGTCGAAGGACTCGGCGTTCTCCGGCGCGCTGTGGCCCGACAAGCCGACGTTCCGCAACTTCGAGACCATCGCCCAGCAGCACCACTTCTACCTGCACCACTTCTGGATCCAGATCTGGAACTCGCTGTGGATCGCGGTGGCGGTGGGCGTGATCACGCTCGCGGTGGCCACCTGCGCCGCATTCGCCATCAGCCGGCTGAGGGTGCGCGGCGGGCGCCTGGTGATGAACCTCGCGCTCTTCACCTACTTCATCCCGGCGGCGTTCCTCGCCATCCCGATGTACAAGGCGATGGGCATGTACGGCCTGCTCAACAACCGCTGGTCGCTGGTGCTGGCGATGGTCACGCTCGCCGCGCCGTACGCGATCTGGGTGCTCAAGCAGGCGTCGGACAAGCTGCCGTACGAGCTCGACGAAGCGGCGCGGATCGACGGCGCCACGCCGCTGCAGCTGTTTCGCCTGGTCTACCTGCCGCTGATGGTGCCGTCGCTCATCGCCATCGGCACCTACGCCCTGCTGCTGGCGTGGAACGAATATCTCTACGCCTACCTGCTGCTTTCGCACGAGCGCACCATCCCGCTCGCGGTGGCGCTCGGCCACTTCATCGCCGCCGACGACTCACCGTGGGAATTGCTCATGGCGACCGGCCTGGTCTACGCGCTGCCGCCGGCGGCGATCTACTACGCGTTCCGGCGTTACATGGTCGCCGGGCTCACCAGCGGCGCGGTCAAGGCATAAGTGGCTTCCGTCGCCTTCAGCGAGATCAAGAAGGACTTTGGCAAGACCAAGGTCCTCCACGGCATCTCGCTCGACATCTCGGACGGCGAATTCATGGTGCTGGTCGGGCCCTCGGGCTGCGGCAAGTCGACGCTGCTGCGCATGCTCGCCGGCCTGGAGGACATCACCGGCGGCAGCATCGCCATCGACGGACGCGTGGTCAATGACCTCGATTCCAAGGATCGCGACATCGCCATGGTGTTCCAGAGCTACGCGCTCTATCCGCATATGACGGTGCGGGAAAACATGGGTTTCTCGCTCAAGCTCCGCAAGGAAAGCGCCCGCAGGATCGCCGAAGGGGTCTCTCGCGCAGCGAAAATATTGAACCTCGAGGCTTACCTGGACCGCTATCCGCGCGAGCTCTCCGGCGGCCAGCGCCAGCGCGTGGCGATGGGAAGAGCCATCGTCCGCGACCCGAAGGTTTTTCTGTTCGATGAGCCATTGAGCAACCTGGACGCCAAGCTGCGCGTGCAGATGCGCTCCGAGATCAAGGCGCTGCACCAGCGCCTGAAGACCACCACCGTCTACGTGACGCACGACCAGATCGAGGCCATGACCATGGCCGACCGCATCGCGGTGATGAACGAGGGCCGCATCGAGCAGCTCGGCGAGCCGCTCGAGCTGTACGACCGGCCGGCGAACCTGTTCGTCGCGCAATTCATCGGCTCTCCCGCGATGAATGTTTTTGAAGGGATCTTCAGAAAAGGCTCGGTCGAAGCCCTCGGCGCTCATTGGCCGTGCGCGGTCAAGGCGCAGGAAGGACAGCGCGTCGCGTACGGCATCCGCCCGGAGCACCTTGCGCTCAAGGAGGGCGGCATCACCGGGCAGATCGAAGTGGTGGAGCCGATGGGCGCCGAGACCGAGATCCTGGTCAAGGTCGGCGGGCAGACGCTCAACATGATGACGCACGGCCGCGCCAGTGTCGGGCCCGGGGAACGGGTGACCCTGGCGGCGCTGCCGGCGCACGCGCATCTCTTCGATGCCGCCACGGGACGTAGAATCTAGGTCTCCGAATCGAGATCCCTATGGCGGCACAAAAGGACTGGGCGTTTCCGGCCGAGATGCGGCCGAAGCCCGAGGACTGGCGCTTCGACCTCGACCACGCGCTCGACGCCGTGGTGCTGGTGCGCTCCGAGATCCCCGAGGACGCGTTCACCGCGCCGATCCTCGGCACCGAGCGCGCCGGCAACGGCGTGGTGATCAACGACAGCGGCCTGGTGCTCACCATCGGCTACCTGATCACCGAGGCGAGCGTGATCTGGCTCGCCACCAACAAGGGCACGGTGGTCGGCGGCTATCCGATGGCCTTCGACCAGAACACCGGCTTCGGCCTGGTGCAGCCGCTCGGCAAGCTCGGCGTGAAGCCGATCGAGCGCGGCAGCGCGTCGTCGCTGCGCGTGGGCGAGAACGTGGTGGTCGCCGGCCAGGGCGGCCGCGCGCACGCGCTCAAGGCCACGGTGTTCGCCAAGCGCGAATTCGCCGGCTACTGGGAATACGTGCTCGATGAAGCGCTGTTCACCGCGCCCGCGCATCCGCAGTGGGGCGGCTCGGCGCTGATCGGCGCCGACGGCAAGCTCGCCGGCATCGGCTCGCTTCTGGTGCAGGAGAAAGTCGACGCCAGCACCCTGCAGGGCAACATGATCGTGCCGATCGACCTGCTCGCGCCGATCCTCGACGACATGACCAAGACCGGCCGGCCCAGCCGCGCGCCGCGTCCGTGGCTGGGCATGTACGTCACCGAGGCCGGCGAGCGCCTGGTGGTGGCCGGGCTCGCTCCCGGCGCCCCCGCCGAGCGCGCCGGCATGCGCGTCGGCGACGCGGTGATCGAAGTCGGCGGCGCCAAGCCCTCCAGCCTCGCCGACCTCTGGCGCAAAGTCTGGGCACACGGCACCCCCGGCGCCATCGTCCCGCTCAAGCTCGCGCGCGGCGGCAAGATCATCGAAGCCCGCCTCACCTCCGCCGACCGCGCCGACTTCCTCAAGAAACCGCACCTGCACTAATTCGGGGTCAGGGTCGCAATTAGGTCGCGAATCAGGTCAACGCTGCTCCTGTGGTCGCCGTTGAAGCCTCATGGCTCGGCGTCCTCGTTACATCCTTCCCGGTGTGGCAGTCCATGTCATCCAGCGTGCGATCAATCGGGTGGCGTGCTTCCGCGTTGACGCGGACTACCTCGTTTACCTGTCCCACCTGCAGGAGCTCGCGGCAAAGCATGATTGCGCGGTGCACGCCTACTGCTTGATGACCAATCACGTTCATCTATTGCTATCGCCGGGCGCGCCCGACTCCTGTACTGCGCTGATGCGCGACATTGGTCGACGCTACGTCCCCTACTTCAATCGACGCAATGAGCGCACGGGAACGCTTTGGGAGGGGCGGTTTCGCTCGTGCATTGTCGAATCCGCCAGGTATGTGCTCGCCTGCTATAGGTACATCGAACTCAATCCAGTCCGCGCCTGCATGGTTGCCCATCCCGCGGCGTACTTGTGGTCAAGCTATGCCGCCAATAGCGGCGCCCGGCATGACCCGGCGATCGAACCCCATGCGGAGTTCGATGCATTGAGCGCGAATCCAGACAGCAGACGTGCCGCCTATCGGTCCTTGTTTGCCGAAGAACTGGACAGCGATTCCGTGGAGGCGATACGGGAAGCTACGAACAGCGGCTATCCGCTGGTCAGTGACGCCTTCAAGAACTCCGTGATCGCCCCGCTAGGCTGGAAGATGGCCCACGAGAAACCGGGTCCACGGCTTAATCGCAAGGCCCGACGCCGCTTTCGAATCGCGAATTGCGACCCTGACCCCGAATTAGTGCTTGCTGATGAAGTCGAGCACCGCGCGGTTGAAGATCTCGGGCTGCTCCCAGAACGCGGAGTGGCCGCATTCCGGGACGACGACGGATTCGCAATTCGGGAAGCGCGCGGCGAACAGGCGCAGGACCGACGGCGGGGTGTAGAGGTCGGCGTCGCCGGTGAGGAGGAGCGTCGGGGTCTGGATGGTCTCGAGCGCGGCGAAGGTGATCTTGTTGCGCGTGGGCTGGGAGGCGACGTGCTGCGCAAGCTCGCTCCAGCGCTTGGTGCCTTCCGGATTGGCGGCGCGGTACGAAGGCCCGAGCTCTTTTACTTCGGTGGGCAGGGCGTTGAATTCCGGCGAGGGACGCAGGCGGCGCGACATGGCGACGTAGTCCTCGTCCTGCACGCCGACGATGCTGTTGGCCACCACCAGGCTGCGCAGGCGCTGCGGATGGGTGAGCGCGTAGTCGACGGCGACGATGCCGCCGGCGGCGGTGCCGACGAGGTGGAAGCGGTCGAGCAGCAGGTACTCGGCCAGCGCCTCGAGGTCTTCGACGGCGACGCCGTCGGCGCTGCGGTCGTAGGCGATGAAGCGGTAGCCGACGGAGGTGAACGCCGGCACCTGGTGCTCCCACATTTGGCTCGTCCCCGAGCCGGCGTGCAGGAACACCACCGGCAACCCCTGGCCGCTCAATTCGGCGCCGCTGTCCTCATAGCGGATGCCCTTGCCGGGAAGCTCGTACACGCTAGCGATCGAGCTTCGCCTCGCGCAGGTAGCGACGCACGCCCGGATGCAAAAGATCCGGGCGCGGCGCGGCTGCCATGGTGTTGACCATCGTGGTCTCACGCGCCTGCTCGAGGCGGGCGGCGAACTGGGCTTCAGCCGCATGGATGGCGCGCGCCAGGACAAAGGCGGTGTCTTCCTTGAGCTTGTCGGTCGCGAGCACGTAGCTCCACGAGCCGACCGACGGCAGCGGCTCGTCCTGGCCGGGGTAGCTCTTCGCCGGCAGCGTCACGGCCTGCAGTGCGGGGTTCTTGGCGAGGATGGTCTTGATCTCCTCCGGCGTCGGGCCGATGAAGCGCCCGCCCTGCTTGGCGAGCGTCGCGAATGCCGGCCAGCCGACACCCGCGCCCCATAGCGCATCGGCGCGGCCGTCCATCAGCATCGGCGGGCCGTCCGCGGCTTTTTCGAGGAAGATGGGTTTGACTTCGACCTGCAAGCTGTCCAGTACCGTTCTACCCAGCGCGGTCACGCCCGAAGCCTGCGTGCCCATCACCACCGTCTTGCCACGCAGATCCGAGAGGCCGCGATAGGGGCTGTCGCCGCGCACGATCAGCATGCCCGGCGAGGAATACATCGCCGCGACGATGCGCAGCCTGGTGCCCGGCTTGGCGAGCGCGGCGCTGGCGATCTCGCCGGCGACCAGCGCGAGGTCGAGCTTGCCCTCCTCCAGCAGCGGCACGTTCTCGGTCGAGCCCTTGGTATTGCGCGTCTCGATGCGCACCCGCGGCTCCTGCGCGTTCACGATCTCGGCGAACGCGGCGCCGTACAGCGGGAAGCCGCCGCCGGGCGTGGCGGTGCCGAGGATCAGCGCAACGATGGCTTCGTTCATTGGACGCTCGTCATTGGACTCTCATTGAACCGATTGCGGTGCCTTCGGGATCTTGGCGTGCTGCTCCATGTCGTGGTTGACCCAGAGCTGCGCGCCGCTCTTGGCGGCGAATGCCTTCATCTCGTCGATGGTGCGCATGCTCTGCTGCACGTCGAAATTGAACGACGGCACCACGCGGTAGTTCCAGCTGTATTGCAGGTGCACCATGTCGCCCGAGAGCAGCACCGGCCCGGTCTTCGGCAGGCGCACGAACAGCACCTGGTGCCCCGGCGTATGGCCGGGCGCGGACTTGATCACCACCGTGCCGTCGCCGAACACGTCGTAGTCGCCGCCGATGATCATCGCCGGGTTCGAGCGGATCTTCTCGAAGTTGGCCGGGATGAAGCCGAATTTCTGCGGCTCGGGCCCGAAGATCGCGGCGTACTCGGTGCGCTGGATATAGAGCGTCGAGGAGGTAAAGAGGTTGGCGTTGCCGGAATGGTCGCCGTGGCCGTGCGACATGGCGAAGTGCTTGATGTCCGCCGGCGTGACGCCGACTTCCTTCAGCGACTCGACCAGCGGCTTCTTCATGAACGCGGTAATCGTCCCCGCCGGGTTGGTGAGCCCCTTCGGCATCGCTGCCAGGCGGTCGGGATTGCCGGTGTCCCAGAGCATCCAGCCTTGCGCGTGCTTGATCAGGTAGCAATGGTTGCTGAACACGCCGGGCTTGCCGACGTTGACCCCCGGCGTCCAGCGCGAGATGTCGTTGGTATGGTTTTCACCGCAGCTGATGACGTACATGCGCTCGACGCCCGCCGTCTTGTCCGTCGGCGTGGCGCAGGCGGCGAGCAGCAGCAAAACCGGGACAGACCACGTTTTCTTCATTTTTCTCCTCCTGTTTGCGGCTATTGCCGCTCGATCCCGGCCTGCTCGACGATGCGCTTGTAGACGCCGATCTCGGTCCGCACGAACGCGGCGAACTCCTCCGGCTTCATCGGCGAGGGCTGGAGGCCGAGCTTGGCGAACTGCTCGCGCACCTGCGGCTCGCCGACGATGGCATTCACCGCGGCGTTGAGCTTCTGGACCACCGCGGCCGGGGTAGCGGCCGGCGCCCACATGCCGAACCACAGCGTCACTTCGTAGTCGCGCATGCCCTGTTCGGCGAGTGTCGGCACCTGCGGCAACACCTCGGCGCGCGTCCGGGTGGAAACACCGAGCGGATTGAGCTTTCCTTCCTTCACCAGACCCAGGCCGACATTCACCGGCGCCATGTAAAAGGCGGAGCGGCCGCCGAGCACGTCCTGCAGCGCGTCCGGCGAGCCCTTGAACGGCACATGGATCATGCGCACGCCGGCGAGGCCGAGGAGGTACTCCGCGGCAAGGTGGGTCGATGTGCCCACGCCGGCCGAAGAATAGGCAAGCTCGCCCGGCTTGGCCCTGGCCGCATCAATCAGCGCCTTGAGCGAGCGGTAGGGGCCGTTGCCGGCGCTCACCATCACGTAAGGCGTCTTTCCCAGGATCGCGACGTCGATCAGGTCTTTTTGCGGATCGTAGGGCAGGTTCCTGTAGATCGCCGGGTTCGCCGCGTGCGACGAGGACTGCACGAGGAGCGTATGGCCGTCGGCTTCCGCTTTCACGACGGCGGAGGTGCCGATCTGGCCGCCGGCGCCGGGACGGTTCTCGACGATCACCGGCTGCTTCCAGTGCTCGCTCATGCGCTGCGCGACGATGCGTCCGGCGATGTCGGCGCCGGCGCCGGCGCTCAACGGAACGATGAGGCGGATGGTCTTGGCCGGATATTCCTGTGCGTGCACAACGGTTGCGCACATCGCAACTGCCGCGCCGACAAGGACCGCCCGCATTCTCATCCCAGCGTCGGCATGTTGAACCCGGGCGCGGGCGTGTCCTGGTGCGGCCAGCGCGTAGTGATCGCCTTGGTGCGGGTATAGAACTTGATCGCCTCGGTGCCGTGCACGTGCAGGTCGCCGAAGAGCGAGCTCTTCCAGCCGCCGAACGAGTAGAACGCCACCGGCACCGGGATCGGCACGTTGATGCCGACCATGCCGACCTGGATCTCGGCGGCGAAGCGCCGCGCGGCGCCGCCCGACTCGGTGAAGATCGCCGTGCCATTGGCGTAGGGGTTCTTGATTGATCAAGCGCGATGGCATCCTCCAGCGTATTCGCTCCGCAGAACCACGAGGATCGGCCCAAAGATCTCGTTCTTGTAGACCTCCATCTGCGGCGTGACGTGGTCGAAGAGCGAGGTGCCGAGGTAGAAGCCCTCCTTCGGCATCGTCTGCTTGCGCGCATCGACCACCAGCTTCGCGCCCTCCTTCACGCCCTGCTCGATGTAGCTCGCCACCTTGTCGCGGTGCTGGCAGGTGACGAGCGGTCCCATGTCGACGCCGAGCTTTATTTCGTTGGCTTTCTTCTCCAGCAGCTTGACGAGCGGGTCGCCCGCGGCGCCCACCGCCACCACGGCGCTGATCGCCATGCAGCGCTCGCCCGCCGAGCCGTAGGCGGCGCCGATGAGCGCATCCGCGGTGAACTCCAGGTCGGCGTCGGGCAGCACCACGGCGTGGTTCTTCGCGCCGCCCAGCGCCTGCACGCGCTTGCCGTTGCGCGCGGCGGTTTCGTAGATGTACTTGGCAATCGGCGTGGAGCCGACGAATGACACGGCATGGATTCCCGGGTGGTTCAGGATGGCGTCCACGGCCGCCTTGTCGCCGTGCACCACATTGAAGACACCATCGGGCAGGCCGGCTTCCTTGAACAGCTCCGCCATGCGGATCGAGGCCGACGGCACTTTCTCGGAAGGCTTGAGGATGAAGGTGTTGCCGCAGGCGATGGCCATCGGGAACATCCACAGCGGCACCATCACCGGGAAATTGAACGGCGTGATGCCGGCACACACGCCAACCGGCTGGCGCAGCGTGTGTGTGTCGACCTGCGTGCCGACGTTCTCCGAATACTCACCTTTGAGCAGGTGCGGGATGCCGCACGCGAACTCGACCACCTCGATGCCGCGCTGCACCGAGCCCATGGCGTCGGCAAGCACCTTGCCGTGCTCGTCGGTGACGATCTCGGCCAGGGCTTTCTGGTTTTTCTTCAGAAGCGACAGAAATTCCTGCATGACGCGAGCGCGCCGCAAAGGCGGGGTGTCGCGCCACTCCGGAAATGCGGCGCTGGCCGCTGCGACCGCCGAGTCGATCATGCCCTTGTCGGCGAACACCACGCGCTTGGTGACCTGCCCGCTCGCCGGGTTGAACACCTCGCCATAGCGCGCGGCGGAAGCGACGGGCTTGCCGCCGATCCAGGCGGGGACGGTGTCCAGTTTAAGTTCGGCTGGCTTGTTCATGCGATGGTCCCAGGTAGGTGGCGACCCTCGGGTCGGCCTCGAGCTCGGCGAAATTGCGGTGGAGGGAAATTTTACCCCCGTCCACGAAGATGAAGCGCTCGCAAACCTCGCGCAGGATGTCGAGGTGGTAGGGCTCGGTGGGATGCAGGCACAGGAAAACCACCCGCCCCTCGTCGCGCAGCCGCCGGAAGAAGTCCAGCATGAAGCCGATGTAGCCGTCCTGGGTGTTGAACTGCGGCTCGTCAAACAGGTGAACCACCGGAAAAGAAGAATTTGCCGATTGAAGCAAGAAGTCCGGTCGCGTACGCCGGAAACGCCGCACCTGGTAGGACTGGTGGTAATGGATCGCCAGCCGATCGCGCTCGCGCGCCTTCACCGCGTGGATGTCCTGGCCCATGCAGACGACGCGGCCGGCGCTCGGCGCGTTCGAGCCGGTGATGAGCTCGAACAAGGTGGTCTTGCCCGAGCCGTTGGGCCCCATCACGCCCACGATCTGCGCTTTCTCGACCGCGAAGCTGGCCTCGAGCCGGAAAGTCGTCTTCCAGCGCCGGCGGTACTCCTTCACCAGGCCTTCGACGCGCAGGATCGTCATACGCCGAGGAGCCGCTGGCGCGAGGACGCATCGTGGAGCAGATCGGCCGCCGATCCTTCGTGCACCACGCGGCCCTTGTCCATCACGTAGACGCGGTCCGCCACCGAGAGCGCGGTAGACGGATTCTGCTCGACCAGCAGCACCGCGACGCCTTCCTTCCGGAGCCGGCGGATCACCTCCAGTACCTGCTGCACCATGCGCGGCGCCAGGCCCTGGCTCGGCTCGTCGAGCAGCACCAGGCCCGGCGAGCCCAGCAGCGCGCGCGAGATCGCCACCATCTGCATCTCGCCGCCGGAAAGATTTTCGCATTCGCGGTGCAGCAGGTACTCGAGCGCGCTGAAAATCTCGAAGCATTCGCCGGTCGACCAGGCGCGGAACTTGGTGCGCTTGCGCGCAATGGAGAGATTGCGCTCCACGGTGAGCGTCGGAAACACGCGCCGGTCGTCCGGCACCCAGCCGATGCCGCGCCGGGCAATTTCGTGCGTGGGCGCGCGGGTGATGTCAGCCTCATCAAAGTAAATGGACCCACTCCGAACGCAATGACAACCCCAAGACCGATCTGAGCGTGGTCGTCTTGCCGGCGCCGTTCGGCCCGAGCAAGGCGACGACCTCGCCGGCACGCACCTCGAGCGAGACGCCGAACAGCGCCTGGGTCTCGCCGTAGAACGTCTCGATGGCGCTAAGCGACAGCATTTCCCAGGCTCGATCTCTGCACCCAGGGATTGGCGCGCAGCTCGGCCGGCGACCCTTCGGCGATCACCTGCCCCCAATGCATGACGTAGATATGGTCGGCGAGGCCGAAGAGGAAGCGCATGTCGTGCTCGATCATCACGATGGTGAGGACACGCTTGAGCCCGGCGATGAGCGCGCCGATGCGCGCGGTGGCCTCGGTGCCCAGGCCCGCGGTGGGCTCGTCGAGGAACAGCAGCCGCGGCTGCGCGGCGAGCGCGACGCCGATCTCGAGCGCGCGGCGCTCGCCGTAGGAGAGGTCCTTCGCCTTGACGTGCGCCTTGGCAGCGAGCCCGACGCGCTCCAGCGCATCGCTACTCCCGGAGAATTCCCCCAACATGGAAAAGCCGCGTCGGCGGACCTCGGGCGTTGCGACCAGCACGTTGTCCAGCGCGCTGTAGTCGTCGAACAGGTTCATTACCTGGAAAGAGCGCGAGATGCCCAGGCGCGCAATCGCCCGCGGCGGCATTCCAGTAATGTCGCGCCCCTCGAAGGTCACCTTGCCGCGCTCCGGCGCGTAGCGCCCGGTCAGGAGATTGAAGCAGGTGGTCTTGCCCGCGCCGTTCGGACCCATGATGCCGGTGAGGCGGCCGCTCGCGAACCGCATGCTGACGTCCTCGAGGACGACGTGGTCGCCGAAACGTTTATGCAGGTGCGTGGCTTCGAACATTTTTCCGCAGCATTCCCGCCAAACCTTCAGGCTTGAAGATCACCACCAGCATGAACAGCAGCCCGTACCAGAGCAGCCAGGTCTCGGTATAGGCGCCGAGCAGGTCGCGCGCGACAAAGAACAGCACCACGCCGAGCACCGGTCCCCAGAACGACACCAGGCCGCCGCCGATCAGCGCCATCATCACCACGAAGCCCGACTGGTGCAGGCTCATCACGTTCGGATAGGCCGACTGCTGCGCGAGCGCGAACAGTCCTCCCGCCAGCCCGGCCACCAGCGCCGACAGCGTGAAGGCGAGCCATTTGTACACCCACACGTGGTAGCCGACGAAGCGCGCGCGCGTCTCGTTCTGCTTGATGGCGTTGAGGACGCGGCCGAAGGGCGAGCCCTGCAGGCGCCACAGGAAGAGGATCACCACCACGAACAACGCAAAGCAAAAGTAGTAGAGCGTGTTCAGGTCGGCGAGGAACGCGGGCCGCTTGATGTTGAGCAGGCCGTCCTCGCCGCGCGTCACGCTGTGCCACTTGATCGCCACGAACCAGAAGATCTGGCCGAAGGCGATCGTAAGGAGCGCGTAGTAGATGCCGCGGCGGTGCGAGATGAAGAGCGCCACCAGCCCGCCGGCGATTGCGCCGGCCAGGATCGCCGGCACCGAGGCAAACGCCCAAAGCCGGCGGAAAAATGCAGCTGGGTGAGGCCAAAGGCATACGCGCCGACGCCGAAGTAGGCGCCGTGACCGAACGACGGCAGGCCTGCGGTGCCGAGCAGAAGGTTGAAGCCGAGCGCGTAGATCACCCAGATCATCACCTCCACCCCAAGGTAGGGATACAGCCCGACCGCCTTGATCCATAACGGCAACGTGCCGAACACGAGGCCGGTGGCGAGGAACGGGAGCAGTCGTTGCAACATTTGTTCTATTTATGTATTGTTCTGGAACATCCATTCCAAAGTCAAATGGCCGTCGCCCGCAGCTACGAGCAGCTGAAAGGCAGCCTCTCGCGCCTTTACCCGGGCCTGTCGCCCCAACTGCGGCGCATCGCCACCTACGCGCTCGAGCACCCGCAGGACATGGCGCTCGACACCGTGGCCACGCTGGCCCGCGGCGCCGGCGTCCAGCCCTCCGCGCTGGTGCGCTTCGCGCAGGCCCTTGGCTACGACGGCTTCTCCGAGCTCCAGCGCGTGTTCCGCGGCCGGCTGGTCGAGCGTTCGAACCAGGCGCCGGGCCTGCACGACTACCGCGAGCGCGTGGCGGCGTTTCGCGCCGACCAGGCGCGTTCCGGGCCGGGCGGCGTGCTGGCGCAGTTCGTCACCGACGGCATCGCGTCGCTCGAGCAGCTGCATGAGGCGGTCGCCCCCGCGGACCTCGCCGCCGCCGTGCGAATCCTGTCTGCCGCGAAGAACATCTACACCCTGGGCCAGCGGCGCTCCTTCACCGTGGCGTACTACCTCGCCTATGCGCTCACCCAGCTCGACCTCAACGCGCATCTCCTCGACTCCCTCGGCGGCATGCTGCGCGACCGCGCCGAGCTGGTCGGGCCAAAGGACGCGCTCATCGTCATGTCCTTCCGCAATTACACGCCGGAAGTGATCGAAATCGCGCAGGCCTGCCACGCGCGCAAGGTCCCGGTGATCGCCATCACCGATCATGCGCTCTCGCCGCTCGCGCCGCACGCCAGCGTGTGCTTCCAGATCGAAGAGAAAAGCTCGAAGCCGTTCGGCATGCTCGCCGGGCCGATCTGCTTCGCGCAAGCGCTGGTCGTCGCCGTGGGGGAGCAGATCTCGAAATGAAAAGAATCGCCGAATGAAAAAGCTCGGTTTTATCGGACTGGGGCTTATGGGCCATGGCATGGCCAGGAACCTCCTGAAAAAGGGCCATGCGCTTTCCTTCGTGGTGCATCGCAACCGCTCGAACCTCGCCGACCTGCTCGACCTCGGCGCCAAGGAAGTTTCATCGCCCCGGGAGCTGATCGCGCAGTCGGACGTCGTCATCCTCTGCGTCACCGGCACTCCCCAAGTGGAAGCCGCGGTTCATGGCGGCCTGCTCGAGGGCGCACGCAAGGGCCAGATCGTCATCGACTGCTCGACGTCGATGCCCGAATCCACCGATCGCATGCGCGCGCAGTTCGAGGCCAAAGGCGTGCGTTTCGTCGATGCGCCGCTCGCGCGCACGCCGCAGGCCGCCGAGGAAGGGAAGCTCAACTGCATGGTCGGCGCCGACGCCCAGACGTTCGCCGAGGTCAAGCCCATCCTCGAGAAATTCTGCGAGAACATTTTCCACGTCGGCGGGCCGGGCACCGGGCACAAGATCAAGCTGGTCTACAACTTCGTCGCCATGGCGCACGCCGCGATCGTCAGCGAGTCGCTCGCCGCGTGCAGCCGCGTAGGCATTTCCCGGGAAACCTTTTTCCAGCTGGTCTCCGCCGGCGGCGCCAACTCCAACATGTTCCAGATGGTCGTGCCGAAGGCGCTCAAGGGCGACCTCACGGGCCTGATGTTCACCCTCGGCAACGCGAAAAAAGACATTGGTTACTACCAGCAGATGGTCGCAGCCACGCCCCTCGCAGGTCCGATGGGGGCAGCGCTCAACCAGATACTGCTGCAGGCGAACGCGCTCGGCCTCGGCGAGAAGTTCGTCCCGTCCCTGATCGAGGCCTACGACAGGATGGAGAGGAAGCCATGAAGCGGAGGAAACTGTTGCAGATGCTGGCCGCGGGCGCGGCGTTCTATGGCCCGTGGAAGGTGCACCATGCCTGGGCGCAAGCCGGGCAGAAGAAGCCGCTGGTGATTGGCCTCACCATGGATGCGAGCGGCCAATACGGCGCGAGCGGCATGGACGAGCGGCTCGGCGCGATGCTCGCGATCCGCGAGTTCAACGAAAAGGGCGGCGTGCTCGGGCGCAGGATCGAGGCGCTGCACATGGATACCGAGACCACGCCCGCCACCGCCTCGCGCGTCGCCGAGCGCATGATCACGCGCAACGAGGCCGCGTTCCTGATCGGCTCGCTGCATTCGGGCGTGGCCAACGCCATCTCGCAGGTGGCGCAGAAGTACGGCACGGTGTTCTTCAACACCAACTCGAGCTCGCCCACCGAGTCGGGCCGCGACTGCCACCGCGTCAAGTTCGTGTGGGACGGCAACGGCACCAACTTCAACCACGCCATCGTCAAGAACGCGATGCGCGTGAACGGCAAGAACTGGCTGCTGCTCACCAACGACTACGTCTGGGGCCATAACACCTCGAAGTCGACGCGCTCGCTGGTCGAGGCCAACGGCGGCAAGGTGATGGAGGAGCTGATGGTGCCGCAGAACACGCGCGACTTCAGCTCGTTCCTGCTCAAGATCCAGCAGATCAAGCCCAACGTGATCGCCGCTGCGGTGGGCGGCGACGACATCAAGGCGCTGCGCCAGCAGGTGGTGCAGACCAAGCTCGACCGCGCCTACGCCTGGATCAACAACCAGCAGGACTGGCCGGACGTCTACGGCCTGGGACCCGACGCGGTGTTCGGCGTATTCGGCACCACCTGGTACTACCGCCTCGATTTGCCGGGAATAAAGGAATTCGTCGCCAAGTACCAGAAGACGTTCCCAGGCGTGCAGATCAAGGTGCCGGGCAACGTGTTCCTGAACGGCTACCTCGCGACGCGCGAGCTTCTGCGCGTGGTGGAGGAGACGGGCACGACGAACAACCTGGCGGTGATCAAGAAGCTCGAGGGTCGCAAGATGAGCGCACGCGACCGCATGCAGCACCACGACGCGTGGATCGATCCGGCCACGCACCAGGTGCAGCAGACGATCTACATGGCCAGCTACAACGACAAGCCGGCGGAGGCCGACGACATCTTCAAGATCCTGGCCAATGTGCCGCCGCAGGACGTGGTCGACGCCGACGCGCCGAAGGCGTGCAAGCTGGAGACGTACGAAGCCACGCCCTCGCACGAGGCGTAGTGGAGTTTGTCGGCAATCTCCTCCCTCACCTCCTGAACGGGGTGAGCCTCGGGCTGCTGTTCGCATTGATCGCCCTGGGGTTCATGCTGATCGTGGGGGTGATGGAGGTGATCAACCTCGCGCACGGGTCGCTGTTTGCGCTGGGCGCTTACGTCTGCATTTTCCTGCTGAGCCAGAAATTCCCCTTCTACGCGGCGATCCTGCTCGCGCCGCTGCTCGTCGCACTGGTGGGCATGGTCCTGGAAGTGTGCATGCGCCGCACCTATGGCAAGGACGCGCTGTACGGCCTGCTCCTCACCTTCGGCGCCGCGCTGGTGATCGAGGAGATCATCCGCCTCGCCTGGGGCTCGGGGGAGAAACAGCTGCTGCCGCCGCCGGAGCTTTCCGGGGCGATGATGGTCGGCGGGCTGATCTACGCCAAATATCGGCTGTACGCCAGCTTGGCGGCAATCATCCTGATTGCTGGGTTGTGGCTCTTCTTAGAAAAAACCCCGTACGGCGCAATGATCAAGGCCGGCGCGCATGACTCCGAGATGGTGCGCGCGCTCGGCATCAATCTCACGCGGCTGCGCCTCTTCGTGTTCGCGCTCGGCACGGCGCTCGCCGCGGCGGCGGGCATCGTACTCGCGCCCATCTGGGGCGTGCGGCCGCACATGGGGGTCGACGCGGTCGTTCCGGCCTTCCTCATCATCGTGCTCGGCGGCGTCGGCAGCTTCTGGGGCGCGGTGCTCGCCGGCATCATGGTCGGTGTCGTGGTCGGCGTGACGGGCGCCTATGCGTCCGAGTGGTCGCTCATGTCCATGTACCTCCTTCTCATCGCGCTCGTGACCTTTCGCGCGCGTGGCCTGTTCGGCAAGAAGACGGCGCTTGAAGCCTGAGCTCAAGGGCAAGACCGCGCTGGTCACCGGAGCCGCCGGCACCATGGGCCGCGCCGTCGTCGCCTTCCTCAAGGAGGACGGCCTGAACGTGGTTGGCCTCGACGTGAAGGGCGATTGTCGTTATTGCGACATCAGCGACGCGGCTGCGGTCAAGAAAGCCATCAGGGAGATCGGCCAGGTCGATGTCCTGGTAAACAATGCCGGCATCCTCTCCAACAACAAGACTGAAGCCACGACGCCCGACGAATGGCGCAAGGTGCTCGCCGCCAACCTGGACGGCGCGTTCTATCTCGCCCGCGAGGTGATCCCGGGCATGAAGGCGCGCCGCTGGGGCCGCATCGTCAACGTCTGCTCGATGGCCGCGAAGACCGGCGGCCTCACGGCGGGAACCGCCTACGCGACCTCCAAGGGCGCGCTGGTATCGCTCACGTTCTCGCTCGCGCGGGAGCTCGCGTCCTTCGGCGTGACCGTGAATGGCATCGCCCCCGCCTACGTGAGGACGCCGATGGTCACCGAGCAGCTGAATGCCGACCAACGCCGGCAGCTTCTTTCCCAGATTCCGGTCGGCCGCTTCTGCGAGCCGGAGGAATTCGCGCATGTCGTTCGCTTCCTCGTCTCGCCGCTCGCCGGGTTCATTACCGGGGAAATCGTCGACATCAACGGCGGATTGGTGATGGATTGAAGGGGAAACTTGCACTGGTTGCGGGTGGCTACGGCGGTATCGGCGCCGCCATCTGCCGGGGGCTGGCGAAAGCCGGCGCCAAGGTGATCGTGGCGGGCCGCGATTTGCGCAAGGCGAGTTCACTCGCCAGGAAAATCAAAGGCGAGGCACTGCAACTGGACGTGCGCGATACGCCGTCCATCGAGACGGCGCTCAAGCGGTTCCGCCGCATCGACCTCTTCGTGAACTGCGCCGGCGTGAGCCGCGAGGAGACGCTGGACGAGGTGAGCGAGGCGGCGTGGGACGAGGTGCTCGACACCAATCTCAAGGCGGCGATGTTTCTCGCGCAGGCGGTGGCCCGCCGCCAGAAGCGCGGCGGCAAGCAGGTGCAGCTGCTTTCGGTGCGCGCGCAGCTTGGCCTGCGCGGCCGCGGCTATTCGACGTACTGCGCCAGCAAGGGCGGGCTGGTGATGCTGGTGAAGCAGCATGCCTCGGAGCTTGGGCCGCGCGGGATCTGCGTGAATGGTGTCGCGCCGACCGTGGTGAGGACCGAGATGGGCGCGCACTGGCTGAAGAACCCGAAGACGCGCGCCTGGCTGAAGGAGCGCATCCCGCTCGGGCGCGTGGCCGAGACCGAGGACGTGGTCGGCGCGGTGCTCTTCTTCTGCTCCCCGGCTACCGACTACGTTACTGGGCAGATCCTGTACGTCGATGGAGGCCTGACGGCTTCGCAATAGCCGCGTTCACGCGCGGCATCACTTCCTCGGCCATCAGCTGCATCGAGCGCTTCTCGAGCTTGGCGTCGACCCAGTCCATGCCGGCGTACACCAGCTCGCCAAAGTCGCCGACGCGCTCGCGGAAGGCGAGGATTTCGTCGACCACCTTGTTCACCGTGCCGGCGATCACCAGGCGGTCGAGGACGAAGTCGAGCGTCACCTCGGCGTCGCTCTGGTCCTTGTGCTCCTTGAACACCACGTGCCGGTTCATCTTGGTGAGCTTGGTCTTGAGCTGGTGGTAGTAGAAGCGAAACGGGCTTTTCGGATCGGTCCGGCCGTACGCCGCGGCGACCTTGTCGTCGTCGGCGACGAACACGGTGCGCGCGATGCGCCATTGCGCCGGATCCGGCTTCACGCCGGCCTTGACCTTGCCTTCGGCGTAGTTGGTCCAGTGCGAGGGCAGCCATTGCGGCAGCAGGAAGTTGGCCGACAGCGGGTGGAAATCGCGCTCGCCCATCGCGATCACGCCCTTCGAGAACGGCGCGACCACCGTGCCGACGATCTCCGGCCGCGGCTTCTGGAACGGCTTGGGCATGATGCCGGTGCCGAGCGCGAGGTCCATGTAGGTGCGCGTGGTGACCTTGAAGCGGTTGCCCGGCAGGTCGATGTCGTAGGGCGCCTCGCCTTCCCAGATCTTCAGGATGACGTCGATCGCCTCGGCGAACATCTTGTTGCGGTCCTCGTTGAGGATGCCGATCGCCTCCGCGTCCGAGGGCAGCGCGCCGGGGCTGACGCCGAGGATGAAGCGGCCCTGCGCGAGGTGGTCGAACATCGCCGCCTGCGCCGCCACCAGCACCGGATGCTGCTGCGACAGGTTGCAGGTGCCGGTGCCCAGCTTGATCTGCCTGGTGGAATGGATCAGCGTGGCGAGGAACAGCAGCGAGTTGGTGATGTTCTCGGCGCTTGTCGGTCAGGTGCTCGCCGATGAACACGTCGTGGAAGCCGAGCTGGTCGGCCAGGATCACGGTCTCGCGGTCTTCCCTCAGCGTGACGGTCGGGTCCCGGTGCAGCGGATGCACCGGCATCATGAATATGCCGAGCTTCATGGCGCCTGATTCTATACTCGCGCAGTGTCGGAATCCCTCGTCCCCGCGACCCTGCGTTTCCATGAGGGCACGCCGTATTCCGAGGCGTTCGGCGACCTCTACCACAACGCCAACGGCGGCATCGAGAAGAAGCGGCACGTGTTCCTGGGCGGCAACGACCTGCCGGCGCGCTGGGCGGGCCGCCGTCGCTTCGTCATCCTGGAAACCGGGTTCGGCCTCGGCCTCAACTTCCTGGTGACGCTGCAAGCCTGGCGGCGCGACCCGGCGCGTTGCGAGCGGCTGCATTTCGTCTCGATCGAAAAGCATCCGTTTTCCTTGCAGGACCTTCGCACGCTGCATGCGGGGTATCCGGAACTGGAACAGGAAGCGGCCGAGCTGCACGCCCGGTGGCCGCTGCTCGTGGCCGGCGCGCATCGGCTGGAATTCGGCAACGCGGTGCTGACCTTGTTCTTTGCCGACATCAAGGCGCTGCGCGACCTGCGGCTCGCCGCCGATGCGATCTACCTCGACGGCTTCTCGCCGGGGAAGAACGCCGACATGTGGTCGCCCGCAGCGTTTCGCGCCATCTCGCGGCTCGCCGCGCCGGGCGCCACCGCCGCCACCTGGAGCATCGGGCAGGCGGTACGGCACGCGCTGGAAGAGACCGGCTTTGCGGTCGAGATGCGCGCGGGGTTCGGCGGCAAGCGAGACATGCTCGTCGCGCGGAACACCAGGAATGGACAGGTCGTGCAAGCGCCGAAGGCGCGCAAGGCCGCCGTCATCGGCGCCGGCCTCGCCGGCGCCGCGGTGTGCGAGCGCCTTTGCGCGCGCGGATGGGAAGTCGACCTCTACGAGCGGCACGACGCGCCGGCACAGGAAGCCTCGGGCAATCACGCCGGCACCTTCCATCCCATCGTCACTTCGGACGACAGCCTGTTCGCCCGCCTGACGCGGGCCGGCTTCCTCGCCAGCCTTGCGCGATTCAAGGAATTCTCAGACCTGCGATGGGATCCCTGCGGCGTTCTGCAGTTGGCGCGCGATGCAAGGGAGGAAAGCTCACAGCGTGCGGCGATCAGCGCGCTTGGCGCCGTCCCCGACTACGCGCAATACGTGACGCGCGAGGAGGCGTCGATGCACGCCGGTGTCCCGGTCTCCGCGGCGGGCCTGTGGTTCCCGCAGGCTGGCTGGATCCGTCCGCAAAGCCTGGTGCGGGCGCAGCTCGATGCGTGCGGGCCTCGATTGAGAACGTTCTTCGGCAAAAGCCTTTCCGCCGTGCCGGATGCGCCCGTCGTCATCCTCGCGAATTCCGCCGAGGCGCCGAAGCTGCAGCCGGTGCCGCACCTGCGCCTGCGCAGGGTGCGCGGCCAGCTCACCCACGTGACGGCCGAGGCCATCGAAGCGCCGCGCGTGGTCGTGCTGCGCGGCGGCATGGTGCTGCCGCCGGTCGACGGTATTTGCGTCGTCGGCGCAAGCTTTGACCTCGAGGACGACGATCCCATGCCGCGTGCGCAAAGCGATGCCGGGAACCTGGAGCGGCTCGATCGCATCCTCGGGATGGGATTCGATGTAAAAGCGATCGGCCACCGCGTCGCCTTTCGCTCGGTGACGCCCGACCGCTTGCCCGTGGTGGGCAAGCTCGCCGACGGCGTGTACGGCGCCTTTGCTTACGGCTCGCGCGGCCTCATCTGGGCGGCGCTTGCCGCCGAGCTGATCGCCGCCGAGGTGGAAGGCGAGCCGCTGCCGGTCGAAGGCAAGCTCGCCGATGCCCTGCATCCGGCGCGGTTTGCGCGGCGCGCCGCTAGGAAACTCTGAAAAAGGACTGAATGGTCGTCCCCGCCTTCGCGGGGAAGACTTCTTCCGCCTTCCTAGGCGCTCCTGAGGATCGCCGGGCTCGCGTCCTTCACGTCGCGCAGGCCGCACAGCGCCAGCGTGACGTCGAGCTCCTTCTCGATCAGCTCGAGCGCGAGCGCGACGCCACGCTCGCCGAGCGCACCCAGCCCGTAGGCGTACGCACGGCCGATCATCACGGCGCGCGCGCCGAGCGCCAGCGCCCTGAGAACGTCCTGCCCGCTGCGGATTCCGCCGTCGAGCCACACTTCGGTCTTGCCGTTCACCGCCTCGACAATTTCCGGCAGCGCCCGGATCGATGAGATCGCACCGTCGAGCTGGCGGCCGCCGTGGTTCGACACCACGACGGCATCGGCCCCCGCCTGCGCCGCGAGCTTCGCGTCCGCGGGGTCGAGGATGCCCTTGAGGACCAGCTTGCCGTCCCAGAGCTTCTTCACCCATTCCACGTCTTTCCACGACAGCGTCGGGTCGAACTGCCCGGCGATCCATTGCGACAGGGTGGTGAGGCTCTTCGCATCCGGGATGCGGCCTTCGAGGTTGCCGAAGGACTTTCTTTTTCCCTGGAGGACGTTCAGCGCCCAGCCAGGCTTGGACAGGATATCCATGGCGGTCGCGAAGGTGAGCTTCGGCGGCACGGCCAAGCCGTTCTTCAGGTCCCGGTGCCGCTGGCCCTGGATCTGCAGGTCGAGCGTCAGCACCAGCGCGGAGCACTTTGCCGCTTTCGCGCGCTCGATGAGCGAGGCGGCGAAGCTGCGATCGCGCATCACGTAGAGCTGGAACCAGAACGGCTGCGTCACGGCGCCGGCCACGTCCTCGATCGAGCAGATCGACATGGTGGAGAGCGTGTACGGCACGCCGTAGCGCTCGGCGGCGCGCGCGGCGAGGATTTCGCCGTCGGCCCAGTTGAGACCGGTGAGACCCACCGGCGCGAGGGCCACCGGCATGCGCACCTCGCGCCCGAGCATGGTGGTGCGCAGCGAGCGCCGGTCGACGTCGATGCCGACGCGCTGGCGCAGCGCGAGCGACTCCAGGTCGGCACGGTTCGCGCGCAGCGTCGCTTCGCTGTAGGAGCCACGGTCGACGTACTCGAAAATCGCCCGCGCTACCCGCTTCTTCGACAGCTCGCGCAGATCGTCGATGCACGTCACGACTGGCATAGACCCTCAACTGCAGGCATCGCGGGCGATTCTACACGCTGTAAAATGGCGCGCGATGCCGGCCAACGACGAGCACAAGAGCCCGATCCAGGTCATCGACCGCATGATGCGCTTGCTGGAAGTGCTCGCGCAGCATCCCGAGCCGCTCGGGCTGAAGCAGATCGCGCAGTACACCGGGCTGCATCCCTCCACCGCGCATCGCATCCTGTCGTCGATGTCGGCCGACCGCATGGTCGATCGCGTCGAGCCGGGCAGCTACCGCCTCGGCATGCGCCTGCTCGAGCTCGGCAACCTGGTGAAGTCGCGCATCAGCGTGCGCGAGCTGGCGCTGCCGATGATGCGCGAGCTGCACGCGCAGACCGGCGAAACCGCCAACCTTTCGGTGCGCCACGGCGACGAGATCGTCTACGTCGAGCGCACCTCCTCGGGCCGCTCGGCGATGCGCGTGGTGCACGTCATCGGCACGCGCGCCCCGCTCCACGTCACCGCCGCGGGCAAGCTCTTCCTCCTGGAGGAAGGCTTCGCGCGCCTGCGCGACTACGCCAAGCGCACCGGCCTCGCCGAGCACACCAGGAACACCCTTTCCAGCATCACGCTGCTCGAGCGCGACCTGGAGCGAGTACAGCGGCAGGGCTGGGCAAGCGACAACGAGGAAGCCGAAGTCGGCGTGCGCTGCGTCGCCGCCGGCATCCGGGACGACGCCGGCAGCCTGGTCGCCGCCCTTTCGCTTTCGACGCCGGCCGACCGCATGAAGGTGCAGTGGGGTCCGCTGGTGAAGGAAACCGCCGAGCGCATCTCGCGCACCATCGGCCATCGCCCCCCGGTCGCGCGCATCGGCGCGCATTGATTTCTAAGCGCTAAGCCCGAAGAGGGCGAAGAGCCCGCGCCGGTCGGTCCAGGTCTTGGTGCCGCGGAAGCCGGCCTTCGCCGCGAGGGCGCCGAACTCCTCCGGCGAGTACTTGTAGGAATTCTCGGTGTGGATGGTCTCGCCCGCGGCGAAGCGAAAGCGGTGCCGCCCGAGTGCAACGGTGTGCTTCTCCAATGCGATCAGGTGCATCTCGATGCGGCCGGCCGCCGGGTTGTAGAAGGCGTAGTGACGGAATCGACGCAGGTCGAAATCCGCGCCGAGCTCGCGGTTGATGCGCGCGAGCAGGTTGAGGTTGAACGCGGCCGTGACGCCCGCCTTGTCGTTGTAGGCCGCGTGCAGCACCCCGGGATCCTTCTTGAGGTCGACGCCGACCAGCATCTTCGCCGCCACGCCGCGCGACATGGAGAGGAAGGCGTGCGCTTCGTCGGTGGTGAGATTGCCGATGGTCGAGCCCGGGAAATACACCACGCTCGGCGTGCCCCGGCGCACCGGGATGTCGAGCGGGCGCGAGAAGTCGCCGGCCAGCGGCGCAATGCGCAGCCAGGGAAACTCGCGCGCGAGCCCGCGCGCCGCCGCGCGCAAGGCGTCGTCCGAAATATCGATCGGCACGTAGACCGCCGGGCGCAGCGCGCGGATCAGCAGCCGGCTCTTGACGCCTTCGCCGCTGCCGTACTCGATCAGCTGGCAGCCGCGGCCGGCGAAGCGCGCGATGGCCGCGAGATGCCGGCGCGTGAGCGCCAGCTCGGCGCGCGTTACGTAGTACTCGGGGAGTCGGCAGATGCGCGCGAACAGGCGGCTGCCCGCGGCATCGTAGAAATACTTGGGAGGAAGCGACTTCTGCGGGCGCGAAAGCCCGGCGACGACGTCCTGGCGGAAAACCGCTAGCTCGAGCGGCCGGGCGCCGCGCCGTTCTCGAGCCACTTGCGCAGGCGGTTGGCGTCCCCGATCCTGGATTGCTTGCCCCATGAATCGAGCAGTACCACGATCAGGTCCTTATCCGCCAGACGCACCTGCATCACGAGGCAGCGGCCCGCCTCGCTGATATAGCCGGTCTTGGAAAGACCGATCTCCCAGTAGCTCGAGCGCACCAGGCCGTTGGTGTTGCCGTACTGCAGCGGCCGTCCCGAGGCCCGCACGGTGGCGCGGCTCTTGGTGGAGTACTCGCGGATCAGCGGATAGTCGTGCGCGGCGCGCACCATCTTCGCCAGGTCGCTGGCGGTGGAAACGTTCGCCGGGGAAAGGCCGGTGGGCTCGACGAAGCGGCTCTCGTTCATGTCGAGCACCGCGGCCTTTTCATTCATCGCATCGACGAAGGCTTCCATCCCGCCGGGATAGCTTTGGCCGAGCGCGGCGGCGGCGCGGTTCTCGGAGGACATGAGCGCGAGCAGCAGCAGCTCGCCGCGCGTGAGCGACAGGCCGGTGCGCAGGCGCGAGCGCGAGCCCTTCATCTGCACCGCGTCCTCGCGGCTGAGCGTGACCTTCTCGTCGAGGTCGAGGCCGCGATCGAGGATCACCATCGCGGTCATCAGCTTGGTGATCGACGCGATCGGCACCACGGCTTCGGCGTTCTTGCCGTAGACGGTTTCGCCGGTTTCGGCGTCCTGCACCAGCGCCGAGGACGAGCGCAGGGCGATCTTGCGGATGGAGTCGCGGTCTGCCGCCTGCGCGAACCCGACACTGAGAACCAGCACGAAGAGCAGGGCGCACATGGCGACGATGCCCTCGAGCGAATGAAGTCTGCGTTGCATAAAGCGATCTTCTCCTCGACCAGCTACGAACCGTTGTTTTTGTCCATGCCCTGAATGGCACATGGAGTTGTCGCAGTCTAGCCTACTGGAAAAAAAATACGCAAGCGAAACAGTGGGTAGGACGAGATTTCACGAATCTACGTGAAATCTTTCACTGTCGGGCTGGGGCGTCGCCCCCTCGCGGTTTGGCCTACAAGGTCGTGACTTTTTCGAGCAGTTCCTTGGCTTGCGCCTGCTCCTGCTGCAGCGCCCACATGCGCGCGTATTCGCCTTTTGCGTCAAGCAATTGACTGTGATTTCCGCGCTCCACGATGCGGCCATGGGCGAGGACGAGGATCTGGTCGGCGTCCATCACCGTCGAGAGGCGGTGAGCGATCACTAGCGTGGTCCGGCCCACCGCGATGCGCTCGAGCTCCGCCTGGATGGCCTTCTCCGCGCGCGAATCGAGCGCCGAGGTGGCTTCGTCGAAGATCAGGATGCGCGGATTCTTCAGCAGCGCGCGCGCGATCGCCACGCGCTGCTTCTCGCCGCCGGAGAGCTTCAGGCCGCGCTCGCCGACCGCGGTCTCGTATTTTTGCGGCAGCGACTGGATGAAGTCGTGAATGTGCGCGGCACGCGCCGCCTCGACGACCTCGTCGTCGGCCGCGTCGGTACGCCCGTAGCGGATGTTGTAAAGGATGGTGTCGTTGAAGAGCACGGTGTCCTGGGGCACGATGCCGATCGCGGCGCGCAGGCTCGCCTGCTTTATCTGCCTGATGTCTTTTCCGTTGATCAGGATCGCCCCGCGCGAAACATCGTAGAAGCGGTAAAGAAGTCGGGCGAGCGTCGACTTCCCCGATCCCGAGTGCCCCACCACAGCCACGCGCTGCCCGGCCTCGATCGAGAAGGAAACGCCGGAAAGGATCTGGCGGTCCTTCGCGTAGTAGAAGTCCACGTCGCGGAAAGCAACCGTGGCCGGGCCGGCCGGCAACTCAACCGCACCCGGCGGGTCCTCGATCTCGCGATTTTCCGACAGCAGCCGGAACATGCGGTCCATGTCGATGAGCGACTGCTTGATGTTGCGGTACACCATGCCGAGCACATTGAGCGGGATGTAAAGCTGGATGAGCAGGCCGTTGACGAGCACAAGGTCGCCGAGCGTGAAGCTGCCCGCCACCACCCCTTCGGCCGCGAGCAGCATTAGCGCAGTGACGGCAGCGGCGATGATCAGGCTCTGGCCGATGTTGAGCAGGCCGAGCGAGGACTCGCTGCGCGTCGCCGCATCCTCGTATTTGCGCAGGTTCTCGTCGTAGCGCCGCGCCTCGAATTCCTCGTTGCCGAAGTACTTCACCGTCTCGTAGTTGAGCAGGCTGTCGATCGCCCGCGTGTTGGCGCGCGAGTCGAGCTCGTTCGCGCGGCGGCGGATTTCCATGCGCCACTCGGTGATCAGCACCGTGAAGAGGATGTAGAGCGCCACGGCGCCGAAGGTGATGGCGGCAAAGCGCCAGTCGAAGCGGCGCAGCAGCACCGCCGCGACCAGGGCGAACTCCAGGATCACCGGCAGGATGGAAAACAGCAGGTAGGAAAGCAGCGTCGAGATGCCGTTGGTGCCGCGCTCGATGTCGCGCGTCATTCCCCCGGTCTGGCGGTCGAGGTGGAAGCGCAGGCTGAGGCTGTGCAGGTGGCGGAACACGCCGAGCGCCACGCGCCGCATCGCGCGCTGCGCGACGCGCACGAAGACCACGTCGCGCAGTTCCTGGAACAACGTGGTGGAGAAGCGCAGCACGCCGTAGACGGCAAGCAGGGCCACCGGCACCGCGACCAGCTGCAGCCGCGTATCGAGGCCGTCCACCACCTCCTTCATGACGAGCGGCACGCCGACATTGGCCAGCTTCGCCACCACCAGGAAGGCGAGCGCGATCACCACCCGCCACTTGTATTCCCAGAGGTAGGGCAGGAGCGTGCCCAGCGCCTTCCATTCGTTGCCGCGGAGCGTCATGAATTGGATTATCGAGGAATCTGTCACGGTCCGGCCCGTGCTAGAGACGGCGACTCACGTATATTCCCGTCCAAGGGAGAACAACAATGGGCCTGCGACTCAAATTCAACCTGGTGCTGCTCGTCGTGTTCATGCTGGGACTCGGCGCCACCGGCTATGTCTCGTACGAGCTGCTGCACCGGAACGCGCGCGAGGAAGTGCTGCGCAACGCGGGCGTGATGATGGAGGCGGCGCTCTCGATGCGCAGCTACACCGTCGGTCACGTGCGCCCGAACCTGGTGGCGGATCCGGACAAGTTCCTGCCGCAAAGCGTGCCGGCCTTCGGCGCCACCGAAATCATGACGCTGCTGCGCAAGAAATATCCGGACTACGCGTACAAGGAAGCGACCCTCAACCCCACCAACCCGCGCAATCGCGCGGTCGAGTGGGAGACCGATATCGTCAACACGTTTCGCAACGACGCCTCGCAGAGCGAGATCTCGGGCATGCGCGAGACGCCGACGGGGCGCTCGCTCTACCTCGCGCGGCCGCTGCAGATCAAGGATGGCGCCTGCCTCTCCTGCCACACCTCGGCCGAGGTAGCGCCGGCGTCGATGGTCAAGATCTACGGGCCGAGCAACGGCTTCGGCTGGAAGCTGAACGAGATCATCGGCGCGCAGATCGTCTCGGTGCCGATGGGGCTGCCGATCCGCAACGCCAACCGCGCGTTCGTCACGTTCATGAGCTCGCTCGCGGTGGTGTTCGCCTTGCTGTTCGTGATCCTGAACATGATGCTGACGCAGCTCATCATCGAGCCCATCACGCAGCTTTCCGATGCCGCCGAGCACATCTCCAAGGGCAAGATCGACGTGCCGGAGCTGGTCACCACCGGTCGCGACGAGGTCGCTCACCTCGGGCAGGCTTTCAACCGCATGCGGCGCAGCCTGCAAAAGGCGATCAGCCTCATCGACAAAGGGTAGATGGCCACCAACGCCCTGCCCGCGGGCTTTGCCCTGCAGGAATACCGCATCGAGAAAGTGCTCGGTGTCGGCGGCTTCGGGCTCACCTACCTCGCGCTCGACGGCAACCTCAACCTCAAGGTTGCGCTGAAGGAGTTCCTGCCCGACGACGTCGCCACGCGCGGCGCCGACCATTCGATCCGGCCGCGCTCGCCGGACAGCGCCGACAGCTTCGGCTGGGGCAAGCAACGCTTCCTCGACGAATCGCGCACCGTGGCGTCTTTCCGCCACCCGCACATCGTGCGCGTGATGCGCTTTTTCGAAGCCAACGGCACCGCCTACATGGTGATGGAGTTCGTCGAGGGTGCCGCCCTCCCCGATTGGGTCAAGACCCGCCGGCCACTGAGCGAGGCGCTGGTCACCTCGCTCGTCGCACCGCTGCTCGACGGCCTGCAGGTGGTGCACAAGTCGGGTGTCCTGCACCGCGATATCAAGCCCGGCAACATCTACATGCGCGAGGACGGCACGCCGGTGCTGATCGACTTCGGTTCCGCTCGCCAGCGCGCCTCCGAGCTCACCGCGATCGTGTCGCCCGGCTACGCGCCCTTCGAGCAGTACCAGACGCAAGGCAACCAGGGGCCGTGGAGCGACCTCTACGCGCTCGGCGGTGTGCTGTACTGGCTGGTGACCGGCCAGCGTCCGCACGAAGCGGTGGCGCGCATCCGCGCCGACACGATGCCGAGCGCGTTGCAGACCGCCGACCGCAACCTCTACCGCCCCGCGTTCCTCGCCGCCATCGACTGGGCGCTCGCGCCTGCCGAGGAGCAGCGGCCGCAATCGGTGGCCGAATGGCGCGAGGCGCTGTTGGGCGGTTCATCCGCAACCTCCGCGCCGCTGGACAAGACCCAAATGCTGCCGAAGGCCTCGACGCGAGCGGCCCCGACCCGAGCGGCTTTCGATCCGGCGCTGCTGAAAAACCTCGAGTCGGAGCTGGCCCAACACCTGGGCCCGATCGCCAACCTGGTGGTGAGGAACGCCGCCAAAAGCGCGCCCACCCAGGCCGACCTGGTCCAGCTCATCGCCCTGGATATCACCGACGTCGGCGTCAAGCGTGCCTTCGAGCGCAAGTTTTCCGACGGTTCGCGGCCTTCGTCGCAGCCCACGACCGGCGGCAGCCGTACCGATCCGGCGACCTCGCAGGGCGCCAGCCGCTTTTCGCCCGATGTGCTCGAGCGAGCCGAGGGGCGCCTGGCCGAGCACATCGGCGCGGTTGCCCGGGTGGTGGTCAAGCGCGCCGCCGTCAAGGCGCGCGACGAGCGCGAGCTTTACCTGCTGCTCGCCGACGAGATCGAGAACAAGGAGGAGAGGAAGGCCTTCATACGCAAGGCCGTTTCCATGTCACATAAGCCGTGATAGAGTTCAAACGTTCGTTTGAATGTGGATCCGGCCATGTCCCTGCGCGCTGTGAAACCCCAGCATGAAACCCGCACCCGAATCCTCGACGCCGCCGAGGAGCTCTTCATGCAGCACGGCTTCGAGGGCACCTCGATGCGCCTGCTCACCGCCAAGGCGGGCGTCAACCTCGCGGCGGTCAACTACCACTTCGGTTCCAAGGACGCGCTGATCGAGGCGCTGTTTCGCCGCCGGCTCGATCCGATGAACGCGGAGCGCATCGCGGCGCTCGACGCCCTCGAGGATTTTTCGGCAGAAAACATCATTCGTGCCTTCGTCGGGCCGAGCCTGCGCCTGATCGAGGACGCGAAGGGCGGCGGACGCAACTTCATCCGCCTGCTCGGCCGCACCTACACCGAGCCGGCGAAGGCGGTGCGCGGGCTGATCGGCCAGATGTACGCGCCGACCATGCAGCGCTACAAGGCGGCGCTCGAGCGCGCATTGCCGCAGATGCCGGGCGACGAGCTGGTCTGGCGCATGCACTTCATGTTCGGCACCCTCGCCTACACGCTCGCCGCCACCGACACGGTGCAGCTCATCGCCGGCTGCAAGCCGGAGGATCGTCACGATGCGCGCCTGCTCGAGGAGCGCCTGACTGCATTCCTCACCGCGGGGCTGCACGCGCCGCTCAAGCCATCCATCAAGAAGGCAGCATAGGGGATCGTTATGGTCGCACTCGCGCTTGGCGTCATCGCCGTCTTTTTCGTCTTCGGCTACTTCGGCCTGCCCATCGTCTGGTGGACGATCGCCGCCGCGCTGTTCGGCTGGTACTTGAGCGTCATCGCTGATTTTGGTCTCACCACCAACGTCGTGCTGGCGACGCTGTTCATCGTCGTCGCCGCCGTACTGAACGTTCCGGTTCTTCGTAGAAAGCTGGTTTCGGATCGGATCCTCGCGATCTACCGCCGCATCCTTCCCGACATGTCGCAGACCGAGAAGGAGGCGATCGACGCCGGCACCGTGTGGTGGGATGCGGATCTTTTTTCGGGCAAGCCCGACTGGGACAAGCTGCTCGCCACGCCGGCGCCGCGCCTGAGCGCCGAAGAGCAGGCGTTCCTCGACGGCCCGGTCGAGGAGCTGTGCGAGATGTGCAACGACTGGGAGATCACGCACGAGCGCCAGGACCTGCCCGCGCACGTCTGGCAATTCATCAAGGACAAGGGCTTCCTCGGGATGATCATCCCGAAGCAGTACGGCGGCCTGGGCTTCAGCGCGCTCGCGCACTCGGCGGTGGTGATGAAGCTCTCCACGCGCTCGAGCACCGCGGCGATCTCGGTGATGGTGCCCAATTCCCTCGGACCGGGCGAGCTCCTGCTGCACTACGGCACCGAGCAGCAGAAGAACCATTATCTGCCGCGCCTCGCCAAGGGCCAGGAGGTGCCGTGCTTCGCGCTCACCAGCCCCGAGGCCGGCTCCGACGCCGCGGCGATTCCGGACTTCGGCGTGGTGTGCAAGGGCATCTGGCAGGGGCGCGAAGTGCTCGGCATGCGCGTCACCTGGGACAAGCGCTACATCACCCTCGGGACCGGTGGCGACCCTGCTTGGCCTCGCCTTCAGGCTCTACGATCCCGAAGGCCTGCTGGGCGCGAAATCAGACTTGGGGATTACTTGCGCCCTCGTTCCCACGAATACGCCGGGCGTAAACATCGGCCGGCGCCATCTGCCGCTCAACGCCGCGTTCCAGAACGGTCCGAACTCGGGCAAGGACGTGTTCATGCCGCTCGACTGGATCATCGGCGGCCCGGAATACGCGGGCAAGGGCTGGATGATGCTGATGGGCTGCCTCGCCGCGGGACGCGCGATTTCGCTGCCCACCTCCTCGGTCGGCGGCGTCAAGGCGCTCACGCGATTCACCGGCGCGTATGCGCGCGTACGCAGCCAGTTCAAGACCCCGATCGGCAAGCTCGAGGGCGTGGAAGAGGCGCTCGGCCGCATCGCGGCGCACTGCTACATGATGGACGCGACTCGCGTCATGACGGCCGGCGCGGTCGACCTCGGCGAGAAGCCCGCGGTGCTGTCGGCGATCGCCAAGTACCACATGACCGAGCGCGCGCGCGAATGCGTGAACGACGCGATGGACATCCACGGCGGCAAGGGCATCTGCCTCGGGCCGAACAACTGGCTGGGCCGCGGCTACCAGATCGCCCCGGTGGCGATCACGGTGGAGGGTGCCAACATCCTTACCCGCACGCTGATCATCTTCGGCCAGGGCGCGATCCGCTGCCATCCATACGTGCTGCGCGAAATGCGCGCCGCCAAGGAGATGACGGGCGCGGAGGCATCGCGTGAATTCGACGACGCCTTCACCTCGCACATCGGCCACGTGCTGCGCAACGGCGTGCGCACGTTCGTGTACGGCCTGACGCGCGCGATGTTTGCTCCCGTTCCAAAGAACTGCTCTCCCGAGACGCGGCATTACTACCGGAACGCCTCCCGGCTGTCGGCCGCCTTCGCTTTTCTCGCCGACCTGTCGATGCTGGCGATGGGCGGCGCGCTCAAGCGCAAGGAGAAAATCTCCGGGCGCCTGGGCGACGTGCTGTCCATGCTTTACCTCGTTTCCGCCACGCTCAAGCGCTACGAGGACCAGGGCCGCATCCGCGAGGACCTGCCGCTCGTGCGCTGGGCGGTGCGCGACGCGTTGTACAACGCGCAGCAGGCGATCGACGGCATCCTCTCCAACTTCCCGGTGAAGCCGCTGGCGCGCTTCCTGCGCTGGGCCATTTTCCCGATGGGCATGGCCTTCCGTCCGCCGCTCGATTCGCGCAACCACGAGTGCGCAAAAATCGCCCTCGCGCCGGGCGCCGCGCGCGACCGGCTCACCGCCGGGATGTTCGTGCCGAAGAGCGAAGCCGACGCCACCGGCCAGCTCGAAGCCGCGTTCCTCGCCACCGTCGCCTGCGAGCCGGTCGACGAGAAGCTGCGCAAGGCCGTGAAGAAGGGCAAGATCGTTCCGCGGCCCGGGTTCGAGATTGGCATGATTGGAAAAGAAAACGGCATCATCACCGCCGACGAGTACGCCCTGTGGAACCGCAAGGAAGCCCTGCGCAAGGGCGTGATCAAGGTCGACGACTTCCCGCCTGATTTCGGCCGCGCCGAGATGGCCGCCGGGCGCGAGCAGGGAAGCGTCAAGATGAAGGCGGCCTGAGATGCTGGCCAAGCCGATCTACGTCATCGACGGCGCGCGCACGCCGTTCCTCAAGTCCAAGAACCGTCCCGGACCGTTCAGCGCCGCCGACCTCGCGACGCAGGCCGGCCGCTCGCTGCTCGCGCGCCAGGGCTTCGCCCCCGACGAGCTCGACGAGGTGATCCTCGGCTGCGCCGCGCCCTCGGTCGACGAGGTGAACATCGGCCGCGTCGCCGCGCTGCGCATGGGCTGCGGCCAGAAAGTGCCGGCGTGGACCGTGATGCGCAATTGCGCCTCCGGCATGCAGGCGATCGATTCCGGCATCAACAACATCATCGCCGGGCGCGCGAGCGTGGTGCTCGCCGGCGGCGTCGATGCGCTGTCGCGCGCCCCGCTGCTCTATGGCGACAAGATGGTCCTGTGGTTTTCGAACATGGCGGCGGCTCGCAGCCCCCTGCAAAGAATTTCTCTTTTCGGAAGGCTTCCCGTCGCTTCGCTGCTCGCCCCGGTCATCGGCATCATGAAAGGCCTGACCGATCCCATGGTCGGCCTGCTGATGGGCCAGACCGCGGAGAACGTCGCGCATCGCTTCGGCATCACGCGGGAAGAAATGGATGCGTTCGCGGTGCGTTCGCACGAGCGCGTCATCAAGGCGCAGGACGCCGGCGTCCTGGCCGCCGGCGGCGGCGAGGTCGAGGCCTTGTACGACGCGAAGGGAAATACCTACATCCTCGACGACGGCGTGCGGCGCGACGCCTCGCCGCAGAACCTGGCGAAGCTCAAGCCCTTCTTCGACCGCAAGTACGGCAACGTCACGCCGGGCAACAGCTCGCAGATCACCGACGGTGCGGCCTGGCTGATCCTCGCTTCGGAGGCGCTGGTCACCCGGAACGACTTGAAACCCATCGGCCGCATCCTGGACTCGCACTGGGCGGGCCTCGATCCCGCCGCCATGGGCCTCGGCCCGGTGCACGCCGCCACGCCGATCCTCCAGCGCAACAACCTCGCGCTGAAGGACATCGACTACTGGGAGATCAACGAGGCGTTCGCCGCGCAAGTGCTCGGCTGCCTGGCGGCGTGGGAAGACGAGAAGTATTGCCGTGAAGAGCTGGGGCTCGACGGCCCGCTCGGCTCCATCGATGAAGACCGGCTGAATGTCGACGGCGGCGCCATCGCGCTGGGTCACCCGGTGGGCGCATCGGGCGCCCGGATCGTCCTGCATCTGCTGAAAACACTGAAACGCAACAACGCGAAGCGCGGCATGGCGTCGATCTGCATCGGCGGCGGCCTGGGCGGCGCGATGCTGGTCGAAGCGCTGTAAAGGGGGAGCGATGGAACGGGGGGCGGAAAGAAGCCTGGCCAATGCCACCACGCATTGGCACTGGGAGCGCGACCGCGATGGCCTGGTGTGGCTCACCTTCGACAAGCAAGGCGAGTCGGCGAATACCTTCTCGCGCGAAGCGCTCGAGGAGCTGAGCCGCGCACTCGAGGCCATCCGCACGGAGAACCCGAAGGGGCTGGTGATCCGCTCGGCCAAGGACGGCTTCATCGCCGGCGCCGATGTCGAGGCCTTCACGCGCTTCAAATCGGGCGCCGAGGCGCTCGCCTTCGTCAAGCTCGGCTGGGATGTGCTCCAGCAGCTGCGCGACCTGCCCTTCCCCACCACCGCGATGGTGAACGGCTTCTGCATGGGCGGCGGCACCGAGCTCGCGCTCGCCTGCCGCTACCGCGTGGCGCTCGACGACCCGAAGGTGCGCTTCGCCCTCCCGGAAGTCATGCTCGGCATCATGCCGGCGTGGCACGGCGTGCAGTGGCTGCCGAAGCTCGTTGGGCCCGCGGCAGCGATGGACATGCTGCTTACCGGCAAGTCGGTGGATGCAAAGCGCGCCAAGCGCATCGGGCTCGTGGACCAGGCGGTGCCTTTGCGCATCTTCGAAAACACCGCGCGCATCGTGACGCTGGAAGGCAAGCCGCGAAAATCGCTTTCGTTGATGCAAAAGCTCATGCTGGGGCCATTACGCGGCGTGGTGGTCTCACAAGCCAGGAAACAAGTAGCAAAAAAGGCGAAGCGGGAGCACTACCCGGCGCCGTACGCGATCCTCGAGCTGTGGCAGAAGTACGACGGCGACCCGTTCGCCGCGGCCAACGACCCGTCGTGCTCGATCGAATCGCTGTTCGAGCATCCGACGACCGCGAACCTGATCCGCATCTTCTTCCTGCAGGAGCGCCTGAAGTCGGTGGCCAAGGGCGTGCAATTCGTGCCGCGCCACGTGCACGTGGTCGGCGCCGGCGTGATGGGCGGTGACATCGCGGCGATCTGCGCGATGCGCGGCTTGCGCGTCACTTTGCAGGACACCGCGCCCGAGCGTCTCGCCCCGGCGGTCAAGCGCGCCGCCGAGCTCTTCAAGCGCCGGCTACGCGACCCGCGCCGCGAGCGCGACGCGCTCGACCGGCTGATTCCGGACGTGAGCGGCAGCGGGGCGCGCCATGCCGACGTGCTGATCGAGGCCATCTTCGAGAACCTGGAGGCGAAACGCGCTCTGTTCGCCAAGCTGGAATCGATGGCAAAGCCCGATGCGATCCTCGCGACCAACACGTCGAGCCTCAAGCTCGCCGATATTTCCACGGCGCTGAAGGATCCGTCGCGCCTGGTCGGCATTCACTTCTTCAACCCGGTGCCGTTACTGCAGTTGGTTGAAGTGGTTTCCTCAGAAAAAACGAATCCCGAGCTGGCGAAAAAAGCTGCCGCCTTCGTGCGCCACATCGACAAGCTGCCATTGCCCGCGAAGGACTCACCCGGCTTCCTAGTGAACCGGGTGCTCGGCCCGTACATGCTGAACGCGTTCCGCCTGCTCGACCAGGGGCAGAAGCCCGAGACGCTGGACCGCGCGATGGAGGACTTCGGCATGCCGATGGGGCCGGCCGAGCTCGCCGATACCGTCGGCCTCGATATCTGCCTCGCCGCCGGCAAAGCGCTCGCCAAGGGGGCGACGTCGGTGCCGGAAGTTCTCGCCAACAAGGTGCAGCTCGGCCAGCTCGGCAAGAAAACCGGCCAGGGCATCTACCGATGGGCCGAAGGCAAAGCGGTGAAGCAGCAGCCGGATCCCTACGACCAGCAGCTGGTCGACGCGTTGATCGAGCCGTACCTGCGCGAAGCCGAAGCGGTGCTCGCCGAGGGCATCGTTGCGGACGCCGACCTGGTCGACGCCGGGCTGATCTTCGGCACCGGTTTCGCGCCGTTCCGCGGCGGGCCGCTGCACTTCCTGAGAAGTCGTGGAAAAGCTTCCTGAAGGAAAAATCCCGGCGCTGCGCGTCATGCCGATGCCGGCGGACGCCAACCAGAACGGCGACATCTTCGGCGGCTGGATCATGGCGCAGGTGGACATCGCCGGCGGCACGATGGCCGGGCGCACCGCGCGCGGCCGCGTCGCCACGGTGGCGGTGAAGGAGTTCGTCTTCAAGCAGCCGGTGCAGATCGGCGACCTGCTTTCGTTCTACGTCGACCTGGTGCGCACCGGCCGCACCTCGATCACGGTGAACGTCGAGGTATACGCCGAGCGCCGGCCGTCCGATCCGGAAGTGGTGAAGGTGACCGAAGCGACGGTGACCTACGTCGCGATCGACCGCGACGGCCGGCCGCGCCCACTGCCCGCTTCCTAGGTTGCTGCTCGACGCCCCCACGCTGGCCGCGATCGCCCTGCTGGCGGTCGGCGCCGCGATCGTCAGCGGCATGAGCGGCTTCGGCGCCGGCGTGATCCTCACCGCCGCGCTGGTGCCGCTGATCGGCCCGAAGGCGGTGCTCCCGGTGCTTTCGGTGGCGGGCATCGTCATCAACGCCGGCCGCTTCTGGTTCTACCGGCAGCACCTCGACCGCCGCATGCTCACCCTGGTGCTCGCCGCCTCGCTGCCGTTCCTCGTCCTGGGCACGTGGATCTACAGCATCCTCGACGCGCGCTCGCTCACCCTGGTGCTCGGCGTGGCGGTGATCGCCTCGGTGCCGGTGCGCCGGGTGTTCCACGCGAAGAAGATGTCGCTCGGCCGGGTGGGCGTGGCGACCGGCTCGGGCGTGTTCGGCTTCGCCGCGGGGGTGGCGAGCGGCGCCGGCGTGATCCTGGTTTCGCTGCTGCTCGGCGCGGGGCTCGCGACGCCCGCGGTGCTCGCCACCGACGCGATGGTCTCGATCATCCTCGACCTGTGCAAGGCGGCGCTGTTCAATCGCTTCGACCTGCTGAACGCCGACGCCTTCTTCACCGGCGCGGTGATCGGCCTCGCCAGCATCCCGGGCAGTGCGATCGCGGCATGGCTGGTCTCGCGCATGGGCGCCAAGCTGCATGTCCTCTTCATGGAGATTTTGATTCTGTTCGGCGGCGCCTCCATGTTGTGGCACGCTCTGCGCTGACGCGATGAAAGAGCTCAAAGGAAAGGTCGCCGCAGTCACCGGCGCGGCGAGCGGCCTGGGCCGCTCCATGGCGCTCGCCTTCGCCGCCGAAGGCATGGACCTCGCGCTCGCCGACGTGGACGAGGTCAACCTCTCCTCGGTGCAGGAGGAGGTGCTGGCGAAGGGCGTGCGCACGATCACGCTCAAGGTCGACGTCTCCAACGCGCAGCAGGTCGAGATCTTCCGCGACCAGACGCTCACGCGGCTTGGCGGCGTGCACGTGGTGTGCAACAACGCCGGCGTGTCGCCGCTCGGTGCGGTGTGGGAGAACAGCGTCGCCGACTGGCAATGGATACTCGGCGTCAACCTGTGGGGCGTGGTGCACGGCGTGCGCGCCTTCGCGCCGCATCTGATCGCGCAGGATGAGGGGCACATCGTCAATACGGCGTCGGTATCCGGCCTGATCTCCCCGCCCGGCTCGGGCGCGTACAACGTCACCAAGCACGCCGTGGTGGCGCTGTCGGAATCGCTGCACCACGACCTGCGCGAGCGCAATTCGAAGGTCGGGGTCTCGGTGCTATGTCCGGCGTATGTGCCCACCGGCATCGTGGACTCCGAGCGCAGCCGGCCCAAGGAATTAGCGGCTTCGACAAAATCGGAGCAGACCCTGGCCCGGGAAGCCATGCTGCGAAAAGCCGTGAAATCCGGGAAAGTCTCCGCCGACCAGGTGGCGCAAGCGGTCGTTGCCGCCGTCAAGGAAGAGCGCTTCTACATCCTCACCCATCCGAAGATCAAGGGCGCGATCCAGGCGCGCATGGAGGACATCCTGAACGGGCGCGCCCCGCGGAATCCGCTCGCTTTGAAGCGCTAGGCTAGCCCCGGGAACAGCTCGCGCAGGCCCCCGGCCATGGTCTGGATGGCGATCGCCGCCAGCAGCAGGCCGAGCAGGCGCGACGCGATGTTGAGGCCGGTGTTCCCCATGCGCGATGCCATACCCTGCGCGAGATGTAGCACCAGCCAGAGCGCGACGCTGACGAGGAGAATGCAAACCACCAGCGCCGCCTGATGCGGCACGCCGCCATGCTGCGCGGCGATGATCGAAGTGCCGATCGCGCCGGGGCCGGCGAGCAGCGGCACCGCGAGCGGAACGACACCGCCGTACTCGCGCTCCTTCATTTCGCGCGCCTCGGCCGGCGTCTGGCGAATATCGCCGACATGCGCATTGAGCATGGCTAGCGCCATGAGCAGCAGTACCAGTCCGCCGCCCACCTGAAAGGCGGGCAGGCTGGCGCCCAGCAGCCGCAGCAGTCCTTCGCCGAACAGCGCGGCGCCGGTCAGCACCAGGAACACGGTGATGGTGACGATGCGCGCCAGGCGCTTGCGCTGGCTCGCCCGATAGCCGGCGGTGGCGCTGACGAAGATCGGCACCGCGAGGAACGGGTCGAGGACCGCGGTCAGCGTGACCACGAAGCGGAGGTATTCCTGCCAGGACTGCAAGATGGTTGAATTATAGGGAGGTTATATTCACGCCATGGCCAAGGAAGACCCCGGCTTCATCACCGACCTTGCCGCCGACACTTCCTACGGCGGCTACCTGGGCCTCGAGCGTTTGCTCACAGCGCAGAACCCGCGCTCGTCGCATCACGACGAGATGCTGTTCATCATCCAGCACCAGACTTCCGAGCTGTGGATGAAGCTGATGATCCACGAGCTTGCGGCGGCCATCGCCCATGTCAAGAGCGACGATCTGGCGCCGTGCTTCAAGATCCTCGCGCGGGTGAAGCAGATCCAGCGCCAGCTGTTCGAGCAGTGGGGCGTGCTGGAGACGCTGACGCCGTCGGAGTACGCCATGTTCCGCAACGTGCTCGGGCCGGCATCCGGGCTGCAGTCGCATCAGTTTCGCGCCATCGAGTTTCTGCTCGGCAACAAGATCGCGAACCGCATCGAGGTTCACCGGCACAGCGTTGAAACCACCGCTTTGCTGGAGAACCTCCTCAACGCGCCGAGTATTTACGACGAGTTCCTGCGTTACCTGGCGCGCAAAGGCATGCCGGTGCCAGCGGAGCGCGTGGAGCGCGACTGGTCGCAGCCCTACGAGCGCCACCCAGGGGTCACCGCGGTGTTCAAGACCGTCTACGAGAACACCTCGCAGTACTGGGCTGAATACGACATGTGCGAGAAGCTGGTCGACGTGGAGGAGAATTTCCTGCTCTGGCGCTTCCGGCACGTGAAGACGGTGGAGCGCATCATCGGCTTCAAGCGCGGCACCGGCGGCACCGCCGGCGTGTCCTTCCTGCGCAAGACGCTCGAGACCAGCCTGTTTCCCGAGCTGATCGACGTCAGGACCGAGCTTGGATGAGTCCTGGCTGAGGCAGGAAATCTTCCCGCGCTTTTCGCGCGTGCTGGCGCGGGACGAGATCTACCTCGCGAATCATTCTCTCGGCCGTCCGCCCGACCGCATGGCCGAGGACGTGCGCGCAGCGCTCGACGCCTGGTACCGCGACATGGACGGCGCCTGGGCGACGTGGCTCGAGGGCCGCGAGAGGTTTCGCTCCCTCACCGGCAGGCTGGTCGGCGTCGCCCGGCACCTGGTGATCCCGAAGACCAGCGCCGGCCAGGGATTGCGCGCGGTGCTGAACTCGTTCACCGGAAAGGCGCGCGTGGTGACCAGCGACGGTGAGTTCGACTCGCTCGATTTCATCCTGCGCGTGTACCGCGAGCAGGGACGCATCGAGCTCAAGATCGTGCCGTGGCGCGAGCTCGATCCGCGCGGCGCGGACCTCGTCGTGCTCTCGAGCGTGATGTTCCGCACCGGCGAGGTGGTTGCCGACCTGGCGCAGCGGATCGACGACGCGCACGCCGCCGGCGCACTCGTGCTGCTCGACGTCTACCACCACGCCGGCGTCATGCCGCTCGACCTCGCGGCGCTGAAGGCGGACTTCGCCGTCGGCGGTTCGTACAAATACACGCGCGGCGGCCCGGGGGCGTGCTGGCTTTACGTGCGCCCGGGACTGGTGGAGACGCTGCGCACGCCGGACACCGGCTGGTTCGCGAAGAAGGACATGTTCACCTACGCGCGCCCGGAACCGCCGGAGTTCGGCCCGGGCGGCGACGCGTGGCTCGAGTCGACGCCGCCGGTACTCGCGCCCATCCAGGCGATCGCCGGGCTGGAGCTCACGCTGGAGCTCGGCGTCGAGCGCATCCGCGAGCACAACCTGGAGCAGAAGCAGCTGCTCGCCTCGCTGATTCCCAACGTCGCAGGCGCCGGCACGGATCACGGTGCGTTCGTGACGTTGAAGCACCCGGGCGCACAGGTGATCGCCAGCCAGCTGCGCGAGCGCAAGGTCACGGCCGATGCGCGCGGCGACTACCTGCGCCTATGCCCGGACATCCTCAATACGCGCGCAGAGCTCGAAGCCGCCGCGCTAAAAACGATCGGCGCGATAGGGTGAGGGGTCGATAGACGGCGCGGTGCCGGTAATCATTTCCGCGATCAGCCGGCCGGTCACCGGACCGAGGGTGAAGCCATGGTGCGCGTGGCCGAAGGCGAACCACAACCCGCGGTGGCGCGGCGCCGGGCCGATGACCGGCATCATGTCCGGCGTACAGGGGCGCGAGCCCATCCACGGATCGGCGTCGAGGCGATCGCCGAGCGGAAACAACTCGCGCGCGATCGGCTCGGCGCGGTTCAGCTGGACCGGCGTCTTCATTCCGTCGCGCAAGGCGAACTCCGCCCCGGTGGTCAGGCGGATGCCGCGGCGCATCGGCGCCAGGAAATAACCGCGCTCGGTGTCCAGGATCGGGTGGTTGAGCACCGCCTCGCCGGCGGCGCGGTAGTGCATGTGATAGCCGCGCTTCACGGCGAGCGGCAGGTCGTAGCCCAGGCGCCGGATGACGGCGTCGGCCCACGGTCCGAGCGCCACGACGGCGTCGCGCGCGGCGAGCGCGCCGTCGGCGGTGCGCACGCGCCATCCGCTGCCTTCGGCTTCGAGCGTCGCGGCATTGCCCTGCACCAGGCGTCCGCCCATTTTCTCGAACCGCTCAAGGTAAGCGAGCGCCACCGCCTGCGGATCGACCGCCGCCAATGGATCGGTCCAGTGCAGCGCGCCCTCGAGGACCGGCGCGAGGTGAGGTTCTTTCTCCTGAACCTGCTTTCGATCCAGGGCGGCGAAGTTGATGCCGAACTCATTGCGCCAGCGCTCCGCCTCGGCGAAGCGCAGGTCGCGCTCGCGCTCGGTGCGGAACACCTTCATCCAGCCGCTGCGGCGGAAAAGATCCATGGCGCCGGCCTCGGCGGCGAGCGCCTGGTGCTCGGTGATGCAATGCTCGATCAGCTTCGAGTAGAGCTGCGCGATCGCCCGATGGCGCGCCGGGCGCGAGTGATGCCAGTACTTCCAGAGAAATGGCGCGAGCCGTGGGATCGCCGAAGGGTGGTAGTGCGCGTCGATCGTGCGGTTGAAGCTGTAGCGCAAGAGCGCGCCGAAGTCGTGCGGGAAGCCGTAGGGATAGACCCCTTCGCGCTGCACCAGGCCGGCGTTGCCGAAGGAGGTTTCTTCGGCGGCGCCGCGCCGGTCGACGAGCACGGTGGCGCGACCGCGCTTCTGCAAATGCAGTGCGACGCTAACTCCAACTATGCCGGCGCCGAGGACTAGCGCGTCAGCGATGGGTGCGCTTGGCAAGCGCCTCCGTGACGGTGGTCTGTTCGCCAATCTCCAGCTTGGCGATCTGGTTGCGATGCACCTCGTCCGGACCGTCGGCGAAGCGCAGCGTGCGCGCGTGCGCGTAGGCATGGGCGAGGCCGAAGTCCTCGGAGACGCCGGCGGCGCCGTGCACCTGCATCGCCCAGTCGATCACCTGGCAGGCGACGTTCGGCGCCAGCACCTTGATCATCGCGATCTCCTTCTTCGCGATCTTGTTGCCCACGGTGTCCATCTTCCAGGCCGCGTTCAGTACCATGAAGCGCGCCGAGTCGATCATGATGCGCGCCTCGGCGATGCGTTCGCGCGTCACGCCTTGGTCAGCTACGCTTCTTCCGAATGCAATTCTTTCCGTGGCCCGTTTGCACATTTTCTCCAGCGCGCGCTCGGCCTGGCCGATGAGGCGCATGCAGTGGTGGATGCGGCCCGGTCCGAGCCGGCCCTGCGCGATCTCGAAGCCGCGCCCTTCGCCCAGCAGCACGTTCGCGGTCGGCACGCGCACGTCCTTCAGCTCGATTTCCATGTGGCCGTGCGGCGCATCGTCGTAGCCGAACACCGGCAAATGGCGCAGGATCTTCACCCCCGCCGTGGCCGCCGGTACCAGCACCATCGATTGCTGGCTGTGGCGCGAGGCATTGTCCGGGTCGGTCTTGCCCATCACGATGTAGATCTTGCAGCGCGGGTCGCCGGCGCCGCTCGACCACCACTTGGTGCCGTTGATGACGTAGTCATTTCCATCCCGCTTGATGCGAGTCTGGATGTTCGTGGCGTCCGAGGAGGCGACGTTGGGCTCGGTCATCAGGAACGCCGAGCGGATCTTTCCCTCGAGCAACGGCTCGCACCACTGCTTCACGTGCTCCGGCGTGCCGTACTTGAGCAGCGTCTCCATGTTGCCGGTGTCGGGCGCCGAGCAGTTGAACACTTCCGGCGCCCAGGTGACGCGGCCCATGATCTCGCACAGCGGCGCGTACTCCAGGTTGGTGAGCGTGCCGCCGTGCGACTTCGGCCGCCACAGATTCCACAAGCCGGCGGCACGGGCTTTCACTTTCAATTCCTCGATGATCGGCACCGGCTGCCAGCGTTGCTCGCTTCTGACGTGTTTCTCCCAGGAATTTTCATTGGGATAGACGTGCTCCTCCATGAAGGCGCTGACCTTCTTGCGCAGCTCCTGCACCTTCGGCGTGTAGTCGAAATTCAAGCGGCTCTCCTCAGGATCTTCTCGGCTTGCTGCCACCCCAGCTGCGCGAGCGGCACGGTCTTGGTGGCCGCTTCCGCGGCGAACGAGCTCGCCGCGGTGCCTTCGAGCACGCGCTTGGCAATGCCCTGGCAAATCGCGGCGATACGGAACAGGTTGTACGCGAGATAGAAGTCCCAGTGCGAAGCATCGATGGATTTTCTGTTCGTTCTGCTGCAATACATCGCCACATACCGGGCTTCGTCTGGAATCCCGAGCTCCGCGATGGGCAGGCCGGCGATTCCCCTGAACTTGTCCGGCGGGATGTGCCAGCTCATGCAGTGGTAGGCGAAATCGGCGAGCGGGTCGCCGAGCGTGGAGAGCTCCCAGTCGAGGACGGCGAGGATGCGCGCCTCGCTCGGATGGAAGATGGTGTTGTCGAGGCGAAAGTCGCCATGCACCACCGAAGTCCCGGCCTCGGGCGGGATGTTCTTCGGCAGCCAGTCGATCAGGTTGTCCATCGCCTCGATGCGCTGCGTTTCCGAAGCGCGATACTGCTTGCTCCAGCGCTCGACCTGGCGGCCGATGTAGTTGCCCGGCTTGCCGAAGTCCTCCAGGCCGATGGCGCGATAGTCGATGGAATGGAGCTTGGCGATCACCCGGTTCTGCTCGTCCCAGATCGCGCCGCGTTCGGCCTTCGTCATTCCGGGCAGCGACGGATCCCACAGCACCCGGCCCTCGACATAGTCCATGACGTAGAACGGCGTGCCGATGACCAGGGGGTCTTCGCACAGCAGGTGGGGCGCGGCCACCGGGAAGCCCGCGCGATGCAATGCCTCGATCACGCGATATTCGCGATCCACCGCGTGCGCCGAGGGCAGCAGCTTTCCCGGGGGCTTGCGACGCACCACGTACCGCTTGCCGGACGCGTCCGATAACTTGTAGGTGGGATTGGATTGCCCGCCCTTGAATTGCTCCACCGCCAGCGGACCGCGCAGATCCGGGATGCGCGCGGCGAGGTAATGCTCCAGCGAGGAGATGTCGAAGCGGTGGCGTTCCTCGATGGCTTTCGTACCAATAAATTGATCGAACATCAGGCTCTCACATGCTCGGCGGCAGCTTACCTTAGAATTCCGGCACGATGCGCTTCAGCGTTTCCCATCGCAAGAAGGCGAAGTTCGCGCGCCGCGGCCTGCGTAGTTATTTCGAATACCGCGACCTCGGCATCAAGCGCGCGACGCGCGGCGCGGTCGTCGCGCACGTGATCCGCGCGCGGCCGGGCAAGGCGCCGCATGGCGAATGGCATGCGCACGATTGCAAGGTGCAGTTCGTCTACGTGCTCAAAGGCTGGGTGCTGTTCGAGTACGAGGGCATCGGCAAGGTGAAGATGAAGGCCGGCAGCTGCTTCTACCAGCCGCCGAAAATTCTTCATCGCGAGCTTGGCCACTCGCGCGACCTCGAAATGATCGAGGTCGTCTCGCCGGCAAAATTCAGGACTTTTGCTTCGGAGAAACCTGCAGCCAAAAGGTCACCGGCCCGTCGTTCACGAGGCTGACCTGCATGTGGGCGCCGAAGCGCCCGGTGGCGACGCGCGGCACCCATTCCTCCGCCTTCTCGACGAAGCGCCGGAACAGGCGCTCGGCCGACTCCGGGCCGGCGGCGCTGGAAAAGCTCGGCCGCGCGCCGCTGTTGGTGTCCGCGGCGAGCGTGAACTGCGGCACCGCCAGCAGCTGTCCGCGCACGTCCTTCAGCGACAGGTTCATCCTGCCTTCGGCGTCGGGAAAGATGCGGTAACCGACCACCCGCTCGGCGAGCAGCAGCGCCTCGACTTCGGTGTCGCCGCGCTCGACCCCGACCAGCGCCAGGATGCCGGCGCCGATCACGCCCACGGGATCGCCGGCAACCTTCACGTTGGCGCCCGTTACGCGCTGAACCAGGGCAATCAAAGCGGCGCGATCAGGCGATGATGTCGGGAATCAGCCGGGTGCGCAGGCGCTGGATCTGGTCCTTGAGGAGCAGCTTGCGCTTCTTCAGCCGCTGCAGCTGCAGCCGATCCTGCCCCGGCTCGATCACCAGGCGGCAGATCACGTCGTCGAGGTCATGGTGCTCGACCTCCAGCGCCTGCAGGCGCTGGCGAATCTGGGCTTTTTCCTCTTCGGAGGGAGGGGCGTCGGTCACGCGATCAAGCACGTCAAGCCGGGCCAACCATCCTATCCCACCCTAATAGGTTCTTGAAGGCCTGAAGTAGTCGATTCGGTCGATGGAGCGCACGGTCACGTCGCGCACGCGCGACCCCTGTAGCACCTTGAGCGGCACCTCGGCGCCCGCCGGCCCGCGGCCCCAGATGCGCCGATAGAAGTCGGCGAGCGTGGTCACCTCCTCGTTGCCGACCGCGAGCACGATGTCGCCGCTCTTCAGCCCGGCGCGCTCGGCCGGGCCGTCGGGCGAAACGCGCCCGACGAAAAGCCGGCCGCGGACTTCGTCCGTGCTCACGCCGAGCCAGGGGCGCGCCGCCCCGTTGCGCCGGCCCTTGGCGATGAGGTCTTCCAGGATCGGCTTGAGCAGATCGACCGGCACGAACATATTGCCAGGCGATTGCGTCCCCGCGCCGCCCGCGTCCGGGACGATCAGCGAGCCGATGCCCAGCAGATCGCCGCCGGCGCCGATCAGCGGCGCGCCCGACCATTCCATGACCGGCGGGTAAGTGAAGATCGCCGAGTCGAGCAGGTATTCCCAGTTGCCCGAGAACGGCCGGCGCGACACCACGTAGACCAGGCTCGGGCTGTCGCGCGCCGGGGCGGTCACCACCATTGCCGGCTCGCGCTCCGCGAGCGCGCCGGCGTCCCCCAGCCTGAGCGGCCGGCCGGAAAACGGGCCGACCACGCGCAGCAGTCCGAAGCCCGAGGCATGGTCATAGCCGGCGAGCGTGGCCGGCACCGTGCGCCCGTCGGCCCCGGTCACCTCGATCGCCTCGGCCTCGATCACCAGGTAGCCGATCGTCAGCACGTAGCCTTCTCGAATCAGCACGCCCGTGCCGCGCCGCTGGGTACCCAGGCTTTCGGCGCTGCGCGCGTTGGCCTGGATCTTCGCGCTCACACCGACCACCGCGCTCAGCGTTTCTTCGGGCTTGTCCTGTGCAACAGCAACAGACGTTGCGAACACCAGGACGAAGAGCAGTCTGCCCATATAACGCTCCTTGTACTGCGACTCACGCGCCATCATGCGCCTGCTCACCCAACGCACGCAATGCATGGACTAAGTCCCTGAGCGGCAGATTATTTGCGGAATTTCGGCAGGCGATGGGCTCAGATGTACTAACGCAAACATTCGCAACTCAGTACCACGGCAAAACCGCGCGAGGCTATTATCCGTTTATCCGATGTTCCTCATTCTGCTCGGCGGCTCGTTAACTTTCGGCGCGGCGTTGCTGGCGACGGTGATCTACACGGATGGCGCGCTCGTGGCGCTCAGGACCGCAGCCGAAATCATCGGCTGGCTGTTGCTCCTGGCGACCGTCGCGGGCCTGGTTGGGATGCGGCGCGCAAGCCCGGGCCCCCTGTGCGCCGCCAGCGTCACGTTGTGCTCCGGCCTTGCAGCGCTCTACATGTCGTATTTCTTCGAGTGGCATGAGGTCCCGCGTGCTCCCATGCGCCTGGCCGCGGCCGAGAGCTTCTATGTGCGCGCGGTGCCGGTTGCCTACAAGGTGATTGAACCGGTGATGCGTCCGGCCGAGGTTGCAGAAGTCGTGAAAGTCCTCAGCCGCGGCGCAAGCCTGCAGCGGCAGCACGGCCGGTCGTCCTGGCGGCCAATGCCTGCTCCACGGTCACCGGCGTGGAGTCGGTGCAGTGCGACCGCTGCTCCGACAAGCTCGGCCTTGCCTGGGTGGCTTGTCACGAGAGCGTGCGCCTCCAGTATTGCGAAACCGAGCTCGGCGACGAGCGCACCTGCCCGTCGCCGATTCCCGCGTCGTATCCCGGATGACCATCGTCCGGCACACGCGCTGGATCTTCTCGCTTGCGGGGACCGCCAGCGCCTATCTATTCTTTTTCTACGCCGGTGTTTTCCTGGAGCTGCAAAGGCCTTCGCCGCTGATCGTGTTCATCGGCTAGATGGGCTTGCTGCGCTGAAGTAATACGGCAAGACGCGGTGCCGGAAGATTCGTTCCAGAAGCGAAGGGACAATAATCTCGGCAACCGTGATCGCGGCTTGCCAGGGAATCGGCTTCCTGAAGGCCAGCCATTCGCTGATTTCACGCTCTTGGACACCCAGGTGCTCGGCGAGCGCAAACGCGCCACCAACGATGTCCAATGCCCGGGACAATACGCCAACGCCGAAATAGTCCTGCTGCAACGTTCCCCCCTGGGACGCTCATTATCGGCGCCGTTGATAGGACGATCGCCTGGAATGACAGAGTTTTACGCCCGGGGCAATGCCGGTTGCACGCCCGCTTTCGTTTCGCTGTAATGCGATCGCCTTGCCTGTTTGCTTTAGATCGTCTGCCATGGGTTCAACCTCCAGGTCGGTACCCAGCAGCACGGTGACGGGGATGTGGCAGGGCAACTAGGCGCAGGTAGTTGCGGAAGAAAAGCCCCGGCGCCTCGTGGACTGCACGGTGGGCAGATTCTCGTCGACAGCGCCGTGGGCCGCGGTTCGACGTTCCGCGTCATGTTCCCGGGCGGATTTCTGTCGAAATCCGTTTTGCTGAAATGGCCTCGGCACTACAAAATAGCGGCACACATGGCTGCGGACCCTCGCGATCCGTTTTCCAAGTTTCGGAAAAAGCGACCGCGCCTGATGGCGACGACGGAGCACATCCAACGCGTCAAGAAGGCAATCGACGGCGACCCGGTCGGCGAAGGCCTCAAAGCCGAGATCATCCGTAAGGCGAACAAGTACGTTAACAACCCAGAGGAAGGGCCGCCGCCGTTGTCGGCGCGGGAGTCCGACGACTTCCTTGCCGTGTGCCGGCTAGTGCGCAAGCGTCTGCAAACGCTTGGCTTGGCCTGGTTGCTCGTCAAGGACAAGCGCTACGTGACGCGCGCAAAGCAGGAGCTCGCCGCCGTGTGCGACTTCCCGGATTGGAATCCCCTGCACTTCCTCGATACCGCGGAATTGACTCATGCCGTGGCAATCGGCTACGACTGGTTCCACGGTCGATTGAGCGCCAACGAGCGGCGGAAAATTGTGGCGGCCATTATCGAAAAGGGCCTTAAGCCCGGCTATGCGCAGTTGACCCATGGCCCCAAGCGGACCTGGCCGAACCAGGCCACGAACTGGAACATCGTCTGTAACTCCGGCTTGATGATCGGTGCTCTGGCGGTGTGGGGAGAGGGTGAACCTGCGGAACTTCCGGAGCAAATTTTCCGGCGCTGCCTCGATTCCGTGTCCACCGGCTTCAGTGGCTATAGCCCAGACGGCTCCTGGGACGAGGGGCCGGGCTACTGGGCCTATGCAACCGAGTACGCCGCCTACCTGCTTTCGGCCCTCTGTACCGCCCTCGGGCACGAGTTCGGTCTGGCCAGCCTGCCGGGCTTTAGCAAGAGCGGTTTTTTCCGGATGCATGCACAAGGTTCCGCCGCTGGCAAGGAGATCGCGAAATTCTTCAACTTCTCTGATTCCCAGGAGGAGCGTAGCGGCTCCTGGGCCATGCGCTGGCTTTACCACCGCTTCGGCAAGCCGGACAGGAAACCGTTCGACGCCTACAACCTGGTGGCTCTCGCGGATGCCCAGGAGTCGCCGATGGATCTGTTCTGGTACTCGAAGGATAGGCGGACGGTCGAGGGCATTCCACGCAACGTGGTCTTCCGCGGCATTGCAAATGTCGCCATGCTCCGCGGTTACTGGCAAAAGACGAGCCGCGGCTACCGTCCATGGGAGGCGGCGGATGCCGGCGATGTCTATCTCGGCATCCGCGCCGGTGAAAACCGCCGGGACGGCGTTCACGCCCATCTGGATCTCGGCAGCTTCGTGCTCGACGCGTTGAAAGTCCGTTGGGCGGTCGACATTCAGCCGGTCGGCACAAACAGCTCGTGCCACAAGGCCGACTATAAACTGCCGGGCTACTTCGACGTCGAGCTGGAGAGACGGTTTCGCTACTACCGGACGGGCACGATCGGCCACAACACGCTAGTCGTCAACGGCTTCAACCAGGCGCTTGGCGTTCAGACGGAGATTATCGGCTTTGGTCAATCCTCACAGGACAACCCCGAGCTGGTCGTCGTGGTGCTGGATCTCACGGCCGCCTATCCCGACTGCATCCGTGTGCGACGCGGCTTTGCCTTGATCGAGCAGAAGCACGTGCTCATCGTCGATGAATTCACTCCGAAAGAGGAGATGAACGTCCTCTGGCAGATGCATACGCGTGCAGCGGCCGAGGTTCACGGCCGGGTAGTTCGGCTCACGCAAGAGCACAACCGTGATCGCAAGCAATTCTTCGTACGACTCGTTGAGCCGGATGTCTCCTGGGAGATTCAGCAGGCTAATGGAACGCTGCCCAAAGAAGGACGCAACGACGACATACGAAAGCTCGTCGCGCCCTTGCGCGACGTAAAGGGTCCGACTCGCATTTCCGTTTACCTCTCGGCGGCGAAGAACCGAACGCCATTGCCCGCGCCGTTGGAGCGCCCGCTATGGGCCTGGATCGAATGGACGGAGAAGGAGCACCCAGCCGAAAAAGGAAAAACGACTTACTAGCGGGTGCACCTCAGCTCCTTATTCGATTAGCCGGTTAGCGCGGAGTAGCATTGGCGGCGGGATCGTGATGCCCAGCGCTTGGGCGGTCTTCTGGTTGATGACGAGCTGGACGCGCGTTGGTTGCTCGACCGGCAGGTCACCCGGCTTCGCGCCTTTGAGGATTCGGTCGATATAGCGCCCGGCGCTGCGCCAGTTCTCCGTGAAATTGGCGCCATAGCTCATCAAGCCGCCCTCGGGAGCGCCGAACGGGCTCGCCCACATGGACGGCAGCTTTTCGCGCAGGAGGAAAGCGATGATCTTCCTTCTCGAGGTGCTCAGTAACGCGTCGGCTTCCACCAGAACCCCGTCGGGACGCTGCTTGGAGAGCGCGCCAAGAGCCGCGTCCAGCTCCGCTATGTTCTTGCAGTCGTGCAGTGACAAGGCAATATCCATCTGCATCGCAGCGTCGCTCACGCTGCGCCAAAGCGGCGGCATCGCAGGATTGGAAAGATTCGTGAAATAGGCGATACGCGCAGCCGGACGAAGGATTTCGCTGAGCAGCTGCAGCCTTTTCGAAACGTCGGCTTCGGTCACGATGGAGAAGCCGGTGATGTTCTCGCCTGGCCGCCCCAAGCTCGCCACGACACCCTGTCCGACCGGATCAGCGATCGACACCATGATGATGGGTATGGTCGAGGTCGCTTTCTTCCCTGCCCAGATCGCCTGCGAACCCTGGAGCAGCATCACGTCGGGCTTCCTTGCGATCAGTTCGCGGACGATTCCGGGAAGCCTGTCGATCCTGCCGTGGCCGTAACGCACATCGAGCACGATGTTGCGGTCTGCGGCATATCCGTGTTCTTCCAGTCCGCGAATGAGCATCACAAGATTCGGCTTCTCCACGTCTTCCGGGCCGTTGAAAAGCGCGGCGACGCGTGGCATCCCTGCGGAGGGCTGAGCGGCGGCGACGAGCGGCCATGCAAGCACCGCGTAGCCAAGTCCATTCAGGAAATCGCGCCGCCTCATGGCTGCGGAAAGATTAGCATGTCGCTGCCGCCACACGTCGCCTTGTTCGGCCCTGCGAAGGCGAGCGATGCAGGCTTACTTCTTGGTTCGGCGAGCAGCCCCTTGCCATACGTGGCTGGCCTAACAACCCTTGCGTTCATTAGCAACGGGGTGTCGGTCGCCGACGTAAATCGTGCAGCGGTTCGCATCATCGCCGATACAGTATCAGTCGATGAGCCGCCATTGCTCGCGCTGGTCGCCGCGGCCTCGCCGTAACCATCCCCCCGCCCAGCCGGTGCCTAGCCGTTGAAGCAGATTCCAGGAATGGATGGCTATGAGGTCGCTAGGCGACTCCGGGATCGTCGAGCTTCAAGAACATCCCGATAGTCGCGGTTACCGGTTACGGCCAAGACGAAGACCGCGCCCGCCCTCGAGAAGCCGGCTTCACCGGACACCTTGCAAAGCCGGTCGATCCGTTGGTGCTGCACAAGCTCGTCTTAGCAGCACCCTCCTAGAGCAGAAGCGCGTGGCGAGCTCAACGCATCGGCCGCGAGTTATCAACCGAAAGCGATTCTTCCGGACAGCTGCACCAGCATCGTTATTGCGAGGGCGCAAGATTTATACCCGCACCCCTGAAAAAGGAAAGGCCCGGACTTTGCTTCGATGACTTCGAGGCTGTGTGCATCACTACAACCAATACCGGTGGCCGAGCGTGGCGGCATACGTCCTTGCCCTAGCGCTTATGGCACTCCATGGGACGCTTCGGTTGGCCGCGGCCGCCGAGCCGCGGCCCTATCAGATCACCTTTCCCAAGACCGGGAATCGCGCCCTCGATGCGGCGCTGCGTGGGAGCTCGCAGCTCGAAGCGCTGCGCGAGAAAGCTTCAGTGGACCCGCTGGCGCTCGTACTACGCGCGCAGCGCGATGTGGCGCGGCTCGAGACGGTTCTGCAGAGCTTCGGCTACTACCAGGGCCGGATCTCCATCAGCATCGACGAGCGCTCGCTCGACGATCCGGGCTTGCCGGATCACATGGCCGCAGCGCCCGCCGGCGCGAAGGCCGCCATCGCAGTGAGCGCAGAGCTCGGGCCGTTATATCGGGTAGGGGAAGTCCAGGTCGAAGGCGACCTGCCGGAAGGCCTGCGCGAGCGGCTCGGCATCGCGCCCGGCGCGCCAGCGGTGGCGGCGGACATTCTGGCCGCCCGCGGCCGCCTGCTGAATGCCCTGCTCGAAGAAGGCCATGCGCTCGCGCGCGTGGAAGAACCCGTGGCCTACGAGAACCGCCCGCAGCAAGTGCTCGACCTCACCTTCAGAGTCCACGCAGGACCGCGCGTGGAACTCGGCGAGATCCGCCTCTCGGGGCTACGTGCCGTCAATGAAGCTTTCGTACGTAACCGGCTCCTCGTGCGCCCCGGTGAGCGCTTCCGTCCGAGCAGCATCGAGCGCGCGCGGCAGGATCTGCTCGCACCTGGCGTATTTTCCGGCGTGACGGCACGGCCAGACGAGCGGCTCGACGAGTCGGGCCATCTTCCGCTCACGTTCGACGTGCAGGAACGGCCGAGCCGCGTGCTGGGGTACTCGGCCGCATACTCGACCGACCTCGGCGGCAGTGTCGGCGCCAGCTGGTCGCACCGCAACCTCTTCGGCAACGCGGAGCAGCTCAACTTTTCCGCTTCCGTCATCAACCTCGGCGGCACGGCAGCCACCGATGTGGGTTACAACCTGAGCGGGCAGTTCATCAAGCCCGACTTCCGGCGACGAGACCAGTCACTCGAGCTCAAACTCGGCGCGCTCAAGCAGAGCCTGGAAGCGTACGACCAAGCGGGGATTCTGAGCGGCGTTTCGCTGAGCCGCAAGCTCACGCCCAAGTGGACGGGCAGCGTGGGCTTCTCCGCCTCGCAGGAAGAGATCACGCAACAGGGCGTGGAGCGCGACTATACGTTCCTCGGGATTCCGCTCGGGCTGCGTTTCGATAGCACTGGGCGCACCAACTTGCTTCAGGATCCGACGCGCGGTGTCATTGGCAATGCCACCGTCACGCCGACGTATTCGCTCGACGTCGGCGACGCGGGCGACGATTTCTTCACGCTACTGCAATTGAGCGTCGCCGCATATCTCGATCTCGCGCGCTTCGACATCGCGTCGGCCGGACGAAGCGTGATCGCGATGCGCGCACTGGCCGGCAGGGCGTTCGGCGCATCGCAACTCGATCTCCCGCCGCATCAGCGCTTCTACGGCGGCGGCAGCGCGAGCGTGCGTGGCTTTCGGTATCAGTCGATCGGGCCGCGCTTCCCGGACGGCCAGCCGGCCGGCGGCACATCGATCGATGCCGCATCGATCGAGCTCAGGCAGCGGCTCTTCGACGCCTTCGGCGCCGTGGCTTTCGTCGATGCGGGGCGTGTGAGCGTGACCGACGGCCCGCGGGGCGAGGTCGCAGTGGGCGCCGGCGTGGGCGTGCGCTACTACACCGCGATCGGGCCGTTGCGTGTGGATCTCGCCGTGCCGCTGACCAAGGTGCCCGGCAACGATTCATACCAGGTTTACATCGGCCTGGGGCAGGCCTTCTGATGGGCCGCGTCGCTCGAATTTCGCTTTGGGCTTTGGCCGCGATCGGCGCCGCCGCGCTCCTCGTCGGCGTGCTCCTGGTCGCGATCGGCAACACCGACCCCGGACGGCGCATGCTCGAAGGCGCGGTTGCGAAGGCTAGCGGCAATCAAGTGTTGCTCGAGGGTCTCGCCGGGCGCTTCCCGGATCGGCTGCATGTTTCGCGCATCGAGCTACGCGACCGCGAAGGCACGTGGGCCGTTGCAAGCGATCTCGCCCTTGACTGGTCGCCAAGCCGCCTGTTCCGCCTCCAGGCGCACGTCGCGCACATCGAGCTCGCGGGCCTCGCGCTGCATCGACTGCCGCTCACGGAAGACGAAGAGCCGGCGTCGGAGCGCAAAGGATCCACGCGGCTGCCGCTGCGCATCGACATCGATGCGCTTCGCATCGCGGCGCTTGAGCTTGCGCCCAGCATTGCCGGTGTGGCGAGCAAACTCGAGATTCGGAGCGAGGCTCATCTCGTTTCGGCCTCGCAGTTCGATCTCGCCCTCGATGTCGAGCGGCTCGATGCGCAGGGTAGGTACGAGGTAAAAGCCAGCGCCGACGCTTCGCGGCTCGCGGCTCATGTGGATCTCCGGGAGCCCGCGGGCGGCCTGCTCGCGCGGCTCGCCAGCCTGCCGGACCTCGGCGCGCTCTCGGTCAAAGCGAGCCTCGACGGGCCGCGCAACGCGCAGCGGCTGCGCTTCGTCATGTCCGCCGGTCCTGCGCAGGCGACGGCGCACGGAACCATCGACCTCGAAGGACGGGCGCTCGACCTGCAGGTCGCCGCGAACGCGCCCGCCATGCGCCCGAGCCCGGATGTGGCGTGGCAGCGCGCCAGCCTCCAGGGGTTCGTGAAAGGCCCGTACGCGAGTCCCGATGCAAACGTCGAGCTCAGCATACGCGGCGTCGAAGCTGGTGAAGCCGGACTTCGCAACCTGGAGGCGAAGCTCGCCGGCAACGCAGGCGCGATGGCGCTGCAGGCAAGCGTCGAGGGCCTGCGCGTCCCCGGCGCACGGCCCGATCTCTTCTCGGCGGCGCCGCTACGGCTGCACGCGAATGCGCGGCTCGACGATCCGGGCCGGCCGGTCGATTTTGCGCTCAGGCATGCGCTTCTTATGGCGGAAGGACACGTTAGTGCAGGTCCGAGCGGAACGGTCACCGTCACGATTCACGAACTTGCGCCGTTCGCCGAAGCGGCGGGCATGGAATTCAAAGGACGCACGACCATCGCCCTGCGCCTCGCAACGAAGGACGACGTTACGCGCGTGGACGTCGACGCAGCGCTGGGACTCACCGGCGGCAGCGCGCCGCTGCCGGCGCTACTCGGGACGGATGCGAAGCTCACGCTGTCTGCACTGTTGCGTGCCGGCGAGGTGAGACTCGAGCGTGTACAGCTCGATGGCCGCATGGCACGCCTCTCGGCGAGCGGTACGCGGCGTGGCGAGGCGTTCGATTTCAAGTGGAAGGCGGCGGTCTCGGATCTCGGCGCGCTCGCCCCGACTCTCAAGGGCTCGCTTTCCACGGAGGGGCAGGCGCGTGGCACGCCGCGGGAGGTCGCGCTCGAGGCGCGTGCGCGGGGTGAGGTGGGCATGCACGACTTCGCGCCTGAAGCGCTCGAAGCGCAGGTGAGCGCCAAAGGCCCGCTTGCGGCACCCTCCGGCACGGTTCGCGCGCGCGGACGCTTGCTCGGCGCGCCGCTCGAGCTCGCGGCCCAGCTGCGGCATGACCCGGACGGGACGATGCGTGTCGCCATCGACCGGGCCGATTGGAAAAGCGCGCACGCCGAAGGCCATGTCACCCTCGCTGGCCCGGATCGCGTGCCGCGCGGTCACATCGCGCTGCGCATGACGCGCCTCGACGATCTCGAGGCGCTCCTCGGCCAGCCTTTGCGAGGAAGTATCGCGGGGAACGTAGACTTTGTGCCCGAGGGTGCGCATGGCAGTGCGATAGTGCGGATTGAGGCGCGCACGATCGGTGTGCCCGATGCCATGGCGGAGCGCCTGACGTTGGCGGGCCGCATTGATGCGCTGCCCGCTCGCCCGGTTGCGGCTCTACAGCTCGCGATCGACGATATCACCGTGCGCGAAGTCACGGGAAATGCGCGCGTTAACCTGAACGGCCCGCTGGATGCGCTGGCAATCAACATCTCGTCGCGACTGAGACAGGCGCAAGGATACGAGGCGACACTTTCCGGAGCTGCGAAGGTGAATGGGAGCGCGCATACCGTGCGCGTCGAGGCGCTCGCGGTCCAATATCGCGGGCAGCACGCGCGGCTGCTGCAGCCGGCGGTGTTCACGTTCAGTGACGGCGTCGCCATCGATCGTCTGCGCATTGGGCTGGACCAGGCGGTGCTCGACGTTGCCGGTCGCGTGACACCGAACCTCAATCTGCGGGCCTCGCTGCGCGGCGTGACGCCGGCGCTGGTGAAGCCGTACCTACCGCAGCTCGACGCGGCCGGCACGCTCAGCATGGATGCGAAGCTCAGCGGCACCACCGCGTCGCCGCGAGGCACCATCGGCGTCGATATCGCCGGGTTGCGCATGCGCAGCGGCGCGGCGCGGCTGCTCCCAGCGGCGAATCTGCACGCCACTACCGACCTCGATGGTCGTGCAGCGAAGCTCCGCGCGCGGCTAGACGTCGGTCCGCGCGCTCAACTCACGCTGAGCGGCACGGCGCCGCTCTCGGCGTCCGAACGCATCAACCTGCGCGCAGCGGGCACGGTCGATCTTGCCTTGGCGAATCCGCTAATCGAGGCGGATGGGCGTCGCGCGCAAGGACGCGCGCTGATTGATGTCGCCGCGACGGGTCTGTACTCGGCACCGCGCGTCGCCGGGACAGTGGACATTGCAGACGCGGACCTGCAGGACGTTGCGCGCGGTGCGCGATTGAGCAACATCGCCGCACTGCTGCGGCTCGACGGCGACATGCTGCAAATCTCGCGCTTCACGGCGCGTGCCGGGCGCGGCACGGTTACGGCCAGGGGCGCGATCGGCGTACTGCAGCCCGACATGCCGGTGGATATCACCATTGCTGCCCGCGGTGCACGGCCGCTCGCATCAGATCTTGTGACCGCCGATATGGACATCGAGATGCGGGTCCGCGGTGCGGCACGCTCGCGCGTCGATGCCGTCGGACGGGTACACGTTAAGCACGCCGACATCAATATTCCGGGCGGGTTGCCTCCCGGTGTGGCGGTGCTCGACGTACGCCGGTCCGGCGAGAAGCGTCCGCCGCCGCCTGAAGAGCCAGCGCTCGTGGTGGGACTCGATGTCGAGGTCGATGCCCCGCGCGCGGTGTTCGTTCGCGGCCGCGGCCTCGATGCAGAAATGGGCGGCAAGATTCACGTCGGCGGAACGACCGCCGCACCGCAGATCAGTGGCGGCTTCGCCTTGCGGCGCGGCACCTTTGACCTCGCAGGCGCAAGCCTAAAATTCGTCCGCGGCGAGGTCGGGTTCACCGGCGCCGGATTGCAGCGTAGGCCCGACCCGACTATCAACTTGGAGGCTGAAACAGCCGCCGCCGACGTCACGGCCAAGCTCGGCGTCACGGGCTTTGCCAGCGCACCGAAGATCGCCCTTTCCAGCACGCCGGAGCTGCCGCAGGACGAAGTGCTCGCGCGGCTGCTCTTCGGCGTGAGCGTCAAGCAGCTAAGCCCGCTGCAGCTCGTGCAGATCGCTAGAGCAGTCAATACGCTGAGGGGCGGCGGAGGCGGCGGACTGAACCCGATCGCCAAGGCGCAAAAGCGCCTGGGCTTGGACCGCCTCTCCGTAAGCGGGGGCGATGGCGACACTGGGCCAAGCGTGGAAGCCGGACGCTATGTTTCCGAGCGGGTTAATGTGGGTGTGCGCCAGAGCACGTCAGGGACCACCCAGGCACGTGTGCAGGTCGATATCACCCGGCGGCTTAAGATCGAAACCACTGTCGGTAGTGGCGGTGGCACGCTGCAAGGAACGACGCCGGAGAACAGCCCGGGGACCAGTGTCGGCCTGCTGTATCAGCGAGAGTACTGAAGCCCTAAGGGGCCGTGATTTTCTAA
>CAWENY010000028.1:0-33570 GCA_963810475.1 uncultured beta proteobacterium | reverse complement strand
CACCGTCGGCGGAATCGCGCCGGCGGCCGGCTGCAATGAGGCCGGCGCCCGGGCGCGCGTGCCTTACACGGCGGACTACTACTTCTTCTCACCCAAATGAAAGTGGGGCGGCAGTCCTGGAGTTACGCGCTGATCGCACCGCAACCGGGACAGGGGCCCCAGGCGCGGTGGCGCAACGCCGCGCAAACTGACTTCATGAATTCGGCGGTGCTGATGGTTGCGGTGTGCACGGCGATGGTGGCGATGGCGTTCGGCGCCGTCGGCACGGTCGCCGTCTTCCTGCAGCCGATCGCCGCCGAGTTTGCCTGGCCGCGCGCCGATGTCGCGGCGGCATATTCGGTCGCCACCGTGGCGACCGGCCTGGGCGGGATCGCCATGGGACATTTCGCCGACCGGCTGCCGGTGCGGCGCGTGGCGCTCTTCGGAGCGCTGATACCCGGCATCGCCTTCATGCTGCTGTCCGGGCTTCAGAGCACCTCCGCGCTCTACGTGCTGCACGCGGTGATGGGCCTGGTCGGAATCGGCGCGATCATGGCGCCGCTCAACCGTCTCGCCAGCCTGTGGCTTGCCGGCAATCCCGGCCTTGCCATCGGCATCGTCTCCGCCGGCGGCGCCGCGGGGCAGGGACTGGTGCCGTACTTCGCGCGCTATCTCATCGTAACCGAAGGCTGGCGCCAGGCTTATTGGATCCTCGGGCTGCTTTTCATCGCGGTGATGGTGCCGCTTGCGTTCCTGTTGCGGGACGCGCCGGTTGCGGGGAATGCACGACCCGCTGCTGGCGGCGGGCCTTCGGCAGTCCGGTTACTCGCGCTGCTCTCGCTCGCCGCGCTGCTTTGCTGCGTCTGCATGGGTACGCCGCTGGTGCACGTCGTCACGCTCGGCTCGGACCGGGGCCTCGGCGGCCGCGACGCCGCCGGCTTGCTCGCCGTGATGATGGTGGCCGGCATGGCGGGGCGCGTCGGCTTCGGCCGGCTTTCCGACCGGTTCGGCAGCCTGCAGACCTACATCGCCGCCTCCGCCGGCCAGACTGCGCTCGCGTTCCTCTTTCCCTACGCGGCGAGCGGCGCGCAGCTCTACGTTCTGTCCGCGCTGTTTGGCCTGGTATTTAGCGGCGCCATGACTTCGTTCCTGTCCTGCGCACGCGAGTACGCGCCGGCCGGCAAGACCGGCCTGTCGCTCGGCGTGGTGATGTTCTTCGCCTGGGCGGGCATGGCGCTCGGCGCGTGGCAGGGCGGCCTGTTCTACGACATCTGCGGCGACTACTTCGCCTCGTTCGCCAACGCCTCGGCTGCCGGCGTGGCGAACCTGCTGGTGCTTGCGCTGCTATTGCTCTACGTCTTTCGCGCCCCTAAAGCGCAGCGATCCGCACATGGATCGGCGGGCCGAGCCGCCGCCTATGCGCGAGCACACTAAAAACCTTTTTCTGTAGTCCCACGGGAGGCATCCATGCGCTACTCAGCCGTTATTGCAACCGCCATCCTCGCTTGCGCCGCGTTTGTCGCCAGGGCCGACGAGACCTGAAACTCGCCGTACATGACGAAGCTGATCAAGGGACAGGAGGATTACGTCTACGTCTGGACCCTGGGCGTCGAGGGACTCGGCGACGGCTCGGACAAGCTGGTCACGGTCGACGTCAACCCGAAATCCAAGCGCTACGGCAAGGTGATCCATTCGGTTTCCATCGGCGCGCGGGTCGAGGCGCACCACATGGGCTTCACCGACGACCGGCGGCACATCTGGGCTGGCGGCCTCGCGGACAATCGCATCTGGGTGTTCGATATCGCCAGCGACCCGGCGAAACCGAAGATCGTGCAGACGATCGCCGACCTGGGCGAGAAGTCGGGCTGGCTCGGGCCGCACACCTACTATGCGATGCCGGGCCGGATGCTGGTGCAGGCGCTATCGAATACGCAGGACAAGGGCGGCCGCACCGGCATGGCACTCTACAACAACAAGGGCAAGTTCCTGGCCTCGCATGCGATGCCCACCGATGGCGGCGGCGACGGCTATGGCTACGACCTCGCCGTGAACCCGAGGAAAAATCTTCTGCTCACCTCGAGCTTCACCGGCTCCGCCAACTACATGCGCCCGATCGGGCAGCTCATGGGCGATGCCGAGGCGATGAAGAAGTTCGGCGCCACCATGGTGGCGTGGGACCTGAAGGCGATGAAGCCGACCAAGGTGTTCAGCGTGCCGGGCGCGCCGCTCGAGATCCGCTGGTCGCTCAATCCCAAGGACAACTGGGCGATCACCGCCGCCGCGCTCACCTCGAAGCTCTGGCTGGTGAAGCAGGAAGGCAAGGAATGGGTGGCCAAGGAAGTGGGAACGATCGGCGATCCCGCCAAGATCCCGCTGCCGGTGGACATCAGCATCACGCGCGACGGCAAGGGCCTCTGGGTGAACACGTTCATGGACGGCAAGACGCGCTATTTCGACCTCTCGAACCCCGAGGCGCCGAAGCAGACCTATGAGAAAGTCACCGGCAAGCAGGTCAACATGGTCTCGCAGAGCTGGGACGGCAAGCGCCTCTACATCACGTCTTCGCTGCTCGCCAACTGGGACAAGGGAGGCGACGACAACGAGCAGTTCCTGCGCGGCTTCGCGTGGGACGGCAAGGCGCTGGCGCAGAAGTTCGAGATCGACTTCACCAAGGAGAAGCTCGGCCGCGCGCATCACATGAAGCTCGGCTCGCGCGCCGTCAACGAGCCCGGGAAGGCGAAGTGAAGCGCTTTGCCATCCTGGCCGCGCTGCTCGCGACGCCGGCACTGGCGCACCACGTCGAGCTGCTGCCCGCGCTGGAGTACGAGCCGCCGGCGCCCGGCAGCTACGTGCTGCACCGGATCATGCCGGCGCCGGAGGGACGCGTCGTCGGCTTGAGCGGCAGGACCGCGCCGCTCTCGCACTACACGCGCGGCGCGATCACGCTCCTCGGGTTCATCTACACCACGTGCGCCGACCCCGACGGCTGTCCGCTCGCCTATCGCGTGTTCGATGCGCTCGGCGAAGCGATCCAAGCGCGGCCGCAGCTGCAAGGCAAAGTACGGTTCGTCACGCTGTCATTCGATCCGGCGCGCGACACGCCGGATGTCATGCGCGACTACGCCGGGAGCCGCGCCGTAGACAAGGGAACCGCACCGCGCTGGTACTTCCTCACGACGCGCTCGGCGCGCGAGCTGATGCCGCTGGTCGAGGGCTTCGGGCAGGACATCGTCACCACGGTCGACCGCTCCAGCGGCAAGCCGCGGCGCGAGCTCTCGCACGTGCTCAAGGTGTTCCTGATCGACGCGGCCGGCGACGTGCGCGAGATCTACAGCTCCAACTTCCTGCACCCGCGCACCGTCCTGAACGACATCGAGACGCTGCTGCTGGAGGAGCGCTAGCCCAGCGCAGCGAACTTAGCCGCGGGCCTGCAGCGCGGCGATGCGCTGCTCGATCGGCGGGTGGCTGGAAAACAGCCCCGCCAGCTTCGAGACCCCCGGCGCGATGCCTGACGCCTTGAACGACTGCGGGAGCTCCGCGGTCTGCAGGCCGCCCAGGCGGGCGAGCGCGGCCACCATCGGCTGCGGCGTGCCCAGGAGGTCGGCCGAGCCGCGGTCGGCGCGGAACTCGCGCTGGCGCGAGAACCAGGCGACGATCATCGAGGCGAGGATGCCGAGCACGATCTGCGCGATCAGCGAGGCGATGAAGAAGCCTGGCCCCACGCCGCGCTCGGTGCGGAAGATCGCCTTGTCCACGATCATTCCGACAATCCGCGAGAGGAAGACGACGAAGGTGTTCAGCACGCCCTGGATCAGGGTGAGCGTGACCATGTCGCCATTGGCGACGTGCGCCACCTCGTGGCCGAGCACCGCCTCGACTTCTTCCTTGCTCATCGACTGAAGCAGCCCGGTCGAGACCGCGACCAGCGCCGAGTTCTTGAACGCGCCGGTGGCGAAGGCGTTGGGCGCGCCCTCGAAGATCGCCACCTCGGGCATGCCGATCTCAGCCTTCGCGGCGAGCTTCTTCACCGTCTCGACCAGCCAGAACTCGCTGGTGCCTTCCGAGCCGTCGATGACCTTCGCGCCGGTGCTCATTTTCGCCATCCACTTGGAGATGAGCAGCGAGATGATCGCGCCGCCAAAGCCGATCACCGCCGAGAACACGAGCAGCGAGGTGTAGTTGATGCCTTCGGCCGTCAGCCAGCGGTCGAGGCCGAAGATGTTGATGATCACCGACAGCACCACCAGGACCGCGATGTTGGTGGCGAGGAAGAGGACCATGCGTTTCATGAATTTGTTCTCCGTGTGATGACTAGTCTCTTATTGGCCATTTAGAGTGAGGGCGAATTCTAAAGTTTCAAGATCGCCCGCGCACCCTTTTCTGCGATGACGTAAGTCGGCGCATTGGTGTTGCCGGAGGTTATGCGCGGAAAGATCGAAGCGTCGATGACGCGCAACCGCGAAACACCGTACACGCGCAGCTCGTCGTCCACCACCGCCATGGGGTCTTTCCCCATCTTGCAGGTACCCACCGGGTGGAAGATCGTCGTGCCAAGCTCTCCTGCCGCGTTGGCAAGTTCCTGGTCAGAATCAAATTCCAACCCAGGCCGGTATTCCTCCGGCTGGTACTTCGCCAGCGCCTTGCTCGCCATGATCCTGCGCGTAAAGCGCATGCCGTCAACCGCCACCTTGCGATCCTCCTCTTCGCGCAGGTAATTCAGCCGGATCTCCGGGTAATCCGCGGGATTGGGCGATTTGATGCGCACCCAGCCGCGCGACGCCGGCCGCAGGTTGCATACGCTCGGGGTAATGGCGGGGAAGCTGTGCAGCGGATCGCCGAACTTGTCGAGCGAAAGCGGCTGCACGTGCCACTCGATGTTGGGTGTCGGCTGCGACGGGTCGCTTCTCGCGAACGCGCCGGCCTGCGACGGCGGCATGGTGAGCGGTCCGGTGCGAAACGCGAAATATTCCAGCGCCATCGCCGCCTTGCCCCACAGGCTGTTGGCGACGCCGTTCAGCGTCTTCACGTCCTTCACCTTGTACTGCATGCGGATCTGCAGGTGATCGTGCAGGTTTTCCCCGACGCCGGGGAGGGCATGAACCAGGGGAATGCCCATTGGGCCAAGCAGCTTTTCACTTCCGATGCCGGAAACCTGTAGCAGCTGCGGCGAGCCGATGGCGCCGGCGGCGAGGATGGTTTCCCTGCGAGCCTCGACGGCGAACTTTTCGTTCCGATGAATGAAGTCCACGCCTTTGCAGTCCCGGCGTTCAAAATTCAGTTTCAGGACGGAAGCATTGGTCATTACGGTCAGATTCGCCCGATGCATGGCTGGCCGCAGGAAGGCGTTGGTTGCGCTCCAGCGCCGGCCGCGCTTCTGGTTCATCTGGAAATACGCGCAGCCGAAGTTATCGCCGCGGTTGAACACCTTCACCGGCGGGATGCCGCACTCGGCGGCGGCTTCGCGCCAGGCGTCGATGATGTCCCAGCGCACGCGCGGATCCTCGACGCGCACCTCGCCGCCCGCGCCGTAACCGTCGACGGCGCCGTGCTCATAGTCTTCGAGGCTCTTGAACAGAGGTAAAACATCGTCCCACGACCATCCCCGGTTGCCGAGCGACGCCCAGTGGTCCCAGTCCTCCTTCTGGCCGCGCATGTAGATCATGGCGTTGATCGAGGAGCAGCCGCCGAGCACTCGGCCGCGCGCATAGTGGATCGAGCGCCCGGCGAGGTGCTCGTCGGGCTCGGTCTTGTAGCACCAGTCGGTGCGCGGGTTGGCAATGGTGTACAGGTAGCCGACCGGGATATCGATCCAGAACCAGTCGTCGCGGCCTCCGGCTTCCAGCAGCAGGACCCTGTTTTCAGGGTTCTTGCTCAGCCGGCTGGCCAGCAGGCAGCCCGCGCTGCCCGCGCCGACGATGACGTAATCAAAGCTGCCGAAGGCCCGCATCGCGCGGTATCTTATCGCCCGTAAGGAGGGCGGCTTGGACCGGCAGCTGGTCGAGGCGCTGGAGGGCGTCGAGGCGGTGCATTTCGACGCCGCTCGCACCGCGTGCGACTACGACGCGCTCGCACGCTCGGCCGAGCGCGAGCGGCTGGCCGCGTGCCTCGCCGCCCTCGAGTCCTTCGACGTCCGGCGCGCGCACATCCCGGCCCAGACCGCGTTCTGGATCAACGTGTTCAACGCGGTGGTGCTGCGCGACGCCCCCGAGATGACCGGCGCGGGCAGCGTGCGCGACGTCGAGGGCTTCTTCGAGCGGCCGCGGGTCAAGGTCGGCGCCCATGGCTACTCGCTCGACGACATCGAGCACGGGCTGCTGCGCGGCAACGTGCCCAAGTACGGCAAGTACGCCGCCCCGATGAAGAAATCCGATCCGCGCCTCGCCTACGTGCCGCTCGCTTTCGACGAGCGCCTCCATTTCGCGCTCTACAGCGCGTGCCGCTCCTCGCCGCCGCTGCGCGTGCTCCACGGCGAGCGCCTCGACGTCGAGCTCGAAAAGGCGGCGCGCGCCTACGTGAGAGAGACGGTGCGCGTGAAAGACGAAGGCGCGCGCGTCAAGGTGCCGGCGGTTTTCCGCTGGTACCGGGACGATTTCGGCGGCGAGAGCGGCGCGCTCGACTTCGTGGTCGCGCGCCTCGACGAGCCGTCGGTCGAGCTGATCGACGCGCGCCAGGGCGCGGTGAAGCTGAAGTACCTGGATTTCGACTGGACGCTGAACCGAAGATAATAGCGACATGACGCCAACCCTCCAGCAGTTCGCGGCCGAGTGCCGCACCATCCTGCGTTCCGAGCCGGGGCCCTCCGGGCGCCGGCAGATCTGCATGCGGCTCGAGCAGCTGCTGCGCGACCGGGCGTTCGTCGACGCAAACCTCAACGACGCCACGCCGGAGCGCCAGGTGCTCTATGAGGACCAGGATCTCGGCTTCTGCCTGCTCGCGCACAGCTACAAGGGACCGAAGGACTCGCCGCCGCATGACCACGGGCCGTCATGGGCGATCTATGGCCAGGCCGCGGGCGAGACCGAGATGACGGACTACGAGCTGGTGGCCGCCGCCGCTGAGGGAAAGCCCGGCAAGGCGCGCTCCGTGCGCACTTACAAGCTCACGCCGGGCACGGCCTATCTCTACAACGAAGGCGACCTGCACTCGCCGCGGCGCCGCGGGCCCACACGGCTGATCCGCATCGAGGGCATGAACATGGATCGCATCAAGCGGCTCAAGTTCGAGGCTGTCGCGTAAGGACTCGCGGTTGCAGCAGCAGATCCGGTTTTGCAAGAGCTTCGACGGTACCCGCATCGCCTATGCGGTGACCGGCGAGGGCCCGCCGCTGGTCAAGGCGCCGCACTGGCTTACGCACCTCGAGTACGAGTGGGAGAGCCCGATCTGGCGCCCGTGGATCAGCGCATTGTCGAAACGGCACCGGCTGGTTCGCATGGATGCGCGCGGCTGCGGATTGTCGGATCGCGGCCTGGAGATGATCTCCTTCGAAGCGTTCGTGCGCGACCTCGAGGCCGTGGTGGACGCCCTTGGGCTCGAGCGCTTCGCGCTCTTCGGGCATTCGCAGGGCGGGGCGATCGGCATCGAATACGCCGTGCGCCATGCCGAGCGCATCAGCCATTTCGTGCTGCTCGGCGCCTACGCGCGCGGCTCGCGCCGTCCGAGACGAGCAGCGAGGTGTAGTTGATGCCTTCGGCCGTCAGCCAGCGGTCGAGGCCGAAGATGTTGATGATCACCGACAGCACCACCAGGACCGCGATGTTGGTGGCGAGGAAGAGGACCATGCGTTTCATGAATTTGTTCTCCGTGTGATGACTAGTCTCTTATTGGCCATTTAGAGTGAGGGCGAATTCTAAAGTTTCAAGATCGCCCGCGCACCCTTTTCTGCGATGACGTAAGTCGGCGCATTGGTGTTGCCGGAGGTTATACGCGGAAAGATCGAAGCGTCGATGACGCGCAACCGCGACACACCGTACACGCGCAGCTCGTCGTCCACCACCGCCATGGGGTCTTTCCCCATCTTGCAGGTACCCACCGGGTGGAAGATCGTCGTGCCAAGCTGTCCTGCCGCGTTGGCAAGTTCCTGGTCAGAATCAAATTCCAACCCAGGCCGGTATTCCTCCGGCTGGTACTTCGCCAGCGCCTTGCTCGCCATGATCCTGCGCGTAAAGCGCATGCCGTCAACCGCCACCTTGCGATCCTCCTCTTCGCGCAGGTAATTCAGCCGGATCTCCGGGTAATCCGCGGGATCGGGCGATTTGATGCGCACCCAGCCGCGCGACGCCGGCCGCAGGTTGCATACGCTCGGGGTGATGGCGGGGAAGCTGTGCAGCGGATCGCCGAACTTGTCGAGCGAGAGCGGCTGCACGTGCCATTCGATGTTCGGCGTCGGCTGCGACGGGTCGCTTTTCGCGAACGCGCCGGCCTGCGACGGCGGCATGGTGAGCGGCCCGGTGCGAAAGGCGAAGTACTCCAGCGCCATCGCCGCCTTGCCCCACAGGCTGTTGGCGATGCCGTTCAGCGTCTTCACATCCTTCACCTTGTACTGCATGCGGATCTGCAGGTGGTCGTGCAGGTTTTCCCCTACGCCGGGCAGGTGGTGCACCGGGGAAATACCGTGATTGTTTCAATCGCTCCCCGTTCCCCACTCCAGAGAGCTGCAAAAGCTGCGGCGAGCCGATCGCGCCGGCGGCGAGGATGGTTTCCTTGCGGGCCTCGACGGCGAACTTCTCCTTTCGATGGATGAAGTCCACGCCCTGGCAATCCCGCCCTTCGAAGTTCAGTTTGAGAACGGAAGCATGGGTCATGACGGTCAGATTCGCCCGATGCATTACCGGCCGCAGGAAGGCGTTGGTTGCGCTCCAGCGCCGGCCGCGCTTCTGGTTCATCTGGAAATACGCGCAGCCGAAGTTATCGCCGCGGTTGAACACCTTCACCGGCGGTATGCCGCACTCGGCGGCGGCTTCGCGCCAGGCGTCGATGATGTCCCAGCGCACGCGCGGATCCTCGACGCGCACCTCGCCGCCGGCGCCGTAACCGTCGACGGCGCCGTGCTCATAGTCTTCGAGGCTTTTGAACAGAGGTAAAACATCGTCCCACGACCATCCCCGGTTGCCGAGCGACGCCCAGTGGTCCCAGTCCTCCTTCTGGCCGCGCATGTAGATCATGGCGTTGATCGAGGAGCAGCCGCCGAGGACACGGCCGCGCGCATAGTGGATCGAGCGCCCGGCGAGGTGCTCGTCGGGCTCGGTCTTGTAGCACCAGTCGGTGCGCGGGTTGGCAATGGTGTACAGGTAGCCGACCGGGATATCGATCCAGAACCAGTCGTCGCGGCCTCCGGCTTCCAGCAGCAGGACCCTGTTTTCAGGGTTCTTGCTCAGCCGGCTGGCCAGCAGGCAGCCCGCGCTCCCCGCGCCGACGATGACGTAATCAAAGCTGCCGAAGGCCCGCATCGCGCGGTATCTTATCGCCCGTAAGGAGGGCGGCTTGGACCGGCAGCTGGTCGAGGCGCTGGAGGGCGTCGAGGCGGTGCATTTCGACGCCGCTCGCACCGCGTGCGACTACGACGCGCTCGCACGCTCGGCCGAGCGCGAGCGGCTGGCCGCGTGCCTCGCCGCCCTCGAGTCCTTCGACGTCCGGCGCGCGCACATCCCGGCCCAGACCGCGTTCTGGATCAACGTGTTCAACGCGGTGGTGCTGCGCGACGCCCCCGAGATGACCGGCGCGGGCAGCGTGCGCGACGTCGAGGGCTTCTTCGAGCGGCCGCGGGTCAAGGTCGGCGCCCATGGCTACTCGCTCGACGACATCGAGCACGGGCTGCTGCGCGGCAACGTGCCCAAGTACGGCAAGTACGCCGCCCCGATGAAGAAATCCGATCCGCGCCTCGCCTACGTGCCGCTCGCTTTCGACGAGCGCCTCCATTTCGCGCTCTACAGCGCGTGCCGCTCCTCGCCGCCGCTGCGCGTGCTCCACGGCGAGCGCCTCGACGTCGAGCTCGAAAAGGCGGCGCGCGCCTACGTGAGAGAGACGGTGCGCGTGAAAGACGAAGGCGCGCGCGTCAAGGTGCCGGCGGTTTTCCGCTGGTACCGGGACGATTTCGGCGGCGAGAGCGGCGCGCTCGACTTCGTGGTCGCGCGCCTCGACGAGCCGTCGGTCGAGCTGATCGACGCGCGCCAGGGCGCGGTGAAGCTGAAGTACCTGGATTTCGACTGGACGCTGAACCGAAGATAATAGCGACATGACCCCAACCCTCCAGCAGTTCGCGGCCGAGTGCCGCACCATCCTGCGTTCCGAGCCGGGGCCCTCCGGGCGCCGGCAGATCTGCATGCGGCTCGAGCAGCTGCTGCGCGACCGGGCGTTCGTCGACGCAAACCTCAACGACGCCACGCCGGAGCGCCAGGTGCTCTACGAGGATCAAGATCTCGGCTTCTGCCTGCTCGCGCACTCCTACAAGGGACCGAAGGATTCGCCGCCGCATGATCACGGGCCCTCGTGGGCGATCTACGGCCAGGCCGCGGGCGAGACCGAGATGACGGACTACGAGCTGGTGGCCGCCGCGGCCGAAGGCAAGCCCGGCAAGGCGCGCTCCGTGCGCACGTACAAGCTCACGCCGGGCACGGCCTATCTCTACAACGAAGGCGACCTGCACTCGCCGCGGCGCCGCGGGCCGACGCGGCTGATCCGCATCGAGGGCACGAACATGGATCGCATCAAGCGGCTCAAGTTCGAGGCTGTCGCGTAAGGCGTCCGGTTGCAGCAGCAGATCCGGTTCTGCAGGAGCTACGACGGCACACGCATCGCGTTCGCCGTCACCGGAAAGGGCGCGCCCGGTGTCGCGCCGCTGGTGCGCGCGCCGCACTGGCTCACCCATCTGGAGTACGAGTGGCAGAGCCCGATCTGGCGCCCATGGTTGACGGCGCTCTCCGGCGGACGCTCGCTGGTGCGGATGGACGAGCGCGGTTGCGGACTGACCGACCGCGGTGTCGAGACCATCTCGTTCGAGGCGTTCGTGCGCGACCTGGAAGCGGTGGTCGACGCGGCCGGCCTGCAGCGCTTCGCGCTCTTCGGCCATTCTCAGGGCGGGGCGATCGCGATGGAGTTCGCGGTGCGGCACCCGGAGCGGGTCACGCACCTCGTGCTGCTCGGGGCGTATGCGCGCGGCCGCTTCCGGCGCTCGCCGGAAAGCCGCAGCGAAGCCGAAGCGCAGCTCAAGCTGGTCGAGTTCGGCTGGGGCGGCGACGATCCGTCTTACCGCCAGTTCTTCGCCAGCCAGTTCATGCCGGGCGCGACGCTCGAGCAGTTGCGCATGATGGCCGAGCTGCAGCGCATCTCTTCTTCCGCCAGCGACGCGGTGCGCATCCTGAGGGCGTTCTAGGACATCGATGTGTCGAAATCGCGTTCCGCGCATCTACCTGTCCGACGCTGGTGGTCCATGCGCGCGGCGACCTGCGCGTTCCGTTCGAGGAGGGGCGCGCGCTCGCGGCGATGATTCCGGACGCGCGCTTCGTGCCGCTCGAGTCGGACAACCACATCCTGCTTGAGCAGGAGCCGGCCTTCGCGCGGTTCTTCGAGGAGCTGCAGGGCTTCCTCGGAAGCTCGCCGAGCTTTACCGGCCTCACCGGGCGCGAAGCGCAAATCCTGGAGCACATCGCGCAGGGCCGGACAACGCACAGATCGCTGCACGGCTCGCCCTGTCGGAAAAGACGGTGCGCAACCACATCACCAGCATCTTCGACAAGATCGGCGTCGAGAGCCGCGCGCAGGCCATCGTCATGGCGCGCGAGCAGGGCCTGGGACGGCGGTCCTAGCCTTTCAGCGTCGCCTGGCGCACCCGGGACCAGCGTCCCAGGCGACGCCGTCATCCCTTCGGCACCATAGGGCGCCAACGGAGGGTCATTCTCATGGGCGCACTCGCTTTTCTTTACGGCACCATCAGCTACTTCATCTTTCTCGTCGTCTTCGTCTACGCGGCGGCTTTCGTCGGCAACTTACCCGTGCCCAAGACCATCGATTCCGGGGTTCCCACCGGGCTGATGGAGTCCATCCTGGTGAACGTGCTGCTGCTCGGCGTGTTCGCGGTGCAGCACAGCGTGATGGCGCGGCCGGACTTCAAGCGCTGGTGGACGCGCATCGTGCCGCGCGCGGTCGAGCGCAGCACCTATGTCCTGCTTGCCAGCCTTGCGCTGGCGTTGCTCTACTGGCAGTGGCGGCCGATTCCCGGCGTGGTGTGGAATGTCACCGACCCGATCGGCCGCATTGCCCTACATGCCTTGTTCGCGCTGGGCTGGATCATCGTCCTGCTGTCGACCTTCATGATCAACCACTTCGACCTCTTCGGGCTGCGCCAGGTGTGGCTGCGCGCGCGCGGCGCCGACTACACCGAGGTGCCCTTCGTCACGCGCGGGTTCTACAACTTCGTGCGCCATCCCATCATGCTGGGGTTCCTGATCGCTTTCTGGGCGACGCCGCACATGACCATGGGGCATCTGCTGTTCGCCATCGCCACGACCGGCTACATCTTCATTGGCATCTTCTTCGAAGAGCGCGATCTCGCTGCGGCGCACGGCCGCAGGTTCGAGGAGTACCGCCGCAGCGTGCCAATGATCCTGCCGGTGTCTCGCAAATCTGAAGCAGGCAAGCGCGCCGTGAGCGCGCCCTAGGATCTGCGTTTCGGGTCGCGGCCCGGGGGCGGTTGCGACTCGCTGCTCCATTGCTCCGAAAGCAGGTCAACCAGCCGGAGAAACAGGGCGTCCGGAAGCGGCGCACCACCGTCGACATAAAGCTTCATCGCTCGCTGAGTCACGCCGAGCTTTTTCGCGAGCTGTTCTACGCCGCCAAGCCGTGTCGCCGCTTGCTCGAGCAACCGTCGCCTTGCTTCTGGCGTGGACATGGCCTCCCCCCAACGCAGTCTGCACGCTCCAGGTCCTCGGTCGCTATCGGGGGGAACCTTACTCGGTATGCGCTTTCGGCTTGCTGATCTCGGGGAGGCACGCGCCAAACGGGAAACGTTTTAGCTTCGTGTCCGTTCCTACCCGGTGCAGCGCTAAATTGCTCGGCACGTTATTCGCGCAGGCTGGGCACGCGGATGGCGTCGGTCCTCGTCCGCTATCGGGGCAAACCTTAGTCGGTAATGCGCTTTCGGCTTGCTGATCTCAGGGAGACCTGCGGAAAATTCTGGCTTGGTGTGCGGTGTTTCACGGTTCCTGCCGTAGCCCTAAACTTCCACCGTGACGCGCTCACGGATAGGGATTGACCTCGGCGGCACGAAAATAGAAGCGCTGGCGCTCGATGCAACGGGCCGCGAGGTCTTTCGCAAGCGCATCCGCACGCCGCGCGGCGACTACGGGGCGACGATTTCCGCTGTGCAGTCCCTGGTGCGCGAGATCGGGGAGGGCAGCGTCGGTATCGGCATCCCGGGAGCCGAGTCGCGCGCCACCGGGCTGATCAAGAACGCCAACTCCACCTGGCTCATCGGCAAGCCGCTGGCGAAGGACCTCGAAGCGGCGCTCGGCCGGCCGGTCAGGCTGGAGAACGACGCGAATTGCTTCGCCTTGTCCGAAGCGGTCGATGGAGCGGCGAAGGGAGCGCCGGTGGTATTCGGGGTGATTCTCGGCACCGGGGTCGGCGGTGGGATCGTGGTGGACGGAAAGGTCATCCGCGGGGCGAACGCCATTGCCGGCGAGTGGGGACATAACGCCTTGCCGCAGCCCGGCAGTCAGGATCTTCCTCTACCGCCTTGTTATTGCGGCCGCGCCGGCTGTATCGAGACCTATCTGTCAGGTCCGGGGCTTTCGCGCGACCATGAGCAGGTGACCGGGGAGCGGCTCGCGCCGGAACGGGCGGTTTTGCATGAGAAGACGATGGCGCGCTACGAGGAGCGCCTGGCGCGCGCGTTGGCCGCGGTCATCAACGTGCTGGACCCGGATGTAATCGTGCTGGGCGGTGGAATGTCGAACGTGGCGCGCCTGTACACTCAAGTGCCGCGCCTGTGGGGGCGGCATGTGTTCTCGGACCAGGTGGCGACCAGGCTGGTGCCGCCGGTGCACGGGGACTCGAGCGGGGTACGGGGTGCGGCTTGGCTTTGGAATGAATAACGGGAGGAGGACCATGAGAAAGATTCTGCTGGTGCTGGGGGCACTCGCGTCGACGGCGGCATTCGCCGGACCCGAGAAGATCAAGTTTCCGTCCGATTACCTGAGGGGCGTGCTCTACCAGACGCTCGACCGGCCGGACAGCAAGCAGTACCGGGAGCTCTATGCCCCGGCCGAGGCGGTCGAGGCGGTGCGCAAAGGCAGGCCGATCCCGGACGGCACGGTGCTGACGCTGGTGCAATGGAGCGTGCACCAGGATGCCAATGGCAATCCGCTGAAGGACGCCAACGGCCGCTTCATGAAGAACCAGATCATCGCCCACACGGTGATGGAAAAGCGCAAAGGCTTCGGCGCCGACTATCCGGCCGACTGGCCGCGCAACGGCGACTGGGAATACGCCGTGTTCACCCCGGAAGGCCTGCCGAACGCGAAGGCCAACGCCAACAACAAGGCATGCTTTACCTGCCATCTGCCGCACGCCAAGCAGGATTTCGTCATCTCGCTCGCCAAGCTGAACAACACCTTCCCGGGCACGCAGACGCTGGTGAAAGGTGTGAAGAGCGCCCGGCGATGTCAACATCGCCTCGTTCGCCTTCCTGCCGGCGAAGATCAGCGCAATGGCCGGCAAGGCCCTCACCTTCTTCAACAGCGACGATACCCCGCACCAGATCACGGTGGCCGGCGGCCCGAGGACCGAAGTCTTCCTGCGCGGGCAGAAGGCGGCGCTGACGATCGACAAGCCCGGCGAATACAACTACATCTGCGGGCTGCACCCGAGCATGAAGGGCGTGATCGAGGTCAAGTAAATCGAATTCGGGGTCAGGTCTGCAATTCGTGAATTGCAGACCTGACCCCGAATTAGGGCTGCGTCCCGGAATTCTTGCCGAAGATGATGCGCGCGTAGCGCTGGTAGGTGAGGTAAGCCCAGCCCCAGTCGATCATCACGATCAGTCGGTTGCGGAAGTTGATGAGGAAGTAGATGTGGGCGACCAGCCAGACCAGCCAGGCCGGGAAGCCCGAGAGCTTGACCTTGCCGATCATCACCACCGCGGCGTTCCGGCCGATGGTGGCGAGTTGCCCGTAGTCGCGGTAACGGAAGGGCAGGGTGTTCTTGTTTTTCATCGACAGCACCAGGTTCTTCGCCGCATGCCGCCCCATCTGCTTCGCGGCGGGCGCGATGCCCGGCACGCCGTCGATCGAGGCGAGGTCGCCGGCGACGTAGATCTCGGGATGGCCGGGCACGGTAAGGTCGGGCGCGACGCGTACGCGACCGGCGCGGTCGAGCGGCGCGCCCAAGCTCTTGCCTAGCGGCGAAGCGGAAACCCCGGCCGCCCAGACCACGGTCCGGGAGGCGAGCCGTTCGGTTCCGAGCGAGACGCCGTCGGCGTCCACGCCGGTCACCATGCGGCCGACCCACACCGTCACGCCGAGGCGTTCGAGCTGCAGCTGCGCCTTGAGCGACAGGTCCGGCGTATAGGCTTGCAGCACGCGGTCCGTGCCCTCCACCAGCACCACGCGCGCGCTGTGCGGATCGAAATGGCGGAATTCGCCCTGCAGCGTATGGCGCGCGATCTCGGCGAAAGTGCCGGCGAGCTCGACACCGGTCGGGCCGCCGCCGATGACGACGAACGTGAGCCATGCCGCGCGCCGCGCCGCATCGGACTCGCGCTCGGCGCGCTCGAAGGCGATGAGCACGCGGCGGCGGATCTCCAGCGCATCGTCCAGAGTCTTGAGGCCCGGCGCGAACGGCGCCCACTCGTCATGGCCGAAATAGCTGTGCGTGGTCCCGGTGGCGACGATGAGCTTGTCATACGGAATGCGGCTGCCATCCTCCAGGATTGCGGCCTTGCCGTTGACATCGATGGCCTGTGCTTCACCCAGCAACACGGTCACGTTGCGCTGGCCGCCGAGGATGTGCCGGATCGGCCCGGCGATCGACGGCGCCGAAAGGCCGGCCGTCGCCACCTGGTAGAGGAGCGGGCTAAAGAGGTGGTGGTTGGTGCGGTCGAGCACCGTGACTTCCACCGGCGCCTTGCGCAGCCCCTGCGCCGCCCACAGGCCGGCGAAGCCGCAGCCGAGGATCAGGACCCGGGGATTCATGTCTCGTATGATGCCTTAATGGAAATCAAGCCCGGCGCGCGCGGCACGGCCGAGCTCGTCGTGGGCGAGGAACACACCGCGCCGAGCATCGGCAGCGGCAAGGTGCGCGTGCTCGCCACGCCGGTGATGATCAATCTCATCGAAGCCGCGGCGCTGAAGGCGATCGAGCACCTGCTCGAGCCGGGTTACCAGAGCCTCGGGACCCACCTCGATGTGCACCACGTCGCCGCTACACCGGTGGGCATGAAGGTCGTCGCTTCCGCCGTGGTGACCCGCGTGGACGGCAGGACGGTTTTCTTCGACGTTGAAGCGAGAGACCAGAAAGACCTCATCGGCCACGGCACGCACGAGCGCGTGGTGGTCAACGTCGCGAAGTTCGACCAGCGCGTGCAGCGCAAGCTAAGCGGCAGCTGACGCCTTACCGGTTGTCCCAGTCCGGGCGGTAAGGCGAAACCTTAGCGCCGAGCGATTCCTTCACGAAGTCCAGCAACACCTGAACCTTGGGCGAAAGAAACCGGTTGGGCAGGTGTACCGCGCCCAGGGGCGGGCCGCTCCATTGCCAGTCCTCCAGCACCGGAACCAGTTTTCCTTCCTCGATGAGGTGCGCCACCGCGTAGTGGTAGGACTGGCCGATGCCGACGCCGGCCATCGCGGCGAGCGCCGGCCCATCGCCCAGATCGACGGTGATGCGGCTCGCAAAGTTGCGCGAAACCATGCGGCCGTCCTGCTGGAAGCGGAAGGTCGACAGGTAGACCCCGGGCGACGTGCGCACGCCGATCACGCTGTGGTCGGCGAGCTCGTCGGGATGCTTCGGCGTGCCGCGCGCGCGCAAGTAGCCGGGTGAGGCAAACGTGCGCACCGAGCAAAGGCCGATCGGCCGGAAGATCACGCCGGGGCTCGGATCCGGGTTGATGAGGATCGCGAGGTCGAGGTTTTGCTGCACCAGATCGGGCATCGCCGCCGAGATCGAGAACTCGACCGAGAGCTCCGGGTAGCGCTCCAGGAATTTCGACATGCGCGGCAGCAGGATGCCGTTCACCAGCACCTGCGGGCCCTGGATGCGCAGCGTGCCCTTGGGCGAGGTTCGCTGCGCCGCGAGCATCGCATCGGCCTCTTCGATCCGCGCCAGCGTCTGCTTGCAGTGCTCGAAATAGGCGGCGCCTTCCTCGGTGAGCGCGATGCGCCTGGTGGTGCGGTTGAGGAGCTTGGTCTTCAGGCGCTTCTCGAGCGCCTGAATGTGCTCGGTCACCGAGGCGGGCGAAAGATCGAGCGCGCGTGCGGCGGCCACGAAGCTGCCGCGGTCGACGACGGCGGTGAACACCTCGAGGGTAAGAAGACGGTCCATGGCCGCTATTGTTCGCTACCAGCGAATGATGATTTCGGATTGTGGCCGTTTATCTCCCTTTTGTGAATACCGACAATGCGCGCCATGTTCGCTCGCATCGTCCTCCTCACCTTGGCCGCCTCGATCGCCATCGCCGGCGACGCGCCGCTTCCGCAGCCGCCCGCCGACGCGGTGGCGTTCACGCCGCGCTATCCGCTGTGGACCGACGGCATGAGCAAGCGCCGCTGGCTCCACGTTCCGAAAGGCGCGTCGATCGACAAGTCCGATCCGGATGCGTGGGAGTTTCCGCGCGGTACGCGCGCCTGGAAAGAATTCAGCCGCGACGGCGTGCCGGTCGAGACCCGCACGATCGAGCGCCTCGCCGATGGCTCGTGGCGCTATCTCACCTACGCCTGGAACGCGAGCGGAACCGCCGCGACGCTCGCGCCGGAAGACGGCATTCCGGAGCGCGGCATTCCCTCGCGCGCCGATTGCCTCGCGTGCCACGAGGGCGCGTCGGCGCCGATCCTCGGCTACAGCGCGGTGCAGCTTTCGACCTCGCTCGCTCCGGCGCTCGGCTATCTGCATGGCAATTGCGGCCATTGCCACAACGACGCGGCGCTGCCGGCCTTGGACCTGACGCTGCAACAACGATCGACAGACCCGAAGGCAAGCGCCGCCCGTACTTACGCATCGCTCGTCGGACGCGCTAGCCGCTTCCGTCCGCACGGCGCGGCCGACGCGCAGCGCCTCGTCGCCGGCCACCCCGAGCAGAGCGTTCTCATCTCGCGCATGAAGTCGCGCGACCCGCTTACGCGCATGCCGCCGCTCGGGGTCTCGGTGGTCGACGCGGAAGGCGTTGCACTCATCAGCCGCTGGATCGAGCAGCAGATTCAACAACCACAAAAGGAGGCACCATGACGCTGAGCCGCAAAGCAACCGTAATCCTGATCTTCACCGTAGCGCTGCTTTCGACGGCGCTCGCGCACGCCCAGGACAAGGTGACGAGGGGCCAGTACCTCGTCACTACCTCGGGCTGCCACGATTGCCACACGCCCTGGGTGATGGGGCCGAAAGGTCCGCACCCGGACATGACGCGGGCGCTGTCCGGACACCCGGCGGACTTTCCGCTTCCGCCGGCGCCTCAGGCCAGCGGCCCGTGGATCGTGTCGGCGTCCGCGACCAACACCGCGTGGTCGGGGCCCTGGGGCGTGAGCTTCACCGCCAACCTCACGCCGGATCCCGAGACCGGGCTCGGCAAGTGGACGCTGAAGAATTTCAAGGACACGATCCGCACCGGACGCCACATGGGACGCGGCCGCGAGATCCTGCCGCCGATGCCGATCCCGATGTACAAGAACTTCAATGACGCGGATCTCGAGGCGATCTTCGCGTACCTGCAGTCGATTCCGCCGCTCAAGAATCGCGTGCCGGAGCCGCTGCCGCCGTCGTCGACTTCGGCGGCAAAGTGAGGCGGCGAGCCGTGAGCGCCAAGCGGGTGATTGCGGTGGTCGGCGCGACCGGCGCTCAGGGCGGAGGGCTTGCGCGCGCTATCCTGAACGACCCGTCGAGCGCCTACGCGGTGCGCGCATTGGTGCGCGACCCCTCATCCGACAAGGCCCGGGCGCTCACAGCCGCGGGCGCCGATGTGGTGCAGGCCGATATCGACGACCCGCTCAGCCTGACGCGTGCCTTGGACGGCGCGTATGGCGCGTTCTTCGTCACGTTCTACTGGGCGCATCTCTCGCCGGAGCGGGAGAAGGTCGAGGCGGCGAATATGGCACGCGCCGCGCGTGCCACGCGTCTGGAGCACGTGATCTGGTCGACGCTCGAGGACACGCGCGAGTTCATCGCGCTCGACGATGCGCGCATGCCGACGCTGCGCGAGCGCTACAAGGTCCCGCATTACGACGCCAAGGGCGAATCGAACCGGGTGTTCGCGGAGCACGGCGTGCCGACCACGTACCTGCTCACCTCCGCCTACTGGGAGAACCTGATCTACTTCGGCATGGGACCGAAGCCCGCCGCTCACGGACGTCTGGCGCTTGCGTTTCCGACCGGCGATCGAAAAATTCCGTGGATCGGCGCCGAGGACATCGGGCGCTGCGCGTACGGCATCTTCAAGGCGGGCACGGCGATGATCGGCAAGACGATCGGCGTCTCCGGCGAGCACCTGAGCGGAACCGAGCTGGCGGCGAGCCTCTCGCGCTCGCTGGGCGTCGCGGTCGACTACCTCGCGGTGAAACCCGACGAGTACCGCGCGCTCGGATTTCCGGGCGCCGACGACCTGGGCAACATGTGGCAGTTCAAGCGCGACTTCAACGATTCGTACCGCGCCGCCCGTGACATCAACCTGGCGCGGCAGTTGAATCCGCAATTGCAGCGTTTCGACGATTGGCTGCGGGAAAACGCGCGGCGCATTCCGCGCGGGTAAGTTAGCCGGCGGTTGAGCGCAGGCCGGCAAGCAGCCGGTCCATCGTGCGTTCCACCTCCGCGCGGGCCTTGTCCGGATCTGCGGAGGTCGCAATCACGCGCGCGCCGGTGGTCAGCGCACCGAGGACGACCTGCGCCAGCGTTTCCGCCGGTTCGCTCAAGACACCGACTTCGCCAAGGCAGCGCGCAAAGGCCGCGACTTCATATTTCTGCTCGAGGTTGCACCAGGTCTTCCAGCCGAGCACGACCGGCGCTTCGAGCACGAGCATACGGGCGAGCGCGGGGTCGCGGCATGCATCGAGATAAGCGCGGCACATCGCCAGCAGTCGGTCCCAGGGCTTGCGGCCGGCGCCGGCGGCCTCGAGCTTCTCGACCAGCTCCTGTTCCACGTCCTCCACCACGGCTTCATAGAGCTCTTTCTTATTGGCGAAGTGGTGGTAGAGGGCCCCCTTGGTGACGCGCGCGCTTTCCACCAATTCCTCGGTGTTGACGCCAGAATAGCCCTTTTTCGTGAACAGCTTGCGTGCCTGGCGGCGCAGGGTTTTGGCGGTCGCGGCGCCTTGGGCGGCACGCGCGTCCTTGGTTTCTTCGCTGGCTTGGTCGTTGACTTCCATACCGCCGGTATGCTATTTACATACCCGCGGTATGTCAAAACGGAGAGGAGAGAGGCCATGCCGAAATACGTGATCGAGCGCGAGCTGCCGGGCGCGGGCAACATGAGCCGGGAGCAGTTGCAGCAGGTGGCGCAGAAGTCGAACGGCGTGATTCAAACCCTTGGCGGGCACAAGATCCAGTGGGTGGAGAGCTTCGTGACGGACGACAAGCTGTACTGCGTCTACAACGCCGCCTCGCCCAAGATCATCGAGGAGCACGCGAAGTGCGGCGGCTTCCCCGCCAATCGCATCACGCAGGTGCGCAACATGATGGACCCCACCACGGCCGAAGCGTAGTCAGGGGTGTACCAGTAGCACGAGGAAGAACGCGGCCAGCCCGGCGGCTGGCCGCACCCAGCCGATCTCGCGCCAGACGATGCGATTGCGGCCCTGGGCGACGGCGACGAATGGCACGTTCGAGCTCACGGCCGCGAAGCGCGGCCAGTCGGGATTAGCTTTCTTCCGCGCATCCATCAGCAAGGTGCCGATCGCCGCGAGCGCGAGCAGGCTGCCGAAGAACACCAGCGACTTGAGATCGCCGCGGGCCACGATGTGCGCCACCGCCCATAGCATGACTCCCCACATGATCGGATGGCGCGTGATGCGGATCATGCCGCGTGCCGGGTCCTCGCTCTTCAGCAGCCGTTCGGCGCCCACCATCGTGGGATTGCGGAAGTAGCCGCAGGCGATGAGCACGAACGCCAGGGGCATCACCAGGTAAGGTATTTCCCTGATTCCAACCCAAAGCTGTTCGCGCGGCGCATTCGCGTACGCCCACCCCATCCACACGAGCGTGATCAGCGCAACGAGCGAATAGGCACCGCGGTAGGGCCATTCGCCGATGCGGCTGACGATGACCGGGCGCAGCGGCGTGCTGGTAATGAAGTGCGTCGCCAGGAAGACGATCGTTGCAGCCACGAGCGTGGTCATGCTTTGCCCCTTAATCAGGGACAGACCACGTTTAATTCCCCTAACTAGTTAGGGCTCCGTCCCCGAATCAAGCGTCATGCTAGCGCTTTGGTGACGATTTCCGCCACGTCTTTGGAAAGACCCTTCGAATCCCGGATGCGCTCGAGCGCGGCTTTCGCTTTCGCCTGCCGGCCGGCGTCGAACTTGCGCCAGCGGTCGAAGGCGCGCGCCATGCGCGCCGCGACCTGCGGGTTGAGGGCGTTGAGCGCGATCACCTGGTCGGCGAGGAACTCGTAGCCGGCGCCGTCCGCGGCATGGAAGCGCACATGGTTGGCCGCGAAGGTGCGGATCAGCGCGTACACCTTGTTCGGCACCTTGATGTCGAATGAAGGGTGGCGTAGCAGCTCCTTCACGCGCGCAAGCGTGGTCGGCAGGCGCGAGCCGGCCTGGACCGCGAGCCACTTGTCGACCACCAGCGGCTCGTCCTTCCAGCGCTCATAGAAGGCGTCGAGCGAGCGCTGGCGCTCCGGGGTGTCGAAGTTCGCCAGCGTGGAGAGCGCGGCCATCGAGTCGGTCATGTTGTCCGCTTTGCGAAATTGCTCGTACGCGAGGCTGGTCATGCCGAGCTCGGCGAGGTAGCCGAGGCTCAGGTTGCGCAGGGCGCGCTTGCCCATCGAGCGGGCATCCGGGGAATAGGGACCGGGGGTGAGGTTTGCCTCGTACGTGGAAACGAATTCCTCCTTCAGACCCGCCGCCAACGCGCGCCGTAGCGTGTTGCGCGATTCGTGCAGCCGGTCCGGATCCACCACTTCCATCTGCTCGGCGAGGAAGGTTTCCGCGGGCAGGGCGAGCGCCTCGGCGACGAACGCCGGATCCGCATCGCCCATCACGTTCTTCGCGGCGTCGAGGAAGGCCTGCGACGCGATGCCGCCCTTCTCGAGGATGATCGCGCACGCGAGCCGCTGTCCCGCTTCCCAGCGGTTGAACGGGTCGTCGTCGCTCGCCATCAGGCCGAGCAGCTCGGCCTCCTCGTAGGGGTAGTTCAGGATCACCGGCGCCGAGAAGCCGCGCAGCAGCGAGGGCGCTGCGTTCGAGACGTTCTCGAAGGTAAAGGTCTGCTCGCGCTCCTTCAGCGACAGCACCTCTTCCTGGTGTCCGATCTTGACCGCGAACGGGATGTGGAACGGCGGGTTCATCGACTGCTTCACGTGCAGGAAGAAGTTGCCGTTCTTCTGCTTGCCTACGCAGTCGAGAACCGGCGTGCCGGCCACGTCGTACCAGCGCTTGAACTGCGTAAGGTCGATGCCCGAGGCGTCTTGCATCGCCTGCACGAAATCATCGCAGGTGACGGCCTGGCCATCGTGGCGCTGGAAGTAGAGCCGCATGCCGGCCTGGAATTTCTCCTCGCCGAGCAGCGTGTGCTGCATGCGCACCACCTCGGCGCCTTTCTCGTACACCGTCATGGTGTAGAAGTTGCGGATCTCCTGGTACGACTGCGGCCGCACCGGATGCTTCATCGGCCCGGCGTCCTCCGGAAACTGGTTGGCGCGCAGTGAGCGAACTTCCTGGATGCGCGTCACGGCGCGTGAATAGGTGTCGGCGCCGTATTCCTGGTCGCGGAACACCGTCAGCCCTTCCTTCAGGGAAAGCTGGAACCAGTCGCGGCAGGTGACGCGGTTACCGGTCCAATTGTGGAAATATTCGTGGGCGACCACGCGGTCGATGTTCAGGTAGTCGACGTCGGTGGCCGTGTCCGCGCGCGCCAGCACGTAGCGCGTGTTGAAGATGTTGAGGCCCTTGTTCTCCATCGCGCCGGAGTTGAAGTCGCCGACCGCGACGATCTTGTATTCGTCGAGATCGAGCTTGAGGCCGAAGCGCTTCTCGTCCCACGCGATCGCGCGCTTGAGGCAATCCATCGCCCAGCCCGCCTGGTCGAGCTTGCCGGGCTCGACATAGATGTAGAGGTTGTGGTCCCGCAGGACCTCCAGGTTGGCCGCCACGAGCGCGAACAGGTACGAAGGCTTCGGGAACGGGTCTTCGAAGCGCGCCCATCCCGGGCCCGAGGCCACCAGGTTGCCGTTCGATAGCAAAACCGGATAGTTGGCGCGCACCGTGGTCGTGTAGCGCGCCATCACGTCCGGGCGGTCGAGGAACCAGGTGATGCGCCGGAAACCTTGCGCTTCACACTGGGTGACGAAGCCGTGCCGGGTCGCGTACAGGCCTTCGAGCTTGGTGTTCTTCTGCGGAAAGATCCGGCTGACGGTTTCGAGCGTGAACGCCTCGGGGACCTGGGGGAGCGTCAGGCTCTCTTCGCCTACCGTGTGCTCAACGGCCTTCCCGTTCAAGGTGATGGAGACGAGTTCGAGCTCGTCGCCGTCGAGGACCAAGGGCGCGGAAGCGGGTGCGGCGGCGTTGCGCCGGATTTCCAGCTTCGCGCGAACCAGCGCGTGGTCGTCGCGGATGTCGACGTCCAGGTCGACCGTATCGACCTGGAACGCCGGCGGGGTGTAATCCTTGAGGTGGACTGCTTTTGCTTGGGGTTCTCTCACTCCCCAATTTTACTGGGCTGCTGCGCGAGCCCGTGTGGTCTTGGCGCGTTTACGGCCCGTTCCGGCGCGGACCCGGCGAGTCCGGCGGGGCTCATTGCTCTCGTTGCCAAAGATGTACCAAAGCACGCCGCCGACGATCGCCGCGGCGAGGATGATTCCCGCCGCCGCCGAGGTGCGCGGATGCTCGAGCGCCATGTGGTAGGCCTGTTGCGCGCCGCGGCGCGCGGTTTCGCTCGCCATGCGCGCGGTTTCGCGGGCGGTTTCGCCGGCGTAGCGCAGGCGCTGGGGCACTTGGTAGCGCTCTGACGCCTCGTTCAATTGGTCGGCTACATCTCTGGTCACTTGCGCGAATCTCATGGTGGTTGCCTCCTGGGATAAAACTCCAGCAGCAATGCGCGTGCCAACGCCGTGGCTGCGATGGTGCAGCGCTGCGGCTGCGTGCCCCACGACGGTGCCGATTGCCCTGCTGCTCTCTTGATTCCTAAGGGAAAATCCTATGGCATAGGCCTTGCGAACCAGGTCGGCGATGCGTGTGCTCGTGGTCGATGAATCGGCAAAGCGGGCCGAGGTGCTGCGTGCAGCTTTGCTGCTCGCCGGCTACGAAGTCACTGCATCGCTTACATCGGCGGTCACCCTTTTGAAGACCATCGAGCGGCTCGAGCCGGCGGTAATCCTCATCGATACCGACTCGCCGAGCCGCGACGTGCTCGAGCACCTGGTCATGGTCAGCCGCCACACGCCCCGGCCAGTGGTGATGTTCGCCAGCGACGGCACGCCGGAGACGATCCGCGCGGCGACCCGCGCCGGCGTGTCGGCCTACGTGGTGGACGGCCTGGATGAAAAGCGGATCAAGGCCATCGTCGACGTCGCGGTCGCCCGCTTCGATGAGCTGCAGGACCTGCGCGGCCAGCTCGCGCAAGCGAACTCGAAACTCGCCGAGCGCAAGCTCATCGAGCGCGCCAAGGGGCTGCTGATGAAAAGCCGCGGGCTCGACGAGGAGGCGGCCTACGCCGCTTTGCGCAAAGCCGCGATGGACCGCAACCTCAAGCTGGGCGAAGTCGCCCAGCGCATCGTCGACGCGGCGGACCTTCTGAATTCGGGGTCAGGTGCGTAATTGATTGCGCACCTGACCCCGAATTCGGTGCGCCCATTGGCGCGGCGCACGACGACGGTGCACGCGGTTTTCGAAAATCCCTTGAAAATCAAAGCGAGCTGCTTGGCATAGAGGTTGCGATGTAGGACCCAAGCGGGCGCAACGACGCGTCCACCATGAACAAAGGCGTTCGGTCCTCCGAGAGGAGAAGACCCAACGCCTTTTTTTTGTTTCCAAAAAAAGGAAAGCGATGAAGAAGCGCGATTTTCTGAAAGCAGCGGGGGCGACGAGCCTGATGAGCATGGTGCCGGATGCGGTGCGCAGCGGTGCCTGGGCGCAGGGTTCCGATGCGCCGGAAAAGAAGGAAGTGAAGATCGGCTTCATTCCGCTTACCGACTGCTCGTCGGTGGTGATGGCGTCGGTGATGGAGTTCGACAAGAAATACGGCATCAAGATCGTGCCCTCGAAGGAAGCGTCCTGGGCCGCGGTACGCGACAAGCTGGTGAACGGCGAACTCGACGCCGCCCATGTGCTCTACGGCCTGATCTACGGCGTACAAATGGGGATCGGCGGGCCGAAGAAGGACATGAACATCCTCATGAACCTGAACCACAACGGCCAGGCGTTCACGCTTTCGCGCAAGTTATATGAGAAGGGAGTGCGCGACGGCGAGACGTTGTCTGCACTGATCAGGAAGGAAAAAGGCGATTACACGTTCGCGCAGACCTTTCCCACCGGCACGCACGCCATGTGGATCTACTACTGGCTCGCGGCGCACGGCATCCACCCGTTCCAGGACGTGAAGGCGATCGTGGTGCCGCCGCCGCAGATGGTCGCCAACATGCGCGTCGGCAACATGGATGGCTTCTGCGTCGGCGAGCCGTGGAACTACCGCGCGATCATGGACAAGATCGGCTTCACCGCGAACACCACGCAGGACCTGTGGAAGGACCACCCGGAGAAGACGCTCGGCTGCACGGCGGAGTTCACGCAGAAGTATCCGAACACCGCGCGCGCGATGACTGCGGCGGTGATCGACGCCGGGCGCTGGATCGACTCGTCGATCAGCAACAAGCAGAAGACTTCCGAAGTCGTCGCCGACAAGTCGTACGTGAACGCGGACAAGGACGTGATCACCGCGCGCATGCTCGGGCGCTACGACAACGGCATCGGCAAGGTCTGGGACGACCCGAACTCGATGAAGTTCTACAACGATGGCTACGTCACCTTCCCCTTTCTTAGCGACGGGATGTGGTTCATGAGCCAGCACCGGCGCTGGGGCCTGCTGAAGGAGGACCCGGATTACCTGGCGGTGGCGCAGAAGGTGAACCGCATCGACATCTACAAGCAGGCGGCGGCGCTCACCAAGACGCCGGTGCCGAAGGATTCGTTCCGCACCGCGAAGCTGATGGACGGGGTGGTGTGGGACGGCAAGGACGCGAAGAAGTACGCCGGCACCTTCAAGATCCGGGTGGCTTGAGATGCCGGCGATCGCCCTGAGAAAGGAGATTGCGCCGCCGAAAACCAGCCCGCCGCTTCCTTCCGTTACGCCGGAGAAGTTCGACACCGGCTACAAGCGCGCGGTGGCCCCGGCATGGACCATCGAGGCGGTGGCGTGCATCGCGGGGCTGCTGGTGTTCATCGCCGCCTGGGCGGCGATCGCCAAGTTCGGCGGTCGTATCCCCGATCCGGTCACCGTCGGCGCCGCGGCGGCGAAGATCTTCGCCGATCCGTTCTACAGCAAGGGACCGAACGACCAGGGCATCGGCTGGAACGTGCTCTCGTCGCTGAAGCGCGTCGGCATCGGCTTCGGCCTCGCGGCGCTGGTCGGCATCCCGCTCGGCTTCATGATCGGGCGCTTCCGTTTCCTCTCGGGCATGGCGGCGCCGATCATCGCGCTGCTCAAGCCGGTGTCGCCGCTCGCCTGGCTGCCGATCGGCCTGCTGGTGTTCAAGGCGGCCAATCCGGCGGCGATCTGGGTGATCTTCATCTGCAGCCTGTGGCCGATGATCGTCAACACCGCGGTCGGCGTGCGGCAGATCCCGCAGGACTACCTCAACGTCGCGCGCGTCCTGAACCTTTCCGAGTGGAAGGTGTTCACCAAGATCCTGTTCCCGGCGGTGCTGCCCTACATGATCACCGGCGTGCGCCTCTCCATCGGCGTCGCCTGGCTGGTGATCGTCGCTGCGGAGATGCTGACCGGGGGTGTGGGCATCGGCTTCTGGGTGTGGGACGAGTGGAACAACCTCAAGGTCGAGCACATCATGATCGCGATCTTCACCATCGGCATCGTCGGCCTGCTGCTGGAGCAGGGGCTGGTGCTGGTGGCAAGGCGCTTCAGCTATGGATAAGTATCTCAGTGTCGAAGCGGTCGGCATGTCGTTCGCCGCCTCGGAGATCCTCACCGGCATCGACCTCACCATCCGCAAGGGCGAGTTCGTCACGCTCATCGGCCATTCCGGCTGCGGCAAGAGCACGCTCCTCAACCTGGTCGCCGGCCTGATCAAGCCGACGCGCGGCGCCATCCTGCTCGCGGGCAAGCACGTCGACGGCCCGGGCCCGGACCGCGGCGTGGTGTTCCAGAACCACTCGCTCCTGCCGTGGCTCACGTGCTTCCAGAATGTGCATCTCGCCGTCGAGAGGGTGTTCAAAGACCGGCTGCGGGAGAGGACCCATGCCGCGCTGGCGTTGGTCGGGCTCACCCACGCAGAGCATAAGTATCCCCACCAGATTTCCGGCGGCATGAAGCAGCGCGTCGGCATTGCACGCGCGCTGGCGATCGAGCCCAAGGTGCTGCTGCTCGATGAGCCGTTCGGCGCGCTCGACGCATTGACGCGCGCCACGCTGCAGGACGAGCTGATGCGCATCGTCGGCCAGACCGGGGCCACGGTGCTGATGGTCACGCACGACGTGGACGAGGCGGTGCTGCTCTCCGACCGCGTGGTGATGATGAGCAATGGCCCTTCGGCGCGCATCGGCGAGGTCCTCGAGGTGCCCTTGCCGCGCCCGCGCGAGCGCCTCCGGCTTGCTCATGACCCGCGCTTCATGGATCTGCGCGCGGCCGTGCTCGAATTCCTGTATGCCAAGCAGGCAAAGCTGAGAGCGGCTTAGTGAGCGAAATGAGGGGAAAGGTCTACCTGATCGGCGCCGGACCGGGAGACCCGCAGCTGATGACGCTCAAGGCGGCGCGCGCGCTCGGCCTCGCCGACGTGGTGCTGGTCGACGCGCTGGTGAACGGGGGATGCCTGGCGCACGCGCGCTCGGACGCGCGCATCATCGAAGTCGGCAAGCGCGCGGGCAGCGGCACCTCGCAGGCCTTCATCGAGAAGCTGTGCATCCAGCACGCGAAGGCCGGGCAGACGGTGGCGCGCCTCAAAGGCGGCGATCCGTTCGTCTTCGGGCGCGGCGGCGAAGAGCTGCGCGCGCTGGTCGAGGCGGGCATCGAGGTCGAGGTTATTCCCGGCATCACCGCCGGCACCGCGGTGCCGGCGATGCTCGGCATCCCGGTCACGCACCGCGACCTCGCGCACGGCGTCACCTTCATCACCGGTCACGGCGCGCATGTCGACTGGCAAGCGGTGGTGCGCTCGCGCACGACCCTGGTGATCTACATGGGGCTGAGGAACCTGGCAAACATCGCCAGCGCGCTGAAGGCCGCAGGCATGGAGCCGGCCACGCCGGCCTGCATCATTGAGAACGGCACCCTCGGCAACCAGCGACAGGTCATCAGCACGCTAGCCCAGCTCTCCGGTGCGGGATTCGAAGGCCCGGCGGTGATCGTCATCGGCGCGGTGGTGGCCCTGGCGCGCGCCGTATCCGAACACAAGGCAAAAGCCGCATGACCCGCGTCGTCGTCATCGGCAACGGCATGGTCGGCCAGCGCTTTCTCGAGAAGCTAGTGGCGCGCGGCGAAGCGCACGAGATCACGGTGTTCTGCGAGGAGCCGCGTCCGGCCTACGACCGCGTGCAGCTGACGAGCTTTTTCTCCGGCAAGACCGCCGCCGATCTGAATCTCGCGGACAAGAGCCTGCTCGAAAAAGCCGGCGTGACGCTCCGCCTCAACGATCCAGTACTTGCCATCGACCCGATCGAGAAAGTGTTGCGTTCGGCGCGCTACCGCGCGGTGCCCTACGACAAGCTGGTTTTCGCGACTGGCTCCACGCCCTTCGTGCCGCAGGTGGCCGGACGCGAGAGGCGCGACTGCTTCGTCTACCGCACGATCGAGGACCTCGAGGTGATCAGCGCGACCGCTGCACGCTCGAAGGTCGGCACGGTGATCGGCGGCGGGCTGCTCGGCCTCGAAGCGGCCAAGGCGCTGAAGGACCTCGGGCTCGAGACGCATGTGGTCGAGTTCGCCTCGCGCCTGATGACGCTGCAGCTGGACGATTCCGCCGGCCGGCTGTTACGGAAAAAGATCGAAGCCCTGGGCGCCACGGTCCACCTGCAAAAAAATACCAAGGAAATCACGGAGGGAACCGTCCGCAGGCAGAAGCTAGTGTTTGCCGACGGAACAGCCCTGGAAACCGACATCGTCGTGTTCTCGGCCGGCATCCGCCCGCGCGACGAGCTGGCCCGCGCTGCCGGCCTCGCGGTGGGCGAGCGCGGCGGCATCCGCATCAACTCGCATTGCCAGACCAGCAACCCGGACATCTACGCCGTGGGCGAATGCGCGCTGTGGGAGGGGCGCATCTTCGGCCTGGTGGCGCCCGGCTACCAGATGGCTGAGGTCGCGGCGCGGCACATGGCGGGCGAACCGCAGGTCCACTTCCTCGGCGCGGATCTCAGCACCAAGCTAAAGCTGATGGGGGTCGACGTGGCCTCGATCGGCGACGCCCACGCGGTGACGCCAGAGTCGGTGAGCTATGTCTACAGCGACGAGGTGGTCTACAAGAAGCTCGTGGTCTCTGGCGACCGCAAGCAGCTCTCGGCGCCATCCTGCTCGGCGACGCCTCGGACTACGGCACGTTGCAGCAAGCGGTGCTCAACGCCATGCCGCTTCCCGAGCAACCGGAGAGCTGATCCTCCCTATGCGGACGTCCAAAGGCCGGCTGGGCGTGGACAGCTTCCGGAAGGCGCGCTGTCGCTCGTGCAACAGCGTCTCCAGGGGCGCTATTTGCGCGGCTATCGCCGGAGGCGCCATTCCCGGGCGGGCTGAAGAAGGAGACCAAGGCGGCGACGAGCTGCGGCGGCTGCGCGCCGCTTGCCAAGCAGATCCTCGATGCCGAGATGAAGAAGCGCGGGTTCAGCGTGAACAACCATCTTTGCGAGCACTTCCCGTACTCACGCCAAGAGCTTTTCCACCTGGTGAAATTAGCGGAATCCGAAACCTTCGACGATCTCTTCTCAAAAGCATGGGAAAGGGGCGCGGCTGCGACGTGTGCAAGCCTGCGGTCGCCTCGATCCTTGCCTCGGCTGGAACGAAAAGATCCTGAAGCGGAAACATGCGCCGCTGCAGGACACCAACGACCGCTTCCTTGCCAACATACAGAAGGACGGCACCTACTCGATCTGCCGCGCGTGCCTGGCGGCGAGATCCCCCCCGAGAAGCTGATCGTGCTCGGCCGAGTCGCCCAGGAGTTCGGCCTGTACACCAAGATCACCGGCGGCCAGCGCATCGATCTCTTCGGCGCGCGCCTCGAACAGCTGCCGCTCATCTGGCGCGAGCTGGTCGACGCGGGCTTCGAGTCCGGCCACGCCTACGGCAAGGCGCTGCGCACGGTGAAGTCCTGCGTGGGCATCACCTGGTGCCGCTACGGCGTGCAGGACTCGGTCCGATGGCGATCGCGTCGAGAACGCTACCGCGGTTTGCGCGCGCCGCACAAGCTCAAGATGGCGGTCTCGGGCTGCATGCGCGAGTGCGCCGAGCGCAGGGCAAGGACGTCGGCGTGATCGCGACCGAGCAGGCTGGAACCTCTACGTATGCGGCAACGGCGGATGAAGCCGCGCCACGCCGACCTGCTCGCGACGGATTTCGACGAAGCCACGCTTTGATCCAGTACCATCGACCGCTTCCTCATGTTCTACATCCGCACGGCGACCGCCTGCAGCGCACCAGCACCTGGCTCGAGAACCCGAAGGCGGCATCGACTACCTGCGCAAGGTCGTGTGTGACGATTCTCTGGGATCGCCGCCGAGCTCGAGGCCGATATGCAGCATCTCGTCGACACGCTACGGTGCGAGTGGAAGAAAGCGATCGAGACGCCCGGAGATCCTGAAACGCTTCCGCCATTTCGTGAACAGCGACGAGCCCGATCGCCACGTCGTCTTCGTGAGCCGAGCGCGGCCAGATCCGTCCCGCGCGCGAGGACGAACGGGAGTCGGAATCTGAAACTGCGTGAGCAGATGGCCGTGCGAGTATGCCGGCTGGAGGACATCGTCCCAGAGACAAGGCGTTCCTGCGCTGGTCGGCGGCGAGCAGGTTGCAGTTTTTCGTTTTGGACCAGAATGCTGTTTACGCCGTGGGCAACCGCGACCCGTTCTCGCGCCGCCAACGTCCTGTCGCGCGGCATCGTCGGCGACCTGAACGGCGAGCTGGTGGTCGCCTTGCCGGTCTACAAGCAGCACTTCAGCCTGCTCACCGGGCGCTGCATCGAGGACGCCTCGGTGCGCATCCCGGTCTACGCTGCGCGGGTGGAGGAGGGCTGGGTCGTGGTCGAGCCCAGCCGCCACGTCGCCACCACCTGCTGCTACTGCGGCGTCGGCTGCGGCATGCTGGTTTCTACCTCGGTGGAGTACCAAATCCTTGCCGGTGAAAGGCGATCGGGCTCATCCCGCCAACTTCGGCCGCCTGTGCACCAAGGGCGCTGCGCTGCACCTGTCCACGGACCCCGCCCCGGCGGGCGGCTGCTTTACCCGGAAGTGAACGGCGAGCGCGCCACCTGGGACGAAGCGCTCGACCACTTAGCGGCGAACAGATTCGCCGAGATCATCCGCGCGCACGGGCCCGACGCCGTGGCGTTCTACATCTCGGGCCAGCTCCTCACCGAGGACTACTACGTCTTCAACAAGCTCGCCAAGGGCCTGATCGGCACCGATAACGTCGACACCAACTCGCGGCTGTGCATGTCCTCGCGCGGTGGCCGGCTACAAGCTTCGCTCGGCACGGACGCGCCGCCGGCCTGCTACGAGGACATCGAGCTGCCGACCTGCGTGTTCATCGCCGGCTCGAACCCGGCGTTTGCGCCACCCGGTCCTGTACCGGCCGCATCGAGGATGCGCGGCGCGCAATCCGGCGCAAGCGCTTGATCGTCGTCGATCCGCGCCGCACGGATACGGCGCGCGACGCCGACCTGCATCTTGCCGCCGCGCCCGGGCACCGACGTCGCGTTGTTCAACGCGCATGCTGCACGTTTTGCTGCTGGGAGGGCCTGGCTCGACCGCGACTACATCGCGCGCGCACACTGAAGGCTTCGATGCCGCTGCGAGCGCGCGGTGCGCGAGCACACGCCGGCAGCGCGCCGCCGGCGTCTGCGGCCTGCCGGCCGATGACATCGTCGCTGGCGGCACGCTGGTTCGGCGACCCCGACGACCGACGCTGTCGCTGTATTGCCAGGGACTCAACCAGTCGCACGCACGGCACCCGACAAGAAGGCCGCGCTGATCCACCTGCATCTCGCCACCGGCCATTTCGGCAGGCCCGGCGCGGGGCCGTTCTCGCTCACCGGCCAGCCCAACGCGATGGGCGGCCGCGAGGTCGGCGGCATGGCCACCCTGCTGCCGTCCATCGCGATCTCGCCAGCCCGCGCATCGCGATGAGTCGCGCGCTCTCTGGGCGTGGACGCGCGTCCCTGCCCGCCCGGCATGACCGCGGTCGAGCTCTTCGACGCGCTTGCGCAGCGGCGCGTTCAAGGCGATGTGGATCGCCTGCACCAACCCGGCGCAATCGCATGCCGGTCAGCGCCGCGTCGCGAGGCGCTCGCAGCGCGCCGATTTGGTCGTCGTGCAGGATGCCTTTCCGCGACACGAGACCGCGCCGTTCGCCGACGTGCTGCTGCCGGCGGCGGCCTGGGGCGAGAAGGACGGCACTGTCACGAACTCGGAGCGGCGCATCGCTCGCGTGCGCGCGGCGGTCGCAGCCGCCCGGCGAGGCGCGGCAGATTGGCGCATCGGCGAGCGACTTCGCGCGGCGGCTCGGCCCCGCTCGAGGTCGCGGACGCTCGTTTCCTTACGCCTCGTCCGCGGCTCTTCGCCGAGCATCGCGAGACCACGCGCGGACGCGACCTCGACATCTCCGGGCTCTCGCTACGCGATGCTCGAGCGAGAGGCCCGCAGCAGTGGCCTTTCCGCGGCGCTGGAGGGCGCGCGCGACCTCTACGAAGACGGCGATTCCCGACCCCGACGGCCGCGCTCGCTTCGTCCCCCCCACCGCGTCGACCGCCGAAGCGACCGATGCCCGCCATCCGTTGCGCCTCACCACCGGCCGTCTGCGCGACCAGTGGCACAGCAT
>CAWENY010000027.1:0-38279 GCA_963810475.1 uncultured beta proteobacterium | reverse complement strand
GCGACGGGGACACCGAGTTTTTTGACCATCGCAATCATGCGTGAATTCGACAATGCATAGATCATCACGTTGCCCAGGTCGCGTGCGGCGCGAGCCATTGCCTCCGACAAGGCATCGTCCGTCGCCGCCATGTTGTACAGCGCGCCGTGGCATTTGATGTGATGCAGCCTCGAGCCCGCGGCGCGCGCGAAGCCTTCCACCGCGCCGGCCTGGTAGACCACCAGGTCGTACATGTCCTGCGGCGAAATCTTCATCACGCGGCGGCCGAAGCCCTGGATGTCCGGAAGCGAAGGATGCGCGCCGACCGCCACGCCGTTGTCGAGCGCGAGGCGCACCGTCTTGCGGATGGTCGCCGGGTCGCCGCCGTGGAAGCCACAGGCGACGTTCGCCGAGCTGATGTGCGGCATGACTTCGGCGTCGGCGCCCATGGTCCAGGCGCCGTAGCTTTCGCCCATGTCGCAGTTGAGGTCAATGCGCTTCATTTTTTGGCGTACTCCCAGGCGATGCCGCGCAGCGCCGATTGCAGCCGTTCCCTCGCGTGCTTGCGCAATTCGCCCGCCATCTCGAGGCTGCAGCGCGCGAAGTGCACCTTGCCGCCAGGCGCGAGCTGCGCGAGCCGAGCCACGTCCGCCGAGGCGATCTCGGCGATGCGCGGATAGCCGCCGGTGGTCTGGTGATCGGCCATCAACGCGATCGGCACGCCGCTCGGCGGCACCTGCACCGAGCCGAGGCAAGTCGGACCCGATAATATCTCATCGGCCTGCGGCCGCCCGAGCGGCGGACCGCTCAGGCGAAAGCCCATGCGGTTCGATTCGGGCGCCACGCTCCACACCGTGTCGACGAACGCGCGCTGCGAGCTGGCGTCGAAGCTCGCGAAGTGCTGGCCGTCGATCACATGCACCAGGATCGGCTCGCGATCGGGCAGCGTGAGCGGCGGCGCCGACCACTTGACGGTTCCTTCCCTGGTTTTTTTCAGCGAAGTGAAGCGTTGCGCCGCCTCCGGCTCGCGCAATGGCAGCACATCCCCATGCTTCAGCGCGCGGCCCTGCACGCCGCCGAAATGACCCGGCAGATAGGTGCTGCGGCTGCCGAGCACCGGCTCGACGGCGAAGCCGCCAGCGACCGCGAGGTAGGCGCGCGCGCCGCGCACCGCCCGGCCGACGCTGAAGCGCGAGCCTGCGGGCGCGAGCGTCGGACGGTTATGGGGAAAGCTGCCCTGGAATTCAGCGCCGCACACCGCGACCAGCGTGTCGTGCTCGAACATCACCTCCGGCCCGATCACCGTGATTTCCAGCGCGGCCTCGCCGGGCGCATTGCCCACCAGCGCGTTGGCGAGCGCGAGCGCCACCGGGTCCATCGCCCCGCCCGGGCACAGGCCGATGCGCTGATAGCCGTGGCGGCCTTCGTCCTGCAAGGTGGTCAGCAGCCCCGGCCGCAGCACCCGGACACTCATGTGGCGTTTCTCACTGGCTGGCCGCCATTTCGATGAATTCGGCGCGCGTAATCACCCGGAAGCGCACGCGATCTCCCGGCCACAGCAGGCTCGGCCGCGGGCGGGACGCATCGAACAGCGTCATTGGCGTGCGCCCGATGACGTTCCAGCCGCCCGAGATGGCGTACGGATAGACCACCGTCTGCTCGTTGGCGATTGCCACCGAGCCGGCCGGCACCACCGCGCGCGGCGAAGCGCGGCGCGGAATCGTGAGCTTCGGATCGAGTCCGCCCATGTAGGCGTGGCCGGGCGCGAAGCCCATCATCAGCACGCGGTATTCCGCGGCTGCATGGAGGCTCGCCACTTCGTCGGGTGACACCTCGGCCTTCTTCGCCACTTCCTTCAGGTCGAGGGCGAACTCCGGCTCGTAGCACACCGGCAGCTCGACTTCGCTTCCCGGATTGTCCTTGGCGGCGAGCGCGGGCTTCATGCAGTCGTTCACCAGCGCGAGCGCTTCTTCGAGCGGCTTGGCCGGAAACTCCGCATGGTCCGGATGGAAGTGCAGGGCCAGTCCGCCAAGCGCCGGCACGACGTCGCGCACCCAGGGCACGTTGCGCTTCAGGATCACCAGGCCGAGGCGCTGCACGACGCTGTTGACGTCGAGGTCGAGCGTGGTGGAGAACTCCACGTAGGCAGCGGAGTCTCCGAGCGGTACCACCCCGAGGGGAGCTATTGGACGACGCGCCACTAGTTAATCGCTGGGGCCCTTCGGTACAGCAACGCCGATCATGCAGTCGCGGTTGACGAGCGCGGCCAGCCGCTCTTCGCTCCAGCCCGTCGGTGCCGGCCGGGCGCCGGGGAAGCACGATATAGCGCATGTCGGCGGTCGAATCGTGCACACGGATCTGCATTTGCTCCGGGATGCGCAGGCCGAATTCCGCCAGCACCGCGCGCGGCTCGCGCACCATCCGCGAGCGATAGTTGCGCGACTTGTACCACTCCGGCGGGATACCGAGCAGCATGCGCGGGTAGCAGGAGCACAGCGTGCAGACGATGGCGTTATGCACGTCGGCGGTGTTCTCGACCGCGAGCAGCTTGAGCGCGGGCACATCGAGGCCGAGCTCCTCGCACGCCTTGGTGCCGTTCTCCAGCAGCCTCTTTTTGAAACCGTCGTCCACCCACGCGCGCGCCACGACTTTCGCGCCGCGCTCGGGCGTGCGCGCGCGCATGTCCTCGACCGCCGCGTTGACCTGCTCGTCGGTGAGGATGCCCTTCTCGACCAAAAGCTCGCGCAGGCTTACCTCCATCAACTGGAAGTAGCTCAGCGGTCTGTAATTGCCTTCGTCACTCATAGGCTTGCAGCCAGTGCTCAAAGATTTCGACCTCAAGCACGTCTTCCCCGTTCCCTGCGTAATCCGGCCACACGTCCTTCTGCCGGAACCGTACGCGATAAAGCGGCAGCGCCGGCAGGCCATCGCGCATCTGCGCGAGCTCCTCCGGGTTCGGAAATGCGCCGCAGATGCGCTCGACCGTGCCGGTGCAGCCGCGGATGTAGTACGGCGTGCGCACGTGGCCGAGCGGATACGCCTTCATCACCTTCACCCGCTCGCCCGGCTTGAACTTAGCCTCGACCATTGATTTGCGCCATCTTGCGCGCAAGCTCCTCGGTGGTGATCACCCCGCGCTGGATCAGCGTCTGCGTGATCGACGCCACCCACCGATCGTAATAGTTCATGCGCTCGTAGGCATCGGGCGGCAGCGCCTCGATGTTCTTGCGCAGCTCGTCGACGGTGATCATGCGCTTGGGGCCGCGGATGCCCGAAAGAATCATCATCAGGCCATCGACCCGCCGCTCCCACTGTTCATAGTCGTGCTCCTCGTACTGCACCTTGCCCGCCGGCAGCCCGCCCATGTCGTGGTGGCCGCGCGCTCCGACGGCGAGCATCTTGCGCGCGAGCTCTTCGGTGGTGATCAGCCCGCGCTCGATCAGGCTCTGCGCCGTGGACATCAGCCAGCGCTCGTAATAGCTCAGGCTGTCGTACATTTCCGGCGGCAGCGCCTCGATATTCTTGCGCCGCTGGTCCACCGTGAGCAGCTTCTTGAACCCCAACAGCACCGCCATCGCATCGATGCGCCGCTCCCACGGCTCGTAATCGTGCTCGTCGCGTTCCACCTTCCGCGCCGGGCGGCCGCCGAGGTCGTGATAGCCGCGCTCGATCATTTGCCGAAATAGCTCCCGAACAGCCCGAACGCGAGCAGGGCGACGAGCAGCGCGAGGAAGATCCAGACCAGGATCGACGTGCGGTACTTGACCTCCGGCGTCGCCGCGATCACCGCCTGGTATTCCGGCGCGAAGATGGTGCGGCCCTTCTTCGACAGGAAGAGGTACAGGATGTAGGCGTTGATCACGGTGCCGATCGGAAAGCCGAGCAGGCCCAGGCCCGAGAGCACGCAGCCGAGGATCCTGCCCCACGGTCGCAGCGCGCGCACCGCCCAGCCGGCGAAGAACTGGCCGACGCCGAGGGCGATCAGCAGCAGCGTGACCATCACGCTCGCGTCGTTGGCGCCGAGCAGCGACGCCGCGGCGACGAGCGTCACACCGACGCCGCCCAGGTAATACAGGAAGCCGACGGCCTTGATCGACGCCTCGTGACTGATGTGCGCGTGCCGGATCGCTTCGGCTTCGGCGTTCGCGCTGACGTCGGCGACCGGCGCGGCGGGCGCCGCGTACGGATTGAAGGCGTTGGTGCTCATTTTTTTCCCCCTTTTTTTATGCCACCCATTCGGACACCGGCGCTTTGGCTTCGTGCAGCGGCTGGCAGACGATGTCGACCAGCGTCGGCCCATCCGCCGCCAGCGCTTTCTTCAGCACACCGCTCAGCTCGGCCGGCTGCGTTACGCGCCAGCTCTTCACGCCGAAGGCTTCCGCCACCTTCGCATGATCGGTGACGCCGAAGTCCACCGAGAAATAACGCTGGCTGTAGCCCGTCTTCTGCCCGGCCTTGATCCAGCCGTACACGGCGTTCGAGATCACGATGAACGTGATCGGCAGCTTCAGGCGCACCGCGGTCTCGAGCTCGCCGACGCACATGCCGAAGCTGCCGTCGCCCATCACCGCGACCGTCTTCACCTGCGGGCGCGCGACGTGCGCGCCCATCGAAGCCGCGGCGGCATAGCCGAGCGCACCGTGGGCGCGGTTGGAGAAATATCGCCGCCCGGTGCCGCGCACCACGTAGTACGCCGACAGGTACGGACAAGGCGTGCCGGGGTCGGCGACCACGATGGCATCTTCATCCAGGCATTCGCTCAGCGTGGCAACGACCCGCTCAGGCTTGATCGGCGTCTCATCGGAGCGCGCAAGGCCGTCGAACTTCTCGAACTTGGCGCGTTTTTGTTGCTCGACGAACTTGAAATCACCCTCGCGCCGATACCCCTCCAGCGCTTCGTTCAGCGCGGCAAGACACAGGCGCGCGTCGCCGATGAGCGGCACGTCGACCTGGTAGTTCGTGCCCGGCACCGCCGGGTCGACATCGATATGGATGATGCGCGCCCTGCCCGGCGCCGGATGGCGCCAGCGCTCGGTGGTCACCGAGCCGGCGCGGCAGCCGACGAAGATCACCACGTCCGCGGCATCGACCACGGCGCGCGTCTCGGGCGTGCCGCCGTTCGATCCGACCACGCCGACCGCGCTCCGGCTGCGCTCGTCGATCGAGCCCTTGCCGCTGATCGTCGTGGCCACCGGCGCGCCGAGGGTCTCGGCGAGCGCCAGCAGCTCCCCTTCCGCCCCGGAAAGGACCACGCCGCCGCCGCAGATGAACAGGGGGTTTTTCGCCCTCCTCAACAGTTTTGCACCAAGTTCAACGAGCGAAGGGTCGGGTGCCACGCAGCGCGAAGGAAACGAACCCAGCGTGGGGTCGGCCCATACATCGCCGCGCTCCACGGGCCCGTTCTGCACGTCGAACGGCAATGCGATGTGCGCGGCGCCCGGGCGGCCGGTGGTCATGGCTTCGAACGCCTTGCGCAACACGCGCGGGATGTCGGCCGAGCGGTCGAGCACCGCGTTCCATTTGGTCAGCGGCTTCATCAGCGCGCGCTGGTCGAGCTCGGTCAGCGTGAACTTGCCCCTGGAAGAAACCGAAACATCGGTATTGATCGCGAGAATCGGGACCGACGACTCGTTCGCCTCCACCAGCCCCGGCAGAATGTAGGTCGCGCCGCCGCCCGACGGGCCTTCGCACACCCCCACCTTGCCGCTCAGCCGCGCGTAACCGTCGGCCATGTAGGCGGCATGGCGCTCGTCGCGAGTCAGGATGTGACGCATCGACCCGAGGCGCGCCATGGCGTCGTAGAGCGGAAGGCTGGTATCCCCGCAGAGGCCGAAGATCGCCTCGACGCCGTGCGCCCTGAGCATTTCGACGACCGCCTCGGCGCCGCTGATCGCGACCGCCGGGGCCTCGACCGGCTTGTTCATGCGGCTATCTTACGCTGCGGGGGCTGCCGCCGACTTCACCACCATGGCCTGCCAATAGTTCTGGTCGCGGTGGCAATACCACTTCTTGCTGTCGAGGTCGATGTTGGCGCAGATGTCGCCGTCACCATAGGCGATGCCGTCGGCGCACGAGAAATGGAGGAACGGTCCGTAGATTTCGGACGAGTCGCCGGCCTCGTTCTCGAAATGCACCTTGACCAGGCAGGAGCAATCCACGCGGAAAAACTCGCGGCCGTGCACGCGCCAGGCGTGGCGCTCGTGGCGCCCGAGAACCTTGCCGTCGCGCGGGTCGCGGATGGCTTCGCCGTCGATTCGCACCTCGGGCAAGGGGCCGACGTTCACGGTGGAACTCAGACCGGCCTCTGCGAAAACCAATTCCAGCATGGTTGGAGCTTGGCCCCTGAAATGTGCTATTTCCATTCCCGTGGATGCTGCGCAACGACAACGCCCGCCGCCAGGGGACCTGTACCTCGACCACCTCGCACATTTTGTGCCCGACCTGGCCGCCGCAGGCTCGGTGTGGGAGATGCTCGGCTTTCGGGTCACCCCGCTTTCCGAACACCAGGTGTCCGGCAAGCCCGCGGGGACTTCGAACCGCTGCGTGATGCTGGAGGAAGGCTATCTCGAGCTGCTGGCACCCACGCTCGATACGCCGCACGCGCAACGCGTGCGCGATCGCATGAAGCTCTTCGTCGGCGTGCACCTCGCGTGCTTCGGCACGCCGTACGCGGCGGCGGAGCACGCCCGCCTTGCGGCGCATGGCTTCGAGCCGGAGCCCGTCGTCAACCTGCAACGCGACGTCGAAGGCGGCAAGGCGCGCTTCAACGTCATCTACGTGCCGCGCGACAAGATGCCCGAGGGGCGCGTGCAGTACTGCGAGCACCTCGCGCCCGAGCATGTCTGGCGCGAAGGCTACGTCAACCCGTTTCGCCTGCGCGCCGTTTATGTAGTGGCGGACGAACCGGAGGAGGTCGCGGCGCGTTGGGGACGCTTCGGCGGCCTGCTGCCGCGGCCGGAGGACGGCTTCGTCCGCCTCGACACCGCGCGCGGACGCGTGATGATCGGCACCCGGAAGATCGTGGAACGAGTGCTCGGCAATGCGCCCGCCGCCCCCGCACTTGCCGGCTATGCACTTTCCTGCAGCGACCCGGACGCGTTTGCGGCGCGCTGCCGCAAGGCCGGGTTGGAAGTCGAAGGAAAGGTGGTGCGCCTGCCAGCGTCGCTCGGCGGCGCCTGGCTGCTGCAGGCCTAGCGCCGGAACCACCCTGGCGTAGTGCGCGGCGATCTGCCCGGTGGTGGCGAACCACACCCGGTCGGAAGCGGCGCGCACCCGCTCCATCGCGCGGCGGAAATGCCGGAGCCGGTACGGCTGGCCAACGAGGAAGGCGTGGATCGACACACCGTAGACCAGCGGCTGCTCCTGCGACTGCTGGAGCATCTCGTCCAAGGTGTCGATGATCATGTCGGCGAATCCCTCGGCGGTGCCGTGATGCAGGGCGATCATCGGGATGTCGTTCACCTCGTGCGGGTACGGCACGCTCAGGATGCGGCCGCCGCGCGTCTTCATCCACACCGGCTGGTCGTCGATCGGCCAGTCGAGGATGTATTGGTAGCCCGCCTCCTGCAGCAGGTCCGGCGTCGCCTTGCTCGGATTGACACCCGGCGACAGCCAGCCGGCAGGCGGCTTTCCTTCGTGCTTGCGGATCGCCCCGGTCACGTCGGCAATCAGCTTGCGCTCGCCAGCCTCGTCGAAGTCGTTCTGGTGCTCGGAGTTGGTGCGGCCGTGGCCGACGATCTCGTCGCCGCGCCGGCGGAAGGCGGCCACTACCTCCGGGCAGTGCTCGTAGCACTCGCTGTTGAGGAGCAGCGATACCGGCAGCTCGAGCTGGTCGAAAAGCTTGAGGAGCCGCCAAACCCCTACGCGGTTGCCGTACTCGCGCCAGCCCCAGTTGTAGGAGTTGGGATGCGGCAGTCCCGGCGAGTACGAGATGCCGAGGCCCGCTGTTGTAGGCGAACGCCTCCAGGTTCAGGCACAGGTGAAACGCGAGGCGCTTGCCGCCCGGCCAGCTCGAACTGCGGCCGGTCGACGATCGCCGAGTAGTCGAAGTAGGACTGGCGCGGGAGGGTCACACGGCGTCTCCCTGTTTGGAGGGCTGCGTCTCGGAGAACGCCGCCAGCTTCATGCAACGATCGAAGATCGCCATCAACGTGGGATAAGGCGCGACGTCGCAATTGAAGCGTTGAGCGTTGAACACCTGCGGCACCAGGCACACGTCGGCCATGGTGACGCGATCGCCCAGGCAAAAGCTGCCGCTCGATTTCTGCAGGGTCAGAAAACCTTCCAAGCCTGCAAAGCCTTCGGCGACCCAGTGCGGATACCAGTCGCCGTTCACCTTCGCGTCGTCCAGGCCGTAGGCGCTCTTCAGGTACTTCAGCACCCGCACGTTGTTCAGCGGGTGCATCTCGCAGCCGATGATCTGCGACACCGCGCGCACATACCACTTCTCTTCCGCGTCGCGCGGCATGAGCGGCGGGTCCGGATAGCGCTCGTCCAGCCACTCGATCATCGCCATCGACTGCGTGTAGACCTTTCCCGCGTCGCTCACCAGCGCGGGCACCAGCCCCTGCGGATTCAGCCTCAGGTACGCGGGGTCCTTGTGCTTCATCCCAGGCAGGCTGGTGTACACCGGCTCGTACGCGAGCTTCTTCCAGGCGAGCGCGATGCGCAGGCGGTACGACGTCGACGAACGAAAGAACGTGTAGAGCTTCACGCGGACTGCTTTTGCGCCTTGTCGAGGATGTGCTGCGGCGTGGCCGATACCACTTTGCCATAGGCCGGCACGAACTTGCCGCCGACCACGTGCTTGATGAACGCCGGCTTCATCTCCACGAACGTCTTGCGGATGCGCGCGTGTACTTCGATGTCGCTCCACTCGCCGATCAGCCAGAAACGCGTCGGATCGGCGACATCCTGCACCAGGGCCCCGTCCTTCACCTGCGCCGCGGATTTGTGCATGGGATTGTCGTCGGAGTAGTCGAACTCGTTGAAGAGCCGAATAAAGTCGTCGATATGGTTCGGGTCGACCTTGAAGTCGTAGATGTGGATGAAGTTGCCGAGCTTGGCGATGGGGACGAGTGCCATGGTGACTCCTTTCAGTGAGTGGGAAGGTGCTCTTTCTGCGATGCGTGCCACGGGATGGCGAAGCGCTCGAGCGCGGCGATGAGCCAGAACAGCGCCACGCCCATCGCCGCGAGCAACAGGATGGCGGCGAACACGCGCGCGGTGTCGAACATGCCCTGCGCGCTGAGGATGACGTAGCCCAGCCCGCGCTGCGACGAGACGAACTCGCCGACGATCGCGCCGACCAGCGCGAGCCCGATCGCCACCTTCATGCCGGCGAAGAGCGAAGGCAGCGCGCAGGGAAAGCGGATGCGCCAAAGCGTCGCCAGGCGCCCGCCGCGCAGCGAGCGCGCCAGGTCCAAGATGTCCGGCGGCACCGATTTCAGGCCGAGCACCGCGTCGATCACGATCGCGAACACCGCGATCAGAAAGGCGATCGCGATCTTCGGCTCGGCGTCGGTGCCGAGCCAGATCACGAACAGTGGCGCCACCGCCACCTTGGGCACGCTGTTCAGCCCGATGACCAGCGCGTAGATGCTTTTCTCCAGCAGGCGCGACTCGACGATCAGCACTGCGAGCAGCACGCCGACCAGCACCGCGAGCGCGAAGCCGCCGAGCGTGACGAGCAGCGTGTACCACGCGTGCCCGAGGTACCAGGCGGGGGCGGCAAGGAGGTCGGCGAGCACCGCCGACGGCGGCGGCAGGACGATAGGCTTCACCTCGAAGGCGCGCACCGCGACCTCCCAGAGGAGGAACGAACCGACCAGCACCGCCAGCGCAATGACGTTGCCCCTCATTTGCCTTTCACGCCTCCTCCTTCAGCAGGCCCATGCCCTCGAACAGGGTGCGGATATGGCTCGCGTAGCCGTTGAAGCGCTCGGCTCCGCGCACGGCGAGCCGCCGCGGCCGCGGCAGATCGATCCTGATCACGTCGGCGATGCGGCCCGGGCGCGGCGTGAACACCACCACGCGGTCGCCGAGGAAGATGGCCTCGCTGATGCTGTGGGTGACGAAGACGACGGTCTTGTGCTCGGCGAGCCACATCTTCTGCAGCTCGATGTTCATCTGGTCGCGCGTCAGTGCATCGAGCGCGCCGAAGGGCTCGTCCATGAGGAGCAGCACCGGATCGTCCACCAGCGCGCGGCAGATCGCCACGCGCTGGCGCATGCCGCCGGAGAGCTGCGCCGGATACGCGTTCTCGAAACCCTGCAGCCCGGTGAGAGCGAGAAGCGACGCCGCCCGCTCGCGCGCCGCGGCGCGATCGCCGTGCCGGAAGTCGATCGGCAGCATGAGGTTGTCGGCGACGTTCCTCCAGTCGAGGAGCGCGTCGCGCTGGAATACCATGCCGAGCCCTTCCGGCGGGCCGTCGACCGACGTGCCGTTCACGCTCACCGAGCCGCCGCTCGGCGACTCGAGGCCGGCGATGCAACGCAGCAGCGTGCTCTTGCCGCAACCGCTCGGCCCGAGCACGCTCACGAACTCGCCCGGCGCGATCGACAGGCTCGCGTCCTCGATGGCGAGCACGCCCTGCGCGCCGAACTGCTTGCGCAGGCCGGTCACCTCGATGGACGCGGCCGGGCGGGCGTTCATTTCTGCTTGGCGATTTTGGCGATCAGGTCGCGGTCGAGCATGTCATTGGTGTAGAACCCGCTGGCCGGCGCGTCCTTGATCAGCTTCACCGAGGCCATCGTCTTGATGCCGGCGACCCAGTCGGCGTCGGCCATCACGCCCATCGGCAGGCCCTTCGAGTTCGGCGTCTGAAAGAACGCCTTGAGCGACTCGATATGCCCGCGCAGCACCTTGGGGTCGAGCTTCGCCTGCGGCCGTTGGGCGATGATCGCCTTCACCGCCTCGTCCTCGTGACCGGCGAGGATGTATTCCCAGGCGCCGGCGACCACGCTCGCGAAGCGCCGGATCGCCGGCCCGCGCTCCTTGATCTTCTCCTCGGACGAGAGCAGCCCGAAGCTCGGGAACTGCAGGCCGTAATCGGAGAACAGGATCGCGTCGGAAGGCCGGTTCGCCTCCACCGCCGGCAGGACGAACGGCACGGTGGAGAACACGCCGTCGGCGCGCCCCGCCGCATAGGCCGGAATCTTAGCAGCGGCTTCCACGTTGAGAAGCTCCACCTGCTCGCGCTTGACCCCGCCCGCGGCGAGGAAGGTGTCGAGGAACGGCGCCTCGAGCGAGCCGGCGGTGAACACGATCTTCTTGCCGACCAGATCCTTCGGCGTCTTCATGCTCGAGCCGCGCGGCACCAGCAGGCCGATGTCGTTCTTGCGCGCGAAGTTGGCGATCGCGCGCACCGAGAGCCCCTTGTCGCGCGCGATCATCATCGGCGCGAGGCTCGCGTTGCCGACGTCGAAGCGCCCGGCGCCGACCAGCTGCACCGTGGTGACCGAGCCGTTGCCGTCCTCGATCGTGGCGTCGATGCCGTTCTGCTTGAACCAGCCCTTCTCGGCCGCCAGATGGATGCCGGCGTGGATGCCCCAGGGCGTCCAGTCCAGCCGCACGGAGAGCTTGTCCTGCGCCGACGCCGCGCCGGCGAATATCCCGAGCAGTACTGCCGCTATCGTCTTCATCGTGCGTTCCCCTTCAGTTGAAAATCGCCTTGAATCGCGACCAGAGCCATCTCCAGAACACGCCGCCCGCGTCGAGCTCCGCCGTGCGGCGCGCGCCGCCGGCGAGTTGCGCGTCGAGGTTTCTGCCGAACTCAGCCACCATGCGGCCCACGAACTCCTTGACCAGCCCGCCGCGCGAGAACTGCGCGAGCGGACCCTGCAGGCTGTAGTCGATGCTGATGGCGATGCGCGTCGCGCCGCCGCCCGCGTCGGCGAGCTGATACGCGATTTCGCCCCGCGCCCGCGACGAGGAAAGCGCATCCTGCCCGGCGCCGTGGATCACCCCTCGCCTGGCCGCCTCGTCGCGCTCGAGCGTTGCGCCGCCGGCGAACGCGGCGCGCATCGGCCCGAACTTCACGCGGATACGGCCCTTGACGGAGTCGCCGGCGCTCTCGGTGATCTCCGCGCCGGGCAGGCACGCCGCCACCGCGGGCATGTCCGCGAACGCCTTCCATACCGCGTCCACCGGATGCTTCACCAGAACTTCGTCCTCGATACGCGTGCCCGCGCTCACCGGAGCGCTCTGCGGTCTCTCGGCCTTTTTCGCTTCGAGCGGCGTGAACCGCTCCGCTGCAGCCGGCCTGGCTGGCTCCACCGGCGGAACCTCGTTCGACGCACGGCGTGACTGCACCACGGAAGAAATCGCGCGCACGATACCGACATAGCCGGTGCAACGGCATAGGTTGCCCGACATCTCCTCCCGGATGCGCCGCTCGTCGGCGCCGGGCAGGCGCAGGACGAGGTCGCGCGCGGCGATCAGCATGCCGGGCGTGCAGAAGCCGCATTGCAGGGCGTACTCGCGCGAGAACGCGGCGCGCAGCTCCTTCATCAGCGCGTCGTCCTCGAAACCCTCGACGGTGCGCACCTCGACGCCCTCGCACTGCACCGCGTAGGTGATGCAGGAGCGCACCGGTTTGCCGTCGACGAGCACCGTGCAGGCGCCGCACACGCCGTGCTCGCAGCCGAGATGCGTGCCGGTCAGGCGCTGCTGGTCGCGCAGGAAGTCGGCGAGATGCGTGCGCGGCTCGACCAGCGCCTGCACCCCGTCGCCGTTGACCGTGAGCTGGATCGTTTTCATCACTGCGCGATCGCGCGTTGCACGGCGGTGGCGCGCAGCTTGCGCGCGGCAGGACCCATGCCCGGCGCCACCCGGGCCATCGCGGCACCGATCGTCTCGGCGCTTGCGCTGCCCTGCTCGGCGACCGAGCGGGCAACCGTCTCGAGCGGCTGCGGCGGGCGGTCGAGCGCGCCGGCGAACAGCCTCGCGATCCGCCGCTGCGGATCGAGGAGGAGCGCCGCGGCGGCTTCCGGAAACTCGCCGGTCTTGCGGCAGAACTTGTAGTAGCCCCAGCGCGCGCTTGGACCGAGCTTCGGCACGCGAATCGACTCGACGATCTCGTCGTCGCGCAGCTGCGTGGTGAATGCGGCGGTCATGAAGGTGTCAGCCTTGAGCTCGCGCGTGCCCGACGCGCCGATGACGCGCACCGTGGCGTCGAGCGCCGCGAGCACCAGCGGCCAGTCGGCCGCCGGGTCGGCGTGCGCGAGGCTGCCGCCGACGGTGCCGCGATTGCGCACCGCACGGTACGCCACGACGCGCGCCACTTTCGAAAGCGGCTGGCAGCCGGCCAGCGGCCGGTCCTCGAGCTCAGCATGGGTGACAGACGCGCCGATGCGCCATGCGTCGCCTTCGTCTTTTATCTGTTTCAAAGATTCGATCTTGGAAACGTCGACCAGCAGCTTCGGACGGGCGAGGCGCAGGTTGAGCATCGGCCCGAGCGATTGTCCGCCCGCGATCGGTTTTGCATCCGCTGCCCGCAGAGCCTCGAGCGCCTCGCCGACATCGCGCGGCCGAACGTAATCGAACACCGCGGCCTTCATGCGGCCTCCCGCTTCGGCACGGCCTTGGCGGCTTCCAGGGCGGCGAGAAGCTTTTCCGGCGTGAGGGGCGTTTCGCGCACCTCGACGCCGTAGGGGTCGAGGGCGTTGTTCACCGCGTTGAAGATCACCGCCGGCGGCGCGATCGCGCCGCCCTCGCCCATGCCCTTGATGCCAAGCTCGGTGTACGGCGAAGGCGATTCAAGGTGGAAGATGCGGATATTCGGAACCTCGGTCGGCCCCGGGATGAGGTAATCGGACAGCGTCGAGGCGTTCGGCTGGCCGTTCGCGTCGTACTGCTGCTCCTCGTACATCGCAGTGCCGATGCCCTGCGCGATGCCGCCGATCGCTTGGCCCTCGACGATCGCAGGATTCACCAACGTTCCGCAGTCCTCGACCACCACGTAGTCGAGGATCTCCACCTGTCCGGTTTCGGTATCGACCGCCACCGCGACCGCATGCGACGCGTAGCTGAACGCGCCAGTGTCGCGCTTGGGCTTGAAGGCGAGCGATGCCTCGAGTCCCTGCCGGTCGACGTTGTCGGGCAGGCGCTCGGGCCGCATGTACCACGCCTCCGCGATGTCCGCCAATGTGCACTTCACGCCGTTGCGGCCGAGCACCGCGCCGCCTTCGAAGCGGCATTCGGATTCGGGCACCTTGAGCAGGTGCGCACCGATGCGCACAAAGCGCGGGATCAGCTCTCTGCAGGCATTCACCACAGCGCCGCCCGACATCACCATCGAGCGCGAGGCGTAGGTGCCGGTCGAGAATGGCGTGGTACCGGTGTCGCCGTGCACCACCTGCACCCGAGCGACGTCGATGCCGAGCACCTGGTGGGCGAGCTGCGCCATGGTGGTTTCCATGCCCTGGCCGTGCGACTGCACGCCGATGCGCACCTCGAGGCCGCCGCCCGCAGTGAGCTTGACCGCCGCCTGGTCGTAGCCGGGCGTCATCGGCAGCCCCCACGCGGCGAACACGCTGGTGCCATGCGCCGACTGCTCGCAATAGCTCGCGAAACCGATGCCGATGATGCGCCCGTCGGGCTCCCCGCGTTTCTGGCGCTCGCGCCACTTGTCGACGTCGAGCTTCTCGCGCGCCATCTTCAGTGCCTGCGGATAGTCGCCGCTGTCGTAGTGCTTGCGCGCGACGTTGTCGTAGGGCATCTGCTCCGGGCGCACCAGGTTCAGGAGGCGAACCTCGTAGGGGTCGCGCTCCACCGCGCGCGCGATGGCGTCGATCATCAGCTCCATGGCGAAACAGACCCCGGTGCGAGCCACGCCGCGGTAGGGAAGAAACCCGGGCTTGTTGGTCGCGACGCAGTAGGTCTTGACCCGGTAGCCGCGGAAGTCGTACGGCCCCGGCAGGTTGCCGGTCGCCTGCCCGGGCTCAAGGCCGATGGTGAACGGCCAGTTGGAATACGCACCGCCGTCGATCGTCACCTCGGCGTCGAGCGCGAGCAGCCGCCCTTCCTTGCTGGCGTAGGCGGTAAGGTTGTAGTGGTGCTGGCGCGAATTGGCGCCGGCCACGAGGTGCTCGCGCCGGTCCTCGATGTAGCGGAAAGGCTTGCGGTAGCGCAGCGCGAGCCAGGCGACGCACAGGTCCTCCGGAAAGACGATGCACTTGTAGCCGAAGCCGCCGCCGACGTCGGGCGCGATCACGCGCACCTTCTCCTCGGGCAGACCGAGGAAGCGCGCGATGCCGATGCGCAGGAGGTGCGGGGTTTGCGAGGAGCTGTAGAGCACCAGCTGGTTCGCCCGGTCGTCCCAGACCGCGAGCGTGCCCTTGCCTTCCAGCGGGATTCATCGACTGGCGCGAAAGCTCGATCTCGCGCTTCACCACCACCGTCGGCCTTCTTCGACTCGGCCTCGAAGCCGTTGTCGAGCTGCAGCGTGAGATAAAGGTTGTCGTCCCATTCTTCGTGGATGCGAACCTGCTTCTCCATTCTTGCTTTGGCAGCATTCACCAGGACGGGCAATTCCTCGAAGTCGACTTCCACCTGCTCGGCGAGGTCCTCCGCCTCCGCGCGTGTCTTGCCCACGCAGCAGGCGATCGGCTCCCCGACGAAGCGCACCTTGCCGTGCGCCAAGTGGATGCTGCTCCGAGAGCTTGAAGGTCGGCAACGTGGAGGGCGCGACGATCGCCTTCACTTCCGGCATGTCCTCGCGGAAGAAAATGCGCCCCTCCGAGCCCGCGGGCCGGCGCAGGCCGGTGATGCGCGCGTGCGCCACGGGGGAGCGGAAGAACGCCACCTCCCGCTGGCCTGGCAGGATCATGTCGGGCACGAAGCTGCCGCGGCCGTGGAGGTGGCGCGAATCCTCCTTGCGGGGCACGCGCGCGCCGACCCCCTGGCCGACCTTCGAGGCGTGCGCGCCGCTCATGGCGTCACCGCATCAACGTTCTTCACAAAACCGTCTCTTTGCATGGTGTTCCCTATGGTGACGCGTTGGCTTCGGACGATTATAGGTACGGCGCGAGCTCTTACTGTTTCGCTGAGGGCAATACCAGGTCGAATCCCGCGAGCCTTTGCGCGCCCAGTATCAGCAACGCCGAAAATACGACGACTATCGCCGACAGCGCGAGAATCGCCGGGTCGAAATCGAACTGCAGGGTTGAAAAGATCTCCACCGGCAGCGTGGTCATCTTCTCCGATGCGATGAAGATGCTGATCGGCACGTCTCCAAACGAAACAATGAAGGCGTAGAAGAACCCCGCGAACAGACCGGGGCGCAGCGTTGGCAGCAGGACGCGTCGGAATACCGCCGCCTCCGAGGCGCCGAGGGTCCGAGCCGCCTCCTCAAGCCGGGGGTTCGCACGAATCAGCACCGAGCCCACCGTGCCGATGCTATAGGGAATCGTCACGAAAACGTGGGCGACGATGAGACCTGCAACCGTGCCGAGTACGTCGATTCCGGTCGCAATCGCCAGATGATTGTAGAACTGCAGGAAGACGACACCCGTGACGACGAATGGAATTTGCAGCGGCAGGCGGAAATAGGATTGCAGTAGCTCCGTCGCCGGGAGCCTGCCGCGCACGAGGGCGAGCGCCGCCGCGGCCGCCAAGCAGCGTTGCGATCACGGCTGACACCCCGGCGACGAGCACGCTTACGCCGAGCGCGTGTAGATAGCGCTGGGGTATCTTGCCGTACCACTCGAATGAAAAATTCTTCGGCGGGAAAGCAAAATGGTAGGCCTGCCCAGCCTCGAACGAGGCGAAGATGACTGCCAGGATCGGGCCCAGCAGGAACGCATAGACGACTAGCGCCGCGAACCAGAATGGCGCGTGACGAAATGTCTGGCGCAGTGATTTCATGCGCCGGCCGCGCGCCGCCGCACCAGCAGCGCCGACGCGACATTGATGAGAAAAACGACTCCGATCAGCAGGGTCGCGAGCGTCGCTGCAATCGGATAGTCCACGTCCAGAAGGATCTTGCGTTGGATCACTACCGGCAAGGTCAGCACCCGGCCGCCGCCGAGCAGCACCGCCGAGGTGAAGGCGCCCATATTCAAATTGAAGACAATCAGGCTGCCGGCAATCAGGCCCGGCATGGCGAGCGGCAGAACGACACGGCGAAACATCGACAACCGCGTTGCGCCGTGCAGCTCCGCCGCCTCTTCGAGGCTCCCGGGGATGGTCTGGATCACGCTGAACAGCAGCATCACCAGGAATGGCAGCGTGTATTGCACCAGCCCGATGACTACGCCGATGTTGTTGTTGAGCAGGATCAATGGCTGGTCGATTAGCGCGAGAGCCAGCAGCAGCTCGTTGACGACGCCTTGGCGGCCAAGCACCAGCGAGAGGCCGAGCACCTTGATGACGATGGTGACGAACGACGAAACCAGCAGGAGGACGATAAGGGCCGAGATCCACGCGGAGCGCGTGCGCGCGAGGATGTAAGCCGTGGGAAAGCCCGCCAGCAATGCGAGGAGCGTGGCCACCAGCGAGAGCCAGACGGTCGTCCATAGCGACCCGAGATAGAAGCCGTCGGTCAGGACGCGCGCGTAGTTGTCGAGCGTCAGGGCATCGATTCCCGTCTGGCGATGCAGGCTCATCCAGAAAAACACGGCCTGCGGCGGGACCAGCAGGAGGATCGTCACCAGCAGCGGCGGCCACAGGAACAGCCGCCAAGAAAGGCTGTGCGTTCCCATGGTCTAGAAGTCGCTGCCGCCGAAGAGCTGCGCGTCCTCAGCTTTCCAGTCGAGGGTGACCTCGGCGCCGGGCGCGAAAGGCTCGCCGCCGGCGCCGTGCTCCACCAGAAGAACCTGGCCCCACGGGGCACGTACGAAATAGTGCACGATGTTGCCGAGGAAGCGTCGGCGCTGGACGGTGCCAGCGATCCGGCCACCTGCGCCGCCGCGCGCCAGCCGCAGCCTTTCGGGCCGCACCGAGACGCGGGCGGGCGCATCGATCGCCAATGGCTCGCGCGCAAAAGCATTCACCGTGCGAGCCATCGTGCAGGCGCACGGATGCGATTCCGCTCGAAAGAGCGGTCAACGTGCCGGGGAGCAGGTTTACCTTTCCGACAAACTGCGCCACGAAGGCGTTGGCCGGCGAATGGTACAGCTCCTCAGGAGCGCCCACCTGTTGCACCTGCCCCTCCGCCATGATGGCGATGCGATCGGCGAGCGACATCGCCTCCTCCTGATCGTGCGTCACCAGGATGGTGGTGACGCGCAACTCGCGCTGCAGACGGTGCAGCTCGATCTGCATGGCTTCGCGCAGCTTGAGATCCAGCGCGCCCAGCGGCTCGTCCATGAGAAGCAGCGCGGGGGAGTAAGCCAGCGCGCGTGCGAGGGCGATGCGCTGCTGCTGCCCGCCCGAGAGTTGCTCGGGATACCGCGCTTCGTAGCCCGGCAGCCGGATGAGCTCGAGGAGCTCGCGCACGCGCGCCTCGACCTGCTTGCGCGACTGGCGTCGTTCGGTGAGGCCAAAGCGCGATGTTTTCCCCGACCGTCATGTGCGGGAACAGCGCGTAGTCCTGAAAGATCATCCCGATGTTGCGCCGACGCACCGGCGTCGCGGTCACGTCGGTGCCGCCGATGCGCACGCCCCCGCTGGTCGGCGTGACGAGCCCCGCGATCATGCGCAGCGTTGTCGTCTTGCCGCACCCCGAGGGACCGAGCAGGACGAGAAACTCGCCATCGGCTACATCGAGGTTGACCTCGTCTACAACCTTGTGCTGTCCGTACTGCTTGGTGATGCGCTCTAGCCGAACCTCTGCCATTCCGCGGCTATTGGATCTGCCGCGCCCAGTTATCGCGCCATCGCACCATGTCGACCTTCGCGTAGTCGACGGTGAAGGCGTTCTTCAGCTCCGCATCGGTGAGCAGCAGCACGTCCCTCACTTCCGGGTCTTCCTTGAGGCGCATGCGCGCGGCCTCGTTCATCGGCACGGTCCCGGCGAACTTCGAAAATTCGAACTGCACATCGGGGGCCAGGTAGGCGTCGAGGAATGCCTCCGCCCCCTCGCGGTTCTTGGTCCCGGTCAGCATCGAGTACAGCGTGATCTCCATCGCGCCGCGCTTGCTGCCATAGGTCGGGTGCATGAAGGCGACCGGAAGACCTGATCGCTTGAGACGCACGGCAAAGCCCGCATACCACGGCGCCGCCCACACCTCGCCGGAGCCGAATCTGGTGGCAAGGTCCGGGGAGCTCGAGTAATAAAGCGCGGGCTTGATTTTCTTGATCAGCGGCAGCGCTTTTTCGGGCGTGGTTTCGTCGCCGCCGGCCTCGAAAGCGAGCGCCGCGACGGCCTTGAAATGGGCACCGTGGGCGACGTCGGGAAAGGCGACGCGCCCTGCGAGCTTGGCGTTAGCGAGATCGCTGATTCGCTGCGGCGGCGCGACGCCGGCCTCCTCGAATTTCTTTGCGTTGTAGACCACGCCGGCCTGGTGCGCAGTGGTGCCGACGAAATTGTCGCGCCTTGCGAACGCCGGAATCGCCTTCGCGTTCGGGATCCGATCCAAGTTCATGCTTGTCGACGAACTTGCCCTGCATCAGCAACGGCAAAATGTCGGGGACAAGCTCCATGCTGTCGAGCGGCAGCGCGCGGCCGCGCGCTGCGACGAGCTTTGCGAAGTTGTTGCTCGCGTTCCCCAGTACGTATTCGATGGTCAGACCGCGCGCCCGCAATGAGGCACCGATCATCTTGTCGAGGGCGTCCCGCCAGCTGCCGCCCCAGGTCCCGACGCGCAGGACCTTCCCTTGAAGGTCGTTCGCGCTCGCGAAACGCGGCAGCGCAACAGCTGCGGCCCCTGCGGAAAAGCCCTTCAGCACGCGACGCCGGTCAAAACGATAGTGCGTTCATTCTTTCCCTTCCCAATATTTCGGCACTGACTGACGTTACGCCGGTCGATCGCCTTGGACGGTTACCCGGTGCATGTGGCGACGGTGCGGCTCGAAACCGCGCTGCGCATAGAAATAGTCGGCCGTCACGCGATGCCGGGTGCAGCGGTTGTCCCAAAACGCCACGGAATTCTTCTTCCAGCGAAAGCGACAGGCGAAGTCTGGATTTTCCGCGTGCCGATAGAGCAACGCGAATATCGATTCGCTCTCCGCCGGCGAGAGTCCTTTTATCGAGCCGGCGCCTGGGCGCGCGAGAAAAAGCGCTTTCTTGCCGGTGACCGGATGGGTACGCACAAGACGGGTGCACCGCCTCCGACGGTTCGCTGGGCTTGTTTGCCATCGACTTGTAACCCGAATAGCCGGCGAGCTTCTGCCTGTGATGACATATCCAGCCCGTCGAGGAAACGGCGGAAATCCGAAGACAGCGTCTCATAGGCGAGGTACATATTGGAGAACTGGGTGTCACCGCTGAAAGGCGGCACCTCCTTCGCGTAGAGAATCGAGCCCAGCGGCGGCTCGGGCAGCGCGGTCAGGTCCGTGTGCCATTCGTCGCCCCAGTTCCCGAGCTCGTCCGCCTCCTTGATCACCTCGATGATCTCGGGGTGGCCCTTCATCGGTTCGGTAATCGGATGGATGTGAAGCTCGCCGAAGCGGCGCCCGAACGCCTTCTGCTGCTCGGGCGTCATGATCTGGTCACGGAAGAAGATCACGAGGTGATCCATCAGAGCCCGCTGCACGTCAGCCACGACTTCGGCGCTAAGATCTTTTGCGAGATCGACGCCACGGACTTCGGCGCCAAGTGCACCGCTGACCGGCTCCACCTGAATCGTGTTGTACTTCATTCCAAACATCGGCGCGCCCATCGACCCTCCTAATCACGTTAATACCGTCCGAGGAATATGCCACAGTTGCCACCATTACCGGGCTTGACCGCTCACTTCTTCGCCGCGCCGCTGGGCGGCGTGCCGACGTTGAAGCGATACGTGTCGAGGCGTATGCTCGGCGACGCGGAACCAGAGGTTCTGGTCGTCGCGGAAGCGCTGCCAGGGCTGGTAGATCTTCTTGAACTCGTCGCTCTTCGCCGCGAAGTCGCCGAGCACATCCTGCGTCGCCTGGTAGCAGGCGTCGAGCACCTGCCGCGAGAAGGTACGCAGCTGCGCGCCGCCGCCCACCAGGCGCTTGAGCGCCGCCGGGTGAGCGGCGTCGTAGTGCGCGAGCATCATCATGTACTGCTCCGCCGAGGCGGTTTCCACGGCGGCCTTGAAGGGCGCGGACAGCGCTTCCCAGGCTTTCTGGTTGACGAGCAGCGTGCATTGCGCGCTCCCCTCCCACCAGCCCGGCGTGTAGTAGAACTTCGCCACTTTATGGAAGCCGAGCTTCTCGTCGTCGTACGGCCCGATCCACTCGGCGCCGTCGATCAGGCCCTTTTCGAGCGAGGTGTAGATCTCGCCGGGCGGGATCTGCTGCGGCACCGCGCCGAGCTTGGCGAGGATCGCACCGCCGATGCCGCCGATGCGGAACTTGAGGCCCTGCAGGTCGGCCACCGACTTGATCTCCTTGCGGTACCAGCCGCCCATCTGCACGCCGACGTTGCCGACCGGGAATTGCACGATGTTGAACTTGGCGAACACCTCGCGCAGGGCCTGCAGGCCGCCGCCGTAGTACATCCAGGCCGCCTGCTGGCGCGCGTTGAGGCCGAAGGGCATGCCGGCGTCGAAGCCGATGGCCGGATTCTTGCCGAAGAAGAACGACGAGAGCACGTGGCCGCACTCGATGGTGCCGTTCTGCACGGCGTCGAACACCTGCGGCGGCGGCACGATCTCGCCCGCGGCGGTGGACTGGATGGTGAAGCGCCCGTCGGTGATCTCGCCCACCCGCTTGGCGAACAGCTCCGCCGAGCCGTACATCGTGTCCAGGCTCTTCGGCCACATGGTCGACATGCGCCAGCGGATCTGCGGCGCCTGCCCGATCGCGGGCGCCGCGGCTGCCGCGAGCGCCGCGCCGGCGCCCGCTCGGGTCAAGAAATCGCGTCTTTTCATGGTTCGCTCCTCCGGTTGAAATTCATTGGGGTTGCAGCGCTCGCTCGATCTGCCGTCTGACATCCTCGCCGGCCTTCTCCATGTCGATGACCGGGCCGGCGTCGAAAAACATCGTCACCAGTTGCGGCACGGTAATCACCAGCACGACCACGATGAGCTGCAGCCCCACCCACGGCAACGCGCCGAGGTAGATTTCGCCGCTGCGGATGTGGGGCGGCGTGATGCCGCGCAGGTAGAAGAGCGCGAAGCCGAACGGCGGGTGCATGAACGAGGTCTGCAGCAGCACGCACAGCAGCACGCCGAACCAGATGAGGTCGATGCCGAGCTTCTGCGCCACCGGCGCGAGCAGCGGCACCACGATGAAGGCGATCTCGAAGAAGTCGAGGAAGAAAGCGAGCACGAAGACGAACAGGCTCACCACGATGAGGAAGCCGACCTGGCCGCCGGGCAGGCCGCCGAGCAGCCCTTCGACCCAGTGCGGTCCGTTGACGCCCTGGAACACGAGCGAAAACACCGTGGCGCCGATCAGGATGAAGATCACCATCGACGACAGGCGCATGGTGGTCTCCATCCCCTGCCAGATCAGGCTGCGCGTGAGCCGGCCGCGAATCGCGGCCAGCACCACGGCGCCGACCGCACCCATGGCGCCGGCCTCGGTGGGCGTCGCCAGCCCCATGAAAATGGTGCCGAGCACCAGGAAGATGAGGCTCATCGCCGGCACCACGCCCCACAGTACGCGCTTGTACAGCGCCCAGCCGCGCAGCGTGCGCGCCTCCGGCGGAAGCGCGGGCACCCAGTGCGGCCGCAGCCAGGCGAGCGCCAGGATGTAGAGCATGAAGACCACCGTCTGCACGATCGACGGCCCGATCGCTCCCGCGTACATGTCGCCCACCGGCTTGCCGAGCTGGTCGGCGAGCACCAGCAGCGTGAGCGACGGCGGCACCAGCTGCGTGATGGTGCCGGTAGCCGCGATCACTCCCGTGGCGGTCTTCACGTGGTAGCCGTAGCGCAGCATCGCCGGCAACGCGATCATGCCGAGCGCGATCACCGAGGCGGCGATGGTTCCCGAGATCGCGCCGAAAATTGCGCCGACGATGATCACCGCATAGGCGAGCCCGCCGGGCACGCTGCCGAAGAGCTGCCCGGCGCTTTCGAGAAGGTCTTCGGCCAGACCCGTGCGCTCGAGCACCGTGCCCATGAAAGTGAAAAACGGAATCGCGAGCAGGAGATCGTTGGAGACGATGCCGAACACGCGCAGGGGCAGGTTGGAGAGGAAGTCGGCCGTGAACAAGCCGGCCTGGATGCTGATGAAGCCGAAGAACAGGCCGAGCGCCATGAGCGAGAACGCCACCGGGAAGCCGATCAGCAGGAACACGATCAGACCGGCGAACATGATGGGGGCCATGTTTTCGACCATCGCCGCTCTAAGTCGCCGGCCGCTCGTACTGGGTGGAAAGGGGCAGCGCGCCGGTGAGCATCGCCGCGCGGCGCACGATCTCGGCCACGCCTTGCAGCGCGAGCAGCGCGAAGCCGAGCGGCAGCACGAGCTTGACCGGCCAGCGCAGCAGCCCGCCGGCATTGGACGAAATCTCGCCGATGCGCCACGACTCGATGAACAGCGTCCACGACATGGCGGCGAGCAGACCCGCCGCCGGCAGCAGGAACAGGCAGAGGCAAACGAGATCGAGCCATACCTGGCCGCGCGGCGTGAGCGCCCCGTAGATGAGGTCGACCCGCACGTGGCCGTTCAGGCGCAGCGTCTTCGAGGCGCCGAACAGCACGATCACCGCGAACAGGTACCACTGCATCTCGAGCCAGGCGTTGGAGCCGGCCGAGAAGAAATACCGCATGATGGCATTGCCCGCGCTGACCGCGCAGGCGAGGAGCACGCACCAGGTGGCGATCCAGGCGGCCGCCGAGCTCAACGAATCGACGCCGCGCAGGAACAGGCTCATGCGGCTTCCCGGGGAAGGTGCGCGGCCCACGGGCGGGCTTTCTCCACGATGCGGGCGGCCGCGAAGAGGTCGGCCTCGGCGTGCCAGCGCGCCACCAGCTGCAGGCCGACCGGCAGCCCCTCGCGCGTAAAGCCCGCCGGAACGCTGAGCGCCGGGTGGCCGGTGAGGTTGAACACGTTGAGGTAAGGCGCCCAGGCGACGCGCAGATCGCCGGCGGGCTTGCCGTTCACCGTGATCGGCTCGTCCACGGCGTGCGTCGCCGAGAGCGGCGGACGGCTCATCGTCGGCGTGGCGACGAGATCGCAGCGCTCGAACCAGCCCTGCACCTTGCGGAAGTACTCGGTGCGCTTCACGGTCGCCGCGAGGAGTTGCTGTCCGGTGTAGGCGCCCCCGGCACGGATGCCGGCGGCGAAGCCCGGCTCGATCTTCGACTCGACCTCGGCGAGCTTGGCGAAGTAGCGCGCGGCCCAGTTCGACTGCTGCAGCACGCGCCACGGCGCTTCGGCGTTCTCGAACGGCTCGTCGACCGTGCGCACTTCGCCGAGCACCGCAAGGGTCTCCTCGCAAAGACGGCGCACTTCGTCGTCGAGCAGCGTATTGCCGAGCAGCGGCCGCCATTCGATGCGCAGCGTGTCCGATCTATGTTTTTCAGAAACCAGTGAATAAGGATCGCTCGGATGCGGCCCCGCGATCGCCTCCAGCATCAGCTCGCAATCATCCACGGTGCGCGCCATCAAGCCCAGGTGGATGAAGCTGTTGAACGCGTCGGGCACCTGGTTGTGCGGCACGCGGCCGAGAGTGGGCTTCAGGCCAAGGATGCCGCAGCAGGCCGCCGGCAGGCGGGTGGAGGCGCCCGCGTCGGTCGCAAGCGAAAGCGGTCCCATGCCGGCCGCCACCGCCACGGCGGAGCCGCCCGAGGAGCCGCCGGGCGTCAATTCGGCGTTCCACGGATTGCGCGTAATGCCGGAGATCGGCGAGTCGGTGAGCAGCTTGTAGGCGAACTCGGGCGTCGTGGTCTTGCCGACGATCACCGCGCCCGCGTCCTTCAGCCGCTTCACGGCGACCGCGTCCTCCGCGGGCACATTACTCTTCCATCAGGCGCGAGCCCCAGGCGGTGCGCACGCCCTTGGTATTCAGGATGTCCTTCACCGATACCGGCACGCCGGCGAGCGGCCCGAGCTTCCTGCCAGCGGCGCGCGCACGGTCGATTTGGACCGCTTGCGCGCGCGCCTCGTCGGCGCTCACCGTGACGAAAGCGTTCAGCTTCGGCTGCAACTTATCAATTTGTTTGAGGCAGTCTTCGATCACGTGCAGCGCGGACACCTCGCCGCTGGCCACGCGGCGCGCAATATCGACGGCAGTCGGAAAAGCGTTAGACTCGCGCGCCATGAAATCCCCCGTGCGCGAGCCGCGGCTGCCGCTGTGGTCGCGCCCTGGCTACCTGATCCGGCGCCTGCATCAGATCCATGTCGCGCTGTTCCTCGAGGAGTGCAAGCACTGGAAGCTCACCCCGGTGCAGTACGGCCTGCTCACCGCCCTCGCCATCCGCGGCGCGCTCGACCAGGGCTCGCTCGCCGAGGAGCTCGGCCTGGACCGCACCAGCACCGCGGAAGTGCTCGCGCGGCTGGAGAAGCGGCGCCTGGTGACCCGCAAGCCCAATCCGCGCGACCGGCGCGCGCGGCTCGCGCGCATCACGGCGCGCGGCCGGGCGCTGACGGCGGCGATGTTTTCCAGCATGCAGCGCGCGCAGGACCGCCTGTGCGCGCCGCTCAGCCAGAAGGAGCGCGACGTGTTCATGGCGACGCTCGCGCGGCTGATCGAGGCGAACAACGAGTACGGTCGCGGCGCGCTGCGCATCGACTAGCTTTTCTCTCGAGTAAGGTGCAGGTCGGCGAGGAACGCGAGCAGGGGATGCACGCCGAGGGCATTCAGCCGCCGGATATCCATCGCGGCGAGCGCCGCCGCCTGCGCGCCGCTCACGCCGCATTCGGCGCAGAACGCGGCCGGGTCGGCCGCATAGCGGCGGCGGGCGCGGCGTCGTTCGCCAGGCGATGCAGCGCTTCGCTCAGATTCACCAGCCCGGGGGCGATGCTCGGATAGTGCGGCGCGAGCGCCTCGCTCGAGGGCGGCGACCACCAGCCGAGCGAGGCGTAATTGTGGTGCCAGCTCGGATCCATCTGCACCACGTCGGGCTTGCGCTCGCCGAGCGCCCCGGCCGCGATCGCCCAGCAGCGCAGCTCGATGTTGCCGGTATCGTCCAGCTCGCGCTCGTCGTAGCCCAGCAGCGAGCGCAGGTTGCCGCGCTTCAGCGGCTCGAGCGCGCGCTGGTCCCAGTCGAGGCAGGGCTTCGCGTAGCGCTCGGTGCCGGGGAATGCGACATGCCGCCGCTCGCGATTACCGCCGCGCGCATGCCGCGCGCTCGAGCGCCTGCGCGAGCGCACGCCCGAAGGCGTAGCAGCGCTCCATCGGCGGCTGCGGCGGCAGGTAGGCGTTGACGAAGATCGGCAGGATCGGGCCCTCGATGCCGGCGTGGGCGAGCGGGATGCCGAGCGCGTAGTCCGCCTGCGCGGTGCTGGTGAACGCGGGGTCGAAGCCCATGGCTGTAGAGCTCGCGGACCAAGCGAAAGGCGAGCTCGCCCGCGATGGGATGCGAAAAGCGGCGGCCGGCGAACTCGCCCTCGGCCCGGGCGCCGACGTGGAGCGTGAATGGCGGCGCCACCCGCTGGAAGAACTGGAACGCGTGGTCGTTCGAGATGCATATCCACACCTCGGGGGCGAGCGCCTTCAGGCGCTCGCCGATGTGCCGCGCGACCTGCTGCACCCGGGCGATGGTGGCGCGGTCCTCCGTTTCCGGCTGGGTGAAGAATTGCGGCGCGTGCGGCAACATCGCGCCGCCGAGGATGGCGCCGCTCATGTCAGTACAATCGCCGCGGCAGCCACAGCGCGATCTGCGGAAAGGCGATGAGCAGGGCGATCATCAACAGCATCACGGCGAGGAACGGCAGCGAGGCGCGCGCGATGGTCATCACCGAGAACTTCGGCAGCACGCCGTTGATGGTGAACAGGTTGAGCCCGAACGGCGGCGTCACCAGGCCGATTTCCGCCAGCAGCACGAAGGTCACCCCCCACCATATCGGGTCATAGCCGAGCTTGAGCACGATCGGCACCACGAACGACAGCGTCAGCAGCATCATCGCCATCGAGTCGAAGAACATGCCCAGGATGAGATAGAGCACCACGATGGCAAGCATGGTGCCGTAGGTGCCCAGCTCCATGCCCAGCACCGCGCTCGAGAGCTTCGCCGTAGCGCCGAGGTCCTGGAACACGAACGAGAGCAGGCGCGCGGCGACGATGATGAACGCCAGCATGGCGGTCACCTTGACCGCGGACAGCAACGAGTCGCGCGTCATCCGGTAGCTCAGGTTGCCGTAGTACCACGCCACCACCAGCGACAGCACCGCGCCGAGGGCCGAGGCCTCGGTGGGCGTCATCAATCCACCGAAGATCGAGCCCATCACCAGGACCACGACCAGCAGCCACGGCACCATGTCCCCGATCGAAAGCAGGCGCTCTTTCCAGCTGGCGGGCGCGGAGCGCGGGGCAAGCTCGGGCCGCAGCTTCACCATCACCACCACGCTGAGGATCAGCAGCAGCATCAGGATCGCGCCCGGCACTACCGCCGCGGCGAAGAGCTGCGCGATCGACACGTTCTCCCAGGAGCCGTAGACGATGAGGATCAGGCTCGGCGGAACCAGCACGCTCAGCGTACCGCCGACCGCGATCGACCCGAGCGAGAGCTTCGGGTCGTAGCCTCGCTTCTCCATCTCCGGATAGGCGATCATGCTGAAGGTGGCGGCGGCCGCCACGCTCGAGCCCGACACCGCGCCGAACAGGCCGTTCGCCGCGATCACCACCGAGGCGAGGCCGCCGGGCAGCCAGCCGAGCCATTTGTCGAGCGCCGCGAACATGAGGTGGAGGGCGCCGCCGTGCGAGAACATCGCTCCCATGAAGATGAAGAGCGGCATGGCGAGCAGCGTGAACGAATTGAGCGACTCCCATGCGCTCCACGCCATTTGCACCAGCGGCTTGTCGACCATGAACACCAGGCCCACCGCGGCAGCGAGGCCCATGGCGATCCCGACTTCGAGGCCCAGCGCCGAGCAGCCCGAGTAGCAAGCCGATCAGCACCAGGGTGGCGAGCTCGGGGGTCAGCTAGAGCTCCCCGGCCGCTAACCGCTCGACGGCGCGTCCCGCGCGCAGCTCGCGCACCGCGTGCACCAGCTGCACGAGCAGCACGACCGCGTACAGAGTGAAGCCCACCGGCATGGCGAGCTGCGGCCACTTGAGCGGCACCATGAGCAGCGAGTTCGAGCGCATGTTGCGGGCGAACGAATCGGCCAGGAACTGCCAGCAGACCCAGGCGAGCACCGACAGGAAGACCAGGCCGAGCGCCAGCATGGCGACGCGCAGGGGCCCGCTCGCGCGGCCGAGGCGCTCGGCCAGGAAGGTGATGCGGATGTGGCCCCCGCCCTGCGCGCAGTAGGCCAGGCCGAGGCAGCTGATCGCCACCAGCGCATAGCCGCCGAGCTCGTCGCTGAGGATGAGCGGTCTGTTCAGCACGTAGCGCGAGACCACCTCGGCCATCGTGAGCAGGATGATGCCCATGAGCACGAGCGCGCCCAGATAGCCCGCTGCATACGCGAGCCGGTGCACCGCACGGCCGAAGGTTCGCACGCGCCGCTTACTTCGCCGCCATCTCCCCGATCAGCCCGGATGACGGGCCTTTCGCGTGGCTCGCGGCGATGCGCAGCACCTGCTTGCCCTGCGCTCCGGCGGTCTCGAGCCATTCCTTCACCACCGGCTGCATCAGCGCCATCGCCTTTTTCACTTCCGCGTCCTCGGGAATCACCATCTCGGTCTTGGTGGAGCGGATCCACAACGTGTAGACGAGGTCCATCTGTTCCAGGGCGAGCGCCATTTCGCGCGTTAGCTGTGCGGAAGCGCGCAACAGGCCCTGCTGTTGCTCGGGCGTGAGCTTCTCCCAGGCTTTGACGTTGATCGCGATCACCTGCGGGAAGATCGGGGTGATCGGCCAGATCGAGACGTACTTCGCGATCTGCGTCAGGCCGCGCTCGGCGCCGAAGCTCTTGCTGGTGGTGATCGCATCGACCGTGCCGCGGCTGAGCGCCTGCTCGATCTCCGCCATCGACAGCGTGAGCGGGCTGCCGCCGAGATCGCGCAGGGCCGAGGTCTGGGTGCGGCCCGAGGCGCGCATTTTGACGCCCTTGAAGTCGGCGAGCGTGCGGATCGGCTTGTTGCCCCACAGCGCGTTGTTGGCCAGGCTGATCGCGGCGCCGAGCACCTTGAAGCCGGCGCGCCTGGTGTACTCGTCCATCGCCGCCATCATGTTCGGGTCGAGAAGCGCGTTGGCGTATTCGGTGGCGCCGTTCGGCATCTCGGAAAACAGGCCCGGGATGCCGCCGAAATCGAGCAGCGGGTAGGTGCCGCTCGCGGCGGGAATCGACTGCGTGCCCATCAGCACGCGGCCATCGCCGATGGCGAAGGCCGAATCCATCAGGCCGAAAAGCTTGTCCTTGATGTCGAGCTTCACGCCGCCGTTGGTATGCTGGGTGACGAGCTGCTCGTAGCGGCCGCCCGGGCGGAACGGCCACACCAGGATGTTGGCGCGGCCATACGCGCCCTCCCAATTGAAGCTGAGCGTGGTCGGCGCCGCGGCCGGCTTGGCGCCCTGGCCGAAGGCCGCAGGCAAGAACAGCATCCACGCGGCGAGCGCCGCGGCGGTGAACCCGGTTCGCAAGCTGATCATCATCGCTCTCTCCCAAGGAACTGCGTTGGACAACTCTATCAAAGGCCCGCTCGACTCATCGTCTACGAATCCTGAGGCGGCAGCGCAAAAGCCATGCCTTCGCGCAACGCCATCACCATGCTGTGCGCGGTCAGCGTCGAAGTCTTCGGGTTGCGCGACGCGTAGGCCAGGATCTCGAAGCGCATGCGGCCGAAGTTCCCCTCGGCCTCGATGATCCCGAGCGGCCCGCTCGCCGCCGGGTCCGACACCAGCCTCACGTTGGTGCGATCGAGCCCGAGCCCGGCAAAGGCCACGGTCGCTCCCACGTTGGCGTTCTGCGGGTAGCGCAGCGCCGCTTCGCGCGCGCTGCCTTCGAAGAACACTTCGCGCCGGTCCGCCGGCATCCCCTTCCAGGCGACGGGCGGCTTGATGGATGTATAGGTGACGCGCTGCAGTCCGGCGCTGCGCGCGGCGAGCAGCCCGTCGACGCCGGCGATGGCGCCCGAGGGAATCAGGATCTGTGCGCCCGCCACCGCAGCGCCTGCCAGCCGCGCCGCGAGCCCCGGCGCGGCCAGCGCACCGACCGAGGCGCACAGGAGGTGCGCACCGCGCTCGAGCACCCGTGCACCGAATTCGCCCACCGCACCATGGCCGGCGCACTCGGCGACCACTTCGGGGCGAAGCGCCATCAAGGCGTCAACGTCGCTCACCACGGCGAACCTGCCTGCGACCTGGGCTTGCCGTTCGCGGCGCACCAGCACGCCGGCGAGCGCCGGCAATTCGTCCAGCGTGCCGAGGCAGCGCACGATCTCTTCGGCGATGGCGCCATAGCCGATCAGGGCGAAACGGCGCACGTTTTGCGTTCGGGCAGGATGCCGAGCTCGGCCACCCGCGACTGGGTATACAGGTCGTTCCAGTTGGTCCACGCCAGGTCGGTCACCTCGCGCGGGTCGTAGGGACGATCGGGCAGCTCGATGCGCTTGCCGGCGAGATGCACATGCCGGATGCGCTTCTTGTCCTGCAGCAGGGCGACGTTCTTGAGCGGCGAGCCGGCGACGGCGATGAAGTCGGCGGCACGGCCCGGCTCGAGCACGCCGAGCGAGGCGCCGCTTGGCCATGAAACCCGCGGTGACCTGCGTCGCCGCGCGCAGCGCCTGCGCCGGGGTGAAGCCCAGGTCGTTCACGAAGATCTCGATCTCGCGCGCATGCCATTCGCCGTAAGGCGTGACCGCGAAGCCCGAGTCGGTGCCGGTCATCATCGGGATGCCGGCGCGGCGCGCCTTGCGCAGGTTGTCGCACGCGGTCTGGTACTCGCGCTGCACGTCGCCGATGCGTCCCTTGAGGAACGCCGGCTCGGTGGGCCGCGTGAAGTCGACGATGTTGCGCGGAAAGGTGAGCGTCGGCCCGATCGTCGCAGCCGCTCTCGAGCATGGCGTCGATGCACTCCTGGTCGAGGTAGTAGCGCGTGGAAGATGAGGTCCACGCCCGCGCGCGCGGCGTAGAGCGTCGCCTCCCGGCCGCGCGCGTGCACCACCACCTTGCGCCCGAGGCGATGCGCCTCGCGCACGATGGCGTCGATCTCCTCCTGATCGAAAGCGGCGATGAGCTCGCCGTCCGGGCGGCGCTGCACGCCGTCGAGGGCAACCTTGATGCAGTCGACCCCGTTCTTCACCTGCACGCGGATTTCCTCGATCGACTCGTCGCGGCTCGTCACCAGGCGGCCGATCGAGGTGTCGGGCACGCCGATCCAGGTCGGATACCAGTCGGTGAGGCCCTGCCGCGTGGTGAGATAGCGTCCGGACGCGGTGACCCGCGGCCCGTCGAACAGGCCGAAGTTGATCGCATTGCGGACCGAGAGGCTGATCTGCCCGGCATCGCCCGGCGCGCAGATCGAGGTGTAGCCGGCCGCCAGGCATTTCTGCGCGAAGAACATGGCGCGCAGCGCGCGGAACTCCATCGGCTGGTAGAGATCGATGTCCTCCTCGGTCTTGGCGTTGCCGTAGGCGAGGTGGGTGTGCACGTCGTGCAGCCCCGGCATCACGAAGAGGTCCGCGTAATCCAGCACCTCGTCGCCTTCGGCGGCAAGGGGCGCGCTGTCGGTGGGCCCGACATAGGCGAGCCGGCCGCGGGCGTCGACGACCAAGGTCTGCCGGCTGCGCTCGACGTCCTCGTTTCCGGTGAAGAGCGTGCCGCACTTTACGTGGATAGCCATTTACCTGAGCCTCGTGTCGTTGAGATTCCGGATGAGCCTTTCCGGCCGGATCGGGGTCTCGTTGAGCTCGATGCCGAAGGGCGAAAGCGCGTCGCAGACCGCGTTGGCGAGCGTCACCGGCGGCGAGATCGCGCCGCCTTCGCCCAGTCCCTTGACGCCCGAGCGGGTTGAGCGGCGAGGGCGTCTGCAGGTGCAACACCTCGATGCTCGGGACGTCGGTGGCGATCGGCATGGCGTAGTCCATCAACGTGCCGCTGAGGAGCTGGCCGTGCCCGTCGTAGGCGATCGCCTCCGCGAGCGCGCCGCCGACGCCCTGCACCACGCCGCCGACCACCTGGCCGTCGGCCAGCATCGGGTTCACCAGCACGCCACAGTCGTGCGCCACCACGTAGCGCTCGATTTTCACGCGCCCGGTCTCGATGTCGACCTCGACGATGGCCGCGTGGGTGGCGTAGGCCCAGGTGACGGTTGGCGGCTCGTAGTAGTAGGTCTCTTCCAGGCCGGCGTCGATGCCGCTGCGGGCGGCGGTGGTCCCAGCCGGGACGCGACGCCTGCGCCAGCTGGGCGAGCGAGACCTGCGCGCCCGGGACCCCGGCAACGCCGACGGCGCCTTTGCGCAGCTCCAGGTCGGCGGCGGCGCATTCCAGCACATTGCCGGCGATGGCGAAGGCCTTTTCGCGCAGCTTGTCGCTCGCGTGCCGGATGGCGGCCGAGACGTTCACCGTGGAGCGGCTCGCGAGCGTGCCGAAGCCCATCGGGATCGCGGCGCTGTCGCCCAGCACCACCGCCACGTCGTCCGGGGTCACGCTCCAGGCGTCGGCGGCGATCTGGGCGAAGACGGTTTCCATCCCCTGCCCCTGTGCGGCCGCGCCGGAAAACACACAGATCTTTCCCGAGCCGTCGATGCGCACGGTGGCGCCTTCGAACGGGCCCACCCCGGTGCCTTCGGTATAGCAGCCCAGGCCGAGCCCGAGATAGCGGCCCTGCGCGCGCGCCTCGCGCTGGCGCCGCCGGAATGCGTCCAGGCCGCCCAAGGCATCGAGCGCCTTCGCCAGCGCCGCGGGATAGTCGCCGCTGTCGTAGACCACCGGCTCGCCATCGCGATAAGGGATGCCGAGCGCATACGGCATCTCGTGCGCCGCCACCATGTTGCGCCGGCGCACCTCCGCCGCCTCCAGGCCGAGCTCGCGCGCCACGAGATCGATCAGCCGCTCCATGACCTGCGTGGCCTCGGGGCGTCCGGCGCCGCGATAGGGCGCATTCGGCACCTTGTTGGTGGCCACGACGCGAGCTTCGACGTCGAGGTGGGCGATGCGGTAAGGCCCGCAAAGATGCGCCGCCGTGTTGTAGACGACCGCCACGCCGAGCGGATTCCACGCGCCGCAGTCGACGGTGAACCGATCGTGCAGCGCGAGGATGCGGCCCTCGCCGTCGAAGGCGATCTCCGCATCGTGGAACTGGTCGCGCGAATGGCACGAGCAGCTCAGGTGCTCGCGCCGGGTCTCCAGCCAGCGCACCGGCCGCGCGACACGCTGCGCGAGGAACGGCAGCAGCATGTCCTCGGGATAGACGTGCCCCTTCAGGCCGAAACCGCCGCCCACGTCGGGCGCGATGCAGCGCACGCGCGCTTCGGGGACGCCGAGCGTAGCGGCGGTCTCGCGCTGCACCCAGTGCACCACCTGGGTCGAGGACCAGACCGTGTAGCTGCCGGTGCGCCGGTCGTATTCGGCGGCGACGCCGCGGCATTCCATCGGCATCGCGGCATAACGGTGATGCGCGAAGCGGCGCCGGATGCGGTGCGGCGCGCTCGCCAAGGCGCGCGCGGCATCGCCTTTGCGCACCGCGAACCAGCCGATCTCGTTGGTCTTGAGCGCGCTCGTGGACGAGCGGCGAGCCCGGCTTGAGCGCGGCTTCGGGATCCACTATTGCCGGCAGATCTTCGTAGTCGACCGAAACCAGCTCCGCGGCGTCCTCCGCCTCGGCCGGCGACTCGGCCACCACCACCGCGACCGCCTCGCCGACGTGGCGTGCCTTGTCCACCGCGAGCAGCGGCTGCCGCGGGTTGAGGATGCGGTGCTCGATGGCCGCTTTCCATTTGCCGGGCAGCGGCAGCTGGTTGTCGCGCACCGGCGGCAGCGCCGCCCGCAACTCGCTGCCGTCGAGCACCAGCACCACGCCCGGCGCCTGCTGCGCGCGCGACTTGTCGACCGAGCGGATGCGCGCATGCGCCAGCGGGCTGCGCACGAACACGGCGTGCAGCATCCGCGGCAGCTCCAGGTCGGCGATGTACTGCCCCCCGCCGCAGAGCAGGCGGTCGTCTTCCCGCCGCAGCACCGGTTGCCCGACGAACTTCGTCATCCGGCCTTCAGGTGCGCGTCGCGCCTTGCGTAGAGCTTCTCGTCCGCATAGCCCATGGTCTCCGGACGCGACTTGCCGAGCATCACCTGGAAGTACACCGGCTCCAGGCTGTCGTTCACATAGCCGTGGATCACGCCCGGCGGACAGGCGATGCACTCCCATTTGGAGAGGCGCGTCTCCTCGCGATTGCCGTGCTCGTCCTCGACGAACACGGTGAGCATGCCATCGAGCACGAAAAAGCACTCCTCCACCTCGTGCGTATGCGCGGCGTTTCCCTGGCCGGGCTCGACGTACATGATTGACAGCGTGAAGCCGCGCGCCGGGATGACGCTCGGATCGTCGTGCTTGCCGGAGCCGCCGCCGCCGATGAAGCGGTGCTGGGCGCGCTTGTAGCCCTCGATCTTCGCGTCCTCGAACGCGCTCCAGTCGGGTTTCTTGTCGCGAAAGCGCCCGACGTGCCGGCGCAGCACCTCCTTGAGCGGAACACCGGCCAGCTCGGCTGGCAGCGGATGGCGAGCGACGGGCATGGCAACTCCTCCTTGGCCGGCTAGACCGGCAGCACCAGGTCGTTGGCGATGAGCACGGTGTCGTAGACGCACTGGCGCTCCTTCAGGAGGAGCTTGCCGCCGCTGCGCACGAACGTGTCGTAGTAGCGTCCCGACTGCTGGATCGTCGTGGGGCCGTCGACCAGCGTCTGCAGCAGCAGGTAGTTCGACTGCGCCTTGATCGCGTCGTCCTCGACTTGCAGCACCCGTACGTTGGTCACCAGGTGCTGCAGCGTGCGCGGCGCATACATCTGCGTGTGCTTGATCGCGAAGGCGCGGTCGCGGATCATCGCCTTGGAATCGGCGTACACCAGGCCCACCGGCAGGCCGGCATCGGCGTTCTCGCGCGCGGTAATGCGGTAAACGGCGTCGTCGGTGAAGTACTCGGCCAGCGCTCGACGTCGCCGCAGTCGAGCGTCCAGCAGTAGTCGGCGTGGAACTCCTCGATTTCCAAGCGCTGCTCGCGCGTCTCGCGCGCATCCGGCGGCGGCATGTCGTAGCCGGGGTACATTCAAAGTCCCATCTGGCTGCGGTAATAGGCGTACATGCCGCGAATGGCGGCCTCGTCGATCACCGAGCTGGTAGAGCCGGTCGTGGTACCGCCGAGCTTGACCACGCCTTTCTGCGAAGGCGAGCGGCGCAGGCCTTCCTGCACAAACTTGATGGCCTCGTTGTCCTCGAGGCCGAGGAAGCCCGAAGGACCCATCAGGTTGCCCTGCCGCAGGCGGTGGCGCGTCATTTCCTCGTCGTCGGTCTCGTAGCCGAACATGGTCCACAGCATGATCTGGCTGTGGGGCCCGTTGGGCACGATGTGGCGGATGCCGAGGGTGTTCAGCTCGCGCTGCACGATGAGGTTCGGCCAGATGGTCTGCATGGTCACCGACCAGGGCGAGTCGAACTCGCGCACGTACTCGAGGAAGCGGCCGTCGGCCAGCTTGAAGTCCTCGCGGTAGGAGCGCATCTCGCTCTTCACCGCGCCGACGGCCGCCGCGACGTTGTCGGGCTTGGCGGAGGCGAGCGTGCCGTGGCGGCCGGTCGCGTCGGCGATCATGCCGTTCTTGCTGCCGGCGACCATCAGGCCGAAGGTGACGAGGAACGAGTGCAGCAGCGTCGCGTGGTAGGGATCCTTCAGGTTCTCGTGGTAGAGCTTCCAGTTGCCCGGCAGCTCGTTGCGGTAATAGCCGAGGATCTTCAGCTTGCGGCCCTTGAACACCACCTCGAAGTCCTTGAGGATCTCCGGCCCGAGGTATTGCTCGATCGGCTCGAGTTGCCTCGCGAACGAAGCGAACACCACGCCGTGGAGCGTGGTGACGTTGAGCTTGAGCAGGCCGTGCTCCTCGTTCTTGAAGTCCTTCGGCATGCCGCCGCCCTCGCCCTTCAGCCCGCGCTTGAACGGCACGCCCTGCAGGTTGCCCTTCAGGTCGTAGGACCACTGGTGGTAGGGGCAGACGAATTCCTTGGCATTGCCGCGCTGCGAGCGGCAGAACTCCGCGCCGCGGTGCGCGCAGCGGTTCTCGAACACGTGCACGCTGCCGTCGGTGTCGCGCGCGACCACGACCGGCGTCGGCCCGACGTAGGAGCGCTTGTAGTCGCCGGCATTGGGGATTTCCGCTTCGAGCGCGACGAAGTTCCATACCGGGCCATGGAAGATGCGCTTGATCTCGCGCTGGTAGATCGCCGGGCTGGTGTAGATCCAGTCCGGGATGTATTGCAGGCCGCCTTCGGGCCACTGGTAGTCGAACGACTCGTCGGGCTGCTCCTTGGCGAAGCTGCCCGGCTGGTGGATTACGGTGTTGACGCTGAACATGTCGCCTCCGTGAGAAGATCCTTGAGCCTGACGGCGGTGTCCGCCAGGCGTTTGGCCGAAACCGTAATGCGCGCCTCGATCAGGCGGCGCGCCGCGCGGATCTCGCCGCCCATGTCGAAGCCGACGGCGAGCCGCACGCGGTCCTGCAGCAAGCCGAACGCGAGGCGTTCGCCCCGCCACACGATCTGCATCGCCGGATCCGGCACGCCGACCATCTGGATGTTGGTGCCGAGCTGGTCGGACCAGAACCAGGGCACTTCGGCATACGCTCGCCTCTCGCCCGCAATGTTGCGGGCGGCCGCGATCGCCTGGTTCTGCGCGTTCTGCCACGACTCGAGGCGCACGCGCCGCTCGAGGATCGGGTTGTAGTGGTTGGTCACGTCGCCCGCGGCATAAACGTCCTCGAGCGTGGTGCGGCAATACTCGTCGACCACCAGGCCGTCGGCGGAAACCGCGCCCGCGGTCTCCGCGAGCTCGGTGTTCGGAATGATGCCCACGCCGATCACCACCAGATCGGCCGGCAGCTCGGCGCCGTCGGCGAGCTCGACCGCCTTCACCGCGCCGTTGCCGTGAATTCGGGCTACCGGCACGCCAAGCCGCAAGGCGGCCCCGTGCGCCGCGTGCAGGGAAGCCACGCGCGCCGCGATCTCGGCGGGCAATGCCCGGTCGAGCAGCGCGCCCTGGCGCTCCACCACAGTGACGGCAAGGCCGCGCCGCCGCGCGCTCGACGCCACCTCCAGGCCGATGAAGCCGCCGCCGATGACGACCAGGCGGCGTCCCGGCTCGAGCCCGGCGGCGAGCCGTTCGCTGTCTTCGAATGTGCGCAGGTAATGGACACCGGCGAGGCCCTCCGGCGCCCCGCTGAGCGGGCGCACGCGGCTCCCCGTGCACAGCAAGAGCTTCGAGTATTCGACTCGCTCGCCGTCGGCGGTGATCACGCTGCGGCTCTTCGGCGCGATGGCTTCGACGCGCGAGCGCACGCGCAGTGCGATGCCCTTGTCTGCGTACCACGCCCGCGGATGGAGGGCCGCGGCGGAGGCCGGTTCCTCGCCGAGGAGCACGCTCTTGGAGAGGCGCGGCCGCTCGTACGGCTCGTGGCGCTCCTCGCCGAACAGCAGGATCTCGCCGGGGAATCCGGCGCCGCGCAGCGCCTCGGCGGCGCGCCCGCCGGCCTGCCCGGCGCCGACAATGACCACGCGCTCAATCGGGGAGGTCAACGTACACCTTGCCGTTTTCGCTTTTCACCGGGTAAACCCGCACCGGTTCGGTGACCGGCGGCGCCTTGGGCGCGCCGGTCGCAGATCGAAGCGTCCCTGGTGCAGCGGGCATTCGATGCAGCCGTCCTCGACATAGCCGTCGGAGAGCAGCGCGAGCTGGTGGGTGCAATGTTGTGCAGCGCGTGCCACTCGCCGCCGCTGCGCACCAGCGCCACCGGCCGCTCGCTCAGCACCACGCCCAGCGCTTCCTCCTCGCCGAGCGCCTGCGCACCCGGAACCTCGTGCCAGCTCAATCGCGTTTCCCTCGCCGCTGATTATTCAGTGTACTCCGCATTTTTCGACGGTCAAGAAAATCGATCGGTTAGAATCTGGCCACTCGGGAGGAGGGATCATGCGTATTGGCAGAATCGCGCTCGCTGCGGCGGCGCTCGGACTGTGCGCCGGCGCCGCTTCGGCGCAGAC
>CAWENY010000026.1:0-34155 GCA_963810475.1 uncultured beta proteobacterium | reverse complement strand
TCCTCCACATGCTTGCGCGTAGTCCGGGGGTCGAGGCCCGTGCGCTTCGCCACTTCGGCATAGGTACCAAGCCGGCGGTGCAGCATGGCGCTGTAGCGCGCCAGAAGCTCTGCCGCGGTCAGCTCGCCGGCGCGCACCTTCTCCACGAGCTGGTCGTCCTCGTTTTCGCTAGCCGGCGCCGCGTCGGGCACATAGCGGCCCGTGAGCAGGATTCGTCGCACCGCCTGCTCGAGCTCGCGCACGTTCCCCGGCCAGAGGTAGCCACGGGGCACGCACTCCTCGAGCTGCTGCAGGACCCGGTCGGCCAGATCGGAGCCCTCGAGGCCGGTAATGCGCGCCACCAGCAGTCGCACGAGCTGGACGATCTCGGCCGATGACTCGGCAAGGCGCTGGCGCAGCGTCGGCATCTCGATCACGTCGGAGCAAAGGCGATAGAAGAAATCATCGCGGAAGCGCCCTTCGCTGCGCAGCCGGTCGAGCGGCTGGTTGGTCGCCGCGATCACCCGACCGGAAAAGCGCTTCTTGTCGTGGCCGCCGACCGGGCTGAAGGTGCGCTCCTGCAGCACCTGCAGCAGCTTGATCTGCACCGGGATCGAGACCTCGCCGATCTCGTCGAGGAACAGCGCGCCGTGCGCGCTGCAGCGCTCGAACACTCCTTGGTAATGATCGATCGCGCCGGTAAACGAGCCCTTGCGATGGCCGAAGAGCTGCGACTCGATGAGGTCCTCCGGGAATTGCGACAGGTTGATGGCGATGAAGGTCTCGGTGAAATTGGCCGCGAAGCGCCGCTCGGCCGGAAGGTACGGAATGAATTCGGAGCGGCCGATGGCGGCGGCGGCCTGCCCCTTGCCGGTGCCAGTTTCGCCCAGCAGCAGCGTGGAGAAGTCCTCCATGCGGTTCCATAACGCCGCGTCGTAGCCGCGCATGTCGTGCGTGAAGACGTTGTTCCAAAGCGATTCGCGCAAGCGCCGCATCGACTCGCACTCGCCGGCGAGCGAGCGGTGGATAAAGTAGAAGGCGCGCCGCAGCTGGAAGAACAGCGCCAAGTAGCGCGCCGCTGCTTGCTCGCTGAAGCCGCTGCGCATCAGGTCGCCGATCACTTCGTCGGCGAAGGGCACCGTCAACGGCGGCCCCCCCTTCTGCGCCTGGCGCTCGATCAATGCGTCGATCTTGGAGACGTGCCGGTGATACCAGACATACAGCAGCGCTGGTTCAAGCACGCTGCCGTCCTCGCGCAGGTCTCTTTCGAGCCAGGGCGCGATGCGGGGTGCCACGAGGCGCGCCAAGGCTTCGGGGTCCTGCGTTAGGTCACCGAGCTTCGCGCCGGGCGCCAGCCGGACGATCAGCGCTGCCCGCTCCGGGCTGAAAGGATTGCCAAAGACTACGTCGGCTAGGGCGGCGAAGAACTGTCGGTCTTCTGGATTCACGGCATTTTTTGCTGGTGTCTAGTGCATGGAATGTAACTCGTTTTATCAATCTCCTGCCGAAATAATTGCTGAACTCAAATAAATCAGCCACTTACGATCATGGCATGGAGCGTGCGATGGGGTGAGGCAGTAGGTAATCAAAGGGAGGCAGAACAATGGACATGCGTGCATTCAGGCCCAGCGCCACGTTGACCCCGCGGGAGCTCTCAGTGGTGCGGCTGCTCGGGAGCGGCTTCAGCTACGAGCAAGTTGCAGCGGAGCTCGGCATCTCGCCTCACACCGTGGTCACCCACATCAAGAACCTGTATCGCAAGCTCGAAGTGCACACCGCCGCGGCGGCCGTCATGCGCGCGGTGCAGCTCGGCCTGCTGGAAGTGGCGGTGCTGCAATGAACGAGAAATGCCTAGTGAGCTCGACGGCCGCACTTTGCGTGACGCTCATGTTTGTATTGCTGTGGACCGGCGGTGCGACGCCTGGCGCCTTTGCCCTTATCGGCTTGGGTGCCGCGATGATGATCGCGGTGTGCGTGATCGCCGAGTCGTGAATCTCGAGCCCGCAGCTCGGCGGATGCAACGGATTTTCGACGGCAGATCGGCGGCGCCTTTATGCAGTTCTTGCGCGCTCCGCGATTCGGTATAGTGTCTTTGGGAGGGGTCGCCGACGTCGGCGGCGGGAAAATGTCAGACCCTTGTGTTGGCATCAACGCGTGGATGATCGCGTGCCGTTCTCGCGATCTCAGCAGTCGACGTCCCTTTGCCGGACATGCGGATAATTTGCCGCTGGTGCTGTTCCGCGATGCGGACGGGATGCCGAGGGCGCTCGAGGACCGCTGCGCGCATCGCAATGCGCCGCTGTCGATGGGCCGGCTGCGCGAAGGCCGGCTGCAATGCGCTTATCACGGCTGGACCTACGACGCCGACGGGCTGCTGGTCGATGTTCCCGCGCTGGCGGATGGCCGCGCGCCCGCCGAAGGCTGCAGCGTGCGCCGCTTCCACGTGCTCGAGCAGGACGGTTTTGTGTGGGCGAGCCTCGGCGCCGAGCTGCCGGGCGAGCCGCCGCCGCGCTTCCCGCATTTCGGCGAGGCGGGCTGGACCAGCTTCACCATGCAGACCCGTTTCCAGGCGCCGATGGACGCCTGCCTCGAGAATTTCCTCGACTGCCCGCACGCCACCTTCCTGCACCGCTACTGGTTCCGCAGCCCGACCGCGCGGCGCGTGAAGGCCACGGTGCGCACGCTGCCCGACGGCGCGCAGGCCGAGTTCCGCGAGGAGCCGCGCGAGAAGAGCCTGGTCTGGTGGATGCTCGCGCCGCGGCGCGGCGAGCTGCGCCATACCGACCGCTTCATTGCGCCGCGCACCAGCCGCGTCGATTACGAGTTCGCTAACGGCGTCACCTACATCATCACGTCTTCGTGCACCGCGATCTCGCCGAAGGAAACGATGGTCTTCACCGTGATCACCTTTCGCTACGGCTCCATCGGGCCGCTGGTGCGGCTGGTGTTCGAGCCGCTCGCGCGGCGCATCATCCGCCAGGACGTGCAGATGCTGCAGGCGCAGAGCCGCAACGTCGAGCGCTTCGGCGGGCCGCGTTTCGCCAGCACGCGCGCCGACCTGCTCGGCGGCTATATCAGCGCGTGGCGCCGCGGGCTGGAGCGCAAGGAGCCGACCCCGCCGGCGGGGGAGCGAACCGATGTGGACATTCGCCTCTGAGCGCCGCCTCGCCGCCGCGGCCTGGGCAGCCGTCGCGGCGCTTGCCGTCGCCGCCGCCGCGTTCTACTGGGCGCAGAACGCGTACCGTCCGGTGGGCGGGGAAATCTCGCCGCCGAAGCTGTTCTGGCTCGCGTACGCGGTCCTGCTCTGGTTCGTCCTGCCGGCGCTGCTGTGCGCCGACGCGCGGCTCGACGCGGGCTGGCGGCGCCCGTTCTTCCTGCTATTCCTCCTCATGGCGGCGCGCGGCGTGGTGGAGGGATGGATGCTGTATGTCTCGCTCAACTGGTCGCCTTGGTACGGCATAGGCCACGACCTGGTCTGTGCAGCGCTGCTGCTCACGTTCGCCGCGCGGCTTCAGCCGCGCGCGGCGTCGCAGCTCGAGCGCCTGATGCTGCTGCACCTCTGTCGTGAGCGCGCCATGTTCGTGCCCGAGATGTACTTCGCCTGGTACATGCAGGCGCACTTCGACACGCAGGGCGAGAACGCGATCTACTTCGTGCCCGACGATGCGCGCTACGCCACGGTGCTGCGCGCCACCACTGCCACGGTCGCGTTCCTGAGCCTCTATTTGCCGGTCTTCCTTTTCCGATGGCTGCATGCCGCGCCTCAAAGCCCTAGTCCGGCGCCGCGCTGAGCTGCAAGCCGCGGACATCGGCCGCATGTACGGCCTCTATGCGGCCTATTACGACGCCATCTCGCCGCAGCGGTTTCAAGCCGATCTTGCCGGCAAGGATTTCGTCATCGAGCTCGCGGAAGGCGAGGCGCTCGGGGCTTCTCCACGCTTGCGTTGATCGAGTTCGGCGGCCGCGCGCCGCGGCCAGCGCCATTGTTCTCCGGCGACACGATCGTCGACCATCGCTATTGGGGCGAGCAGGCGCTGGCGCAGGCGTTCTGCAGCTTGGCGGGGCGCATCAAAGCGGCGGCCCCGTGCATCGCCGCTCTTTGGTTCCTGATCTCCAAAGGCCACCGCACCTACCGCTACCTGTGCGTTTTCGCGCGCAGCTTCTATCCCAGCCCGCATCGGCCACTCCGCCGCCGTCCAGGCCGTGGTGGATCGAGCTCGCCGGCACCGCTTCGGCGCGGCCTATGTGCGCAGCCCGGCGTGATGCGCTTCGAGGACTCGCATGGCCACCTGAAACCGCAATGGGCGGCGAGTCCGCGAGGCCGTGCGCGGCCGGCCCGAGGTGCGGTTCTTTCTCGAGCGCAATCCGGCCACTCGCATGGCGGAGGAGTTGTGCTGCATCGCGCTGCTCGAAACGGCCAATCTGCGCTCTTTCGCGCGGCAAGGCGTTCATCGAGGGATTGCAGGATGAGCGAGCTTCTATCATGCATTGTTCGGGCATCGCCGAGCGCTTTCGCGCGCCTGCTTTCGCAGGCCCGAGACCGCAGACGCAGGCTCCACAGCCTACTCCGGCGTAACGCGGACAGCGAGTACGGCCGCCGTTTTGGCTTTGCGTAGATCCGGACGCGGCGCAGTATCGCGCGCGCGTGCCGATATCACCTACGAGACGTGCAACCGACATCGAGCGGATGCCGGCGGCGAGGCCGGGTGCTGGTGATCGAGGCGGTGCCTGCCTTCGAGGAAACGGCGGCAGTACGGCGGTGCCGCAAACTGATCCCTTACACCGAGGAGGGCCTCGCCGCGTTCCGCCGCGCGCTGCTGCGCCTGGCTCGACGATCTCGCGGCCGCATTTCCGGCATCGCCCGCGGGCCGGCGTACTGGTCGATTTCGCCGATCGGCGCGCTCTGCGCGTTTCACGCCGGCGGCGCGGCGATGGGACTGGGATCCGATGCCGCATATTTCGGCAAGCGCTCGCGCCGTTGCTACCCGAGACGTTCGCCGTAGCCGCAGCCGTGGCGCTCGCGATATCGAGACGTGGCGCGCGGCCACCTGCGTACATCTTCTCGCCTGCGCGAGCTTGCGCTGATGTCAGTCTGGAGTCCGACCTTCCTGCTGAGCTACTCGAGCACCTCGAGGCGGACCCCGCCGCGCTCTGGCCGCAGCTTGCGGTGGTGAGCTGCTGGGACCAGGGCTCCTCGCGTCGCATTTGCCAAGCGCTTCGCCATACGGCTGCCGGCGTGCCCTTGCAGGGCAAGGGCCTGCTCGCAACCGAAGGTGTGGTTTCGATTCCGCTCTACGACATGGCATGCCCGTTCTGGCAATCGAGTCGGGCTTCTATGAATTTCGCGACGACTCCGGCCGCTGTTCTTCGCGCGGCGAGCTGACGATGGGAAGCGAATACGAGGTGTTGATGACGACGGAATCCGGGCTCTATCGCTATGCGATTGGAGACCGCGTCAGCGTAGCCGGGTTCGCAGGCGAAGCGCCGCTGCTCGAATTCCTCGGTCGCGGTTCGCCGGTGTCCGACCTCTGCGGCGAGAAGCTGAGCGAGGATTTCGTCGCTTGGGGCTGCGCCCTTACGCTGGGTTCGCGATGCTCGCGCCGGCCGATGCGCCCGCGCGCCGCTACTCGCTGTTCGTCGATGCCGACGAAGTCGGCGTCGATCGCTTGGCCGCCGTGCGCGGCCCACGCCGAACGAGGCTGTGCCGCAACCCGCAGTACGCGTATGCGCGCCGGCTCGGTCAGCTCGCGCCCTCGCTGCCGCGCGCTGCGAACGGCCGCTGCAGGCGTGGCTCGCGCCGGCCGAGCGTGGCAACCGCGGCCGTCGCCTCTCGACCTCACGCCGCACCGGGCTGGCGCCGGTTCAGGATCGCGCCGCATGAGCCGTTCGAAATCGCGCTGGCCGAACCGCAGACGACGCGCACTGCGCGCACGCATGGCGCAGGACCGCATGGAGGGCCCGATCGCGATCAGTTTCCGCGCGAGCCTTCCTATTTTGCCGGCTGCCGGCTGCAGGGCGAGAAGTACCCAGGTCGTGAAATGCGCCGATGCGCGGCAGGGCCATCATGGGTATGGGCAGCCGCAGCCACCGCATCCGCCTAGGTGGACGGCATCGCGCGCCGTATCGGCTACCTGCCGATCTGCGCCTTGCACGCGAGCGGCGCAGCGGCATTCTGCTGGCGCGCGGTTATCGCTATTTTCGCCATCTGCATGTCGCCGACCCGGTCGCGCTCTATACGACCGTGATCTATGAGGGCAACGACGCCGCCATGCAGGCGCTGGTGGGTGGCCGCGCGGGCCTGCCGCTGTACCGCGACTGGGGCCGCCTGCTGACGCCCGCTCTGCATCTCGATCTGCCGGTGCGGCAGGCGAGACTGCCGGGGGTCGAGATCGAGCGCGGCAGCGGCGGCGAGCTGCCGCAGATCGTGGCATTTCTCAACAGCTGCTGGCGACACAAACAGTTTGCACCGGTGTTCCGCGAGCAGGACCTGGTGCACGGCCGCTTTGCAGGGCTGGCGCCGCAGGATTTTTTCCTCGCGCGGCGCAACGGCCGCATCGTGGCAGCCTGGCGGCCTGGGACCAGTCGGCGCTGCGCCAAACCCATGTCGAGCGCTACACGGGCGCGCTGCGGCTGCTGCGGCCAGCGTACAACGCGCTCGCCCGGATGACGCCGCTCAAACCCCTGCCGCGCGCCGGCGAGCGCATTCCCTATTGTTTATCTGGCCTGCATCGCAGCCGAGCAGAACGATGCGGCGCTGTTCCGCACGCTGCTGCGCGCGGCGCTGGAGGCGTTGCGCCGCGGGCCGTGGCACTACGCCATCGCCGGGCTGCACGAATCGGATCCGCTCGCCGTCGCGCTCGGTGAGCTGCGGCGCATTCCCGCCGCGGGACGCCTGTACGTCGTGCATTTCGCCGACCAGCCGCTTGAGCTGGCGCCGATCAGCGAGCGGCTGCCCTATCTCGAGGCGGCGTGCCTGTGATGCGCGCTTGGCCGGGCTTCCCGCAGCGCGCCGACCCGCGGCTCGCGGTGCTCGGCATCCTGCTCGCCTACGTGGTGCTCGGCATCACGCTCCTCGGCTTCAACCGCAGCCCGGCGCAGGTGCTGGTCGCCATCGGCGCGGCGGTTCTGCTCGACACGGGGCTGCACCGGGTGCTGCGGCGCGGCGCCGCGCCGCTCTTTCCGCTGAGCGCCGTAATCACCGGCCTGAGCCTGTCGATCATCGTCAACTACGCGCACGGGCTGGCCTTCGCCCTGGTGCCGGTCTTCCTCGCCATCAGCTCGAAATACGTCTTCACCTTCCGCGGGCGTCACGTGTACAACCCGGCGCTGTTCGGCGTCGCGGCCAGCCTGCTGCTGGCCGACGGCATGGTGAGCGACTCGCCGGCCTACCAGTGGGGCGGCACCTACGCCGCGCTGGCGTTCGTCGTCACGCTCGGCATGTTCCTGTTCGTCCTGCGCGTGCGCCGCGTGGTCCTGATCGTGTCGTTCCTGCTGTTCTATTTCTCGGCGCTGGCGCTGCGCGCCTGGCTGACGCGCTGGCACATGCCGTTCGAGACCTGGTTCATGGGAGCGCTCACCTCGCCCGCGTTCTTCCTCTTCACGTTCTTCATGATCACCGACCCGCAGACCTCGCCCGACAGCCGCCGCGGCCAGGTGCTGATGGCCTTCGGCATCGTGACGATCGATTTTCTCCTGCACCTTAGGTTCGCGCTCTCCACCCATTTTTTTGCAGCATTTGCCTGCGCCACGCTGCGGCTAGGCTGGATGCATGGCCGAGCGCTTCTCGAAGGATGGAAACCCGCTACCGCACGCTTGCGATACGCTGCGCCGCGCTGGGGCTTCGTCGCCCTGGTCGGCGGCATCGGACTGCTCTCGCACGACAGCCTGACCGCGCGCGAGGGTGTGTTCGAAGTCGACTTCCGGCTGGTACGCGTCGAATCGACCGGCCTCGTCGGCCGCCCCAGCGATGCGCTCGAGCGCGTGGACCCGCGCATCCGCCACCTCAGCAAGTGGCTGCTTTCGGTGGGCGACGCGGTCGCGGTGGCCGACGTGGATAACGACGGCCTGCCGGACCTGTTCCTGACGCATTCGCTGAAGGACCCTGGTGATCGCGCGGCGCTCTACCGCAATCTCGGCGATTTGCGCTTCGAGCGAGTCGCGCTGCCGGCGCTCGATGCCATCACCGGCCATGCCGAAAAGTATGGACTGGTGTCGGGCGCCTTGTTCCTCGATTACGACGGGGATGGCGACCAGGATCTGCTCGTGATTGCCGGATGGGGTGAGCCGGTGTTTCTGCAGAATCGCCTGATCGAGGACGGAAAGCTCGAGTTCCAAGACCTTACGCGCGAGCTCGGCCTCGCCGAGTACATGATTTCGGTCGCGGTGAATGCGCTCGACATCGATCAGGACGGCCAGCTCGACCTGGTGATCGGCAATGTGCTCAGCCCGACGCTCAACGCTTACTCTCCGCCACGCCGCTTCAATGTCTTCGAACTGCCGCAACCCGAATATGCCGGGGACCGGCGCATGTTCGATTTCATGCATCGCACGTGGCACGACGCGGATAACGGCGGCGGCGTTCTAGTGTTCATGCGACGCGGAGCGCGCTTCGCGCGGACCCCCAGCGCCGCGCTCGGTCTCGAAGGCAAGCGCTTTACGCTGGCGATCGGTGCGGGCGACCTTGACGGCGACGGCTGGCCGGATCTTTACCTTGCTAACGATTTCGGGCCCGATCAGCTGCTGCTCAACCAGGGGGGGCGGCGCTTCGCGGCGGTGAAAGGCAAGCTCATCGGCGACATCGGGCGCGACACGTACAAGGGCATGAATGCGTCGTTCGGCGACCTCAACGGCGACGGCCGGCCCGACATCTACGTTTCGAACGTGCACGAGAAGTTGCAGGCAGAGGGCAGCCTGCTCTGGGTCAACCGCGGCGGACGGGACGCCTCGGCGTGGGTGGACGAAGCAGTGCGGCGCAACGTGCTCAACGAGAAGCGCTTCGGCTGGGGCGCGGCGCTCGGCGACCTCGACCGCGATGGACGGCTCGACATTCTTCAAGCCAACGGCATGGTCGACAACACCTATGACCGAAGCTATCCCGGCTGCCCGGATTACTGGTATTGGAATGACAAGATCGCCCTTACGCCACCCTGATGTGCATGGCCACGCCGATCGCTGGGCGGACCTGCGCGGCCGATGCATCTTTCCGCACGAGCTGAACCGCGTCTATTTGAACCGGGGTGGCCATTTCGTCGATGTGGCGGCCCAGGTCGGCTGGACACAGCCGGGCAATTCCCGCGGCATCGCGCTGGTCGATCTCGACAACGATGGCGATCTCGACGTGGTGGTGACGCACCAGTTCGCGGCCGCGTCGGTGCATCGGAACGATTCGGCGCCGAAAACCTGGATTGGCCTCACGCTCGAGGGCAACGGGCGTGATTGCAACCGCGATGCGGTGGGGACTCGCGTCGTGCTGTCCGCCACCGACCGTACCCCCCGACAAATGCGCGAAGTGCATGCGGCAAACGGCTTCTCCGCGCAGGGCGATCGGCGTGTGCTTTTCGGGGCCGGGCTTGCCGAAGGGCCGTTCGAAGTCGAAATCTACTGGTGCGGGTCCGCGGAGCCGCGGCGCGCCGTGCTTGCGGGCGGCCGTTATCACGCATTGCGCCAGCGTTAGCATGCGCAACATCCGGCGAACTCTAATTCTCGGGTCTGTCGGCGCAGTGCTGATGCCTCGCATCGCCGCCGGCCGAGAGCTCGCCAGCGTGGTGCTTGCGGAGGAAGCCAGCGTGCAGGCCGGCGTTCCGGCCTTGTCGCTGGCCGGCGCGGGCGTATTCCGCTTCTTCTTCCTTTCGGTTTATGTCTGCGGCCTCTATCTGCCGCCCCGCAATACTTGGGGCGGGCAGCCACTGCGCGAGGATACGGCACGCCGCGTATCGCTGGTCATGCTGCGCGAGGTTTCCGCGCGCCTGTTCCTCTGGGGTTTGGACCGCGGCTTGGCGGACAACACGCCGGCTGCCGAGTTGACTGCGCTCGCGGACCCCATCGAGAAATTGCGGGAATTAATTCGCGGTATCGGCACGCTCCAAAAGGGCACGCGCGTGGACATGGATTACGTCCCCGGCCGCGGAACGGGCCTGAATGTCGGCGGACGCGCCAGAGGTGAACCGGTCCCCGGCAAAGCGCTCAACGACGCGGTGCTGCGCGTGTGGATCGGTGACAGGCCCCTCGATGCGTCGCTCAGGGAGGTCCTTCTTGGCGGTTGATCGGTTTTTTCGGCTGCGGCATTCGGCCGACGCGCGGCCCGTTGGCACGGTACTGTGCGCGGTGGCGCTGCTGATCGCTCCTCATTTCATCGCGGTGCCGCTGTGGCTGGCGCCGCTATGGATAGCGGGTGCCGTCGTACTGTGCTGCTGCTGTCACGTGGTGGTGCATAACCACACGCACCGGCCGATGTTCGTTCACCTGCGTGCCAACTATGCGTTCAACCTGGTGGCGAGCGTTGCACGCGGCCACTGCGTAAGTGACATCTTCCTGCCGCACAACATAAATCACCATCGGGAACAGGGCGGTCCCGACGACTGGATCGCGCCGGCCATCGGCGGCCGCGGACCGGGGCTGTTGCGGCTGTTCCATTTCACTTATCGCGCGTCTTGGAACATGGTGAGCAACCGCATGCGAATGGGCGAGGCCGGACGGCGCATGCTGCCCGAACCGTTCCGTACTTCCATCCGCTGGGAGAAGAAGTGGCTGCCCGCAGTGGTCATCGTGTCCCTGCTGCATGATTGGCAGATCACTCTCCTGTTCCAGGGTATCCCGTGGGCCGGCTCGCTGATCTGGCTGGTGGCGATCAACCTGTTCCAGCACGATGGCTGTGATCCCGGCAGCAAATACGCGCATTCGCGCAACTTCGTCGGCTGGTTCGCGAACTGGCTGTTCTTCAACAATGGCTATCACACGGTGCACCATCTCTACCCCGGAATGCACTGGACTCTGGCTCCCGAGCTGCACGCCCGGCTATTGGAACGCATCCCGCAAACGTTGAACGAGACTTCGATCCTGCGTTTCTTCTGGCGCGCATATCTCTCGCCGCAGCGGACCTGATGCGCTTTTTCGACCATCCGCCCGCTGACGATATTGCGCTGCGCCGCGCCGCGCAGCCGGTCGCCGCCGGCCTCGACGGACGCCTGCCCGAAGCGAGCTGGCTGCACTCGCTGACTGGCGAGCACGGCGTCGATTTCGCCACCGCGGTGCTGTACGAAGCGCTGCGCGCCCACCCCAAGCATGGAGAATTCGCGGCCAGAATCGAGGCGCTGGCGATGCCGCGCGAAGGCGGCGTTGCCGGCAAGCTGGTCGTGGTGCCTGGGCTGGTGTGGGAGGACTATCCGCAGCTGGGGGCGGACGGCAACCTGATCATCGACGTCGCCCGTCGGCTGGGATTCGACGTCGAGCGCGTTCCGGTCAGGGGACGCAGCACGCTTTCGTCGAACGCGCGCGACATTACGCAGTTTGTCGCGGGACTGGAGGCGAGCGACGCCTGGCTGGTGTCGCTGAGCAAGGGCAGCGCGGATCTACGGCTTGCCATGTCGGGTCGGTTTGGCGCGTTTCCGTGGGGCAAGTTCCGCGGCTGGATCAACATCTGCGGCTCGCCAAACGGCAGCGACCTGGCGTCGCTCCTCACCGCGACTCCGCTGCGCCGCCTCGAGGCGCGCGCGCTGTGCCTCGCCAGCCGGATTCCTTTCCAGGCCATGCTGGAAATCGCTTCGAGTCATGAGTCCTGGTGCGCCATGCCAGCGTCGCCAGCGGGATTTCACACCATTAACATCGTTGGACTGCCGTTGCGCTGGCATGTGTCGCGCATGCTCGCCGCGCGGCACCGGATGCTCTCGGCGCTCGGCCCGAACGATGGCGTCGTGCTTTGCGCCAACGCGTTCGTATTGCCTGGCGTGATTTACCCGCTGTGGGGCTACGACCACTATTTCCGCGGTGCCGGGATGGTGCCGCTCCTTTACCGCCTGTTCGCCCACGTGCGCGCGCTCGCAAGGCGCACGCCCGAAGCGGATCGGCATCTTGCCAGTTGAAGTCCGACAGGGAGGGATGATGCAAGCCAGGCAGACGATAGGCGCTATAGTGGTTGCAACAGGGGTCGCCGTTGCAGCGGTGGTGGAGGCGGCCAGCTTTCCGGCGCTGGATCCGAACGATGTGCGGGTGGCGGACCGCAAGGCGATGCGCGATCTCCTGATCACGGTCGAGCGGGCGTTCAACAAGGTCGATGTCGACGCCGTCATAGGCGTGCTCGAGAAAGATGCCGTGGTCGTCTGGCAGGACGCGGTGCGCACTGCCAGTCACCAGCAGGTGCGTGACCATTACAAGCGCACTTTCGAAGGCGCAGGGGGTGCCATCCTGCGATCCATGAGCATCAAAGCGGACGCTCGATGCGCCGGCGCGGTTTTACGGGAACGACTATGCGGTCGCGTACGGCACGACCAAGGAAAATTACGAGCTGGTCGGCGGCATGAAGGTTGCGCTTGACGGCTTGTGGACTACGCATCTCGCCAAGAGTGACGGCAACTGGAAGGTGACAGCGCTGCATTTTTCGACGAATCCGTTCGCCAACGATGTGGTGCGGCAGGCGGGTCAGGCCGGGGGATGGTTGTTCGCCGGCGCCGGCTTGCTAGCTGGCCTCGTCTTGGGGTGGCTGGTTGGACGGCGGCGCAAGAGCTGAGCGAGGCGCGAGCAGCGCCGCGATTCGCGTCCCGGCCGGCCTGAACGTCGCGCTGGTACTGGGCGTTCAGGCGGCAGCGGTGGCGCTGCTCTATGCGGGTGCGCGCAGCGATGGCCTGATGACTCTGGGCCTGGGCGTGGCTTTTTCGTTCCTGCTGCTGACCAACTATGCGCTGCTGCATGAAGCGGCGCACGAGCACCTGCATTCGCTCGGTTGGTGGAATGCCGTCCTCGGCGCGCTTGCCGGGGTGCTGTTTCCGGCTTCGGTTTCCATGGTGAGAATCACCCACGCGATCCACCATTGCTACAACCGCACCGACGAGGAGATGTTTGACCTCTACTATCCGGGCGACAACATGCTGCGGAAGCACGTGCAGTGGTATACGCCGTTGCTAGGATTCTTCTGGTTTCTAGTGCCGGTGGGCAGTATCGTTTTCGGCATCTTCCCGGGCCTTCTGCGTACCCGGCTCGCGCGCATCTCCACCACCACGAAGTTCATGCATGAATATTTCGACCGAGCCGCGGTGCGCCGCATGCGCCTCGAGCTAGCGTTCGCGTGCGCCTACTGGGTCGCGCTCTGGCATCTGCTTGCCCTCGACGCGTGGACGCTCGCGGTGTTTTATGGCTGCTTCGCCTTCAACTGGTCGACGCGCCAATACGTCAGCCATGCCTATACCGCGCGCAACGTGGTCAACGGAGCCTTGAATCTGAAGGTGGGACGCGTCATGGGGGCGATTCTGCTGAATGGCCAGTGGGACCTGGTGCATCATCAGAAACCGTGGCTGCCCTGGACCGCTTTGCCCGAAGAAGGAAGGCGCAGCGCGCCGCCGGTCGACTACGTCTCCCAGTACTTGCGCATGTGGCGGCTGGGCATGCTGCCTGTCTCGGAGGCGGCGCCGGCACCATTGCCCAATGAGCTCAAGGCACCGAGCAACGCGCCGGCGCAGATGTCGGCGAGCTGATGCTGGCGCGTTAGCCACGTCGACGCCACGATGAGCACCAGCCAGCCGAGCACGGCCGCGCGGCGCGTTCCGGCCAACGCGCGGGCGCAAGTCACGAGTATCAGCACGGCATATGCCACATGCAGCGAAGGCGCGGCGTTGTACGGCCCGTCAAGCGCGTAAAGCAATCCGAATAGGCCGGTCGCAGGAGGGCGCTCGAGCCCTACAGCGGTGGGAAACGCCATAAAGAGCATTCCAGCTGATAGGGTAACGACAACGTAGCGCTTCATGAGCCACGCGAGGGAATCGCGTTCCAGCACGAATAGCGGTAGCGAGAACACTAGGAATATCGACAGATAGACCCAGATGGCTAGCGGCACGAACGGCGCGGCGGCTTCCCAAGGCATGGCCAAGGCGATTGCATCGCGGCCGGCGGCAAGGCTTCCGGCAAGCCCGTAGACGATGACAAAGAGCAAGCCCAGCGGTATCAGCCTGACGCCGAACCAGACCCAATTCCCCCTGACACGCTCGGGCAATGCGCGGTACATCTCAGCCGGCCATCGTCAAGCCGCCCGACACGCTGATCACCTGTCCGGTGATGAACCCGGCCTCGTCGGAAGCGAGGAATGCGACGATGCCGGGAATGTCTTCAGGCTGCCCGACGCGCTTCATCGGGATCGCGCGCACCAGGGCGTCGTAGACCTTCTGCCCGGCATCGCCCTCGCCGAGGAAGCCGCGCAGGATCGGCGTGTCAGTCGGTCCAGGGCACACCACGTTGACGGTGATGCCCTTGCGCGCCACCTCGCGCGCCAGCGTCTTCGAGAAGGCGATGATCCCGCCCTTGCAGGCCGAATACACCGCTTCGCCGGACGAGCCGACGCGCGCGGCGTCGGACGAAATGTTGATCACTCTTCCGGATCCGCGCTGCAGCATCTGCGGGATGACGAGGTGATGCATGTTCAACGGCCCGCGCAGGTTGATGTCGATGAGCGCGTCCCATTCCTCGGGCTTGGTCTCGGTGAAGTTCTGGAAGCGGTCCCAGCCCGCGTTGTTCACGAGAATGTCCACGTGGTGGGACGCGAGGGCGGCCTTCGCGTCCCCATAACGCGAGATATCGAAAACCAGAGCGGTCCCGTCGATCTCCTTGGCGACGCGCTCGGCCGCCTCGCGGTTCTTGTCCGCCACCAGTACCTTCTGGTCGCCGGCGAAGCGGCGGCAGATTGCCCTGCCGATGGCGCCGCCGCCCCCGGTGACGAGGACGGTTTTCACGAAGGCCTCATTTGGGCCTTCGATCGATGACGCGCTTCGCCTTGCCGACGGAGCGCTCGACCGCGCCGATCTTCACGTCCGCGCTGATGCCGATGTAGGACTTGATGCTGTGCTGCAGGCGCGACGTGGCCGAAGCTTCGCCTTCCACCACCACGGTGAGGTGGTCCATGGGACCCTGCTTGGTGAGCTCCAGCACGTAGTGCGGGGCCAGGCCGGGTTCCTTGAGGATCAGCTCCTCGATCTGCGACGGAAATACATTGACGCCGCGAATGATCAGCATGTCGTCGGAGCGGCCGGTGATCTTTTCCATGCGGCGCATGGTCCGGGCCGTTCCGGGCAGCAGGCGCGTGAGGTCGCGCGTGCGATAGCGGATCACCGGCAGCGCCTCCTTGGTGAGCGAGGTGAGGACGAGCTCGCCTTTCTCGCCGTCGGGCAGCACCGCGCCGCTCGCCGGGTCGATGATCTCGGGATAGAAGTGGTCCTCCCACACCGTGAGGCCGTCCCTCGTCTCGGCGCACTCCTGCGCCACGCCCGGGCCGATGACCTCGGACAGGCCGTAGAGGTCCAGTGCCTGCAGCGAGGTGCGCTGCTCGATCTTCGCGCGCAGCTCGTTGGTCCACGGTTCTGCCCCGAAGATCCCGATCCGCAGAGAAGAATCCTTGGGAGCGAGCCCCTGCCGCTCCATCTCGTCGGCGATCGCCAGCATGTAGCTGGGCGTCACCATGATGATCTCGGGCTTGAAGTCGGCGATGAGCTGCACCTGGCGCTCGGTCATGCCGCCGCCGAGGGGAATCACGGCGAGGCCGAGACGCTCCGCGCCGTAGTGCGCGCCCAGGCCGCCGGTGAAGAGGCCGTAGCCATAGGCGACGTGCACCTTGTCGCCGGGACGCGCGCCCGCCGCCCGCATCGAGCGCGCCATGACGTGCGACCAGGTGTCGATGTCCTTCGCGGTGTAGCCGACCACGGTGGGCTTGCCGGTGGTGCCCGACGAGGCATGGATGCGCACGATGCGCTCCATCGGCACCGCGAACATGCCGAAGGGATAGGTTTCGCGCAGGTCGATCTTGGTGGTGAACGGAAACTTCGACAGGTCGCCGAGCCCGCGCAAATCAGACGGGCGCACGCCGGCGGCATCGAATTTCTGCCGGTAGCGCGCCACGTTGTCGTAGGCGTGAGACAACGACCAGCGCAGCCGCTCCAGCTGGAGGGATTGCAGTTCCCTGGTGGAGCACTTCTCCACCTCCTCCAGGGGGAAGCTGCTCATTTTCTCTTCTGCAGGAATTCGGCGACGCCCTTGCGGTAATCCTCCGAGAAGCCGGCCTCGCGCTGCAGGTCGCGCTCCAGGTCGAGCTGCGCGTCGAGCGAGTTGTGCGCGGAGGCGTACAAGGCTCTCTTCACCAGACCATAGCCCTTGGTCGGCCCGGCAGCGAGCTTGCGCGCGAGCGCGTTCGCCGCGCTCATGAGCTGCGCGTCGTCGAAGACTTTCCAGATCAGGCCCCAGCGCTCCGCATCCTCGGCCGAGAGCGGCTCGGCGAGCATGGCCAGCCCCATGGCGCGCGCCATGCCGACCAGCCGCGGCAGGAAGTAGGTGCCGCCCGAATCCGGCACCAGGCCGAGGCGCGCAAACGACTGCACGAACTTGGCGGAGCGCGCGGCGAGCACGAGATCGCAGGCGAGCGCGATGTTCGCGCCGGCGCCCGCAGCGACGCCGTTGACCGCGCAGACGATGGGCTTGGGCAGCTCGCGCAGGCGGCGCACCAGCGGGTTGTAGTGCGAGCCGAGCGACACCGACAGATCGATCGGCGCCGCGCCCGGCTCGACCTTGCGCTGCGACAGGTCCTGTCCCGAGCAGAAGCCGCGCCCCGCGCCGGTCAGCAGTACCGCGCGGATCGCGCTATCGTCGCGCGCCTGCTCGAGCGCAGCGCGCAACTCCTTGTGCATCTCCGGGGTGAATGCGTTCAGGGTCTCGGGGCGGTTGAGGGTGATGCTCTGGACCCCCGCCTCGAGCGAGGTCAGTACAAACGCCATGCGGCTCGCGTCAGGTGCAGAAGCCGAGGATGCGCTCTTCCGGCGCGCAGGTCTTGGGCTTCGCCGCCTGCGCCTTCCCGGCGATGCAGTTGCGCAGCTCTCGCGCGGTGGGCGGATAGTAGGTCCATCCCTTGTTGAGCCTCGGCAGGGCGAGCTCGACCTCGCGCCACTTGGGATGGCCCTTCGCCTGCAGCGTAGAGAAGTTCTGGCACAGCGAGCGCGAGAAGCGGATCAGTAGTCGACGGTGGTCTGCAGGTTGTAATCGTAGGTGACGAGGAACGCGCCGACCGAGATGGTCGTGAAGTCTTTCCTTCAGCAGGTTCGGGTAGCTCGACGCCCGCACCGTCGAGGGCGCATAGATGGTCAGCGGCCGACTTGCTCGAAGGGTGCGACGGGATCGAATTTCAGCAGCTTGATGTACTTCTGCGCCTCCGGCTTCATGTTGGCGATCATCGGCGCCGGCTGCCCGGCCGCCACCACGACGACGTCGATCGACTTGTCGCGCGATCAGCTTGACCAGCGCATCCTCGTTGGAGAGTAGGTCGCGTTCGTCTCGGGCATCGGGCTCGTTGAACATCATGCGGTAAAGCGTGTGGGTGATGAACGCGGCGCCGCTGCCGACGAGACCGCCGTTGATCCGGGCATCCTTCATGTCATGGATGTAGTTCTAGCGGCGAATCCGCCCGGACGATGTAATGGATCTCGGTGTTGTAGAGCGGCAGGATCACGCGCAGCGGCCGATGATCCTGGCGCCTCCGGTTCCCGCCGGCAGCGGCCATCGACGAAAGCCTGAAAGACGTCCGCCTGCACGATGGCGAGCTTCACCCCGGGCGCGTAGCGCAGAAGCCTGATGTTGTGCGCCGAGCCGTCGGTCGGCACCACTTCCAGCGTGATGTCGGCCGCCGGGGCGACCATCTTCGCGAGATCGTTGCCGATCGCGAAGTAAGTGCCTCGCGGGTGGCCGTCGCGATCTTGAACTCCGCCGCCGCGTGGGCCGCTGGCGCCAGCACCAGCGCCGCGATTGCGAAAAGCCACCGCTTCATTTCATCCCCTTACGTGCCTGTGAAGTGCAGAGCCCGAGCGCGACGATGGCGTCGGGGCAGTCGCCGGGCGCGGCGACCGGCGGCGCGGCGACAGCAGGAGCAGGAGCAGCGACCGCGGCCGCAGCCGCAGGCGTGGCGCGGCTCGTCGCGCAGCGTATGGGTGACGGCCGGAACGCGCGGACCCGTGGACGGCGACGGCGGCACGACCGGAGCAACGGCTGGACTCGCGCGGGTGATCGTCGCCCTTGGCGCGACGGGGGCCGGCTCGACGGCAGGCGTCTGCGTGGACACGGGCGGTGGGGCGGATCGGGCCGGGACGGTAGCGCGGGCCGGCGCCGGAGCGGCAACCGGCGCGGGAGCGGCGGCCGGGACCGGTGCACTTTCCGGGAGCACGGTCACCGGAATCGGCGCCGCCGGTACGGCCGGCACCGCTGGAAGCCGCCAGGCAGAGTAGGAAAAGAACGCAAGGCCGGCCACTACGAGTACTGCGGCGCCTCCAATAAGCTTGCGCGCATGCCGGACGTGCCAGGGACGCGCCTGGTCCCCGCTAAGCAACTGATCCGTCATCAGTTCCCACTGCGCTAACTGACGCTCGTCCATGGGGGCAAAAATGGGTTCGCCTGCAAGCTTCGGCGCAGCCGACACCCTGGCGTTGCCCGTATCGGACGACGGAACCGCTTTCAATTGCGAGACAGGACTTTCTAATCCCATGACACCCCCCTCGCCGAATTCTATGCCTCTGACGGGCTTATCGGGAAGTCCGAAGCGAGAGTGGGCAGCGGCCGGGAACGGGAGGCCGTTCCCGGGGTACCGTAGAATCGTCAGCAACTTAACCCCCTTCGTTGACTTGCCATGCCGAAGGTCTACGCCATCGACGGGATCACGCCCGTCGTGCACCCGAGCGCCTTCGTCCATCCGAGCGCGGTGCTGATCGGCGATGTGATCGTCGCGGCGCGCGCCTACATCGGCCCGTGCGCCTGCCTGCGCGGCGACTTCGGCCGTATCGTGGTGGAGGAGGGCGCGAACATCCAGGACACGTGCATGCTGCATGGCTTCCCGGGCAAGGACACCGTGGTCGGCGCTGAAGCGACCATCGGCCACGGCGCCGTACTGCACGGCTGCGTGGTGGGCCGCGGCGCGCTCATCGGCATGAATTGCGTGGTCAACGACAACGCCGAGATCGGCGAGGACGCGGTGGTGGCCGCGCTGGCGTTCGTCAAGGCCGAAGCAAAGGTGGAAGCCAGGACATTGGTGGCGGGAATCCCGGCGCGAGCGCTGAGAACCCTGACTGCGCAGGAGCTGCGCTGGAAGAAGGACAACATGCACCTCTACCAGCAGCTGGCGGCGCGCAGTGCCGGCACGATGCAGGAGGTGGAGGCGCTGACCGCAATGGAGCCGAATCGAAAACGCATCGACATCCCTGGCGCCATTCCCCTCTCGGAGCTGAAGAAAAAGCATGCCTGACACCGCGCTGCTCATCATCGACATCCAGAACGACTATTTCCCGGGCGGCGCGATGGAGCTCGAAGGCGCTGACGCGGCGGGTGCCAAGGCCGGGGCGGCTCTGGAGAAATTCCGCAAGAACGGCAATCCGGTCATTCACGTGCGGCATCTTTCGGTGCGGCCGGGGTCGACGTTCTTTCTACCGGGCACGAAGGGGGCAGAGATTCATCCTTCCGTTTCGCCGCGGGAGCGTCGAGACGGTCATCGAAAAAAACTTCCCGAACAGTTTTCGCGGCACCAAGCTCGAGCAGACGCTGAAGGATTCCGGCGTCAAGAACCTCGTGGTCGCCGGGATGATGACGCACATGTGCGTGGACGCGACCGTGCGGCACGCCGCCGATCTCGGCTACAAGATCACGTTGCTCGGCGACGCGTGCGCCACGCGCGCGCAGAGTTATGCCGGCGAGCAGGTTCCCGCGCGGCAGGTGCACGCCGCCTTCCTTGCCGCGCTCAACGGTTTTTACGCAAAGGTGGTCCCCAGCCATGAGCTTTGAATTCCTCACCGCGGAGCAGAAGGGGCGCGTCGGCGTCATCACCCTCAACCGGCCGAAGCAGCTGAACGCGCTCAGCCCGGGGCTGATGGCGGAGCTCGGCAAGGCGCTGCTCGCGTTCGACGCCGACGCCGGCATCGGCGCGATCCTGCTCACCGGCAACGAGAAGGCCTTCGCCGCCGGCGCCGACATCACGGCGATGAAGGACTTCAGCTACATGCAGGCGTACATGAACGATTACATCACCAATTGGGAGCATTTCCGCAGCGTGCGCAAGCCGGTGATCGCCGCGGTGGCGGGCTATGCGCTCGGCGGCGGCAACGAGCTCGCGATGCAGTGCGACATCCTGATCGCGGCCGAGAACGCGCGCTTCGGCCAGCCCGAAGTCAACCTCGGCGTGATGCCGGGCTATGGCGGCACGCAGCGCCTGCCGCGCTTTACCAGCAAGGCGAAGGCGATGGACCTTTGCCTCACCGCGCGCATGATGGATGCGCAGGAGGCCGAGCGCGCCGGCCTCGTGTCGCGCGTCGTGCCGCTCGACCGGCTGATGGAGGAGGCGATGGCGGTGGCCGACAAGGTCGCCAACTACTCGCTGCCGGTGGTGATGATGATCAAGGAGTCCATCAACCGGGCCTACGAGACCAGCCTGGCCGAGGGCACCCTGTTCGAGCGCCGGGTGTTCCAGTCGCAGTTCTCGCTCGAGGACCAGAAGGAAGGCATGGCGGCGTTCGTCGAGAAGCGCAAGCCGACCTTCAAACACCGCTAATTCGGGGTCAGGGTCGTAATTATTTGACTGATCACGCGAGGTCGAAGGCCCACGGCGCCAGTGCGCACCCCCGGCGCTACCTCAATTACGACCCTGACCCCGGTTAGAATCGGGCAGCCTCTGGAGGAGGACACATGGAACGCATCTGGCTGAAGAGCTATCCGGCGGGCGTGCCCGCGGACATCGACCCTAGCAAGTACCGCTCGCTCATCGAGCTGTTCGATTCGAGCATCGCCAAGTATCGCGATCGGCCCGCGTTCCACAGCATGGGCAAGAGCATTACCTTCGACCAGCTCGACAAGCGCTCGCGCGATTTCGGCGCGTGGCTGCAGGCGCGCGGCCTGCCAAAGGCGCGCGCGTCGCGATCATGATGCCGAACTGCCTGCAGTACCCGATCGCGATGTTCGGCATCCTGCGCGCCGGCTGCACGGTGGTGAACGTGAATCCGCTCTATACGCCGCGCGAGCTCGAGCACCAGCTGAAGGATTCCGGCGCCGAGGCGATCGTGGTGCTGGAGAATTTCGGCCACGTGCTGCAGGAAGTTCGCGGCCGCACCCCGGTCAAGCACGTGATCGTGACCTCGCTCGGCGAGATGCTCGGCGTGAAGGGCGTGATCGTGAACCTGGTGGTGCGCAAGGTGAAGAAGATGGTGCCGCCCTACGAGCTGCCGGGGGCGGTCCTGTTCAAGCAAGCGTTGGCGGAGGGAGCCTCGAAAAAGCTGGCGACCCCGGCTCTAACGCACGACGACATCGCTTTCCTGCAATACACCGGCGGCACCACCGGCGTGTCGAAGGGCGCGATGCTGCTCCATCGCAACATCATCGCCGCGCTGCAGCAGTACGAGGCCTGGCTCGCGCCGGCGATCGGCGACCAGCGCGCGATCATCATCACCGCGCTGCCGCTCTATCACATCTTCTCGCTCACGGTGAATTGCCTGGTGATGATGGTGGTCGGCGGCGAGAACGTGCTCATTACCAATCCGCGCGACATCCCGGGCTTCGTCAAGGAGCTCGCCAAGCACAAGTACACCATCATCACCGGCGTCAACACGCTATACAACGCGCTGCTCAACCATCCGGAATTCGCCAAGCTGGATTTCTCCAGCGTGCGCCTGGCGGTCGGCGGCGGCATGGCGGTGCAGAAAGCGGTGGCCGAGCGCTGGCGGCAGGTCACCGGCACGCCGCTGATCGAGGGTTATGGCCTGACCGAGACCGCGCCGTCGGCGACGGCGAATCCGATGAACCTCGGCGAGTTCAGCGGCTCGATCGGCGTGCCGATGCCCTCCACCGAGGTGGTGCTGCGCGACGACAACGACCGCGACGTGGCGCATGGGCAGCCCGGCGAGATCTGCATCCGCGGCCCGCAGGTGATGGCGGGCTACTGGCAGCGCCCGGACGAGACCGCCAAGGTGATCGGCAAGGACGGCTTCCTGCACACCGGCGACATCGGCATCATGGACGAGAAGGGCTTCATCCGCATCGTCGACCGCAAGAAGGACATGATCCTGGTCTCCGGCTTCAACGTGTACCCGAACGAGATCGAGCAGGTGCTCGCCATGCACCCCGGCGTGCTCGAGTGCGCCGCGATCGGCGTGCCCGACGAGCACTCGGGCGAAGTGCCGAAGGTCTTCGTGGTGAAGAAGGACCCGCAGCTCACCGAGCAGGACGTGCTCGAGCACTGCAAGAAGGAGCTCACCGGCTACAAGCGGCCGAAGTACGTCGAGTTCCGCTCGGAGCTGCCCAAGACCAACGTCGGCAAGATCCTGCGCCGCGCGCTGCGCGAAGAGAAAAAGGCGGCCTAGTGAAGGGTCCGGAATTCGGGGTCAGGTTCGTAATTCGTTTTCGCGTACGCAGAAACGAGTTACGACCCTGACCCCGAATTGCGCACCTGACCCCGAATTCGAAGCTGATTGCCGGCCTTGGCTGGATGGCGCTCGCCATCGCCTGCTGGACGCCGCTGTTCTCGATTGCCAAGCGCACGTTGCCGTTGCTCGACGCCTTTGCGCTCGGCACGGTGCGCTACGCGCTCGGGGTGGCGCTGTTCGTCGCCTTGCTCGCTGCGGTCGAGGGCCGCGGCTCGTTGCGATTCGATGGCCGTTGGCTGCTGGCGAGCGCGGTCGGCCTGGTCGGCATCACCGGCTTCAACCTGTTCATCTGGATCGGCCTGGGCTACACCCGGCCGGAGCACGCGTCGATCATCCTGGCGCTGCAATCGCCGCTCACCGCGCTCGCGGTCTGGGTGCTGCGCGGCCAGCGGCCGGCGACCTTCACCCTCGGTTGCGTCGCGGTCGCCATTGCCGGGGTGGTGCTGGTCATCAGCAAGGGCGATCTCACGAACGCGCTCGCCGGCGGCAGCCTGCTCGGCGACGCGCTCATCTTGCTCGGCGCGATCTCCTGGGTGACCTATACGCTGGCGGCGAGCCGCTTCCCCGGCTGGTCGCCGCTGCGCTTCACCGTCCTCACCTGCATCCCGGGCGCCGTGGGGCTGGTCATCGCCAACGTGATCGCCATCGGCGTCGGCGCTGCGGTGATGCCGACCGTCGCCACGGTCGCGGCCGTCGGCTGGCAGATCCTGTACTTCGCGGTGTGCACCGTGGTGCTCGGAGTCCTCGGCTTCAATGCCGGCGTGCGCTCGCTCGGGCCGCTGAACGCGATGCTGATGCTGAACTTCATCCCGGTCGGCGTCTTCGCCATCGAGGCGGCACTCGGCCGCAGCTTCGCGCTGATCGAGCTCGCCGGCGCCGCGGTGGTGATCGCCGCGCTGGTCGCCAACAACCTCTACTTGCGCGGCACCAGAACCAGCCGCTGAACGCCGTCGGCTTCGACGCGGCGGCGCTCGGTGACCATCGGCACATATTCGCCGCGCGCCCACGGCGCCGCGAAGTTGCTGTAGTGCGAGGATAGCGGGTGGCCCGACTGTCCGCCGGAATGGATGAACACGGAGGCCTGCGCATCGCCCAGGTCCACGATCTGCCGCAGGCTGGGCGCATGCCGGTTCGCGAACGGCTCCGAGTTGCTGTTGAAGTCCATCGCGCCGGCGTTCACGGTGTAGGCATCGCCGCCGCTCGGCACGCGGATATCGAAGAAGCGCGCGAGCCAGGGCTCGGCGGTGAACGGCCGGTGGCGGTGGCGCGCCACGTGCACCTGGCCCCAGGTGCGCTCGTTGCCGTAGCGGTTTTTCAGATCCTCGAGCGCGTTTTCCAGCGAATCGATCAGCAGGCGCTCGCAGCTTTCGGTCTGCGGCGTGCGAGTGTCGTCGCACCAGTGCGGCTGGCTGGAAAGCACGTTCCCCAGGAACACCGCACGCGCCGCCCAGTTGGCGCGGAACCGCTCGCCCAGCTCGTCGCCATAGAGCGCCCGCGCGAATTCACGCCACCACGCGGCCATGATCAGGGGCTCGGTGCGCTCGGGCGCCATGCTGCCGTCCCACGCAGCCAGCTTCTTCATCACCTCGTGGTCGGGATTCGCCGCGGTGAAGCGCGGCAGCAGCTCGCGCACCGCCAGCGACACGACATCGGCGTGCATCCGTTTGAAGCTGGAGAGATCGTGCTTTTCGGTCCCCGAGAGAAGCTCTTCAATGCGGCGTGCACGAAACGGCGGCTGCCATTCGTGGGTGATGTGGTGCGGATACTTCGGCGGCACGATCTTGTGATTGGCGAGAACCACGGAACCGCCGGGCGGATTGAACGCGCGCGGTAGCTGCTCGAAAGGGATGTAGCCGGTCCAGTCGTAGCGCTCGTCCCAGCCCGGCGCCGGCGCCAGGCCGCGCAGATCATTGGCCGGCTTGCGCACCGGCACGCGGCCCGCGGCGATGAAGCCGATGTTGCCGTCGGCGTCGGCATAGCTCGCGCTCTGCGGGGGAGAGTGCAGGTCGCGCGCCGCGGCGAGGAACGCGGGCCAGTCGCGCGCACGCGGAAGCTTGAGCGCGGCTTGCATGGTGAGGTCGTCCTCCGCCAGCGCGGTCCACGCCAAGGCGAGCGCGTAACCGCGCGGCGCGGCCTCCACCGCGCTGCGCGAAACGTCGGAGATCACCGGGCCGTGCCGCGAGAGCCGAACGGTCAGGCGCTCATCCGCCGCGCCTTTCACCTTGATCACTTCCTCGCGCCGCGCAAACTCGGCTTCCTGCCGCTCGAGGTACAGGTCCTGGACGTCGGCGCCGGTGTTCGTCAGGCCCCAGGCGATGCGATCGTTGCGCCCGACGAGGATTCCGGGCACGCCGGGCAGCGTGCCGCCGATCACGTCGATGCCGGGAGCGTGCAGGTGCGCGAAATACCACACCGGCGGCGCCGTCAGCCCGAGATGCGGATCGTTGGCGAGCAGCGGCTTGCCGCTCGCGCTGCGCGCACCGGCCACGACCCAGCTGTTGGAGCCGGGCACGGCATCCGGATCGAGTTGGGAAAAGACGCGGTCCGGGACAAGTTTCTTCTCGATCCCCAAGTAAAGTGCTTTGAGATCCGGCAGCTTCGGCGCCGCGTCGCCGGGGTAAGGCGCCAGGAATTCCTGCAGGCGCTCGAGAGGCAGCGTCTGCGACAGCCGCATGCGCAGCAGCTCGCTGCGCCAGTTTCCGGCGAGGTCGAGCGCCATCACCTTGGTCCACACGATGGAGTCCAGCGCCGTCCACGGCTCGGGCGAAAAATTCAGCAGCCAGAACTCGGGCGGCAGCACGCGCCGGCCGTTCAGGAACGCATTCACACCCGCGGCATAAGCGTCGAGCTGGCGGCGGGTCTCGTCGTCGTAGCGCCGCAGGTTCTCGGCGGCCACGCCGCGCAAGCCCAGCGTGCGCATGAAGCGGTCGGTCTCGAGCGCCGGCGGGCCGAGCACCTCGGCGAGCGTGCCCGAGCCGATGCGCCGGTTCATTTCCATCTGCCAGAGGCGGTCCTGCGCGTGCACGAAGCCGAGGGCGAAATGCGCGTCCTCCGGCGACGCCGCGTAGATGTGCGGAATGCCGTGGCGGTCGCGCAAGACCTCGACCGGTGCCGCGAGGCCGGCGAGCGTGAGCTCGCCGGCCGTCTTCGGCAGGGAAAAGCGCAGCAAGCCATAGGCTGCCAACGCCGCGAGGCAGAGCAACAGCAGCAGCGCAGCCGCGATGCGGAGCGTTAGGCGCACCGCTTGCAGGATACCAGCGTGATTTTGGACCGATGCGGCAGTGCCGCAAACCTGCTATAAGTACTTGATGCTCTATAGCCTTTATGAGGCTCAGCACATGGCGCTGGCGCCGTTGCGGTTCTGGGCGGAGCTCTCGCGCGGCTGGTTCGGGCACCCGTTCAGTCCGTTCATCTACGTGCCGCATGCCAAGCGCTTCGCGGCGTCGAGCGATCTCTTCCTGCGCATTACCGAGCGCTACGAGAAGCCGGAATGGAACATCCCGGAAGCGCAGCCCGAGGTCGTGCTCGAGAAGCCGTTCTGCAACCTGGTCCACTTCAAGAGCAAGAAGAAGAATGCGCGCAAGGTGCTGGTGGTCGCGCCGCTTTCCGGCCATCACGCCACCCTGCTGCGCGATACCGTGCGCACGCTGCTCGTGGAGCACGACGTCTGGATCAGCGACTGGGTGAACGCGCGCCTGGTGCCGCTGACGGCCGGGCCGTTCCACCTCGCGGACTACGTCGATTACGTGCGCGACTGGATCCGCTTCCTGTCGCCCGACGTGCACGTCATCTCGGTGTGCCAGCCGACGGTGCCGGTGCTCGCGGCCGTTTCTTTAATGTCTTCGCATCGAAGAACCTATTCCAAAGACGATGGTCATGATGGGCGGGCCGATCGACGCGCGGCGCAGCCCGACCGCGGTCAACAACCTGGCGCGGCAAAAGCCGTACTCCTGGTTCGAGCAGAACGTCATCCAGCGCGTGCCGTCGAAGTACCCGGGATACATGCGGCGCGTCTATCCGGGGTTCCTGCAGCACCTCGGCTTCGTGGCGATGAACCCCGATCGCCACCTGAACGCGCACGTCGACTACTACCACAAGCTGATCGCGGGCGACGGCGAGTCCGCCGCCGCGCATCGGCGCTTCTACGACGAGTACAACGCGGTGCTCGACATGCCGGCCGAGTACTACCTCGACACCGTCAAGATGGTGTTCCAGGACTACGCGCTGCCGAAGGGCCGGATGTATCTGCGCGAAGAGCTGGTTCGTCCGCAGGCGATCCGCGAGACCGCGCTCCTCACCGTCGAAGGCGAGCTCGACGACATTTCGGGCAACGGCCAGACCGAGGCCGCGCACCAGCTCTGCCTCAACATTCCGCGCGAGCGGCGCATGCACTACGTCGCCGCCGGCGTGGGGCACTACGGGATCTTCTCCGGCCGGCGCTGGCGCGAGATGATCTTCCCGCGCGTGCGCGACTTCATCGCGACGTATTGAATTCGGGGTCAGGTTCACAATTATTCGAACTTCTCGTCGCCGCGAATAATTGTGAACCTGACCCCGAATTCATAGCTCGTAGCGCGAGCCGTCCTGTCCCTTGACCGCGCGCTCGACCGTCGCGGCCGCCAGATGCGGCGCGAACGCCTCGATGAAGTCGTAGGCGTAGCGGCGCAGGTAGGCGCCGCGCTTGATTCCCAGGCGCGTGGTGCTCGACTCGAAGAGATGGCTGGCATCGATCGCGCGCAGCGTGATGTCGCGCTTCGCGTCGAACGCCATCTTCGCCAGGATGCCGACGCCGAGGCCGAGCTCGACGTAGGTCTTGATCACGTCGGAGTCCTGCGCGCTTAGCACCACGTGCGGCTTCAGGCCGCGCGCCTCGAAGGCCTTCTGCACCAGCGAGCGGTTGGCGAACGCGAAGTCGTAGGTGACGATCGGGTGCTCCGCCAGCTTCTCCAGCGAAAGCGGCGTCTCCTTCAGCAGCGGGTGCTTCGGCGGCACCACCACGCAGCGGTTCCACTGGTAGACCGGCAGCGAGACCAGCTCGGGGTACTCCGAGATCATCTCCGTCGCCACGCAGAGGTCGGCGTCGCCGGCGGCCACCTGGTCGCAGATCTGCGTCGGGTTGCCCTGGTGGATGACCAGCTCGACCTTCGGATAGCGCCGCTTGAACGCGGCCACCGCCTTGGGCAGGGCGTAGCGCGCCTGAGTATGGGTGGCGGCGATGGTGAGGGTGCCGAGCTGGTCGTTGGCAAACTCCTCGCCGGCCCGCTTCAGGTTCTGCGCCTCCGCCAGCATGCGCTCGGCGATCGCCACCACCGCCTTGCCAGGCTCGGTGATCGCGATCAGTCGCTTGCCGTGGCGGACGAAGACCTGGACCCCGAGCTCGTCTTCGAGCGCGCGGATCTGCTTGGAAACCCCGGGCTGGGAGGTGTGCAGGGCTTCGGCGGCTTCGGAGACATTCAGGCCGCGGCGGGCGACTTCGGTGAGGCAACGCAGCTGCTGGAGCTTCATGATCCTATAGGCCTAAGAGTTATAACATCCTAACACATTAGTCTTTGAGAGAATAAGGACGTCAAAGACAATCTGCCTGTGTACCTCTACGACGAGATCGACCAGCGCCTGGTAGACGAGCGCGTCCGGCAGTTCGACGACCAGACCCGCCGCTTCCTCGCCGGCCAGCTTTCCGAGGACGAGTTCAAGGCGCTGCGGCTGCGCAACGGCCTCTACATCCAGCGCTATGCGCCGATGCTGCGCATCGCGATCCCCTATGGCCTTCTATCCACGACGCAACTGAGAAAACTCGCCGACATCTCCCGCCGCTACGACCGCGGCTACGGCCACTTCTCCACCCGCCAGAACCTGCAGCTCAACTGGCCGCGGCTCGAGCAGGTGCCCGAGATCCTCGCCGAGCTCGCCACGGTGCAGATGCACGCCATCCAGACCTCGGGCAACGGCTTCCGCAACGTCACCACCGACCATTTCGCCGGCGTGGCGCAGGACGAGATCGTCGACTCCTTCGTCTGGTGCGAGATCCTGCGGCAATGGTCGACGTTCCACCCCGAGTTCACCTACCTGCCGCGCAAGTTCAAGATCGCGGTCAACGGCGCGCAGGCCGGACCGCGCGGCGGTCGGCGTGCATGACATCGGCCTGCACGCGATCAAGCAGGGCGATGAGGTTGGCTTTCGAGGTGCTGGTCGGCGGCGGCCTCGGCCGCACGCCGATGGTCGGCTTCGCGATCCGCGAGTTCCTGCCCTGGCAGCACCTGCTTTCCTACGTCGAGGCCATCCTGCGCGTGTACAACCGCTACGGCCGCCGCGACAACATCCACAAGGCGCGCATCAAGATCCTGGTGAAGGAGCGCGGGCCGGAGAAATTCCGCGAGGAAGTCGAAGCGGAGTGGGCGCACCTGAAGGACGGCCCGTCGACGCTGACCGCCGAGGAAGTGGCGCGCGTGCAGGCGCGCTTCACCCGGCCTGCAGTACGAAATCCATTCGGAATCAGAGCCACGGTTTGGCTGAGCGCGGCTGTTCCAGGCGTGGGCAAAGCGCAACGTCCAGCCGCACAAGGTGCCCGGCTACGCCGCAGTCACGCTGTCGCTCAAGAAAACCGGCGTGCCGCCGGGCGACGTGACCAGCGACCAGATGGAGGCGATCGCCGACCTCGCGGACCGTTACTCCTTCGGCGAGCTGCGCGTCTCGCACGAGCAGAACCTGGTGCTGGCCGATGTGCGCCAGCGCGACCTGCCGGCGCTATGGCGCGAGGCGCGCGCGCTCGGCCTGGCGACGCCGAACATCGGCCTGCTCACCAACATCATCTCGTGCCCCGGCGGCGACTTCTGCGCGCTGGCGAACGCCAAGTCGATCCCGGTGGCGCAGGCGATCCAGGAGCGGTGGACGACGACTCCTGGACTACCTCTCGACATCGGCGAGCTCGACCTCAACATCTCCGGCTGCATGAACGCCTGCGGCCACCACCACGTGGGGCACATCGGCATCCTCGGGGTGGATAAGAACGGCGAGGAGTGGTACCAGATCGAGATCGGCGGCAACCAAGCTCCGGCAGCCATTGGCAAAGTGATCGGACCCTCATTCGCCCGCGCCGACGTTCCCGACGTCGATCGAACGCCTTCATCCAGTGTTATCTCGAGCGGCGCGACAGCGACGCCGAGCGCTTCGTCGATGTGGTGCACCGCATCGGCATCCAACCTTTCAAGGAGCGCGTCTATGGCCACCCTGATCAAAGGGCGCCGCGTCGTGAGCGAGAACCTGTTCTCGCCTAAGGAGAAAGTCCTTCGTCTGGAACCCACGGACGATCCTGCATCCATCTCCCTGGAAGGCGTCGCGCGCGTCGAGGTGAACTTCCCGAAGTTCGGCGACGGCCGCGGCTATTCGATCGCGCGCCTGCTGCGCGAGCGCTACGGCTACCGCGGCGAGCTGCGCGCGGTCGGGCACATCACGCGCGACCTGCTCTTCTACCTGGAAAGCTGCGGCTTCGACGCGTTCGAGCTGCGCGCCGGCGAAGACCCGCACGAGGCGCTCGCCAGCTTCGAGGATTTCAGCGAGGCCTACCAGGCCTCGGTCGCACGGCCGCAGCCGCTGTTCCGCCGCCGCCCGAGCGTGACAGGAATCGTTGTGGCGGGCATCGTCTATCTCGTTGGCGCCGGCCCGGGGGCGCCGGATCTCCTCACGGTGCGCGCCGTTCGCCTGCTCGGCGAGGCCGACATCGTGTTCCACGACGCCCTGATCGGCGACGGCATCCTTTCTCTGGCATGCAAGGCAGAGCTGGTCCCTGTTGGAAAGCGCTCCGGCAAGCACTCGACCGCGCAACGCTTCATCAACAAGCGGCTCGCTGATGCCGCGCGCCGCTACCGCATCGTGGTGCGGCTCAAAGGCGGCGACCCGATGCTGTTCGGGCGCGCCCACGAAGAAATCGCATTCCTCAGGGAAAACAGCATCCGCGTCGAAGTCGTCCCCGGCGTCACCGCCGCGCTCGCCGCGAGCGCGGAACTCGGCGTTTCGCTGACGCAACGGTTGCTCGCGCGCAGCGTGGTCTTCGCGACGCCGCGCACCGCCGAAGGCGCGGCGCCGTCGGGATGGGAGAAGGCGGTCGCGGCAGCAGATACCGCCGTCCTTTACATGGCAGCCGGCGAGGCGCGGTCAGTCAAGGACGCGCTGCTGCGCGCCGGCTTACCCGCCGGAACTCCCGTAGTCGCCGCAGAAAATGTCTCCCTGCCCGAGAGGCGCTCGAGCAAAGGCATCTTGGCCGACTTGCCAGCGCTGGCGGCGTGCTCCGCGGGCGGCCCCATGCTGCTGCTGGTTGGCGACGTGTTTCGGGAGGCGTGCATCACCCAGGATTTTCTTCAAAAGATGGCAAGCATTCGCGCCTAGGTCTCGAGGTAGTACAAAAGTGCCATTGCCTTGCTTGCGCAAATCGGCACATCTTGGCCGGCATGCCCGCTGCTCCCCTGCGCAACCACTTGCATCTTTAGTACAAAAGTGCCATTGCCAAGCTTGTCAAATGGACACATCTTGCTGGCATGCCCGCGGCTCCCATGCACAAGGCACCGATGGACGAGACGACGGAGATTCGCGTCGTCTTCGATGCGCCGCCCGGGCGCGATATGCCGACGCTGGTGACCGTCGAGGACGAATACGGCCAGCGCATCACCGGCGGGCAGTGGCGGGAAAGGGCAGATGGATACTGGGAGCTCGTTTTCCGGACTGCCCCCGTCCTCATGGACCCTGGGGGGCGCCTGAACTAATCGAGCTTGCCTCACTCGCCGGATCTTCAACTTCCTGACAAAACGTGCTTCGGCCCGCAGAAATCGCCGGCAAAGCGCTGTGGCGATTGGAAACTGGCCTCGTCCATCACCGGAGAGCCACGGCTTTCCCACAGAGTTATCCACAAAGATAGTGAATTGGTTCTAAAGCCCGGCGCGCTTTGGCGCTACCGTTCGCGCTTCCCCGCGAGGTCCCCCCCTCGCGACTCGGCCCCGGCGTGCAGACAAAATTCCCCTGCCCCGGGGCTTACTTTTTTCAGGGACGGCGTTGCCGGCGGCCGCGCATCGCCAGCCAGAGCGCTGCAGCCGCGAGCGCCGGCAAACCAGAGCAGCGACCACTCGGCGATCGACAGGCCGAGGAAGGTCCAGTCCACCACCGCGCATTCGCCGGTGCCGGCGACCAGGGTCTTCAGGGTGCGCGAAAGCGGGAAGTTCTCGAGCATGAAAAAGAGGTCCGGGCCGCATTGCGGCACCTTGTCGGGCGGCAGGTGCTGCAGCCAGACCTGGCGCCCGGCAGCGGCCGCGCCGCCCAGCGCGAAGAAAGCCGCAAGTCCGGCGTAAATGCGCAGCGGATGGAGCGCGGCAATGGCGAGCAGCGCCAGCACCGCATAGAAGAATCCGCCGCTGCAGGAGGCACAGCGGGCACGGATTCAGTCCCTCCACGTGCTGCAGGTAATAACCGAAACCGAGCAGCAGCGCGCAAACGAGCGCACCGAGCATGGCGCCCTGGCGGAACGTCATGATCCGATCAGCCCCGCCGCCTCGCCGAAGCCGATGCGAATCCCGTCGCCCTGGCAGTAGCCCGTTTGCACCACTTCGTCGCCGTCTTCCAGGAAAGTGCGCGTCTCGCCGCTCGGCAGCTCGAGCGGCGTCTTTCCGCCCTGCGTGAGCTCCATCATCGAGCCGTACGAATCGGGCGTTGCGCCGGAAAGCGTACCCGAGCCCAGCAGATCGCCCGCGCGCAGGTTGCAGCCATTGGACGTATGGTGCGCGACGAGCTGCGCCACGGTCCAGTACGAGTCGAGAAAGCTGCCGCGCGACAGGCGCACCGGCGCCTGCATCTTCGCCGTGCGCAGGTGCATCTCCACGTCGATCGCGAGACCGCCTGCGCGCTGGTCCTCGTCGTCCCAGAGGTAGGGCAGCGGCCGCGGATCGCCGGCGGCGCGCGGGAAGGCGGGACGGCGGTAGGGCGCAAGGGCGTCGAGCGTGACGATCCAGGGCGAGAGCGTAGTGGCGAAGCTCTTGGCGAGGAACGGCCCGAGCGGCTGGTACTCCCAGGCCTGGACGTCGCGCGCCGACCAGTCGTTGAGCAGGACCACACCGAAAACGTGATCGAGGGCATCGCGCAGCGCGATCGGTTTTCCGAGCCGGTTGCCCGGGCCGATGACGAAGCCGAGCTCCGCCTCGTAATCGAGACGACGCGCTGGGCCCGTAGCTCGGCTGCATCCTCTTCAGGACGCTTGCGTTGCCCGCGCGGCCGCAGCAGCTGCGTTCCGGACACCACGATGGACGAGCTGCGCCCGTGATAGCCGATCGGCACCCACTTGTAGTTCGGCAGCAGCGGATTGTCCGGCCGCAGGATTTTTCCGATGTTGGTGGCGTGGTGGATGCCGCTGTAGAAGTCGGTGTAATCGCCGACCGCGAGCGGCAGGAAGAGCTGCGCCTGCTTCATCGGCACCAGGTAGCGAGAGAAACGCTTGTTCGGCTTTGCCTGCGAAAGCCCCTTGGAAAGCTGGCTGCGCAAACGCTTCCACGCCGCGCGGCCCAGCGAAGCGATGCCGTTCAGCGTCGGCCCGGTCTTGATCTCGAGCGCGGCGAGGTCGAGGATCTGGTCGCCGATGGCGACGCCGCCGCGCGGCGATTCCTTCGCGCCTTTGCGCTTGAAGATGCCGAAGGGCAGGTTCTGGATCGGGAAATCGCAGCCGGGCTGGTTGGCCGACTCGACCCAGCTCTTCAGCGCCGGATCATGCGTTGCGTCTAAAGCCATCCCAGACCTTGTCGTAGTCCTGCTGCAGCTCGGGCGCGCTCAGCGCGAACTTCGTCGGCCGCCACACGTAGCGCGACTCCCACATGAACGCGAGCGTGTCCTCGATCTTCTGCGGCTTGAGTTGCATTTCACTGGCCTTGGCGTAGGTGGCCCGGTCGGGCCCGTGCGCCGACATGCAGTTGTGGATCGAGATCGCGCCCGGCGTGAAGCCCTCGGCCTTGGCGTCGTAGACGCCGTGCACCAGGCCCATCAGCTCGCTCATCACGTTGCGGTGAAACCACGGCGGCCGGAACGTGTCCTCCGCCACCTGCCAGCGCGGCGGAAAAATCACGAAGTCGATGTTGGCCACGCCCGGCATCGGCGGAGGGCGAGGTGAGCACGGTGAAGAGCGACGGATCGGCGTGGTCGAAGCTGATCGAGCCGATCGTCATGAAGCGCGCGAGATCGTACTTGTACGGCACGTAGCTGCCGTGCCAGGCGACCACGTCGAGCGGCGAATGCGCGAGCTCGGTCGTCCACAGTGCGCCCATGAACTTGGCGACGGCTTCGCACTTGCCCTCGTCTTCGAACGCCGCCACCGGCGCGAGGAAGTCGCGCGCCTGCGCAAGGCCCTGCGAGCCGATCGGCCCGAGCTCGGGCAAGCGGAACGCCGCGCCGTAGTTTTCGCAAAGGTAGCCGCGGGTGGGGCCATCCACCTCGACGCTGAACTTCATGCCGCGCGGAACAACGGCAATCTCACCAGGTTTTGCTTCCAATGTGCCCAGCTCCGTCCTGAGCACGATGCTTCCCT
>CAWENY010000025.1:0-95390 GCA_963810475.1 uncultured beta proteobacterium | reverse complement strand
CGGCTGACCTAAGGAAACTCCCTGACTGCGCGATAGATGGAGAGTTGGTGATGCTGGACGACAAAGGAAAGCCTGCGTTCCACCAGCTCAGAGGCCGTTGTGCGATACGTAATCCTCACAGCATCGGAAAGGCGGCCGCCACCAAGCCCGCCGCAGTGTTTGCCTTCGATCTCTTGGTGCTCGAGGGAAAGGACGTTCGCGCAGTGCCCCTGCTCAAAGAGGAAGGCTGCGCTCCAGAAGCTATTACGGAATACCGAGCGGATCGTCTACTGCCAGCACGTCGGAGAAAGCGGGGACAAGCTTTTCCAGGCAGCCGACCAACTCGGGCTCGAAGGCGTTATCGGCAAGCGGGCGGACAGCCCCTATCGCGCTGGCACGACGCCGAACTGGGTGAAGGTGAAGACCGCTCACGGGCGCCACATCGACGAGGAACGAGCGAAGTGGAACGAATAGATGTCGGCGCGCTTTACATACTCGGGGCTTTTTATGGGTAACCCGTTGTCTTTGTTCGATGGCTCGTTGTTTGCGCGGTCGTAGGAACTTTGGTTGAGCGCAGGACTGTGTGTAAAGCCGATCGACACGCCTAAGGAGCGATCAATTCAACGGGAGTAACAAATGAGCCTAAAAGATTGCGCGCTTCTCGTCGCGATTGCTAGTGCCGTAATCGGCAGCCATGTTCATGCCGGCACCCTGTACACCATTCGAGATGACAACAATCGCCTCATAAGTATCGACACGAACACACTCGTCTTCACCGACATAGGATCGACCGGCATTTTCAGCGGTGACTTTGGCGGATTAGCCTATAAAGCTGCTACGGATACGCTCTATTGGATCCCTGGGCGAGAAAACGACAATCTCTATACCTTAAACCGCAGCACTGGTACCGCTACACTCGTCGGCTCTCATGGAATACCAGACCTGTTCGGGCTTGAGTACGTTGCCGCAACCGATACGCTCTATGCCACGCAGTCTCCCGGAGCGAGCGGCTTTTTCACTCTCGACCAAAGCAACGGCACAGCCACTACCATCACCTCCGCAATGAGCAACCCAATTGGTGGGCTCGCCTATGACACTACGCGGGACATGCTAGTTGGTGTGCGGAATGGCTTCGCGAACACGGCCCTATACGACATCAATCCGTCGACTGGCGCTCAAACGCTGCTATTTGACGGGGGGTCCAATAACGATAGCGGGCTCGCTTACGATCCGGATCTAGACACCTTCTGGGATATAGACTGGAGCGGTGATTTGTATCGCTTTGATCCCAAAGCCGGATATGCGCAAATATTGATACTGCACACGGACACGCCATATGACGGCTTAGCGTACGTCGGCACATTCAGCGTTCCTGAGCCAGCCACGCTCGCGCTGATCGGCATGGGCCTCGCCGGCCTCGGCTTCAGCCGCCGCAAGCGCTCGTAAAGTTTCCCCAATCTCTGCGTGTCACCCCACGCTCGGAAATCAAAGCCCCGCGAGACGCAACTCCCTTCCGGGGCCAATTTCTTTTTGGCGTTTAGCGAAGACTAAATTAGCGAACGAAAACGATGATGGATGGCAGATGATGGATCTCAATATTCACCTGCATCAAGTAGTCGTTCAGGAAAACCACCGTGCCGACGGCAAGCATCCAGAGATCTCGTCCGACTCCAAAGATTGCCGTTTCCTCCCGTAGCCCGATGTGATGGCCGAAGATTTCTGTTAGGCGGGGTCGAAACATGGCCCGCCAAAGAATAGCGCGGGACCACCCGACGCAGGTGAGACAAACGCCACAGCCTGCTCCTAGCCGTGCTTGCCAAACTTTTCTCCGCAGACACTCCCCCCTGTCCTTGGGAACCCTTTCGGCCTGGCGTGTGTTTGATCAAGGGATGGTTACGGGCGCCCTCCCTCCCCCCTGTGTTTTGCGGGTAAGAGGGTGGGGTCGGCAAAAATAAGGGATTCCTTAGTCAGCTCACCATAGGGGGCGACTAGGCGCATTCGAGCCCTAAGGCATTGATCAGGCGTTAGCCAACGCCAAGGCATAGCTGACATATGGGCTCCGGTATGGTCATAGCGGTCCTGTCGGGGGTCCGGCGCCCCTGTATTCAACGCAAATCCCGTCCGCGTATCGGAACCCTATTACGCAGGCGTATGCGCGCCCGAGGTGCTTTAGTCCGTCGGTTGCAACCTAAGCAAGATCGTCTGGTACTGGAATACCTTGCTCTTCCGCGAGTCTCAGCAGGCGCTCGACTCCGCCAGGGCGAAATAGGAATGCCAGCGATGACAGAAGAGCCGCGTAATCAGCGGCAATAAACTGGCCAGCCGATCCGGTCGACCTGCGGATCTCTGCTGACGATCCCCGCTTGAACCGGCTCATCTCTAGCGCCATAGGACGACGCCAAGAGCTACGCCTACAGAAGAGAGCCAGAGGCACACGAGGCCTAAGCCACACAGCCGCTCGCTTAGCGGTTCCGCGTCTCGAATGTACACGTCCTGAAAGTACACGGTTCCATCGTCCCGCCTAACAGGCAGCACGACGTTTGCTCTTTCTCTCGCCATTGCGATCCCCCCTGAAGAGGTAATCTTCTCGGGAAAGGTCCGAGTTGAAAAGTCGGAAGCGTAAAACTATGTCAGGTAGGGTCCGCGACATGGACGTGCTGTACCTGGAGGCATTGAGCGGCCTTTCTCAAAACCCACGCCCGTCGAATAAGAAGTTGCTGGCCGCGCATACGGCGGGATGCCGCCAGCGCTTGCGTCGCCCCGCCAAGAGCTTCGCAAGGGTGCTGCACGAGCGGTCGGCGGGACCGCTCCTTTGCTGCGGCTTGAAAAATGCGCAATTCTTGCCGTCCTCTTTCCAGACGACTTCACGTCTACGACGTGCGGATTTGTGAAGTCTTGGAGGATTTCAGGGACGCCCAATACAGGTCGAACTTTGATGAGTTATGGGAGCGCTATGCCGTGTACGTCACCCGTGTTCGAGAATCTGTGCCAGGTGCCATCAAGGCAAAGACCGGTACGTCTGGCGGCAGTCCTTCTCTACACAGCTTCAAAGGGACATCGAAAATGTGTTTTGGAACTGGCGGGGCGGGGAGTTCTTTGAACCTTTCCCCCGGGGTGGTGTTTTCCTCCCCCCGGCCGGTCGGCCAAAAAGTATCGTTATTTCCGGCCAGCTCATAGCGTAGGATTTTTCGACGGAACCTGTAAGCGAATCTGATTCACGTGGGAGGATGAGGTGGCGATGGGCGCAGATTAGGGCGGACTCGGGGCCCATTCGGCCCGAATTAGCTACGCATCGCCGCCGCGCGGAGCGCTCGCACGGCTCATAGTTGGATCAATTGCTTAACGATTGAATGCGGCCTAATCACTCGGTATGCGTGAATTCCTTATTTCCGAGACCCCCAACCCTCAAAACATGGGGGGAGGGGCAGGCTTCCGTTGTTGTCTCTTGATCGCCCTAACGAATCGCTCAAGCCACGGCCACGCCTCTACTGTCTCGACGGCGACGACGTAGCCCGCTAGCACGACTTTTTGGTAGCCAGCCTCGATCCGTCTCTCAAGCCACCGCCAAGCCTCTACTGTCTCGACGGCGACGACGTAGCCCGCTAGCACGACTTTTTGGTAGCCAGCTTCGATCCGTCTCTCTGCCTGTCCCATGGCGCTCCCCTAGCTAGACGTTGCCGCATTGTGCGGCCTTTTCTCCTCGGGCGGCGCCCCGTATGTGAGTTTGAACTGCGCCGCGAGGAGATCTCAGGTGATTTACCTGCTGATGCTGGCCAACTAAAGCTTGGCGATGCCGTTGCTTGAGCTTCGCGAACGTGAGCCACATTCGGCTTCGCTGGGGCACCAATGCCCGAATTGCGGGCACGATGTTCGTCGAGTCCGACGGCGCTTTATTGATCGGCTTAGCAGCCTGTGGCGTCCAGTACAGCGGTATCGCTGCCGGAGCTGTAATTGGGAAGGCAATTTCAGTACACCGGTGCTTGGATAAGGAATCCTTCCACCGCGTAGCTGGCCGGCGCAGGACGGCCCGCGACTACTTTCGAAAATGGCGCCGCGCGATGCATATGCGCATGCGCTTCTTCGTCTCCTATCTGCGCCTGCTGCTGCCGACGAATTCTGTCAAAGGTCAGCGGACGCACGCGTCGCGCCATTTGTTGGCGGCGCGCACAATGCCTGACTCAATCAACCCTGACGTATCGAAAGATGAGAGCAGGTTTGAAAGAAGTTGCTAACGGCAGCCGCTAAATCGCCAGCGGTTGGTAGGCTTCTTTCCGCCAGTCGATAAGTCGAAGACAAGAATAGTGACAGCTCGATACCACACCATCTTGGGAGGATTGTGTCGATTTTTGCTACTCAGCCGATCGGGGTTTTGCTTGTTGACGACCATCGTTCAGTGCTGTGGGGACTTACGAAGCTCATAGAATCCGCTCGTCCACAGCTCGACCTACTCGATGTAGCCACCTGCCATGGCGAAGCGCTAGCGGCCATGCAGAAGCACCGGCCGCACGTCGTGCTGCTCGATCTAGACCTTGGCAGCGAAAGCGGGTTTGATCTTGTGCCGCAGCTGGCGAGCCAAGCGGCGGTACTCATCCTCACCGGCCTTCGTGACCCCGCTGCCCAGGAACGCGCCGTTCTTGCGGGCGCGCGAGGCGTCATTCACAAAACCGAACCGGCCGAGGTGATCCTGAAAGCCATCGGATGCGTGCACGCCGGCGAGCCTTGGCTTGATCGCATCGCAATGGGCAGAGTCTTGAACGCCTTTTCGCGGCGGCAAAGCGAACAGCCGCCTCACGCTACCCTGACGGCTGCCGAGCGCAAAGTTGTCGCTGCCGTTGTGCATCAAAGAAGCGCACCCAACAAGGTCATCGCCGCAACACTACACATCAGCGAACATACGCTGCGCAACCACCTGAGCACGATTTACGGAAAGCTTGGCGTGAATCGGCGGGTAGATTTGGTCCTCTATGCAATGGAGCACCGGCTTGCGCAGCCTTCCGCTGGCATGCATTAGCCGCTGACTTCGCGCGACCGCCAGCGCCATTCCCGAGCGCGTAAGCGGGTTGGCCGGCTGCCTAACTACACGGTGCGAGGACCGCGAGATGGCGCAGCATCCGGGCGAATCATGGACATGCTCATGCTTCTCATTTGCCTGCGTCGTGGCCGGAGTTGCGCCCTAAGAGAAATCATTACCTACCCCTGACAGATCCTGACGGGGCGACGGGCTAACCGGAACGATCCGCTGGCGTGCCGGCTGGCTCCGAGCGCCGCACATGGCGCTTACTCCGCGCGTATGCGTACGCGTTATGGCTTCTGAGCCCGACACGCTCGTACACTGACTTGCGGGCGAGCTGGTCATGCTCGGCGCTGTCCATATCCTTGACTATATCTGCGCAATGCCAGATCAATGCTTAGCGCGGGATCAAGCATTTAGAGATTGATTGCGCGTACTGGCTAGGTATGCGCGATTAAGGGATCCCTTATTTGGCCGGACCCCCACCCCTACCCATCAAAACACAGGGGGGAGGGAGGGCGCCCGTGACCATCCCGCGGCGCACGGACTTAACACCTCGCCCGCGTGCGCATGCGTAGGCAACGCTTTGAGGAGACTCTTGCAACCGGCCAGAAGGCGTCACCTCCTTTGTGGCTGAGCCCCTCTCAGCCCCATATGGCGCCTAAAGCATTGACCAAACAAGTGCGACCTTCATGGCCGCTTACGCATACCCCTTCGATGTACCCCCAAATGTGCTTCGATATGCGCTCGAGGAGTGGGGATCGAACCGACAGATCCACCGAGGCCCGGCTCAAGCGCGTTCCCATGCTAAGGGAGGCATTGACGCAGCCTCATGGTCCTGCGCTCGTTAGGGGTCCCGGAAACTCCTGCAAAAGGTGGTCAAAGGGGCATCGGGAATCATGCTCCACCCAGGGTCTAGAAACGGTTCCTTCCCCCTTTGCTGGAGTAACTGAGCGAGTGCGTATCTATCAACGGGTCCCATAAGGATTGTTATTTCCAGAGACCCCCGAGCACCCATCAAACGATGGGGGAGAGATGGGTTCCCCGAAACCATCCGTGCCGCTAACCGCAGTGCAGGACACCGTCTCTGCTAAGAACGACCTTCGGGCAGGGTCGAGACATATTGGCAGGCGGAGCCATCTGCCGGTTTGTATCAGTCCCATGTTGTTTTTGGGGCTGAAAGGCGGCCGGTGTCTGGGCCGGGATGGTAGCCGGTGCGTTCACCGGGATTATGGGAGGCGTTACGTCGAGGGATGCGTAGTCGCCATTCAATCTCACGTTTAACAGAGATGGATAATCGAAGCCCGCCCCTGAAGAAGCATCTACGGCATATCCAATCAAACCGCCGACCAATATATTGCCCCATACGCCGGCATTTGAATTCGATGCGAACGTAGCCGTCCCGACCAACAAACGTTTCTTGCAGTCAACCGCAAGGTCGCCGAAGCTCTTTTGAATAACTGCGCTGCCAGGCGTACTAACGAACCACGAGCCCTTGTCGTTTGTTAAGGTGCAGTTGGCGTCTCGCACCTCGCCATAAGAACTGTGCGTATGAACTGATACAGTCTGCATCTTGCCGCTCGTTACTGAAGCGCAGCCTTCAAGTCCCATCGCTGCAACGGCGATACATAAAGCGAACAGTCGCTTTAGATTCATTACCCGGCACCCCCGCAATTACGATAGCGTCCTTGCTGGCCGGGCACATGGACCACTCCTACTAAGGCATCTGGTACTTCATAGGCCCTAGGCGACTGAGGCGACGGCGCTGCGGGCGTCGGGTACCGCCGCCAAGCGCTAGAGAAGCCGGTGGCGTGTACTTGTATTCGTTAGTCGTCTAAGTACGGCCAGAATGCTCGCCAATCGGATTCGCGCGCTAGCGCTGGCGGATTAAGGAAAGTCCTGTAAGGGCCATCCGGAGAAGCAGCAGCGTACAGGGCTCGGAGATTGGAACTACCGAATATTGATACAGCACGGAGTATCGCGAATCGCCGCTCGGACTAATGGACTCGCGCAAGAGTTAGGTCGGCACTACTGACATCCAAGAACAGTGTTGAGTTCACAAACTGCTCGATAGGAAGTCCTGCACCCCGATGAAGCGGTTGGCATCCGCGCCCGTAAAAACTAGTTCAATTCCAACGGTCCCTGGCGTTCAGAATCGACCTGGCTCACGCGATGCCTCGGGCATTGTTTAGCTTCAAAACGCGCTACGGATGCCACTCCATCCGCTTCAGCTTTGTATCCACAGCCTCCTTGATCCGCGCACCGCATTTGATGGCGGGAGGCTGCGGCCATAGATTTTTCGGGTAGGTCGGATGTCCGCCGAGCTGAGCGGCATAATGGTCCGCAAGTCGCCATGCTGTAGGCATAAAGCGATAAGCCCGATAAGCATGAGTGCTAGTGTCGCGGGTTCGGGAACCTTACCGACCGCACGGCCCATGCGGAAAGCAAATCATCCGTGCCACCGAAGACCTCAAATCCTTGAAATCCAATCCTGAAGTCGAATTCCCAGGCGGCCACGTCGAGTAGTAGCGTGCTGGTCCAGTATCGGTTCTCCTGAATGTCGGTGAATGGCCCTTGATCACCTACCCACAAACAACAACTAACGCGCGGGGCGGAAACGCTCGACAGGCTGGCCGCCAACCGCGGCAATGGACAGGATCACTCGCCGCTTCTGGTAGTGACCATTGAGGATTTTCTACTCCGCGAACTTCCACCCCGCGAAGTTCTGATGAGTCCTTGGCTGTTAAGCCAGTCCTTGAACATGGTCTACGCGTGGCGTGGCGTCGGCAAGACTCACTTCTCCATGAACGTCGCCTATGCCGTGGCTTCTGGCGGCAGCATGTTTGGGCGGTGGCAGGCGGACAAGCCGTGCCGTCTGGCTTATCGGTGACGAGTAGCGAAGCGGTGCGGTCTTTGTGAGCTGGGCAAGCGGCCATCCATCGGCCGGGACCGGTGCGGGGCCTACGTGCGCGCCAGATTCCTGACAGGCAGCGCCAGAGTGCGCGCCGCCGCTGAAGAAGCAACAGGACGACGCATACAGGCCGACGAAGAACGGCACGCCATTATTGCCGCTGGCGTGCTGACCGCCGCCGAGGAGATCGACCTACGGGCATATCCAACGGCCGACTTCGGCAACCTCTGCAATCCAGCATCGAATAACAAAGAGAAAGCACATGCTCAACGCTGCGCCGAAGACAAGGCCGCAGCTTGAGTCCCGGCAATAGCCGTTCTCCGGGTGCGATCCGGGGAACGGGAGAAGCAAGGGATTCGCTGCGAGAAGAACGACACCAGAATCCTACCGCACCCCCTGCCTGCATTCAACGGGTGCAGGCATGAGCGCCGAGAATCTCCTCGCCAAGCTTCAGAAGGTAAAGCGCAGGTGGTTGGCCATCTTTCTCGTCGGCTAACCACTTCTGCAAATCCGACATCACGACATAGGCGAAGGTCATTTCGTCGGCGGCAGCGCTGAGAATGTCTGCCGCGTGAAGCGAGCCCCTGTCGGGCTGGTAAACGTGGTCTGGCGATCGTGGCGGGAACAGGTCAGCCCACTTAAGGCCGACTGCCGTGAGGATGGATTCTCGTTCGCAAAGCGCGAAGCAGTAGATGGTGGGCGCGCTAGGAAAGCGTCAACCTCACGCTCGATAAAATGTGGTTGACCAAGGATCTTGAATGGTTGCGGGAATCCGGGGCGCTTGATCGCACCCCATAGCCATCGGCTGGATTTCCCGAACTTCTCTCTGGCGGTAGTGCTGAACTTGAGCGCTTTGTCTCCGCCCTGCCATCGCTTCTTTTCAACGGCCTCGAGCAGGATAGCTAAGCCAGCGTTTTCTTGTGCAGCCCTCATCCCTGAGTCTCCTTTGCATTAGGAAGTAATCGGGCGCAAATGCACCGGATTTCAGGGAGTATTTGACCTCCTGCGTTTGTTTGAGTAACCGCAGTTGCGGCTGCAGGAACCGCAACTAGTCGCCGTTCACGTTCAGCGCATTCAGAGCCTTGGGGAACACCCCTTCGAGCTTGCGTTTTGATAATCCTTCAAGATCGCCCGCCCGGGCGACAATGAACTCAATCAGCGCGGCTTGATTCTTAAACTCGGGCGGGGCGTCGTTCGCCCGTCCCTCAGCAAGCGTAATCTGGTGGAGTATCCCTATGAGGCGATAAAGGTTCTGTCTTTCCCTTCGCCCAGCTTTGGATCCACTTCTTTCTCGCAGAATGTGGCGAGTGCCTTTGGAATATCCACCTTACGACTCTGAGCCCATGCAATGAAATGGCTGGGCACCAGTCGTGTACCTGCGTAGCTACCGTCTCTGCTTGCTATAGGCTTCAATATCCCCAAAATCGAGCGCGTCTTTCGCATCGTTATACAGCTCCTCTATTGCTCCGCGTTCGCTCTCGGCAATGGCAGCGAGCCGAATTTTCACTTTCCCATAAGGTGGCGGCTCGTACCCGTGAATCAGACAACATGCGTCGAACAGGGTCCAAAGCGCGCGCCCGTTCCATTGCTCGTAGTCGGGTGCTTTCATGGTTAATTCATTAAGCGCTGCATTAGTCATTTTGCGCTCCTTCGCGCGCCCTTCCGTGTTATTGGTGCCAGCCTCTGGCCCGGTGAAGGTCTCCGGGTTTTCGGGGATCAGCCTAGAGGCCGGCGTGAGTCGTTACGCTCCTTTAACTCCAATCGGGACCACGTTTGAAGCCGCCAGCCGCGTACCCGTCGAGCATCGAGGACCAGGTGTTGAGCATGTCCTTCCTCTGCTCCAAGTAGTCGTTCCTAAAATAGGCCCTTTGGGTCTTGTTGGTGTGCTGGTGGGCGAGCTGCGCGTCCATCACATGAACGTCGAAGCCTGCATCGGCCAGAGCACTGGCGGCGGTCGAGCGCATGCCGTGAGGACTCAGGCGGTCTTGATAGCCCATGTCGTTAAGTAAGAAGTTGAAGCCCTGCCCATTGATTGGCTTGTTTATCGCTGTAGTACGGCGACGGGAAAACGAATTGGCTATCCGGCTCCAATTCGCGCAGCCTTCGGAAATATCCGAGAACTTGAGCGGACAGCGGAATCCTGTGCTCGCGCTTCATCTTCATCCGTTCGGCGGGTATCGTCCAAAATGGCAGAATCAAAGTCGATCTCCGACCACTGAGCGCCGGCCAACTCGTTCTTCCTCGTGAAGCAATGGAGCAGGATCTTGAGGCCGATCTTCATGGCCTCGGGCGCTTCGTACTTCTCCAGGTCGGCAAAGAACGCAGGTAGCTCCCTGACGGTCAGCTTGGGGTGGTGCTCCTGATCTGGAACCAGTACGGCGCCGCTGATTGCCTCGGCGGGATTGAAACCCTTGGGCGCTCTGAGCGTTCGGATGCCATGGAAAAAACGCGGGCGACGGTCTGGCGCACCCACTCTGCGCTGGCGGGTTTCTCCTTCGCCAAGCGCCGAATCAGCTTCAGCACATCGGCTGCGGTGATGTCTGGGAGGCGGCTGGATACCGAATTCATCGTTTGCCCAACTCAGCCATCGGGTGACGTTGGACTTCCAGCTATCAGACTTCGGGCGAGCCGCTAGTTCCTCGTCGTACCACTCTTGCGCGACGTTGCGGAACGTATGCAAGCGGTCGGCCTGTCTTTCCTCCTCGGCCACCCTTTGGGACTCGAGTAGCTGCTGCTTCTCGGCTCCAGGATCTTTGCCGTCAGCGAGTAGAAGCTTTGCCTTCATCTTCGCGTTCCTGGCGGCGCTCAGGCTCACGGTAGGGAAGCTGCCGAACACGATGCAGCGCTTCTTGCCGCCCTTGGGGAACCTGTAGTCCATGCGCCAGCTCTTGGCGTTGTTGGGCGTGATGTACAAGTAGAGCGAATCACCATCGCTCAAGCGGTTGCCGAGTAGCGCACCCTCTCTGCTCTGCTTGGGCTTGCCGGTGCGCGAATCAACCGATGGCGCGGCGGCTCCCTTGCTGCGGAGTTCGGTGTACGTTGCTCGCTCGACGGTCAACGCATCGAGGAGGTTTGTTGTTCGTCCCTTACTGGCCATATCGGTCCCCTTTCGGTATGGACACTTCTGACGACATTAGGTTTCGCTGCTTTTCGCTTTTCTGCTTTGCGTTAGACGTGATTTAGCTCTATTCCAAAGGAAGGATTCGGTTCCCATGCCCCTGTGCTCCATATAGTGCAAGCCTACGATGAAAGCGGTGCTCTGCAAACAGTTCGGCCCTCCCGATTCGCTGCTGGTCGAGGACTTGCCGTCGCCGCGCGCCGGCCCGGGCGAAGCGGTGATCTCGGTCAAGGCGGCAAGCCTCAACTTTCCCGACGTGCTCATCATCCAGAACAAGTACCAGTTCAAGCCGCCGCTGCCGTTCTCGCCGGGCAGCGAGCTCGCCGGCGTGGTGAAGGAAATCGGCCCCGGCGTCCAAGGATGGCGTCCCGGCGACAAGGTGATCGCCTTCACCACGTATGGCGCGTTCGCCGAGGAGGTCAAGACCGACGCCTCGCGCCTCGTTCCATTGCCTGAAAAAATGGATTTCGTCACCGGCGCGGCATTTCTGCTGACCTACGCGACCACCGACCATGCCTTGCGCGACCGCGCGGCGCTGGCGGCCGGCGAGACGCTGCTGGTGCTGGGCGCCGCCGGCGGGGTGGGCCTGGCCGCCATCGAGATCGGCAAGGCGCTGGGCGCGCGCGTGATCGCTTGCGCCTCGAGCGAGGACAAGCTCGCGGTGTGCCGCAGCCATGGCGCAGACGCGACCATCAACTACGCGACCGAGGATTTGCGCGAGCGCATCAAGGCGCTCACCGAGGGACGCGGCGTCGACGTGGTCTACGACCCGGTCGGCGGACCCTACACCGAGCCCGCGTTCCGTTCGCTCGCCTGGCGCGGCCGCCATCTGGTGGTCGGTTTCGCCGCCGGCGAGATCCCGAAGCTGCCGCTGAATCTCGCGCTGCTCAAAGGCGCGTCGGTGGTCGGCGTGTTCTGGGGCGACTTCGCCCGGCGGCAACCGAAGGAGTTCGCGCAGAGCATCGGTCAGCTCGCCCGCTGGTACGCGGACGGGAAGCTGAAGCCCCACGTCTCACACACGATGCCGCTGGAAAAGGCCGCCGAAGCGCTGAAGCTGATGGCGGCGCGGCAAGTAACGGGGAAACTGGTTCTGACTGTTTCTACGGCCGGCTAGCGTCGCCGGCACCCAGCGGTCGCTGCATGTACACGCTGTCGACCCAGCGCCCGAACTTGAATCCCACCGAGCGCAGCGTTCCGACGCGCAGGAACCCGCACGCCGCATGCACGCCGATCGAGGCCTGGTTGGCGCTGTCGCCGATCACCGCGATGATCTGCCGGTAGCCAAGCCCCTCGCAGCGCTGGATGAGCTCGTCGAGCAGTCGCTTGCCGACGCCGCGTCCGGTCATGTCGTGACGCACGTAGATGGAGTCCTCGAGCGCAAAGCGGTACGCGCTGCGCGCGCGGTAAGGCGAGCAATAGCCGTAGCCCGCGACCTCCATCCCGTACTCCGCCACCAGGTAAGGCAGGCGGCGTTCGATGACGTCGCGATAGCGCCGAGCGAGCTCCTCCACCGAAGGCGGCTCCTCCTCGAAGGAGGCGAGGCCGTGCAGCACGTGGTGCGCGTAGATGGACTGGATTGCCGGCAGATCCGTTGGCTCTGCCGGGCGCAGCTGTACTGCCACTTCAACCGGAATAGGCCGGCTCCTCGCGATCGAGGATGCGCTTGAGCGCTTCGAAATGCGCGCCGGCGTATTTGGGCGCGTCGGCGAGCATCAGCTTGTACGCGCTCTGGATGACATCAGGCCGTACCGCGCGCAGCTTGCCGCCCATCGAACGCGCCAGCACCTGCAAGCGGCACGCGCGCTCCAGGTAGTACATGAGGTCGAAAGCCTCGGCGACCGAAGGCCCGACCACGATCACGCCGTGGTTGGCGAGGAACATCACGCGTTTGCTGCCCATGGCGCGGGCCAGGCGGTCACCCTCGGCCGTGTCGACCACCAGGCCGTTGTAGATGTCGTCGTAGGCGATGTCGTCGTGGAAGCGCAGCGCGTTCTGCTCCACCATCTCCAGGCGGCCGCCCTCCAGCAGGGTCAAAGCGGTCGCGTACGGCATATGGGTATGGAGCACGCAGGTTGCGCGCGGGTTGGCGACGTGGATGCGCCCGTGGATGTAGAAGGCCGTCTTCTCGTACTCGCCGTCGCCCTCGAGAACGTTGCCCGCGGCGTCGAGCGCGAGCAGATTCCCCGCAGTGACTTCGCTCCAGTGCAGGCCGTAGCGGTTGAGCAGGAAGCGCCTTGCCGTCCGGAAGCATCACGCTGAAGTGGTTGCAGACGCCTTCGTGCAGATCGAGACGCACGGCAAGGCGGAACGCGGCCGCGAGGTCGACGCGCATGGCGCGCTCGACGGCGGTGTCTTTCAGATCCTGCATCGTTCCCATGGGAACGCATTATAGGAGCACAAATAAAAAGGGCGCCCGAAGGCGCCCTTTCTCAACGCGGGAAAAAGGTCTACTTGCCCTTTTTCTCGTCGTAGCGCTCGCCCATCTGGTTGCCGACCACGCCGCCGATCACCGCGCCCGCGGCCGTACCGAGCGGGCTGCCGCCGGTCGCCGCCGCGCCGACCGCGCCGCCGGCCACCGCGCCGCCGACGGTGCCCTGTTGTTCACGCGAATAGCCTTTCTTGTCCAGGGACTCGCACGCCGTCAGACCGAGGGTCGCGAGGGCAATGCCAAGTGCGATAAGGAGCTTGCTCATATCGATAGCCTCCGTTGGTGAGAGAAAGATGGAAAGAGGGGCCTGCGTGCGGACCGGCTCAGGTGCAGCCGCGCAGCAGGAAAATCACGAACAGCACCGGGATGGGCACGCCGAGCGCCCAGAGCAGGATGTAACCGAGCTTGCCTTCCTGCCTCCGGCGAAACTGTTGCAGCTTTTCCATACCTGACCTCCAGACTCCGTACGACGATAGGGCTGAAGGAGCAAGCTGCGTGCCGGGGTCGAGCGCCCTTGTAGGGGTTCGGCGACTAGTCTTCGACGTCTACGTCGACCTTGTTTTTCGACTCGGCAAATACCCAGGCGAAGGCGATGCCCGCCGTGAATGCGTAATCCCGGCGCATGAGCGGGCTCGATTCGAAAGCCACGCCCTTCAGCGCTTCGTAACGCGCGAAGCCGCCGACCCAGATTTTCTCGAAGCGCCGCGTGAGCGACGCGGCGAGCGCCGCGCCGGAGTAGCCGCCGGTGGCGGTATACGCCGGTCGCTCCGGCGTCGCGAACTGCGTCATCCACGCCGTAGAAGTAGCGGTGGTAGCGGCTGGTGGCATAAAGCAGGCCGGCCTGCAGGCCGAGCCGCCAGCGGTAGTCGAAGAAGCGCGGCCGTGCGTCGTAGGTGATGTTCGGATACGCGGTGAAGCCCTGCCCGTCGGCGTACGAAAGGTCGGTGGCGATCACCGCGCGTAGCGGCAGGCGAAAGCTGAGCGCGCGGTTGCGGGCCTCGTCGCGCAGCAGGATGACGTTCAGGCGCGGGCCGATCTCGAACGTCGGATCGAGATCCGGCATGCCCTCGCGCGCGCGGTTCTTCGAGCTGTCCACCGGCGGCGTGCCGCTCACGCTGAAATCGAGCTCGAGGCGGTCGCTTTCGAAGAACACGCCGCGCACGCCCTGCCGGTCGACGCGCAGCACGTCGCCGCGATAGATCAGGTACGGGAACGGCAGCAGGTAGCCACGGCTCTCGTCCGAGCCGCGGTAATCGGGAAACGTGAACGCCAGTGGCGCCGATGCCGAACTCCCATTCCGGGCGGAGCTCGGCGTGTGCCGGCAGGGTGGCGAGGAGCGCAAGCGCTGCCAGCAGCCTCACGCCACCTTCCGGGTGACGAGCGTCAGAAACTCTTCACGAGTGGCGAGATGATCGCGGAACACGCCCAGTACCGAGGAGGTGACCATGGTCGAGTTCTGCTTCTCCACCCCGCGCATCATCATGCACAGGTGGCGCGCCTCGATCATCACGCCCACGCCCTTGGCGTCGATCGACTGCATGATCTCGCGCGAGATGTCCTCGGTCAGCCGCTCCTGCAGCTGCAGGCGCCGGGCGTGCATGTCCACCAGGCGCGCGAGCTTGCTCACGCCGAACACCTTGCCGTTCGGGATGTAGCCGATGTGGCAGCGGCCGAAGAACGGCAGCATGTGGTGCTCGCACATGCTGTAGAGCTCGATGTCCTTGACGATCACCATGCCGCCGGTGTCCTGGGTGAAGAGCGCGTTGTTGATCACCTGGGCGAGGTCGGCGCGATAGCCGTTGGTCAGGAACGTCAGCGCCTGCGCCACCCGCAGCGGGGTCTTCTGCAACCCCTCGCGCGCGGGGTCTTCGCCCAGCTCGACCAGCAGCTGGCGCACGAGGGTCTCGATCTTCTGAAGATTGGGTGTCATACCAGCTTGCGCAGCACGTGGCGACGGTTGCGGGTGAAGGGCCGCACCTCGGAGGGCCAGCGCCCGGCCTCGACCGCTTTTGCCCACGCCTCGCTGACGAGGACCTCGGCGCTCTCGAGCTCGTAGTACGCGCTGTAGCGCGGCTCGCCTTCGGCGACGATGGTCTTCTTCTCGCCGCCGATGAACATCGTCAGGCGCTCCTGCACGCCACGGCGCACCGACAGCACGCCCGGAACCTTGAGAAGCGCCGGGATGTGCTCGGTGTCATACACCTCGTTGAAGATCGCTTCCTTGTTCGCGTCGACGTCCATACTGGCGATGAACAGGTATCTCGCCTTTCCGGCCATGGATCCTCCTGGTTGGCAAAAAAAAGGGCGCCCGAAGGCGCCCTTTGATTTAACGCAAAACCGGCTTAGCTGCCACCCCCCGCGGTGGCGGTGGTCTCGGCCGGCGGCGCGGCTTCCGGCGCGCTCACCGGGAGCTCCGCCAAAACCGGCTCCGCCGCCTGCGCCTTGCGGATCATGTGATACGCGAGGCCGGTTCCCGCCGGGATCAGGCGGCCGACGATCACGTTTTCCTTGAGTCCGCGCAGCCCGTCGCGCTTGCCCATGATCGCCGCTTCGGTCAGCACGCGCGTGGTCTCCTGGAAGGAGGCCGCCGAGATGAACGAATCGGTGGAGAGCGAGGCCTTGGTGATGCCGAGCAGCATGTTGGCGTACTGCGCCGGCTTCTTGCCTTCCTTCACCGCCTTCTCGTTCTCCTCGGCCAGCTCCGCGCGCTCCGACTGCTCGCCGGTGATGTACGTGGTCTCGCCCGGGTCGGTGATCTCCACGCGCCGCAGCATCTGGCGCACGATGACCTCGATGTGCTTGTCGTTGATCTTCACGCCCTGCAGGCGGTACACGTCCTGCACCTCGTCGATGATGTAGCGCGCGAGCTCCTCGATGCCGAGCAGGCGCAGCAGGTCGTGCGGATCCACCGGGCCGTCGACGATCATCTCGCCCTTGTTCACCACCTGGCCGTCGTGCACCAGCAGGTGCTTGTCCTTGGCGATCAGGTACTCGTGCTCCTGCTTGTCGAGGTCGGTGATCACCAGGCGCTGCTTGCCCTTGGTGTCCTTGCCGAAGCTGACGGTGCCGGTGACCTCGGCCAGCATGCCGGCGTCTTTCGGCGAGCGTGCCTCGAACAGTTCCGCCACCCGCGGCAGACCGCCGGTGATGTCGCGCGTCTTCGACACTTCCTGCGGGATGCGGGCCAGCACTTCGCCGACCTGCACCTGCTGGCCGTCGCGCACCGCGATCACCGCGCCGACCGGGAAGCTGATGTTTACCGCGTGGTCGGTGCCGGCGATGCGCACCTCGTCGCCCGCCTCGTTGATCAGCTTGACCGAGGGCCGCTGGCCCGGCTTGGCCGCCGTGGTGCGCCGCTTGGCATCGATCACCACCAGCGTCGACAGGCCGGTGACGTCGTCGATCTGCTTGGCGACGGTCGAGCCTTCCTCGACGTGCTCGAACTTCACCGTGCCGGCGTACTCGGTAATGATCGGCCGGTGGTGCGGGTCCCAGGTTGCGAGCTGCTTGCCCGCGCGCACCGTGTCGCCGTCGGACGAGAGCAGCAGCGCGCCGTATGGCACCTTGTGGCGCTCGCGCTCGCGGCCGTTGTCGTCGGTGATGATGACTTCGCCGGAGCGGCTGATCGCCACCTTGTCGCCCTTGGCGTTCGACACGTAGCGCATGGTGGAGGTGAAGCGCACCGTGCCCGCCGATTTGGCCTCGACGTTGCTCTGCACCGCGGTCCGCGATGCCGCGCCGCCGATGTGGAAGGTGCGCATCGTCAGCTGCGTGCCGGGCTCGCCGATGGACTGCGCCGCAATCACGCCGATCGCTTCGCCGACGTTGACCGGCGAGCCGCGGCCCAGGTCGCGCCCGTAGCACTTCGAGCACACGCCCCAGCGCGTATCGCAGGACAGCGCGGTCCTGACCTTGACCTCGTCGATGCCGAGGCTGTCGATCGTGTCCACGCCGTCCTCGTCGATCAGCGTCCCGGACGGGAACAGCACGTCCTGCGTCTCCGGGTGCACCAGGTCGACCGCCAGCGTGCGGCCGAGGATGCGCTCCTTCAGCGCCTCGACCACTTCGCCGCCCTCGACCAGCGCCTTCATCGACACGCCGTTCTGGGTCTGGCAGTCGTCCTCGGTCACCACCAGGTCCTGCGTCACGTCCACAAGCCTTCTGGTCAAGTATCCAGAATTGGCGGTCTTGAGGGCGGTATCGGCGAGGCCCTTGCGCGCGCCGTGCGTCGAGATGAAGTACTGCAGCACGTTCAGGCCTTCGCGGAAGTTCGCGGTGATCGGCGTCTCGATGATCGAGCCGTCGGGCTTGGCCATCAGGCCGCGCATGCCCGCCAGCTGGCGGATCTGCGCCGCCGAGCCGCGCGCGCCGGAGTCGGCCATCATGTAGATGGAGTTGAACGCCTCCTGCTTCACCGTCTTGCCGTGGCGGTTCACCACTTCTTCCTGGCCGAGCTGCTCCATCATCACCTTGCCGACCTGCTCGCCGCAGCGCGACCAGATGTCGACCACCTTGTTGTAGCGCTCGCCGGCGGTCACCAGGCCCGAGGTGTACTGGTTCTCGATCTCCTTCACTTCGCCTTCGGCCTGCTTGATCAGCTCCTGCTTCTGCGTCGGGATCGACATGTCGTGCACGCCGAACGAGATGCCGGCGCGCGTGGCGATGGTGAAGCCCGCCTGCATCAGCTTGTCGGCGAAGATCACGGTCTCGCGCAGCCCGCACAGGCGGAAGCCGATGTTGATCAGCTTCGAGATTTCCTTCTTCTTCAGCGCCTTGTTGAGCAGCTCGAACGACAGGCCCATCGGCAGGATCTCGGACAGCAGCGCCCGGCCGACCGTGGTCTCGTAGCGGGTGATCTTCTCCTTCACCTCGCCGTCCTCGCCGAGCTCCTTCTCCTTGATGCGCACCCAGACGCGGGCGTTGATTTCCACCTGCCGCGAGTCGTAGGCGCGGTGCACTTCCGCCAGGTCGGCGAAGCTCATGCCTTCGCCTTTGGCGTTGATGCGCTCGCGCGTGGCGTAGTACAGGCCGAGCACGATGTCCTGCGACGGCACGATGATCGGCTCGCCGTTGGCGGGCGACAGAACGTTGTTGGAGGCGAGCATCAGCGTGCGCGCTTCCATCTGCGCTTCCAGCGACAGCGGCACGTGCACCGCCATCTGGTCGCCGTCGAAGTCGGCGTTGAACGCCGCGCACACCAGCGGATGCAGCTGGATCGCCTTGCCCTCGATCAGCACCGGCTCGAAGGCCTGGATGCCCAGGCGGTGCAGCGTCGGCGCGCGGTTGAGCAGCACCGGATGCTCGCGGATCACTTCTTCCAGGATGTCCCACACCTCGGCGACTTCCTGCTCCACCAGGCGCTTGGCCGCCTTGATGGTGGTCGCAAGCCCGAGCAGTTCCAGCTTGTTGAAGATGAACGGCTTGAAAAGCTCGAGGGCCATTTTCTTGGGCAGCCCGCACTGGTGCAGCTTGAGCTGCGGTCCGACCACGATCACCGAGCGGCCCGAGTAGTCGACGCGCTTGCCGAGCAGGTTCTGGCGGAAGCGGCCGCCCTTGCCCTTGATCATGTCGGCGAGCGACTTGAGCGGGCGCTTGTTGGCGCCGGTCATCGCCTTGCCGCGGCGGCCGTTGTCGAGCAGCGAGTCGACCGCCTCCTGCAGCATGCGCTTTTCGTTGCGCACGATGATTTCAGGGGCCTTGAGCTCGAGCAGTCGCTTCAACCGGTTGTTGCGGTTGATCACCCGGCGATACAAATCGTTCAGGTCGGAGGTCGCAAAGCGGCCGCCATCCAGCGGAACCAGCGGACGCAGCTCCGGCGGCAGCACCGGCAGCACTTCCATGATCATCCAGTCGGGCTTGATGTTCGAGTTCTTGAAGCCCTCGAGCACCTTGAGGCGCTTGGCGTACTTCTTGATCTTGGCGTCCGAGCTGGTGGCTTCGAGCTCCGTGCGCAGCGTGTCGATCGCCTTGTTGAGGTCGAGCGAGCGCAGCAGCGAGCGGATGCCTTCGGCGCCCATCGCCGCCGAGAAGTCGTCGCCGAACTCCTCGACCTTGGCGAGATAGTCGTCCTCGGTGAGCAGCTGGGTGCGCTTGAGCGGCGTGAGGCCCGGGTCGGTGACCACGTAGGCTTCGAAGTACAGCACGCGCTCGATATCCCGGAGGGTCATATCCAGGACTAATCCCAACCTGGAAGGGAGAGATTTCAAAAACCAAATATGGGCCACGGGCGAGGCGAGCTCGATATGGCCCATGCGCTCGCGACGCACCTTCGCCAGCGTCACTTCGACGCCGCATTTTTCGCAGATCACGCCGCGGTGCTTGAGGCGCTTGTACTTGCCGCAAAGGCACTCGTAGTCCTTGATCGGCCCGAAGATCTTCGCGCAGAACAGACCGTCGCGCTCCGGCTTGAAGGTGCGGTAGTTGATGGTCTCCGGCTTCTTCACTTCACCGTAGGACCACGAGCGGATCTTCTCGGGCGAAGCGAGCCCGATCTTGATCGCGTCGAACTCCTCGTCCTGCTGGACCTGCTTGAAGAGCTCTAGAAGCGCTTTCATCAGTACCTCTCCAGATCGATATCGATGCCAAGGGAGCGGATCTCTTTGACGAGCACGTTGAACGACTCCGGCATGCCGGCGTCGATCTTGTGGTCGCCCTTGACGATGTTCTCGTACACCTTGGTGCGGCCGGTGATGTCGTCGGACTTCACCGTCAGCATCTCCTGCAGGGTGTACGCGGCGCCGTAGGCTTCCAGCGCCCAGACTTCCATCTCGCCGAAGCGCTGGCCGCCGAACTGCGCCTTGCCGCCGAGCGGCTGCTGCGTGACCAGCGAGTACGGTCCGGTCGAGCGCGCGTGCATCTTGTCGTCGACCAGGTGGTGCAGCTTCAGCATGTGCATGTAGCCCACGGTGACGTTGCGGTCGAAGGCCTCGCCGGTGCGGCCATCGAACAGCTGCACCTGGCCGGTGGTCGGCAGGCCCGCCATCTCCAGCATCGCGTTGATCTCGCTCTCGGCCGCGCCGTCGAACACCGGGGTGGCAAACGGCACGCCCTCCTTCAGGTTCTGCGCGAGGGCGAGCACCTCATCGTCGCTCAGCTTGGAAACGTCTTCCTCCTTGCCGTTGTAGATGCGCTCGAGGATCTTCTTCACGTCGCCGATCACCATCTTCTGCTGGTTCTTGATCAGGTCGCCGATCCGGTGGCCCAGTCCCTTGGCAGCCCACCCGAGGTGGGTTTCCAGGATCTGCCCGACGTTCATGCGCGAGGGCACGCCCAGCGGGTTGAGCACGATGTCCACCGGCGTGCCGTCGGCCATGTGCGGCATGTCCTCGACCGGGGTGATCTTGGAGATCACGCCCTTGTTGCCGTGGCGGCCGGCCATCTTGTCGCCCGGCTGCAGGCGGCGCTTCACCGCCACGTACACCTTGACCATCTTCAGCACGCCCGGCGGCAGCTCGTCGCCCTGGGTGAGCTTCTTGCGCTTGGCCTCGAACATGGCGTCGAACTCGCGGCGCTTCTGCGCCAGCGAATCCTTCAGCGCTTCGACCTGCGCCGCGGCTTCCTCGTTGGACAGGCGAATGTCGAACCAGTCGTACTTCTCCACGCCCTCGAGGTAATCCTTCGTCACCTTGGTGCCCTTGGCGAGGCGCTTCGGGCCGCCGTTGGCGGTCTTGTTGGTGAGCAGGCGCTCGAGGCGCTCGAAGGTGTCGGACTCGACGATGCGCATCTGGTCGGCGAGGTCGGTCTTGTAGTGCTTGAGCTCGTCCTCGATGATCGCCTGGCTGCGCTTGTCGCGCTCGATGCCTTCGCGCGTGAACACCTGGACGTCGATCACCGTGCCCGAAATTCCCGAGGGCACGCGCAGGCTGGTGTCCTTAACGTCCGATGCCTTCTCGCCGAAGATGGCGCGCAGCAGCTTCTCTTCCGGCGTGAGCTGGGTCTCGCCTTTCGGCGTCACCTTGCCGACCAGCACGTCGCCCGCTTCGACCTCGGCGCCGATGTAGACGATCCCGGATTCATCCAACCTGGCCAATTGGGCCTCGGACAAGTTCGAGATGTCCCGCGTGATCTCCTCCGGCCCGAGCTTGGTGTCGCGGGCCACCACGGTCAGTTCTTCGATGTGGATGGAGGTAAAGCGATCGTCCCCCACCACGCGTTCGGAGATGAGGATCGAATCTTCGAAGTTGAAGCCGTTCCACGGCATGAACGCGACCAGCATGTTCTGGCCGAGCGCGAGCTCGCCGAGGTCGGTGGAGGCGCCGTCGGCCACCACGTCGCCCTTGGACAGGCGCTCGCCCTGCTTCACGATGGGGCGCTGGTTGATGTTGGTGTTCTGGTTGGAGCGCGTGTACTTGGTGAGCTTGTAGATGTCGACGCCGACGTCACCGGCCACGGTCTCGTCGTCGTTGACGCGCACCACCACCCGGTTGGCATCGACGTAGTCCACCAGGCCGCCGCGCAGCGCGATGACGCAGGTGCCCGAGTCGATCGCCGCGGTGCGCTCCACGCCGGTGCCGACCAGCGGCTTTTCCGGCCGCAGGCAAGGCACCGCCTGGCGCTGCATGTTGGAGCCCATCAGCGCGCGGTTGGCGTCGTCGTGCTCGAGGAACGGAATCAGCGAAGCCGCGACCGATACGATCTGCGACGGCGCCACGTCCATGTACTGCACTTCCTCGGGCGACTTCAGCTCGAACTCGTTCTTGAAGCGGCACGACACCAGGGTGTCGACCAGCTTCAGGTTCTTGTCGAGCGAGGCGTTCGCCTGGGCGATGACGTAGTTGCCTTCCTCGATCGCCGACAGGTAGTTGATCTCGCTGGTGGCCTTGCCGTCCTTGACCTTGCGATACGGCGTTTCCAGGAAGCCGTATTTGTTGGTCCGGGCATACAAGGCGAGCGAGTTGATCAGGCCGATGTTCGGGCCTTCCGGCGTCTCGATCGGGCACACCCGGCCGTAGTGCGTCGGATGCACGTCGCGAACTTCGAATCCGGCGCGTTCCCGTGTCAGGCCGCCCGGTCCCAGCGCCGAGACCCGCCGCTTATGGGTGATCTCGGACAGCGGATTGGTCTGGTCCATGAACTGCGAAAGCTGGCTCGAGCCGAAGAACTCCTTGATTGCGGCCGAGATCGGCTTGGCGTTGATCAGGTCGTGCGGCATCAGGTTTTCCGATTCCGCCTGGCTCAGCCTTTCCTTCACCGCGCGTTCCACGCGCACCAGTCCCGCGCGGAACTGGTTCTCCGCCAGCTCGCCCACCGAGCGCACGCGGCGGTTGCCGAGATGGTCGATGTCGTCGATCTCGCCGCGCCCGTTGCGCAGCTCGACCAGGATGCGGATCACTTCGACGATGTCCTTGGGGCTGAGCGTGAGGCGCGGCTCGATCCTGACCTCGAGCTTGTTCTTGTCGATGCCCTTGGACTTGAGGTCGTGGAACATCTTGTCGACCACGGCTTGCGCGTCGGCCTCGGTGGCGATGCCCTCGAGGCTCGCCTTGCCGAGCGAGAGCTCGGGCACGTTCTTGAAGTAGGTGCGCAGCTCGGCCTCGGCTTCCTTGGGAAGCGCGATGCCCTTGAAGCGCAGCTGCCAGCTGACTTCGGCCGGCGCGTTGATGCGCCGGTTGAACTTCATGCGGCCCACCGCGGAGAGGTCGTAGCGCTCCTCGGCGAAGAACAGGCCGTTGAAGAGGGCCTCGACCGCGTCTTCCGTCGGCGGCTCGCCGGGGCGCATCATGCGGTAGATCGCCACGCGCGCGGCCTGCATGTCGGCGGTCTCGTCGGCGCGCAGCGTCTGCGAGACGTAGGGGCCCTGGTCGAGGTCGTTGGTGAACAGGGTCTGCACCTTGCCGACCTTCGACTCGCGCAGCTTGGCCATCACCGTCTCGGTGATCTCGTCGTTGGCGTTGGCGATGATCTCGCCCGAATCCGAGGCGATCACGTTGTGCGACAGCGCGCGGCCGAGGATGAAGTCGTCTGGCGCCTCGATGCGCTTGATGCCGGCGGTCTCCATGTCGCGGATGTGCTTCACCGTGATGCGCTTGTCCTTGGCGACGATGGTCTTGCCGGACTTGTCCTTGATGTCGAAGCGCGCGACTTCGCCGCGCAGGCGCTCGGGCACCACTTCGAACAGGACATGGTCCTTCTCGATGTGGAAGGTGTCGAACGCGAAGAATTCCTTGAGGATGCGCTCGGGCGTGTAACCCAGCGCCTTCAGCAGGATGGTGACCGGCATCTTGCGGCGGCGGTCGACGCGGAAGAACACGATGTCCTTCGGGTCGAACTCGAAGTCGAGCCACGAGCCACGGTACGGAATTACTCTTGCACTAAATAGCAATTTTCCGGAGGAGTGCGTCTTACCCCTGTCGTGCTCGAAGAACACGCCGGGCGAGCGGTGCAGCTGGCTGACGATGACGCGCTCGGTGCCGTTGATGATGAACGAGCCGGTGGTGGTCATGAGCGGGATCTCGCCCATGTAGACCTCCTGCTCCTTCACTTCCTTGGTGGTGGGCTTGGGCGCGTCCTTGTCCAGGATCACCAGGCGCACCTTGGCGCGCAGCGGGCTGGCGTAGGTCAGGCCGCGCTGCTGGCACTCCTTGACGTCGAACGGCGGCTCGCCCAGCGAGTAGCTGACGAACTCGAGGCGCGCGTTTCCCGAATGGCTGGTGATCGGGAAGATCGAGGTGAACGCCGCCTGCAGGCCTTCGTTGCGGCGGCTTTCGGGGGCGACATGCGCCTGCAGAAAGCCGGTGTAGGACTCGAGCTGGGTCGCGATCAGGAAAGGCACCCTCTGCACGATGGCGCGCTTCGCGAAGCTTTTGCGGATGCGTTTACGCTCGGTCAACGAATAGGTCATGCACGCTCCTAAGACCTTGAATTTCTAATGGGTATTTCGATATCAAAACCCCCGGGGAGGGTCGTAAGACCACCCCCGGGTTGCCAAGTTCCACTACTTGATTTCAGCCTTCGCGCCAGCGTCGACCAGCTTCTTCAGCACAGCGTCAGCATCCGCTTTCGACACGCCTTCCTTCACCGGCTTCGGCGCGCCGTCGACGAGATCCTTCGCCTCTTTAAGGCCCAGGCTCGTCACTTCGCGCACCGCCTTGATGACGTTCACCTTGTTGTCGCCGACGGCGGTGAGCATCACGGTGAACTCGGTCTTCTCCTCGGCTTTCGCCGCGCCGCCGCCGGCGGCGGCCGGAGCGGCCACGGCGACCGCGGCAGCCGCGGAGACGCCGAACTTCTCTTCCATGTCCTTGATGAGCTGCGACAGCTCGAGGACGGTCATCTTGCCAATCTCTTCCAGAATCTGCGTACGTTCCATGTGGCTTCTTTCTCCGAAAAAATTTAGGTTCCTGATTTAGCGTCTCGTACCGCGGCGAGCGTCCGCACGAACCTGGCCGGCACCTCGTTCAAGGTGCGCACCAGCTTCGTCATCGGGGCCTGCAGGGTGCCGAGCAGCGTGGCGATGAGCTGTTCGCGGCTGGGCAGCTGCGCGAGCGCCTTGATGTCCTGCGCGGACATCACGGCGTTCGGCATGGCGCCGGCCTTGATCACGAACGACTCGTTCTCCTTCGCGAACTCGGAGAGCACCTTGGCGCCGGCGACCGGATCCTGCGAGATGCCGTACATCAGCGGCCCGACCATCTTCTCGGACAGCTTCTCGAACGGCGTCCCCTGGACCGCCCTGCGCGCAAGGGTGTTCTTGAGCACCCGCAGCCAGACCCCGGAGGTTCGCGCCTTCGCCCGCAGCTGCGTGATGCGCTCGACGTTCAGGCCGCGATACTCCGCGACGATGAGCGACTGCGCGCCCTGCAGCTTGGTCGCGACTTCCGAGACCGTCGCCTGCTTCTGCTCCAGACTAAGACCCAAGGTCTACCTCCTTACTGTGATACGGCGACCTGGAATCAGGAACGCCGTCTGCGTAGGACGAATCTCGATTAAGCCCCGCCTTCAGGCTCCTACGGTCTTTGACGACAACTACTGCCAAAGTCATTGTTGCGCCGAGAGCGATGCGGGGTCGACTTTCACGCCCACGCCCATCGTGCTCGACACGGAAAGCTTCTTCAGAAAAATCCCTTTCGTTGCGGCGGGCTTGGCCTTGTTCAGCGCATCGACCAGCGCGGCGAGGTTCTCGCGCAACTGCTCGGGCGTGAACGAGGCGCGGCCAATCGTGCACTGCACGACGCCGGTCTTGTCGGCGCGGAACTGCACCTGTCCCGCCCGCGCGTTCTTCACCGCGCCGGCGACGTCGGCCGTCACCGTGCCGACTTTCGGGTTGGGCATCAGGCCGCGCGGCCCGAGGATCTGGCCGAGCTGACCGACGACGCGCATGGCTTCGGGCGCGGCGATCACCACGTCGAAGTCCATCTTGCCCGCCTTCACCTGCTCGGCGAGGTCTTCCATGCCGACGATGTCGGCGCCGGCGGCCTTCGCCGCGGCCGCTTTGTCGCCCGGCGCGAACACCGCCACGCGCACCTTCTTGCCGGTTCCGGCGGGAAGCACCACCGAGCCGCGCACCGTCTGGTCGCCCTTCTTGGCGTCGATGCCGAGGTTGACCGCGACATCGACCGCCTCGTCGAATTTGGCGGTGGCGGTTTCCTTGATGAGCTTGAGCGCGTCCATCGCGCCGTAAGTCTTGTTGCGGTCCACCTTGGCGGCGACCGCTTTCCTGCGCTTGGAGATGTGCGGCATTACATGCCCTCCACGATCACGCCCATGGAGCGCGCGCTGCCGGCGACGATGCGCATCGCCGCGTCCAGGTCGCCGGCGTTCAGGTCCGGCATCTTCTGTTTCGCGATCTCCTCGACCTGCTTGCGCGTGATCTTGCCCACCTTGTCGGTGTGCGGGCGCGGGCTGCCCGATTCGATGCCTACCGCCTTCTTGATCAGCACCGTGGTCGGCGGCGTCTTGATGATGAAGCTGAAGCTCTTGTCGGCATACGCGGTGATCACCACCGGCAACGGCAGGCCGGGCTCCACCTTCTGCGTCTGCGCGTTGAACGCCTTGCAGAATTCCATGATGTTCAGTCCGCGCTGGCCGAGCGCGGGCCCGATCGGCGGCGACGGGTTCGCCTTCCCCGCCGGCACCTGCAGCTTGATCAATCCGATGATCTTCTTTGCCATGCTGTCTCCTTAGTGGGTTCAAACGGGCGCCGGGTTTACGGTGCCCTCCCCGGGTTGTTACGCCTTCTCGACCTGCCCGAACTCCAGTTCGACCGGAGTCGAACGACCAAAAATCGTCACCGCCACGCGCAGGCGGCTTTTCTCGTAGTTCACGTCCTCCACCGTGCCCTGGAAATCGGTGAACGGGCCGTCCTTCACACGCACCATCTCGCCGACTTCGAACAGCACCTTGGGCTTGGGCTTCTCCACGCCCTCGCGCATCTGCTGCATGATCGCCTCGACCTCCTTCTCGGGGATCGGGGCGGGCTTGGTGGCGGTGCCGCCGACGAAGCCGGTCACCTTGTTGGTGTTCTTCACCAGGTGCCAGGTGTCGTCGTTCATTTCCATCTCGACCAGCACGTAGCCGGGAAAGAACTTGCGCTCCGACATGTGCTTCTGGCCGCCCTTCATCTCGACCACCTCTTCCACCGGCACCAGGATCTTGCCGAACTTCTCGCTCATCCCGGCGCGGTTGATGCGGTCTTCGAGCGCGCGCTGCACGGATTTTTCGAACCCGGAATAGGCATGCACCACGTACCAGCGCTTGTTCATTTTCTCCAGCCCATGATCAGGTCGTACAGAACCCATTCCAGTCCCTTGTCGGTGAGCCATAAAAAAACCGCCATCACCACTACGAACGCGAATACCGCCGCGGTCGTCTGTATCGTTTCCTTGCGCGTCGGCCACACCACCTTCTTCACTTCGGCCACCGACTCGCCGGCGAACACGGCGAACTGCTTGCCGGGCTCGCTCCACCACGCCACCGCCGCGGCCGCGAGCAGGCCGGCAATCACCACCAGTACGCGCAACACGATGGTGGTGTCGCCGAGCCGGTAGTAGCCCCACACCCCCAGCGCCACGAGCGCCACTGCGACTACGAGCTTCGCCTTGTCGACCATTACGTCTTCAGCTGGCAGGGGCAGAGGGCCTCGAACCCCCAACCTTCGGTTTTGGAGACCGACGCTCTGCCAATTGAGCTATGCCCCTGTAATCCTTTATTCAATGATCTTCGCTACCACGCCGGCGCCGACGGTCTTGCCGCCCTCGCGGATGGCGAAGCGCAGGCCCTGCTCCATCGCGATCGGCGTGATCAGCGTCACCACCATCTTCACGTTGTCCCCGGGCATCACCATCTCGGTGCCCTTGGGCAGCTCCACACTGCCGGTGACATCGGTGGTGCGGAAGTAGAACTGCGGCCGGTAGTTGTTGAAGAACGGGGTATGGCGTCCACCCTCCTCTTTGGAGAGTACATAGACCTCGCACTCGAACTTCGCGTGCGGGTTGATCGAGCCGGGCTTGGCCAGCACCTGGCCGCGCTCGACCTCTTCGCGCTTGGTGCCGCGAAGCAAGATGCCCACGTTGTCCCCGGCCTGGCCCTCGTCCAGGAGCTTCCTGAACATCTCCACGCCGGTGCACACGGTCTTCACCGTGGGCTTGATGCCCACGATCTCGATCTCGTCGCCCACCTTGACGATGCCGCGCTCGATGCGCCCGGTCACCACCGTGCCGCGGCCTGAGATGGAGAACACGTCCTCCACCGGCATCAGGAAGGGCTTGTCGATCTCGCGCTTGGGCGTCGGGATGTAGGCGTCGAGCGCCTCTGCGAGCTTGAGGATCGATTTCTCGCCCAGGTCGCCGGTGTCGCCTTCGAGCGCTTTGAGCGCCGAGCCGATCACCACCGGGGTCTTGTCCCCGGGAAACTCGTACTTGGAGAGCAACTCGCGCACTTCGACCTCGACCAGCTCCAAGAGCTCCTTGTCGTCCACCATGTCCGCCTTGTTCAGGTAGACCACGATGTAGGGCACGCCCACCTGGCGCGCGAGCAGAATGTGCTCCCGGGTCTGCGGCATCGGGCCATCGGCGGCCGACACCACCAGGATCGCCCCGTCCATCTGCGCCGCACCCGTGATCATGTTCTTGATGTAGTCGGCATGCCCCGGGCAGTCCACGTGCGCGTAGTGGCGCTTCTCGGTCTGGTACTCCACGTGCGCGGTGTTGATCGTGATGCCGCGCGCCTTCTCCTCCGGCGCCGCATCGATCTGGTCGTAGTTCTTCGCCTCGCCGCCGAACTTCTTCGCGAGGATGTGCGTCATCGCCGCCGTCAGCGTCGTCTTGCCATGGTCCACGTGCCCGATCGTGCCCACGTTCACGTGCGGCTTGGTGCGCTCGAATTTGCCTTTTGCCATCTCTTTTTTTCCTGGTCTGCCTTGGTGCCCATGACGCGGATTGAACGCGTGACCTCTCCCTTACCAAGGGAGTGCTCTACCACTGAGCTACATGGGCGAAATAAATCGCGAAAAAATGCGGATCCTCGGTGCTGGAGCGGGTGAAGGGAATCGAACCCTCGTCATAAGCTTGGAAGGCTTCTGCTCTACCATTGAGCTACACCCGCCTTGCCTCGTTACAAAAAAGTTCTTCACCCGTGATTGCGCCGTTCAGTGCCGGTGGAGGGGGTTGGATTCGAACCAACGTAGGCGCAAGGCCAACAGATTTACAGTCTGCCCCCTTTAGCCGCTCGGGCACCCCTCCGGCGGAACCCGAAATTATGTGAGTTTTCCTACGCTTGGTCAAGAAAAAGCGACAGCCTGTCCGCAGGGAAAGGCGCCGGCGCGGCGCGTTTGCGCTATTCAGAAAACCCTACAGCGCCCTCGGGGAAGCAGGAAGCACGCGCCGTGTGGTCTCCAGTATCATTGCCGTCGACAGGGAGACGTCACAGTGCGAATCGCGATTCTAGAAGACGACCCGGACCAGCTCGCCTTGCTAAGGCGCTGGATTGCCGAAGACGGTCATGACGTGCACGCCTATCTCAGCGGCCGGGAAGCGATGAAGCAGGCCGGCCGCGAGAGCTTCGATCTCTTCATGCTCGACTGGCAGGTGCCGGACGTTTCGGGCGCCGAAGTCCTCATGTGGCTGCGCGCCAACGTGTCGCGCACGGTCCCGGTCCTTTTCGTCACGGTGCGCGATTCCGAGCAGGACATCGTGTTCGCCCTCGAGCACGGCGCCGACGACTACATGATCAAGCCGGTGCGCCGCCAGGAGCTCCTGGCCCGCGTGCATGCGCTGCTGCGCCGCGCCTATCCGAGCGAGGAGAAAAAGCAGCTGTCCTTCCCGCCCTACGAGATCGACGTGCAGCGCGGCGAGGTGCGCAAGGAAGGCGCCCGCCTCGACCTGACGCCGAAGGAGTTCGAGCTCACGGTCGCGCTGTTTCGCAATATCGGGCGCCTGCTGTCGCGGGGGCACCTACAGGAAACCGTTTGGGGCCGTACCGGGGACCTCGCCACCCGCACGGTGGACACCCACGTGAGCCAGGTGCGCAAGAAGCTCGACCTGCGTCCGGAGTCGGGTTATCGGGTGGTGCCGATCTACAACTACGGCTACCGGCTCGAGAAGATCTCGCCGGCTTCCTAGCTTTACTCCAGGGCCCGCGCCCTGCTTTCTGCGTACTCCCGCGCTTCCGCGGTAATGGATCCGGTCGTCAGGGCCTGGCGGTATGCCTGCGCGGCCTCGCTGCGCTTGCCCACCGCCTCCAGGGAGATGGCGTAGCCGATCCAGGCCGTAGCCGGCGGCGTGCCTTCGCGCACCGAGTTCTGGTAAGCCAGCAATGCTTCTTCGTGCCGGCCGAGGCGCTGCAGCATGGCGCCGCGGAACGCCTGGAAGTCGGCCGAGGTTTGCCCGCCGGACGCGGCGCGATCGAGCACGGCAAGCGCGCCCGCGTAGTCGCGTCCCATTGCGTAGATGCGCGCCAACGCCAGGGCGAATGGGGCCTGCGCGGGATCGGCGCCGAGGGTGTCGAGTAGCAGCCCCCGCGCCGTCGAAATCCTTTGCTGCTCGAGCAGCAGCGACACATAAGCCTGACGCGCCTCGGTGTGACTCTGGTCGGCCTGCAGCGCGGCCTGCAGGTGCTCCTCCGCCTCGCCGACGCGCGCGTCCTTCAGCAATACGGTGGCGCGCCGAAAATGCGTTTCGGCGGTTGAAAGGCGCTCCTTGGGCCGCTTGGCGGCCGGGGGCGCGGCCGCGGCCAGCTTGGGTTTCTCCGCGACGGGCGCAGCGCGTTCAGCGAGCGGCGTTCTCAACTCCGTCTCGAGCCGCAAAGAATCATTGGAAGGAGGCAAGGGCGGCACTGCTACCGCTACCGCGGGCTCCGCAACGGGCGCGGCCGGCTGCGGAACGGGCGCGGCCGGCCTGGAGTGGGGAGCGCAATCTGCGCGACCGGCGCCGGCGCTGCCGGCTTGGGCTCGCTGCGCGCAAGCGCGTCGCTCGCGGCCCGATAGGCAAGCTCGGTTACCAGGGGCTTGCGCGGCAGCAGTTGAATGGCCACCCACCCCATCCAGGCGAGCGCAGCAGTAAGCAGCACCACCAATATGCGCCAAAACCATTCACTCCGCGCTGGCTTGGCGCTCGAGGAAACTCGCACTGCCTTCGCCTCGCCGGCGTCGAGTGCCTCCCGGCGGTCGAGGTCCTGCAACATGCGGTTGATGAGGCTCATGTGCGCCTCAACCTGCGACGCTGGTCGGGCGCGCGCGGCCCCACCACCAGGTGCGCGCGTTTGCCGCCGGCGTGTCGTCGACCGCGGCGCGCACGTGGCGCAATTCGGCTTGGCGCCCGCCCTCGCCGAAGACCAGCAGCAGCGACTTGTGAGCAAGAATGTTCACCAGCCGGGGAATGCCACCGCTCGCGGCGTGGAGTTCTTTGAGGGCGCCGTTGGTAAAGAGCCATTGGCCCGGGTAACCGGCAATCGCCAGCCGGTGCGCCACGTAGTCGGCGACTTCCTTTCGATCGAGCGCCTTCAGTTTGTACTGGAAAGTGATGCGTTGGCGCAGCTGGCGCACCGACTGCGAGGCGAGATTGCGATCGAGCTCGGGCTGGCCGAAAAGCACCACCTGCATGAGCTTGCGCTTTTCCGTCTCCAGGTTGGTCAGCAGGCGCACCGTCTCGAGGGTGGCGAGCGGCATCGCCTGGGTTTCGTCCATGCAAAGCACCACGCGCTTGCCTTGCCGAGCGATATCGAGCAAGCGCTGCATCAGGTCCTTCGTCAGCCGGTGCGGCTCGCCCGATACGGCTGGGACGCCGAACTCCCCGGCCAAGGCGAGCAGCAGCCCGCGCGGCTCGAGGTTCGGGTTTGGTATGTACGCGCTTACGCAGCCGGCCGACACGGTGGACAGGAACTTGCGGCAGAGCAGCGTCTTGCCGGTGCCGACCTCGCCGGTGATCTTGATGAATCCCTCGCCGTTCGCGACGGCGACCAGCAGGGTGTTCAAAGCCTCCTGGATGCTGCGGGATGCGAAGAAGTAGCTGGTGTCGGGCGTTATGCCGAACGGCAGCTCGCGCAGGCCAAGATGCTTCAGGTAGTTCACGCTACCGAGGAAGGTATCTTTTTTCGGCCCGACTTACAAATCAGGGGCCTGGGCAATACCGTTCGCGTGATTATTGAAGTGTCGCGGCAGGCAAAAAATAAGGGGGCAGGCTTGTGGCCTGCCCCCCAGACTCAGCCCGACGGTATATGGAGGAGGAGGAGGAACCAACCGGGCTGCTGCAACGCAACAATCGTAGGCCTTTGCTCCGCCGTTTAGAATACGCATAATTCGTAAAACACTTTTGCACGGCTTGCACAAATGGCGGATGCCCTTCAAGAGATTACGATTTTTGCGCGGGTGGTGAACACCGGCAGCCTGTCCGCGGCCGCCCGGGACCTGGGTTTGTCGCCCGCGCTGGTCAGCCGCCGGCTATCCGGCCTGGAGGCGAGGCTGGGGGTGCGGCTCATCAACCGCACCACCCGCAGCCTGCACATGACCGATGAGGGCGCGGCCTACTACGAGACCTGCACCCGCGTGCTGGCCGAGATCGAGGAGGCGGACGCGGCAGTATCCGCCGGCCGCGCGGACCCGCGCGGCATCCTGCGCGTCGCCCTTCCCGCCTCGTTCGGCAACCAGCACGTCGCGCCGCTCGTGCCGCGCTTCGCCGCGCGTTACCCGGACGTGCAGATCGCGCTCAGCCTGTCCGATCGCACCGTCAACGTGGTCGAGGAAGGCTTCGACCTCGCGGTGCGCATCGCCGACCTCGCCGACTCGTCGCTCGCCGCGCGCAAGCTCGCGCCCAATCGCCGCGTGGTGTGCGCGAGCCCCGCGTACCTGCAGCGCCATGGGGCGCCGCGCACGCCCGAAGACCTGGCGCAGCACAACTGCCTCACGACCACCGACTTCGCGATGACGTGGGATTACCGCGACCCGGACGGCAAGCCCGGCTCGGCGCGCGTCACCGGGCGCTACGCTTGCGACAATTGGGAGGTGCTGCGCGAATGGGCGCTCGCCGGCCTCGGCGTCGCCCTCAAGTCGACCTGGGATGTGCGTCGCCACCTGGAGGATGGGTCGCTCGTCTCCCTGCTTCCGGGCTATACCTTCGCTACCGACGTGGCAATTTATGCGGTCTATCCTCATCGTCGCCACCTGCCCGCGAAGACCCGTGCGTTCATCGAATTCCTCGCCGAGTCGTTCGGTCCTGAGCCATACTGGGACCGCCCCGAGGGCAAGTCGCCCAAGCCGCGAATCAAGGCGCGCGCAGCTGTCTAACGTTCATGGAAATCGCTAAAGCCAGCCTCGAAGACAAGTACACCGTCGAGAGCGGCCGCGTGTTCCTCACCGGCACGCAGGCGCTGATCCGCCTGATGATGCTGCAGCGCCTGCGCGACCAGCAGGCCGGGCTTGAACACCGCGGGTTTCGTCTCCGGCTACCGCGGCTCCCCGCTCGGCGGCCTCGACCAGTCGCTGTGGCGCGCGCAGAAGCACCTCGAGCGCCATCACATCAAGTTCCAGCCCGGCGTGAACGAGGACCTGGCCGCCACCGCCATCTGGGGCACGCAGCAGGTCAACCTGTTCGACGGCGCCAAATACGACGGCGTGTTCTCCATGTGGTACGGCAAAGGCCCGGGCGTGGACCGCTGCGGCGACGTGTTCAAGCACGCGAACGCCGCCGGTACGTCCAAGCACGGCGGCGTGCTCGTGCTCGCCGGCGACGACCACGCCGCGAAGTCCTCTACGCTGCCGCACCAGTCGGAGCACATCTTCAAGGCCTGCCTCATCCCGGTGCTCAATCCGTCGAGCGTGCAGGACTACCTCGACCTGGGACTGCACGGATTCGCGATGAGCCGCTATTCCGGCTGCTGGATCGCGTTCAAGTGCGTCACCGACGTGGTGGAGTCGGGCGCGTCGGTTGAAGTTTCTCAACAAAGAGTTCAGTCCAGGATCGCCACGGATTTCGTCCTGCCGCCAGGCGGCCTCAACATCCGCTGGCCCGACGGCATCCTCGAGCAGGAAGCGCGCATCCTCGACTGGAAGGTCTACGCCGCGCTCGCCTATGCGCGGGCCAACGGCCTCGACCGGATCATTTGGGACACCCCCAATCCGCGTCTCGGCATCGTCACCACCGGCAAGTCGTTCGGCGATGTCATGCAGGCGCTGGCGGACCTGGGTATCAATAAGGAAGTCGCCCGCGACATCGGGCTGCGGGTCTACAAGGTAGCGATGTCCTGGCCGCTCGAGCCGCAGGGCGCGCGGCGCTTCGCCGACGGCCTGGAAGAAATCCTGGTGGTCGAGGAAAAGCGCCAGCTCATCGAGTACCAGATCAAGGAAGAGCTCTACAACTGGAAGGAAGGCGTGCGTGCGCCGCGCGTGGTCGGCAAGTTCGACGACAGCGGCGAATGGAGCCGCAGCGGCGGGCAGCCGGCGGGTAGCTGGCTGCTGCCGGCCCACTATGAGCATTCGCCCGCGATGGTGGCGCGCGCGATAGCGCAACGTCTTTCGAAACTCAAAATGGATTCTTCATTGGGAAGCCAGTTCCGCGAACGGCTGGCCTTCCTGGACTTCAAGGAGAAGGTGCTCGCCAAGCCGCGCGTCACCGCCGTGCGCCAGCCCTACTTCTGCTCAGGCTGCCCGCACAACACCTCCACGCGCGTGCCGGAGGGAAGCCGGGCGACCGCGGGCATCGGCTGCCACTTCATGGCGGTGTGGATGAACCGCAACACCGCCACCTTCACGCACATGGGCGCCGAGGGCGCGCCGTGGATCGGGCAGGCGCCGTTCACCAAAGAGAAGCACATCTTCGCCAACATCGGCGACGGCACCTACTTCCATTCCGGGCTCCTGGCGATCCGCGCCGCGGTGGCGGCGAAGGTCACCATGACCTACAAGATTCTCTACAACGACGCGGTCGCCATGACCGGTGGCCAGCGCCACGACGGACCGCTCGACCCGGCGATGATCTCGCGCCAGATCGCCGCCGAGGGCGTGAAGCCGATCGTGGTGGTCACCGACGAGCCGGAGAAATACCCGCACGGCACCAACTGGGCCCCGGGCGTCACCGTGCGGCACCGCGACGAGCTTGATGCCGTCCAAAGAGAATTGCGCGAAATCGAAGGCGTGTCCGCACTCATTTACGACCAGACCTGCGCCTCGGAGAAGCGCCGCCGCCGCAAGCGCAACGAATTCCCGGACCCCGCGGTACGCGCGGTGATCAACGAGATGGTGTGCGAGGGCTGCGGCGACTGCAGCGTGAAGTCGAACTGCCTGTCGGTCGAGCCGCTCGAGACCGAGTTCGGCCGCAAGCGCGTCATCAACCAGTCCTCCTGCAACAAGGACTACTCCTGCGTGAAGGGCTTCTGCCCGAGCTTCGTCACGGTGGAAGGCGGCAAGCTGCGCAAAGGGAAGTCCTCCGCCGTTTCCTCGGACGAGCAGTTCTCATTGGAAGAACCCGTAGGGCCGCACCTGCATGCCCCCTACGGCATCCTCGTCACCGGGATCGGCGGTACCGGGGTCATCACCATCGGCCAGATCGTCGCCGTGGCGGCGCACCTCGAAGGCAAGGGCGTGACGGTGCTCGACATGTCCGGCCTGGCGCAGAAGTACGGCGCCGTGATGTCGCACGTGCAGGTCGCCGCGACGCCGGAGCAGATGCACGCCACGCGCCTTGATACCGGCGGCGCGAGCCTGGTGCTCGGCTGCGACCTCGTGGTCACCGCGAGCACCGAAGCGGTGGCGAAGATGGCCACCACTCGCACGCGCGCGGTGGTCAATGCCAGCGTCACGCCGACCGCCGACTTCGTGAAGAACCCGAACTGGCAGCTGCCGGGATCGGACCTGCAGGGCGACATCCGCGATGCCGCCAAGGAAGCGCATTTCGTCGCCGCCACCGAGCTCGCGGTCGGGCTGATGGGCGACTCCATCGCCACCAACATGTTCATGCTGGGCTATGCATACCAGCAGGGCTGGCTGCCGCTTTCGGGCGGGTCGCTCGAGCGCGCGATCGAGCTGAACGGCGTCGCGGTCGACTTCAACCGCAAGAGCTTCCTGTGGGGCCGGCGCGCCGCGGTCGACCTCGAGAAAGTGAAGCGCATCGCCACGCCCGCGTCCGTGATCCCGATCGGCCAGCACCTGTCGCGCGACCTCGGCGAGCTGATCGAGCGCCGCACCAAATTCCTCGCGGGCTACCAGGACGAGCGCTATGCGGCGCGCTATCGCGCCCTGGTGGACCGGGTGCGGCAGGTGGAGAAAGACAAGGTCAACGCTTCGAAGCTCAGCGAAGCGGTGGCGCGCTATTACGCCAAGCTGCTCGCCTACAAGGACGAGTACGAAGTGGCGCGCCTCTACACCGACGGCGACTTCCGCCGCAAGATCGAGGGCATGTTCGAGGGCGACTACCGCATGGTGTTCCACCTCGCCCCGCCGCTCCTCGCGCGCAAGGACCCGCTCACCGGCGAGCCGCGCAAGATGCGCTTCGGGCCGTGGATGATGCCGTTGTTCAAGGTCCTCTCGTCGATGAAGGGTCTGAGGGGAACCCCGCTGGACATCTTTGGCTATAGCGCCGAGCGCCGCACGGAGCGCGCGCTGATCAAGGAATACGAAGAAACCGTCGAGCGCCTGCTCGCCGGCCTCACGCCGCAGAACCATGCCCTCGCGGTGCAGATCGCCTCGATCCCCGAGGAGATCCGCGGCTTCGGCCACATCAAGGAACGCAACCTCGGCCCGGCGCGCAAGAAGTGGGAGCAATTGCTGGCGCAATACGCGTCGGGACCGACGGCGGAGCGCGCCGCCGCTTGAGGGTCTGGCTGGTGGCGCTGCTGCTGGCGGCCGCGCCGGCGCTGGCGCAGGAACGGCTCATCGATCCCGGCCCCGAAAGCGCGCGCGAAACGGCGCTCACCGTGATCCAGCACCTTGCGGCCGGCGAGCTCGAGCAGGCTGCGGCGCTATCCAACGCGCCCAAGCGGCGCTTCGAGGTGCTGCGCGACTACCGCGATTCGGTCGGGGAAGAGCAATTCAAGCGCAGCTTCGGCCGCTTTCTCTCGCCGGAGAACCGCCTCATCGCCGAGGTCGCGATCGGGCCGCGGCGGCTGCTGGTCTGGGAGCTCGGCGAAGCCGGCGGGGAGCTGGCGGGCCAGTTCTACGTCGAGGTGGACGGAAAGTTCGTGCTCGACGACGTGCCGAGCCGGGAGCGCGACGAGCTAAGGCGCGTCCTGCGGCGTTACCGGTCGGAGAAGAAAAACTAGGTTAAGAAACGCGCGGCAGGCCGTACGCTTCGGCCGCCAGCGCCATGCCCGCGGCCAGCGCGGCGAGCAGCCGGCGCTGGCGCTTGAGGAAGGTCTGGAGCACTTCCTGCGTGATCACATTCATCTCGAGCAGCGCGTCGCCAAGCTTGACGCGCGCGCCGCGCTGGCGGCGGATGGCCCCCTCCAGCGTGATCGGGTCGACCACCGAGGCTTCGAGCAGCATGCGCCCGAGGCGCAGTCGATCGCGGAACGGGCTGCTCAGCGTGCGCTGGAAACCGAGCGCGCCTTCGCGCACCGCGACGCTGATGGCGCCCTGCCGCACGAGGATCTCGCCCAGCGCTTCGCCGGTGAGCTCCTGCTGCAGGAGCGCGCGCAACAGCTGCTCTTCGGTCACCGCTGCCGCTCCCAGCAGGATGTCGCCCAGGCGCGCGCGCAGAAACAGGATCACGTCCTCGGCGGCGGCCTCGTACAAGCTCGACTGCAGGGCGAGCACGGCGTAGAGCTCGGCTTCCTCGATCAGCCCGAGCTCGACCAGCAGGGCGCCGAGCTTGCCGTTGTTCGCGGCCTGCCTGGCGAGCGCGTCATCCAGGCGCGCGCGCGGCACCAGCCCGGCGCGCGTCAGCAGCTCGCCGAGGCGCAAGTCGGGTGAAGTCCTGGAGTGACGTTTAGCCAAAGCGCCGCGATGATGGTTTGACAGGCGCAACAGGTTCGAGGAACTGTGACGCAGTCCCTTGGTGAAATTATGTCTTCAGGCTGAACGGAGTGAAACTGGTTTCGCGATCGTAGTGGTCCGCGTTCTCCGCGCGCTTCAGCGCGCTGACAACCTTGTAAGTAATCGGCGTGAAGAGGACCTCGACCGCCACCTTGAGGCCGAACTGGGCAAGCATGATGGCGAGCAGCTTGTCGTTCGGGATCAGCCCCGAGTTGTAGAACGCGAGCGGGTAGAAGAGGGCCGAGTCCACCGCCTCGCCGACGATGGTCGAGCCGATGGTCCGCGTCCACAGCCAGCGCCCGGCGGTCATGATCTTCATCTTGGCGAGCACGAACGAATTGACGAACTCGCCGCAGAAATAGGCGAACATCGAGGCGAGCGCGATGCGCCAGGTGGTGCCGAACGCGATCTCGTAGGCCTTCTGGTTCTCCCAGAACGGCGCCGGCGGCAGCGCCACCACCACCGAGGCCATCACCGAGGCGAAGAGCAGCCCGCCGAACCCCGCCCAGATCACGCGTCGCGCGCGCGCGTAGCCGTAGACCTCGGTGAGGATGTCGCCGAACACGTAGGACACCGGAAAGAACAGCACGCCGGCGCCGAACGCGAACGGCAGCCAGTCGAACTGCACGATCTTCGCCGGGCCGATCAGGTTCGAGCAGATGAGGACGGTGACGAACGCCGCCATGACGAACTCGTAATACCGATAGGTTTTCAAGGCAATTTAGGAGAGTGGTTCTTGACCTCGGGCTCGAGCTGCACCCCCATCGCGTCCAGCATCCGCCCGACCATGGCATAGAAAGAAGCCACGATCGCGAGCTCCACGTAATCGTGATGGTCGAAGTGGCGCATCGCTTCGGCGTAGACCTCGTCGCTCACTTTCCCGCGCGTGACGTCTTCGGCCAGCGCGAGCGCCGCTTTTTCCTTGGGATTGAAGCTCGATGACGTCTTCCACGCCGGCAGCGCCGCGATCTGCGCCTCGGTCACGCCCGCCTTGCGCGCCATCGGCAGGTGCTGGGCCCACTCGTACTCGGAGCGCATGAGCTGCGCACCGCGCAGGATCACTAGCTCGCGCAAGCTGCGCGGCGTGCGCGTGTCGTGGCGCAGCGTTTTGGAAAATTCGGTCCAGGCGGCGACCAGCGCGGGGTGATTGGCAAGCGCCTTGTACAGGTTGGGCGGCTGACCCCACAGTTCTTCGAGCCGCTTGCCCAGCGCGGGCTCGAACTGCGCGAGGGGGACGCGTTGCATGGCGCGCATAATAACTGATGGATATCCGGGACTTCCGCCTCACCGAGGTGCCGGCGGATTTCTTCGACGACCCGTACCGCTACTACGCCGCGCTGCGCGAGCAGCGGCCGGTGCACGAGCTCGAGCCCGGCAGCTTTTTCCTGTCGCGCTACGAGGATGTGGTGGCCCTCTACCGCGATGCGCGCGCCAGCTCGGACAAGAAGCTCGAGTTCAAGCCGAAGTTCGGCGACTCGCCGCTCTACGAGCACCACACCACCAGCCTGGTGTTCAACGATCCGCCGCTGCACACGCGCGTGCGCGCGCTGATGATGGGCGCGCTCAACCAGCGCGCCATCGCGCGCATGGAAGCAGGGGTGGCGTCCGCTGGTCGAGCGGCTGCTCGACGCATTCCCGCGCGGCGAATTCGACTTCATCGACTCCTTCGCCGCGCGCATACCGGTCGAGGTCATCGGCAACCTGCTCGACATCCCGGGCGACGAGCGCGGCCCGCTGCGCGCCTGGTCGATCGCCATCCTGTCCGGCCTCGAGCCCAAGCCGAGCGCCGAGATGCTCGAGCGCGGCAATCGCGCGGTGATCGAGTTCAAGGAGTATCTGGCGCGCCTCGTCGACCAGCGCCGCCGCCAGCCGGGCGATCCGGAGAGCGACGTATTGACCCGGCTGATCCAGGGCGAAAAGAACGGCGAGCGCCTGAGTGCGCTCGAGCTGTATCACAACTGCATTTTTCTCCTGAACGCCGGGCACGAGACCACGACCAATCTCATCGGCAACGGCCTTTGGCTTTTGTTGAGTCATGAATCCCAGCTCCAACGCCTGAAGACCCAGCCGACGTTGATCACGCCTGCCATCGAAGAAATGCTGCGCTATGACGGCCCGATCCAGCTCAACAACCGCCGCCTCACGGCGCCGATCACACTTGGCGGCACCACGCTCCCGGAAGGCGCATTCGTGACCCTCGGCATCGGCGCGGCGAACCGGGATCCGCGGCAGTTCGCCGACGCCGAGCGCTTCGACGTGGCGCGCAAGCCCAACCGGCATGTCGCCTTCGGGCATGGCGACCACGCCTGCGCGGGCATGAACGTCGCTCGGATGGAAGCGCGCATCGCCTTCTCGGGTCTCCTGAGGCGGTTCCGCCGCCTCGAGCTCGCCGGCCCGCCTGAGCGCGACCGCCGCATCCGCTTCCGCGGCTTTCGCAAACTCTCGCTGCGGGCCGAGGTCTAAAATCGGCCATGACCCAAGGTGAAAAATCGGCCTGGGAAAACCGGGTCCAGACCGACGGCTTCGAATTCGTCGAGTACGCGGCGCCTGACCCGGCCGCCCTCGGCGCGCTATTCGAGCGCCTGGGATTCCAGGCCGTCGCCCGGCACCGGCACAAAAACGTTCTCCTTTACAAGCAGGGCGACGTCAACTTCATCGTCAACGCCGAGCCGCGCTCGTTCGCGCAGAATTTCGCGCGCCGCCACGGCCCGAGCGTGTGCGCGATGGCGTTTCGCGTGCGCGACGCCGCCAGGGCCAACGAGCTGCTGCTGGAGCGCGGCGCCTGGGGTGTCGAGAGCCAGCCCGGTCCGGGCGAGCTCAGCATCCCGGCGATCAAGGGCATCGGTGATTCGCTGGTCTACCTCGTCGATCGCTATCCTGAGAACGCCTACGGCAACACGATCTACGACGTCGACTTCCGTCCGCTGCCCGGCTTCGAGGCCTTCTGGCGCGGCGACGCGCCGCCACCCGCCGGCGCCGGCCTCGCCTACGTCGACCACCTCACGCACAACGTGCATCGCGGCCGCATGCAGGAATGGGCCGAGTTCTACGAGCGCCTGTTCAACTTCCGCGAGATCCGCTACTTCGACATCGAGGGCAAGCTCACGGGATTGAAGTCGAAGGCGATGACCAGCCCGTGCGGCAAGATCCGCATCCCGATCAATGAGTCCTCCGACGACCGCTCGCAGATCCAGGAGTACCTCGACGAGTATCACGGCGAAGGCATCCAGCACATCGCGCTCCACACGCGCGACATCTACGCGACCGTGGACGCGCTGCGCGCCAAAGGTGTCGACCTTCTCGATACGCCCGACACTTACTATGAATTACTCGGTGCAAGACTTCCGAATCACGGCGAGCCCGTGGAAGAGCTGAAGAAGCGCAAGATCCTGCTCGACGGCTCTCCCTCCGGCGGCCTGCTGCTGCAGATCTTCACCAAGACCATGATCGGGCCGATCTTCTTCGAGATCATCCAGCGCAAAGGTGACGAAGGCTTCGGCGAGGGCAATTTCAAAGCCCTATTCGAGTCTATGGAGCTCGACCAGGTGCGCCGCGGGGTACTGAAACCTGCGGCATGACTAATCGTGCACCTGACCCCGAATTACGCGGGGATTATTCCAAGGCCGGCGCGGACTTTGCGGTCGAGCAGGACTGGAGCCGTTACACCGCGGAAGAGCACGCGCTGTACCGGCGGCTGTTCGAGCGCCAGTCGAAGCTGGTCCCGCAGTACGCGTGCCCGGAATGGATCCAGGCCATTGCCGCACTCGAGTCTTCGAAAGAAATACCCAAGTTCAGCGAAATCTCCACCAAGCTGCGAAAAGCCACGGGGTGGGAGATCGTCGCCGTCCCCGGCCTGATTCCCGACGAGGCCTTCTTCACCCACCTCGCCAACCGCCGCTTCCCGGTCACGGTCTGGCTGCGGCGGCCGGACGAGTTCGATTACATCGTCGAGCCCGACGTGTTCCACGATTTCTTCGGCCACGTGCCGCTTCTCTTCGACCGCACCTACGCCGACCACCTGTATGAATACGGCAAAGGCGGCCTCAAGGCGATGCGCCTGGACGCGGTGAAGATGCTCGCCCGGCTCTACTGGTTCACCATCGAATTCGGTCTCATGAAGGTTGGGTCCCAGGTCAAAGCCTACGGCGCGGGCCTGCTCTCTTCGGGCGGCGAGCTACGCTACAGCGTCGAGGATCCCAAGCCCCGGCGTCTGCCCTTCGACCTGGAGCGTGCGATGCGCACCGAGTACCAGATCGACCGCTACCAGGAGACGTACTTCGTCATCGACTCGTTCGATCAGCTGATGCGCGAGACCGCCCCCGACTTCACGCCGATCTATCAGCGCGTGCGTACAGCTTAGACGGTTATCGTAGACCTCCGACCTTATAATCCTCCGCAACAGGAGGATCACCATGGTGAAGAGACTGGCGGCGATTGCCGCCGCGTGCATGCTGTGCGTAACGGCGCAGGCTCAGGAAAAGTTCGAAGTGAAGGTGGCCGAGTTCGTCGGCGCGCAGCACTTCATGACCAAGTGGCTGATGCAGTGGGGCGAGAAGCTGGAGAAGGCGTCCAACGGCCGGCTCGCCTTCAAGCATTTCCCGAACGCGCAGATGGCGCCGACCCCGGCGCACTACGACCTCGCGCGCACCGGGCAGGCCGACGTGTCCTGGTTCCTGCACGGCGGCACGCCGGGCCGCTTCCCGCTTACCGAGGTGGTCAATCTGCCGTACATGGTGGGCAGCGCCGAGATCGGGACCAAGGTGCTGAACGATCCGCAGCTGCGCGCCAAGTACCTCGACGCCGAGCACAAGGGTGTGCACGTGCTGATGCTACTCACACACCAGCCCGGCAATGTCTTCACCACCAAGAAACCGGTGCGCGGCACCGCCGACATGAAGGGCATGCGCATCCGCTTCGCCTCGCCCACGGTGCGCGACTTCATCGCCGGCCTGGGCGCGACGCCGGTAGGCGTGACGCCGACCGAGATCCTCGAGCAGCTGCAGAAAGGCGCGCTCGACGGCGCCTTCATCGACTACGGCGGCGCAGGCATCGCCTTCAAGCTCGGCGGCACCGCCAAGTACGTGGCCGAGATGTATTCGTACGTGACCTCGTTCGGCGTCGGCATGAACCCGGAGTTCCACGCCAAGCTGCCGGCCGACCTGAAGAAGCTGGTCGACGACTCGATGAAGGGCGTGGAGAAGGAAGTCGGCGAAGGCTGGGACGCGCTCGACTCGATCGGCAAGAAGCTGATCGTCGACGGCGGCGCGCAGGCGATCAAGCTGTCGAAGGAAGAGGACGCCAAGTTCCGCAAGATCGGCGCGCAGGTCACCGAGGCCAAGCTGAAGGAGCTCGAGGGCAAGGGGCTGCCGGCGCGCGAGGTCTACAAGCAGATGCGCGCGCTTTCCGACAAGCACGCCAAGGACTCGAAGAACTTCTGGAACTAGAAGGCTCCGTGCGCACCGTCGCCCGGGTGTTCGGCGCCCTGGCGGCGGTTTTTCTCGCCGGGATGGTCCTCATCACGGTAGCCGACGTAGTGCTGCGCAGCCTGTTCGACTTCCCGATCCGCGGCGTGCTCGAGCTGGTCGAGCTCGGCCTCGCCTGCACCATCTTCATCGCGCTGCCGGCGGTGTTCCTGCGCGACGAGCACCTTGTGGTCGACGTCATCGACCACGTCGTGCGCCCGTCGGCGGTGCGCTGGCTCGACCTCGCCGGCGCGCTGCTGTCGCTCGCGGTGCTGGTGACGATGGCGTGGCAGATGGTGCCGCTCGCCCGCACCATGCACGAGTTCGGCGACGTCACCTCCGACCTGTCGATCCCGAAGATCTACTACTGGATTCCCGTGCTGCTCGGCGTCATCGCCTCGGCGCTCGCCACCCTGGTGTTCATCGTGCGCTGGAGCCGAGCGCGTTGAGCAACCTCGCGCTCGGCCTCGCCGGCGTGGCGGTCCTGTTAGTGGTGCTGTTCCTGCGAGTGCCGATCGGCGTGGCGCTCGCGCTGGTCGGCGCCGTTGGCTACGCCGCGGTCGACGGCTGGCGCAAGGCGCTGACCGTGATCGGCTCGGTGCCCTTCGAGCTGGCGAGCGCCTACTCGCTCTCCGTGGTGCCGCTCTTCATCCTGATGGGCGCGGTGGCTTCGCGCGCCGGCATGTCGCGCGAGCTCTTCAGCGCCGCGAACGCGATCTTCTCGGGATGGCGCGGCGCCTTGGCCAACGCCACCATCGGCGCCTGCGCCGCGTTCGGCTCCATCTGCGGCTCGTCGATCGCCACTGCCGCGACCTTCTCCAAGGTGGCAATTCCGGAGATGCGCCGCCACGGGTACGACGACGGCCTGGCGGCGGGCTGCGTCGCCTCCGCCGGCACGCTCGGCATCCTGATCCCGCCGTCGGTGATCCTGGCGATCTACGCGCTGGTCGCCGAGCAGTCGCTGTCCACGCTGTTTGCCGCCGCGCTGATCCCCGGCCTTCTGCTCGCCGCGCTCTACATCGTGGTGGTGGCGATCATCGCCCGCGTGCGGCCGCAGTGGACGCCCAAGGTCCCGGGCATGAAGCTCGGCGAGCGCCTGCGCGCGGCCCTGGACTTGTGGAAGCTCGGCCTGCTCTTCTTCCTCGCGGTGGTCGGCATCTACCTCGGCTGGTTCTCGCCCACCGAAGCCGCCGCGGTGGCCGCGTTCGCCGCCGTCGTCATCGGCATGGTCACCGGCGGGCTCAACCTGGCCGGGTTGTTCGACGCCCTGCTCGACACGGTGTACGCCACCGCCATGCTGTTCTTCATCATCGTTGGCGCCTTCATCTTCTCGCGCTTCATCGTGCTCACGCGCCTGCCGAACGAGCTGGTGGCCTGGACGCAGCAGGCCGCGCTATCACCCTGGGTGGTCGTGCTCGCGGTAGTGCTGCTCTTCTTCCTGCTCGGCACCTTCCTCGAGGAGGTCAGCACCATCCTGGTTACCGTGCCGGTGATCATGCCGCTGATGGCGAGCCTCGGTTACGACGGCATCTGGTTCGGCATCTTCGTCACCGTCATGGCCACCATCGGCCTCATCAGCCCGCCGGTGGGCCTGACCGTGTTCGTGATCCAGGCCCAGAATCCCGACATCCCGGCGGCCAGGATCTATCGCGGCACGCTCCCGTTCCTGGCCGCGGACTTCGTCTTGGTCGGGCTGCTTATTGCATTTCCGAGCCTTGCCCTCTGGCTTCCCGCACTGCTGCGGGTTTAGACGCTCAGGCATGGCTGAGGGTCTAACAGGCATGGTCAAGATCGCGATCTCCTTCCCGTTTCTTCCCGCAACCGCGGCTGGCAGATAATCAGCGGGATGGCAGCCGAACGGATCAATTACCAGAGCGGCTTCGGTAATACGTTCGCGACCGAGGCGGTCGAGGGCGCGCTGCCGGTCGGGCGCAACTCGCCGCAGCGGCCACCCAAAGGCCTGTATCCCGAGGTGCTCTCGGGAACCGCCTTTACCTCGCCGCGCGCCGAGAACCGCAGCACCTGGCTTTATCGGTTGCGGCCGTCGGCGATGCATGGGCCGTACCGGCGGCTGAAAGATGGGCTGCTGCGCTCCGGGCCGTTCACCGAGGTGGAGACCCCCCCCAACCGCCTGCGGTGGGACCCGCTGCCGATGCCGTCGCAACCGGCGGATTTCGTCGATGGCCTGGCGACCATCGCGGGCTCCGGCGACCCGGCACTGCAGACCGGCGTCGCGGTACACGTCTACCGCGTGAATCGCAGCATGAAGGACCGCTGCTTCTGCAACGCCGATGGCGAGCTGATGTTCGTTCCGCAGCTCGGCATTCTTTCGTTGTCTACTGAATTGGGGAAACTGCAAGTCGTGCCTGGAGAGATCGCGGTCGTGCCGCGCGGCATGAAGTTCAGCGTTGAAGTCGCCGAGCCCAGTCGCGGCTACCTTTGCGAAAATTACGGCGCGGCGTTCCGCTTGCCCGAGCTCGGGCCGATCGGCTCGCAGGGCCTCGCGCAGACGCGCGACTTCCTCGCGCCGGTGGCGGCGTTCGACGACGAGGGCAAGTGCGAGCTCGTGGCCAAGTTCATGGGCGGACTCTGGGCCACCGAACTGGCGCATTCGCCGCTCGACGTGGTTGCCTGGCACGGCAACTACGTGCCGTACAAGTACGACCTCGCGCGCTTCATGACCATCGGGCCGATCAGCTTCGACCATGCCGATCCGTCGCTCTTTACCGTACTCACCTCGCCTTCGGGCGAGGCGGGCGTGGCGAACATCGACTTCGTTATCTTTCCGCCGCGCTGGCAGGTCGCCGAGAATACGTTCCGGCCGCCGTGGTTTCACCGCAACGTGATGAGCGAGCTGATGGGCCTGGTACACGGCGTGTACGACGCCAAGGCCGAGGGCTTCGCGCCGGGCGGGATCTCGATCCACAATTGCATGTCGGCGCACGGGCCGGACCTCGCTACCTTCGAGCTGGCGAGTAAGGCGGAGCTGAAGCCGCACAAGATCGAAAGCACGCTCGCGTTCATGTGGGAGTCGCGTTACGTCTGGCGGCCGACGCGCTTCGCGATGAGCGCGCCCGAACTGCAGCAGGACTACGACAAGGTCTGGGATGGCTTTAGACGCAACGCATGACCCCGCGCTGAAGAGCTGGGTCGAGTCGGCGAACGAGCCTGGCTGCGACTTCCCGATCCAGAACCTGCCGTTCGGCATCTTCAAGCGCAAGGGCGCGAAGGAGTCGCCGCGCGGCGGTGTCGCGATCGGCGATCAGATCCTCGACCTCGCCGCGCTCGACATCAAGACCGGGCCGACGCTGAACGGCATCGCGGCGATGGGGCGCCCGGCGTGGAAGGGGATGCGCGCCAAGCTGTCGAAGGCGTTGTCCAACCATAGGCTCAAGAAAAAAATCGCGCGGCACCTGGTGCCGGTGACGCAGGCGCAGCTCTTCCTCCCGGTCGCGACCGGCGATTACACCGACTTCTTCACCGGGATCCACCACGCCACCAACATGGGAAAAATGCTGCGCCCCGACAACCCGCCGTTGCTGCCGAACTACAAGTGGCTGCCGATCGGTTACCACGGGCGCGGCTCGTCGATCGTGGTTTCCGGCACGCCGGTGCTGCGCCCGCGCGGGCAGGTCAGGCCGCCCGATGCGGCCGCGCCAGTGTTTGCTCCGAGTAAGAGACTGGATTACGAAGCGGAGCTCGGTTTCGTCGTGGGCCCGGGCAATCGGCTGGGCAGAAGCATTCCGATCAAGCAAGCGCTGAACCATGTGTTCGGCGTGGTGCTGCTCAACGACTGGTCGGCGCGCGACATCCAGGCGTGGGAATCCCAGCCGCTCGGACCGTTCCTCGCCAAGAGCTTCGCCAGCACCATCTCGCCCTGGATCGTGACGCTGGAAGCGCTCGAGCCCTACCGCTGCCCGGCGTTCGCGCGCGCGGCCGACGACCCGAAGCCGCTGCCCTACCTCTGGGACGAGGACGACCAGCGCGCCGGCGGCTTCGCGATCGAGGTGGAGATGCACCTGCAGAGCGCGAAGATGCGGGCTCCGGCCCGGCTCTCGCGCGCGAGCTTCCGCGACTCGTACTGGACCGTGGCGCAGATGGTCGCGCACCACACCTCCAACGGCTGCAACCTGCGCCCGGGCGACCTGCTCGGCTCGGGTACGCTCTCGGGCGCAGCGCCCGGCTCCTTCGGCTCGATGATGGAGCTCACCCAGGGTGGCAAGAACCCGCTCTCGCTGCCGGGCGGCGAGACGCGCGCGTTCCTGGAGGACGGCGACGAAGTGATCGAGAAAGGATATTGCGAAGGCAATGCGCTGCGCATCGGCTTCGGCGACGCGGGGGGAGTAATCAAATCATGACGTTCCGCGTCGGCGCCGCGCTGGGCGCGGCCGTGTGCGCCCTGCTGCTCGGCTTCGGCTATTACCTGCAGTACGTGCAGGGGCTCGACCCCTGCCCGCTCTGTCTCGTGCAGCGCGGATTCTTCTACGCGGTCATGATTGTTCTGGCCGGAGGTGCCCTTCACGCGCCCGCCGGAGCAGGAAGAATGGCTTATGGAGGGTTCGCGGCTCTGTTGGCCCTTGGCGGTGTGGCCGCCGCGGGCCGGCAGGTCTGGCTCCAGCACCTGCCGCCCGACAAGGTGCCGGCCTGCGGCCCGGACCTTTACTTCATGCTCGAGAACTTCCCGCTCTCGCGCACCCTAGGCACGCTTATCAAGGGTACCGGCGAATGCGCGGTGGTCGACTGGACTTTCCTCGGGCTGTCGATCGCCGAGTGGTCGCTCGGCTGGTTTGCGATCTTTTTCCTCTATGCGCTCTGGCTGGCCTTCTGGTGCCCGGAACGGAAAGCGTCCGCGCGCTGAGCGTTCCCGACTAGGCGAAGGCGCGCTGTGCGTCCATGCCGGCCTGAACTTCGCTCGCCACGGCGTCGTACAAGGGCCGCATGATGGAGTTCAGTCCGTCCACGATGTCTAGTACGCGCAGCATGGAGGGCATGCGGATGCCGCGATGCTCGATTGCGCCGCCGATCTGAGTGACTTTGACGCCGAGCTTGCCGAAGTGCTTTGCGAGTTTCGGCTCGGTGAGCACGAAAAGCGTATCGATTCCGTGCAGCCGGGCAAGTTCAATCGTGCCGAGATAGAGGCCAAGCGGGATGTAGGGAAAGCGCGGCTGGGACTGCGTGCCGAAACTCTGGTCGTTGACGGGCAGCGGCTGCGAGTGCTCGCCTCGGCGCGAGCGAAACTGCGAAATCACGGCGAGCCTGGAAACCTCGGCCATGTTCCTTCGCGGCAGCGCCTGGGGATCGACGATAGAGCGGTCGATGCTGCTGGCGCAGACCTTCTCGAACGGCAGGGGGCGCCCCGGATCATCGGCGTGCGTGCGGATCAGCCGGGTACAGCCCACGAAGCGGTTGATCTTCAGCGAGCGGATGAGGCAATGGAGCGACTGCGCATCGTACTGGTCAATCTCCATGCCGCTCGGACGCGTGGGCTCGAACTTGAGCTCTTCGCAATAGACTTGATGCCGGACGCGGTAAGCCTGCTCGCGAAGCTCGTCGGTCAATGCCGGGACGATCTCAAAGTAGCGCTGGAAGCTCGCGCCAAGATTATGGATGTCGAAAGGGAACATGCCTGCCCACATCATAGGCCAACGCGAACCGCCCACAAGGCGCACTTCGGCCAAAGCGAGCGGCGGCGCGTGCAATTTTCCACGCTCGCCACGAAATCGGCGCCTCAAGCTGCACATTATTTGGCAAGGCCCGGAGTGGACCGTGGCCTACAACGCCGTGCGACCACGGCGGACTACATCGGCGAGCAGCTCGTAGAGCGCGTAGTAACTGCCCTGCAGAGCGCTCATGCTCGGAGAAAATTCTATCGCGTGGTCGACGGTCAGGCGCGGCGCAGCCACGGCGGTCGGTGCGGGGACGACCTGAAGACCGGCCGCTATCAGTTCGGCGATGGCCCTGGGCATGTCGAAACTGTGAGCCACAAACACCACCCGGGTGATGCCCTGCGGGATCAGCATCGCGGCCGTATGGAGCGCGTTCGTCCGTGTGTCGCGCGAGCGGTCTTCCACCCACTTCACTCGTACGCCGAATTCCTCTTCAAGCGCGCGCTTCATCAGCAGCGCTTCCTCCGTGCCGCCGTACACTGCGCCGCCGCTGACAAGCACCGGTAGCCCGGTTTTGCGAGCCACCAACGCTGCGTAACGCACACGCTCGAGCGTCAGGCGCCCCAGCGTATCGCCGCCGTACTCGGGCGCCGCGCGACGAATACCGCCGCCGAAAATTACGATGGCCTGCGCCGCTTTCGCCCGTGAATAATCGAGGGGTGGAGTGGTGTCCACGGCACGCAGCAGGAGGTGCGACACCACCGGGAGGCTCAGCACCAACAGGACCAGAATACCGGCCCAGGCGAGAGTACGGCCCCACCGGGGGTAACGCCCGAGGAGTGCAAGGCCAGCAAGCGCGAGCAAAAGCGGTCCCACCGGCGGCAGAGCCACGGTGGTGAGCACCTTCTTGACAAGAAAAAGGTCCATGCCGCCGCTGCTCCGGGCGCGGGCCTCCGCTCAACTCAGCCGCAAAGGCCGAGAATTTTCTCCTCCGCAGCGCACGCTTTGGCCGGCGTCGCCCGGGGCTTGTGTCCAGCGAGGCAGGCCCGGATCTCTTTCGCAGTCGGGCCGTAATAGCTCCATCCATCGTTCAGCGCCGGCAGGGCGAGCTGCACCTCGCGCCACTTGGGATGGCCCTTTTCCTGCAAAGTCGAAAAATTCTGGCACAGCGAGCGCGCAAACCGGGTCAGGTACTGCACCGTGCCTTGCATGTTGTAGTCGTACGTGACCAGGAATGCGCCGACCGAGATCGTCGTGAAGTCTTCGTTCAGCAGATTCGGATAGCTGTTCGCGCGCACGGTGGCGGGGGTGTAGATGTTGAGCGGCTGCTTGCTCGTCGGATGCGATGGGTCGAACTTCAGCAGCTTGATGAATTTCTGCGCCTCCGGCTTCATGTTCGCGATGATCGGCGCCGGCTGGCCGGCGGCGACCACCGCTACATCGACCGACTTGTCCGTAATCAGCTTGACCAGCGCCTCGGCGTTCGGCAAATAGCTCGCGTTCGTATCCGGAATGGAGGCGTCGAACATCATTCGATAAAGCGTGTGGGTGATGAAAGCCGCTCCGCTTCCCACCAGGCCGCCGTTGATCCGGGCGTCCTTGATATCGTGCAAAAAATTGAGCTTCGAGTCGGCGCGCGCGAGGTAATGGATTTCGGTGTTATAGAGCGGCAGAATCACGCGCAACGGCCGGATTATCCTGGCCGCCTCCGGATTCGCCTTGGTGGCCCGTTCCACGAACGCCTGATAGACGTCGGCCTGCACGATCGCGAATTTCACATGCGGCTCGAAGCGAAGGAGTTTGATGTTTTCTGCCGATCCGGAGGTCGGCACGGGTTCCAGCTCGATGTTCGCATCTGGCGCGACGAACTTCGCCAGGTCACCGGCAATCGCGTGATAAGTCCCGCGCACGTCAGCGGTAACGATCTTGAAGGCAGCCGCTGCTTGGGCGACACCCTGAGCAGTGAAAAGCGCGGCGGCAATTGCCGCCGCGCGGACTGGACGAACCATGGTCATTTCCCTCCCCTGTTTTCGCGAATTTCGCAAAGAGCGAGCGCGGCAACCGCCTCGCTGCATTCCGTGGTAGGGGCACGCGCCCGGGCGGCGGGTGTCGGCACCGCCGGCGGCGGCGACGCCGCACTGGCGCCAGCCTCGGCCGGCCGGGTATGCGTTACCGGCATCTGAGTCCGGCTCGCTTTCGGCGTCGAGGTAACGCCGGCCGATTCGCCGGCGGCCGCCGGCGTGGCTGCGTCGATCGCCGCGTCGCGTTCGGGCGCGGACTCCGACGATAACGGAGCGGACTCCGACGATAACGGCGCGGCCACGCGCCCGCGCGTACTCTCGTCTTTGCCTTCCCCTACCGCCGTCGCGGCTCCTTGCCAGAAATACCGGTATGTCAAGACGGTCAATGCCAGGAGTACTGCCAACGACAAGGCCCAGCGCAGGCGATGGCGCCGCGCGTTCGGTACGGCGAGCGTACTTTCCGCTAGGACTTCGCTGCTGGCCGCGGTGCCGAGAGCTGCACCGCAGCTATAGCAGGTCACCGCGGCGTCACCGTTGACCGCTTCGCAGGCGGCGCAAAACCTGAGATTCAGCGATGAGCCGCATGCCTCGCAAAAATGCTCGCCGCTCGCATTTTCATGCTGACAAGCGAAGCATCGGAACCGGCCGTGCGCAGGGACATCCCGCGCAGCGACGCCTGCTTCCCCGGGCAGTGTTTCGGGTTTCACTCTGTTGCTTGCTCGCTCGCGCATTTTTGTTAGCGCGCGCCCGCCGGGCAATGGCTAATTGGTGCTAACGCGAGGGTGGTAGGCGGTGAAGGGATCGAACCTCCGACCTCGGCCCTGTAGCAGCCGCGCTCTCCCACTGAGCTACCCGCCTATCGATCACCGGTTGGTTGGGCCGTCATCCACTCGGACGCTCAACCAGGATGGCCAAGTAACCAAGGCAAGCGACGAGCGCCGCGGCCATGCCGGCCTGCAGGATTGTGCCGGTTTGGAACCCGGCTAGCCAATAGGCTCCCGCGAGCCGCGCGCCGAATGCGATCGCGATCGTGGTGATGCCAAAGAGGCCGGCGAGGCGCGCGATCCACATCAACAGGGTCTGCACATTCGCCTCCGTCCAAAGCGTTAGCTCGAAAAGACTATGTTGCGACTCGCTCGGACGACAAGATACAGTTTTTTCGCGAGGGGCGCCGCCGGCATTCGCATTAGCGGCCTGCGTCACAAAGCAACAACGATTCCTGGTCGGGAGAATGGGTGAGCGGTACTCCGCTGGCGGTTAGCGCAGAAGAGCACGCGGCAGTCGTTCCGCAGCGCTACGTATCGCTCAGGCTATTCAACAGCCACGTGCACCGGCTCGCGCTGCTCGCGCTCGCCGAGGCCATGGTGGTCATCTTTGCGGTCTACCTCGCCGCGCTGCTCCGCTTCCCGGGCGCGAATCCGATCTTTGGCGCGTTCAGCGCCACTGCCGCGCAGGCGTGGCCGCGCGTTCCGGTGATCGCCTTGGTGTTTCTCATGAGCCTCGCCGCGCTGGGCCTCTATCAGCTGCGTCACCGGGCCGCGTTCAACGGCGTGCTCGTGCGCGTTGGACTCGCGGTGCTGTTCGCCGAACTAACGCTCGCCGCTCATCTTCTACATTGCTCCTTCGCTGCACGTCGGTCGCGGAGTGGCGCTCCTCATCGGAGGCTTTAGCCTCGCCGGCCTAGCGCTCACGCGCTTGATTTTTCTGCTCGTGGTCGACGAGGAGCTTTTCAAGCGCCGAGTGCTCGTATGGGGCGCCGGCAGACGCGCGGCGTGCATCGAAGTACGGCTGCGCCGCCGCACCGATCGTCGGGGCTTCCGTGTGGTGGGCTATGTGCGCGCCCCGGGGGACGACGAAGAGGGGCCCGAGCAAAAGCCGCTCGATGCGCCGCGCAGCCTGGTGCGGCTCGCGTTGCAGCAGAGGGTCGAGGAAATCATCGTGGCGATGGACGATAGGCGTGCGGGGTTCCCGGCCGCCGAGCTCCTGGAGTGCCGCCTGCGCGGCATCTACATCAGCGACATCGTCACTTTCCTCGAGAGGGAAAGCGGCAGGGTCAGCGTGGAGCTGATGCATCCAAGCTGGCTCATCTTCTCCAACGGCTTCCGTTGCGACATCTTTCGCATCGCCACGAAGCGCGTATTCGACATCGTCGTCAGCGCCGGCATTCTGATCGCCACCCTGCCGATCTGGGTCGTCGTCATGCTTGCAATCAAGCTGGAAGACGGCGGTCCCATTTTCTATCGCCAGGTCCGCACGGGGCAGAATGGGCGCCTGATTCCGGTGCTCAAGTTCCGCAGCATGCTTGCGGACGCGGAAAAGGACGGGCGGGCGGTATGGGCGAGCGCGAACGATCCCCGCATTACCCGCGTGGGCGGACTCATCCGCCGGCTGCGCGTCGACGAATTGCCCCAGGTCCTGAATGTGCTCGTCGGTCACATGAGCTTCGTCGGTCCGCGGCCCGAGCGCCCCGCCTTCGTGGACGAGCTGGCGCGCAGCATTCCGTTCTATCGCGAACGCCACTTCGTAAAGCCAGGCATCACGGGATGGGCACAGGTACGCTACTCGTACGGCTCGTCCCAGAGCGATGCGCAGCAAAAGCTCGAGTACGACCTGTATTACGTGAAGCACCACAGCCTTGTCTTTGATCTGATGGTGCTGCTGCAGACCGTTGAGATCATTCTTTTCCGCATCGGATCGCGCTAAGCCGCACGCATGATCCTTTCCGATCTCGTGCTGCGCGACCCGGCGGTCTTAAGCTATGGCTTGTGCGCGCTTGCATTCGTCGCGTTCGTCATGCATCTCGCGTTCGGCTGGCGCGGTGGCCCGAAAGCGACCGTGCTGGTGGCCGCGGTGGCAATGACCGGCGCCTGGGCGGCGCTGAACGTCGCATTCGCGCTGACCCAAGCGGCGTCCCTTTGGAGAGCGCAGGCGCTGCTCGATGCGCTGCGCGTGGCCGCCTGGATCGTCTTTTTAACCCTGATCCTCGGCGGCGGGCGGCGGGCGCTGCTTTGGTGTGCTGGGTTGTTGGCCGTACCTGCTGTTGCGCTCGGCCTGCCGCCGCTTGGACTCGAGGCTGAGGGGCTCCCGGCGACGCGCGCGCCGTTCGGGGCGCTGCTTGGCGTGGCGGTTGCCGGACTCGTGCTCGTGGAGCAAGTGTTTCGGCGTGCGCGCGAGCACGCACGCTGGTCCATCAAGCCGCTTTGCCTCGGCCTCGGCGGCCTGTTCATATTCGACCTGTACCTGTACGCCGACGCGTTGCTCTTCGGCCGCCTCGACCCGGACGTCTGGGCGGCACGGGGTCTTGCCCACGCCCTTGTCATACCGTTCCTCGCCATCGCCACGGCACGCAATCGCGACTGGACCATCGACATCGCGCTCTCGCGCGGCGTGGTATTCCAGTCCGCCGCGTTCCTCGCCACGGGCATCTATCTGCTCACCATCGCGGCGGCCGGCTACTACGTGCGCTATTTCGGCGGAAGCTGGGGAAAAACGGTCCAGATCGGCTTCATCTTCGCGGCGCTTCTCGTCCTCGGCTGGCTGTTCTCCTCCGGAACGCTGCGCTCCAAGCTGCGGGTTTTCATCAACAAGAATTTCTTCTCCTATCGCTACGACTACCGCCAGGAGTGGCTGCGCTTCACCAACGTGCTATTCAGCCGCGATCGCAGCGTGAGCGCGGCCCAGCGCTCCGTAGAGGCGCTTGCCAACCTGGTCGAGAGCCCGGCGGGGGCGCTGTGGCTGCTCGATGACGATGGCGACTTCGTCCAGGAAGCGCGCTGGAATTTTCCCGGTGTGCATGCCGCAGAACCGGCGGACGGGGCTTTCGCCCAGTTTCTGCGCCGCACCGGTTGGGTGGTCAATCTCGCCGAGTCCGTCGACGAGCCGTCGCGCTACCCTGATCTTACGGTTCCGGAATGGATCAGGGCGCTGCCATCGGCTTGGCTTGTCGTGCCGATCATTGCCGAGGACGAGCTGATCGGCTTCGGCGTGCTCGCGACGCCGCGCACGGCGCTCGACGTCGACTGGGAGGTGCGCGACCTGCTCAAAAGCGCGGCGCGCCAGGCGGGAAGCTTCCTCGCACAGCTGCGCACCTCCGAAGCGCTGCTCGAGGCGCGAAAGTTCGAGGCATTCAACAAGATGACCGCTTTCGTGGTGCACGACCTCAAGAACCTGGTCGCCCAGCTCGGCTTGCTAATGAAGAACGCAGAGCGGCACGCGCAAAACCCGCGCTTTCAGACCGACATGCTTTCCACCGTGCAGCATGTCAGCGACCGGATGAACCGGCTGCTGCTGCAGTTAAGCGCCGGAGCGCGCGGGGACGAAGGCGCAAGGCCCGTCAACCTCGCACGGCTGGCCGAGCGGGTGACGCAGGCAAAGCGTGGCGAAAACACCCGCCTTGCGGTGCACGCGCCGGACCCGGTCATCACGGTCGGGCAAGAAGCCCGTCTCGAGCGCGTCCTCGGCCACCTGATGCAGAATGCGATCGACGCCACGCGGGAACGCGGCGAGGTCGAGATCCGCGTGTTCGCCGAAGGACGCCGCGCAATCGTAGAAGTGAAGGACACCGGCTGCGGCATGAGCGAGGAGTTCGTGCGCGAGCGGCTGTTTCGTCCTTTCCAGACCACCAAGCCCGCCGGAATGGGCATCGGCGCTTTCGAGACCGCGCAGCTTGCCAAAGACATGGGCGGCAGTATCCAGGCGGACAGCCGGCCGGGAGCAGGGACCTCGATCAGGCTCGATCCTTCCTTTGCATGCTGAAGAACAGCGCGACGAGCAAAAGGCGCAGGCACTGGCGTGAAGGCCCGAGACATGATCGACTCGCCTAGCCCATTGCTGATCGTCGAAGACGATCCCGCCCTGCAGAGACAGATGGCATGGGCGTTCGAGCGCTACGAGCCCGTATCCGCGACCGACCGCGAGAGCGCGTTGGCGCAGATACGGCGGCACCAACCGGCGGTGGTGACGATGGATCTTGGCCTGCCGCCGCAGCCGGATGAACCGAGCGAGGGCTTCCGTCTGCTCGAAGCAATCCTTTCAGACGCTCCGGATACGAAAGTCATCGTGCTCACCGGCCAGAACGACCATGCGAATGCGCTGAAGGCAATTGCGCTGGGCGCGTACGACTTCTATCCGAAGCCGTTTGAGCCCGAGCTTCTTGCGCTCACGATCGAGCGTGCCTACCGGTTGTACGAGCTCCAAGCAGAGAACAGGCGCCTGCAATCCAAACGGCGCACCGGGCCGTTGGGCGATATCCTGACGCGCGATCCCGGCATGCTCAAGGTCTGCGCCACGATCGAGAAAGTGGCAACCACCAATGCGACGGTGCTCCTGCTCGGCGAATCGGGGACGGGGAAGGAGCTTCTCGCCCGCGGCGTGCACGCCGTTTCGACGCGCAGGGACGCGCGCTTCGTCGCCATCAACTGCGCCGCGATCCCGGAAAATCTCCTGGAAAGCGAGCTCTTCGGCTATGAGAAGGGCGCGTTCACCGGCGCCGCGAAGCAGACGCAGGGCAAGATCGAAGTGGCGCATCGCGGCACGCTGTTTCTGGATGAAATCGGCGACCTGCCGACCGCCCTACAGGCGAAACTCCTGCGCTTCCTACAAGACCGCACCATCGAGCGGATCGGCGGCCGCCAGGAGATTGCCAGTGGACGTGCGCGTGGTCTGCGCCACGCATCAGGACCTTCCAGCCATGATCCGCGAGGGGCGCTTTCGCGAGGATCTTTATTACCGGCTGGCGGAAATCGTGGTCGACATTCCTCCGCTGCGGCGGCGCAGCGGCGACGCGGCGTTGCTCGCGCATGCATTCGTGCGCCACTGCGCGGCCGAGCAAAAGCGCGGCACGCTGACGCTGCTGCCGGAGGCGTTATCCGCAATCGAGCACCACGCCTGGCCGGGCAACGTGCGGGAACTTCAGAATTGCGTCAAGCGAGCGGTCATCATGGCAGAGGGCAATGTGCTTCGGGCCAGCGATTTCGGCCTGGCGCCGGCTGAACCCGCAAACGGCATCCGCTGCCTGAAGGAAGTGCGCGAAGAGGCGGAAAAGGGCGCCGTAATCCGCGTGCTCGCCCATGTGAATGGCAATATGAGCCGGGCGGCTGAGCTTCTCGGCATCAGCCGGCCGACGCTTTACGATCTGCTTAACCGGTTCGGTTTTAAGGAAACCCAGAGATGAGAATACTTCACGCCACAATCGCGCTCGTGCTGGGGGTCTCGCTCCTGGCATGCGGGGCGGAGGATGCCGCGACGCTTGTCGCCTCGGCGAGGGCGTACATCGCCAAGCGCGACTATACGGCGGCAGTGATCCAGGCGAAGAACGCCCTGCAAAAAGATCCGGACCACGGCGAGGCGCGTTACGTCCTCGGATGGGCATCGCTCGAGGGCGGCGACATCGTTTCGGCCGAACTGCAGCTCAACAAGGCCATCGAGCTCGGCTACGGCGCCGACGAAGTGCAGGTGGCGCTCGCGCGTACCTTGCTTGCCAAGGGCGAGGCCGCCGCGGTGGTAAAGCAATTCGGCGAAAAAACGCTTTCGGCGCCAAAGGCGCAAGCCGATCTCCTCGCGGTCGTCGGCAACGCGGAACTGCGCCGTGGCCGCGGTGCAGAGGCGCGGGCGGCATTCAAGCAAGCGCTTACGCTTGATGGGACGAACGTTGGTGCCAACCTTGGCATGGCGCGCCTGGCGGCCGCCGAGCAGGACTGGAAACGCAGTACCGAGGCCGTTGAGGCGGCACTCGCCGCGTCGCCATCAAGCACAGAGGCGTTGATGTTGAAGGCGGACCTCCTAACCGTCCAAGGGCAAGTTGAAGCAGCGACAAAAGCGTATCGCGCTGCCGTTCAAGCCTCCCCGGCCGAAGTACCTCCGCGTTTAAGCCTCATCAGGCATCTCATGAATCAGCGCGCCGTTGAAGCCGCGGCAGCCGAAGTCGAAACGTTGGAGAAAATCGCTCCCAAGGACGTGCGCACCATCTATACCAAATCCGTACTTTTGGTCGAACAACGCAAATGGAAGGAAGCGCGCCAGACGCTGCAGCACGTTCTCAAGAGCATGCCCAACCATGTCCCTAGCCTCACGATGGCAGGAATCGCGGCGTTCGCAACCGGAGCTTATGCAGAGGCGGAAAACCACCTTCGGAAAGCAGTCTTCAACGCGCCGAACGCGCTTGCAGCAAAGCGCACGCTGGCGGCAACGCACCTGCGCATGGGACAGACCGAGCTGGCACTGACCGAGGTACGGGAGCTCCTCGAAAAGGCCCCGGACGATGCGAGAGTTCTCACGCTCGCCGGTGAAGTGCACCTCGCGAACGGGGACGTCGCGGGTGCTGCGCGTCACTATGAACGCGCAAAGACCCTCACGCCGGACAACGTGCGCGTGCAGACCCGCCTTGCACAGGTCCGCCTCGCCGCCGGCGACACGAGCAAAGGCTTGGCGGAGCTCGAAGCCGCAGCCGCAGCGAGCAATCAAGACTATCAAGCGGACCTCGCCCTCATCGCGGCTTACCTGAAACAGCGCCAAGCCGATAAGGCGCTGGAGGCGGTGCAGAAGCTGGAGAAAAAGCAGCCTGACAATCCGCTCACACACAACCTGCGCGGCTTGGCGCTGATGCTCAAGAAAGATCACGCGAAGGCGCGTGCGAGCTTCGAACGGGCTGTTGAGCTAAAGCCGACTTACATGCCTGCGGTCACCAACCTGGCTCGCCTGGATTTGCGCGAGCGAAAGCCCGAGGTTGCGAAAAAACGCTACGAGGCGGTACTGAAGAAGGAGCCGCAGAACGAGCGTGCACTGCTCGGTCTCGCCGTTCTTATGCGCGTGACAGGAGCGCCCCCGGCCGAGATCGAAAAAGTACTCAAGCGCTCGATTGCCGCCAATCCCACCTCGCCGAGTCCGCGCCTTGTCCTCGTCAATTTTTACCTGAGGGCGCGCGACTATAAGGGCGCAGTGGCCGCAGCCCAAGACGCGCGGGCTGCGTTCCCGAATGAACCGCGCATCTTAGCGTCACTCGGTATGGCAGAACTCGGCGCGGGCGACAAGCGACAAGCTATTGCGACGTTCACGCGATTGGCCGAAATGCAGCCGAAATCGCATGAGCCACGTCTCCTCCTCGCCGCGGCACATATGCAGGCCGAGCAGCCGGACGAGGCAATCAAGGCGCTGCGCGCGGCATTGCAGCTGAATCCGGATCTCACCAGCGCCCACCGCGATATCGCGGCGATCTATGTAAAAACAGGTCGCGCCGAGCAGGCGATCAAAGAGGCGCGCGCAGTACAGGCCGAAACTCCGAAGCACCCTATCGGCTACGTGCTCGAAGGCGAAGTCTACGTGTCTCAAAAGAACTGGGAGGCGGCCGAGCGAGTCTACCGTGCCGCGCTGAAGAAGTTCGATACTCCGCTGCTCGCGATGCGGACGCACGCGGTGATACAGCAGGGCGGAAAGGCGAAAGAGGCGGCCGCGCTGGCGGAACAGTGGATCGCCGCGCATCCGAAGGATGTGTTCGTGCTGAACTATCTCGGCGAGCGCGATATCACCGCCAAGCGCTTCGAGAGCGCGACCAAGCGTTACCAGACTGCGCTCGAGCGCGCGCCGGACAACCCTCTTCTACTCAACAATCTCGCCTGGGCGAAACACCAACTGAAGCAGCCCAATGCGCAGGACGACGCCGAACGCGCGCACGAGCTCGCCCCGGAGAATGCCGCCGTCATGGACACGCTAGGCGCGATATTGGTGGACAACGGCGAACTGGAACGCGGCCTCGAGCTGCTCGGCGCGGCGGCCGAGCGCGCGCCGCAGGCTCATAACATCCGTCTCAACTTCGCCAAAGCGCTGGTCAAGGCGAAGCGGAAGGAGGCTGCACGCAAAGAGCTCGAGGCGCTGGCAAAGCTAGACAGTCGCAATCCGATTCAGCAGCAGGCCGCGAAGCTGCTCGCGAGCCTCTAGGGGACGGGCGAGCGTGACCACTGTCGCTGTCGTGGGCCTCGGCTATGTCGGGCTGCCGCTTGCCGTGGAATTTGGAAAGAAGTATCGAACGATCGGCTTCGACCTGTCGGAGGCAAAAATTCGCGCCTACCGCGAACACCGCGATCCAACGGGCGAGGTGTCCGGCGCGGCAATTCAAGGCTGCGCACCGCCTCGAAGTGACGACGAACCCGCGTGCGCTGCGCGAAGCCGACTTCATCATCGTCGCCGTTCCGACGCCCGTCGACGAGGCGCACAAGCCGGATCTGCGACCGCTCATTGGCGCGAGCACGTCGGTCGGGCAGAACCTCACACCGCGGGGACGACCGTGGTATTCGAATCGACCGTCTACCCCGGCGCTACCGAGGAGATCTGCGTTCCGCTCATCGAGAAGCACTCCGGGCTGACATGGAAGCAGGACTTCTTCGTCGGCTATTCCCCCGAGCGCATCAATCCGGGCGACAAGGAGCACACGCTAGCCAAGATAGTCAAGGTGGTTTCCGGCGACACGGCACGCAACGCTTGAACGGTGCGCCGAGATCTACGGCAGCGTGGTAGGCGCCGGCGTCTATCGGGCCACCTCCATCAAGGTCGCCGAAGCAGCCAAAGTGATCGAGAACACCCAGCGCGACCTCAACATTGCGCTCGTCAACGAGCTGGCGATCATCTTCCACCGATCGGCATCGACACCCAGGAAGTGCTGGAAGCGGCTGGAACGAAGTGGAATTTCCTGCCGTTTCGCCCCGGACTGGTAGGCGGGCATTGCATCGGCGTGGATCCCTACTACCTGACGTACAAGGCCGAGACGCTGGGTTACCACCCGCAGGTGATCCTGTCCGGGCGCAAGATCAACGACGGCATGGGGAAATACGTCGCCGAGCAGACGGTGAAGCGCATGATCCTGCGCGGATTTGCGGTCCACAACGACAATATTGTCGTGATGGGACTCACGTTCAAGGAGAACGTGCCCGATACCCGCAACTCCCGCGTTGTCGACGTGATTCGCGAACTGCAGTCCTTTGGCGCCAATGTCTACGTGCATGATCCTGTGGCCTGTCCCAAGGAAGCCGAGCACGAATATGGCATCCGTCTTACCGACTGGGATGAGCTGCCGAGAGCCGCCGCGATCGTCGGCGCGGTGGCGCACCAAGCGTTCAAGCGGCGGCCGCTCGAGCATCTGCTTGCGAAGCTGGCACCCAGCGGTGTGTACATCGATGTGAAGAACCAGGCCGATGCGGCCGCGCTACGCGCGCGCGGCATCGATGTGTGGCGGCTATGACCACCGTCCCGTAGCCTTCTCGCCGGCCGTAACCTGAACTGGGTCGTGACCGGGAGCGCCGGTTTCATCGGGTCTCACCTGCTCGAAACGTTGCTCCGCCAGGGCCAGCGCGTGGTGAGCGTGGACAACTTTTCGACCGGCAAGCGCGACAACCTGCGTGAAGTTGAACTGTCGGTAGGCGACGAGGCCTGGAAGCGCCACCGCTTCATCGAGGGCGACATCGGCCGACCCGGAAACCTGCCGGGCTGCTTGCCGGGACGCTCACGTAGTGCTGCACCAGGCAGCGCTCGGCTCGGTGCCGCGCTCGATCGCGGACCCGGTTGCGACGCACCGGTCCAACGTCACGGGGTTCGTCAACATGCTGGAGGCCGCACGCGAGGCCAAGGCGCGCTTTGTCTACGCTTCGTCGAGCGCGATCTATGGCGACCATCCCGGCGCTGCCTAAGACGGAAGATGCCATTGGCGAGGCGCTATCCCCGTACGCCGTAAGCAAGCGAGCAAACGAGCTGTATGCCGCCGTTTTTGCGCGCTGCTATGGCATGCATACGGTTGGCATGCGCTACTTCAACGTGTTCGGCCCGCGCCAGGACCCCGAGGGTGCGTACGCGGCGGTCATCCCGCGGTGGATCAGCGCGATGCTCTGCGGTGAGCCGACGGAGGTCAACGGCGACGGTGAAACGACGCGCGACTTCTGCTACGTAGCGAACGCGGTACAGGCGAATCTGCTCGCGGCGCTGACCGATGATCCGCAGGCACTGAACCGGGTTTACAACGTCGCCGTAGGCGAGCGCATGTCGCTCAACCGCCTGTTGGACGTGCTGCGAGAATTGCTCTCCGAGATGCAGGGCGATCTTGCGCGCTACGCGCGGTGTACCGACCTTTCCGCGACGGGGACGTGCAGCATTCGCTCGCCGATATCAACCTGGCACGCAAGCTCCTTGGGTATGCGCCGAGCCACGACGTAACGAGCGGCCTGCGGGAAACCTTGTCGTGGTATGTAAGCCGCATCGCCGGCACCCCGACCGCGCTCGCCTGACGTCGCTCGTCGCGGCGCTGCCGCTCTTGACGCTTGCGGGGTCAGCGTTCGCTCAGCTCGGCGCGCCGGAAACAATCGAGCGCATCAAGCCCTCGATCGTCGCGGTCGGCAGCTTTGAGCGCCTGCGTAGCCCCGCAATTTAGCTTCTCGGGCACCGGTTTCATCGTTGGCGACGGCTTGAAGGTGGCCACCAACGAGCACGTGGTCGTCAAGATCACCAGCGGCGACAAAGGGGGCGCGCTCGCGATCGCGATCCCGCGACCGGGCGGCACCGCGCAAATCCGCCCCGCACGCCGGCTCGCCGCCGACCCCACATCCGATCTCGCGCTGCTCGGCATAGACGGTCCGGCGCTGCCAGCCCTGCGCCTGGCAGATGCCGCTCAGGTGCGTGAAGGAGAAATGCTACCTCATCACTGGATTTCCTGATCGGGGCCGTCCTGGGGCTCTACCCTGCCACCCACCGGGCGATGATCGCCGCCGTGAGCCCTATCGCGATCCCCGCACCGCGCGCCGATAAGCTCGACGCTCGCGCGGTGCGCCAGATCACCGGAGGCGCCTATTCCGGTATTTCAGCTCGACGCGAGCGCGTACCCGGGCAACAGCGGCAGCCCCGTATACCACCCCGAAAGCGGCGCAGTGATCGGCATCGTGAACAGCGTCTTCGTCAAGAGCACGCGCGAGTCGGCCCTCACGCAACCGAGCGGCATCACGTACGCGATTCCCGCGGCAAAATTACTAAAGCTGCTGAATCAAGACCGTTGAGGCACCCAATGCCCAAAGCGGCGGGGCCTACCGCAAAAAATGGGCCTGCCAAATGGCAGCCCCATCATGGTCGTATGCAGCGCGAGCTTTAGATGCTGCGGCGGCGGCGCTGCATCCAGAGCAATCCCGTGAGCCCTAGACCCTGGCGCAGCAAAACTGGCCCTCCAGCAAGTCTCAGGCTTCAATCCAGCCGCCGGAGGTATTCCTTGGTGAAGATCTGGTCGGGCAGCTCGCGCAGCTTCAGGTCCGAGTAATGCAGCTTGGACTCCGTGCCTTTGCTGAGCGCGTCGGTCATGACGAGCCGTGCCGGCCGCACTTTTCCGCCCAGCACACGAAAGTCTTCGAAATGACAGGTCTTGAGCAGGCGGTTGGATACCGAGTAGAACTCGGCCTTTTGCGGACGGTAATCCTTCTCCCGAACCCAGTAACGCACGCGCTGATACGCCACTTTGCGGTCCACCGCGGTCAGCTCTAGCACGTACAGCGTGTCGCCGCCGACCTTTTCAATGCCCGCAAGTTTCGGGGTGTAGTCGCCCGCAAAGTTGGCGCGCGCGATGTCGCCATTCGCGACCTGGCCGGTGAGCCGCTGCGCCAGCGAGAGCCGCACGGGTTGAGAGACGCGCGGCAGGAACATCCATAGATCGCGCTCTTTCATGAGCATGATCTGGCCGCGCTCCGAGGCCGGCTCGACCGTCAGCACGATCGTGTTCGCGTTGCCCTTGGAAAGGACCTTGAGCGTCCGGCCCGGCGCCGGCCGGCCATCCTCGAGGCTCTCGATGCGCACCAGGACTTCGAATCCTTCCTGCGGAAAGCGCGCCTCGTCGGCGCGGCGCAGGATCTCCTGCGCGGCCGGAACGTCGCGCGGCGCTTGCGCAAGAGCGCTCAGCGCAAACAGGCAGGCGCGCGAGGCTGGCGCCCCACAACCGCATTGGCAAATTTCCCTTTCGGCCGTTAAGTTATGATAGGAGGATAAATAATAGCTGGCTGGGAGTCTGTGACGGAAATCGTCCGCCTCGAGAACGTCAGCAAGGAATACGCCCTGGGGGAGCACAGGGTCCATGCGCTGAAGGATGTGAGCTTCAGCGTCGACGCGGGCGTGGTGCTCGCCATCGCCGGCCCTTCGGGCAGCGGCAAGTCGACGCTGCTCAACCTGATCGGGCTGATCGACGTAGCGACGAGCGGCCGCGTCGTGGTCGACGGACATGACATCAGCGGACGCACGCCAGACGAGCTCGCCGAGATGCGTCGGCGCACCATCGGCTTCATCTTTCAGACCTTCAATCTGTTTCCGGTCCTCACGGCGAAGGAGAACGTCGAGTTCCCGCTGCTCCAGCGCCCTACCCTGACGAGGCAGGAACGCAACCGGCGCGCTTACGTGGCGCTCGAAGCAGTCGGCCTCACTGCAGTCGCGAATCACCGGCCCAACCAGCTCAGCGGCGGCCAGCGCCAGCGCGTCGCCATCGCCCGGGCGCTCGCCTGCGGCCCCAAGATCGTCCTCGCCGACGAGCCGACGGCGAACCTGGATCACAAGACCGGCGAAGGCATCCTCGAGCTGATGAAGGAGATCAACCGCAAGCTGCATACGACCTTCGTTTTCTCGACGCACGACCAGAAGGTGCTGGATTTCGCCGACCACTACATCGGCATGGAGGATGGGGAGCTGCGCTTCCTCGGGCTGCGCAAGGACGATCAGTGGCTTGTCAGCGACGACCGCCGCCGCGGCGATCGCCGGCAAGGCGAGCGCCGCAAGGCGGCACGCTTGGCGGACAAAACCCCAGGAGTTCACTCCCCTGAATAATAGACAGCGCTTCGCCGCCCTGGCCATCGCCGGAGCTTTGCTTGGGCCTTGCGCGGTGCAGGCCGCCGCCCTCGGCAAGCTCAATCTGCTCTCCCGGCTCGGTCAGCCGCTCAATGCGGAAATCGAGGTGCTTTCGCTTCAGCCCGGAGAAGCGCAAACGCTCAGCGCTCGCCTGGGCTCGGCGAGCGCACACGCCAAGGCGGGCCTCAGCTTCAGCCGCGCGCTGACTGAAGTGCGCGTGTCGGTTGGCAGCCGCGCCGGCCGCCCGGTTCTGCGCGTGCGCTCCAATATTGCGGTGACCGAGCCTTACCTCGAGATGCTGGTCGAGCTGCGCTCAAGCGCGGGACGCGTCTCGCGCCCGTATACCGTTCTGCTCGATCCGGTCGGCTACGCGACCGCCCCTGGCGTCAGCAAGCCGGCTGCGGCCGGCGCTGCCGCGAAAGCGGCCGCCCCGCCGGGGGCCGGCACGCCGCCGGTAGCGCAGGCGGCATCGCCCCAGGCGCCCTCCCTGCCGAGCTCGCGCGACGAATTATTCGGGCTGCCGGCCAAACCGGCTGCACAGGCCGAGCCAAGCACACGGGAGGAGCTCTTCGGCCTGCCGGCGAAGCCGGCTGCGGCTACGGCTGCGGCGGCGCAGCCGAGCAGCGTGCAGTGGCGTGGCTTCGTGCAGAACTACACCGCCTACGACTATGAGGATCCGTCGCATTGGTCGCGTGCCGTAATCCGCACGCAAGTCGGCGCTCAAGGCGGCGGCGGCGGCCTGAAGTGGAAGGCCACCGCGCGGCTGGACCTCGACCCCGTTTATGCGGCGAGCGACTTCTATCCGTCCGATGTGCGGCGCGACCAGCGCGCGAACTTCCTCTTGCGCGAAACCTACGTCGATCTGCCGGTGGCCGGGCTCGAGCTGCGCCTGGGCAAGCAGAATATCGTCTGGGGCGAGATGGTGGGCCTGTTCTTCGCCGACGTCGTTTCCGCGCGAGACGCGCGCGATTTCATCCTTCCGGATTTCGAGATCATCCGGATCCCGCAGTGGGCAATGCGCGCGGAGTACTTCGGCGGAAACTACCATCTCGAGGCGATCTGGCTGCCTTATCCCGAGGTGGACCGCATCGGCAAGCCGGGCGCCGAGTTTTACCCGGTGCAAGCTCCGCCGCCCGCCGGGTTTCCAGCAGCGCTTCGAGAGACCCGGCGGAGCCGCCGCACACCGTGCGCAACTCCAATGTCGGCCTGCGCGCGTCAACCGTACGCAGCGGCTGGGACGTGTCGCTCTTCTATTACCGCAGCACCGACGTCAGCCCGACTTTCTACCGCGAGGTGCTGCTCGCGCCCGAGCCCACCTTGGTGTTCACGCCGCGGCACGAGCGCATCTGGCAGGTCGGCGGAACGCTCGGCAAAGACCTTGGCCCCACCGTGCTGAAGGCAGAGGTGATCTACGCTTCAGGCCGCAAGTTCAACGTGACGCGCCTGGACGAGCCGACGGGCGTGGTGGCGCAAGATACGCTCGACTACGTGGTGGGACTGGATTTCACGTTCGGCAGCGCGACGCGGCTGAACGTGCAGTACTTCCAGCGTCACTTCTACGATCACGATGCGGACCTGATCTTCGACCGCAACGAGCCCGGCATCACGCTGCTTCTCAGCACCAAGATCGCCGGCAGCTGGGAACCCGAGATCCTCATCATCCAGAGCCTGAACCGCAGCGAGGGACTTCTGCGCCCGCGCCTGGGCTGGATCCCGGAGAAGAACTGGCGGGTGGTCTTCGGCGTGGACGTCTTCACCGGCCCGCCGACAGGGCTCTTTGGCCGCTTCGACGGCAACGACCGGGTTTACCTCGAGCTGCGTCGCGATTTTTGATCGCGAGTCGGCAGTCGCGTTCTACGCGGCGAGCTGCAGCCTCCGGCCGAAACGTTCCAGGTCCAAAGCCAATAGCACGCAAGGCGCGCCGGCGCGCTCGCAAAAGCGCTCGGCCCCCGTCACAACAAAACCGAATACGCGCTGGTAGAAGCGCACATGGCGTGGATTCACTTCGATCACTACGTCGGTGAGGCCTTGAACCACCCGTGTCACAAGGTAGGCCGACTGCACCAGCGCATCGAGTGCGGCTCGCCAATCCACGGCCTCTTCGATAGCCAGTTTCACCAGCTCACCGAGCCGTCGGTCTTGCCCACGCATCTCCTGGATCTGATGGGCGTACGCGTTTTCCGCAAGGAGGCCCTGGGACGTATCGCGCCGCACGCTGAGCGTTCCCATCAGCTGGCCGGCATACTGCGCAAGCAAGACCACACGCGAGTCGTCCTCCGGACGGCAGGATGCAGATGCCTTGCGTGTCGCTGTTATAGCCGCGCCAGGCGTAGCGCCGGCAGACTAATTCCTCTGCCGCACGCATCTGATCCGATCGCACTGCAATCGAGGTGTGCCAGCCGGCGTGCGCCGGCAGCGCCACCGCGCGCGTCGGTCGATCGAGCAGCGCATCCATCCGAGGCACTTCGTGGGTGATTTCCAGCGCGGTGACGCGCCGTGGAGCTACCGACTCAAGATTCATCTCTGCTCCTCGCCTGATGAGGGTTGTAGTTGTATTCCGTACTTCATAATTTTTTGTGCCTAGCAGCGTAGGCAATTCGGACCATACCTTTTTTCCTACAAGGGATCAAACACTTACTGACGATTTTGTCGTGGAGCAACGACACCGGAAAAACATCACGACGGGCTGCGGCGACAGTCTTAAACCAAACGGCGTAGTGCATCCGCTATAGGAATACGCGCTACACGTACCGCTGGGATCGCCGACGCGATCACCGTGGCGAGTGCGCCAATCGCCACCGCGCTGATCAGAACGCCCGGCGAGAGCCGAATACGGGCGACGTATTCCAGATTGGAATTCGGTGGCGGTGGCATGGGAATGCCGAGCTCGGAAAGCCCCCAAGCCGCCGCCCAGCCGAACAAGAGGCCGAACATCGCGCCGACGATGCCCATCAGCGCGCCTTCGATAAGCACCAAGCGCATCACGTCGCTGTTGCGGTTGCCGAGCGCCCGCATGGTTCCGAACTCGCCCGCGCGCTCGAAAACTCCCATGTTGATAGCTCCCGCGACGGCAAGCACGACCATCAGCAAAACGATCAGACGCAGCACGCCGAACTGTCGGTCATACAGAGCCACTGCCTTCCAGTAGAAGTCATTCAGCCAGTCCCAGGTCTTGACTTCCAGCCCGAGTCCATGCGCTCTCTCCTGCAGGCTGGCCGCCACCTGTGCGGTATGGCGCGTCTGTGCGAGCAACAGCACGATGATGTTCGCGCCATTCGTATCGACCAGCTCCTGCGCGGTCTCGAGCGGAACCTTGATCGTCCTGTCGTCGTAATCCTTCGAGAAGCTATTGAAAATGCCCACGACCTGCAGGTCCACTGTATTCATCGCCTCGTCGACCGTGGGAGCAACGACGCTAAAGGAGCTGCCCGCCTTGAGTCCCATGGCGCGCGCGACGCCGGCGCCGACAAGCGCGCCGTAGCGGTCGCGCGAGCTGAGCGCTCGCCCTTCGGCAAGGACCAGGTAAGTGCCGAGCTTCGCCTCCTTGTCCGGCTCGATGCCTTCGCCCACAATCGGGTAGCTCGAGCGTCCGTTGCCCAGCAATCCCGAAAAGCCGACCCGACGCATCGCCTGCACCACATGCGGGGCTTTCTCCACAGCCAGGCGTGCCACGTCGTCGGGAGAAACGAGATAGCGCCCGGGCGCACGCGAGCCGGAAGCGAAGTAACCGCTGCGCCCGACCTGCACGTGGCCCGACTGCGAATGGATCACCCGTTCGCCGAGCTGAAAGATCAGATCGTTGACGAAGCCGCCGCTCAGGATCAGTCCCGCTACGCCGGCTGCGATCGCAGCGAGGGACAGCAGGGAGCGCGTGGTGTTGCGCAAGACATTGCGAACCGCGAGGCCCAGCAGGTGGGCGAAGCGCAGCGAGGCGCCCGGACGGCTAGCGGCCATGCCGCAGCGCGTCCGCGACGACCATGCGCGAGGCCTTCCACGCCGGATACGCGCTTGCGAGAAGCGCGGTCAGCAGCGCGAGGACCACGGCATCGAAGACCAGGCCCGGGGTCACGAGGATTTCGCCAACGAAGCCGCGCGCCATCCCGGGGGGCGGCGGCATGGGGATGCCGACCTTCGAAATGCCGGCCGCCAGGAGATAGCCAAGCACCACGCCGACCATGGCACCGATCAAGCCGATGAACAGGCCCTCAGCGAGAAATCTGGAGAGCACGCGGGCGCGGCGTACGCCCAACGCCATGGCGGTGCCGATCTCGCCGATGCGCTCCATGACGGCCATCATCATGGTGTTGGAGATGCTGAGCATCACGACGAGTGCAATGATGAGCTTCATCACCAGCACCTGCCGGGAGAAAAGCCGGACCGTCTTGTTGTAGAAATCCGCCGCCTGGTACCACGGGATGACGACGAAGTCGTTGCTGAGCAGCGCTTGCACCGGGCGCAGCGTCAACGACGTGTTCTCCGTTCGGTCGACGTAGACGACCCACTTGTGCGCGCCGCGCGCCTGCAACAGGGTGTTCGCCACGTGAAAGGGAATCTGCAGGGCGACGTCGTCGTACGCCTTCGTCTGCGTGGAGAAAACGCCGCGCACGGTGAATTCCGCCCCGTCGAGCGCACCGCCGCGCTTGTTGACGAGGAGCACGACCTTGTCGCCGACTTTGACGCCGAGATTCGCGGCGAGGCCCTGGCCGACGAGCACCTCGTCAGCGGCCGCATTCGACAGCTGCGCCCCCGACTCGATGATGAGCGCGTCGATGCCGTCCACTTCGTTATCCGGATCGCGCCCTTCGCCGAGGAACGAGAGCGAGCTCTCCCCGAACGCGACCAGTCCGGTGAAGTGCAGGCGTCGCGCGACCTTTCGTACGTGAGGAACCTGCTGCAGCCGGCCGTACTCCGGAGCGTCGTCGGCAAGCAGGTAATTGAACGGGTCGGACACGCCGTGCTCGGGGTAACCGGCGCGCACGACCTGCAGATGGCCGAGGCCGGCGTGGATCGTGCCTTCGCGCATCGCGAAGTAAATCCACTCGATGAAGCCCGCGGCCACAATCAGGGCGACGGTGCCGAAGACGACCGCCAAAGCGCCGATGGCGGTGCGCCGCCCGTGGCGAATGACATTGCGCCACGACACGAATGCATCAGTTAGCGCCACCATAACGGCAGCGCGGCGGTTTATTGCCATCGTTTCACGGGCCCCGGAGTACTGCTACATTGCGACGACTATAACGCAGACGCTGTAAGGCAGCGCCCGGGAGGTCCGGATGAACGAAGCGCTCGTTTTCGACTACGCGAGGGCATTTTCGCGCAACCTCGGCTGGCTGACCCGCGCAGAGCAAGCGAGCCTGCGCGGCAAGCGCGTGGCCATCGCCGGCCTCGGCGGCGTCGGCGGGTCGCATCTTCTTGCGCTCGCGCGCCTTGGCGTCGGCGGCTTCACCCTCGCCGAAAGCGACACGGTTCGAGCTCGGCAATTTCAACCGCCAGGTGGGCGCCAACTGCGCAACCGTCGGACGGGCCAAGCTCGACGTGCTGGTCGAAATGGCCCGCGCTATCAACCCCGAGCTTGCCATCCGCACCTTCCCCGAAGGCGTCAACGCGGCCAACGTCGAAGAATTCCTGAAGGATGCGGACATCTACGTCGACGGGCTCGATTTTTTCGCCTTCGACGCACGCACCATCACCTTCGGCGCCTGCGCGCGCCTCGGCGTGCCGGCGACGACCTGCGCCCCGCTCGGAATGGGCGTGGCGCTTCTCAATTTCCTTCCCGGCGAAATGACCTTCGAAGATTATTTCGGCTTCGAGGCACAGCCCGACACGGAGCGAGCGCTGCGCTTCCTCCTCGGGCTATCTCCGGCGATGCTCCAGCGCCGCTACCTCGTGGACCGCAGCCAAGTGAGCTTTGCTCAGCAGCGCGGCCCCTCGACGGTGATCGCCTGCGAGCTTTGCGCCGGGGTCGCCGCGGCGGAGACGCTCAAGATTCTGCTCAAGCGGGGTCCGGTCCTCGCAGCGCCGTGGGGGCTGCACTTCGACGCCTACCGTTATCTGTACAAACGGACCTGGCGGCCGATGGGCTACCGTAATCCGCTCCAACGCATCGCGCGGGCGATTGCCCGACGTCAGCTGCGTAATCTGGCGGAGCACGCAGACGGGCTCGCTTGACGACGATCCAAAATGAGAGCGCCGCAGGTGCGGGCGCCGGGGCCATCGAGTATGAGAGCCGACCGCTACGCGGCTGCGTAAGGCCGACGTCTTCAGCCCAACATACCCAGTAGTGAAAGCCCTAGTCCGGCCAATGCCAAAGCACTTGGCTCGGCAACAAAACTGGGGCGCGCCGGAACCGATGAGGAATGCGGCGCCCATAGGAGGCGGACGAGCGCGAAAGCCGCTCGTTCTGGCCCGATGGTTGATTGATTGTTTTCCGGTGACCCCGCGGAGGGCATGGATGCCTGCGATCCAGGAGGCATCAAAGGCGCCCCTGTGTAGATCGTCAAGCCCGCATCGTGTCGACGATTTTTACAGGGTAACAGAGCCGCCCCTGTGCGTTACGGCTAACTCGCTGAATAATAACGTTTGTCAAAATTTTTCGCATCTGGCCCACATTTTGCAATCTGTGATGCAAAACCAGCCTAAATCTTGCTCACGAAAGGGACGTCAAAGTGCGAAATCCATTATCCAAGGCAACGTTGGCAGCCGCAGTTCTGAGTGCCTTCGCCCTCAGCGGAATGCCGAATGAGGCCAAGGCTCAGGTCGATCTGCCTGATGCAAACTGTGGCACGACCCTCGCCGACAATTGCCTGCAATTTGGGGATTTCTCAGTCTATTCCCTGGGCCTGCTTTCCTACTATCAGCAGCAGTTCAACTTGTTCCAGGGGTTCGATTTCACCTACAAGCCGAATGAAGCGACCGTCAACGTGATCGACGGTGCGGGGCAGGGTACAACCGTCCAAGGTTCCAATACGGCAATTGACGACCCCTTCCGTGCCATGACCGGGACATCGGACAATATGTTATTTGTCATGTCGGGGACATCTCTCACGACAGCCCCTGGCACCATCCCGAGCGATCCGGCCGGTGGACCGGCGGCCCCCCACGATAACCACCATGCGCTTGGCACGATCGTCAACTCAACCACGTTTACTCAACAAGAGGTTTTTCAGCCAAACCCTGACACCCGGTTTAACGACCCTGACTGTTTCGCCGATATGAATAATCCCGGCTGCATCGTGTCGTGGGACGCCGATATTGGGGAACTCACCGATGCGCTGGGCGGTGCCGGACTGGTGGTCATGTTCGGCAACAATGAAACCGGCGACTCTGGCACGCTGGAGGGGCAAAATCTCCTTGCCTGGGCTAAGGTAACCCTCTGTGATGACAATGGTTCGACTGCATCGACCTTCATCCTCGATGGTAGTGGCATTTTGCCCCAACAAGGATTGGCCCAGACGGCGGACGTGGATGACATCCTGCCGACTGCTGGTGATATCTGGGCGAATGTTCACTCGGAGATTTGCGTGAGCGCAATCGACCGGGGCGGTCTTCCTGGGCGCTTGCAATGACCCAGCTAACCCCCTTACAGACGGTGTAACGGTCAACCAGGCCCTGGGTGTTGATGAAGCGGGTTTCGCGATCACCAGCGCTGCCGCTCAACGACAGCGCTGTACTCCGGCCTCTATACGCACATCGCAGTCGATATCCGGTTTAGCCACCTGAACAATGGTGCGGATAACGTCTGGATCATGGCGGGCGACTTCGTCAGCGGTTCCCGAGCCGGGCACGCTGCTCCTCTTGGGAGTAGGTCTGCTTGGCCTCGGCGCTCTCCGTCGTCGCAGCTAGATCTAGCGCAAGCAGTGTCGGTTCGGGCCCCCAACTGGGGGCCCGATTCTTTTGGGGCGCCGGGTTTTCATGCCAGGCCGCCTGATTGAGCTTCGGCGCGCTCCGTGAGGCCCTGTGTGACCAGTAACGACGGCATGCGCACCGCTGCGCGAGCCGCCACGCTTCAGGCGCTCGAGCTCCCCGGTGCAGGCGCCTCGCGCCCTCTTCCTCCACGCTCGGCACACGCACCACCCTCCAACCGCCGCGCTCGCCCGCGTGATGCCGAATGCGCTTCGCGAGCAACCGATTCCGTCCAGCTGGTCGGTCCTCGCGTGTCGAAGCCTGCGAGACTCGATCGAGGCGGCGTCCATGACCTGCGGCCAGAAACCGTCTCGGCGCGCTTCATAGCAACTTAGCACCCGGGGGCCTGAGGCGGCCATCCCCAAGCGCTCCTTCGCCTTCGCCACCGCTGCGAGAGCTTCGTCAGATCCGCGGCCGGCACCGATACCTGCGCCGGCGCTTAGCACGATCGCTGAACGCCGACCTCCAAGTCTTGCAACTCCAGCGCCATATACAGTACCGGCGCCGCTACGCTACCTCCGTTGCATGGGTCGCCCAGGTTCATCCCTGTTCGCGTTCTCTTTAACGGTTGAATAAGCCATCAAGAGTGAAGCGTCGCGGCTCAAGCTCATCCTCAAAGAGGGGCGGGGTCTTTGCCGTGCCCTGGGTCAGCCACTACGACGCCTACCGCAACCGGCTTGTCCGCACGTGGCGCGCGTGGGGCAACGCCAATCCCCTACGGCGACAGCTCGCGAAGATGCGACATCATCCGCCTCCGAATGCCGCCAAACCGCAATCAGTCGTGACGAGTTCCTGTCGATCGTCGCTGCGGGAATCCAGGTGTCCGCGGACAACCGTCATCCCCTGCTTTTCGACGATGCGAACGGCGTAGTTCCTGCCGAGCTTGCGCAGCTTGAAGCCGGACGCCGCCAAGCCGGATGCAGTTAACCTTGTCTGGCCCCGGCGCACCGGAGCTGCGCCGAAAGGCGCTGAAGCTCATCCGCATCGCGGAAGGCGAACGCTTCCGGGACCAGCATCTGCAGCGAAGGGCTCGCCCCGGGCGCACTCGGCGTGGAAAAGCCTTGCGGCCGTTCGGCGCGCATCAGATGCTGGCTTGGCGAGCCAGCGGACATGCTTTGCGGTCTGTCGTCGCACCTGGGCGTCCTTGCAACGACGCTCGATGTCGAGCGCGACGCCTTGGCGGTCGGACAAGCCCTGGAGCGCGTTGGCTGGACGTGGCGCTGCAACCGATGGCTTCCTCGACCTGCTCGCCCTGGACGGCTACGAGGCGATCCGCCCTACCCTTTTAGGAAGATGCTTAACGAAGGCTGAGCGCGATTGCGCTCGGGATACGGCGCTGATGGTGTTTCCGCCTGGGGCGAAGCGCTCCTACCTTCCGCAGCGGCCGGCGACCCGTGGAGTCCTACTTGCGCGAGTAATGGAAGCGGGTATGCCCCCAAAAAAAACTGCGACCGCCGCAGCGGTCGCAGTCAATTGGTCTTACCTAAGGCTGGATCAGGAAACCCGGCGGCGGCGCAGCGCCCCGGCGCCCAGCGCGAAGAGGGCGAGGCCGGCGAGCGCGAGCGTGCCGGGCTCGGGCACCTGCTGGATCAGCTTCTGCGCATCGATGTCGCTGCGCGCAAAGGCGCCCTCAGCTCCGAGGCCCCAACCGCCAAGTTACCGTGCCGGAAACCGTGGGCCCGGCGATGCAACCGGCCAGCCGCGGGATCACAGGCCGTATCACCGCCGATCACCATCCCGCCGATCGGACCGCTCGAGTTGAAGAACGTGGTTAGCGCGGCGTTGTAGGCAGCGACCAAAGTCGTGCCGCTGGCAGCGCCGACCGCGCCAATGTTCGAGCCCCGCTGCCAAACGAAGCGCTTGCCAGGACTCATCGGCGTCAACGAACGAAACCGTCGACCTGGAGCAGCGTACCTGCCGTGCCTTCCGCGGCGCACTGGGCGAGGTCCATGCAGTTCGTCGCCGGGTCGTGGCGAAATCCAGCGAAAGGTCGAAGGTTGCTGTATCGTTCTGGAACGTCGCGATCATCGCTCCTTCACCGGCATTGCCGCCGGTGACGTCAACCGGGGAGATGGCGTTAAAGCCGCCGGTATACGGCTGGAAAGTGATCGTGTTGCCGGTGATATCGTATCAATCTGAATCACCGCCAGACCCGTGATTTCCTGGCCCGCCGGGATCGCGTCCACCCCGCCGATCGTGTAGCTCCGGGAACTCGAAAACGCTGACGATGATATCGCCCTCCACCAGCAAGCCGGAAGTCTTCGGCTGCAAAGTTGAAGTCAAGACAAATTCGATGTCGTCGTCTTGCGCCCGGATCAGTTGTGCCTGCGCGGTAGCGCCGACCAACGCCAACGCGGCTAGTGCTGCTGCCGAGAGGGTCTTCAATCTCATCGCTTTCATTCGATCTCCAGTTGTCCGATTTTTCCGATTTGCTTTTCCCAAACCACGGGATGGTTCGACGCCGGACTAAAAGCAATGCGTGTGCCAGAGTTGAAAGTTCTACATAATCAGAGCCATAGCTGCAGGACATCCTAAGACCAACCACGCGCTGTAAAGTCTATCGACAGCCCTGCCAAGCTTGAAACCCGAATCGTGTGGGTTGCGGCATACAACACGGCCGGGCCGCCCCAAGGACATCGGCAGGCCAGCCTCCAGACCGGCCATGTCAGAGCTCGGCTAGTGCCGCAAGTGCTCAGTGGCCGCAAGTACTTGTCTAACCGATTTAGATGACTATGGCGGGGTGGTTCCGCAGTCGCTGGAAGCGCGTTTGACGGTGTCCTGTCAAAAAACCGACAGGACTGTATTAGGTCCGGACGAAAGCGGTCGGCGTCGGTCGTCCACTGCGCCCTTTGGGTGGTTTGGCGAAGCCCATACGGAAGATCATCGCTGGTGTATCTCCCAAGAGCTCATGCCACGCGTCCCGGAGCCTGTCCCTCGTGGTTGACGGGACATCAACATAGCCGGGGAGCGCAAGCAAGGCCGGCGCAGCGAACGGCTGCAAGGCAAGCCCGCTGCTTGCGGCCCGCAGCCATATGCGTTCGAGCGCCATGCCGACCGCTAGAGCGCCGCGTTCGATCGGCAATGGGGTGGCCAGCACGGCGCAGTGTGGGGCAAGGCGGCAAGGCAAGTAAGCCGCTCTGAAACCGAGGGCATGGTGAAATCCGAGCGCCCTGAGCAGATTCATGACAGGCCAGCGCCCGAGCTGACGAAATGCCCAGCGCATGCCGGGCTCCACGGATAGAGCGCAGGGGGCTAGTCCTTCCTCCACCGTCTTGTGCCAGCCGACGTCGAAGCGCACGGCGGAGAACAGTTCCTGGTGCAATGATCGCGTATTGAATCGCTCGGCCTCAGCAATCCTCAAGAGCCGCAGCAGCTTCATCCTGCTAGTCGGCGAATCCATGAAGTGGAGGGAAACCCCTTCGATGCACGCCACGGCTTTGCTGAGCGCAGCCAATTCGGGCTCGCTTAGGCGGGGCCCGTGGTAGGTAAGACGTCGGTTGGTGTGCCGCCGCGATATCGCCGCATCCAGCTCGTGTTCGGAATGGTCCGCCCTCGCGAAGCCCAGCTCCGCAATCAAAGACGGATCTGTCGGATCGGGTAGCCAAGTAACGCGCGTCTGGTATCCGAGAGAGGCGGCGCGAACCCGCATGTTCTCAGCGACTGCGCCGAAGGAGATCAAACCTAGGATCTTGCGGTGAAAAGGAGCGCTCAGCGTAAGCGTCATTGCCGAAGAGAAGAATGCGCTCGCCCGAGGCCTGAAGCGCGAAGCAATGGCGATTATCTGCAGAGGGCGCGAGCACGGCGGCGCGCGCGATGGATAGCCGGTCCGATGGACTTAAGACATCCCCGACACCTGGTTGATCTGGAGGCTTGGGCCCCATGTCGGAGAATCTTACATAAAACTCAATGCACCCCCTGGATCCGAGATATTCCTTCGAACCGTCAATTGGTTATCGAGCTGGTATAGGGCGTGCTTGACTCGCCAGCAGATGCTCCGGCAACGGACCATTAGGGTATGCTTGGCGCCAAGAACGATAGGATATGCGCCTGGAAGGCAACGATGACCGACCAAAATGAACAGCCGAAGAGCGATGCTGTCCGGGCCGCTGAGGTTCCGCCGGATAAGAAGCGGCGACGCCTAGTCGGAGGAGGGCTTGGCGCCGCGCCGCTGCTGATGACGCTAGTCAGCCGGCCGGTGCTCGGACAGGAGACGTGCCTTTCGACCTCGGCCCACCTGTCTGGGCCCACGAGCCACCCGCACGAGCAACAAGTCTGCTCGGGCGGTTCTCCCAGTTATTGGAGCCGGCCGCAAAACTTCGACGAATGGCCATTACCCTACCAGGCGACCACTCACGGGGCATCGGCTGGCACTCACGGGGCATCGGCTGGTCTTGGCTCTAGTTCTACCCTATTGTCTACGACGGCTACCCTATTCTCGGCGACGTTTTCGCCATCGCCTTATCCTCCGGAGACCACCTTGCTAACCGTCCTTCAGATGGGCGGGCCGTCGAACGACGTGGCGCGTCATCTCGTAGCGGCGCAGCTGAACGTGGCGAAAGGGTGGACACCCGTATTGGACGCGGGCCAGATCCAGGCAATCTGGCTCGAGTACACCGGGAAGGGGTACTTCGAGCCTACCGCCGGGGTGAAATGGTATGAGCCCGAGATCGTCGCCTACCTGGAATCCCTGACGACGAAGTAAGAGTTCGTCCCCGCTCAGCTCAGGTTTTAGCCTTGCGCTGGTCCAGCCTTTCCGCTGATGCTATCGCTTGGCGGGAGTTCGATGGCGCCATCGTGGTGCGCAATGCACGCACCGGTAGCACCCATCTTCTGGAGCGCTTCCCAGCCGAAGTCCTACGCACGATGATGGAAGCCGACGGCCCCATGAGTGTCCCCGAGCTCGAGGCACGACTGAGCCTGCCGGCGGCTGGCGACGAGGATGGCGCACAATGGTCAACGGCGATCGAGGAAGTGCTGAAGGATTTCCACCGGCTCGGCCTGGCCGAGCCGGTGGATCGCTGAAGCTCGCCGAACTAGGCGCGCCGGAAATCGCCCGCCGCCTGTCCGGTTCGGGACTGCGGCTACGCACTGGCCCGGTTGTCACCTGCATCGAGTCGTCCCTTCCGGCAGTGGCGGACGGAATCGCCCTTCTCTACCCCGAGCATGTCGTGGAGGATGGTTTTGCCGATTTTCATGTGCGGATCGGCCGTCCCGCCGGCCTGCGCCGCTGGGTGCACCCGCAGGTCGTGTTCGAGTTTGACGGCAAGCCGCCTTTCCTTCCGCTGCCGGGTAACCAGGGCTTCCCGATCCTGGAATGGGGCCTCAACTGGTGCGTCTCGGCGCACTGTCACCAGTATCTCGTCCTGCACGCCGCAGTGCTAGAGCGCTCCGGCGGCGCGCTCGTGCTCCCTGCGCCGCCGGGATCCGGCAAAAGCACCTTTGCGCCGGTCTCGTGAGCCGCGGCTGGCGGCTGCTCTCCGACGAACTGGCGCTGCTGCGCCCCGGTGCCGGCGACATCGTGCCCCTCGCCCGGCCGATCAGCCTGAAAAACGCCTCCATCGATGTCATCGGACGCTTTGCGCCCCAGGCTGTCATCGGGCCGGCAGTGAACGACACACTGAAGGGTTCGGTGGCGCACATGAGACCCCCGAAGGAAAGCGTTCGGCGCGAATCGGAAACGGCGACGCCTCGTTGGATAGTGAAGCCGCGCTACATCGCCGGCGCAGCCGCGCAGTTGCGGCCCTTGCCGAAAGCCCGTGCATTCATGCAGCTCGTCGATAGCGCATTCAACTACCAGTTCCACCGGGTCCACGGTTTCCACCTCCTCGGGCGGGTGGTCGAATCATGCGAATGCTACGAGTTTACGTACGCAGACCTCGAAGAGGCAGTGCGAGTCTTTGACGCGCTGGCGGCAGCGCGATGAAGGACTATGCCCGCTCTCTACTCAGCATCGCGCTGCTGGAGCCTGAGAAGCTTGCGCGGTGGGACGTCGCCCGGTGGGAACTCGTCATTCGCCAGGCCCGGCGCGCCAACCTTCTCGGCCGCCTGGCAGCGCTGCTCGAGGACCAGGGCCTTCTTCACGCGATCCAAGTTGCCCCTCGCGCCCATCTGGAGGCGGCGCGCACGGTGTCACTTGCGCAGGAAGAGGCGGTGCGGCGTGAAGTGACTCATATTTGCGCGGCGCTCAGACACGCCGGGACCGAGGGCATACTCCTGAAGGGCGCGGCTTATCTCTTTGCCGGCCTGCCAGCCAGGCGCGGCCGGCAGTTCGCCGATATCGACATCCTCGTTCCGCGCGCCGCGCTTGGCAAAGTTGAGGCCGCATTGATGCTCAAGGGCTGGGCCACCACCCATCGTCATCCATACGATCAGCGCTACTACCGCCGCTGGATGCACGAGCTGCCGCCCTTGCAGCATGCAACCAGGCTCACCGTGCTGGATGTGCACCACGCGATCCTTCCGCCCACGGCGCGAGTCAAGCCCGATTCGCGCAAGCTCTGGGCTGCCTCCCGGCCGATCGCGGAAACCCAGCCGCTTCGGCTCCTTGCGCCGACCGACATGGTGCTGCATAGTGCCGCGCACCTTTTCTTCAACGAGGAGTTCAGCAACGGGCTGCGCGACCTCGTCGACCTGGAAAGCCTGCTGCACCATCTTGGTCAACAGGCGGGCTTCTGGGATGGTCTTGTTGAGCGTGCCGAAGAGCTCGATCTCGCGCGTCCGCTTTATTACGCCTGCCGCTATGTGCAGCGCGTGTTCGCCACCCCGATCCCGTCGCAGGTATTGCGCAGGGCCGAGGCGGCCCGCCCGCCGGCGCTATTACAATATTTTATGGATTCCTTTTTCCTGCGCGTGCTGCAGCCTGACCACCCGAGCGCCGCGGACGCCCTCACCGGGCTTGCGAAACGGGCGCTCTACGTCCGGGCGCACTGGCTGCGCATGCCGCCGCTCCTGCTCGCCTATCACCTAACCGCCAAAGCGCTTCGCCGGGAGGAGCCGGCCCACGCGGGCGCGCGTTAGCTCTTAGGAGCCATTGCCGCCTGTTGTGAGGCGCTGGCTACACTGGTTTGGCGGCGTCGGAAATGACGCCAATCGATGAATTTCAATCAGGGTTTTCTCGGGCCAAGGAGAGCGACGATGCGCAAGAACATCGTGCACGGCGTAGGTTTTCGAGTTTTTCGGCTGGCCGGCGCGGTCTTGCTGGTTGGTGCGCTCGCTGCATGCGCCGGTAAGCAGCGGGAGGCGGCTCCCGCCAGCGTCGCCTCGCCGGACTACAACTACCTCATCGGCCCGCTGGATTCGTTGCAGATCTTGGTCTGGCGCAACGCTGAGCTTATCCGTAACCGTCCCGGTCCGGCCGGACGGAAAGGTTAGCGTACCGCTCGTCGAGGACCTGCCGGCACTCGGCAAGAATCCGACGCAGCTCGCCCGCGACATCGAGAAGGCGCTGGGCAAGTTCATCCGCGACCCCGTCGTCACGGTGATCGTGACGACCTTCAACGGGCCGTATGCCGAGCAGATCCGGGTGGTCGGGGAAGCCGCGAAGCCGCAGGCCTTGCCTTATCGCCAACAGATGAGCTTGCTCGACGTGATGATCGCAGTTGGGGGCCTCACCGACTTCGCCGATGGCAACAACGCTTCGGTCCTGCGCACCTCCGATGGCGGCAAGCAGTACAACGTGCGCCTCAAGGATCTGATTCGGCGCGGTGATGTCTCGGCCAACATCGAGATGAAGCCAGGTGATGTCGTGATCATTCCGCAGAGCTGGTTCTGAGCCTGCCCCGATGAACATCCTTCTTTCCCAAGTCACCGCGATATCGCGTGGTCTGTGGCAAGGCCGATGGTTCGGCCTGGCGATCGCCTGGCTGGCCGGAATTGCGGGCGCCGTGTTCCTGTGGCAGACACCCGACCGGTACGAGGCCACGGCGCGCGTATATGTCGATACCCAATCGATTCTGAACCCCTTGATGGCCGGCTTGGCTGTGCAGGGAAACATCGAGCAGCAAGTCGCGATCCTCAGCCGTACGCTGATCAGCCGGCCGAATTTGCAGAAGCTGATACGCATGGCCGACCTGGATTTGAACGCGCGCAACAATGAGGAGCGCGAGCGCTTGATCGATCGTCTGATGCAAAACCCTCTCCATCAAAAGCGTCGGCCGCGACAATCTGTACACGATTAGCTACATCGATACCAGCCCGCGACAGGCGAGCCGAGTCGTTCAGTCGCTGCTGTCGATATTCGTGGAGTCCGGCCTGAGCTCAAATAGCGGCGATACGGGCCAGGCCAAGCGCTTCATCGAGGAGCAGATCAAGGGTTACGAGCAGCGTCTGGTGGAGGCGGAAAACCGCATCAAGGAATTCAAGCTGAAGAACCTGGACCTCAACACCCCCGCCGCCGGCGGCGACTTCTTTAGCGGCATGGCGACCGCTCGCCGAGGCGCTCGCGCAGGCGCGTCAGCAGCTCCAGGAAGCGTATCGGTCCCGGGATGCGCTCAAGCAGCAGCTCAGCGACGAAAGGAATCGGCCGCCCTCGCTCCTTGCCGAGTCCGGTAACCCGGCTGTGAGCACGGCGGAGCTCGATGCGCGGTTGGGTGTGCTGAATAAGAATCTCGACGAGATGCTGCTGCGGTACACCGACAACCACCCCGATGTCGTCAACACGCGCCGCATCATCAAGGAGGTGGAGACGAATCGCGACCAGGAGCGCCAACGTCTTGCAGAGGGCCGCAAGGCCGCCGGCCCGGAAACGAACGGCAACTCGCTCTTTGGCCAGCTCAGAATGGCGTTCGCCCAGGCGGAAGCACAAGTCGCGGCGATGCAGGCACGCGTCGCCGAGCTGGAAAAGCGCGAAGCGGGACTGCGTGAGCGCGCGCGCTCGGTGCCGGAACGGGAAGCGTTGTTCACTCAGCTCAACCGCGATTACGCGCTCCACAAGCAGAACTACGACAAGCTCGTCGCGCGGCGCGAATCGGCGGCGCTCTCCGGCGAGGTGAAATCGTCGACCGGGGTGGCCGATTTCCGCGTGATCGATCCACCCAGCGTCTCGCCCACGCCCGTGGCACCGAACCGACGAATGTTGCTGCCGGTGGTCCTGCTCGCTTCGCTCTGCGCGGGAATCGCCGCGAGCTATCTTTTCAGCGTAGTGCGGCCGACCATCCACGACAGCCGAACCTTGAAGCGCCTGGCCGGCCGCCCGGTGCTGGGCACTGTTTCGCAGATCCTCAACCCGCAAACGCTGGCCCGGCGCCGTCGCGCCGCTCTGGGGTTCTTCAGCGGCCTGGGCGGCCTGGCGGCCTCGTACAGCGCAGCCATTGCGGCGGTCTTCCTGCACTGAATCTGAGCCCATCATGAACCTCATCGAAGAAGCGGCAAAGCGGTTACAGGAGCTCGAGCAGGCGGGAATCCGCGCTCCGAGCGTGCAACGGGGGCCCCACCATAAGGCCGAGATCAGGGACCGCGCGGAACCGATTCCACAGCAAGTCGCGCGGGCGGTTCAGCCGCTGGCGCGAGCCCTGGCACCGGTGCGAGAGGTCGTAGAGACGCGGGTCGAGGGTGGTGTGGCGCAGGAGACAGTGACCGACGTCAGCAAGTTTCGCCACATCGACCTGGCACGTTTGCAAGCGGCTGGGCTCATCACCCCGGCGGTACGGGAATCAAAGCTGCTTCACGAGTTTCGCATCATCAAGCGGCCTTTGATCGCGAACGCGCTCGGCAGGAACGCGGCGCCCGTGCCCAACGGTAACCTCATCATGGTGACGAGCGCGCTTCCCGAGGAGGGCAAAAGCTTCGTGTCCGTCAACCTGGCGATGAGCATGGCGCTGGAGCTGGACTGCCGGGTGCTATTGGTCGATGCCGACGTGATCAAACCTAGTATCCCGCACGTATTGGACATCGCGCGCGGGAAGGGCCTTATGGACGTCCTTGCCGAGTCGACGCTCAGCTTCGGCGACGTGCTGCTACACACGAACGTCGAGCGGCTGACGCTCACGCTCGCCGGCACGCCGCATCGCGGCGCCTCCGAGTTGCTGGCGAGCGACGCCATGACGCGGCTCCTGCACGAGGTGTCGAATCGCTATCGCGATCGCATCGTGATCTTCGACTCGCCGCCGTTACTGGCGACCACCGAGTCGCGCGTGCTTGCGAGCCGCATGGGGCAAGTGCTGGTCGTGGTCGAAGCGGAGAGGACTACTCACGGGGCCCTCGAATCGGCGCTGGCCACAGTCGAGTCCTGCCCGGTGGTCCTCACCTTGTTGAACAAGACGCGCGACGTGGGTAGCGGCTCCTATTACGGCTACTACCACTATGGGACCTAGACCATGGCGCACAGCCATCGCCACCGTGTTTTTCCTGACCTCGGTCCCTGTTTCGAGTCAAACCGCCACCCGGCCGGGCACGCTGGACAGCAGGTTTAGCGACACCTATCTCGACGATCCGCGGTTTGCCGGAAGGAGCGCAAGGGACGCAAGGCGGGGCCCGGAAAGCCTCAGCGGCTGGGTGATCTCGCCCGATATCAGGCTCAAAGAAACCTACGATGACAATCCGAGGCTCGCACCGCGAGATGCCAGGCGCGCCGACTTCATCACGGAGGTTACACCGGGCCTGCGCATCGAAGGCAACGCGCCGCGGCTGCGCGCAAACGTCGACTACCGTCCCAGCCTCTTGCTCTATGCACGCAATTCCGAGGAAGACAAACTGCTCAACAGGCTGCGCGCCTTTGGCAGCCTGGAAGCGGTTGATAATTTTTTCTTCATAGACGTCCACGGCGTGATTACGCAGACGTTCATCTCGCCATTCGGCGCGCGGCGGCGATGTCGGGACAATTACGCCGAACCGCACCGAAACGCGCACGTTCGGCATCAGCCCGCATATCCGCGGCGAGCTCGAGCGTGGCTATGTTTACGAGCTGCGCAATCGCAATCTGTGGACGAGCTCGGACACCGAAGCGCTTGGCAACGTGCACAGCACTCATTGGAACGGACGTTTCGCAAGCCCGGTGCGGCTCTTCGGCTGGGCGCTCGAGTACGAGGAGAGCAAGATCCGCCAGGAGGACTTTACCCTGCAGCCGGACCGCGAGATGAGGCTCGTGCGCGGCCGACTCTTCTTCCAACCCGACTACGCGTTGCGGTTCTCCGTAAGCGCGGGCTGGGAAGAAAACAACTACGAAGTGCTAAGAGAAACGAAGTCGAACAGCATATACGGCGCGGGGGTCGCCTGGAATCCCGAGCGCCCGTACTCAGGTCGAGGCGCAGTATGAGGAACGGTTCTTCGGCCCTTCGCGTCTCGCCCGGCTGCGGCACCGCACGCGCCTGACCGCGTGGAGCCTCAACTATTCGCGCGGCGTGTCCGACTATCAGCAGGAGGCATTACGACTGCCGCCGGGGAATACAGCGGCATTGGTCGACGCTATTTTCGCTTCGCGGATTCCCGACCCAGCCGAGCGACGCGAGGCGGTCGATCAATTCCTTCTCGCCTCGGGCGCGCCGAGCTTCCTGTCGAGCTCGCTCTCCTTCTATTCGACGCAGATTTTCCTTCAGGAGCGGCTCGATGCCTCCGTGGGGATCATCGGCCTGCGCAATTCGCTCACCTTCCTCGTTTTTGCGAGCGATAGCGAGCGTATATCCGAAGGGTTGACCGGAGTCGTGCCCGACGCCTTTCTTCTCGGCGACCGGATCAAGATCGCCGGTTTCGGCCTGCGCGCTGACGCACAAGCTGACGCCCTTTACCTGGATCGGCGCAAGTGCGATCCGAACCCACTCGCGGCAGGAAGAGCCAACCGCGGCGAGCATTGAGTCGCGGAACGATAACCTCGCTCTTACGCTCAATCACTCGGTGTCCCCCCGGACGCTCACCTTCGCCGGCGTCGGGTACCACGGCCTAGACAACGAGATCGAGAACCGAGCTCCCACGTCAACCTGGTCCTATACGGTGTTTGCAGGCCTACACCACCGCTTCTGAGCCAATGTTCGAACCGTACTACGGATTTTCCGCCCAGCCGTTCCAGCTCAGCCCGGATCCCGCGTTCTTCTACGGCAGCCGCGGACACAAGCGAGCCTTCTCCTACCTGCAATACGGGCTGTACCAGGGCGAGGGATTCATCACCCTCACCGGTGAGGTCGGTGCCGGCAAGACCATGCTCATCCGCAGCTTGCTGCAACAGCTGGACTCGAGCAAGGTGGTCGCGGCGCAGCTCGTATCGACGCAGCTGAACGCGCACAGCCTGCTGCTTGCCGTGGCCACGGCTTTCGGCATTTCAACTCGGGAACAGGCCAAGGCGCGGATCCTCGCCGAGCTGGAGGCTTACCTCACCACGCTTCTCACTCAGGGCAAGCGCGCGCTGCTAATCGTCGATGAGGCGCAGAACCTTGCCCCCGAGGCAATCGAGGAGCTGCGTATGCTGTCAAACTACCAGATCGGCAACCGTGCCCTGCTGCAGAGCTTTCTGGTCGGACAACCGGAGCTCAGGGACTTGATGCGCAGCTCGAGCATGACGCAGCTCCGCCAACGCGTCATCGCCGCCTACCATCTGGGCCCGCTCGACGCAGATGAGACGCGCGCCTATATCGAGCACCGGCTGAAGCAGGTCGGGTGGAAGGGCGATCCGAAGTTCGAGGATGGGGTATTCCCGGTGGTGCACCGCTACACCGGTGGCATTCCCCGCCGGGTGAACACGCTGTGCACTCGGGCGCTCCTGGGAGCTTATCTCTCCGAGAGGCATGTCATTACCGTGAATGAACTGGAGGCGGTCATCGCGGAGTTTTCCGAGGAATTCGGCGAAGCGGTGTCGGCGTTGCCGACCGCGGACGCACGAGCGGCGCTCGCTGATGTCGTCGACGATGCCGCGCCGGCTTCGGTCTTGGAGAAACGTATTCTGAGCATGGAAAGGGCGATGAACATTACGCTCAGGCTGCTGCGCGAGCTGATCCGTGGGCGCCAGGGCAGCGAGGCGCGTTGGGCGGACAAGCGCTGATGGGCAAACCGATGCCGGCCGGCAGACCGATCCTCTGCGTCGTCGGCGCGCGTCCGAACTACATGAAGATGGCGCCGCTGCTGCGCGCGTTCCGCTCGCATGCGGAGCTGCCGCCCGCGATGCTCGTCCATACGGGCCAGCACTACGACCCGATGATGAACGAGCGCCTGTTCGAGGACCTCGGGTTACCGCGCCCCGACCTGAACCTTGGGGTCGGCTCCGGTACGCACGCGGTACAGACAGCCGAGGTGATGCGGCGCTTTGAGCCGGTGCTGGACGAGCAACGCCCCTCGTGCGTGATCGTGGTGGGAGACGTGAATTCCACGCTCGCCTGCAGCCTGGTGGCAGTCAAGAAAAGCGTGCCGGTGGCCCATGTGGAAGCGGGTCTGAGAAGCTTCGACCGCGCCATGCCCGAGGAAATCAACCGCGTCCTTACCGATCAGGTTGCGGACCTGCTCTACACCACCGAGCGCAGCGCACAGGTCAATCTTGCGCGCGAAGGCATTCCTCAGGAGCGGATTCATTTCGTCGGCAATGTGATGATCGATTCGCTGCTGTCCCACAAATCGCGCGCCGTCGCCCCGGCGGAAACGCTGCGCACCGTTGAAAGAGCTCATTGGGCGAAGCAAGGTTTCGGTGTGGTCACGCTCCATCGGCCTTCCAACGTCGACGAGCGGCGGCCCCTCTCCGAGTCGCTCGAGATATTGCGTGCCGTCTCGGAGAAGCTGCCGCTCATCTGCACGCTGCACCCACGCACCATGGCGCGGATCGAGACCTTCGGTCTTTCCGGCACGCTGCGCAGTGCGCGCCTGGCGTTGTTGCCGCCGCAAGGCTACCTCGAAATGTTGGGCCTGATGGCCGGCGCTACGCTCGTGCTGACCGATTCCGGCGGCATGCAGGAGGAAACCACCGCGCTTGCCGTCCCTTGCCTGACGATGCGCGAAAACACCGAGCGGCCGATCACCATAGAGCAGGGCACCAATACGCTGGTCGGGCGCGACCGCCGCGCGAATCCTGGAGCTCGTCGATGAAATCTTGGCCACCGGCGGCAAGCGTGGGCGCACGCCCGAGCTGTGGGACGGCAGGGCCGCCGAGCGCATCGCAATTCATCTCGGAGGCTGGCTCGCCGAGCGGGCGCGCACCGCGCATGCCTGAGATCGCCAACGCCCTCAGCATCGACGTGGAAGACTACTTCCAGGTCTCCGCATTCGCGCCGCACATCCCGCGCAGCGAATGGGAGCGCATGCCCTGCCGCGTGGAGCGCAATATGGAGATCATCCTCGCGCTGCTCTCCGAATCTGGCGCCCAGGCCACCTTCTTCGTCCTGGGGTGGATTGCCGAGCGCTATCCGGCCCTGGTGAGGCGCATCCTCGCCGACGGTCATGAGTTGGCAAGCCACGGCTATGCGCATGAGCGGGTCACCCAACAGGGCCGCGGCGATTTCTACGAAGACATCTGCAAGGCAAAACTGGTGTTGGAGGACATCTCGGGCGTGGAGGTGCGCGGCTACCGGGCGCCCAGCTTCTCGATCGGGTACTCCACGCTCTGGGCGTTCGATTGCATCGCCGAGGCAGGTTATCGCTACAGCTCAAGCGTGTACCCGATCCGCCACGACCACTACGGAATGCCCGATGCGCCGCGCTTCTCATTTCGCCCGATCGCCGATCTGCTGGAGATTCCGGTAACCACAGCGCGCGTGCTGATGACCAACCTGCCGGCCGGTGGCGGGGGCTACTTCCGACTACTGCCGTACGCAGTGTCGAGAGCGCTCATCCGGCGGGTCAACGACGTCGACGGGCGCGCGGCGGTGTTTTACTTCCATCCGTGGGAGCTCGACGCCGAGCAGCCGCGCATCCCGGGCACCGATTTGAGGACCCGATTCCGCCATTATCACAACCTGAAGCGCGTGCACCCCAGACTTCGCAGCCTGCTGCGCGATTTTGCCTGGCGCCGGATCGACCGCACCTTCATTGACGCAGCGGCGTGAACCTGCGGCCCCCACTGCTGGTACTCGGCTACGGCGCGCTCATCGTCTACGCGAGCCTTTATCCGTTGTCGGGATGGCACGTCGCCGGCGTCGATCCGTACGGTTTCCTGAACGGGCGATGGACGACCGGCGCGCCCCGCGCGGACAACCTCGCCAACGTGCTCGCTTACATCCCACTCGGGCTGCTCGTCACGCTCTCGTTGCAAGGCCGCGGCTCGTTCGCCCGCCGCGTCATCCTGGCCACCCTTGTCGGCGCGACGCTCAGCTTTTTCATGGAATTTCTCCAGCAGTTTTTGCCGGTCCGCGTACCCTCGCAGGCAGACCTCGCCACCAATGCCTGCGGCGCTTTGCTCGGCGCCCTGACCGCCAGCTTTCTTGACGCAGATCGGCTTCCCGGCAAGCTACTTGTGCAGTGGCGTATGCGATGGGTGAAGCCCGGCCGCCAGTTCGAGCTTGGACTCATCGTGGTCGCGGCCTGGGCGCTGTCGCAATGGGTGCCGGGAGTGCCTGCTCTCGACCTTGGCAAGCTGCGCGAAGGTCTCGCGCCCTTGTGGCGCACCGCGCACAACCTTTCGGATTTCGACCTGCTGCAATGGGGCAGGTACACGCTTTACCTCACCGGTCTTGCGCTTCTCGTGAGGACCTTGGGCAATCCGGGCCGGCCGGCGGTGCCGGCATTCTTCTTGTTTGTCGCGTGCGTATTCGCCTACAAAATCGCCGTCGTCGGCCGCCTGCTTTCGCTCGAGGCAGTCGTCGGAGCGTTTTCCGCTATGGCGCTTACGCTTCTGTGGCTTGCGTTGCGCCTCAGGACGATCGCCACGATCGCGGCGCTTTTCGTCCTAAGCGGCCTGATCTGCGCGCATTTTCTGCCAGGCCAGGATAGCCCACAGCACCTCTCCCACTGGGCGCCGCTGCGGGGGCCCATCGACCACCCGGCTCTCGGGCTGGGATCGGTCCTCGAGATCCTTTGGCCACCTGCCGCGCTCGGTTATCTGGCGGGGATTGCCGCGCCGCCGCAGTTACGACGCGCAGTGGCCTGGGGAGGCGGCGCGGCCCTCGCCGTGCTGCTGGTCGCGATGGATTGGCAAGGGCACTCGATCGCCCTCACGACGGTTTTCCTCATGGCCGGCACCTGGACGCTCTTTGGCAGCCTGTGGCTCGAGCCGTCCGCCCGGCCCATGGCACGACCGAACGTCTTGGGCAAGCGCACGTTGACCACCGGGTTTCTCACCTGGGGCGCAAAGGCCGTGGCAGCCGTCTTGTTCGTGCCCATTCCAAGCGACGCGCAGTCCGCGACGATTCGCGTCGGCCCCCAACGCGGGCTTAGCGTTCCCAGTGCAGCCGCAAAAGTGGCCGGCGACGGCGATCTCATCGAGATTGAAGCGGGCGTTTATGCGGGCGACAGCGCCGTCTGGACGCAAAGCCGCCTGACCATCCGCGGAGTCGGTGGCCTTGCGCAGCTGCGCGCCGACGGAGCGCACGCCGAAGGCAAAGCGATCTGGGTCCTCAAAGGCGCCAACACGACCATCGAGCACGTCGAGTTCTCGGGCGCCAAAGTGCCGGACCATAATGGCGCGGGAATCCGCCTGGAGGGCGCGGGGCTCACCGTGCGGTACTGCCGCTTTCATCACAACGAGACCGGCATTCTCACCGGCGCGAACCCTGCCAGCGACATCGTGATCGAGCATTCGGAGTTCTCGCACAGCATGCGGCCGGGCGGCCATAGCCACAACTTGTATATCGGCACGGTGAACAGCTTCACTTTGCGCTCGAGCAGCGTTCACCACGCGACTTTCGGCCACAACGTGAAGAGCCGCGCGCTGAAGAACCTTATTCTTTATAACCGCATCATGGACGAGCGCGATGGACGCTCAAGCTACGCGATCGAATTTCCCGACGGCGGGCTTGCCTTCGTTATCGGCAACCTCATCCAACAGGGCCCCCTCAACGACAACCGCACCATCGTAGCGTACGGCGCCGAGGGCCTTAAGACGCGGTTGAACGAGCTTTACTTCGTGAATAACACGGTGGTGAACGATGACCCCCGGGGTGGGCGATTCCTCTTCGTCAAACCCGGCACGCCGCGTGCCCGCATCGTCAACAATATCTTCGCCGGCCGCGGCGAGATTGTCGTCGGCCCGGGCGAGCTCGAGAACAACACCCGTATGGCAATGTCCGATTTTGTCGGGGCGGAAAACTTCGACTATCGGCTCAAGCATGGCGCTGCGGCGATCGGTCGTGCGGTGAATCCTGGTGTGGCGCACGGCATGCCCTTATGGCCCGTGGCGCAGTACGTACATACGCTACGAAGCCGCGTGCGCAGCGGCAGCCTGCCTCGCGATCTGGGGGCACTGCAGTTCGACGGCACACATTAGGCGCGAATCGCTGCGATGTGCGGCATATTCGGGATCCTGAATCTGGACGGTCGCCCCGTGGAGTTGAGCGCGCTGCAGGCCATGGCGCGAGCCACGCTGCATCGCGGGCCCGACGACGAGGGCTTCTATCGCGACGGGGCATGCGGCATCGGCATGCGGCGGCTCTCCATTATCGACCTCGCCGGCGGGCACCAACCGCTTTCCAATGCCGAGGCCAGCTTGACGCTGGTATGCAACGGCGAGATTTACAACTTTCGTGAGTTGCGCGAGGAGCTTCGCGCCGCCGGTCACTGCTTCCGCACTGGTTCGGACAGCGAGGTCGTTCTTCACGGCTACGCGCAATGGGGCGACGAAGTAGTCCGGCGCCTCAACGGGATGTACGGCTTCGCGCTTTGGGACGCACGGCGCAGGCGCCTCGTGCTCGCCCGCGACCGCCTGGGCATCAAGCCGATCTACGTGTTGCGCGATGGGCGCCGGCTCGCTTTCGCGTCAGAAGCCAAGGCGCTGCTGGCGCTGCCCGGGGTTGCAGCGCACATCGACATACCGGCGCTACGCTCGTACCTCAACCTGGGTTATGTGGCGTCGCCAGACTCGATTTTCAGGGGCATTGAGAAGCTGGCGCCGGCGACACTATTGAGCATCGAAGGCGGGCGCGAGGAGAAGCGCCGCTATTGGCACCTGCCGCAGAGCCTCGAACAGGGCACGAGCGAGCAAGAGTGGATCGAGCGCATCCGCACGCGCCTGGACCAGGCGGTACAGATGCAGATGGTGAGCGATGTGCCGATCGGCGCCTTTCTTTCGGGAGGAATCGATTCAAGCACGGTGGTGGGTCTCATGGCCTCGCATAGCGAGCGGCCGATCAAGACCTACTCCATCGGCTTCACGGGCGCTGCAGCGGAGGAGTACTACAACGAGCTGCCGTACGCACGGCGGGTGGCCGAGCTTTTCGGCACCGAGCATCAAGAGATCGTCGTGCGACCGGATGCGGCCGCATTGCTGCCTCGCCTGCTGTGGCACATGGACGAGCCCATTGCGGACACCGCCTTCATTACCACCTATCTCGTCTCACAATTCGCGCGGCGGGACGTCACGGTCATTCTGTCCGGTGTGGGTGGCGACGAGCTTTTCGGCGGCTACCGGCGCTACCTCGGCGACCACTATCTCTCGTACTACGAGCGACTGCCCGAGTGGCTGCGCCGCGCGGCCGCCTCCGCGGGAAGGCGCCTGCCCAGCGATCGGCATGGCCCGCTGCTCGACCTTTCGCGTCTGGCAAAAGGCTTCCTGGAAAGCGCCGAGCTGCCGTTCGAGGCACGCTACAGGGCGTACGTCGAAGTGTTCTCGGCTCCCGAACTCGATCGGCTCATGCGGGGCGCGGGGAGGTCCGACCGCGACCCGATCGCGATCGCCTTTCGCCAGGCCGGAAATGAAGATGCGTTGAACCGCCTGCTCGCGGTCGACCTGGAAACGCAGCTGCCCGACGACCTGCTAATGCTGACGGACAAGATGAGCATGGCGACCTCGCTCGAGTGCCGCGTTCCGCTTCTGGACCACGAGCTCGTGGAACTGGCCGCTCGCATGCCGCAAAAGGTCAAAGTTCGTGGCGGGCGCCTCAAGCATGCGATGAAAGAAGCGGTGTCCGATATGCTGCCGCGCGACATCATCGAGCGCAAAAAACGGGGATTCGGCACGCCAATGGGCGCCTGGCTCAAGCGGGATCTCGCCCCACTGGTGCGCGAGCTGCTCTCGGAGACAGCAGTGAGCGACCGCGGCCTTTTTGACTTCAGCGAAGTGCGCGCGCTCATCGCGCGGCACGAAGCCAACCGCATAGACGGGACGGACCGGTTGCTTGCACTCATGAACCTGGAGATCTGGGCACGCATGTACCTGGACCGCCGCGCACCCGAGGATGTGACGGCAGAGTTGCAAGGGATGCTCGTTTGAAGATCCTCTACCTGTGCCATCGCTTTCCCTTTCCCCCGAAGCGCGGAGGAAAGATCCGGCCGTTCAACATGATCCGGCACCTATCGGCGTCGGGCCACGAAGTGACCGTTGCCTCCCTGGCGCGTTCGCCGGGGGAGGCGAACGAGGGCCGCGGGATCCATCCTTACTGCGCGCGCTTCGAGATCGCTGAAGTGCGCGACCCGATCCAGATGGCGCGCATGATCGCGCGCCTGCCCACGCCTACGCCCTCGTCGATGGGTTACTTCTATTCGCCCCAGCTCGCGCGCCGTGTGCAGGAGCTGCTCGGGCGCCAGCGCTTCGATCTCATTTTTGTGCACTGCTCGTCGGTGGCCCAATACGTTGCCGGCGTGCGCGGCGTGCCGAAAATTCTCGATTTTGGCGACATGGATTCGCAGAAGTGGCTGGAATACGCGCGCTACAAGCCGTTTCCGCTTTCCGCCGGCTATCGGCTGGAGGGGCTGAAGCTCGAGCGCGAGGAAAAGAGACTGGCGCGCATGTTCGACCTTTGCACGGCGACCACGCGCGCCGAATGGGAAACGCTCGAAGGCTACGGCCTGGGCGTGCCGAGCGATTGGTTTCCCAATGGCGTCGACAGTGACTACTTCGCGCCTACGAGCGAGCCTTATGAAGGAGACACGCTCTCTTTCGTAGGGCGCATGGACTACTACCCGAACCAAGAATGCATGTTCGACTTTTGTGCCACCGTCCTGCCGCTGATTCGGCAGCGACGACCGGGCGTCCGCCTCCTCATCGTCGGTGCCGACCCTTCGCCGGCAGTGAAGAAGCTCGGGGAGCTTCCTGGCGTCACTGTCACCGGCGCGGTGCCGGATGTACGCCCCTACGTTCGCCGCTCCGCCGTCATGGTGGCGCCGCTCAACATCGCGCGCGGCACGCAAAACAAGATCCTCGAATCGATGGCGATGGGCGTGCCGGTGGTAACGAGCCGCGCCGCGGCCGGCGGCGTCGATGCCGTTCCCGGCGAGCACTTCCTAGTGGCAGGCGGACACGGGGAACAGGTCGCCGCGATACTGCGCCTCTTGGAAGATCGCGGCGAGCGCGAGCGACTTTCGGTCGCCGGACGGACCCGCATGCTGAGCCACCATGCCTGGGCGAGCTCAATGCGGCGCCTGGACGTGATCATCGAGCGCGGGGTCAGGCAACACGGGCGGCTGCATTGACCATGCGCGTCCTGCACGTCCTCGACCATTCGGTTCCGCTGCACAGCGGCTACGCCTTTCGCACGCTGGCGATCCTGCGTGAGCAGCGCGCGCTCGGCTGGGAAACAGCGCAGCTGACGAGCGCGAAACATCACCTCCCCTGTCCCGACGTCGAGGAAGTGGACGGCTTCACCTTCTACCGTACTGCCGCCGCAAGCTCAATCGTGGAGCGCCTGCCGCTGGCGAACCACGCCGGCGTGGTTCGCGGACTCTACCGGCGACTGGTTGAGCTCATCCCTGCGCTCAAGCCGGACCTCATCCATGCCCATTCGCCGCTCCTTACCGGTGTGCCCGCGATCCACGCCGCGCGCCGCTTCCGCCTGCCGGTTGTGTACGAAATGCGGGCCTCCTGGGAAGACGGTGCGGTCGATCACGGCACCGCGCGCGCCGGAGACTGGCGCTACCGCCTTTCGCGCCTGGCGGAGACCTGGGTGCTGCGGCATGCCGATGCAGTGACGACCATTTGCGAAGGCCTGCGCAAGGAAATCGTTGCGCGCGGCATCGGGCCGGACAAGGTCACCGTGATCCCCAATGCCGTCGATCCGCTGCGCTTCGCCATGGATGGCGTACGCGACCCGGCGTTGGCGCGCAGTCTGAACCTAGACGGTGCCCGCGTGATTGGCTTCATAGGCTCCTTCTACGCCTATGAGGGCCTCTCGCTCCTGGTGAGGGCAATGCCCGAGATCCTGGCGGGCATGCCGGATGTTCGCTTGCTGCTCGTGGGTGGGGGGTACGAGGAGAAACGGCTCAAGCAGCAAGCAATAGAGATGGGCATTGCCGACAAGGTGATATTTGCCGGGCGAGTACCGCATGACCGTGTGCAACACTACTACGACCTCGTTGATGTTTTTGTTTACCCTCGAGAGCGCACGCGCCTGACAGAGCTTGTCACGCCGCTCAAGCCGCTCGAAGCAATGGCCCAAGGGCGCTCCGTGGTCGCATCCGATGTAGGGGGACATCGCGAGCTGATCCGGCATGGCGAAACAGGACTGATGTTCCGCGCCGGGCACGCCCGTTCTCTCGCCGAAAGCGTCATGGAACTGATGCAGAAGCCGGAGCTCGCTGCCGCGATGCGCGCCAAGGCGCGCCGCTTTGTCGAAACCGAACGCACCTGGGCCGCAAGCGTCGCGCGCTACGCTGGTGTTTATGATGGCTTGCTCGGCGCCAAGCGCTCCGTCCCCACCGGAGTCCTAGGCACAAAATAGATGAAGATCAGCATTTTCGGCTTGGGATACGTCGGAGCCGTCTCGCTCGCCTGCCTGGCACGTGACGGCCATTCGGTCATTGGGGTCGATGTCGACGGCGCCAAGCTGGAGCTCATAGGCAGCGGCAAGACACCCGTGGTGGAAGAAGGCATGGTTGACCTGATGGCCCACGCCGCCGCCAGCGGCCGCGTTTCGGTCACCGACGATGCGCTGAAAGCCGTGCTGCGCTCGGATGTCTCGTTGATCTGTGTTGGAACGCCCTCCGCGGCAAACGGTAGTCAAGACCTTACGGCCACGCGCAATGTCGCGCGGCAGCTGGGACGCGCGCTTCGCGCAAAGGACGACACGCACGTTGTGGTCTTCCGCTCGACACTGGTCCCGGGCACGGTGGAAGAGGTGCTGATTCCCATTCTCGAGCAGGAATCTGGCAAACGCGAAGGCGAGAGATTTCATGTCTGCTTCCAGCCCGAATTCTTGCGTGAAGGCACCTCGATCAAGGACTACGGCACGCCGCCATTCACCATCGTGGGGGCAAAGAGCGACCCGCCGGTGACTCGCTTGCGAGAGCTCTTCGGCCATTTGCCCTGCGAATTTCACGTGACGTCCATCCGCGCAGCGGAAATGCTCAAATACTCCTGCAACAATTTCCATGCGATGAAAATCACGTTTGCCAACGAGACTGCGCGCCTCTGCGAGGCCCTGGGTGTCGATCCGTTCGAGGTGATGGATCTGGTCTGCAAAGACCGGCAGCTCAATATTTCTTCGGCGTATTTGCGTCCGGGTTTCGCCTTCGGCGGGTCGTGCCTGCCAAAGGATCTGCGAGCCACCATGTACCTTGCAAAGTCCAGGGACGTCGAATTGCCTATGCTCGGCAGCGTGCTGGCGTCAAACCGCCTGCATCTCGAGCAGGCAATCGGCAAGGTGCTCGCGACCGGCAAGCGGCGCATTGGCATGATTGGTCTCTCGTTCAAGGCCGGAACGGATGACCTGCGGGAGAGTCCGC
>CAWENY010000024.1:0-115571 GCA_963810475.1 uncultured beta proteobacterium | reverse complement strand
GCGAGAAGCCTCGGCTCCAGTTCAGGAACCGATCGTTGTAGACGATGTAATAGAGCGCGACGGCGAGCGAGGCGGCGGCGAGCGCGACGTCCAGCCAGTTCAGGCGCTTGCGCCAGGGGCTGGCGGTGGTGGTGAGGAACGCGATCGGGAAGGTGATCGCGATGAAGATGGAGATGTCGAGGTGGAAATAGGACGTGAACGCGCGCGCCCAGCCCGCGAAGGCAGCGAGCGGTCCCTGCAGCAATGGAAGCTCACGCGAAAGTAGCAGCGCAGCGTTCCCGAACATCTGCGCCAGCGCACCGATCCACAGCACGTACAGTGCCGCGGCGACGGAGCCGGCCTTGATCAGAACTGCCCAACCGCCGCCCGGGCGGTGCCGGCTCCCCTCGCGCAGGAAGCGCAGAATACGCGCTACTCCGGGAAACGCAGCAAGCTACTTCACCAAGCCCTTTTCCTTGTAATAGCGCAGCGCGCCGGGATGGAAGGGCAGGTTGGCGGGGTTCACCGCCATTTTCTGCGTGGCGAATGCGCTCTTGAGTGAGCCGCCGATGTCCTGCACGCGCTTCTCGCTCTCGGCGACCGCCTTCACGTACTTGTAGACCACTTCATCCGACACGTGGCTGCCGGCGAGCAGCGCGACCCACATGCGTACCGTCGGATAATCCTTTTCCATGAAGGGATAGGTGCCCTTCTCGACCATGTCGGCCTTGTTGTTGAAGGTGTCGGCCGCCTTCTGGATCGTCGCGCGGTCGCCGTCGATCCACAGCAGCGCGCGCTTGCCGGCGATGTCCTTCACCAGCGAATCGTTCAGGTTGCGCGCGTTCATGAACACGTCGGCCTTGCCGTCGGTGATCGCGTCGAGCCCGATCTGGCTATTGCCCAGGACGTAGCTGCCGCCCCACTTCTCGATGTCGGTGATGCTGAAGCCGTGGGCCTTCATCACCTCGTAGGGCCCGCCGATGGTGGTCTGCGGATTGTCCGGGCGGTTGATGGCGAGGCGCATCTTCGGCTTCTTCGCCGCGATATCGGCCCAGGACCTGATGCCGTTCGCGTCGGCCCATTCCTTGGTCATCAGGAAATGGATGTACTGGTTGTCGTACAGCTGCATCACGTAGCTGAACTTGCCCTTGAGCGGCTTGCTGAACGGCGCGCCGCCCTCGTTGGCGAGGCGCACCTCGGTGCCGGTGGCGGTGGCGGTGAAGTCCGCCTGCCCCTCGGCGATCGCGAGGACGCCGCCGCCGGGCGAGTTCGGTTTGAACGACACTGCCGATCCGGGATACACGTCGCGAACCACCGCGTTCAAGCCCTCGACCATCGTGCGCGGATAGCCGCTCGGCGTCGCGCCGGTAACCGTGGCGGTAATCGGTTTCTTGTCGTTGAAATCAGCAAACGCCGGCGCCGCCATCGCGGCGGCCAAGGCGAGCACGACTGCTCTCATGCGTGTTTCCTCCTCTTCGCCTGCTTCTTCGCTTTCTTGGCTTTTTTCGCCGGACGTTTCCTGGCCGCCGGCTTGCGGTCCGTGCGCCGGCGCTTCTGCTTTGCCTGCACGCGCGCCTTCGCATCCGGCGGCGGGAATTTCAGGATGGCGTCCTTGAACAATTGCACCAGGCCGAGCACCGCGGCCGCCTGCGACGGATAGATCGCCTCGGTGCGGACCATCAGCTCCTGCTGGTTGTCGGGGTTGTAAAGCTCGGCCAGGTATTTTCCAGTGGCCTGGTCCACCACGAACTCGACGCGAAATTGAGCCACGCAAACCTCCTCCGGTTTATTAGTATCGCATGGTGATGCGCGCGGTCGAGATTGCCCAGCCGGGCGGCCCGGAAGTCTTGAAACCGGCGCAGCGCCCGATGCCGGTTCCCCGGGAAAACGAAATCCTGGTCAAGGTCGCGGCCGCGGGTGTGAACCGCCCCGACGTGCTGCAGCGCATGGGTATGTACCCGGTTCCACCCGGCGCCTCCGACCTTCCCGGCCTGGAGATCGCAGGCGAAGTCGTCGATACCGGAGAAAAGGTCTGCGCGCTGGTGCCGGGCGGAGGCTATGCCGAGTACTGCGTCGTGCCGCGCGTGCAGGCGCTGCCGCTGCCGAAGGGCCTCACCATGGTCGAGGCCGCGTCGCTGCCGGAAACCTTCTTCACCGTCTGGTCGAATGTCTACGACCGCGCGAAGCTCGCCCCGGGTGAATCGCTCCTCGTGCAAGGCGGCACTTCGGGCATCGGCGTGACCGCGATCCAGATGGCCGCGGCGACCGGCAACCGCGTATTCGCCACCGCCGGATCCGACGACAAGTGCGCGGCCTGCGTGCGCCTCGGCGCCGCCGCCGCCTTCAACTACAAAACTCAGGATTTTGAAAAGGAAATTCTCAGGGTTACCGATGGCAAGGGTGTGAATGTGATCCTCGACATGGTCGGCGGCGACTATGTGCCGCGCGAGCTCAAGTGCATCGCGGAGGACGGCCGTCTCGTGTTCATCGCCTACCTGCGCGGCCCGAAGGCCGAGCTCAACATCGACGCCGTCATGCGCCGGCGCCTCACCATCACCGGCTCCACCCTGCGCCCGCGGCCGGTCGAATTCAAGGGCGCCATCGCGCGCAGCCTGCGCGAGAAGATCTGGCCGCTGATCGAAGCGGGCAAAATCAAGCCGGAGATCTACAAGACCTTTCCGCTCGAGCAGGCGGCCGAGGCCCATCGCCTGATGGAAAGCTCGCAGCACATCGGCAAGATCGTCCTCACCGTGCAGTAGAGGCTGACCCTTTCACGCAAGCCTCGGCCTTCAGCCACTCGACGAACGCGCACCACTCTCCGGTCCTGGCGCTGGCGGTTTTCGAGACGATCGCGAAATAGGCGCGCGCCGGGTCGGCCTGGCTCTTGAAGGGCGCGACCAGCTCTCCGGCGGCGATCAGGTCCTTCACCAGGGGGCTGCGGCCGAGGGCGACGCCGTGGCCGGCGGCGGCGGCCGGGATGATCTGCTCGTACCCCGAGAACGACAGCGTGCCCGCGGGCTTGAGGTCGGCGATGCGCTCGACTTCGAGCCACGTCTTCCAATGCAGCCACGGGTGGCGCACCTCGGGGTCGTCGTACTGCAGCAGGATGTGGTTGCGCAGGTCGGCCGGTTTCTCGAGCGGCTTCTTGCGCAGCAGCTTCGGGCTGCAGACCGGGAACACCTTTTCACCGAACAGACGCAGCGCATTCGGCCCGGCGAGCGAGGCCGGCCCGTGGCGCAGCGCGAGATCGAGGCCGTCGCGCTCGAGATCCTGCATCTTGATGTCGGCGGTGATGCGCACGTCCACCCCCGGGTGATCGCGCGTAAAACCGGCAAGGCGCGGAATCAGCCATAGCGAAGCGAAGGAGTGCGTGGTGGTCACCGACAGCGCTTTCCTGCCGGTCTGCGAGCGCAGCCGCTCCGTCGCATTGCGCATGGTCGAGATCGCCTGTGCCGCCGCGGCATAGAACTGGTGTCCGGCTTCGGTGAGCGCAAGCGCGCGGTGGCGCCGCTGGAACAGCGGCACCCCGAGCTGGTCCTCGAGCTCCTTGATCTGGCGGCTGACCGCCGACTGCGTCAGATGCAGCTCCTCGCCTGCCTTGGTAAAGGACAGGTGACGCGCCGCCGACTCGAAGCCAACCAGCAGGTCCAGCGGCGGTAATGCATTCCTATTACGCATGCTATACCCCAGAATTTACCGTTTGAGACCGTCGGCGGAAGCATGCATCCTGCGCATACGAAATGCAAGGAGTCAACCCAATGCGAATCGAGCTCAAGACCGGCGCCCTGCAGCTGCAGCGGGGCCAGACGCTGAAAGTGGTGGACGGCGCGGGCAGCACCGTATGCGCGCGCGAGGCCGCCGTGTGGATTACCGAAGAAAACCGCCCGCGCGACATCGTGCTCGAGCCGGGCAACTGCTACCGCCTCTCGAACCGGGGCGTGGCGGTCATCGAGGCGCTCGGCGCGGCCTCCGTTTCATTCGCCTGAAAGGAAACACCATGAGATACGACTTCACTTACATCCAAGCGCTGCAATCCAGGGCGCGCCGCGAGCGCTCCGAGGCGATCTACGAGATGCTGATTGCCCCGCTAGTCGCGCTCTTCACACGTAGACCTGCGAAAAAAGAACTGCAGCATGCCCCTCGTCCGCATTTCGCTCGTTAAGGGCAAGCCCGAGGCGTACCGGCGCAAGGTGGGCGATGCCGTCCATCTCGCGCTGGTCGACACCGTGGCGGTGCCGCGGCTCGACCGCTTCCAGCTCATCACCGAGCACGAGCCGGGCGACCTGGTCTACGACTCGATGTATCTCGGCATCGCGCGCTCGAGCGACCTGGTGGTCATCCAGATCACGCTGAGCAGCGGCCGCACGCTCGAGCAGAAGCGCGCGCTCTACCGGCGCATCGCCGACAACCTCGGCACTGCGGTCGGCCTGCGTCCGGAGGACGTTTGGATCAACCTGGTCGAGGTGGCGAAGGAGAACTGGTCTTTCGGCAACGGCGTGGCTTCGTACGCGGCGGAAGGTCTTAGAATGCCCGCTTCCCCCCACGGAGCGCGCATGTTCAAGGAAGGGCTGCTTAAGGGTAAGCGCATCCTCATCACCGGCGGCGGCACCGGCCTCGGCAGGGAGATCGCCGCCAAGTACGTCGAGCTGGGCGCCGAGCTCTGGATCTGCGGCCGCCGCGGCGGCGTGCTGCAGGAGACCGCGAAGTCTCTTGGCGGAAAAGTCAGAACGCATGCCGTGGACATCCGCGATGCCGCCGCGGTCGACGCGATGGTGCAGCACATCTGGGACGAGAGCGGCCCGCTCACCGGCCTGGTGAACAACGCAGCCGGCAATTTCATCAGCCCGACCAAGGACCTCACACCGAACGGCTTCAACGCCATCGCCAATATCGTTTTCCACGGCACGTTCTATGTCACGCAGGCGGTGGGCAAGCGCTGGATCGCCGGCGGGCACAAGGGCTCGGTGATCTCGATCCTCGTCACCTGGGTGCACACCGGCTCGCCTTTCGTCGTGCCCTCGGCGATGTCCAAGGCCGGCCTGCACGTCATGACCAAATCGCTCGCCGTCGAGTGGGGCAAGTACGGCATCCGGCTGAACGGCATCGCGCCGGGCCCGTTCCCGACCGAAGGCGCGCAGAAGCGGCTGCGGCCCGGTAGCAGTTTTGGAGATTCAACCGAGCTAAATCCCATGCGGCGGGTTGGGCGCATGGAGGAGCTGCAGAACCTCGCCGCATTCCTGATGGCCGACGGCTGTGAATGGCTCACCGGCGAAACCATCGCCATCGACGGCGCTGGCTACCTCGCTACCGGCGCCGCCGGTTACTACGTCGAGCTCGACAAGCTCACCGACGCGGACTGGGAGCGCATGCGCGCCATGATCAAAGCCACCAACGAGAAGGATCGCGCGGCGCGTACCACCTGATGGTGATGGTTCCACGCCCCGCGGCGACCCTGATCCTTCTGCGCGAAGGCATGGAAGTGTTGATGCTGCAGCGGACCCAGAACGCCGCGTTCCTTGGCGGCGCCTACGTGTTTCCGGGCGGCTCGCTCGATGCGCAGGACGCCGACATGCGCCGCGTCGTCGGCCTGACCGAAGCGCAGGCCAACGAAAGGCTGCAGCTCCCCGCCGGCGCCATCGCCTACTACGTCGCCGCGATTCGTGAATGTTTCGAGGAGGCCGGCATCCTCCTCGCCCAAGACAACGATGGCCGCCGCCTCAGCGCTGCGCGCGCGGAGTCGCTGCTCAAATACAGAAACCAGCCGTTTCGTGAAATGCTCGAAGCCGAGGATCTCTACATCCCCGCCGGCGAGCTCGCCTACTTCGGCCACTGGATAACGGCGCCCGGCCGCCCACGGCGCTTCAACGCGCGCTTCTTCGTTGCGCTCGCGCCCGAAGGCCAGCGCGGCTCGAACGACGCCAATGAAACGGTGCACGACGTGTGGATCACGCCGCGCGAGGCGCTCGAGCGCGGCGCGCGCGGCGAAATCCAGCTGGTGGATGCGACGCAGACCGCGCTCAAGGACCTGTCGCGCTTCGGCGATCCGCGCGCCGCGTACGAATATGCGCGCAACCTTCCCGAAGTGGAAGAGAACCGCGCCTGCTGGGCGCAGGGCAAGGAAGGCCCGAAGATCTTCCGCCGCCGCGATCCGCAGTACTTCGAGATCCACTGGAGCGATCCGGAAGAAACCGGCCAGACGAGCTACGACCTCACCGCCGGCGAGCCCAAGCGGCTCGATGCGCGGGTGGTGCGCCTGACCGCGCCCAATCCCGGCGTGATGACCGGGCCCGGAACCAATACGTATTACCTGAACGGCGCGGTGATCGACCCGGGGCCGGCGATCGATTCGCACGTGGAAAAAATCCTGCAGCTCGGACCCATCAAGTGGATCCTGTGCACCCACACGCACCTCGATCATTCACCCGCGGCGGCGGCGGTCAAGGCGGCGACCGGCGCGCAGGTGCTCGGCCGCCCGGCGCCCGCGGGCCAGGACGCGACCTTCCAGCCGGACTTCGTGGTCGAGAACGGCCAGCGCATCGAGCTGGAAGGCGGCGCCACCCTGCGCGCGATCCACACGCCCGGCCACGCGTCGAACCATGTGTGCTACCTGCTCGAACAGACGAAGATGCTGTTCACCGGCGACCACGTAATGCAGGGCTCCACCGTGGTGATCAATCCGCCGGACGGCGACATGCGCGCGTACCTGCAGTCGCTCGAGCGCCTGCTCGGCGAGGACATCGCCATCATCGCGCCGGGACATGGCTACCTGATCGGCGCGCCGCACAAGGAGCTGCGCCGCCTGATCGCGCATCGCCTCAACCGCGAGCGCAAGGTGGTGGCGGCGCTGGTTCGTCTCGAGCATCCGTCGCTCGACGAGATGCTGCCGCTGGTCTACGACGACGTGCCCGAGCGCATCCATCGCGTCGCCGCGCGCTCGCTCACCGCGCACCTCGACAAGCTGGTGGCCGAAGGCGCCGTGCGGCTCGAGGAAAGCCGCTATACGCTGGTAAGATCGGCACAGTGAAAGGCGCGCGATGACCAGTGAATCCGAAAAAACCATGAAGCTGGTGACCAACCTCGACCGCAAGGCGATCGAGGGCAAGCTCGCCGAGGTGCGCTCCACCGCGCAAGCTGCCAACCTGAAAGAGCTCGCCGACCTGTTCAACGGCGTTGAAGGCATGCCGCGCGCGCAGATCGAGCAGAAAGTGAAGAACGCGCTCAAGTGGCTCGGCGACAAGCCGCAGCACAATCGCATCGCTTCCCAGCTCGAGCTCGTCGGCCTGAATCTCCAGAACCTGAAGTAAACCCTCAGTAACCCGCTATCCGCAAGCTGGGCTTCGATTACGACCTTTTCACCATCGGCGGCGGCTCGGGCGGCGTCCGTGCCAGCCGCGTTTCCGCGGGCTACGGCGCCAAGGTAGCGATCGCCGAGGAAGGCCGCTTCGGCGGTACCTGCGTCAACGTCGGCTGCATCCCGAAGAAGCTCTTTTCCTACGCCGCGCATTTCCGCGAGGAGTTCGAGATCGCCAAGGCGTACGGCTGGACAGCCGGCGAGCCGCGCTTCCACTGGCCGACGCTGCTCAAGAACAAGGACCGCGAGATCGCGCGCCTGAACGCGGTCTACGAGCGGGTGCTGGTCAATGCGGGCGTCGAGATACACCGCGCCAGGGCGCACGTGCGGGACCCGCACACGGTAGAGCTCGGCGGGCGCAAGTTCACTGCAAAACATATCCTGGTCGCCACTGGCTCCTGGCCGGTGCTGCCGCCGCTTCCCGGCATCGAGCACGCCATCACTTCGAACGAGGCCTTCGCGCTCGAGCGCCTGCCGCGCCGCGCGATCGTCGTCGGCGCCGGCTACATCGCGCTGGAGTTCGCTTCGATCTTCCAGGGACTCGGGGTGGAGACGACGCTCACCTACCGCGGCAAGCGGCTGCTGCGCGGCTTCGACGCCGAGGTCGGCACGCGCATTGCCGAGGAAATGACAGCCAAGGGCGTCGCGATCTGCTTCGGTTGCGAGCCGGCCGCCATTCGAAAGAGAGAGGACATCGAAATCGAATTCACCGACGGCAGCCTGCGCCACACCGATCTCGTGATGTTCGCCACCGGGCGGCGGCCGAACACCGCGCAGCTGGGCCTCGAATCGGCCGGTGTAAAGCTCGCCGCCGATGGCGCGGTGGTGGTCGATGCGTACTCCGCGAGCAGCGTGCCCTCCATCCACGCGGTCGGCGATGTCACCAACCGCATCAACCTTACGCCGGTCGCGACCGCCGAAGCGATGTGGCTGGCGCGCACGCTGTTCCGTGGCGAGCCGACGGCGGTGGACCATGAGAATGTGCCGACCGCCGTATTCGCCAATCCCAACGTCGCCACCGTCGGCCTGTCGGAAGAAAAAGCGCGCGAGCGCCATGGCGCGGTCGACGTGTACAAGGCCTCGTTCCGCGCTCTCAAGCTCACCATGACGGACCAGAAGGAGCGCACCTTCATGAAGCTGGTGGTGGAGCGGGCGAGCCAGCGCGTGGTCGGCGCGCACATGATCGGTCCGGACGCCGGCGAGGTGATCCAAGGCATCGCCATCGCGGTGAAGCTCGGGGCGACCAAGGAGCAGTTCGACCAGACGATCGGCATCCATCCCACGGCGGCCGAGGAGTTCGTAACGCTACGGGAAAAAGCCACCTAAGGTCGGGAGCGTTTCTTGCTCGGCGTCTCTTGTTATGACACGCCACCAATCCGTCTGGACCGGCACCGCCGAGATGCCGGAGTTTTCACCGCTGCAGGAAAACCTGCACGTGGACACCTGCATCATCGGCGCCGGCATCGCCGGCCTGACCACGGCCTATCTCCTCGCCCGCTCGGGCAAGCACGTGGCGGTGCTCGACGACGGGCCGGTCGCCGGCGGCATGACGCAGGCGACCACCGCGCACATCACCAACATGCTGGACGACCGCTACTTCGAGGTCGAGAAGGTGCATGGCCGCGAGTGCGCGCGGCTCGCCGCCGACAGCCACACCGCGGCGATCGACCGCATCGAGACCATCGTGCGCCAGGAGCGCATCGACTGCGATTTCACGCGCCTGGACGGGTACCTGTTCCTCGCCGAAGGTGATCGGCGCGAGACCCTGGAGCGCGAGCTCGACGCCGCGAGGCGCGCCGGGCTGCGCGCCGTCGAGCTGGTCGAGCGCGCGCCTTTCCCGTCGTTCGACACCGGACCGTGCCTGCGTTTTCCGAACGTGGCGCAGTTCCATCCCCTGAAGTACCTGGCGCAGGTCGCGCAAGCGATCGTGCACGAGGGCGGGCGCGTTTTCACCGGCACCCACGCCGATAGCGTCGAGGGCGGCGTACCGGCGGTGGTGGAGGCCGGCAAGCACGTCGTCACCGCCGACGCGGTGGTGGTCGCCACCAACGTGCCGATCAACGACCGGGTGACCATCCATACCAAGCAGGCGCCCTACATGACCTATGTCATCGCGGCGCGGGTGCCGCCCGGCGCGCTGCCGCAGGTGCTGTCGTGGGACACCGGAGATCCTTATCACTACGTTCGCCTGCAGGGAGACCTGCTGATCGTGGGCGGGGAAGACCACAAGACCGGCCAGGCCGCCGATACGCCCGCGCGTTATGAGCGGCTGGAAACCTGGGCGCGCCGGCGCTTTCCGATGATGGGGCCGGTCGAGTACGCGTGGGCCGGCCAGGTGATGGAGACGCAGGACTACCTCGCCTTCATCGGCCGCAATCCCATGGACCACGAGAACATTTACGTCGTGACCGGCGACTCCGGCATGGGCATCACGCACGGCACGATCGCCGGCATGCTGCTCAGCGACCTGATCCTCGGCCGCACCAACCCATGGGAAGCGCTTTACGATCCTTCGCGCGTCCGGCTCGGCGCGGCCGCGGACTTCGCGCGCGAGAACTCCAACGTGGCGCTGCAATACACCGACTGGCTGACCGGGGGCGACGTCGCCTCTGCCGACGAGATCCCGGCGGGCAACGGCGCCATCGTGCGCCGCGGGTTGGAGAAGATCGCGGTCTACCGCGACCCGCAGGGCCGGCTGCACGAGCGCCACGCCGCCTGCCCGCACCTCGGCTGCGTGGTGCACTGGAACCGCGCGGAGACCACCTGGGATTGCCCCTGCCATGGCTCGCGCTTCGACCGCTATGGTAAGGTGATCAACGGCCCGGCGAACCGCGACCTCGCGCCGGCGGAAAAATCACAGAACAAGCGCGCAGCCTGAAGACGCAGCCCGGCTTTACCGTACGGATGACGATCGAGCGCCCCGCCGGCGAGGTGTACGCGTTCGTCTCCGATCCGAAGAACCTCGCGGCCTGGGCCTCCGGCCTCAGCGCCGCGGTGAAGGTGCGCTTCGTCGAGCGCAATCCTTTCGGCGTGCTCGACCACTACGTCAAGACCAATTCCGCCACCGAGGTCTACGTGCCGATGCGCGTGTTCCCGAACGGCGATGGCGCCGAGGTGCTGCTCACCGTGTTCCGCCGCCCCGGCACCAGCGAGGAAAAGTTCGCCGAGGACACGCACTGGGTGCGCCGCGACCTCGAAGCCCTCAAGCAACTGCTCGAAAAATAAGCGAAGCGCCGGTCACCAGCAGCAGCACCGCCACCGCGCGCAGCAGCGCGTCGCGCGAGATGCGCAGGAAGATGCGGCGCGCCACCCAGATGCCGAGCAGGCAGGCCGGCACCACGGCCAGGGCCTTCAGCCACACGTCCCAATCGAGCAGCAGCCCCGTGAGCAGGAAGGCGAAGGTGCGCAGCGAAATGCTGGTCAGGGTGGCGAAGCCGAGCGTGGCGCGGAACTGCTCCTTCGTCAGCCCGCGCTGGCTGAGATAGATCGCGTACGGCGGCCCGCCGGCGCCGAACACCGTGCTGGTGATGCCGCCGGCCAGTCCGGCGAGCCACGCCCAGGCGGGCGAGATGATGCGCGCCCGCGCGTGCGGCAGCAGCGTGAACACGCCGAAACCAAGCACGAAGAGCCCGAGAAGGATCATGCCGGCTTCGCGCGGCAGGTTGACGAGCAGCGTGACGCCGAGCGCGGTGCCGACGAGGATCATCGGCACCAGGCGCGTCCATTCGCCGCGCACCGCGTTCTTCGGATTCTCGAAGCCGATGTTGAGTGCGGCGGCGAGGTCGGCGAGCACGAACAGCGCCAGCGCGAACTTGAGCGGCACGAGGTGGGTGGCGAGCGGAATGGTGATCAGCGCGGCGCCGAAGCCGGTGATGCCGAACACCAGCGCGCCGAGGAACGCAATCCCGGCGAGCGCTACCGCTTCTAGCAAGCCGGGATCAAACTTTGACGTCGGGGTTGAGCGAGTACAGGCCGGTGATCTTGGCGGTACCGAGCACGTGGCCTTTCATCGACTTCAGGACTTCAGCCGCGGTGAACTTGCGCTTCACCGGGCACTTCTCCATGTCGAGGGCGAACAGCGTGAACACGTAATGGTGCGGGATCGAATCGTTCCACGGCGGGCACGGTCCGTCGTAGCCGAAATAGTCGCCCTTCATGTTCGGGTCGTTGGCGAACCAGGCGGTGTAATCGTTGATTCCCTGACGCGTGCCGCGCGGCCCCAGCGGCCCGCTTTTGCCCTTGGGGGTGATGCCGCCGGAGAATTCGCCGTCGCGGATTGGACTGCCGCTCGCGGGCATGTCGACCAGGACCCAGTGGCAGAAGTTCACGCGTGGCAGGGAGGCCGGAATGGTGCGGCCTTCCTTGTTCACGTCGTCGGCTTTCGATGGCACGTCGGGGTCGTGGCAGATGATGACCACCGATTGCGTGCCTTGCGGCAGCTCCGACCACGCCAGGTGCGGATTGCGGTTTTGCGACATCTTCACGCGAGCCGCCGGATCGGGCGCGCAGAACGCGTGGTGCGGCGGGATCGGCGCGCCGTCGGTGAAGCTGTCGCTCCAGAATTTCATGGCGAAATTATAAGCTCCGCTGCCGTCCACCGGTTCATCGCGCGCAGGCGCGAGAGATAGCGCGTGAACGGCAGGTCGAGCTTGGACTCGAGGTCTTGCGCGCGGGACCGCAGCTCCTTCCATTCCACAGTTCTTGCAACTCCCTTGAGCGCGAAGACGATGATGTTGGGATCGTAAAGCGCTGGCAGCACGATCACCGCGCCGCCGAAGGCGCGCTCGAGGCGCTGCAGCGTGAGGTCGAACTTGGGATCGTCGTTCATGAAGTTCACCACCATCGCGCCCGGCTCGCGCAGCGCGAGGAACGCGCCGTCGTAGAACTCGGCGCTGGCGAGCTTCGGCACGTGCAGCTCGTCCTCGAAGGCGTCGATCACCAGCGTGTCGCAGCATTCCGGATAGAGCGCGTCGACGCCGTCGCCGATCTCGACGCGAAAGCGCGGGCTGTCCGGCGGCACATGGAAATGCTCGCGCGCCGCGGCGAGCACGCGCGCATCGAGCTCGATCACGCGGATGGCGGCCTTGCGGAAATGCTTGTGGAAGAACTTGGCGAGCGAGCCGCCGCCCAACCCGATCATCAGCGCCTCGCGCGGCTCGGGATGAAACAGCAGGAACGCCATCATGCAGCGCGTGTAATCGAGCGCGAGCGCGTACGGCTCCCCGAGGCGCATCGCGCTCTGGATCGCCTCGCCGCCGACGTGCAGGCTGCGCACGCCGCGCACGTCGCTAACCGCGATCGAAGGCTTTGGCTTGGCCACCGTGCATCAGGATCACGACGCAGGCCGCGGCGCCTACCGAGAATGCCGCGCCCGCGAGGATCGGCAGCTGGTAGCTGCCGACCGCGTCATAGGCCACGCCGGCGAGCCATGGACCGACCAGCGTGCCCAGGCCGCAGCCGGTGTAGAGGCAGCCGATGATGCCGGACACCGAGCGCTGGCCGTAGAGGTCCATCACGATGGTCGGCAGCAGCGCCACATAGGCGCCATAGCAGACGCCGAACACGACGGCGAACACGACGAGCACCCAGTACGCGCTGGCCACCGCCCAGAGAAAGAACATGATGCCGAGGCCGGCGTACATCAGGCCCAGTGAAGGCAGGCGGCCGATGCGGTCGGCCGGCGCGCCGATGGTGAAACGACCGACCAGGCTGCCGACGCCGATCAGGCTGACCAGCGCCACGCCCTGCGCCTCGGTGTAGCCGGCGTCGGTGGCGTAGGGACCCAGGTGCACCATCGGCACGAAAAGCCCGGTGCAGCTCAGCATCAGCGAGATGAAAAGCAGCCAGAACGGCGTGGTCTTCAATGCCTCGCCCAGCGGAATGCCTTCAAGGATTCTCGAGCTATCCCGGCTTTTGGGCTTGAGCAAGGCCGCGGCGATCCCTCCCAGCACGAGAACGAACGCCGCCAGCGCGAGGTAGGCACCGCGCCAGCCGAAGAGGCCGATCCACCAGGCGGCGAGCAGCGGCCCGACGAAATTGCCGGCGCCGATGCCCGCCACCGCAAGCCCGGAGGCGAATGCCCGATTGGCGGTGAACCACGGCTGCACCGCGCCAACCGAAGGCACATACACCAGGCCCACGCCAATGCCGATGCCGATGCTGTAGGTGGCATATAGCAATCCTAGGGACTGCGCCGTGCTCGCCAGGTAGAGCGCCAGCACCAGGCACGCGACCCCGGCGATGGCCACGCGGCGGGCGCCGAAGCGATCGGCGAGCATGCCGGCCGGCGCACCGGAGGAAAACCAGAGGAAGGCGCAAAGCGAGAACACCAGCGCGATCTCGCCGCGCAAAGCGCCGAATTCAGCCTCGAACGAGGTGAAGAACGCCGCGAAAGAATACGCGGCGCCGAAGCCGACGAACATCAGCGTGAACGCAGCGGCGACGACGACCCATGCGTAGCGCGGACTATCCAGGGGGTGGGGGAGGTACAGCCTTTGCTCCGGTTTTTGGGGTGGACGACCTCGAGGCCACCAAGCGAAATCTGCTCGGCCGCGCAGTGAAACTGCTGGGCAAAGAGGAGCTTGCGAAGCGTCTGAACATCCCGACACCTCTGTTTGATGACTGGGTTCGAGGAGACGCCACCATGCCCGACGGCAAGCTGATGGAGCTCGCTCGCACCATGGACAAGCTTAGTCGAGAGAAGAAATGAGGAACGGAGACTTTGTTCCGAACGGCGACCCGATTGTTTGATAGATTGGCCGCATGTCGGAAAACACTCCCCAGCGGTTGTTGGCGCGCGCCGGGGATTTGCTCGGACGCGACCAGCTCTCGGTGAGCTTGGGCATTGACCGCAAAGTGCTCGACGCTTGGATCCGGGGCGAGGGCACTGTGCCTAGCGTGAAGCTGAGCCTCCTCACCATTGCGCTCGCAGAGTTCGCCGCGAGGAAGACGGACTAGTACGACGGCTTGCCGTCGCTATTTTTTTCTCCCGTAGGGCAAGGTCTCGTCTATTGCCCCGAGGATGTCGACGAGCGTCAGGAACTTCGGCGCGGGCATCGCCTCCTGGCCGTTGATCCAAGCCTGTATTTGCGCCATGGGCGTGTTGAGGCGCACGACCAATGATTCCGGCCCCATCTTCGCCAGCGCCTTCTTGAGGATGGTGCGCTTGGTTTGTTCGCTCATCGTGACGGACGCCTAAGGATCAGAGCGCCTCAGATTCTTCGGCCGGGGCAGGCTTTCATCGATTCCGGCCAGGGTGTCGAGCAGCGTTTGGAAATGTCGCTCCGGTATTGCCGCTTGGCCAGCCTTCCACGCCTCTACGACCTGGATAGTGCAGCCAAGGCGCACGGCTACCGATTCCGACCCCAGCGCGTTCAGCGCTTTCTTGAGGACCGCCTGTCTCAGGGCGTTTTTCTTGTCGATCACTTTTCGAACTGTAGCAGAACCCTGCGTTTACGCTGGACCGCAACCGCCAACTAGTACAAAGCCCCTCTAGCGGTGATGGGCCACAAATCGACAACCACACCGCCCCGGATGCAAACGTACCAGTCGTACAGGTTGATCGTCGGGTCGCAGTGGCCCGGCACGAGGAGCAGCTTCTCGCCCAGGACGGGCGGATTCTTTCCCTCGACCCACCCATGCTCGTCGGAGGCGTGGGTGTAACGCAAATCCTTCTGCCAGACGCCCGGCATGCCTGAATCCACGCTCGAGGCCTTGAGGCCGGCATCGACGATGGCGACTTCCGCCGACGGGCGGCTCATCACGGTACTCAGCACGAATAGCGCGTGCTCGAAGCGCGGCAGCGGCGCCGCCCATTCGTTCTTCGCGTAGTCGACGTCCATGAAGGCGTACGAGCCGCACTGGATCTCGGTCCAGGCGCCGGCCTCGACTTCCAGCATGAACGTGCCGCTGCCGGCGCCGGTGACGATCGGACAGGCAATGCCGGCCTCCGCGAGCAGCCGTTTGGTGTGCTGCACATGTTGCGCGGCGGTCTCGATCACCGCGTGGCGTTCTTCCATGCTGCGGATGTGCTGCGCGCGGCCGTGGTACGCCTGCAGTCCGGCAAAGCGCAATCCGTGCTTGAGAATTTCCTTGGCCAGCGCCACCGCCGGCGCACCGGGCGCCACGCCGCAGCGCCGCATGCCCACGTCGATCTCTATGTAGATGTCGAGCTTTGCACCGGTTGCCGCAATGGCGCGCACGTTGTCGGCGTGATCCACGCAAACGCCGATCTTCGCCCGGCGCGAAAGCTCGGCAAGCCGCGCGAGCTTACGCGCGCCGACGACCTCGTTGCTGACCAGCACGTCGTGCACGCCGCCGTCGACCATCGCCTCGGCTTCCGAGACCTTCTGGCAGCACATGCCGACCGCGCCGAGCGCGATCTGGCGCTTCGCCACCTCGGGGCACTTGTGGGTCTTTGCGTGCGGCCTTACCCGGACACGACCCTTGACCAGATCGAACAAGGTCTTCTGGTTCTTCTCGAACCCGTCCATGTCCAGGATGAGCGCCGGCGTATCGACTTCCTCGAGCTTCTGGCCGATGTCGGCCGGCGGGCGCTGGATCATGCGGCGGCGGCTTTCTGCGCGCGGTTGCGAAGCGCGTACCAGACGATGGCGACGCCGACCACGGCGACCAGCGGCAGCGCGAACAGGTTCACGCGCTGCCAGCCGGCGGTGGTGACGGTCATGCCGGAGGTGAAGGAGGAAATCGCCATCATGATGAAGATCGCCTGCTCGTTGGTGCCCTGGGCGCGCGCGCGCTCCTCGGGACGGTAGGTTTCGGTGAGCAGCGTGGTGCCGCCGAGATAGAGAAAATTCCAGCCCACGCCGAGCAGCACGAGCGAAAACCAGAATTGCGACACCGCGATGCCCGAAAGCGCGATCGCGATCGCGCCGAAATTGCACAGCACGCCGGCCACCATCACCGGCAGCACGCCGACGCGCCGGATCAGCGGCCCGGTGAAGAACGACGGCGCGAACATGCCGATGATGTGCGACGAGATCACAAAGGCAGCATCGCTGTATGGATGGCCGCAGACCTGCATCGCGATCGGGGTCGAGGTCATGAGGAAGTTCATTACGCCGTAGCCGATGGCGCCGGCGAGCACCGCGACGATGAACTTCGGCTGCGCCGCGATCTCGCGCAGCGGCCGGCCGGTCGCGGATTGCTCGGCGGCGGTCGGCGTTGGGATGCGGACGAAGCGCAGCAACACCAACGTCATCAGCGCGAAGCCGATCAGCACCAGGTAGGCGGCCATGAACTTCGGGCCGAGCATGTCGATGGTCCAGCGGCTGCTCGTCGGCCCGAGGATGCCGCCGACCAGCCCGCCCGCGAGCACCAGCGAAATCGCGATGGGCTTGAAGTCGCCGCTCGCCACATCGGCCGCCGCGAAGCGGTAGTACTGCCCGTAAGCGTTGTAGACGCCGAACACCAGGGTGCCGAAGCACAGCAGCCAGAAGCTTTGCGCCCAGATCGCCGAGGCGCAGATCAGCGCGCCGACGATGCCCCACAGCGTGCCCGTGGTGAGGCCCCGCTGGCGCCCGACGCGCTTCATGTGCAGCGAGGCCGGCATGGTGCCGATCGCGCCGCCGAGCACCCAGCAGGTCACCGGCAGGGTGGCAAGGCCGATATAGGGGGCGAGCGCCAGCCCCGCCAGGCCGTTGATGGCGATCAGCGTGGAGTTGTTCGTGAACAGCAGCGCCTGGCACGCGGCCAGCAACCCGACGTTGCGGCGCGTATTGCCTTCCTTACTGTATTTATATACAGTATTCACTCAAGCCTATGGATGCCAAGGACCCTCGCTATCTTCGGGGAGCGCGCTCTTTCCTGCAGGGCCGTTTCGAAAGCGTCGCGCGCGAGACCTTCGACGACGGCTGGACGCCCGACGAGCCCGACCAGCGCGAGCTCAAGACCCAGGTGACCATCGAGCGCGCGCGCTCGATCGTCTCGCACAACGACTCGCCGGACGTCGGATTCTCGCAATCCATCAATCCGTATAGAGGGTGCGAGCATGGCTGCATTTATTGCTACGCGCGTCCAAGCCACGCGTACCTCGAATTGTCGCCGGGCCTGGACTTCGAGACCAAGCTTTTCGCCAAGACCAACGCCGCCGAGCTGCTGCGCGAGACCCTGGCCAAGCCCGGTTACCAGCCGAGCCCAATCGCGCTCGGGGCCAACACCGATTGCTACCAGCCGATCGAGCGCAAGTACCGCATCACGCGCCAGATCCTGGAGGTACTCGCCGACTGCGAGCACCCGGTGACCATGGTGACGAAATCGGCGCTGATCGAGCGCGATCTCGACATCCTCGGGCCGATGGCGCAGAAGAACCTCGTCAAGGTGTTTGTCTCGATCGGCACCCTCGACCGCGAGCTGGCGCGCAAGCTCGAGCCGCGGGCCGCCAGCCCTCAACGCAGGCTCGACGTTCTGAAAAAACTGAGTGAACACCAGGTGCCCTGCGGCGTCATGGTCGCCGCCCTGATCCCGGCGCTCAACGACAAGACCATGGAGCACGTGCTCGAGGCAGCCGCCGCGGCAGGCGCGAAAGAGGCCGCGTACGTCATCATGCGGCTGCCGAACGAGCTCAAGGTGCTGTTCAAGGAATGGCTGGCCGAGCACTACCCCCAGCGCGCCGAGCACGTGATGAGCATCGTGCGCCAGATGCGCGGCGGAAAGGAAAACGATCCGAACTTCGGCAGCCGCATGTCCGGCACCGGCAATTACGCCGACCTGATGGAGAAGCGCTTCGACATCGCCTGCCGCCGCTTCAACCTGAACGACCATGGCGCCGGCCGCGAGCCGCCGGAGCTCGACTGCAGCCGTTTCCGCCCGCCCTCCCCGGAAGGTCAGCTAAAGTTGTTCTGATGAGGATGATTGGTCTCGGCCTGGGCTGGGGCTGGGCCGCGGCGATCGTCTGGCTGTCGCTCACGCCCTCCCCGCCACAGGTCGACGTCGACTACGGCGACAAGCTGGGCCATTTCGGCGCCTATGGGCTGCTGATGTTCTGGTTTGCGCTTCTCTATGCGAGCTGGCCGCTCCGAGCGCGGTACATGCTGGGCTTCATCGCCATGGGCGTGGCCCTCGAGTTCCTGCAGGGCATGCTAGGGCGCGTGTTCGACGTGCATGACATGCTCGCCAACGCCACCGGAGTGCTGCTCGGCGCCGCCGCCGGTCTGGCGGTGCGCAAGCCCATCTTCCGTTGAGCACGCGCGCCGAGCGCCTGCTGTCGGCGCCGATCGTGCCGACGCTCGCGCGGCTGTCGGCGCCCGGCGTGCTGCTGGTCGCATTCCAGTCGATGGTGTCGGTCAGCGACACCTATTTCGTCGGGCGGCTCGGCACGGCGCCGCTCGCCGGCCTCGCGCTCGTCTTCCCGCTCATCATGCTGCTGCAAATGACCTCGGCCGGCGCCATGGGCGGCGGGGTCTCGTCGGCCATTGCGCGCGCGCTCGGCGCCGGCGATCAGGCCGGCGCACGCAGACTGGTGGCGCACGCGCTGGTGATCGCCGCCGCCATGGGGGTTGGCTTTACCGTTCTGGTTCTCCTCTTGGGCCCGCTGCTGTATCGCCTGCTCGGCGGCGAAGGCGAAAGCCTGCGCAGCGCGCTGGCCTACTCCAACATCATCTTCGGCGGCGCGATCACGGTGTGGGTTGCCAACACGCTGTCCAGCGTGCTGCGCGGCAGCGGCAACATGATGGTACCGGCGGTAACGCTAATCGGAGCCGCGAGCGTCCATGTGCCGCTCGCGGCCACCCTCGTGCCGCGCATCGGCATCGCCGGTGCGGGGATCGCTTATGTAACCACCTTCGGCCTCGCCGCGTTGGCGATGGCGCTGATCGTCGGGCGCTCGAGCCTGCGGCCGCAGCGCGAGGATTGGCGGCTCGAATGGCGTCTGTTCCGCGAGATCCTGCGCGTCGGCGCGATCTCGTCGCTGAACGCGCTGCAGACGGTGGTGACGGCGGTGATCATCACCGGCTTCGTCGGCCGCTACGGCCCCGCCGCGCTCGCCGGGTACGGCGTCGGCCTACGGCTCGAGCTGCTGCAGATTCCGCTGGTGTTCGCCGTCGGCCAGGCCCTGGTCGTGCTGGTCGGGGTCAACATCGGCGCCGGCCGCGCGGCGCGCGCCAAGCAGATCGCCTGGGTCGGCGCCGGCTTCGCCGCGGCGATCTGCCTGGTCATCGGGCTCACCGTGGCGCTTTTTCCGACCGCCTGGGTCGGGCTCTTCAGCAGCGACGCCGCGGTGCTCGACAGCGGCGCGCGTTACCTGCGCACGGTCGCGCCGTTCTATGCGCTGCTCGCCGCGGGCATCGCGCTCTATTTCGCGTCGCAGGGCGCCGGAAGCGTGCTGCCGCCGATGCTTGCCGGCACCGTGCGCCTGGCGCTGGTGGTCGCCGGCGGGCTGGCGGCTGTTTCACTGCAAGGGCTGTTCACCATCATCGCGGCTGCGATGATCGTGTACGGCGCGCTGACCATCTGGTTCGTCGCCGCCGCAAAATGGAAATAGGATGACTCCGTCAATTTCGGAAAAGCTGGCGGATGCGATCGCCCACGCGAGCGACCCGCCGCGCGAGATCGTCGAAAAACTTCTGATCGACGTGGCGGGCCTGTGCGTCGCCGCGCGCAACACCGACTACGTGCGCGCCGCGCTCGACGGCTGGGAAGCGAGCGGCGGCTGCAGCGCGATCGGCCACGCGCGCGCGCTCGACTCCGGCGGCGCCGCGTTCGTCAACGGCACCGCGGCGCACGGCGAGGACTTCGACGACACCTTCGAGGGCGGCCCGATCCATGCCGGCGCGGTCATCTTGCCGGCGGTGTTGGCATTGGCTGAACGACAACGCCTCTCTGGAAAGGACGCGTTAAAAGGCATCGCCGTGGGCCTCGAGCTCACGTGTCGCGCGAGCCTGGTGGCGCCGAAGATGATCCACAAGGCGGGCTTCCATCCGACGGCGGTGCTCGGGGCGATGGGGGCGGCTGCGGCCGCCGCCACGGCGTTGCAGTCTTTCCGAAAAACGAATTCACGATGCGCTCGGGCATTGCCGGCTCGATGGCGGCCGGGATCATCGAGTACCTCGCCGAAGGCACCTGGACCAAGCGCATGCATCCCGGCTGGGCGGCGCAGTCGGGCATCCGTGCCGCGGACCTTGCGCGCTCGGGGTTTATCGGGCCGCGCACCGTGTTCGAAGGCGAGCACGGCCTGTACCACGGCTTCGCCCGCACCACCAACGGCCAATGGGACAAGCTGCTCGACGGATTTGGCAAGCGCTGGGTGACGAGCACCATCGCCTTCAAGCTCTATCCCTGCGGCACCATGACGCACCCGTACATCGATTGCGCTCGCCGCCTCGGCAAGAAGGTCGACTTCCGCAACATCGAGGACATTGTCTGCGAGGTGGCGGAGGGCACGGTGCACCGGTTGTGGGAGCCGCTCGCCGCGAAGCAGCGCGTGCCGAACGCCTACGCCGGAAAATTCAGCACGCCCTACTGCATTGCCAGCGGCTTCGTGCTCGGCAACGCCGGGCTGGACGCGTTCACCGAGGAGCGGGTGCGCGACCCGCGCCTCGTGGCCCTCGCCGGCAAGGTGCGCTACGAGGTGGACCCGGATAACCCGTACCCGAACGAGTACACCGGGCATGTCCGCGTCCGGATGAAAGACGGCTCTGTTCTGGAAGAACGGCAACCCCATCTGCGCGGCGGCGCGCACGAGCCGCTTTCGCGCGCCGACGTCGAAGACAAGTTCCGGCACAACTGCACCTACGGCGGCTGGAGCGCGGCGCAGGCCGACCGCTTCCTCGCCTGGGCGAAGGGAGCCTTCGACGCTGCGGCGATCAGCCTTTCGTCTTTTCGAGGCTGAGAAACTCTATAAGAGCATCCAGGGTGGCATCCGGCGCCTCGGCCATCAGCGCATGGCCGGATGCGGCGATCTCCACGGTCTTCGCGCCGGCGATCTTCTCCTGCAGCGCCTTGGCAGCGCGCAGCGGCGTCATCACGTCGCGCCGGCCGAGGATGAACAGCGCCGGGCATTTCACCTTGGCGGCGCTTTCCAGACCCGCGGCGTAGTCGTTGCAAGCTTTCAGGCCGGCGTAGAGCACGCCGGGGGCAAGCCGCTCCAAACGCGCGAGCGCATCACCGTGCATCCACATCCCGGGACTCGGATTGCCGGCGAGCGCCACCTGCGCGCCATGGCCCCAGATCGTGTGCATGTCGAACGCGCTGTAATCGTTCGCCTTCGCCGCTTCGAGGAACGGAGCTCCCACTTTCATCGGAAAAGCGATGCCGATGAACGCGATGCGCTCCGCTTGCTCCGGGTGGCGAGCGGCAAACTCAAGCGTAACGAGCGAACCCATCGAGTGGCCGACGACGGCCGCTTTGGGAATCTTCAGCGATTTGAGCGCTTCGCTCACCCAGTCCGCCATTTCCTGGATGTCGGAAAGCGCCGGCCCGTCGCTGCGCCCGTGGGCGGGAAGGTCCAGCGCCAGCACGTTGCGCCCGTGATAGCCGAAGTAACGGCTCTGCAACCCGAAAGAGGAATGATCGAGGCCGGCGCCGTGCACGAACACGACGGTAGGCTTTGCCGGATCCAGCTCGTGCGCGGCGGTATAGGCGAACGCCCGCCGGCCGCCGACCTCGAAATTCACTTTGCCGAAGCCTTCAGCGCGCGATCGAGGTCGTCGATCAGGTCCTGCGCATCCTCGAGGCCGATCGACAGGCGCACGGTGCCGGCGGTGATGCCGGCGTTCTTCAGGTCCGCGTCGCTCATGCGGTAGTGCGTAGTGGTCGCCGGGTGGATCACCAGCGACTTCGCGTCGCCGACGTTGGCGAGGTGCGAGAACACGCGCAGCGACTCGATGAAGCGCTTCCCGGCTTGGCGTCCACCTTTAATCTCGAACGAAAACACCGCGCCGCAACCATTGGGCAGCAGCTTCTTTGCAAGCCCATGATCGGGATGGCCGGGCAGCTCCGGATAAATGACTTTTTCAACCTCGGAGTGCCTGGAAAGGAATTCAACGACGCGGCGAGTATTCTCGACATGCCGCGGCATGCGCAGATGCAGCGTCTCGATGCCCTGCAGGATGTGGAACGCGGTCATCGGCGCCATGCAGGCGCCGAAGTCGCGCAGCCCTTCGCGGCGGGCGCGCAGCAGAAAGGCGCGCGTGCCGGATTCCTCCTCGAAGTCCATGCCGTGAAATCCCGCATAAGGCGCGGTGAGGGTCTCGAACTTGCCCGAGGCTTCCCAATCGAAGCGGCCGGAATCCACCAGCACCCCGGCGATGGCGACGCCGTGACCGCCGAGGAACTTGGTTGCCGAGTGGTAGAGCAGGTCGGCGCCGAGCGCAAACGGCTTCATCAAGACCGGCGTGGTGAACGTCGCGTCGACCAGCAGCGGCAGCTTTGCCTCGTGCGCGATCGCGGAGATCGAAGGTATGTCGAGCACGTCCAGGCCGGGGTTACCCAGCGTTTCGCCGAACAGCAGCCGGGTGTTGGCCCGGATCGCCCGTTTCCATTCGTCCAGCCTTCTCGGATTGACGAACGTGGTGTCGATGCCGAAGCGCTTGAGCGTGTAGCCGAGGAGGTTGTGCGAGCCGCCGTAGAGCGACGCTGAGGCGACGATGTGGCCGCCCGCGCCCATGAGCGTCGCCACCGCGAGGTGCAGCGCCGCCTGGCCCGAAGCCGTGGCGATCGCCCCTACGCCGCCCTCGAGCGCCGCCATGCGCTCCTCGAGCACCGCCACCGTCGGGTTCGAGATGCGCGAGTACACGTGGCCCGCGCGCTCCATGTTGAAGAGCGAGGCCGCGTGCTCGGTATCGCGGAAGACGTACGAGGTGGTCTGGTAGATCGGCACCGCGCGGCTGCCGGTCGCCGGGTCGGGCGACTGGCCGGCGTGCAGCGCCAGCGTATCGAGGCTCGGGTACTTCGGTGCTGCCATGGAATTCGGGGACGGAGCCCTAATTCCGGCGACGCAGAGCTGAAGGAATTAGGGCTCCGTCCCCGAATTCCATCAGTGCAGGTTTTTCCGCGACGGTCGCTGGTAGCTCTCGAACGCGCGCTCCGGCTTCTTCTGCTGAGAGGCCTTTTCCTTCCAGTCGCGATCGAACAGCTCGTTGACCAGCGTCGTCACCTGGGAGACTTCTTCCTTGCCGAATTGGCGGCCGAGGATCGCAGCGACGTCCTCGACCATGCAGCGGCGCTGCGCCTCGTGGATCGCGTGCGCCGTCGGTCCGACGAAGAGCAGCTTGGCGTCCTGCTCGCCGTTGTCCTGGTAGATGGTGAGGTCGACCTCGACCGCTTCGTAGCAGAACGGGCCGAGCGCGTCGAGCGCCGCTTCGAGCGCGCCGTGGAAGCTGCGGCCGATCTCGCCGGTCCAGCACACGGTGAGCAGCAGCTCCTTCTCGTCGTACTTGATGCCGGGCTCGTCGGCCTCGAGGCTCTTCACATCGGCGAGCCCGTCGGCGTCGAGATACTCGAGCAGCGGCGCGAACGCCTGCTCGAGCTGGCGCCGCGAAACGCCTTCGAGGATGGGAATATCGGCGTGGAGATGGACTTCGTGCCGCATGGCGAACACCTCGAATGGGGAAGCGCAATTCTACCCCTAAAATCCGGGCCACCAACCCGACGTCATGAGACCAAACTATCTTGGCGGCAGCCTCGTCAATCTCGTCGCTTCCATCGTCGCGGCGCGCGGCGGCAACGCGCTGCATCCGGCCTTGAAAAATTTGCGACATGAAGAACTTCATGCCGCGCGCAATGTCGTGCTGCTGGTGATCGACGGGCTCGGCGACAACTACCTGATGCGCCGCGGCGCCGGCGGCGCGCTCGCGCGCGCGCGCCGCGCCGCGATCACTTCGGTATTTCCCTCGACCACCGCATCCGCGATCACGACTTCCTATACCGGCTGCACGCCGCTCGAGCACGGCCTCACCGGCTGGTTCACTTATTTCGGCGAAGCGGGTTGCGTCGCCGCAGGGCTGCCGTTTCGCAGCCGCGGCGACATGCTGCCGCTCACCCAGCGCGGTGTGACGCCGGAGCAGATCTTCATTTCGCCTTCGTTGTTCGAGCAGCTTCCGGTGCGCTCGATCGTCGTCACCCACAAGGACATCATCGATTCGCACTACAACGTGCGCCACTGTCGCGGCGCGCAGCGCGTCGCCTATGAAACGCTGGACGAGCTGGTGGCGCATATTGAAGCCGCGGTGAAATCCGGTGCGGAGCGCAAGTTCGTCTATTCCTACTGGCCGGTGTACGACATCGTCTCGCACCGCTTCGGCGCCGAAAGCGCCGAAGCGTTCGCCGCGTTCGAAGCCATCGACGGCGCGTTCGAGCGGCTCGCCGCGCGGCTCGCCGGCACCGAGTCGCTGCTGATCGCGACCGCGGATCACGGCTTCATCGACGTCACGCCCGAAGAGTCGTTGGAGTTGCCCGCCTCCCTTGCGTCGCTGCTCCGCTTCCCGCTTTGCGGCGAGCGGCGGGTGGCGTATTGCCACGTCCATTCAGAAAACGAATTCCTCAAAAGAGCCGAAGACTGGCTCGAAGATCGCGCGGACGTCATGCCGAGCCGGCAGCTGGTCGACGACGGCTGGTTCGGGCCTGGCGTGCCGCACCCGCGTTTCGCGGAGCGCGTCGGCGACATCGCCCTGGTGATGCGCGGCCGCTATACAGTCAAGGACTGGACGGCGGGCGAGTCGCGCCACCTGCACATCGGCAACCACGGCGGCACGAGCGAGGACGAGATGCTGATTCCCCTGGTCATGGAGGCGAGATGAAAACCAAACTGAACGGTATCGAGGTGAACTATGAGATCCATGGCAAGGAGGGCGCGCCCTGGCTGACCTTCAGCCACTCGCTCGCTTGCAGCCTGCGCATGTGGGACCCGCAGCTGGCGGCGTTCCAGGACCGCTTCCACATCCTGCTCTACGACACGCGCGGCCACGGCGGCAGCGAGGCGCCGAAAGGCGCGTATACGCTCGACATGCTGGGCGAGGATCTGCGCCAGCTGCTCGCCGAGCTGAACATCAAGCGCACCCATTACGTCGGCCTGTCGATGGGCGGCATGATCGGCCAGGTGGTCGCGCTCACCGATCCCGGCGTGTTCGACCGTGTGGTGCTCGCCGATACCGGCCACGCGCAGACGCCGGAGACGAAAAAGCAGTGGGAGGAGCGCATCAAGACCGCGGAGACCCGCGGCATGCAGCCGCTGGTGCAGCCGACGCTGGAGCGTTGGTTTACGGCCCCATTCCGCAACCAACCGATCGTGAAGAAGATCGGCGAGCTCATCGGCTCGACGCCGGTACCGGGCTACGTCGGCTGTTGCCACGCGATCTCGAACCTGAATACCACCGCGCGCCTGAAAGACATCCGCAATCCGGTGCTGGCGATCACCGGAGAGCAGGACGCCGCGGCACCGGGAACGCGCTACATCGGCGAGAACGTGCCGGGGGCCAAGCTGGTGGTGATTCCGCAGGCCGCGCACATCGCCAACATCGAGCAGGCCGAAGCCTTCAATCGCGCTCTGGCGGAGTTCCTTTCATCCCCTGCCAGCGCTCGAGCGTAGCGGAGTGCACGCCGAAGAGGTCGAGCACCCGCGCCACGCTGTGCGCGACGAGCTCGTCGATCGACTTCGGCTTGGCGTAGAACGCCGGCACCGGCGGAAAGATGATGCCACCCATCTCGGTCACCGCGGCCATGTTGCGCAGGTGCGCGAGGTTGAGCGGGGTTTCGCGCGGCACGAGCACCAGCCGGCGGCGCTCCTTCAGCACCACGTCGGCGGCGCGCGCGATCAGGTCGTCGGCGTGCGCATGCGCCACCGCGGCCAGCGTTTTCATCGAGCAGGGCGCGATCACCATGCCGTCGGTCAGGAACGAGCCGCTCGCGATCGCGGCCGCGATGTCCTTCGGGTGGTAAGCGACATCGGCGAGCCGCTCGAGGTCCTTCCGCTTCATGGCGAGCTCGTGCCAAAGGTTGAGCGCACCCGCGTCGGACAGGATGACGTGGCTTTCCCAATCCGAAACGGAGTTGAGGGCTTTGAGAATCTCAATGCCATAGACGGCGCCGGTCGCCCCGGTAATTCCGACGATCAGCCGCTTCTTCATGGCGCCTAGCCTACCTGCGAAGACCCTGCTTGTGGTGTTCTGCCCGTTTGCCGCGGGCTACTTCCTGTCGTTCTTCTTCCGCAACGTGAACGCCGTGATCTCGAAGGATCTGTCGAGCGAATTCGCGCTCTCGCCATCCGACCTCGGCTTTCTCACTTCGATGTACCTGCTCGCCTTCGCCGCGTTCCAGCTGCCGCTCGGCGTGCTGCTCGACCGTTATGGCCCGCGCCGCGTGGTCGCCGCCCTGCTCTGCGTCGCCGCTGCCGGCGCGCTGATCTTCGCGTTGGCGCGAGATGTCACGATGCTCTCGATCGGGCGCGCGCTGATCGGCCTCGGCGTGTCCGCCGGACTGATGGGCGCGATCAAGGCATTCACGCTCTGGTTCCCGTTGTCGCGCCTCGCGATGCTGAATGGGCTGTACCTCGCCGCCGGCGGCATCGGCGGGCTGTCGGCCACGGCGCCCGCCCAGGCGCTGATCGAGCCGCTCGGCTGGCGCGGGTTGTTCTATGTGCTGAGCGGCCTGTCGGTCGGCGCGGCGATGCTGGTGTTCTTCGTCGTGCCGGAAAAGCGCCTGCCCGGGCACGGCGCGACGCTGCGCAGCCAGCTCGCCGGGTTCGGCACCGTGTTCTCCTCACTCGCGTTCTGGCGCATCGCGCTCGCGCTCGTCGTCTGCCACGCGTGCTACCTCTCGATGCAGGGTCTCTGGCTTGGGCCGTGGCTCTACGACGTCGGCGGGCAGACCCGGCCGACGGTAGCGAATTACCTGTTCCTCACTGCGCTCGCGTACACCGTGGGATCGGTGTTCTGGGGAGCCATTGGCACGGCGGCGCCGATGACGACGTTCAAGATCGGGATGGTGCTGTCGGTGGCAATGTTCGCCCTGCTGGCCGCAGGGGTGCGCACCGGGCTCGGCGCAATCCTCGCGGTCTACGGCTTCTGCGCCATCTCGGCGGCGCTGGCCTATGCGGTGCTGACGCCGCTCTTCCCGCCTGAGATGACCGGGCGGCTCAATACCGCGTCGAACGTGCTGATGTTCGGCTTTTCCTTCGCCTTCCAGTGGGGCATCGGCGCCGTGCTGCGGCTCTACCCGGTGAGCGACGCCGGCTATTCTCCGGAGGGTTACGCGATGGCGCTATGGATCCTGGTCGCGCTGCAAGCCGCGACGCTCGCCTGGGTACTACCTCTGCGTCAGCCGCGCTTGTAAACGATCTTCTTGCTGCCGCCTTCGCAGGTGCCGACCACTTTGCCTTCGGCGGACTTGTCTGCCTCGACCACTTCGAGCGAGAACTTGTCGACGCCGTTTTTCTTGATCTTGGCCTCGATCTCTTCCTTCAGCTCTGCGCAGTCCTTCCTTTGAGCCAAAGCCGGTCCGGAAACCACCAACCCTGTTACCAGTGCCGCAGCGATCAGTCTGATCATGACTTTCCCCTTGTCTGGTTCCGGCCATCGAGGGCCGCGGAACATAGAATGACCCCATTCCGCGGACTTTGCAAAACAGGCATTAAGCCCGCTTTTGTGCGCTGCTACAGCATCCAGTAAAGGCAGGCGGACCCGGCGCTCAGCGTGGCGACCAAGGCAATGCGCCCGTAGCGGCGGAAGCTGCCGTTGGGCCGGAAGTAGAGGTTGCGCAGTACATCGTCGCGCCCGCCGCCCCACAACCAGTCAGGGCCGGCCTTGTTGACGACATACGGGTTGAAGATGCCGCAGACGAACGAGCAGAACGTTCCTACCATTACACCGAACACGTGCTCCCTCCCTTTTGTAGCGATCCATTATAGTGAGCTATAGCGAATTCGTCGCTGTCGCTGGAGCCCAACACCATGTTTGAAACCTCGATCGCCGGCAGCCTGCCCAAGCCCGCCTGGCTCGCCGAAACCAACAAGCTGTGGCCGGCGTGGCGCGCGCAGGGAACGGATCTCGAGCGCGCCAAGCGCGATGCCACGCTGCTATGGATCAAGGAGCAGGAAGACGCCGGCCTGGACATCGTCACCGACGGCGAGCAGTCGCGCCAGCACTTCGTCCACGGCTTCCTCGAATACGTGGAGGGCATCGACTTCGGGCGCAAAGTAAAGATGGGCATCCGCAACAACCGCTACGACGCGATGGTGCCGGTGGTGAGCGGTCCGCTGAAGCTCAAAGGGCGCGTGCACCAGGCCGAAGCCCGCTTCCTGCGTGCGCACTCCCAAAAGAAGATCAAGATCACCATGCCGGGGCCGATGACCATCGTCGACACGCTTTCCGACGAGCACTACGGCGACAAGGTGAAGCTGGCCATGGCGTTCGCCGAGCTCCTCAACCAGGAGGCGCGCGCGCTGGAGAAAGACGGCGTCGACGTGATCCAGATCGACGAGCCGGCCTTCAACGTCTACATGGACGACGTCACGCGCTGGGGCATCGACGCGCTGCACCGCGCCATCGCGGGGGTGAAATGCACGACCTGCGTGCACATCTGCTATGGCTACGGCATCCAGGCGAACCTGGACTGGAAAAAAACGCTCGGCGAGTCCTGGCGCCAGTACGAGCAGATCTTCCCCGCGCTGGCGAAAAGCAAAATCAACCAGGTCTCGCTCGAGTGTATCCACTCGCGCGTGCCGATGGAGCTGATGAAGCTTCTCAAGGGCAAGGACGTTCTCGTCGGCGTGATCGACGTGGCAAGCGACCGCGTGGAGACGCCGCAGGAAGTTTCCAAAGTGATCCAGCAAGCGCTGAAGTTCGTCCCCGCGCGCCATCTGTACCCCTGCACCAACTGCGGCCTGGCGCCGATGGACCGGGAGGTCGCGGCGGCGAAGCTGCGGGCGCTCGGCGAAGGCGCCGCGCTCGCGCGCAAGAAGCTCGGCAAGAAATAACCTCGAAGACATGTTCGATCCAACGCTCGCCATGCGCGGCATGGTGGCCTGCCCGCATGCGCTGGCCTCGGCAGCGGGCGTCGATGCGCTGCGCGCGGGCGGCTCGGCAGTCGACGCCGCGGTCGCGGCGGCCACGTCGCTCGCCGTCCTTTACCCTCATATGTGCAGCCTCGGCGGCGATGCGTTCTGGCTGATCTACGACGCCAAGGCGCGCAAGGTCTCCTACCTGGATGGCGGCGGTCGCGCGGCGGCGGCGGCGACGCTCGAGCGCTTCGCCGGGCAAGCCGAAATCCCGTTTCGCGGCCTTGCCCCGGCGACGCTCACCACGCCCGGCGCGGTGGCGAGCTTCTGCGAGGCGCACGCGCGCCATGGCCGCCTGCCGTTCGCGCGCTGCCTTCAGGACGCGATCCGCTATGCGGGGGACGGCTTCCCGGTTTCCGCGCGCGTTTCACGCTGGATCGAGCAGACGGCTCCCGAGCTCGACAAGGCTTCGAAGGCGATCTTTCTCCCCGACGGTAAAGCGCCGGCGGCGGGCAGCGTGCTGCGCAACGTCCGCCTCGCGGAAACGCTGCGCGCGCTCGCGGATCACGGCCGCGCCGGCTTCTACGAGGGCGCGGTGGCAAAGAATCTGGCGAAGCTCGGCGGCTTCTTCACCGAGCGCGACCTCGCGGCGCAGCGTGCATACTGGGAAGAGCCGATCCGCGGCACCTACCGCGGCGTCACCATCTACGAGACGCCGGCGCCGACGCAAGGCTTCACGGTGCTGGAGATGCTGAACCTGATCGAGCCGCTGGACCTCGGGCCGTTCCTCGGCCCGGATCACGTCCACCTGCTGGTGCAGGCGAAACAGATCGCCTACCACGACCGCGACCGCTGGCTCGCCGATCCGCGCTTCGCGGAGGTACCGATGGAGCGACTGGTCTCGAAAGCCTACGCAGACAAGAGACGAAACCTGATCGATCGCAAACGCGCGCTGCCTTGGGACAAGGTGCCTTCCTATGGCAGCCTCACCGGGGACACGGTCTACGTCGCGGCCGTCGATGCCGAGGGTAATGCCGCCTCGCTCATCTTCAGCCTGTACGGCATCTTCGGCGCGTGCGTCACCTGCGCCGAGACCGGCGTCGTGCTGCAGAACCGCGGTGCGTACTTCTCGCTCGACCCGAAGCATCCTAATCGGCTAGAGCCGGGCAAGGTGCCGCTGCACACGTTGATTGCGTCGCTTGCGTTCAGGGACGAAAAGCTCTGGGCGGTGCTCGGCTGCATGGGCGCCGACGGCCAGCCGCAGATCCACCTGGAGACTTACGTCGCGATGATCGACTTCGGGCAGAACATCCAGCAGGCGCTCGCCGGCCCGCGCTGGCTCTCGGGGCGCTTCGGTCTGGGCGAAGCGCGCGACACGCTGCACATCGAGGCGCGCTTTCCGCGCGAGACGATCGACGAGCTCGAGCGACGCGGCCACCCGGTGGACCGCTGGGGCGATTGGAACGAGCTCGCCGGCCACGCGCACGGCATCACGCTCGACGCGCAGAGCGGCGTGCTCGCCGGCGGCTTCGATCCGCGCAGCGACGGCGCGGCGGTAGGATATTGAGGCCATGTTCGACCTGATCGCGGAGCAGAAAATTGCGGAGGCCATCGCGCGCGGCGAGCTCGATAACCTCCCCGGCGCCGGACGGCCGCTGAATCTCGATGACGATGCGCTGATCCCGGAGGAGCTGCGGCTCGCCTACCGGATTCTGAAAAACGCGGGCTACGTTCCGCCGGAGCTGGAAACGCTGAACGAGATTGCCGAGCTCGAGCGCGTCGCCATGGGCAACGCGACGGCGCTCGAAAAGCTGGCTCTCCTCAAAGCAAAAATGGAAAAACTCAGCGCTTGCCGGTCTTCTCGTACTCGGCGATCGCCTTTTTCAGGTCGCTGTACTCGCTGCAGCTGAAGAAGCAGAGCTTGTCGAGCTGGCCCAGATGCTCCTTGGCCTTGGCGACGTTGCCCACCATCAGATAGGCCTCGCCGATGTACTCGTGCGCTCCCTTGAGCTTCGGATCGAGGCGCAGCGCCTCGTTGTAATGCTTGAACACCAGGTTCATGTCCGGGCTGGCACTCTTGCGCAACGAGTAGGCGTAAAGGTTGTGATAGTTGGCGTTGTTGGGGTCGGTGGAGAGCGCGCCCTTGAGGACGCCGGCCGCGCCGGCCCAGTCCTGGCGGGAGGTGGCGGCGGAGACCTTCTCCAGCACCGGGTCCTTGCTGTCGGGCGCGACCGGCGGATCGCCGGCGGCGAGCGCGTTCCCGGCGAGCAGCAGTCCGGCTAACATCAAGGGACAAAAGACCATTTTCATGATGAAGCTCCCGAATTCGGTTTTCGCGATGGTACTCCTAGTCACCGCGCTAACAGCCGCGGCGCCGCCGGCATTCCCGGCGCCGCCCCAGTCCCGCGCCGAAGCGCTCGCCGCGTTGAAAAATACCGATACCGCGACGCGCGCCGAGGCCGTGGTCTGGATCGCGAACCACGGCAGCATGACCGACGCGCCGCTGCTGCACGAGCGCCTGCGCGATGAGAGCGCGTTCGTGCGCAATTTCGCCGAGCAGGGGTTGTGGCTGCTCTGGACCCGGTCGGGCGACGCCGAGATCGACGCCCTGATGGCCCGCGCCACGGAGGAAATGCAGGCCAGCCGGTACGCCCAGGCCATCGCCTTGCTCGATCAGGTGGTGCAGAAGAAGCCGGCGTTCGCCGAAGGCTGGAACCGCCGCGCCACGGTCCATTACCTGGCCGGGGAGCTGCAGAAGTCCATCGCCGACTGCGACCAGGTGCTGAAGCGCAATCCCGGCCACTTCGGCGCGCTCTCGGGCCTGGGCCAGATCTACCTGCAGCTACAAGACGATGAAACCGCGCTTAAATGGTTCCGCCGCGCGCTCGAGGTCAATCCCAACATGCTGAGCGTGGAGATGAACGCCAGGATGCTCGAGGAACGGCTCAAAGGCCGTCGAGCACCTGGGCAATCGACGTAGCGGCGTCGCGCGGCCGCTCGAAGGGAAACAGGTGCCCGCCGGGCACCTTGCGCATCCGGAACTTCGGCTTCATCCCCGCCAGGCGCACGCGCCGCACCACGTCCGAGTCCTCGCCACCGATGAACGCCGCCGGCACGCGCAGCTTCGGCAGGTGCTTCATCATGTCGTGCGGGATGGTGCGGTAGATCTGGTATTCGACCGCGGGGTCGATGCGCAATTGCAGTTTGCCATTTCGTTCCGTCAATCCATGGCGAACGTAGTCGTCCAGGCAGTCGTCGGTGAAATGCCGGAACAGTGCCCGGCTGCGAAAGTGCGCCTTGGCCTCCTCACGCGAGGACCAGGTGCTGCGCCGATCGCGCGTCGCGCCGGCGGGCGTCACCCGGTCGACGATGCCGAGGCGCTTGGTCGCGCCGAGCATGCCGCCGCGGAACGCGCCGATGATCGGCGCATCCAGCAGCACGATGGCGCGGAACAGCTCCGGGCGGCGCACCGCGGCGAGATAGTTGAGGTAGCCGCCCAGCGAGTGGCCGACGCCGTACACCGGTTCCTTGATGGATTCGATCAGCTGGTCGACGAGGTGCGGCCAACCTTCGGTGACGGGGAAGCGCGGATCGGTACCGATGGCCTCGATCCAGGAGACGGTGAAGCGCGAGGCCAGCGGCGCCAGCATCGCCGCATAGCACGCGCCCGGAAAGCCGTTGGCGTGCGCGAAGTGAAGGACCGGCCTAGACGTAGTCTTTCGCGGCGCTGTCGGCGTCGGCGGGCCTGCCGATGAGGTAGCCCTGGATGAAGTCGCAGCCGCACGAGCGCAGGAACTCGCGCTGTTCCTCGGTCTCGACCCCCTCGGCCACCACCTGGATCTGCAGCGCGTGGGCGAGCGCGACGATGGCCGAGACGATGGCGCCCTGGTCGCGGTCGGCGGGCAGCTCGGCGACGAAGCTGCGGTCGATCTTCACCTTGTCCACCGGGAAGCGGCGCAGGTAGGAAAGGCTGGAATAGCCGGTGCCGAAATCGTCGATCGCGATCGATACGCCGATCTGCTTCAGGCGCTGCAGGGTGCGCAGCGCGGCATCGGTCTCGCGCATCGCCGTGGATTCGGTGATCTCGAGCTCGAGCAGGCGCGGCGGCAGGCCGGTCTCGCGCAGCACCCGAGCCACGATCTTGGGCAGCTGCGGGTCGTTGAACTGCCGCGCCGACAGGTTGACCGCGATCTGCAGATCACCGCCGTCATGACTGCGCGCGCCGATGAAGGTGGTCCAGCGGCACGCCTCGCCGAGGATCCATTCGCCGATCTTGAGGATCTGTCCGGTCTCCTCGGCGAGCTGGATGAATTCCGAGGGATGCACCAGGCCGCGCTCGGGGTGCTGCCAGCGCACCAGCGCCTCGTGCGCGGCGACGCGCCCGCTCGCCGCCTCGACGATCGGCTGGTAGTGCACGCGCAGCTCGTCGCGGCTGATGGCGCGGCGCAGGTCGCTCTCGAGGTTCAGCCGGCGCGAGGCGGCCTGGTTCATCTGCTCGGTGAAGAACTGGTAGTTCGCGCGGCCGAGCTCCTTGGCGTGGTACATGGCGGCGTCCGCGTTGCGGATCAGCGACTCGGCGTCGCGGCCGTCGTCGGGATACACCGAGATGCCGATCGAGCAGCTCACCAGCAGCTCGCGCTCCTCGATCACCACCGGCTGCGAGAGCTGGTCGATCACCTTCTGCGCGACGTGCGCGACATCCGAGGAGCGCTTGACCTCCGGCAGCACCACCACGAACTCGTCGCCGCCGATGCGGCAGATGGTGTCGCCGATGCGCAGCTGCTTCACCAGGCGGCTTGCCACTTCCTTCAGCAACGCGTCGCCCACCGCGTGGCCGAGCGAGTCGTTGATCGTCTTGAAGCGGTCCAGGTCCACGAACATCACCGCCGTGTTCTGCTGGTTGCGGTAGCTGAGGGCGAGGGCCTGCGTCAGCCGGTCCTCCAGCAGGCGCCGGTTCGGCAGCCCAGTGAGGGCGTCATGATCGGCAAGGTGCTGGGCGCGCGCCTTCGCCTCCTCCAGCTCGGCGGTGCGCTCGGTCACCATGCGCTCGAGCGCGCCGAGGGCCTCCTGCACGCGCCGGTCGGCTTCGCGCTCGGCGCTCACGTCCTCGTAGCTCCAGATCCACTCCTGCTCGGCCTCGCCCGCGTCGATACGCCGGCCGCGCATGGAGCAGAGGAAGGTGGAACCGTCCGCGCGTTTCAGGCGCGCGTCGGCGACGTGGATGCCGCCCGCCGGCGTTTCCTCGAACGCGCGACGCGCGGCTTCCTTCCATTCGTCCTCGTTCGCGAACAGCGTCGACGACAGCTGGCCGACGAGCGAGCCGCGGCGCGCGCCGCACATCTCCTCGAGGAAGCGGTTGCAACGCTGGATCACGCGATTGCGCACGAAGGCGATGCCGACGGTGGCGTTGTCCAGGATCAAATCCTGCTCGGCGAGCGCGCGCTGCACCCTCATCTCGGCCTCGCGCTCCGCCGTTACGTCTTCGTAGCTCCAGATCCACTCCTGCTCCTCCTCGCCGGTGTCGGTGCGCCGGCCGCGCGCGCGGCAGATGAACGTGCTGCCGTCGCGCCGGCGGAAGCGCGCCTCGCCGTCGTAGGTGCCGCCCGGCGGGGTCGTGGCGTAGGTGCGCCGTCCGGCCTCCTCCCAGTCGGTCTGCGAGGCGAAGATGCTCGCCGTGCTCTCGCCGATCAGCTCGCCGGGACCCGCGCCGACCATGTCCTCGAGAAAACGGTTGCAGCGCTGGATCGCGCGATTGCGCACGAACGCGATGCCGACCGAGGCGTTGTCCAGGATCAGCTCCTGCTCGGCCAGGGCGCGCTGAACTCTTTCCTCCGCCTCGTGCTCCTGCGTGATGTCGTCGAACAGCCAGACCGAGCCCTGCGCCGGATCGCCCGGCTGCACCGCGCGCCCGGAGAGCGAGCACCAGATGAGCGTGCCGTCCTTGCGCACGTGGCGCCGCTGGATGTAAACGGTCTCGCCGCGCCACACCGGCTCGTACAGCGGCTCGCCGCCGGCCTCGTAGTCCGCGTCGGAGGCGAACATGAAGCGCGTCGGGCCGTTGAGCAGCTCGCCCTGGCCGTAGCCGAACAGTTCCTCGAAGCGGCGGTTGCAGCGCACGATGCGCCGGTCCTTGACGAAGATGATGCCGGTGACCGCGTTCTGCAGCACCGCGTCCTGCTCGCGCACCAGGCGCTCGAGCGCTTCATCCGCGCGCCGGCGCTCGCTGATGTCCTCGGCCAGCCAGACGTAGCCGCGCGCCGGATCGCCGGCGGCGACGGCGCGGCCCGAAACCTTGCACCAGAAGCCCGAGCCGTCCTGCCGGCGCAGCCATTGCTCGCGCGCATGGGTGCGCCCCTGGTCGAGCTCCGCGTAGACCTGGCCGCGCAACTCGAACTCTTCGTCCGTGAAATACATCTGGCGCCACGAGGCGCCGTTCGCGTCGCCGGCGCCGAAGCCGAACATCTCCTCGAAGCGCCGGTTGCAGCGCACCACCTTGCGCTCGCGGCTGATGGCGATGCCGACCACCACGTTGTCGAGCAACGCCTGCTGCTCGGCAAGCACGCGCTGCAGCTCGTCCTCGGCGCGGCGCTGCTCGGTGACGTCCTCCACCGTCCACACCGAGCCGGCGAGGGGATGCTGGGGGTTGACCGCGCGACCGTCGGCGCGGGTCCAGAACACCGAGCCGTCCTTGCGCTTGCGCTGCTCGACACGGCGGGCGGTGATGCCGCGGCGCAGCTGGTCGTAGGCGTCGCCGGCCCGGTCCAGGTCGGCCGGGTTGGCGTAGAGCACGGCGGTCGGCTTGCCGAGCAGCTCGCCCGGGGCGTAGCCGTACATCTCCTCGTAGCGCCGGTTGCAGCGCACGATGCGCCGATCCTTGAGGAACACGATGCCGACCGAAGCGGTGCCCAGCGTCGCCTCCTGCTCGCGCAGCAGGCGCGCGGCCTCGTCGGCGTGGCGCCGCCGGTCGGTGATGTCCTCGACGATCCAGACCGTGCCCTGCTGCGGGTCGGCCGGGTCGAGCGTCTTGGCGATCATGCGGCAGACGAAGGTCGAGCCGTCCTTGCGCCGCACCTCCCACTCGACGTCCAGCTGGCGCCCCGCGGAAAGCACCGGCCCGGCAATTTCGCCCAGCGCCTGGTAGCTTTCGCGGCTCGCGTAGACCACGTCGCCCGCCATGCCGATCAGCTCTTCCGGCGCATAGCCGAACATGTCGGCGAACTTCGGGTTGCACAGGAAGAAGCGGCGCTCGCGCGTGAAAGCGATGCCGAGCGGCAGGTTGCCGAGCAGCGCCTCGTATTCGAGCTGGGTGTAGCGCGTGCGGCCGGCGTACGCGGAGCCCGGGTCGGCGGCGTGCGGCGGTTCCGGGACGAAGCGCAGCGCTTTCGGATCGTTCATTGCGCCGCCAGCCTGTCGAAGTCTTCGGCGTAGCGGCGCAGGTGCGTGAGGGCGCGGCTGCGCTGCTCGGGACTGAGCGAACGGTCGATGTCCATCAGCAGCGCGAAGTACTGGTCGCGCCAGGTGTGCAGCGCGGCGACGAATGCCGGCTCGCGGCCGCGCTCCCAGCCGGCCATGTGCTCGGGCAGCCGCGCCTGCGCCTGGCGTGCACGGATGATGCCGAGCACTTCGCCCTGCAGGCGCCGGCGGTCGCGGTCGCGCAGCTCGTCGATCAGCTGCATGCGCTCGGCGTATTCGCGCACTCGCTCCACTTGCGCCTGCGACAGCTTCCCCACCCAATCCTCCAGCCGGTCGACAACGATTTTGGCTCGCTTGCGCCGCCGGTCGCTCTCGCTGCCGCGCAGGTAATCGCGGTGGAACTGCCGGTTCTCGTCGGCCAGGCGGCGCTCGATCTGCGCCACCTGTGCCGGCGTCATGCGGTCGAGCATCGGCGCCGCGAGCTCCGCCGCCTTGCGCAGGCTTTCGCGTGCCTGCCCCCTCACGGCATCGTAACCCCAATCGAGGTCGGGGCGCGACAGCCCGTCGCCGAAGCGGCGCGACGCCTCCTGCGCCAGCTGTGAATATTTTGGCAGCGCGTTCTTGCGATGCCAGGCATGGAATTCGTCGATGCGGTCGTCGAGCTCGTCGGCGTCGTCGCCCTGCAGGTCGACGTAGGTGCCGGCCTTCCAGCGCAGATAAGTATCGGCGTTCTCGTAGGCGAAGCGCACGGTGCTGCAGCCGCTCGAGAGCAGCGCCGCCGCCACCACCAGCAGTACCTTCAGCCTGGCTACCAGAAACTCTCCACCGTGATATGCCCCGGGTTGCGCCGCCGGTGCTTGCGCAACCCGCGCTCGATGAGCGCGCCTTGAGCGTCCTTCAGCATATCCGGGTTGCCGCACAGCATCACGTGCGAAGTTTGCGCATCGAGCGCAATTCCCGCGGCTGTTTCGAGGCTGCCGTCGCGAATCGCCGCCGGGATGCGGCCGCTGAGCGAGCCGGGCGCCGCTTCCCGGCTGACGAAAGTCACATAACGCAGACGATGCGCGTTCGAGATGTTGCGAATCAGGTCCTGGTAGACCAGCTCGCGCGCGTGGCGCACCGCATGAACCAGCACGACGTGCTCGAAGCGCTGCCAGGGCTCCGCGGTCCGCACGATGGAGAGAAACGGCGCAATGCCGGTTCCGGTGGACACCAACCACAGCGTCTTCACCGGCGGCACTTCGCGCAGCACGAGAAAGCCGGCAGGATTGCTCGCGATCAGCAGGCGGTCTCCGGCGCGCAGCGCCGCCAGGCGCGGCGACAACGGCCCTTGCGGCACCACGATGCCGTAGAACTCGAGTACCGGGTCCTGCGGCGGGTTGACGAACGAGAACGCCCGCGCCACCCGCTCGTCGAGCGCGATGCGCACGAACTGCCCGGCCTGGAACGTCAGCCGCGGCGCATCGCCGGAAAGCTGCGCGCGCAGCGAGAATAGCGACTCGGTCCAGTGCCGGTTCTCAATCACCCGGCCCTCGCAGCCATGTGCTCATTGGATCCTGAACGGCTCGAGCTGCAGGTCCTGCAGCTCGCCGCCCAGCATCACGATCGCGCCGTGGCGACGGTTATTGCCGGTGTCGGAGAACTCGAAGGTGTAGGTGCGCGCGATCCTGAGCTGGCCTTCGTCGTCGCGCCCCAGACGCACGCGGCTGACCGAGACCGTGTCGTCGAGAAACTGCAGCTGATAGCGCTCGCAGGCCGCGCGCCCGGCGTTCAGCGCGCGCTCGCGCGCGCGCAGGCTGTCGAGCCAGAAGAATATCCCTGCGGCAATGACGACAATCGCGGCGCCTTCCCACATCCCGCTATTGTTTCAGAAGATCGGCGGCCTTCTCAGCAAGCGCAATGACCGCGGCGTTTATATTTCCAGACGGTACCGCCGGCATTACGGATGCGTCCACGACTCTAAGTGAAGAAATTCCGTTGACCCGCAAACGCGCGTCGACCACGGCGCCCATGCTGCAAGTCGAAGTCGGATGGAACACCGTATCGCCCATCTCCCGGCAGTACGCGAGCCAATCCTCGTCCGTGACGACTTTGTCGCCGGGCAGGTATTCGCCCTCGACGTAATCGCGCATCGGCGGGGTGTTGCAGAGACGGCGGATGAATTTCAGCCCTTCGACCATCACCCGCCGGTCGTTCTCGGTGGCGAGGTAGTTGTAGCGGATGGAAGGCGGCTCGGTCGGATCGGCGGAGCGCAGATGCGAGGAGCCGCGGGATTCGACCTGGAGCTGCGACACCGCGCTGGTGAAGCCCGAATGCGGATGCAGGAAGCCGCCGCGGCGTGCAGCTCGAAAAGTTGATGAAGTAGATCTGCGCATCCGGGACGCTTCAGCTCCGCACGCGTGCGCACGAAAGCGGCGGCGTGGCCGGCGCTTACCGTCAGCGGCCCGGTCTTCTTCAACAGGTACTGCAGGCCGATGCGGGCCTGCCGCCACAGGCTTTTCATGTCGTCGTTCAGCGTGATGTCCTTGCAGCAGCGCCAGAACGTGCGCACGTAGAAATGGTCCTGCAGCCGCTCGCCGACTTGCGGCGAGTCGTGCACCACCGGGATGCCGTGCCGCTCGAGCAGGGCGCGCGGTCCGACGCCGGAGAGCTGGAGAAGCTGGGGCGAGTTGAAGGCGCCGCCGGCGAGGATGGTTTCCTTCCCGGCGGTGGCTTTCTTCAGCACCCCGCCCTGGCGATACTCGACGCCGGTCGCCCTTGTGCCCTGGAATACAACGCGCGTCACCAGCGCGTTCGTTTCCACGCGAAGATTCGGCCGCTTCTCGGCCGGCCGCAGGTAGGCGACGGCCGTGCTGCGCCGCCGTCCGCGGTGCGCGGTCGCGCGGTAATAACCCGTGCCTTCCTGGCTCGGGCCGTTGAAGTCGTCATTGCGCGGGATGCCGAGCGCCGCGGCGGAGGCGATGAAGGCGTCGCAGATTTCGTGGCGGTCAAGGTCCGAGACCTTCAGCTGCGCTTCCGCCTTCTCGAAGTACGGCTCGAGCGAACGAAAATCCCAGCCGGCGATGCCCCAGCCGTCGAAGTCCTCGGGCTGGCCGCGGATATAGACCAGGCCGTTGATGGAGGAGGAGCCGCCCAGCACCTTGCCGCGCGGCGTGAATACGCGCCGGCCGTTCAGCGCCGCTTCCGGCTCCGACTCGTAGGCCCAGTTGACATCGGTGCGCGCGAACAGCTTGCCGTAGCCGAGCGGTACGTGGATCCAGAAGTGCGTGTCGCGCGGACCGGCTTCAAGCAGCAGGACTTTCGTGGACGGATTTTCGGTCAGCCTGCTAGCCAGCACGCAGCCGGCCGAACCTGCGCCAACGATGATGTAATCGAAGAGATGGATCGCCTATCGGCTTAGCGGGGCGATGCGATGTGCATGCCGCCGTCGATGTAGATGATCTCGCCAGTGACGCGGCGCGCGCCCTCGACCAGCCAGGCGATGGCCTCGGCGACATCCTGCGCCTCGGGCGCCGCCTTGAGCGGGGCGCGCTCGGCGTAGCGGCGCTCGAGGTCGGCAGCGCCCGCGGCGCCGTGCGCCGCCACCTGCCAGGGCGTGCGCACGTAGCCCGGCGCCACTACGTTGACGCGGATGTCGGGGCCGAGCGCGCGCGCGAGCGAATGGCTCATGGTGTCGAGCGCCGACTTCGACGCCGCGTAGGCGATCGACGAGCCGGTGCCGAGGATCGAGGCGACCGACGACACGTTGACGATGCAGCCTTTGGACGCTTTCAGCGCCGGGAGGCAGGCGCGGATCATCTGGAACGGGCCGATCAGGTTCACGCGGAAGATGGCCTCGAAGTCCTCGGCCGACAGGCCTTCGAGGTCGGCGTGCGCCACGAACTTCGTGGTGCCGGCGCTGTTCACCAGCGCGTCGATGCGGCCCCATTTGTCGAGCACCGCTTTCGCCACGCGGCGGCAGTCCGCGTCCACCGCGACATCCCCCTGGAACTCGGCCTTGCTTCGCGCCATCGGCGCGACCTGCCATCCGCGCTTCTCGAGTTCCCGCACCGCGGCCTCTCCCATGCCCGACGTCCCGCCGGTAACGACGGCTACTTTCTTCATACAGTCGCGATCGGCGTGGCCGGCGAGCCGACGGCGCCGGGCAGGCGCAGCGGCGGCGCGGTGAACAGGAACCGATTGCGCATACGCGCGCGCAGCCAGCGCGCCAGCTCGCTGAAGTAGAACATCTCGCCGAGATGGATGCCGTTCTTGAACAGGCAGTGCTCGTGCAGCGGCAGCCACGGCTGCTTTCTCGGCAGCGGGTCGGTGAGGCCGCCGGCGATGAGCTCCACCGCGTAATTGTCGGCCAGCAGGCACGCGAGCCCGCTATCCGAGATCCACTGCAGCAGCCTGGCGTCGCGTCCGTCGAGGCCAGTGCAGGTTTCGTTCACCAGCTTCGGGTCGGGCTTCTTCTTCATCTCGAGCAGCACGTCCGCGAAGCCGGTGTAGAGACACACCATGTCGCCCTTCTCCACCTGCACCTTGTCTTTTTCCAGGACCCGCATCAGGTCGTCGTAGCCGACGGCCTTCCGCTGCCTCTGAAAGTGATGGTGCAGATCGATGAGGACACCGCGACCTTGCGCGCCATGCTCCGCGAGTCCCTGGATGCCGAGCGCCTTCGCCTCGGTGCCCTCGAATCGATCCCATGCCTCGGATTTCTTGTCGGAAGCGGGAACCACGTCCTGGCCGGCGCGAAAGCCGTTGTAGAACACGAGCTCCGCCTTGCCGTCGCCGTCCGCGTCGAAGCGGCTGCCGACGTGCGCGAACGAATCCCATTGCGTCGAGTACTGCAGCGACATCAGCACCTGGTCGTCGCAGATCACGTCGGTCATGTTCTCGTTGAACTCGACCAGCGGGCGGCAGAAGAACTGCTTGCCGTCGCGCGAGGTGGCGGCGAGGCGCGGCGGGCCGCGCCGCGGGTTGAGCACCTGGCCGCCGGGATAGTCGAGTGGCAGCGAGCAGCAGAAGGTGATGCCTTCCCTCACCTCGGCGATCCCCTGCAGCACCTTCTCGCGGGTCACGAGGTTCATGCGCCCGCGCTGGTCGTCGGGGCCGAATTCACCCCAGTTGGAGCCGGCGGGTCTGTTTTTCCATCTCATTAGTAGTAATGCCTCCCAAGCCACTCGGCGATCAGAACCGGCTTGTCCGCGCCTTCACGTTCGACGACCACGTTCCACGTCACCTGCACCCCTCCCTCGGCGAGCTTCTCGAATTTTTGCAGCGTGAAGCGCGCGCGCACGCGCGAGCCGCTCGGCAGCGGCGCGGTGAAGCGCACGCGGTTCAGGCCGTAGTTCACGCCCATCTTGCGGTCGGTGAAGCCGAAGGTGCGCTCCGACAGGTGCGAGAGCAGCGACAGGGTCAGGAAACCGTGCGCGATGGTGCCGCCGAACGGACTGTTCTTGGCGCGCGCCGGATCGACGTGGATCCACTGGAAGTCGTCGATCGCCTTGGCGAAGGTGTCGATGCGCTCCTGCGTGACCTCGATCCACGGGGAGACGCCGACCTCCTCGCCGACACGGCTTTCCAGGTCCCGCAGGCTCGGCGATGCCACGATGGTTAGAAGCGCGAAAAATCCGGCTTGCGCTTCTCGAGGAACGCGCTCATCGCTTCCTTCGCCTCCGGCGAGCCCAGCCGTTCGGTGAAGAGGCGCGTTTCCTCGTCGATGGTCGCCGCCAGCGCGTCGGTGGTGCGCCCCTTGAGGAGGCGCTTGGTGAGGCGCACGGACTCGGGCGGCAGGCTGGCGAGCATGGCGGCCGCTTTCTGCGCCTCAGCCAGGAGATTTTCCTGCGCAACAACCGCCGTCACGATGCCGGCCTCGTGCGCCTTCTGTGCGGTAAACGGCTGGCCGAGAAGCAGCAGCTCCGCGGCGCGCTGGTAGCCGGCAAGGCGCGGCAGCAGGAAGGTGGAGCCGAACTCCGGCACGATGCCGAGCGGCACGAAGGGCAGCTGAAAGCGCGCATTCGGCGCCGCATAGACCAGGTCGCAGTGCAGGAGCAGCGTCGTGCCGATGCCGATCGCCGGGCCGCCGACCGCGGCGACCACCGGCTTTTTCATGTTCGGCAGGGTGTCGAACAGCGCGCGCGCCGGCGAGCCGCCCGGCTGGCGCGGCGCGTTCATGAAGTCGGCGACGTCATTGCCGGCGGTGAAGCACTCCGCGGTGCCGGAGAGCAGCACCACGCGTACTTTGGCGTCGGCGTCGGCCGCGGCGAGCGCGCTTCCCAGCTCGGCGTACATCTGCGCGGTAATGGCGTTCTTCTTGTCCAGCCGGTCGAAGCGGATCCACGCAACCCTGTTTGCGGTTTCACTTTTGATCAAGACGGTAATCCTTGAATTGCTGCCGCAGGGTCAGCTTGGACAGCTTGCCGGTCGCGGTATGCGGCAGCTCGGGAACGAACACCACGTCGTCGGGCATCCACCACTTGGCGATCTTGCCCTCGTAGAAGCGCAGCAGCTCGTCCCGCGAAATATCCTGGCCCGGCTTCTTCACCGCGACCACGATCGGCCGCTCGTCCCACTTGGGATGGTGCACGCCGATCACCGCGGCCTCGGCGATCGCCGGGTGCTCGATCGCGATGTTCTCCAGGTCGATCGAGCTGATCCACTCGCCGCCGGACTTGATCACGTCCTTCGAGCGGTCGGTGATCTGGATGTAGCCCTCGGCATCGATGGTGCACACGTCGCCGGTCGGGAACCAGCCGTCCTTCAATGGATCGCCGCCTTCGCCCTTGAAGTAGCTCTTGATCACCCAGGGTCCGCGCACTTGCAGATCGCCGAAGGCCTTGCCGTCCCACGGCAGCTCCTTGTCGTTCTCGTCGACGATGCGGTAGTCCACCCCGAAAATCGCCCGGCCCTGCTTGTTTTGCAGTTGATAACGCTCCTCCTTGCCGAGCTTCAACTGCGCCGCTTTCAGCGTGCCCGCGGTGCCGAGCGGGCTCATCTCGGTCATCCCCCACGCGTGGAGCACTTGCACGCCGTAGTCGTCCTGGAAGGCACGAATCATCGCTGGCGGGCAGGCCGAGCCGCCGATCACCACGTTCTTCAGCGTGGAGAAGCGCAGCTTCTTCTCCTTCATGTAGTTGAGCAGCCCGAGCCACACCGTGGGCACGCCCGCGCTCATCGTCACGCCCTCGGCTTCGAACAGCTCGTGCAGGCTCTTGCCGTCGAGGTGCGGGCCGGGAAATACCATCTTCGCGCCGGTCATGGTGCAGGAGTACGGCAGGCTCCACGCGTTGACGTGGAACATGGGCACCACCGGAAGCACCACCTCGCGCGCCGACAGATTGAGCGTGTCGGGAAGCGCCGCCGCGTAGGCGTGGATCATGGTCGAGCGATGCGAATACAGCGCGCCCTTCGGATTACCGGTGGTGCCGGAGGTGTAGCAAAGACACGCTGCGGTTTTCTCATCGAACGTCGGCCAGGGAAAGTGGTCGCTTTCGCTTTCGATCAGCTTTTCGTACTCCTGGTCCAGCGGGATGAATCGCGCCTTTACCTGAGACTTGAGCTTGTCCACCAGCTGCGAGAACGTGGTGTCGTAAAACACGATCTTGTCCTCGGCGTGGTTCGCGATGTACGCGATCTGGTCCGGGAATAAGCGCGGGTTGATGGTGTGAATCACCGCGCCCGAGCCAGCGACGGCGTAGTACACCTCGTAGTGGCGGAAGCCATTCCATGCCAGCGTGGCTACCCGGTCGTGCATCCGCACGCCGAGGCGCTTGAGCGCGTTGGCGAGCCGGCGCGCGCGACGCGCCGCATCCGCGTACGTGTACCGATGAATAGACCCGTCGACCGTCTTGGAGACGATCTCCGTGGCGCCGTGATGGCGCTCGGCATGGCGGATCAGGTCGCTGATGAGCAGCGGCTGGTCCATCATGAGACCGTGCATGCTTCCTCCTCGCGAAGTAGTTTATCCTAGCGCCATGAACGTCAAGGACGTGCTCGGGCTCTTCGCCCTCCCGTTTCCCGAGCTCGTGTACCAGGCGGCCAGCGTTCATCGCCAGCATTTCGACCCGGCCGCCGTCCAGCTTTCGACGCTGCTCTCCGTGAAAACCGGCGGCTGTCCCGAGGATTGCGCCTATTGCCCGCAGTCGCGTCGCTATTCGACCGGGGTCGAGGACGAAGAAGTCCTTTCGGTCGACACCGTGCTCGACGCGGCCCGCATAGCGAAAGAAAACGGCGCAACGCGCTTCTGCATGGGAGCGGCGTGGCGCGGCCCGAAGGATCGCGACCTCGACAAGATCCTGCCGATGGTCGAAGGCGTGAAGGCGCTGGGACTCGAAACCTGCGTCACCCTCGGCATGCTCAAGCCCGGCCAGGCCGAGCGCCTGCGCGATGCGGGGCTCGACTACTACAACCACAACCTCGACACCTCGCCCGAGTTCTACGGCGAAATCATCAAGACCCGCACCTATGACGACCGGCTCGAGACGCTCGAGCGCGTGCGCGGCGCCGGGATCAATGTGTGCTGCGGCGGCATCGTCGGCATGGGCGAGTCGCGGCGCGACCGCGCCGCGCTGATCGCGCAGCTCTCCAGCCTCGACCCGTATCCCGAGAGCGTGCCGATCAATGACCTGGTTTCAGTTGGCGGCACTCCCCTCGAGCACGCCGAACCGTTGGATCCCCTGGAATTCGTGCGCACCATCGCCGCGGCGCGCATCGCGATGCCGAGAGCCTGGGTCAGGCTGTCGGCGGGACGCGAACGCATGTCGGAAGCGGTCCAGGCGCTGTGCTTCATGGCCGGCGCGAACTCGGTGTTCTACGGCGAGAAGCTGCTCACCACAGGAAATCCCGAAGCGGTCCGCGACCGCGCGCTGTTCGCGCGGCTGGGCCTTAAACCCACGGCCTGAAGTTGCATTTTCCAGTCGAAGAGGAAGTCACCGCATGAGCGACGTTGCTCAATACGCCGTCCGCGACGGCATCGCCGTCATCACCATGAACAATCCGCCGGTGAACGGTTTAGGCAACGCGCTGCGCGCAGGCTTGATGGAGGCGCTCAACAAGGCCGACGCCGACGCGGCCGTGAAGGGCGTGGTGCTCATCGGCTCGGCGAAGTTCTTCTCCGGCGGCGCGGATATCCGCGAGTTCAACCAGCAGCGCCTGCCGCCCGACCTGCCGGACCTCAACGACCGCCAGGATGCGATGAAGAAGCCGCTGGTCGCCGCAATCGGCGGCTTCGCGCTCGGCGGTGGGCTCGAGCTCGCGCTCGCCTGCCACTACCGCGTGGCGGCGCCGAGATCGCAGGTCGGACTGCCCGAGGTGAAGCTCGGCATTCTCCCCGGCTCGGGCGGCACGCAGCGCCTGCCGCGCATCATCCCGATGGCCGAGGCCGTGCGCCTCATGACCACCGGCGCCATGCTGCCGGTCGAGAAGGCCAAGGAGTACGGGCTGGTCGACGAGATCGTGCAGGGCGACCTGCTCGAAGGGGCTTTGTCATTTACAAGAAAAATGCTGGGTAAACCGTTGCCGCGCATTCGCGACCGCAAGGCGCAGCTCGATGGCGACGCCAAAACGTTCTTCGCCCAAGTGCGCGAGCAGGTGGCGAAGGCATCGAAGGGTTATCCGGCCCCGCTCGAGATCGTCGCCTGCGCCGAGGCCGCGGCCACCAAGCCATTCGACGAGGGCCGCCGTGAGGAGCGCGAGCGCTTCAACAAGCTGGTGGTCGGCAACGAGTCGAAGGGGCTGCGCCACATGTTCTTCGCCGAGCGCCAGACCTCGAAGATCCCTGACGTGCCGGAAGACACCCCGGTACGCGAGCTGAAAAAGGCGGCGGTGATCGGCGCCGGCACCATGGGCGGCGGCATTGCCATGAACTTCGCCAATGCCGGCATTCCGGTCACGCTGATCGACATGAATCAAGCCGCCGTCGAAAAAGGCCTCGGCACCATCCGGAAGAACTATGCGGCTACGGTCTCCAAAGGGCGGCTGAAGCAGGAGGACATGGACAAGCGCATGGCGCTCATCAAGCCCTCCAGCGAGCTGCCTGCCGACGCCGACATCTTCATCGAAGCGGTGTTCGAGCGCATGGACGTGAAGAAGGACATTTTCCGCAAGCTCGATGCGGTGGCGAAGCCGGGCGCGATCCTTGCCACCAACACCTCCACGCTCGATGTCGACGAGATCGCGGCGAGCACCAGGCGCCCGCAGGACGTGATCGGCACCCACTTCTTTTCGCCCGCCAATGTAATGCGGCTGCTGGAAGTGGTCAGGGGCAAACAAACCGACAAGAGCGTGCTCGCGACCACGATGAAGCTCGGCAAGGCGCTGAGGAAGGTGCCGGTGGTCTCGGGCGTGTGCGACGGCTTCATCGGCAACCGCATGCTGGAAAAGTACGGCCAGCAGAGCCTGTTCCTGCTCGACGAGGGCGCGACGCCGCAGCAGGTCGACGCCGCCATGGCGAAGTTCGGCATGGCGATGGGCCCGTTCACCATGTACGACATGGCCGGTAACGACATCGGCTGGGAGATCCGCAAGCGCCGCTACCAGGAGCGCCCCGACTTCGTCTACTCGAAGATCGCCGACCGCATCTGCGAGCAGGGCCGCTTCGGCCAGAAGACCGGCAAGGGCTTCTACAAATACGAGCCGGGCAACCGCAAGCCGATCCCGGACCCTGACGTTGATCAGATCCTTGCTTCCTACCGGAAGGAAATCGGCGCAAAACCGCGCACGATCTCCGACGAGGAGATCGTTGAGCGATTGATCTACGCGCTGGTGAACGAGGGTGCGCACATCCTCGAAGAAGGCATCGCCCTGCGCGCCTCCGACATCGACATGGTGTATCTCACCGGCTACGGCTTTCCCGCCCTATCGCGGCGGGCCGATGTTCTATGCCGATACGGTGGGCCTTTCGCAGGTCCTTTCGGCAATTGAACGCTTTCAAAAGGGCTACCGGGGCGAGCAATGGAAGCCGGCCCCGCTCCTCGTGAAACTCGCCAGGGAAGGAAGGAAATTCAATGAATGAGGCAGTGATCGTCTCGACCGCAAGGACGCCGCTCTGCAAAAGCTGGCGCGGTTCGCTCAACCTGACGCACGGCGCGAAGATGGGTGGCCACGTAGTGCATGCGGCGCTCGAGCGCGCGAAGGTCGACGCCGACGAGGTGGAAGACGTGATCATCGGCTGCGCCAACCCCGAGGGCGCGACCGGCTGGAACATCGCGCGCCAGGTCGCGATCCGCGCCGGCTGCCCGGTCACCGTGCCGGGCATGACGGTCAATCGCTTCTGCTCCTCCGGCCTGCAGACCATCGCGCTCGCCGCGCAGCGCATCATGGCCGGCGAAGGCGAGATCTTCGTCGCCGGCGGCGTCGAATCGATCTCGCTGGTGCAGAACGAGATGAACAAGCACCACTTCCAGGACGAGTGGCTGCACCGCCACAAGCCCGAGACTTACTGGCCGATGCTGCAGACCGCCGAGTACGTGGCGCGGCGCTACGAGATCCCTCGCGAGAAGCAGGACGAGTTCGGCGTGCAGAGCCAGCAGCGTGCGGCAAAGGCGCGCGCCGAGGGCAAGTTCAAGGACGAGATCGTGCCGATCACCACCAAGATGAAGGTGGTGGACAAGCACACCGGGCACGAGACCACGAAGGAAGTCATCGCGGCGGAGGACGAGGGCATCCGCGCCGACACCACCTACGAAGGCGTGTCGCAGATCAAGCCGGCGATCGACGGCGGCTGCATCGCCGCCGGCAACGCGAGCCAGTTCTCCGACGGCGCGTCGGCCTGCGTGGTCATGTCCGAAAAAGAAGCCGCGCGCCGCAACCTGAAGCCACTTGGCATCTTCCGCGGCTTCGCCGCCGCGGGTTGCGACCCGAAAGAAATGGGCATCGGACCGGTATTCGCCGTACCGAAGCTCCTCGAACAAGCCGGCAAGAAGGTGAAGGACATCGATTTGTGGGAGCTGAACGAAGCCTTCGCGGTCCAGGTGCTGTACTGCCGCGACCGCATCGGCATCCCGAACGACAAGCTGAACGTGAATGGCGGCGCGATCGCGCTGGGCCATCCCTATGGAATGTCGGGCGCGCGCCTCACCGGCCATGCGCTGATCGAGGGCAAGCGCCGCGGCGCGAAGCTCGTGGTGGTGACGATGTGCATCGGCGGCGGCATGGGCGCCGCCGGTCTTTTCGAGGTGGCCTGATATGAGATACGCGAACATTCTGGAAACGGTGGGAAATACCCCGGTCGTCAGGATCGGCAAGCTCGCGCCGCCGGGGGCGGAGCTGTACGTGAAGATCGAGGCGTTCAACCCGCTCGGCTCGGTGAAGGACCGGCTCGCGCTCGGCGTGATCGAGGACGGCGAGCGCACCGGCAAGCTCAAGCCCGGGCAGACGGTGATCGAGGCGACCAGCGGCAACACCGGCATCGGCCTCGCCATGGTGTGCGCGCAGAAGGGATATCCGCTCGTCGTCACCATGGCGGAGAGCTTCAGCGTCGAGCGGCGCAAGCTGATGCGCTTCCTCGGCGCCAAGGTGGTGATCACCCCCGCGTCCGAGCGCGCCATGGGCATGGTGAAAAAAGCCGTCGAGCTCGCGGAGATGAATGGCTGGTTCCTGACGCGGCAGTTCGAGAACGAGGCCAATGCCGACTTCCACTCGCGCACCACGGCGCGCGAGATCGTGCGCGACTTCGAAGGGCAGCGCCTGGACTACTGGGTCACTGGCTTTGGCACTGGCGGCACGCTGAAGGGCGTGGCGCGCGTCCTCGCCAAGGAGCGCCCTGAAACCAAGATCGTGGTTTGCGAGCCCGCCGATGCGCCGATGCTCACCAGCGGCGCGGTGCAGGAGCGCCGGCCCGACGGGACGCCGGCGAAGGCGAACGCCTCCTGGAAGCCGCACCCGATGCAGGGCTGGAGCCCGGACTTCGTGCCCAAGCTGACGGGTGACGCGGTCTCGATGGGGGTGATCCACAAGGTGCTGACGATTTCCGGGGCCGAGGCCATGCAATGCAGCAAGCAGCTCGCGCAGAAGGAAGGCATTTTCGTCGGCATTACCGCCGGAGGAACGTTCGCCGCCGCGCTGCAGGTCTGCAAGGAAGCGCCCCGGGGATCAGCGGTGCTGTGCATGCTTCCCGACACCGGCGAGCGCTACCTTTCGACGCCGCTTTTCGCCGACATCCCGGTCGACATGACCGAGGAAGAGCTGCGCATCATGCGCTCCACGCCGAGCTGCCAGCTGACGCCGAAGGCCTGAGGCCGAAAATCGCCAGCGCGGTCATCGCTTAGCGACACCCTGGCGGCCCATCGCCGGGGACCCGCGCCGTAACAAAGCGCGGACAAGATAACCGCCGTACCCGAACCAAGGAGACGGCAGATGACCCTCGACGACGTGTACGGCCCGGACCAGGACGAGTTTCCGCTCGAGCAGGAAGCCGAAGAGTGGGATGAGGAGACCCTCGGTCTCGACTGGCAGGAGGACGAAGCGCAGGAAATTTGCCGCGAAATCAGCTCGATTCGGTGAAGCGGCAAGATTGGAACTGTCAAAAGTTCTTAAGGTGCTAGCCAGCCGCCGGTAAAGCGCTCACGATCTGCGCATGGCAAAGCGGCTTTATCGACGCACCGGGAAGGGCACCGCGGTCTGGCAGCGCCAGGACCCCCGCGTGCCGCTCGAATTCCGCCGCATCCTCGGCATCGTTGACGGCGACATGCACCCGGACAGCATGCGCGGGCGCCTGCCGTTCACGGAAATCGGGCTGCAACAGCTGCTCGAGGAGCTGGTCGAGGAGGGCTTCCTGGAAGCAGTCGATGCTTCCGACACCCACGACCTCGATTTCACCGGCAGCCTGGACCTCACCGACCTGCGGAAAGCGGCAGCGACACAGTAAAAGTCGATCCCTGGCCCGGCGTGCTGTGCAGCCGGATCGCCCCGCCGTGCAGCTCGACGAAGCGCTTGGTCAGCGCCAGCCCCAGGCCGGTGCCTTCAGCCTTGCGCATCTGATCGCGTCCCACCTGGCGGAATTCCTCGAACACTGCTTGCTGGTCCTCCGGCGCGATGCCGATACCGGTGTCGCGCACCGCCACCTCGACCGCACCGTTCGCCCGCGTCGCCAGGATGTCCACCTTGCCGCCGTCCGGCGTGAACTTCACCGCGTTCGACAGCAGGTTGAGCATGATCTGCTTGAACTTGCGCTCGTCACCCGAAAACTCCCCTAGCGCCGGGTCGACCTCCATGCCGAGCTGGATGCCGTGACGCTGCGCGCGCTCGCGGATCAGCGTCATGGCGTTGGATAGCGCGGTCGGCAGGTCGAAGGTAGTGACCTCCAGCTCCATGCGCCCGGCCTCGATCTTGGATAGGTCGAGGATGTCGTTGATGAGCGAGAGCAGGTGCCGCCCCGACTCGTGGATGTCCTTCAGGTACTCGGCCTGCTTCTCGTTCACCTCCCCGAACATGCGCTCGGACAGCACCTCCGAGAAACCGATGATCGCGTTGAGCGGCGTCCTCAGCTCGTGCGACATGTTGGCGAGGAACTCCGACTTGTGATGGTTCGCGATCTCCAGCTGCGCGCTCTTTTCCTGGATCTCCCGGAACAGGCGCACGTTCTGGATCGCGATCACCGCCTGGTCGGCGAAGCTGCTCAGCTGCGCGATCTGCTTTTCGTTGAACGCGCCGGGCTGCTGTCGCGCGACCCAGATCGCGCCGATGCCGCTCCTCTGAAACAGCATCGGCGCGAAAACGATGGCGCGCACGCCCAGCGCCCGGCAGCCGGCCACGACCCCGCCGGAACCGACGCACCTTCGATGTCCGGAAACTGCGCGATCGCCGCGTTCAGGATCGCCGCAGCCGGTGCGCGCTTTCGCGGGTCAGCGGCAACGGATAGATCCGGCTCGAGTCCTTCGCTGCCGCGGACCGTGGTACGCGGCCAGCCGCAGCGCATCTCGCCTTCGACCAGCGTCACGCCCACGAGGTCGCCGTGGAACAGCCGCTCGCAGCTCGCGAGGATCGTCTCGAATACCGGCTTGGTATCCGCGATCGAGCCCGAGATGACGCCCAGCACCTCCGCCGAGGCCTTCTGCTGTCGAGGGCTTCCTTCGTCTCGTTGAACAGGCGCACGTTCTCGATCGCGATCGCCGCCTGATTGGCGAAGGTCTGGAGCAGCTCCACCTGGCGCGCCGGCGTCTTGCCCGGATCGCGCCACGCCACCACCAGCGCGCCGAGGGGCTCGCCCTTGCGCAGCATCGGCACGCCCAGCATGCGCCGCCAATGGCCGGTCGATCGACGGAGTCCGGGTCATAGCTGCGGATCCGCCGCGGCATCTTCGATCTCGACGATGGATCGCCCGAGAATGGTGCGGCCGCTCAGCAGGTGCTCGCTCGGCGGCGAGGGATAGACCTTTGCGAAGTACTCGAGCGCATCGCTGGGCCAGTTGTGCGTGGCGCCGAGGTGCACCTGCTTGCCGTCGAACGGGAACGTAGCGGCGAGCTGCGCATCGCACAGCGTCGACCGCGCTATGCAGGATCGCCTCGAACACCGGCCGCACGTCCGCCGGGGACTCGGCGATCACCTTCAGGATCCCTGCGGTCGCGGTCTGCTGCTCCAGGGCCTCCTTCGTCTCGTTGAACAGCCGCGCGTTCTCGATCGCGATCACCGCCTGGTCGGCAAAGGTCTTGAGCAAGCGACCTGCGTGTCGGTAAAGCCATCGGCTTCGTGCCCAGCCCATCACGATCGCCGCCGATCGCGTCGCCGGCGCGCAGCATCGGCATCGTCACTTGGCTTCGCGTACCGAGTGCTTCGATCATCTCGCGCGACAGCGGCGGAACTGTCTGGTCACACTGGATGTCGTGGACGAAGCGCGGGCGCAGACCGAGGATCGCCTGTCCCACGGTGGTGTCCTGCGCGGCGGGCCGTGGGTACACGCGCTGAACCTGGCCGAGCGCGGGTGCGCTCAAACCGTGGCTTGCCACCATGTGGATCATCGCCCGTCGAACCGGAACACACGCCCGAAGCGCGCCCCGCACAGCCGTACGGCGCTTTCGACGATGGCGTCGAACACCGGCTGCGCGTCGGTCGGCGAGCCGGCGATCACCCTCAGGATCTCGGCGGTGGCGGTCTGCTTCTCGAGCGCTTCCTTCGTCTCGTTGAACAGCCGCGCATTCTCGATCGCGATCACCGCCTGGTCGGCGAAGGTGCTGAGAAGCGCGACGTCCTTGTCGCTGAACGCTCCAGCCTCGCGCCGCAGCACCGAGATGCCGCCGATGGCGCGCCCCTCGCGAAGAAGCGGCGCGTACAGGCCGGACAGGTAGCCGTGCTTGAGGCCGAGCTGCTTGATGCGCGGGTATTGCTCCGCGCCCACCCGGAGGTCGGGCAGGTGGATGATGCGCGACTCGACCACCGACGCGCCCAGGGCGCTCGCCCGGTCCACCGGCATCGGCTCCGGGATGTAACCGGTGCTCGCGCGCGGGAAAAGCTGGCCTTCGCTGATGAGCCAGAGCGCGACGCGGCCGTCCTTGAACAGCATATGGCAGTTCTTCACGATGGACTCGAACACCGGCTGCGTCGCGGTCGGCGAGGCGCTGATGACCTTCAGGATCTCCGCGGTCGCGGTCTGGCGCTCGAGAGCCTCCCGCGTCTCGTTGAACAGGCGCACGTTCTCGATCGCGATCACCGCCTGGGCGGCGAAGGTCTCGAGCAGCGCGATCTGCTTGTCGGTGAACGGCCGCGGCTCCGAGCGCCGCAGATGAATGACACCAACCGCCACGCCGTCGTGAACCAGTGGCGTCGCGAGCAGCGCGCGAACGCCCATTGCCGGAAACTGCGAGCCTGGGAACTCCCGTGTGAACGACGGTGCGAGCGTATCGGGGATATGCAGCGGTGCGGTGCTCGGAAAGGACGCGCTCGTTGACGCTGCCGCGCGGCACCGGTACGCGGCTGTCCGAGGTCACCGGTACGCTGCCGTAGTGGGCAACGCGTCGCAGGTCCGCGCCCTCGGTCCGCAGAATGGCCACATCGTCCACGCCACACACGCGGGCGGCGCGTTTCGGCCACCGCGTCGAACACCGGCTGCACGTCGCTGGGCGAGGCGCTGATGACCTTGAGAATCTCCGCGGTCGCCGTCTGCTGTTCGAGCGCCTCCTTGGTCTCGTTGAACAGGCGCACGTTCTCGATCGCGATCACCGCCTGGTCGGCGAAGGTCCTGAGGACATTGATCTGGTGATCGGTGAACGGCCCCGGTTCGCGGCGCGTCACCGCGATGGCGCCGATCGAAACCCGGTCGCGTAGCATCGGCACGGCGAGCAGGCTGCGATACCCGCGTTCGCGCGCGCCCTCGCGGAATGCAGCCGAATAGGCGGGATCGGTTTCGGCGTCCGCGATCCAGTTCGGCTTGCCGCTCAGCACCGCCTTGCCGAGCGCTCCCTGGCCGGTCACCTTAGCCGGGAACAGTCGGCGCAGCGGCGCTACCGACGCCTCGGGCCCGGTGCATGCGGCCAGGTGCAGCTCGTCGCCGACCAGCTGAGTTACGTTCGCGTAGTGCGCATCGAGGAGCCTCTGCGCACTGCGCGCGATGGCGTCGAAGACCGGCTGCGTGTCCTCCGGCGACGCCGCGATGACCTTCAGGATCTCGGCCGTGGCGGTCTGCTGCTCGAGCGCCTCTCTGTGCGCACGGCGCGCGGCGGCCAGCTTCGCCAGCGCCGGATGCGGGCGCTTCGTCTTGCCGCGCGTTGCCATCAGCGCTTGAGCGAGAAGGCCGGCACCGGCTGCGAAAAGCCCTTCAACGTGAGCGGGCCGACGGGGTCGAACTCGAAAGCGCCGTCGAGCGCCGCCATGGTCTTGCGGTCCAGCAGCACCTGGCCGGCCTTGGCCTCGCCGCAAAGGCGGGCGGCGAGGTTGGTGACGTTGCCGATCGCCGCGTAGTCCCAGCGCCCCTCGAAGCCGATGGCGCCGAGCGTGGCGTAGCCCTGCGCGATGCCGACGCCGAGCGCGAGGTCGAAGCCGCGCTTCTCCCAGTGCTTGCCGATGGGCACGAACGCCTCGTGCATGGCGATGGCCGTGCGCACCGCGTGCTCGGCTGGCTTGTCGATCGGCACCGGGTCGTTGAAGAACACCATCACCGCATCGCCCGCGAAACGCTCGAGCGTGCCCCCGTGCTCGAGCACCAGGGTGCCGAGCGCGCGGTGGTAAGCGCGCAGCAGATCCATCACCTCCTCCGGCTCGGCGCTCTCGGTGAAGTGGGTGAAGCCGCGCAGGTCGAAGAATTCCACGGTGATCTCGCGCCGGTGCGTCTTGAGCAGATCCTCGCCCTTACCGGCGGCGATGGCCTCGGCAAGCTGCGGCGAGAAGAAGCTCTTCAGCCGCGCCAGGCGCTCGTCCTGCAGCCCCTTGATGCGCAGCAGCGAGCGCACGCGCGCGAACAGCTCGGGCTGGTTGACCGGCTTGGAGAGGAAGTCGTCGGCGCCGGCTTCGATGCCCTTCACGCGCTCCTGGTTCGGGTCGAGCGAGGTGCACATCACCACCGGCAGCAACGCGGTCTCGGGATTGGCGCGGATGCCGCTTGCAAACGTCGTAACCGGAGATCCCCGGCATCATGACGTCGAGCAGCACCAGGTCGGGCTTCTCCTTCGCCACCTGGGCCAGTCCGTCCTCGCCGTTGGCGGCGGTGCAGACCTGGTAGCCCTTCAGCGAGAGCAGGTCGGCGAGCAGCTTGACGTTCTGCGGCGTGTCGTCGACGACCAGGATCTTGGCCGCGGTCACTTCTTCTCCACCAAGCGCTTCACGGTGTCGAGAAATTCCTTCAGGCTGATCGGCTTGCTGATGAAGGCATCGAAGCCCGCGGCACTGATGGCGCTGCGGTCGGTGGGCGTCACCGAGGCGGTCAGCGCGACCACCGGGATCGAGCGCGTCGCCGCATCGCCACGGATCTGGCGAAACGCCTCGATGCCGTTGATGCCGGGGAGCTGGATGTCCATGAGGACGAGATCGGGCTTTCTCTCCTTAGCAAGCTTCACGCCGTCCTCGCCGGTGATCGCTTCCAGGGTCTGGTAGCCCTTCGCCTGCAGCACGTCGCGCGCCAGCTTCATGTTCTTCTCGTTGTCCTCGATGATCAGCACAGTGCTCATGCGCGCACCCTCATTGGCGTATCGGTAGCGTAATGGTGAATGTGGAGCCCTCGCCGAGGGCGCTTTCGAGCCGCACCTGGCCGCCGTGCAGCTCGACGAAGCGCCGCGTGAGCGCGAGGCCGAGCCCGGTGCCCTCCGCCTTGCGCGTGTAGTCGCGCCCGACCTGCTTGAATTCCTCGAACACCGCGGCGTGGTCCTCGGGCGCGATGCCGATGCCGGTGTCCTTCACCGCGATAGCGACGTGGTCGGTATCGAGCTTCGCGCTGACCTCGACCTTGCCGCCATCGGGCGTGAACTTCACCGCGTTCGACAGCAGGTTGACCACGATCTGCTTGAACTTGCGCTCGTCGGCCTCGAAGCTGCCCAGGCGCGGTCGACGTCGAGCGAGAGCTGAATCGCATGGCGCTGCGCGCGCTCGCGCACCAGCGTCATCGCGTTCGACAGCGCGCTCGGCAGGTCGAAGCTCGAAAGCTCGAGGTCCATGCGGCCGGCCTCGATCTTCGACAGATCGAGGATGTCGTTGATGAGCGAGAGCAGATGCTTGCCCGACTCGTGGATGTCCTTCATGTAATCGGCCTGCTTCTCGTTCAGCTCGCCGAACATGCGGTCGGAAAGCACCTCGGAGAAGCCGATGATCGCGTTGAGCGGCGTCCTCAGCTCGTGCGACATGTTGGCGAGGAACTCCGACTTGTGCTTGTTGGCCACCTCGAGCTGCGCGCTCTTCTCCTGGATCTCGCGGAACAGGCGCACGTTCTCGATCGCGATCACCGCCTGGTCGGCGAACACCTTGAGCAGCGCGACCTGCTTTCGGTGAACGGCCGCGCCTCGCCGTGCGGCGCAGCGTAGCACCGTGCCGATCGGCCTGCCTTCGCGCAGCATGGGCACCGCCAGCATGTCTGCATAGCGACCGCCTCGGACGAGATTCCCAGCCGCTGATACGCGCCCTGTCCTGCGCGAACGTCCGGAATGTGCACCGTGTCGCCGTCGGCGATGGCACGGCCGGTGCAGAGTCTCGCGCTGTACGGCGCGGATCTGGCGGCGCCGGATCGCGTCCTCGAGCGATTGTCCGTCGAAGGTGGCGCAGCCGCGTTGTAGTCGCAATCGAGCAGTAGATCGCCGCCTCGTCCGGGCGAGTCGCACAGCCGCGTCGCACGCTCTGCAGACGTTATCGAGCATCGGCTTCAGTCACCCGGCAAGTCGAAGGTGGTCCGCAGATCTCGCTGAGCACCTCGCCGTCGCCGTCTGCTGCTCGAGCGCCTCCTTGGTCTCGTTGAACAGGCGCACGTTTTCGATCGCGATCACCGCCTGGTTGGCGAAGGTGCGCAGCAAGCGCGATCTGCTTATCGGTTAGCGGCCCGGATCTCGCGCGCTGCGCGATCGCGCCGATCGCCGCCTCGCCCCGCGAGCATCGGCATGGTCGTTTGCGCACGCCCAGCTCGCGTATCGGCCGCCCGCTCGATGTCCTCACGTGGATGCCGCCCTCGACGTGCGCGGCCAATGAGCGTGCCGCGGCTGTGGGCACGCTCGCCAGAATCGCCCGGAAGTTTTTCATACCGGTCTCGAGGGAGGGATCCTCGTTTGCCATCGCGTCGGCCACGTCGACCATCCGGCGCTCGAGCATCGCAATGCCGTGCATGTATTCGCGCGCGAGCGGAATAGGGAAGCGCTTGCGCCAGGCTTGCGTTGGCATGAGCGTCGCGGCGCGCGACGGCAGCCAGCCGACCTGGTCGGCCTCGGGCAAGGCGACCGCAATCATGCGCGTCCGGGAACAGCTTGAGCCCGCTCTGCACGATCGCGTCGAATACCGGCTGCACGTCGGTGGTCGAGCTGCTGATGACCCGAGAATGTCCGAGGTGGCGGTCTGCCGCTCGAGCGACTCCTTGGTCTCGTTGAACAGGCGCACGTTCTCGATCGCGATCACTGCCTGGTCGGCAAAGGTCTGCAGGAGGCGAGCTGCTTGTCGCTCAGCGAGTAGCCGGGCTCGGGGTGAGTGAGCACGATGGTGCCGATGCCCTCGTCGTCGCGAACAAGAGGCACGCCGACGTTCCAGCGGAAGCGACCGGCGAGCCCGGCCCGCTTGATGTACTCCGGGACGTCCGGCGCCTCCGTATCCAGGACGCGTTGGGCCGGGCTCGGCCATGCGCGAACGAGCTGCTGACCTGGGGATCGAACGGCACGGGATAAATGCTCCATCTCCTCGCGCATGCGAGCGTCCACCGTCGCGCCCGCCATCGCCCGCCGGTGCACGAGCTCGCCGTCCCGCATGAATATCGTGGCATTGCAAGCGGGGAATAGCTGGGCCGCGTTTCGACGATCGCCTCGAAGACCGGCTGCACGTCCGTCGGCGATCTGCTGATGACCTTGAGAATCTCCGAGGTCGCGGTCTGCTGCTCGAGCGACTCCTTGGTCTCGTTGAACAGGCGCACGTTCTCGACCGCGATCACTGCCTGGTCGGCAAACGTTTCAACAGTCGAGCTCCTGCCGTCCAGCGGAATCGGACCTGCGTCCTTCACCGACCACGATCATGCCGATGGGATCGCCGTCGCGACAGCGGCCGGCAACGTCGACCGAGCCATCCGGCGCCACTCGCCCGCGATGTGCTCCGGACTCCGGCGCCTCCGTATCGGCGCCGTGATCCGCCAGCTCTGTCCTGGCGCGCGCCGAGGTACTGACTCGGGAATCGAACGGCACAGGATCGATCCTCAGCCGCTCCTCTGCGACCGGTCGGCGCCGTATGGGATACACGTCCTCGTTGGCCTGCAGGAAGACCGGTTGAGCTCGGCGTCGCCAGAATATGGCAGCATCTCGCCGTCGTAGCGGAATGCGCTGGCGAACATGGCTCGCACAGCCTGACTGCGTTGCGCACGATCGCCTCGAAGACCGGCTGCACGTCCGTCGGCGAGCTGCTGATGACCTTGCAGAATCTCGGATGTCGCAGTCTGCTGCGCGAGCGACTGCTGCAGCTCGGCAGTGCGCTCCTCCACCTTGCGCTCCAGGCCGGTGTATGACTCGCGCAGCTGCGCGGTCATGCGGTTGAACTGCCCGGCGAGCGCCTCGAGCTCGTCGCCGGTACGCACGTCGATCTGGCTTTCGAGGTCGCCGGCGCCGATGCGCTGCGCGCCCTCCTGCAAGGTGCGGATCGGGCGCACCATGCTGCGTGCCAGGTACAGAGCGGCCAGCGCCGAGAACAGCAGGCCGGCGACGATCAGCGCCACGGTGCGCACGATGGTCGCGTCCAAAGCAGCGTAAACCTCGGCCACCGGCTGCTCGACGAACACCTTCCAGCCCAGCGTGCTCGCCGGCGCGCCGCGCGCCGCCTGCTCGCGCGCCGGCTCGATCGGCGCGTAGGCGGTGAGCACGCTGTGGCCGTTCAGGTCCTTCGCCAGCATCGCGAGCGAGTCGTCGGCGCCAGGCGCGAACGCGGCTTGCACCTGCTCCAGCGCCGAGAGGTTGGTCTTGCGCAGTACCAGGCCGATATCCGGGTCGGCCACCAGATGGCCGGTGGAGTCGACGACATAGGCCTTGCCCTTCTGCCCGATGCGGATGCGCGTCACTACGTCCCAGATGAACTTGAGGTTCACCTCGGCCACCGTGACCGGGCCGGACTCGCCGCCCGAGCGCACTGCGATCGACATGTAGGGCTCGGTCTCCTTGCGGAAGTACACCGGGCCGAACCAGGTCTGGCCCGGGCGCGCGTTCCTGAACGCCGGCTCCTGTGAACGATCCTTGTCGGCGCCGGCGACATCCATCGCCAGGCGCGATACCGCGAGCTGCTCGCGGCCCCTGGCGTCGATCTGCGCGATATCGGTGACCGCGGGTACAACCCGCAGCAGCTTGAGGAACTCGATGCGCCGCTGCTCCAGGCCCTCGGCGCCGAGCTGCGGCAGCGCGGCAAAGGCGAGCTGCTGCTCGATCTGGCTGACGAATTGCTCGATGCGCGCCGCCGCGCCGGCGGCCTTCTCGCGCTGCAGGCTCGCGAGCGCTTCCTTGTTCTCCTGGTAGGCGAAATACAGCCCGACGCCGCCCGAGATCAGCAGCGCGCCGCAGACCAGCGCCAGGATCAGCAGGAAATACTTGCGGAATAGCCGCCCGCGGTGCTGCCGCACGACCTGCGCCTCGACGATCGGCTCGGGTTTCAGCGCTTCCTCCTGAGCGCTACTCTATAACGCGATCCGCGCCGATTCACCGAACCACCTCGTTCGCGCGCATCAGCAGCAATTGCGGCACGGCGATGCCGAGCGCGTTGGCGCTCTTCAGATTGATGGAGCAGCTGGAACGTGTGCGGCTGCTCCACCGGCAGCTGGGCGGGGGTAGCGCCCTTGAACAGCGCGTCGGTCTGCACCATGACCGCGTCGGCTTTCTGCGCGCTCAACGCGGCGAGCCTTTGGTCTGGCCAAAAGCGTGCGCCGCGACGGCGCCGGCGGCAATGAGGACGAAGGTCCGCCGCTTCATTCAATCACCCGATCGGCTTGCAGGAAGATGGCCGGGGGCAGCGTGACGCCGAGCGCCGGCCATGGCCTGCTTTGCTTCGACCAGGCCATTGGACGCCACCGACACGATCAGCGTTGCCCGTCTGCGCACGAGATCCGCTGCGAGTCGCGGAAACGTTTCCTCGGGTGCGCCCTGCATCCACGCGATGTCCATCAGGTGGGTTTGCCCTTCCACGTATCCCAGATTGGCAAGGCCAGCGCGTAAGCCGGCTACACATGCGTGCTCTGCAGGTGGCGGTCCCGTCACGAGAACACCGATGCGCGGGATGGTGCTGCCTGCCTGAGCCGCCATCTGGAGCGGTGCCGCAGCCCATAAGCCGACCACAACGAGAATCGCGTGAGCTCTTTTCACACAATCACCCGGTCGGCGCGCAGCAGCACCGCCGGCGGGACGGTGATGCCGAGCGCCTTGGCCGTCTTGAGGTTGACGACGAGTTCCACGGTGCTGGGCAGCTCGATCGGGATCTCCCCGGGCCGGGCGCCGCGCAAGATGCGGTCCACGAAATAGGCGAGCCGCCGGTAGCACTCCTGCAGGTTCGGGCCGTAGGTCATCAGGCCGCCGCCCTCGGCGATCGCGGCCCAGCCTGAAATCACCGGCACGCGCCGCTCGAGCGAGAAGCGTGCGATGGCGGCGCGCTGTTCGACCATCAGGGCATCGGGATGGACCACGAGCGCTTCAGCGCGCGCGGCAGCGGCCAATGCCCCTTCCATCTGCTGCGCATTCGTGACCGGGTAATGCGAGACCTGCAGTCCCAGGCCCATCGCTGCCTCGCGCGTCGCCGCGAGCTCCTTGGCGTCGCCGCCGTGCTCGGGGTTGGAAAGCACCGCCAGGCGCCGTGCATCCGGGGCTACCTCATGCAGCAGTTCGACGCGTTTGCCGACCAGCGCGTAGGAGAGAAACGTAACGCCGGTAAGATTACCGCCCGGGCGCGCAAGCGTGGCCGCCACCCCCATCTCGATCGGATCGCCGCTGGTGCCGAAGACCACCGGCAGGGCGCCGGGCAGCTTGCGCGCGAGCTGCAGCGCCGGGCCCTGCGAAACGAAGAGCGCCGGCTTGCGCGCGAGCGCTTCGAGGGCCAGGCGTTCCAGTTTCTCGCGCGAATTCTCGCCCCAACGCTCGTCCAGCTCGAAGTTCTTGCCCGGCTGGTAGCCGAGCCTGGCCATGCCTTCCAGGAATGGATCGAGACCGCCGGCGCGCGACGCCTGGCTCACCATGCTGATCCAGGCGATGCGGGGCGTGCGGGACTGCGCCCACGCCCCCCGCGAAATGAATGGCGCGCCCGCCGCCAAGGCAACGAGCGCGCGCCGCTTTGCTTCGATGACGCCTCCTCAAAGCCGGGCGCCTTCCGCCCGGCACAGCCCTCGAGCGGGGCCAGTATCGCGCTTTTTTGGGTGTTATTCGGCCAGGTGGTGGTCGCAGCTCAGCTGGCTGGAATGGATGGGGCTCGCTACGGCTACGGTCATCGGGGAGGCCTCGCTTGCCGGGAGGGCGAGGTCGGCCATCGACACCGCGGCGGCGCCGAGGATGACGAAGGTCGGAATCAACAGGACCAGGAACTGAAGGTGCTCGATCTTGCCCATATGCGCCTCCGTGGATCGGATGCGCCCACACTAGGCGCGTCCACCGCCGAACGCAGTGAACCAGGACGGCCGCCGGGCGTGATTTATTCACCCGCCTGCCGCAGAATGGCCGCATCGCGTCACACGGAGGGTGGGTGAAAGACCGCACCGTAGAGCTGCTACCCCGGCCGCTGCTCGACAAGATCGCGGCGGTCGCCACGGTGCGCGCCTTTGCGAAGCGGGCCATCATCGTCACCGAGGGGGACGACAGCGACTCGCTATACGTGATGATCTCGGGCAAGGCGCGGGTCTTCGTCGCCGACGACAACGGCCGCGAGGTGCAGCTCAACCAGATCGGCGTGGGCGAGTATTTCGGCGAGGTGACGCTCGACGGCGGCCCGCGCTCGGCCTCGGTGATGGCGCTCGAAGACTGCCGCTGCGCGGTGATGAAGCGCGCGGAGCTCACCCCGTTCATCGAGAAGAATCCGGAGCTCGCGATCCATATCGTGCGCAAGCTCGCCCGCCGCGTGCGCGACCTCACGGAGAACGTGCGCAGCCTGGCTTTGATGGACGTCTATGGGCGCGTGGCGCGCCTGCTGCTCGAGCTCGCCGAGGAGAAGGATGGCCGCCTGGTGGTGAGCGAGCCGCTCACCCACAAGGACATCGCCTCGCGCGTCGGCGCCTCGCGCGAGATGATCAGCCGCATCTTCTCCGACCTTGCCGACGGCGGCTATGTCCGCAAGGAAGAGGGCCTGCTGGTGATCGCGCGCAAGCCGCCGCCGCGCTGGTAGCTAGAGCTTCAAAGCCTTCAGACGAAAAGCCGGAACCGGCTGCTGAAAGCCCCGCAGCGCAAGAGCGCCGACGCACTCGGTCTCGGCGATGCCGACGATGTCCTGCTCGGTCTGGCCATCCAGGATGATCTCGCCCGCGTGCGCGGAGCCGCACAGGCGGGCCGCAAGGTTGGGGACGTTGCCGATCGCCGCATACTCCCAGCGCTGCTCGAAGCCGATGACGCCGAGCGTGGTCTCGCCCTGTGCGATACCGATGCCGAGGCCGACCTCGTGGCCGAGCTTCTCCCAGGCGTCGGAAATCGGTCGGTAGGCCTTCTGCAACGCGAGCGCCATGCGGATCGCGCGCTCCGCCGGGTTATCCACCTCGATCGGGTCGTTGAAGAAGATCATTACGCCGTCGCCGGCGAAGTGCTCGAGCGTGCCGCCGTACTCGTCGACGATGCGCCCGAGAGTGGCGTGATACGCGCGCAACAGATCCATCACCTCATCCGGGTCGGCGCGGTCGGTAAAGGCGGTGAAGCCGCGCAGGTCGAGGAACACCGCGGTGATCTCGCGCCGATGCGGCTCGAGCAGCTCCTCGCCACCGGCGACGATCGCTTCCGCCACCGCGCGCGAGAAGAAGCGCTTCATGCGCGACAGCCGCTCGAGCTGCGCCACCTGGTCGCGCACGCGCTCTTCCAGGCGCGCGTTGAGCTCCTTGATCTCGTCCTGCAGCGCCTTCACCTGCAGCAGGCGCTTCACGCGGCCGAACAGCTCCGCCCAGTTGACCGGCTTGGCGATGAAATCGTCGGCGCCGACCTCGATGCCCTTCACGCGCTCGGTCTGCGGGTCGCCCGACGTGACGAGGATCACCGGCAGCAGCGTGGTCGCGGGGTTGGCGCGCAAGCGGCGCACGAACTCGTACCCGTCCATGCGCGGCATGAGGATATCGGAAATCACCAGGTCGGTGCCCTTGCCTCGCACCAGCTCGAGCGCGGTTTCCGCCTCGAGCGCGACCTCCACTTCGTAGCCGAGATTGCGCAGCAGCCCGGACACCATTTCGGCGTTGGTGCGCTGATCGTCCACCACCAGGATGCGTTCAGCCATCCCTAGAATACGATCACACCACGGGCGTTCTTGCCGGCTTGCAGATCGGCGAAGGCCTGCGGCGCTTCGGCGATCGGATAGCGCCGGGTGATGAGCTCCTCGAGCTTGAGCCGCCCCGCCATGTAGAGCGCCAGCATGCGAGGGAAGTCCACGCGCGGCACGCAGGAGCCGAAATAGCTGCCGGTAATGGTCTTCTCCTCGAAAGGAAGCGTCATTGTGCGGATCGCCGTCGAATCGCTCGGCTTGGCTACGCCCACCACCACTGCCAGACCGCCGCGCCGGATAGCGCGGTACGCAGTGGCGGCAAGCTCACCCGAGCCCACACATTCAAACGCATAGTCCGGCCCCCCGGCGGTGATTTTTTTCACCTCTTTGACCGGATCCTCATTGAATACGATCGTATCGGTGGCCCCGAACTTCTTGGCCATCTCGAGCTTTGGCGCCAGGGTATCGATCGCGATGATGCGCCGCGCGCCGGCGATGAGCGCCCCCTGGATTACCGACAACCCCACGCCGCCACAGCCGAATACCGCGACCGACGAGCCGGGCTCGACCTTGGCGGTATTGAAGACGGCGCCGACACCGGTGGTGACACCGCAGCCGACGAGCGCTGCGCAGTCGAGCGGAATCTTCGGGTCGATCTTGATCAGGTTCTCGGCCGACACCGTGGCGTACTCGGCCATCGCGCCGCAACCGGAGAAGATGCCAAGCGGCGCGCCCTTGGCGTCGTGTGCGCGCGTCGTGCCTTCGAGCGGGGTAGTGAGCGCCTTGCCCTGCTCCAGGCACAGCACCGGCCGCCCAGCGACGCAGAACCGGCACTTGCCGCACATGTAGATGAAGGAAAAGATCACGTGATCGCCGGGTGCGAGATCGGTGACGCCCTCGCCGACCTTTTCCACCACGCCGGCGCCCTCGTGACCGAGCACCAGCGGCAGCGGCAGCGCGATGGTGCCGTTGATCGCCGAAAGGTCGGAATGGCATACGCCGCAGGCGCCAAGCTTGACCGTGACTTCGCCGCGCTTGGGCGCATCGATCGAGATTTGCTCCACCACGACCGGCTTGTTGTGCTCGCGGCAGAGCACCGCTTTTGCTTTCCGAAGCATGACTTGAGTATAGCTAGAATATGGAATGCTCCTCCGTAACCAACTGTTCATCGACGGCGCGTGGGTCGCACCGTCCGGCAGAGAAACCATCGAAGTACAACTGAAGGCCTGATGCGGCTCGTCAGGCTGGTCACCGGCCTGATCGTGGCCGCGTTCGTCGTAGGGCACTTTCTCAATCACTCGCTGGGCGTGGTCTCGATCGAGGCGATGGACCGCATGCGCGTTGCGCTCGCGCTCTGGTGGCGCAGTCCCGTCGGCACCGCGATGCTGTACGGCTCGCTGCTCACGCATTTCATCCTCGCCCTCGCTTCGCTCTACGGCCGCAGCACCCTGCGCATGCCGGTCTGGGAAGCGGCGCAGATGCTCCTCGGCCTGGCGATTCCGCCGCTCCTCATCGGGCACATCGTCGGCACCCGCCTCACCTGGACCATGCTCGACCACAACATCGACTACGAGCGCGTGGTCGGCCTGCTGTGGTCGAGCGAATGGGGAATCACGCGCCAGTCGCTGCTTCTGCTCATCGTCTGGGCGCACGTGTGCGCCGGGCTGCACTATTGGCTGCGCGTGCGGCAGTGGTACCAGACCGCGGAACCGCTCGCCTTCGCGCTCGCGCTTCTGCTGCCGGCCATCGCGCTGGCGGGGTTCGCCAGCGCCGGCTTCTATCTGTGGCCGAGCGTCGAGAGCGTCGGCGGCATGCAGAAGTACAACGTCGACCTCGCCGGCATGAGCGACGCGCAGCGCGATCGCATGGCGGCCTGGCGCTCCGGCCTGGAATGGGCCTTCTGGGTCGCGCTCGCGGCCACGCTGCTCGCGCGCTGGCTGCGCACGCGCATCGGCGCCACCTACCGGGTGCGCCACGCTTCCGGGCGCGTGATCACCGCGCCGGTCGGCCGCACCATCCTCGAGGCGATCCGCGACGAGGGGTTGCCGCACGCCTCGGTCTGCGGCGGCCGCGCGCGCTGCACGACCTGCCGGGTGCGCGTGGGCGACGGGCTCACGCACCTGCCGCCGCCGAGCCGCCGCGAGGCGCAGGCGCTCGGCCGCATTCACGCGCCGCCCAACGTTCGCCTCGCCTGCCAGTGCCGGCCGACGCGCGACGTCGCCGTGACGCCGCTGCTACCGCCGAATGTCGGCCCGCGCTCGCCGCGCCAGCCGCCCGGCGGCGCGCAGGGGCGCGAGCGGCCGATCGTGGCGATGTTCGTCGACCTGCGCGATTCCACGCGCCTCGCCGAAGGGCGCCTGCCCTATGACGTGGTCTTCCTCATGAACCAGTTCTTCGCCGAGATGCACGCCGCGCTGCGCGCGACCGGCGGCTACTACGCGCAATTCCGCGGTGACGGACTGCTCGCGCTCTACGGCCTGGAAAGCGACCTGCCGGCTGCCTGCCGCGCCGCGCTCGAGGGCGCGGCGCAAATGCAGGAGCGCATGGACAAGCCTGAACCGCAGCCTGGCCGACGACCTCAAGTCGCCGCTGCGCATCGGCATCGGCATCCACGCCGGCGTGGCGATCGTCGGCACCCTCGGTCCGCCCGAAGCGCCGATCCACTCGGCGATCGGCGACATGGTGAACACCGCCGCGCGCTTCGAGGACATGACCAAGGCGTTCAGCTGCACCATGGTGGTTTCGGAAGAGGCGCTGCGCCAGGCGGGAATCGAGCCCGGCGGCTCGCCGCAGCACCAGGTTCGCGTGCGCGGCAAGACCGAGCGGCTGACGGTGTACGCGGTCGCCGATCCCAGAAGCTTGATTCAGGGTCGCGTGCCGCTCATGGTGCGCGAGAGCTGAGCGGTGGTGTTCGCCAGGCGCGCGGCGAGCACGCGGATCAGCTCGAGCGCCGCGTCCGGGTTCTCGCGGATGATTTTTTCGAACAGCTCTTTCGAGATCTTCAGCGTCTCGAGCTTGGTTTGCGCGGTGGCGGTCGCGGTGCGCGGCACGTCGCCGAAGATGGCGATCTCGCCGATGATGTCGTTGCGCCCGAGGGTATTGACGATGATCGGCCCGGAAGGGCTGGGCACGCTGATCTGCACCGAGCCTTCGATGACGATGTAAGCCGCGTCGCCCATGTCGCCGGCCTTGAACATCACCTGCCCGGGGGCGTAGGTCAGCCGCTCGGCGCTGAAGCACAGGAGCTTCTGCATCGCCGGCTGGATCCTGGCGAAGATCGGGAACTGCCTGATCAACTCGACTTCCTGTTCAAGGCTCATCCGGTTTTCCTTTTCAGCTCGGCGGGCGCGCCGCTTTCGACCAGGCGCCCGCGCTCCATGACCAGCACCACGCCGAAGCGCTCGGCGAACTCGGGCCGCGACAGCACCCAGATCACGCCCTGTCCCTTGCGCTCGGCCAGCACCTGCTGCACCACGCGCTGCTGCGACACCGGGTCGAGCACCGCGGCTGCCTGATCCAGCACCAGCAGCACCGGGCGCTTGAGCATCGCACGCACCAGGGCCACCTTCTGCCGGTCGGCCACCGCCAGGCGTGCGCCGCCGACCCCGACCTGGAAGTCCAGGCCGTTGCGCACCACCGCCGGCCGCAGGCCGAGCTCGTCGAGCATCTCGCGCACCAGCCCGGTGATGCGCTCGAACGCGCCGGCCTGCCCGGTGACGATCCTGCCGAACAGGATGTTGTCCTGCAGCGTCGCCGCGCTGTTATAGCGCGCCGGATCGAAAAATTCGATCGCGCCCTCGAGCGCCTTCGGCAGCTTGTCGGCGAAATGGCGCCGCGCCTCGATCACGCGCGCCTCGAAGCCCTCGTCGATCAGTCCCAGGCGGTGCCGGGCGGCGATCAGCTTGAACGGCAGCGCCAGCAGCTGGCGGATTTCCGTTTCCTCCAACCCCTTCAGCCCGACGTCGTCCACGCGCTTGAGGATGGCCTCGAACTGCGGCAGGTCGTCCTGGTTGATGAAGCTGTACTGCGCGAAGAACTCGTGGCCCGGCGGCAGGCCGCTGAACAGCTCGACCATGGTCTCGGCGACCTTGTGGCCGGTGCGCAGCAGCAGCTCGTGCAGCCCGGTCTCGCGCAGCACGTGCCGCACGTAGGCGTTGCCGCCGAGGTTTTCCATGTCGAACACGCGCCCGACCGGCGTGCCGAACAGCAGGTTCTCGGCGACCGTCGCATTGCGGTTGTACAACGCGGGATCGAAGCGCTCGACCCAGTCGCGGATGCCGAGCGAGTCCAGCCGCTCGCGCATCTGGCGGCGCGCCTCCAGCACGCGGTCCGCGACTTTGTCATTCGGCCCGTGCGCGCCGTCCGGCCGGGCTGCGCAGGCCGAGCTCGAAGATCGTTTCCTCGAGGTCGACGACGCCCAGCAGCTCGACGATGCGCTCCTCGATGTCTTCCGGCCCGGTACAGCCGGCGCACTCGTAGTCGATCCAGTCGGCTTCGATGTCGAGGGTGCTGTTGCCGGTGCGCGCCGCCTCGCGCAGGTGGAACTCGCGCTCGCTCGCCGCACTCCCCTTCGGGGATGCGGCGGCTGCGCACCGGCTTGTGCTTGAGGCCATAGAGCACGTTGTCGCGCACGCGTGCCGGGAAAAGGTACGCCGGCGAGCCGACGTAGCCGATGGCACGGCCGATCAGCGCCTCCGGCGCGCGAGTGATGTCGACCCCGCCCATGTCGATCGAGCCGCTGGTCGGCGGCACCAGGCGCGCGAGCATCTGCGCCAGATCGCTCGCGCCGGCCCCCGGCCGGCCGACGATGGCGACGTGAGCGTCGAGTCCGGCCTCGAACGACACGCCCTCGACCAGCTTGGTGCCGGATTCGTCCACCAGCAGGAGGTTCGACGCCTTCAGCGTGCCCTCGCGCGGCAGCGGCGGCGCGTCGACGATCGCCTGCATCTCGGCCGGCGCCACTTCGCCGTCGCTGAACTGCTCGACCACCTGCTGGTACTTGATCTCCACGTCGAGGCGCTGCTGGTCCCAGTCGATCAGCTCCTTCACCGGGCTGGGCAGGTCCTTGTACGCCGCGATCACCGCCACCAGCGCGCCGATGTCGAGCCGCCCCATGATCACCAGGTAGCCGCCCACCGTATAGAACAGGAACGGCGTCACCTGCGAGAGGAAGTTGTTGAGAAACTTGATCAGGAACTTGCGCTGGTAGAACTCGAAGCGGATCTTGAAGATGCGCCCGAGGCGGGCCGAGATCTCGGCGCGCTCGTATTGCGAAGTGCCGTTGGCGTGGATCTCCGCCGCGCCGTCGACGGTCTCGGCGATGCGCCCGGCGAGCGCGCGCGCGGTGAGCTGGCGCTCGCGGCCGAGCACCAGCAGGCGCTTGCGCAGCTTCGGGATCACCACCGCCTGGATCGCCACCACCGCGAGCGCGATGAGGCCGAGCGCCCAATGCTGGTAGAGGATGAAGAACATCGCGGTCAACGCCTGCCCGCCGAGGAAGAGCGGCGTGATCAGCGCCTCGCCGATGAAGCCGCCCAGCGGCTCGACCTCGTCCTTGATCATGGTCGCCATCTCGGCGGCCTTGACGCGGCGGAAGCGCGAGATCGGGAAGCGCAGGATGGTGTCGTAGAGCGAGAAGCGCAGGCGGCGCAGCATGCGCTCGCCCATCCAGCCTTTCATGGTGTTGATCTGGAACTTGAGCCAGCCGTTGAGCACGATCAGCCCGAGGAAGATCAGCGACAGGGCGAGCAGGTACTCCAGGCGCGAGAGATCGAAGCCGAGGAAGCGGGCGGTGGCGTCGGGCTGCGGGAACCGATTGCCCTGGATCGCCTCGTTGATGATCGTCTTCGGCAGGTCGAGCGACAGGTAGTACACGACCATGGTGCCGATCACCAGCGGCACGATCAGCAGCTGGTCGCGCTTGCTGTAGCGGATAATGAAGCGGAAAAGGCTGCGGTCCACTAGCGACGATCTAAAGCAGTAGCGGGGTCCCCGCCTTCGCGGGGACGACCAGTCAGCCTTTTTCACGGTTGCCCTAGCAGTCCCTTCGAGTCCTCTCCCCCGAGACGGATCTTACCGCCCCGGGGGGTGCTTTTTTGCCGCTATAGTGGGCCCATGGCCTCCGACTTCAGCCTGCGCTTCTGGGGGGTGCGCGGCTCCATTGCCTGCTCCGGACCGCGCACCGTGCGCTACGGCGGCAATACCTCGTGCATCGAAGTGCGCTGCGGCGAGCGGCTGCTGATCTTCGATGGCGGCACCGGGCTGCGCTACCTCGGAAATACGCTCAAGGGTGAGGTCGATGCCGACCTTTTCCTCACCCATACGCACTTCGACCACGTGTGCGGCCTGCCCTTCTTCCGCCCGTTCTTCGAGCCGAAGAACCGCTGGCGGCTGTGGGCGGGGCATCTTGCCGAGGGCATGACGCTGCGCCGGGTGCTGGGCGAATTCATGATGTCGCCGCTGTTTCCGGTGCCGCCGCAGGTGTTCCGCGCGCGCATGGAATACCGCGAGTTCAAGGCCGGCGAGACGCTTCAGGCCGGCCCGCAGGTCGCGGTGCGCACCGCGACGCTCAACCATCCCGATGGCGCCACCGGCTATCGCGTGGAGTACGACGGACGCTCGCTGTGTTACCTGACCGACACCGAGCACGTGCCGGGCGCGCTTGACCGCAGCATCATCGAGCTGATCGCCGGCGCGGATCTGGTGATCTACGACAGCATGTACACGGATGCGGAGTACGACACCTACGTCGGCTGGGGACACTCGACCTGGCAGGAAGGCGTGCGCCTGTGCCGCGCCGCCGGCGCGAAGCGGCTCGCGGTGTTCCACCATGACCCGGAGCATGACGACGACCTGCTGGACGGCATCGCGCGCGACGTCGAAAAGGAGCTGCCCGGGTCTTTCGTGGCCAAGGACGGATTGTCTTTGCGCCTGTGAAGGTGTTGGGCCTTATCGAGCAATACCAGAGCTCGCTTCTCGCCATCGGCGCGGCCCCGCCGCCGGCGCCGCGCTGGGACCAGGACTGGTTCCCACGCCTCGACGCCGCCGCGGCCTACGCCATGGTGCGCAGCCTGCGGCCGCGGCGTATCGTCGAAGTCGGCTCCGGGCATTCAACGCGCTTCCTGGCGCGCGCCGTCGCCGACGGCGGGCTCGACACCCGCATCACCGCGATCGACCCGCTGCCCAGAGCCGCCATTGAAAAACTGCCGGTGGAGTGGCTGCGCTCCCCGGTGCAGCGCGTGGCGGCGTTTCCGCCGCTCGGCGAAAACGACATCCTGTTCATCGATTCGAGCCATCAGCTCAAGCCGGGCAGCGATGTCGAGTTCCTGCTCAAGGCCGTGCTGCCGATGCTGCCCGCCGGGGTGCGGGTGCACTTCCACGACATCTTTCTTCCCGACGATTATCCGGCGGCCTGGGAATGGCGCCGCTACAACGAGCAGGCGGCGGTGGCGTCGCTGATCGAAAGCGACATCTTCAAGGTGGATTTCTCGAGCCATGCCGTGGTCTCGCGGTCCCCGGAGAAGCTTTCAGGGGTGCTGGCGCGCCTGCCGCTCATCCCCGGTGCGATCGAGTCGAGCCTGTGGCTCACGAAGCTATAAACCCGCCGCTCGACATCCAGCCGGTGGTCGACTGGCTGATCGAAGGCGCGCGGCCTTCGCGCCAGCCGCGAGAGGTGCTACTCGATACCTGCCGGCGCACCGTCGCCGCCGGTCTGCCGATCTACCGGGTGGGCGTATTCGTGCGCACGCTGCATCCCAACCTGCTCGGGCGGGCGTTCATCTGGCAGGCGGACAAGGGTGCGGTCGAGATGACCGAAGCCGCCCACGACCTGCTCGAATCCGAAGCCTTCCTGAAGAGCCCGATTCGCGTGGTGTTCACGGAGCATGTCGAAGTGCGGCGGCGCCTCGCGGATGCGAGCTGCCCGATGGACTTCCCGATCCTGGAGGAGCTGCGCCGGGACGGCGCGACGGACTTCATCGCGGCGCCCCTGCGCTTCGTCAATGGCGAGGTGCACGCCGCGAGCTTCGCGACCCGCCGCGGCGGGGGCTTTCGCGAAGACGAGCTCGCCGCCCTGCGCCGGCTGCTCCCGCCATTCACCCGCATGGTCGAGATCTACGGCAACATGCAAAAGGCCCGCAACATCCTCGACGCGTACCTCGGGCCCAGCGCCGGCGAGAAGGTGCTCGCCGGACGCATCAAGCGCGGCGACGGCCAGGACATCAATGCGGTGATCTGGTTCTGCGACCTGCGCGATTCGACCCCCCTGGCCGATTCGATGACGCGGCGCGAGTTCCTCGCGCTGCTCAATGACTACTTCGAGTGCGTGCTCGGCCCGGTGCTCGAGCACAAGGGCGAGGTGCTGCGCTTCATTGGCGACGCTGCCTTGGCCATCTTTCCGGTGGGCGAGCGCCCGGCGGAGGCTTGCGCCAAGGCCCTGGCCGCCGCCCGGGCCGCCCTCGCCGGAATGGAGAAAATGAACAAAAACAGGGCGCGGCCGCTGCGCTTCGGCATCGGCCTGCACCTCGGGGAGGTGACCTACGGCAACATCGGCACGCCGACGCGCATCGAATTCACCGTGATCGGGGCTGCGGCGAATGAGGCAGCACGCATTGAGTCCCTGTGCAAGGTACTAGGGGCAAACGTACTAGTCTCCGAACGCGTGGTGCAGGCCCTACCGCATCCCTCATGGCGTTCGCTGGGAAGCCACACGTTGCGCGGTGTCGGAGATAAGATGGAGCTATTCACGCTGCCTTGAGGCGTAACAGCAAAATGCTCGCCCGCTTTTTGGTCCTACCGGCCGCTGGCAAGGGCATCGCAAAGACGAGTAGAGTCGTCGGTTTTGCCTTCCCCTGTGAACACTAGAACGTCCGCGCTCAGCGGGCTTTTCGCCGACTGGTACTGGGAGATGGATGCCCAGTTGCAGCTCACGCTGACCTCCGAGCCCTTCACCGAGAAGACCGGCCTCGACGCGGCCGACGACTATTGGGAGCACAACCGGCGCAGCCTGGAGCGCCACGAGCCGTTCCGCGACTTCGAGATCCAGCGCCCCTTGCCCGACGGGCGCAGCGTGTGGCTGTCGCTGAGCGGCGAGCCACTGTTCGACGCCGAGGGCTTGTTCCACGGTTTCCGCGGCATCGGCCGCAACATCACGCCGCAAAAGCGCGGCGAGCAGCTGCTGCGGTTGGAGCATGCGGTCGCGCGAGCGCTCGCCCAGGCCAACGGCGTGTCCGAGGGCTTGCAGTCCGGCCTGCGCGCCATCTGCGACATCGAAGGCTGGGACTACGGCCGCTGCTTCCGCGTCGATCCGGCGAGCGGCGACATGACGCTGGAGGAGGCATGGTTCGCGCGCGAGCCGGCCACCGACCAGTTCCTCACCCGCTCGCGCAACACCTGGCAGGAAGGCAAGCCGGTGTTCTCCAAATCGCCGCGCGAGTCGAGCGGCGCGTTCGCCACCTTCGCGTTCCCGGCCGTGGCGCAGGGCCGCACCATTGGGCTGCTCTCGTTCTCCGGGCACCGGGCGAGCGAGCCCGACGAGCGCCTGCTGGAGGCGACGCAGGCCATCGGCAGCCTGTTCGGCCAGTTCCTGCAGCGCAAGCAGGCCGAAGAGATGCTGCGCGAGAGCGAGGAGCGCTTCCGGCGGCTTACGCATCTCTCCTCGGACTTCTTCTGGGAGACCGATCCGCAGCACCGCATCACCAAGATCGTGCACGGCCCCAACGGCTCGGCGCAGATCGGCCGGGGCATCATCGGCAAAAACCCGTGGAGCGTGGCCTCGTCGAGCCCGGACCAGGCCGGCTGGGCGGCGCACATGGCGACGCTCAACAGCCACCTGCCGTTCCGCGACTTCGAGTTCTCCCGGGTCATGCCCGACGGCGGCACGCGATTCTTCGCGGTGAGCGGCGAGCCGCGCTTCAACGCCGATGGCGTGTTCGGGGGTTACCGCGGCATCGGCCGCGACGTCACGGAAATCGCGCTGGCGCGCGAGCGCATTGCCTCGCTCGCCTACAACGACGCGCTCACCGGGCTCGCCAACCGCACCAGCCTGGGCCCGGCGCTAGAGCAGGCGATCGAGCGCACCCGTCGCCACCGCTCCAAGCTCGCCGGGGTTTTCATCGATCTCGACGGCTTCAAGCAGGTGAACGACATGCACGGCCACGCCGCGGGCGATGCCTTCCTTGTCGAGGTGGCGCGCCGGCTGCGCCGCACCCTGCGCGCGAGCGACGTGGTGGCGCGCCTGGGCGGCGATGAGTTCTTCGTCGTGCTCGAGCAGATGCAGGACACCGCGGCGGTGGAGCGCGTGGTGAGCAAGCTCGCGGGCGAGATGCTGCGGCCTTACGACCTCTTCGGCGGCGTCAAGGCGCGCGTCTCGGCGAGCCTCGGCGTAAGCCTGTTCCCCGACGACGCGGGCGATGCCGCCACCCTCATGGCGCACGCCGACAAGGCCATGTACGCGGCGAAGCGCGCCGGCAAGAACGCGTTCTGCATCTTCTCCGCCCCGACCGCAGCCCCGGGCCCGACGCCCGAGTCGGCTAACCGCGCAGCCTAGTTATTGGATGACGTGGTCGGCGCGCAACACGAGCGCGCGCGGTACCGAGATTCCCAGGGCCTTGGCGGTCTTGAGGTTGATCGCGAGTTCGAACTTGACCGGCTGCTCGATCGGCAAATCCGCCGGCTTAGCGCCTTTGACGATCTTGTCGACGTAGGTCGCGGCCCTATGAAACAGCGCCGTGTAGCTCGGCCCGTAGGACATGAGGCCACCGAGCTTGACGGATTCCGGGTTGCCGTAGACCGCGGGCAGCCGTTGTCGCGCCGCGAGGTCGAGGAGCAGCTTGTTGTGAAAGCTGAGCACCGGAGAAGGGCTGAGGAGGACGGCTTCGGCGCGCGCTTCGCCCGCCTCGGCAAACGCTTTGACGAAATCCTCGGGTCCGTTGACGGGCAGCAAGGTCAGCCGCACGCTCAGCGAGCGCGCTGCTACCTCTAGCTCCTTCGTGCCGACGAGCGGAGTTCCATCCGGCTTGGTGGCCGTTCCGCAGCACCGGGGGCGTCCAGCAAGACTACGCTCAGTCCGGATGCTGGTGCCACAGAACCCGGATCGCCTTGGACTGGCGAACGCAGGTCGCATTACCACGGATGCGAAGAAACGCAGCGCGATTCATCGAAAGAATGAGCTCCTGGGCGGCGTGAAAATCGGACATGCCGGTGATATTGCCGCCCGGCCTCGCCAGGCTCTTCACCAGGCCGCTTGCCACCGGATCCTGGACGTTCGCCATCACGATCGGTGTATTGCCCGAAACCGCCCTCACGGCTTCGGCGGCCGCGGCGCCCGCGCCCACCACGAAGACATCGGGTTTCAGCCGGACGAGCTCGGCCGCGAGCGCGGCCAACCGCTCAGGCGTGCCGCCCGCGTATCTCCGATCGATGGCGATGTTGCGGCCCTCGACATAGCCGAAATCGCCGAGGCCGCGCACGAACGCGCTAAACAGCGGCTTGTCGATTTCGTCGGAATATCCACTGAGGTAAGCGATGCGGTGCTGCTTTCCACCTTGGCCGGCGACGATGCGGGGTACACAGGCCAATGCGAGAACCACCGCGGTCGCGAAAGCCAAAGCAAAGCGCCGTCGATGCACTCCAACCTCCCCCTCGCACGCTATGCCGAGCCGTCCGGCGCGTCAAGAAAACGTGGTCTGTCCCTGATTTAGGTTCGGGCGGTGCTGCTGTAGGGGTCGGCGGCGTCGCGCAGGCCATCGCCGAAGAAGTTGAAGGCGAGCACCACGATGAACACCGGGACGACCGAGAGCATCAGCCAGGGGTAGAGCGCGACCACGTTGATGTTCTGCGCCTCGTTCAGCAATACGCCCCAGCTGGTGACCGGAGGTCTCAGGCCCAAGCCAAGGAACGACAGCGCGGTCTCGCCGAGGATCATCGCCGGTACCGACAGCGTGGCGGAGGCGATGAGGTGGCTGGTGAACGACGGCAGCAGGTGACGGCGGATGACGCGCGCCGGGCTCGCGCCCATCAGCACGGCGGCGGTCGCAAAGTCTTCTTCTCTCAAAGCCAGAAGCTTGGAACGAACCGCACGGGCGAGCCCCGGCCAGTCGAGCAGCCCGAGGATGATGGTGATGCCGAAGTAAACCAGGATCGGGCTCCAGTTGATCGGCAGCGCGGCCGACAGCGCCATCCACAGCGGCAGCTCGGGGAATGAGCGCACCATCTCGATGAAGCGCTGGATCACGTTGTCGATCCAGCCGCCGTAGAAGCCGGAGATGCCGCCCAACGTGATGCCGATGAGGAAGCTCACCGCGATGCCGAACAGCCCCACGGTGAGCGAGATGCGCGTGCCGTACACGATGCGCGAGAACAGGTCTCTTCCCAGTCGATCGGTGCCCAGGAGGTAGAGCGTGCCGTTTTCCGCCGGGCAGACAAAATGGAAGCGGCCCGGGATGAGGTTCCAGAACTCGTAGTCGTCGCCCAGGCACAAGAAGCGCAAGCGGTAGCGCGTGTTGCGATCGTCGGTGTACTCGCGTTTCAGCGTCTCCATGTTGAGCCGCATGCTGTAGCCATAGACGAACGGCCCGACCAGGTTGCCGTCGTGGAACAGGCGCACACGCTGCGGCGGCGCGTAGATGTGGTTGGTGTCGCGTGTGTGCAGGTCGTAGGGCGCGATGAACTCGCTCACCAGCGTCGAGGCGTAGAACAGGAGCAGGATGGCGCCCGCGATGACGGCGATGCGGTGGCGCTTGAACTTCCACCACATGATCTGCCATTGCGAGGCGCGGTAGAAGCGCTCCTGCTCCGGGGTGAGCGTCTCGGCCGCATGCGGCTCGAACGGCTCCTGCGAAACGTAGTGCTCGAGCTTTGCCGTCAAGAAACCAACCCCCCGCTCGCCTTCGGCTCGCTTCCCCCCTTCACAGGGGGGCAAAGCAATCTGCTCATTTCGCCGCCCCGCCCGTAAGACGAATCCTCGGATCCAAGGCAGCCAGCAGCACATCGGAGATGAACATGCCGACCACCGTCAACAAGGACAGAAACATCAGGAAGGACCCGGCGAGGTACTGGTCCTGGCTGCGCAGCGCCTCGAGCAGCATCGGGCCGGAGGTCTGCAGCGACAGCACCACGGCGACGATCGCCGAGCCCGAGATCACGCTGGGCAGCAGGTTGCCGATGTCGGCGATGAACGGGTTGAGCGCCATGCGCAGCGGGTACTTCACCAGCAGGCGGAAAGGCGGCATGCCCTTGGAGCGCGCCGTCACCACGTAGGGCTTCTGCAGCTCGTCGAGGAGGTTCGCGCGCAGGCGGCGGATCATGCCGGCGGTGCCGGAGGTGCCGATGACGATCACGGGGATCCAGAGGTGCTCGATCACCGAGCGCGCCTTGCCCCAGCTCCAGGGCTGGCCCAGGTATTCCGGGTCCATGATGCCGCCGATCGAGAGCCCGAACTGCACGTTGGCGAAGTACATGAGCACCAGCGCGAGGAGGAAGTTCGGCGTGGCGAGGCCGATATAGCCGAGGAAGGTGAGGCCGTGATCGCCCCAGCTGTATTGGCGCGTCGCGGCATAGAAGCCGATCGGAAACGCCAGCGCCCAGGTGAAGAGGATCACCGAGAAGTTGAGGATGAAGGAGAGCAGGAGCCGGTCGCCGACCACCGCCTTCACCGGCAGGTCGTGCTCGAAGGACCAGCCGAGGTCGCCCTGCAGCAGGCCGGAAAAGCCGTTCTCGCCGGGCCAGACGCCGATCCAGATGCCGTATTGCTCGACGAACGGCTTGTCGAGGCCGTATTGCTTGCGCAGGAACTCGGCTTTCTCCGCCGCCGCCTTGTCGCCCTGGCTCTGCAGCTCGGCGATCTGGTTGGAGAGGAAGTCGCCCGGCGGCAGCTGGATGATGACGAAGGTGACGAAGCTGATCACCACCAGCGTGGGAATCATGATCAGCACGCGGCGCAGCGTGTATCTAAGCATCAACCTGAACCAGACTCATTTGAACCAAAAAGTATCGGGGCGATAGATGCCGAAGAACGCTCCGGGATCCCAGTTGTAGAACCCCTGCTCCGGCACGTTCATCAGCGTCTGGCGCGCCACCACCGGCTGCGGCACGCCCGACACCACGCCGATCGTGAACTGCTGCTCGGCGTGCAGCTCGAGCATCGCGTGCCAGGCGCGCTCGCGGTCGGCGCGCGTGACGCTCGACAGCCAGCGGTCGTAGAGGCGCGCAAGCTCCTTCGCCTCCGGAATGTCGACCGGCTCGCCGGACTTGCCGGCGGTCTCGATGTACTGGCCGAACTTCGGCCATTGCAGCTGCGACTGGCTGGTCGGCGCGAGCTCGTCCGGACTCGAGTCCGGCGTGGCGAGGCCATTTTCGATCCCGCTCCACACCGAGATTACGGTCTCGCCGGCAAACACGCGGTTGCGGAACGCCTCGCGCTGCGACGGCTTGCTGAAGAGCTTGATGCCCACCTCGCGCCAGGTCTCGCGGATGAGCTCGAGCACGTCGGTCTGCTCGGTGCTCTCGCCCGCGGTCTCGACGATGACCTCGAGCGGGCGACCGTCGGGCAGCCGGCGGATGCCGTCACGGCCTTTTTTCAAGCCCATCTGGTCCAGCAGTTGCGAGGCTTGCTTCTTGTCGTAGCGCGCCCAGCGGTCGCGATAGGCTTCGCGGAACAGCGGGCTCTGCGGCAGCACGGTGTTGTTCGACTCGATGCCCAGGCCGAAATACAGCACCTGGTTGACGAGCGAGCGGTCGATGGCGAGCGACAGCGCGCGCCGGAAGCGCACGTCGCGCAGCACCGCGCGCCACACCGGGTCGTTCACGTTCAGGTTCGGAAAAAGCGCGAAATGCGAGCCCTTTCCCGGCCGCCAGAGCAGCGTGCGGTAGCCGTTCTGCTTCTCGCCCTGCTTGAGGAAGGTGTAGTTGTTGAAGTTCACGTCGCGCGCCTGCAGGTCGGCTTCGCCGGCACCGGTCTTCGCCGGGATCAGCTTCGGATCGACCACCGCGAGGATGAAGCGATCGATGTAAGGAAGCTGCAGCCCGTTCTGGTCGACGCGGTGGAAGTAGGGATTGCGCACGGCGACGAAGCGGTCGGCCGGCGGCTTGCGTGGTGTTCATCCACGGCTGCAGCGTCGGCAGGTCCGGGTTGTCCGACTCGTAGAGGTTGTCGGCGCGGTTGTGCACCGCCGACCAGCGGCGCTTCGCCGTGCCCTCGGCGTCGCTTTTCTCACCTTCTCCGAGTATTTCTTGTGCAGCGGCTTCAGGTATGCGCCGGCCGGTAGATGAAGAGCGGCGAGGCGCCCGCCTGCCGCGGCAGGAAATGCGGGTTGGGCTTGTGCCAGGTGTAGCGCACCTCGGTCTCGGACAGGACCTCGAACTTCGGCGGCTGCCCTTCCACCAGCAGGTCGCGCGGCGGCCCGGCGGGCGAAAGCTCCTTGTTGTTCGCCACATCCTCCCAGTAGTAGCGGAAGTCCTCGGTGGTGAACGGTTGGCCGTCGGACCAGCGGTGGCCCTTGCGCAGCCTGAGCGTGAACACGCGCCCTTCGTGCGCTTCGAACGACTCCAGGATGTCGGGGACCAGGTCGAGGTTGCGGTCGTAACCCACCAGGCGCGCATAACCGTAGACCACCAGCATGCGCGTATCCCGGCTGCGTCCGACCAGGCTGTTCAGCGTGCCGCCGTGCTTTCCCGGAAATCCGGTGTTCACCACGAGGGGTTGTTGCGGCAACCGCTTCTCAAGCGGCGGCAGATTTCCGGTCGAGACGTCGAGACGCAGCATGGGTGGTTCACTGGTTTGGCAAAAAGCCATTCCGGTAAAAACCGAAACCAGCAATGCCAGCAAAACTCTCATGCTGCCGCCCACACGATTTGGCGGCGGATTCATGCCGCCCTCACTAGATGCCCTTTACCGATGTCCTGCATGCCGGGGCGAGCGTCGCCGGCGATGCGGAACTCGGCCGGCCAGGCCGCCGGGTCGGAGGCCTTGCCTTCCATCAGCGCGTCGAAGTCGAGCTTGCGCCCGAGGTCCGGCTCGGGCACGGCGGCGAGCAGCGCCCTGGTGTAGGGATGCACCGGATTGCGGAACAGCTCGGCCGACGGCGCGACTTCGACGATGCGGCCGGCGCACATGACCGCGATGCGGTCGGCGAGGTAGTTCACCACCGCGAGGTTGTGCGAAATGAAGAGGTAGGTAAGACCGAGCGCCGAGCGCAGGTCGGAAAGCAGGTTCAGCACCTGCGCCTGCACCGAAACGTCGAGCGCGGACACCGGCTCGTCGCAGATCAGGAGCTGCGGGCCGAGCGCGAGCGCGCGCGCGATGCCGATGCGCTGGCGCTGCCCGCCCGAGAAGCTGTGCGGGTAGCGGCGCAGATGGCGCACGTCGAGGCCCACCAGTCCCATCACTTCCTTGACGCGCGCGAAGCGCTCGTCCTTGTCGCCGATGCCGTGGATCAGCAGCGGCTCGCTCACGATGTCGCCGGCCGTCATGCGCGGGTTGAGCGAGCCGAACGGGTCCTGGAACACGAACTGCACGTGGCGCCGGTAGGCGAAAAGCTCGTCGCCCTTGAGCGCCAGCACCTTTTGATCCTTGAAGAACAATCTCTCCGGCGTCCGGCGCCACCGAGCGCAGGATCATGCGCGCGGTGGTGGTCTTGCCGCAGCCGGACTCGCCGACCAGCCCCAGGCACTCGCCGGCGCCGACCTCGAAGCTCACGTCGTCCACCGCCAAGAGCTCGCTGCCTGCGCCGCGCCCGAGGAACGAGCGCTTGCGCGTCGCATAGCGCTTGGTGAGATTGCGCACCTCGAGCAGCGGCTTGGTGAAATCGATGCGCGGGCGCATCCCGGTGGTAAGGAGGTGGTCCTGCGTCACCTGCACCTCGCGGATCGGCGTGAGGCGCTCCCCCGGCTTCATGTTGAAGCGCGGCACCGCGCGCATCAGCGCCTTCAGGTACGGGTGGCGCGCGTCGCGGAAGATGTCGGTGACGCTGCCGGACTCCATCACCTGGCCGCGGTGCAGCACCACCACCTCGTCGGCCATGTTCGCCACCACGCCCAGATCGTGCGTGATGAGCAGCACCGCCATGCCGAATTCCTTCTGCAGATCCTGGATCAGCTGGAGGATCTGCGCCTGGATGGTGACGTCGAGCGCGGTGGTCGGCTCGTCGGCGATCAGCAGCGCCGGCCGGCACACCAGCGCCATGGCGATCATCGCGCGCTGGCGCAGGCCGCCGGAGAGCTCGAACGGATAGGTGTGCTCGGCCTTCACCGGGTCCGGGAAGCCGACGCGGCGCAGCATGTCGATGACCGCTTCGCGCCGCTCGCGCTTGTTGACCTCGCGGTGCAGCGCGAGCGATTCGCCGATCTGGTTGCCGATGGTGTGCAGCGGCGAGAGCGCGGTCATCGGCTCCTGGAAAATGATCGAGATGCGCCCGCCGCGGATGTCCTGCATCGCGCGTCCGGCCGGATCCAGACGCGATATATCGACTTCGGAAGCCTGTTTCGGGTCGCGAAAGACGATCTCGCCGGACTCGATGCGCGCGATGCGCGGCAGGATGCCCATGATCGACTGCGCGACCACCGACTTGCCCGAGCCGGACTCGCCCACCAGCGCCACCGTGCCGCCGGCGGGAATACGAAACGACACGCCGTCGACGGCCTTGACGACCCCGGCGTCCACGTCGAGATGGACCTTCAGATCGCGGACCGTAATCAGGTCGGTACTACGGAGGTCAGCCATGGGCCGGGGCAGTATACGAGAACACCTCTGCCGCCGAGCGCCAGCGGACGTCCTTCAAAGTGAAAAGTCGTTCAAGAAAACCCCACGTCGCCGCGTCGTGCACCGCGTGGTGCGTGAGCCAGCCGATGGGTCCTTCCATGGAACGTAGATGGTGCAACGTGGAGATCAATACTTCGTCTTCACCGACAAACCGCCTGCCGCGCCGCCACGCCACCACATCGACGTGCGTGTTCACCTGGCGCAAGCCCGGTGCCGGCTCGCCGCTCTTCTGCGGACCGTAGGCGCTGATGCCGCGGATGCCGATCCCTGGTAGCTTGTCGAGAAGGTCCTGGCGCATGCGGTTCCACGGCGGGGCGAGAACGGGAATGAATTTTTGGCTGGCCACTGAGCGCAGCTTGGCCATCCCGGTCTCGATTCTCTTCAGCGCAGCGCCGGCTGGCTCGGCGGCCGGATATTCGGTCTTCTTCTCCCCAGCCGCCGCGCGGTTGCGATGATCCGTGCCGTGCTGGAGGACCGTGACGCGCTCATGCAGGCCCTCGAAGAGCCGCGGCGTTGCGTCCTGCGGGATGACGGCGAGCGCCAAGGGCACGCCGTACTTCTTCGAAAGACCGACGGCCCGCTCCAGCGCCGGACTGGGAGCCGAGGCATCATCGTCGCGCCACCAGAAGTCCACGTGCCGGCCGGCTTCGTTGCGCTCCTTAAGCGCCGCTTGCAGCTCGGTCCAAGTCATCCAAGCCACTCGTGCAGCAACTCGGCGCTACGCCGCGCGCCGCCGAGGTCGATCGCGCCAGGCGCCGGGCGCGGGCGCGCGGCGGCACGGTCCACCGCCGCCGCGAGCGTCGCGGGCGTGAGCGCAGCCTCCTCTACCATCTGGACCAATCCCCTTTCCGCCAGCAGGCTGGCGCGAAGCGTCTGCTCCGATTCGCCGCCCGCGGCGAAGGGAACCAGCACCGCGCGCGTTCGCGTCTGCAGCGTCTCCAGCACGGTGTTGTACCCGGCCTGGCTCACCGATACCACGCAATTTCGCAGGCGCTGCGTGAAATCGTTCCGGAAGCGCTCGACTATTACGCCGGGGCCCGCGCGCGCCCGCAATCCGGCGAGGTCTGCGGCGTTGACGCCGGCGAGCCCCCGCCATTTTCGATCGCGCAACGAGGTCAGCGGACGCGCCGCAATGGCCATCTCGAGCAGATGTTGTCCTGTCGCCCCGCCGCCGGCGGATATCAGCACTTCGCCAGCGCCGGCGTCGCTGTCCGCGGCTGGCAGGTCCTGGACGACATAACCCGTGTAGTGCAGCTTGCCGGCAAGACGTGGCGTCGCGCCGAAGCTGCGCTCGAAGCCCGCCACCTGCGGATCGCCGTGGACCAGCAGGCGGTCGTAGTAACGCTCGAAGCACTCGGCGATTTCCGTCTCGCGTTCCGGTTTCGATTGGATCAGGTCCCTTACGGAGCAAACGATCAACGGACGCTTTGCGCCCTCCTTTGCCATGCCCAATAGCGGCAGGAGCTCGAATCGCATCTGGCGCCGGCCGAAGGGAAAGAGCTCGGTCAGAAGCACATCCGGCGCTGCCGCCGCATACGCGCCAAGCAGCGCTTCACGCCGCCGGCGCTTCCAGGCCTCGTCCACCGGATTGCCGTTCTCGTCCAGCAGCTGCTTGAATCCAGCATCGCTGGACGCCGGGGGCAGCTGCAGCACGCGATATCCCGCGACCGGCCGTCCTCCGCTCGCCAGCGTGACCTGGAACCCGGCCTTCTCCAGCGCTTGCGCCAGCGTGGCGGCACGCCGCAAATGGCCGATGCCCAAGAGATGCTGGACATAAAAGAAGGTTTTCATTTCACATTCAGCCGCTCGACGCGCGGCGCGCCTTCGTCGTCCAAGCTGAAGACATGCACCGCGCTCCAGTCCAGCCGGGCGGGCGGCTTGCCGCGCATGTCCCAGCCGGTGGCCTCGGCGAACAGCGCCCGGATCACGCCGCGGTGTGTGACGGCGAGCGTCGGCTGGCCTGCCTGCGCTAAATCCTTTAGCCAGGGTTTCAGTCTCGCCAGCACGAGGCGAGGGCTTTCTCCGCCCGGCGGCCTGAAGTCCAGGCCGCGCGCCTCGTTATCGCGCATTTCGTCGCCGAGGCGCTCGCGCAGCGAGGTGAGCGACTCGCCCTGCCAATGTCCCCAATCCATCTCGATGATGCGCGACTCGCGCGCGGCGTCGGCGGCGCCGAGCAGCGTGGCGGTCTCGACACAGCGCCTGAGCGGGCTGGTTACGATGCGCATGCCGCTGCAGCTCTTCGGAATAGAAATCGAAATCCCGGGAAGGAGCGGCACGTCGGCACGGCCCTGGATACGCCCCGCCGCGCTCCACGCGGTCTCGCCGTGGCGCAAAAGTGCAAGCGGCGTCATAGCGCGGCGAGGATCTTGCCGAGGCGCTGTGCCGCCGCGTCCAGGCTGCGCTCCCTGTGGACGAAGGCAGCCGCCTGTTTGCCCATTTTTTCGCGGCGGCGCTGATCGGTGAGCAGCGCGCGCAGCGCTTCGGGCAGCGCCGCAATGTCCTTCGCCAGCACGCCGGTACGCCCATCGATCACCACATCCGGCACGCCGCGCGTGGCGACCGCGGCCACCGGCACCCCTGCGGCCTGGGCTTCAAGGAGCGACATGCCGTAGGCCTCGTTCACCGCCGGCCAGGCATAGAGGTCGCAGGCCGCATACGTGCTCGCGAGCTGCCGCGCTTCCAGCGTGCCGAGAAAGCACGCGCGGCCGGGTACGGCGCGCTCAAGCGCGGCCTCGACTTCAGAGCGCCCCGAGCCGTCGCCGGCGACGACCAGGCGCCACGGCAGGTCCGCGAGCTGGGAAAGCGCATCGGCGAGCGCCCGATACGAGGCCACCTTGTCTCCCGCGCGCATCATGGCCGCGACCACGATCCAGGGAACTGCGGGATCGAGCCCGCGCTGACGCGCAAGGTCCGCACGATGTGCCGCGCGTTCCTTCGGCGCGACGCGATAGGCGGCCGAGTCGAGGAAGGGCGGGAAGTGCACGATGCGCTCCTTCGGCACCACCGCCTCGAGGCCGGCGACGTCATCGCGCGACGGGGATAGCACCAGGCTCGCATGAGCGATGGCGCTTGCCGCGGCCTCGTGCCCGATCGCCCATGGCCCGGCGGCGCGCTTCTCGGCGTAGGACGCTTCCGCGATCACGTACGGAACGCCCAGTGCGGCACTGACCGCCGGTCCGAGCCAATCCGGCGCCTTGTAATAGACGTGATAGGTGAACCACAGGGTGGGGCGCAGCTCGGGCGGCGCCGCGCGCCATCCCTGCACCAGCCGCTCGGCGAGCGCCGCGCCCTGGCTGCGCAACGCTTCCTGCCGTGCGCCATCGCCGTCGCCGTCGAAGGTGCGGAAGGTCGAAACCAGCTCTATGCGGTCGGCGACGCGCTCCAGCGCATCCATCAGCAATCCGGCGACGCGACGGTCGCCCGAGGGCACCGCGTGCGTCGGCGGCTTAAGCGGAGCGTAGAAGGCGATTCGCACTGGCTGCCCCCAGCCCGAACTTGCGCGCGAGCGGCTCGACGTTGGCGTCGAGGCCGAAGGTTTCCACCACGCGCGCCTGCCCGGCGGCGCCGAGCGCGCGGCGCCGCGCGGGGCTCGAGATCAGCGCCTCGAGCGCGCGCGCGAGCGCGTCCGGGTCGTTCTCCTCGACCAGCAGGCCGGTTTGCCCGTCGCGCACCAGCTCCGGGATCGCCGAGACGCGGGTCGCGACGCAAGGCAATCCCTGGCTCTGTGCCTCGAGCAGCACATTGGGCAGGCCGTCGCGGTCGCCGTCGCGCGCCACGCGACTCGCGAGCGCGAACAGATCGGCGTTGCGGTATTCGACCAGGAGCTCGTCCTGAGTGAGCGCGCCGCGCCATATTATTTTTTCGCTGAGACCGAGGGCTCTCGCCTGACGTTCCAGGCGATCCTTGAGCGGTCCATCCCCTACCTGCACGAACCGCCAGTGCAGCTCAGGGGAAATACGCGCCAGGGCTTCGAGCAGCACTTCGACGCCTTTTTTTTCGATCAGGCGCGCCACGGACAGGATGACCACCGGATCGCCATCCCGCGCTACGGGCACTGAAGGTTTTGGCGAGAACCGCTCGAGGTCGAGGCCGTGATAGACCAGCTCGACGCGTCCGGGCGGCGCGAGCTTGCCCAGGTGATCGCGATTGGCCTCAGTGCAGGTGACGAGCCATTCGCAGCTCGCCAGCTTCTCGCGCTTTTCCCAGTCGGGCGTGGTCCAGATGTCCTTGGCGTGCGCCGAGCCGCTCCACGGCAGGCCGCGCAGCAGCGCGGCGTAGCGCGCCACCGAGGCCGGCGTGTGCAGGAAATGCGCATGCAACTGCGTGACGTCCGCCGGCAGCTCGGCAGCCAGCACCAGCGCCTGGCCGAAGCGGCGGATGCGGTTGGGCGTCGGGTCGCGCCGCAGGTCTCGTAGCCACAGGGCACGGATTTTCCTGTACGACTGGAATTGACGAACGCGCCACCAGGCCCGCAAGACGCGCAATGGCTCGCGCAACAGATACTCCGGCAGGTAAAGCAGCGATGCGCGGATCTCGTCGTGCACCGCGTGGCGGCGCGCGTCGGTGGGATGGCGCAGCGAGACGATCGTGATCTGCAGCCCGCGCCGCTCGAGCGCGGCGATCTCCTGCGCGATGAACGTCTCGGAGAGCCGCGGGTAGCCCTTGAGAACGAAAGCTACCCGCAAAATTCAGCCGATGCGCGAGACGCGCGCGCGCGCCGGCTCGACCCTCGGCTGCTCGATCCAGGGCTGGACCAGGTCGGCCGACGTTTTCCAGCCCGTCGAGAAGGCCGGGCACCACCACTTCCGAGGGCAGGCTCTGGCGCGGCAGCGCGCGCAGGGCCGCGGCCATCACCGCAGGATCGTAGTTGCCCTCGTCGGACAGCATGCTGACCAGGCCGAGGTCCGCGGCGCGCGAGGCGCGGATGAACTGCTCGAGGCGCGGCTTGGTGCGCGGCACGATGAGTGCGCGCTTGTCGAGCGAGAGCACTTCGCAGAAAGTGTTGTAGCCGCCCATGGCGACCACGCCGGCCGCGCGCGCGACCAGCGCCTCGAGCTGGCCGTGGAAGGTGATGGCGTCGACCCGCTTCAACTTCGCGGCGCGATCCATGAATTCAGCCTGGCGCTCGGACTGCATGAACGGCCCGAGCACGAGCAGCGCCGGATAGCGGCAGCAGCGGGTCATGCTCGTAGGCGCGCAGCACCCATTCGATCAGCCCGTCGCCGTCGCCGCCGCCGCCGGTGGTGACGAGCAGAAACGGCTTGTTGGCGATTTCCGGCAGGCGTGGCGGCGCGCCGTGCGTCGGCACCTCGCGGTGCAGGTAGCCGGTATAGACCATCTTCTCGCGCACGCGCGCCGGCAGGGCGATGCCTTCGAGCGGATCGCAGATCTCCGGCAGTCCGTAGACCCAGATCTCGTCGTACAGGTCGCGCAGCGCCGGGATCGCCTTCTTGCGCTGCCACTCCGGCTCGAGCAGGCGGGGCTCGTCCATCACGTCACGCAGCCCGAGCACCAGGCGCGTGCCGTTGCGCTTGAGCATCTTCAGCGTCTGCGTCAGCTCGCCGCGCAGGCCCACCGGCTCCTTGTCGACGATGAGCATGTCCGGGCCAAACGCCTCGGCGGTGTGCTGGATGATCGAGGCGCGCATCGCCATCATCTCGCGGATGTCGAGGTGCAGGTTGAGCGGCGTGTACTCGCCGTTGCGCAGCTTGATGACGCCGGGCACGCGGACGAAGTCCACGCGCGCCTTGAAATCGAAGCTGCCGATGATCGGCGAGCCGGAAAGGATGAGCACCGAGAGCTGCTTGAAGCGCTCGACCAGCGCATGCGCAATCGTGCGGCAGCGGCGCAGGTGGCCGAGGCCGAAGGTGTCATGGCTGTAGATCAGTATGCGGCCGTCGCCCCGCCTGGTCCTCATGACGCCCCGTGCCCCCTTAGGAGAGCGGATTTTGGGCCGCCTTGGCGGGAATGCGCAAGCCCTGTGCGGACTGCCTTGCTTTGCAGGCTTTGCAGACTAGGCAGGGGCGCCGACCGTCCACGGGTCGGCGACAGGACCATGTCAGGTGGAGCAGCTCGGGTGGGAGCGCTGCAGCAATTTCCTCCTTCGGCGTGCCATAGACGGGGTAGATCCATTCCACATGCGGCTCGCCGAGCTTGCGCGCGCGGTAGCAGGCGTACATCTCGTCGAAAACGCGGCGCTGGCGCGCGCTGCGGTTCTCGATGTCGGTATCCGCAGCGAGCGAGCCGACCGCGATGCGCGTGCAGTGCGGCGTATCGATCGCCACCTGGCAGGCGACGAACGCAATGGAGAGATAGTCGATCGGAATCGCCTCCAGTCCGCGGAAGTCGAGCCCGGATTCGGAATAGCGGAATGGCCGGTAATGCTCTCGGCACCAAGCGAGGATTGAATTCACCGCGCGCTGCTCGGCCTCATCCCTGCCCTCGCGATTCTGCATGTGGATGTGGTGCACGCGCAGCTCATCCGCGTCTTGCGTGAGCAGCTTCACCAGCATCGCGGTGCTGTCAATGCCGCCGGAGAACATGACGAGGGTCGTCATGGCCCCATTCTAGGCGCAGCAGACAGAACAAGGAGAAAACAGGGACAGACCACGTTTTTCGACGCGATGCCGGGGAAAAACGTGGTCTGTCCCTGATTGTTGGCGTTGTACTACGATGCGCCCCATGGGCGTCCAATCCTTGCTAAATCTCTCCGGCCGCGTGGCGCTCGTCACCGGCGGCTCGCGCGGGCTGGGCCTGCAAATCGCCGAGGCGCTCCTGGAGATGGGGGCGCAGGTCGCCATCACCGCGCGCAAGAAAGACGAGCTCGATCTGGCGGTCAAGCACCTCGGCAAAGCCACATCCTTCGTCGGCGACATCGGCAAGCGCGAAGCGATCGCGCCGCTCGCCGAAGCGGTGCTGAAGAAATTCGGCAAGGTCGACATCCTGGTGAACAACGCCGGCGCCACCTGGGGCGCGCCGGCCGAGCAGCACCCGCTCGAGGCATGGGACAAGCTGGTGAACGTGAACTTGAGCGGCGCCTTCGTCCTCACGCAGATCATCGCGCTGAAATCGATGATTCCGGCGAAATGGGGCCGCATCATCAACGTCGCCTCGATCGCCGGTTTGATGGGCCAGGACCCGCGCTTCGCGCCGACCGCGGCCTACACCGCGACCAAGCACGGGCTGGTCGGCCTCACGCGCCAGCTCGCCGCCGAATGGGGCGTGCACGGCATCACCGTAAACGCGATCTGCCCCGGATTCTTTCCGTCCAAGATGACCAAGGCCACGCTGGACACGTCGGGTGCGCTGATCAAGGAATGGACGCCCACGCGGCGCTTCGGCGGTGAAGAGGATTTGAAGGGCTTGGCGGTGCTGCTTGCATCCGACGCGTCGCGCCACATCACCGGGCAGGCGATCGCGGTGGATGGCGGCGCCACGATCATATGAACGCGCTGGAATTCACGCGCGACTACCAGAAGCGCATCCCGTTCCTGCAGCACCTCAAGATCCGCACCGACGAGCTCGGCAAAGGCAGCGCGCGCCTGTCGCTGCCGATCGAGCCGCAGCTCACCAACAGCCTCGGCACCGCGCACGGCGGCGTCATCATGTCGCTGCTCGACGTGGCGCTATGCACCGCGGCGCGTACCCTGCACCCGGACTCGATCGGCGTCATCACCATCGACCTGAGCACCTCGTTCATCGGCGGCGCGAGCGGCGCGCGGCTGCTCGCCGAAGCGCGCGTGCTCAAGGACGGGCGTAGCATGAGCTTCGTCGAAGCGGAGGCGAAGAACGAGGATGGCTCGCTGGTGGCGAAGGCCATCGCCACCGTGCGGGTTCGACACAAGGAGAAGTAGGAGCAACAACAAGGGGGAACACATGGCAACCAATCCTTACGCGGCACCCAAGGCGGCGGTGGCCGACGAGACCGTCGTCGTCGATACCGATTTCATACCCGGCGGGCAATCGCGGCCCATCGGGCACGGCTGGCGCTGGATCGCCGAGGGGTGGGATCTGTTCAAGCGCCAGCCGGGCTTGTGGATCGGGATGGTGCTGCTGCTTTTCGTGATCATGATCGGCACCGCGCTCATCCCGTTCCTCGGCGGCCTGTTCATGCCGCTGTTCGGGCCGGTGTTCGCGGCCGGCATCGTCATCGGCTGCAAGGCGCTCGACCGCGGCGAGGAGCTCGAGCTCGGCCACCTGTTCGCCGGTTTCCGCGAGCGTACCGGCACGCTCGTCGGCGTCGGCGCGATCTACCTCGGCGCGAGCCTGGTCGTCATGCTGGTCGTCGGCTTGAGCATGGGCGTAGGGATGTCCGCGATGATGGGCCAGGGCGACCCCCAGCAGGTGGCGGCGATGGGCCTCACCATGGTCCTCAGCATGCTCATCGTGTTCGCCCTCCTCCTGCCGGTGATCATGGCAATCTGGTTTGCCGCCCCGCTCGTCGTGTTCCACGACTACGCCGCGTGGGAGGCCATGAAGGGCAGCTTCTCGGGCTGCCTCAAGAACATCCTGCCGTTCCTTTGGTACAGCGTGGTGTTGATGCTTCTCGGCGTGCTGGCGTCGCTGCCGCTCATGCTCGGCTGGCTTGCGCTCGGCCCGGTGCTCGCGGCATCCCTCTATACCGCGTACCGCGACGTTTATCTCAAGCCGAAGGTGTAGAAAGCCCCGCCCGGCCCCCGAGAAGCGCCCGGCCGCTCCACATCCAGGCGAGCCCGGCGAGCTGAACTGCCCATGCCATGCCCAGCGCCCAGGCGTAGCCCTCCGCGGCGTAGCCGCGCTCGGTCGGCGGCCACAGATCGAGCACCAGGCCGATGCCCCACTGGCCGCTGAACATGCCGATGAAGCCGAATACGTTGATCGCGGTGTTGGCGCGCCCGGCCATCGCCTTGGGATAGCGCAGCGAGAGGATCGGATAGGCGAGCACCACCGCCGTCCCGCCGGCGACGAACACGCACCAGAGCAACAGGCTTTTCAGTCCGCCGATCACCAGCAGGAGACAGAGCGACGACGCTGCCACGCCGCCGATCAGCAGCGGCAGCACGTTGCGGCCGCGCCGATGCAGGTGGTCGGCGGCGCGGCCGAACACCAGGTAACCCACGATCATCGACGCGTTCACCGCGAGCAGGCCGCGCGCCACCTCGGCCGGCCCATAGCCGGCGACATCGCGCAGCCAGGTCGCGATCCATAAGGTTTGCAGCGCCACCGAGGCGAACTGGCTCGCGCCCAGGCAGAGCGCGAGCCGGCGAAAAGCAGCATCACGCAAGAGCGTGACCAGGCCCTGGACGATCTCTCTCGTCGCTTCATTCCGAGGACGCGCACTGCGATCCGGGACCCAGAGCCAAAGCACGAGGCTCACCGCGACCGTCGCGCCGACGATGAGCATGAATGCCTGACGCCAGTGCCAGCTGCGCAGCAGCAGCTCGAGCGGAACCGTGGTGGTCATGGCGCCGAGCGCGCCGGCGGAGAACGCGATCGCGTTCATGGTCGACAGTCGGCCGGGCGGATACCAGAGCACGAACGCGGTGAGCGAAGCCATCAGGCACGCGGACACGCCGACGCCGATCACGGCGCGCGCGGCGATGGCCGCCGCCGCGCTCTCGGCATGAGCGAACCAGGTTCCGCCCAGCGCGGCGACGAGGAGCAACGCGGCGTTGACGCGCCGCGGCCCGAAGCGGTCCATCGCCACGCCCACCGGCAGCTGGCACACCGCGAAGGAAAGGAAGTACATGCTGGAAAGCAGCCCGAGGCCGCCCGCCGTGAGGCCGAATTCGGCGGCGAGCGTGGGCGCGAGCACCGCGTTCACCATGCGGTACACGTACGAGACGAAATACCCCGCGATGAACGGCAGGGCGACCCGGAAAAAGATCAGCTTTTCGGCGATTCCAGGCCGCCGAGATAGAAGCGGTTCCAGGTCGGGCTGATGATGAGCTCGTTCACGCAGGCGCGCGGCGGCAGCGTGGCGACGAAGAGGATGGTCTTGCCGAGGTCCTCGGCCTGCAGCATGCGCGCGCGCTCTTCGGGCGGCGGCGGCACCGGCCGCTTCTCGAGGATCGGCGTCGCCACCTCGCCCGGCAGGATGGAGGTGGCGCGGATGCCGTTCACGCATTCCTCCATGTTGATCGACTCGGTGAGCGCGACCACCGCGTGCTTGGTCGCGTTGTAGCCCGGACCGGTCAGCGTGCTGGCGTAGCGCCCGGCCCACGACGAAATGTTGATGATCAGGCCTTCCTTGCGCTCGCGCATCCCGGGAAGCACCGCCTGCACGCAATAGAACATGCCCGAGAGGTTGACCGCCACGATCTGGTTCCAGCCGTCGATCGACACGCTGCGAAAGCTGCGCTTCGGATGGTTGATGCCGGCGCTGTTGATGAGCACGTCGACGCGGCCGTGGCGCTTGGCGATCTCCGCGGCAGCTTTCGCGACTTCCTGCTGGTCGGAGACGTCGAGCGCAATGCTTTCGCCGCTCCCCGCGGCCTTGATTTGCTTTTCACTAGCAGACAAGGTTTCGCGGCTTCTGCCAGAGATGATCACATGCGCGCCGGCTTTGGCGAGCTCGATACCGCCGGCCAAGCCGATGCCGGAGCCGCCGCCGGTTATCCAGACGACTTTACCTTTTGGCATATTGCTCCGCACCGAACAGGTTCTTGCGCTGCTCGTCGGTCATCTGAGTGCGCCGCCGGTCGGCGAGCACCTGCACCGCGCGCTGCACCGCGGGGCGCTCGAGGATGGCGTCGCGCCACTTCTTCAGCGCCGGAAACTCGTCGATGTTCACGCCCTGGCGCTCGGGCGCGCGCAGCCACGGCACGGTCGCCATGTCGGCGATGGTGTATTCGTCGCACGCCAGATACTTGCTTTCCCGCAACCTTCTATCCACGACGCCGTAGAGACGATTCGCTTCGTTCTTGTAGCGGTTCATGGCGTACTCGATCTTCTCCGGCGCGTAGCCCAAAAAATGGTGCGCCTGGCCGAGCATCGGGCCGATGTGGCCCATCTGGAACATGGTCCACTGCATCACCTGCCAGCGCTTGCGCAGGTCCTTCGGCAGGAACCTGCCGGTCTTGGACGCCAGGTAAAACAGCATCGCGCCGGACTCGGCGAGGGCGAACGGCTTGCCGTCGGGACCGTCGGGATCCACCATCGCCGGCATCTTGTTGTTCGGCGAGATCTTGAGGAAATCGGGCTTGAACTGGTCGCCGGCGCCGATATCGACCGGGATCACGCGGTACGGCGTGCCGGTTTCCTCGAGCATGATGTGGACCTTGTGGCCGTTGGGCGTCGGCCACGTGTACAAGTCGATCATGAAATCGTTTCTCCTTCTAATCCTCTGAATTGATCACGACGGTGCGGGCGATCTTATCGTGCCAGCCTTGCTTGCGCCGGTCGACGCCGATCCACAGGAAGCCGAGATAGAGCGGCAGCGCGGAGACGAAATACGCGAGAAACCGCAGCGCGAGGCGGCCGAGCGCGGGCGGCTTGCCGCTCGCCGCATCCACCACTCTCAGGCCGAGCGCGATCTTGCCCGGGGTTGCCCCGCAATAGCGCCAGAAGCCGATGACCGCCGCGGCGATCGCCAGCAGCGCGAGCAGGTCCCAGGAATGCTCGGTGGGATCGAGCGAGATGCGACGCATGCCGAACACCACCACCATCAGCGGCGTGAGGATGACGATCACCAGCACGGCATCGATAAGAAACGCCGCGGCGCGCTGCCAGAACCCGGCGTAGTCAGGCGAGCTTGACCAGCTGCTTGCCAAAATTTCCGCCCTTGAGCAGGGAGATGAAGCCCTGCGGTGCATTCGCCAGCCCTTCGACCACCGATTCGCGCGTCTTCAGCTTGCCGGCGGCCAGATAGCCGCCGAGCGCCTTGAGCGCCTCGCCGTAGCGATCCTTCCAGTCGAACACGATCATGCCCTGGACCTTCAGCCGGTTCACCAGGATGGCGCGCCAGTTCTTCACGCGGTAAGGGTCGGTGGCGTTGTAGTCCGAAATCGTGCCGCAGACGACGACGCGGCCGAAGAGGTTCATGCGCGCGAGCGCGAGGTCGAGGATCTCGCCGCCCACGTTGTCGAAATACACATCGATTTTCGTTCCGCGCAGCTCGTCGCGCAGGTTTCCGGCCTTGTAATCGAGGCACGCATCGAAGCCGAGCTCGCCGGTAACGTAATCGCACTTCTCGCGCCCGCCGGCGATGCCGACCGCGCGGCAGCCCCACAGCTTCGCCAGCTGGCCGACCACGCTGCCGACCGCTCCCGAAGCGGCCGACACGACCACGGTCTCGCCCGGCTTCGGCTGGCCGATTTCCTTCAGGCCGAAGTACGCGGTCAGACCCGGCATGCCGAGCACGCCCAGGTAGTAAGACAGCGGTGCGCGCTTGCCGTCCACCTTGATGGCCTCCTTCGTCGTGCCGTAAAGCTGCCAGCCCAGTTGTGTGAGCACCTTGTCGCCCGGCTGCAACCCCGGCTGCTTCGATTCGATCACTTCGCCCGCCGTTTGCCCGACCATGACTTCGCCGATGTCCACGCCCTTCACGTAGCTCTTGCTTTCGCTCATGCGGCCGCGCATGTACGGATCGAGCGAAAGCCACAGGTTCTTGACCAGCACCTCTCCATCCTGCGGCGACGGCACCGCGCCCTTCTCGAGGCGGAAATTCTCCGGGGTGACCCAGCCTTCCGGCCGGCTGGCGAGCACGATGCGCTGGTTTTCCATGGCGCCGAGTCTAAGGGCAGGCGCGCGCGTTGTGCAGCGTCGCCGGCCTCAGGATGCGCAACGCTTCCGGCGCGCCCTCGATCTGGGCGTCCAGGGAAACCAGCGCCGGGCCGCTCTGCTTGCGGAACTCCTGGCGCAGGGTGTCAGCGGCTCGCGTCTCGGCGAAGCCCCAGCTGATCCCGGTAAGACATTCCTTGAAGCGCGCCCCGTCGTACACGCCGACCATGCGAAACGGCCCGCGCAACGTTTCCACTTGTGCGGCGCGCCGCAGGTTCGTGAGCGAATAGGTGCGCTTGTCGCGGTCGCCGGCGAGCTCGAGCGTGCCATCGGCGAAGCGCCAGCGCCCGAAGTCGTAGAACTCGGAGGCGCCGAGCTGGTCGCGCAGCAGAAAACTGCCGTCGGGCCGCAACGTGATCGTCGCCGCCAGGCAGCCCGGGCACCCCGCCTGGCTGACGTAGGTCGCGGGCAGCGCGCCGAGCGTTGCGGGTTCGCGCACTTCTGGCGCCCGCTTCACCGGTTCGGGCGCGCCTGCGCACGCCGCAACCATGGCGATGGCCAGAACTGCGCTAGAGCGAGGCAAAGCGCGCGAGGTGGTGGTCGGCGTCACCGAAGCGCCGCATCAGCACGGTGAGGCGGCGGAACGTGTGGCTGACCTTCAGCTCCTCGCTCATCCCCATGCCGCCGTGCAGCTGCACCGATTCCTGGCTGATGTGGCGCGCACTGTCGGCGATCTTGATCTTCGCCGCCGATACCGCCCGCGCGCGGTCGGCCGCATTCTGGTGCGAATCGATCTTGGAGCAGGCGAGGCAAGCCATCGACTTCGCCTGCTCGTAGGCGATGAACATGTCCACCATGCGGTGCTGCAGCGCCTGGAACGCGCCGATCGGCACGCCGAACTGCTTGCGCGTCTTCAGGTACTCGAGCGTGGTGTCGCAGGCGAATTTCATCGCTCCGACCGCTTCGGCGCAGGAGAGCGCCGCGCCGAAATCGAGGATCTCCTCGAGTTGTGCTGGGGTAACCGCCAGCGGCTCAGCTTTATCCATGCGGATGTCGGCGGCCGCGAGATCGTCCACCGTGCGATAGGCCTTCACCACTTCCGGTTTGCCGATGAGGATCTCTTTCCCTCTAACCAGAACCACCTTGTCCGCCATCGGCGCCCCGATTACGCCGCGCTCGCCGATCGCCAGCGCGAGCCGCATCTTTCCCTCCGCCACCAGCGGAAGGATGGCCTTTTTCTGCTTTTCATCTCCACTCCTGGAAATGAGGAGCGAAGCAAGGACCGTGGGCAGATAGGGCTCGACGACGAGCGCCTCGCCGAACGCTTCCATCACGCTCATCAGGTCGATTGCGCCGCCGCCAAAGCCGCCATAGTCGGGCGACAGCGGCAGGCCGGTGAGGCCCATCTCGGCGAAGGTCGCCCACACCCGCTCGCTCCAGCCCTGCGGCGTGGCAAGAATCTTCTTGCGCGCTTCGAAGTCGTAGTCCTTCTGCAGGTAGCGCCGGACCGAATCGGCGAGCAGCTGCTGCTCTTCGTTGTAATCGAAGTTCATAGGCCTGCCTCTATAACCCTAAGGTCATTTTGGCGATGATGTTGCGCTGGATCTCGTTCGAGCCCGCGTAGATGGTGGTCTTGCGCATGTCGAGGTAGCGGCGCTCGAGCGCCTGCGTCTCCTGCGCCGCGGGGTCGGCGGCCTGTATTGCGAGCTCGGTCAGCGCCTGCTGGATCTCGGTGCCGCGGATCTTGAGCATCGAGACGTCGGCGCCCGGCGGCTGGCCGGTGCGGCGCATGCGGTCGAGGAAGCGCAGGTTGGTGATCTCGAGTGCCATGAGTTCCACTTCGACGCGGGTCAGGCGGTCTCGAAACCTCACATCGCTGAATTTTGACGAAGCGAATTCCTTCAACTTGCGCAGCTCGCGCTTCGACTCGCCGATGCGCCCCGTATTCATCCGCTCATAGCCGAGCAGGTACTTGGCGACGGTCCAGCCCTTGCCTTCCTTGTGCACCAGGTTGTCGGCGGGCACCTGCACGTCGTCGAAGAACACTTCGTTCACGGAATGGCCGCCGTCCATCAGGATCAGCGGGCGCACCGTGACGCCCGGGCTCTTCATGTCGATCAGCAGGAACGAGATGCCTTCCTGGCGCTTCTCCACCGTCGGGTCGGTGCGCACCAGGCAGAAAATCCAGTCGGCGTAGTGCGCGTAGGAGGTCCAGATTTTCTGGCCGTTCACAACGTACTTGTCCCCATCCCGCTGGGCCTTGGTCTTGAGCGAGGCGAGGTCACTCCCCGAGCCTGGCTCGGAATACCCCTGGCACCAGAAATCGTCGCCGTTGTAGATCCGCGGCAGGAAACGCTTCTTCTGCGCCTCGGTGCCGAATGCGAGCAGCACCGGCGCGCACATCGACAGGCCGAAGGGCATCAGCGGCGGGCAGCCGGCGAAGCCGAGCTCCTCCTCGAAAATGTAGCGCTGCACCACGTTCCAGCCGGTGCCGCCCCATTCCTTCGGCCACGCCGGCGCGACCCAGCCCTTCTTCGCGAGGATGCGGTGCCAGCGCAGCAGCTCTTCGCGCGAGAGGTGCGCCTTGTCCTTCAGCTCCGCGGGCAGGTTCGCCGCCAGCCAGGAACGCACCTCGTCGCGGAACGCCAGCTCTTCGGGGGAGTAGTTCAGATCCATTAAATGATGGTAACTCCGCCGTCCGCCACGATGCACTGCCCGGTGATGAAGGCAGACGCTGGCGAGGCGAGGAACACGGCGATGCCGCCGATGTCGCGGGGCTCGCCCAGGCGCCGCAGCGGCGTGGCGTCGATGCGCTCGCGCGCCCGCTTCTCGTCCTCCCACAGGGCGCGGGCGAACTCGGTCTTCACCAGCCCGGGCGCGATGGTGTTGACGCGCACATTCTTCGGGCCCCACTCCGCGGCGAGGTTGCGCACCAGGTGGTGGCCGGCGGCTTTCGAGAGGCCGTAGGCGCCGATCACCGTGTTCGCGAGGATGCCGCCGATCGAGCCCACCAGCATGAAGCTCCCCCCGCCTCGCCCGGCCATGCCGGGAAGCGTCATGCCGGCCAGCCACAGCACGCTCTTCACGTTGTTGGCCATGATCTTGTCGAACGCGTCATCGGCGATGCCGGTCAGGGGGCCGTAGTAGGGATTGGCGGCCGCGTTCGCCACCACGATGTCGATGCCGCCCCATTTCGCCGCCGCCGCGTCCACCAGCGCCTGCAGGTCCTCCTTGCGCGAGACGTTGCACGGCCGGGCGAGCACCTCGAAGCCGCTTTTCTCCAGCTCCAGCCGGGCCTGCTCGCAAGCCTCCGCCTTCCGGCTGCAAATCGCCACCTTGGCGCCCGCACGGGCGAGCTCCTCGGCGATCGACTTGCCGATGCCGCGCGTCGCCCCGGTGATGAGCGCCACTTTCCCGCGGAGGTCGAAGAGGGGGTGCATATTTCGCTATGTGAAATCCCGTACAACCCATTGACACACGCGCCGGGGTCGACAGAATAGCGAAACGCGACGCCTTCCGCCGCAAATCCCCCCAAAGAAATAACGAAAGCCAAGGAGGAGCATTTTCATGGGAGCACCAGAACCCGCGGCACCGATTTCCCAGGTCCCGGCGACTTTCAGCTACGAGCACGAGGGCGACCGCCAGTTCGCCACCACGCTCGCGCGCGGCCTGGAAGTGCTGCGCTGCTTCACGCCGCTCGAGCCGCTGCTCGGCAACAAGGAAATCTCGGTGCGCACCGGCCTGCCCAAGCCGACGGTCTCGCGCCTCACTTACACGCTGACCAAGCTCGGCTACCTGCGGCACAACATGCGCCTGGGCAAGTACCAGCTCGGCTCGGCGGTGCTGTCGATCGGCTATCCCCTGCTCGCCTCCATGAACGTGCGACAGCTCGCCCGCCCGCTGATGAAGGAGCTCGCCGATTACTGCAACGGCTCGGTATCGATGGGCGTGAGAGACCGGCTGAACATGGTGTACGTCGAGTCGTGCCGCAGCGGCAACAGCATCACCACCCTGCCGGACATCGGCACTTCGGTGCCGATCTCCCAGTCGGTGATCGGCCGCGCGTTCCTCTCGGCGTGCACCCCGCCGGAGCGCGAGTCGGTGCTCAACCACATGAAGGTGAAGGAGCCCGAGGCGCATCGCAAGTTCCGCCCCTCGATCGACAAGGCGCTGGAGGACATCCGTTCGCGCGGCTTCTGCGCGAGCACCGGCGAGCTGCGCCGCGAGGTCTACGCGGTGGGCGCGCCGATGCGCCGCACGGTCGACGGCGAGATCGTCTCGTTCAACTGCATCGTGCCCGGCTTCATGGTGAAGAAAGGCCAGCTCGAGGACGATCTCGGGCCGCGCCTGGTCGCCATGGTGCGCAACATAGAGGCATCGCTGGGTCTGCACTGACCGCTGGACGAGTTTGACGAACTAGCGACGTACGTCGCCAACCTCGACGAGGAGGCCTGGTACGCGACGACGCGCCTGTGGCGCATCTTCGTAATCCTGGCGGTCGCGTGGCTGCTGCAGGCGGTCGCCTCCCGCCTGATCCGCCTGTTTCGCAACTACATGGCGAAGCGCGCGACCGGCGCGGACGAGATGCGCCGCATCGACACCGTCGGCAATGCCTTCCGCTACTTCGCCTCGGTGGTCGTGGTGCTCGTCGCCGGCATGCTGGTGCTGAGCGAGCTCGGCATCTCGATCGCCCCGGTGCTCGCCACCGCCGGCGTGGCCGGCATCGCCATCGCCTTCGGCGCGCAGAGCCTGATCAAGGATTACTTCACCGGCTTCTTCCTGCTCATCGAGGACCAGATCCGGCAGGGCGACGTGGTCGAGATCGCGGCCAAGAGCGGCGAAGTGGAGGAAGTGACGCTGCGCTACGTGCGGCTGCGCGACGTCGACGGCTACGTGCACTACGTGCCGAACGGCGAGATCAAGCTCGTCACCAACCGCACGCGCGGCTTCGGGCAGGCGGTGATGGATGCGGTGATCAAGAGCAGCCAGAACGTCGAGGATGCGTTCCAGGCGATGCGCGACGTCGGCGCCGAGCTGCGGCAGGATCCGGATTTCGCCGCGCGCATCCTGGGCGACGTCGAGATCGCGGGCATCGAGCGCTGGGAGCACTTCGGCGTATTCCTGCGCTGCCGGATGAAGGTCCTGCCCGCGGAGCAGTGGCGCGTGCGCGCCGAGTTCATGCGCCGCCTGAAGATTGCGTTCGAGCAGCGCGGAATACAAAGTCCCTGAGCAGCGCGTGGATGCGCCGTACCCCGTCGGTGAGCGCGGCGGGGCCCGGCTGCAGGATGTCGGCGGACTTGATTTCGAATAATTGGTTCTGCTTGACGGCTGAGATCGCGTCCCAGCCGGGGCGCGACACGACCCGCTCGGGCCTGAACTTCTTGCCGCACCACGAGCCCAGGATCAGCTCCGGGTTCTTCCGGATCGGAAGTTCGAGGTCGGCGATGATGCGGCCCGAGGCGGCTTGAGAATGCGACTGCGCCGAGAACACGTCCTCGCCGCCGGCGATCTCGATCAGCTCGCTCACCCAGCGGATGCCGCTGATCATCGGCTCGTCCCATTCCTCGAAGTAGACGCGCGGCCGGCGCTGGAAACGCCTTCGCGCTTTCACGAATCTGTTCCAGCCCACGCTCGAGCTCCTCGATGAGCTGCATGCCCTTCTCCGTCGCCCCGACCAGCGAGGACAGAGCGCAGGATCATGTCGAGGATTTCCTGCACCGAGCGCTGGTTGAAGATGAGCACGTTCAGGCCGCGCTTGGTCAGATCGCGCGCGATGTCGGCCTGGAGGTCGGAGAAGCCCACGACCAGGTCGGGCTTCAGCTCCAGGATTTTTTCCTGCTTTGCACTCAGGAACGCCGAGACGCGCGGTTTCTCCTGCCGCGCGCGCGACGGCCGCACGGTGTAGCCCGAGATCCCGACGATGCGCCGCTCCTCGCCGAGGAGGTAGAGCGTCTCGGTGCTTTCCTCGGTCAGGCAAACGATGCGCTCGGGATAACGCGCAGGCATTAGGTATTATCAAACCATGGGGCCGTTGGCGGGAATCCGCGTGCTGGAATTCGAATCGATCGGGCCCGCACCGTTCGCCGGCATGCTGCTCGCCGACATGGGCGCCGACGTGCTGGTCATCGACCGCCCCGCGAACACCGACCTCGGCCTCAAGCGCGAGCGCTGGTACGACGTGATGATGCGCGGCAAGCGCTCGGTGACGCTGGATCTGAAGAAGAAGGAATCCGCGGAAGCCGCGCTGCAGCTTCTCACCCGAGCGGACTGCCTGATCGAGGGAATGCGCCCCGGCGTGATGGAGCGGCTCGGCTTGGGCCCGGAGGTGGCGCTCGCCCGAAATCCGAAGCTGGTCTATGGCCGCATGACGGGCTGGGGCCAGGACGGCCCGCTTGCGCCGCGCGCGGGACATGACATCAACTACATCGCCCTCGCCGGCGTGCTGCACGCGTTCGGCCGCAAGGGCGAGGCACCGGTGCCGCCGCTCAACCTGGTGGGCGATTTCGGCGGCGGCGGCATGCTGCTCGGCTTCGGCGTCGCCTGCGCGCTGCTCGAGGCCGCGCGCTCGGGCCGCGGCCAGGTGGTCGACGCCGCGATGGTCGAAGGCGCTTCGCTGCTCGGCGCCATGTTCGCCGGGTTCTTGAAAGCCGGCAGCTGGAGCGAAGCCAGGGGCGAGAACATCCTCGATACCGGGGCGCCCTGGTACAACGTCTACGAGACCAAGGACGGCAAGCACATCTCCATCGGCTCGATCGAGACGCGCTTCTACGAGGAGCTGCTGCAGAAGCTCGGCGTGCCGGACCTCGGGCAGCACGATCGCAAGGCCTGGCCGGAGATGCGCGCGCTTTTCGCCAAGACCTTCAAAACCAGAACGCGCGACGAGTGGTGCAAGGTGTTCGAAGGCTCGGACGCCTGCTTCGCGCCGGTGCTTTCGTGGTCCGAGGCGCGGCGCGATGCGCACAATGTCGCGCGCAAGTCATTTACAGAGGTGGCAAACGTGGAGCAACCGTCGCCCGCGCCGCGCTTCTCGCGCACGCCCGGCGCCGTGCGGCGCGCGCCGCCGGAGCGCGGCGAGGGAGGCCGGCGAGCGCTGCAAGACTGGGGCTTCGACCCGGACCACATCACAAAGCTGAGCAAGCTCGGGCTCGGCATGGGGGAATAGCATGCTCGGACGCCTGATGCCCCGCGAGGGCAAGTTCTTCGACCTGTTCGACGCGCATGCGGCGCGCATCGTCGAAGGCAGCCGCGAGCTCGCGGCGATGATCGGCACCTTCAGCGAGCTCGAAGCGCACGCGCAGCGCATCGACGCCGCCGAGCGCGCGGCCGACAAGGTGACGCACGAGACCATCGCGCTCCTGCACAAGACGTTCATCACGCCCTTCGACCGCGACCAGATCCACCAGCTGATCACCGCCATGGACGACATCCTCGACCTCACCCAGGACGTCGCCGAGTCGGTGGCGCTGTACGACCTGCGCAAGATCACCCCCGAGGCCAAGCAGCTCGCCGACATCTGTCACATGAGCTGCGAGCGCGTGGCGGCCGTCGTCGGGCTGCTGCATAACGTCAAGCGCCCCGAGGCGATCATGAAGATCTGCGAGGAGATCGACCGGCTCGAGTCCGATGCCGACCGCGTGATGCGCTCGGCGCTGTCGAAGCTGTTCCGCGAGGAGAACGACCTCAAGCAGGTGATGAAGATGCGCGTGATCTACGACCTGCTGGAGTCGATTACCGATCGCTGCGAGGACGTGGCGAACGTGGTCGAGGGCATCGTCCTCGAGAACTCCTGATGGATGGGGCAGGCGGCACGCTCGCCCTGAGCGTGGTGGTGGCGCTGGTGCTGGTGGCGCTCGCCTTCGACTTCATGAACGGCTTCCACGACGCGGCGAATTCGATTGCCACCGTCGTCTCGACCCGCGTGCTGAAGCCGTACCAGGCGGTGCTGCTGGCCGCGTTTTTCAACTTCGCCGCACTGTTCGTGTTTCACCTCAGCGTGGCCACGACCGTGGGACGCGGCATCATCGACCAGGGCATTGTCGACCACTACGTGGTGTTCGGCGCCCTGGTGGGCGCCATCGCGTGGAACCTGATCACGTGGTGGTACGGCATCCCCTCGTCCTCCTCGCACGCCCTGATCGGCGGCTTGTGCGGCGCGGCGGTCGCCAAGGCCGGAACCTGGGCCCTGATTCCCGCAGGCTTGTTCAAGACCATCGCCTTCATCCTGGTCTCGCCCACTCATGGGAATGGTGCTGGGCGCGCTGCTGATGGTGGCAGTGTCGTGGATCTTCGTGCGGTCCACGCCCTCGCGTGTCGACCGCTGGTTCCGCCGGCTGCAGCTGGTATCGGCATCGCTCTACAGCCTGGGCCACGGCGGCAACGACGCCCAGAAGACCGCCGGCATCATCTGGATGCTGCTGATTGCGGCGGGCTACCTCGGCACCAAGGACCCGCTTCCCATGTGGGTCGTGGTGAGCTGCTACGTGATGATCGCGCTCGGCACGGCGTTTGGCGGCTGGCGTATCGTCAAGACCATGGGGCAGCGCATCACCAAGCTGCGGCCGGTGGGCGGCTTCTGCGCCGAGACCGGCGGCGCGGCGATGCTGTTCATCGCCACCAATCTCGGTATCCCGGTTTCCACCACCCACACCATCACCGGCGCCATCGTCGGCGTCGGCGCGGCGCAAAACGTTTCCGCGGTGCGCTGGGGCATCGCCGGCAACATCGTCTGGGCGTGGATACTGACGATCCCGTGCTCCGCGTTCATCGCGGCCCTGGCCTGGGCTGCCGGGCGCGCCCTTCTTTCCTAGGAACGTCTTAGAAGTCGTCCCCGCCTTCGCGGGGACGACGGCTTGAACTCTAGTGGTGCGGCTTGCGGGAGCCGAGCTCCTGCACCTCGAACTGGACCTCGAGCTCGCCGGCGCGCTCGAAGCGCAGCGTCATGCTGAAGCGCTCGCCTTTCTTCAGCGGCTGCACCAGATCGACCAGCATCAGGTGCGCGCCGCCCGGACGCAGCTCGAGGCGCTCGCGCCCCGGAACCTCGAAGGTGCGCAGCTGCCGCATCTTCGCCACTTCGCCGGCGTGCTCGGTGACGTGCATCTCCACGCGCTTGGCGGCGGCAGTGGCCGCCGACAGCAGCCGGTCGGGCTGCGAGCCCTTGTTGCGGATCTCGAGGTAGCCGACGCCGACCTTGGCGCCCGGCGGTGTCGCGCGCGACCAGGGATGGCGCACCTCGATGTCGCCCTTTTCCTGAGAGTGGGCGAACGCGGCGAGGGCGAAGAACAACGACGAGAAAAAAATCCACTTCACTGAAGGCTCACCTTGTTGTTCTCCTCTTCCTGCAGCTTGCGCCAGAGTATTTTGCCGGTCGCGGTCTTGGGCAGCTCGTCGACGAACTCCACCACGCGCGGCACCTTGAACGCCGCCATCCGTTCGCGCGCCCAATCGATAATGTCTTTGGGCGCGATGTTTCTCACCGCGCTTTTCAGCACCACCACCGCTTTCACGGTCTCGCCGCGGTAGGCGTCGCGCGAGCCGATGACGCACGCTTCCTGGATCGCCGGGTGCGCATACAGCATCGCCTCCACTTCCGCGGGCCACACCTTGTAGCCCGAGCAGTTGATCATGCGCTTGAGCCGATCGGTGATGAAGAAGTAGCCCTCCTCGTCGTAATAGCCCAGGTCGCCGGTGCGGAAGAAGCGCTTGCCATCATGCTCGATGAAGGCCTGCGCGCTCGCTTCCGGCTGCTTCCAGTAGCCCTGGAACACCTGCGGGCCGTGCACCACGATCTCGCCGACTTTATTCGGCTGGAGTTCTTTCAGCGAATCCACATCCAGCACCCGGGCATCGGTGTTGAAGAACGGGATGCCGCCGCATTGCCGCTTCGGGCGGTGCGGCGGGTTGATGTGCGACGGCGCCATGGTTTCCGACAGGCCGTAGCCTTCGACGAAGGGCAGGCCGATCACCTCCTCCAGCCGCCGCGCCACGGCCTCCGGCATCGCCGCCCCGCCGCCGCCGAGCACGCGCAGAGAGGACAAGTCGTAGTCCCTGAGACTGGGGTTGGCGAGGAAGTCGACCAGCATGGTGGTAATCGCGGACCAATTCGTCACGCGTGCACGCTCGATCTGCATCCCCGCACAGTCGCGGTCCCAGCGTGAAAGCACCACCAGCGTCGCCGCGGTGTGGATCGGCGCGTTCATGCCGGCCTGCATGCCGGTGACATGGAACATCGGCAGCGCCGAGAGCACCACGCTCTGGTCCTGCGCGCCGCGCCAGTAGAGGTAGGCAACCGTGGTCGCCTGCACGCTGGTATGGGTGTGCATGCATCCCTTCGGCTTGCCGGTCGTGCCCGAGGTGTAGGGCATCACGGCGAAGTCGTCCGGGCCGGCGAGGTGCGGGCCGGGCGCGATGGGCGCGGCCACCGCCTCCTTCCAATCGCGACTACCCCGCGCGCGCACGAACTCCGGCACCGGCAGGTCGGTCACCGCCTCGAGGTAGTCCGAATACACGATGGGCAGCACATGCGTCAGCCGCAAGGGGGCGATCTCGCGCAGCACGTCCTGGCCGACGATCGCGACGCGGGCGTCGGAATCGTCGACGTAATGGCGCAGCTCCTCGGTGCGGTTCATCGGGTTCACCGGCACCACCACGGCATCGGCGCGCAGAATGGCGTAGTAAGCGATGACGTACTGCGGGCAGTTCTGCGCGTAAAGCAGCACGCGATCGCCGCGCGCCACGCCGAGCTGGTGCTGCAGGAAGCCGGCAAGCGCGTCGACTTCCAGCTTGAGCCGCGCGTAGGAAATCCGGCTGCCGTAGTAATCGATTGCCGCGCGCGGCGCATAGCGCGCCGCGCTGGCGGCGAGGTTGGCGTAAACCGTTTCCCTCGGCACCTCGAAGGTCTTGGGCTGCCCCGGCGGCCAATGCGGGAAATGCCGGGTAAACATCAGGACGCCAGAAGCCGCGTGAACATCACACCTGGTATTGCTTGACGGCTTTCTCGTCCCACTTCAGGCCGATGCCGGGCGCATCCGGGACCATGACGTGTCCATCCTTGACGCGCAGCGGCTCGGCGAGGACGGCGTCGGCCCAATCCACGTATTCGAGCCAGTGCGCGGTGGGCGTTGCCGCCATCAGGTGGCAGCTCACTTCCGGGAACAGGTGACTCGACATCTCCACGCCCGCGCCCTGCGCCAGCGCCGCCGCGCGCATCCAGCCGGTGACGCCGCCAATGCGCTCCGCGTCCGGCATCACGTAGTCGCACGCGCCGGCGGCGAGGGCTTGCGCCATCTGCTCGGGGCCCATGAAGTTCTCGCCGATCTGGATCGGCGTCCTCAGGTGATGTTTCAGGTGAGCACACCCGGTGAAATCGTCTGCGCGGATGGGCTCCTCGATCCACGTCACGCCGCCCTCGTCGTCGATCATGCGCCCGCGCTTGAGGGCTTCGGCCACGCTCAGCGCCTGGTTGAAATCCACCATCAGCGTGACGTCCGGACCGATCTGCTTCTTCACCGCGCGCAGCATTTGCAGATCGTCGCGCGCTTGCGGACGTCCCATGCGCAGCTTCACCGCGCGGAAGCCCTCCTCGAGCAGCTCGACCGCTTCCTTCACCAGCTCCTTTTCAGGCAGGATGCCGAGCCCCTTGGAGTTGTAGGCCGGGATCGGCCGCGGCGCCGAGCCCAGCAGCCGCGCGAGCGGCTGGCCGAGCGAATGGCCGAGCGCGTCCCAGGCCGCCATGTCGATGCCCGCCATCGCGAACAGCACGATGTTGTGCACGCCGAGCAGCGTGTATCGCGCGCGCAGCTTGCGCTCGAGGTCGAAAGGCGCGACCTCGTCGCCCTTCAGCATTTCGCCCATCGCCTCGACCAGCTTGGCGATCGGCGCCAGGTTGTGCCGGCCGACGGCGAATAGATAGGCGCGTCCGGTGACGCCGGTGTCGGTCTCGAGGTCGATCAGCACCAGCGGCGCCACGGTCAGCTTGCCGGTGCTGGTCGCCAGCGGCCGCTTCATCGGCGCGGCCACCGCGCGCACGCGAATCTCGCGGATTTTCATCGGCCCTTGAAGTTCGGCTTGCGCTTTTCCATGAACGCGCGCCGCCCTTCCTTGTAATCCTCGCTGCGCGCACAGCGCTCGATCGCCGCGCGCATGCGAGCCGCGTCGGGCGCGCCGGCCGATTTCACGTACTCCTCGAGGATGGTCTTGGTGTTGGCGATCGACAGCGGCGCATTCTCAGCGAGGGTTTTGAGCACCTCGTCCACGAACTTCTCGAGGGTGGAATCGGGCAGTACCTGGTGCACGAGTCCCATCGCCAGCGCCTCTTCGGCCTTGTAGCGCCGTCCAAGGAACATGATCTCCCGCGCGCGCGCATGGCCGACGGTCTCGAGCAGGCGCTTGTGCCCCTCGACGTTATAGGCGAGGCCAAGGCGCGCCGCCGGCACGCCGAACTGCGACGAAGCCGAGCAGTAGCGCAGGTCGCAGGCGAGCGCGATCTCCACCCCGCCGCCAAGACAGTAGCCGGAGATCATCGCCACCGACGGCTTGAGCGAGCCCTGGATCGCGTGAAGCACGCGATCGAGCAAGTCGTCGTATTGCCCTACGGCCTCTTCATTGGAGCGTTGCGAGTCAAATTCGGAGATATCGGCCCCTGCCGAGAACGCCTCGCTGCCGGCGCCGCGAAACGCCACGCAGCGCACTTCCGGGTCGGCGTCGAACTGCTGCATTGCCGGCGGGATGCCGCGCCACATGGCGTTGTTGATCGCGTTGCGCCGCGCGGGCTGGTCGAACACGATCCAGCCTACGCTGCCTTTCTTCTCAACGACTAATTGACCTTTCAGGGTTTCCCCCCGGGGCCATAAATCGAAGGAACGGTGGAGCGCTTGTCGCGCTTGGTCCAGCGACCGCTCTCCACCTGGTGGAAGAAGTCCTCCAGCAAGCGGTTGAACAGCGCCGGCTCCTCGAGGTTGATGGCGTGACCGCTGCAAGGCAGCAGCGCGAGGCCGGCGGTGGGAATGGTGCGCTTCATCAGCAGATTGACCTCGATGCAGGGCTCTTCCTCGTCGCCCGACATGATGAGCGTCGGCACGTCCATGCGCGCCATCTCGGCGGTCAGGTCGTAGAACGACGGCCGGCGGCACTGCACGCCGAGCAGCGTATTCATCGCGCCGAGCGCCGAGTGCTCCTTGAACTGGCGCAGGTACTCGGCGAACGCGCGCGGATCCTTGGTCGCCAGCTGCACGCGTTGCGGCCCGCTGCCGTAGGCGTCGACGAACGCCGCCATGCCGGCGCGCTTGATGAGCTCGGCGTTCTTCTTCGAGTCGGCCTGGAACTGGCGGTATTGCGCCGGATGCGAGCCGTAGCCGCCGCCGGCGACGGTGATCGAGAGCGCGCGGTGGCCGTAAGTCATGCCGAAATGCAGGGTCGCGAACGCGCCCATGGACAAGCCGACCACGTGCGCGCGCTGCAGGCCGAGCGCGTCGAGCACGCAGCGGATGTCGTCGCGCGCGCGCGCCTGCGAATAGCGCTCGAAGTCCTCCGGCACGTCCGATGGCGGATAGCCGCGCGCGTTGTAGGCGATGCAGCGGTAGCGGCGCGAGAAATGGCGCACCTGCGGCTCCCAGCTGCGCTGATCGCCACCGAACTCGTGAACGAAGACGATCGGCGTGCCGCTTCCGGTCTCTTCATAGTGCAGGTTGATGCCGTCGTCGGTGGCGAGGGTAGGCATAATGCAAGCCTACACGGATATAGCGCCTAAGCGCTTGAAAGTGATTGGATTGTGGAAACTGGCGCTATTGGATATGGTCATGGGTATGGTCAGCATCCCTTTCCGGTGGCCTTCCTAGCGTACTCGGTGGCGAGCCCGGAGCGTTCTGCGTTAGCTCGGGTTGCGTGGACAGCAGACTAACGTCCTGGCCGCTTGTCTGGGATAGCTTCGCCACCATTTAGCCTTCCCGCATGGATCATAACCAGCAGCAACGGCTTGTGGGACATGCCGAGCTCGCGAAGCAGCTCAACGTTCCGTCTTGGGTGGTCGACGCGTGGATGTTCGGTGGTATCGACATGCCTGACAGCAAGTTGATGGACCTCGCGGCCTTTCTCTTGGACCCTAGGCGCTCCAGGATACCGATCTAGGGCGATTTTTCGATGGAGTCGCTGAAGCGGTAGCAAATCAGCTCGCCGTACTCGTATGCGCTCATATCTAGCGCACAGCCCGCGCGAGCGCCATGCTGTGCGGCAAGTCGCTCTTTAGGCTGGCCGCCCTGGTGCTGAAGGTGAAAGAGGAGCGCTAGGTATGTCCGAGAGGGATAACTTCCGGTCTTTCAGCCGGCTAGAGTTTGTTGAACGGGAAGAAAACCAGCAGCGCAATCACGCCAGCTAGGACAGCTGCGATAAGCACTGTGCTATCCATCTCCATAGCCGCTCAGAATAGCGACCCACTGGACGGAAGTCTGTCGGGAAATATTGACTGCCGGATTTAGGACGCTGCCCGATTAAATGGCGTAGCGTGCGTGTGATGGACGAAGGCCAAACGGCCCGCAGGGCTATAACAACGCGCCTCCGAAATTCTCGGTGGTGTCGAACTATTAAGTGCCCGGCTTGGCGTTCCACAAGAGCGTGTCCAACGCTGGATAGCCGGCGAGGAGAGCATTTCCGTCGGTATGTTTTCCCTGGCGGTTGCCGTCATGCTCGAAAACAGCGGCCAACATCACTTCGCGCAGAAAAAGTAACGCACCCGCCGTGACCGGAACGCTTGCGTCGATTGATTTCGCATGACGTAGAACTGCGTCATCCGTGCCCGTTTTGGCGCTCGTGTGAAAGGGTGGGGGCGCGGGAGAAAACACTTTTGGAGCGCCGTGATGGCGGTCCTGCGCGATGGCATTGGCGTATCTGCCAAGAGGCGGCGCCAGAGCATCCCTAAAAAGGCTTGGCCGCCCGACTTGACGGTGCACGCCGCGACGGCCGCGAGATCGGGAATACTTCGCGCACATACTGCGACAGCATCGCGCAGAAGGCCGCGGCGTACTTCGGCAGTGGGCGCCGCTTGTCCCAGAAGATGGCCAGGGGCTCGCGCAAGGGCTTGCCCCGGTAGGTGACCCGGGCGATGCGCAACGGATACCGGTCGATCCGCACCGCGGAGGGAACGATCGCCACGCCATGTCCCCGCTCGGCCATTGCCAGCAGCGTATGCGGCGTGCGGCTCTCGAAGGCGATATTGGCTTCGATGCCGGCCAGCCGACAAGTCGCATCGAAGGTGCGGCGCGATACGAAGCTGGTATCGAGGACGAGCAAACGGTTGGCCGCGAGGCGGGCGACCTCGATCGCCCCGTTCCTTGCGAGCGGCAGGGGCGCACGGCAGGCGGCAAGCAGCTCCACCGCCTCCAGCGGATGGCTCTCGAAACGCCCATCGCGCGGCTGCACTGCGCGATGCAGGTTCTGGCCGAGTTGGATCTCGCCGTGCTCCAGCATTCGCAAGGTGTCGGACCAAACGATAGACTCGATCAGCGTCATCTGCACCTGGGGATAGCGCTTCGCATACCTGTGCAGGAAATCGCACATTACGCTTTCGATGAACTGCGGCGAGGCGGCCACCTTCAGCGTGCCGGTGTCGCCGCGCCGCAGAAGCTGCGCGCGCTCGCCGAGCGCGCTGGCGCACCCCAGCAGCGCCCTGCAGTCGCCGAGCAGTTGCTCGCCTTCACCGGTCAGGACGAGGCGGCGTCCGACTCGGTCGAAGAGCTTGACGCCGAGCTCGTTCTCGAGATTGCCGATCTGCCGCGATAACGCAGGCTGGGCGATGTGCAAGCGTTCCGCCGCCTTGGATACGGTGCCCAGGTCGGCCACGGTGACGAACGTTCGCGCGTGCCGTAAATCCATGATGCTCCTTATGCCGCCGCGGCATTGATCGCCAGAGAATATATGTATTGGACCTCGCTGAACCGCCGAGCCTACGCTGTTCGCGTCGAAGTGTGCCTCGGTAGAGTCGCCCAACTTGCGAGGAGGATGTCATGAAGCGCAGTTGCTTGTTGTTGCCGATCGCCCTGTCCCTGGGGCTTTCGGCCATGGATGTCGGTGCAGACACTTGGCCGACTAAGCCAATGAAGGCGATCGTGCCCATCGCCGCGGGCAGCGTCATCGATATCGTGCCCCGTGTGGTCTTCGCACAGCTCGGCAAGCAGCTCGGGCAGACCATCGTCGTGGAGAACCGGCCCAGGCGCGGGGCAGACCGTGGGCGCCGGCGCCGTTGCGAAGGCGGGCCCCGACGGCTACACCCTCCTCGTCAACTCGGCGGCGCACGCCATCGCGCCGTCGCTACATCCGAACCTCGGGTATGACCCGGCGCGGGATTTCGCTGCCGTCGCCCCACTCGGCGTGACGCCGTTCGTCCTGGTAGTGCGGTCCGGCCGGGGCATTAGGACACCTCCGCGATCTCGTTGCCGCAGCCAGCGCCAAACCGGGCGCATTCAATTTCGCCTCGCCCGGCGTCGGCTCAGCGTCGCACCTGAGCGCGGAACGCTTTCGCCTCAGCGCCGGCGTGGCGGCCGTCCATGTCCCGTTCAAGGGCGGTGCGGAGCTGATTACGGAGGTGCTGGCGGGACGGATCGATTTCGCGTTCGTGGCGCTCGGCGCAGTTCTGCGGCCGATCCAGGACGGCACGATTGCGGCGCTGGCGGTCAACGGCGCTACGCGCTCGTCCGCGCTGCCGGACGTGCCGACCCTCAGGGAAGCTGGCTTCGAGGATGCCGAATATCCGATGTGGTTTGGGCTCTTCCTGCCGGCTAGGACACCGCGCGAGATCGTCGACAAGCTTCACCGCGAAACGGCCAGGGCCCTACAGGAGCCCGCTGTCAAGGCAAGATTGGCAAATCTCGGAGTGGACCCGATGGACCTCACCCGTGCCGAATTCCATGCGCTCGTCGAGAAGGAGATCGCCATGAACGCGGCGCTCGTCAACACGCTCGGCTTGAGGCCACAGTAGCTGCCGCATGGACGGCGGTTCGACGTTCGCATCCACCGATGGCCACGGCTACGACCTGCAGATGGGTCGCTGGAGCCGGCGCCTGGCGCCGCCGTTGATCCGGTTTGCCGGAACGCACGGAGCGGTAAGGGTGCTCGACGTCGGTTGCGGCACCGGCAGCCTCGCCCTGTCGCTGGCAGAGGATCGCGAGATTATCAGCGTGCGCTGCCTCGATATATCTCCTGGGTATGTGCATTACGCGAGCCTCCGCAACGCGGACTGTAGAGTGGACTTCCAAGTCGGCGACGCCTGCGCGCTGCCGTTCGCAGACGGTGTATTCGACCATGCCGTTTCCATGCTCGCCTTGCAATTCGTCCCGCGAACCGATATTGCGGTGCGCGAGATGCGCCGCGTGACGCGTCCGGGTGGGACGGTGGCCGCAGCCACTTGGGATACGCGCGGCGGGTTCGTTGCGCTACGCATGGTCTACGATACTGCCGCCGTACTAGGCGAACGTGGGCGTCGAGCGCGAGCCGCGGCCTACACGCGGCCCTTGAGCCGCCCCGGCGAACTGACCAGCGCTTGGCATGCCGCGGGCTTGGCGAACGTCGTGCAGGATTCGCTAACGATCCGCATGGAGTTCGCGTCGTTTGCCGACTTCTGGGCGCCCGTCGAAGGCAAAGAAGGACCGATCGCCGAGTTCGTCGCAAACCTGGAGGCTGATGCGCGAGCAACGCTCTGCGACATGGTGAGACAGGCCTATCTGGACGGCGAAGGCGACGGGCCGCGGTCGTACGCAGCCACCGCTTGGGTCGTGAAAGGCAGCGTTCCCTAACGCACCCGGCGTCCGCCGGATAGCAATGTCGCAGCGCTCGGCGCCCGTCGATGCTCAGTGCGCCTTGCACCAGTCGATCGCATCCTCAAGGCGGTCATCACCCCAGAATAGTTCGGACCCGTACACGAATGTCGGTGAGCCGAAGATGCCGAGTGCGCGAGCGACCTCGGTCTCGCGGGCGTACCGATCGCGTATTTCTTGACTGTTCGCGTTCGATATAACTTCGCTCGTGTTCTTGCCCAGGCGCTCAAGAAGGTTGGAGAGATGTTCGGGCCTTCCCGGATCCTTGTTCTCTATGAACCAAATCCGGTACGCAGCTTTGGCAAACGTTGGGCACCATCCCTCGACCGCTGCAAGGATCGCTACCCGGTTGGCCAGTTCATCCGAATCGTTCGGATAGTTTGGAACCGAGTCGAAGGGTATGCCGGCGCACGAATGGGGCCGGCGCTTCGAGCGGCACGGGCATACGGTGAGGCTGATGGCGCCCAAGTTCGTCGCGCCTTACAGGAAGAGCGGCAAGAACGAATGGCAACGATGCCGAGGCGAAATCCCGGGACCTTATTCGATCACTCGCTCAGCCTGGAAATGCAGCGTCTTCGGGATCGACAGCCCGAGCGCGCGGGCGGTTTTCATGTTGAGAGTGAGCTCGAAGCGCCGCGGCCGCTCGATCGGCAATTCCCCGGGTTTTGCGCCTTTGAGGATCTTGTCGACGTAACCCGAGGCGCGGCGGAAGTTGTCCGGGATGTCCGGACCGTACGCCATCAGGCCGCCCACTTCAGCGTAGTCGCCGATGGTGTGTGCCGAAGGTAAGCGGTTCTTCAGCGCGAGCCCGGCGATCTGGCGGGCTTGCGACAGGAAATAGGTATCGCCCAGGACAATCAGCGCTTCGGCACGCTCACGCGCCATCAGCTGGAATGCGCGCTCGAATTCGTCTGGCGTCTGCGCTGTGACCGGCACGACCGCAGCGCCGAATGCTTTTACGGCATCCCGGATGATCGCCACCCTTCCTGAATGGGTGCGATTCGTTGGATTGGACAGAACGGCGAGCCGCGCAAGCCCGGGTACCGCCGAATGCATGAACTCCACCATCTTGAGTTCGATTTCGGAAGCGACGCTAATGAGCCCTGTGATATTTCCGCCGGGGCGGGCTAAGCTTGCCGCCCATCCCTGAGCGACCGGATCCGGCGATTGCGCGATAACGATTGGGATGGTCTTCGTCGCTTGATGCGCAGCATTAATCGCCGCATTGCCCCCCGCGACAAGGACATCCACGCTGGCGCGAACGAGCTCCGATGCAAGCGCGGGGAGCCGGTTGGATACTCCGTCGGCAAACCGCGCTTCGACAATCAGATTCTTCCCTTCGACGTAACCGAGCTCGGACATGCCTTTGATGAAGGCCGGATAACGGCGGCTGTCCATGGCAGACTTCTGCGAGCCGAAATAGAGGAAGCCGATCTTTGCTGGCTTGCTTCGCTGTTGGGCGAAAGACGCGAGCGGGATCGCCGCGAGAAAGACGATCGCCGCTTCACCTGATCACCTAGTGCACGCGCCGGGATAGAAGACGGGTCGTGATGCCCAGAGCCTTAACGGTAGCGATTACACACCTGCTGCGTTGCGCTTGGCTCACAGTGCCTCCTTCCCAACGAGCGCGCAGCAAAGTCTACGCTTGAAGGACTGCTGAGGGTAAGCCGCCCATTGGCGGAAGGTCGCTTTACGGCCAAAAGCGGACATGCAGACCGCCGACCAGGACTGCTACCTCTCGCCGAAATCGGCGGCAGCAACAAGAAGAAGTCCTCCCGGCCGACCCGGCGGCATGATCCGACTGGAACACGCCGACCGCGCGCCGTAGGCAGCGCTCGGCTGCTCCAGCCGATCGGTTTGGAATCCCTCCCAAGCGTACAATCAACAGGCGCTGGGTTAAGTGTGGCGTGGTTTTCGTTCCCCCTTTAGGAGGTTTGAATGAAACGCTCGACCGCTGCCTTGTTGTTTCTGGCGCCTTTTGTTACGAGCGCCTTTGCTCAGCAAAGCTCACTCAAGGAACAAATAGTCGGCTCCTGGATTCACGTTTCAACCACTGTTACCGCGCCGGATGGCAAGAAAACGGATCGCCCAGGCCAAGGTGTAGTGATTTATGCCCCGGACGGTTATTTTGCGTTCGTGAATGTCGCGAATAATCTTCCCAAGCTGGCAACCAACAACCGGGATAAGGCGACTGTGGAAGAAGCCAAGGCAATCGTCGCTGGCTCAATCGCCTACTACGGCACCTACACGGTTGATGAAGGGACAAAAACCATCGTCCCCAAAGTTGAAGGATCGACGTTTCCTAATATGGTCGGGACCGATCAGAGCCGAATCGTTACGTCGATCACGGCGGATGAAATGCGCTTCACGAATCCCAAAGCACCAGCAGGCGTACTCGAAATCGTGTGGCGACGAGGCAAATAAGATTTGGAACGGTGATCGCACCACGCCGCTCGACATAACGCGCCGACCAAACGGATGACGGTCAGGCGCATCGACAACGTCGGCATCGTGGTCGACAACCTCGACGCCGCCATCGAGTTCTTCACCGAGCCTCGCGCCAGTAGTCCCTATTGGTCGACGGGCTCATAGCTATAGCCACACCAGCGTCAGCGATAGGAGTACGCCAGCAGTGAAATTGTTAGGTGAGCCTGGATACCCAAGATTTCCCTGCGGTATCAGCGGATCGGAGGGAACTAACAGAAGCATGTCGTAACGGCTGCTGGCTTGGCGACGAATTTAGGCATCTGCGCTGACTGTCCGCTTTGGGTCGTAAGCCGCCCATCGGCGGAAGGTCGCTTTTCGGCCAGGAGCACACGTTCCGAGTTGCCCGTTGACAGGTTGTTGCGCCTTCTGGCGCCCAGCGCGCAGACCACACACAATGTCGAAACTGAGCCGCGCATCGCCCCTGGGAGTCAACATGGCGACGTTCATCGCAACGGACCCCGAAGGTTATGAAGCGTACGTTGGTCGAGGAAGCCGTCGTCTTGCTGCGTCGTTCGCGCTGTTCGCGGGCGTGTCCGCGAATGAGCGAGTTCTCGACGTGGGCTGCGGTACAGGCCATCTGACACGCGAAATCGCCGCCGCGAGTGCCTCCGCAACTGGCATCGATCTGTCGACGCCGTATATCGAATTCGCGCGACGTACGACCGCGAATGAAAGGGTTACTTTCGAGGTTGGCGACGCTCTTGATCTTCCCTACCAGCACCGCGCGTTCGACCGAACATTGTCGATGCTCGCCCTTGATGTGTTGCCCGACCCCAGCCGCGGTCTGCACGAGATGCGTCGCGTGACACGCAAAGGTGGCACTGTCGCCGTAGTCGTCAACGACTTCCGCTGCGGTTGGACGCCGTTCAGCCTGGTTTGGGATGCCGCCGCGGTGCTGGATCCACGCGGGGCGGAAATGCGCGATGAAATGGTGTCGAAGCCGCTCGGGTGGCCGGGCGGGCTTGCCAGGCTTTTCAACCTTGAAGGGGTGGCGAACCCTGTGGAGAGACAGCTCAGCGCCGCATTCGAATACGCGTCATTCGCGGATTACTGGTCAACGTTCCTGACGGGACAAGGAAAGACAGGCAGCTACGTTACGGGTCTCGACGCGGCGCAATGCAAGGAACTCGCACGCTACGTCAGGGCCGCGTATCT